>NZ_JBEYUW010000001.1:0-254263 GCF_040643735.1 Streptomyces sp. NPDC047085
GCACGGTGCCGTTCGGTTGCGGGTGGAGGTGAGCGAGCCGGCTGCCGGTGACGGTGGGCGTGCGGTGCGGATCGACGCGCGCCCGGACACGGCCACTTCTGCGTCCTGGACGTGTCATGCGACGGGTGTGCTGGATGTCGAGGCGCCGTCTGCGGACTGGGATCTCACCGCCTGGCCCCCTGCCGGGGCGCGGCCCGTGGACGTCTCCTACGAGACCCTGGCCGGCCATGGGTACCACTACGGTGCGGTGTTCCAGGGGCTGCAGCGGATGTGGCGTCACAACGACCACGTCTACGCCGAGGTCGCTCTGCCCACAGAGCCGGACGCCTACGCCATCCACCCCGCCCTCCTCGACGCCACCCTCCACGCCGCGTGCACCGAGGGCCCCCGGCTGGCGACGTCGTGGCGCGGAGTCGCCGTGCACGCGGTCGGCGCGTCCGCCCTGCGGGTGCGGATCGGCCCGGACCGCGCCGGCTCGGTGTCGATCATGCTGGCCGACACCGTGGGCGATCCGGTCGCCGAGTTCACGGTCGGTACCACGCCCGTCGTTCCCGCCGAGCTGCAGGCCGCCAGGGTGGTGCAACTCGGCGCGCTCTACCGGGAGACGTGGGTCGACCACCTCGCGAAGTCGTCGCCGCGCAGGGCGAACTGGGCGGTCGTGGGCGAGGATCCACTCCGCGCCGCCGTGGGACTGACGGCCGCGGGCGTGAACGCCCAGGCATACCCGGGACTGGACGCCCTGGTCGAAGCCGACGGGGAGGTGCCGGACTACGTGCTGCTCACCGTGCCGACGGGAGCGGAGGTCGCCGACACCGCGCGGGAGACACTGCGCCGGCTGAACGCCCTGCTGGCGACCGAGGAACTCGCCACGTCGACCGTGGTGTTCCTGACCACCGCCGCGGTGGCGGCCTTCGACCCTGCCGACGCCGACCTCGCCGGCGCCGCGGCGTGGGGGCTGATCCGGTCCGCGCAGGCGGAGCACCACGGACGGTTCGTACTCGCCGACGTGGATGCCGACGAGGCTTCCTGGCGTGCGCTGCCGAGGGCCGTCATGTCCGGCGAGCCGCAGATGGCCCTGCGCGAGGGCCGGGTCAGGGTGCCACGGCTCGCACCGGGCGCACCGGCGGGTGCGACGGAGCGGTTCGCCGGCCACGACGGCACCACGCTGATCACCGGCGGGACCACGCCCATGGGTGAGCGACTGGCGCGGCACCTGGTCGCCGTGCACGGAGTGCGGCATCTGGTGCTCACCGGCGCCCTGGCCCCCGAGCCGACCGCGGAACTCACCGCGCTGGGCGCCACCGTCACCACCGCGGCGTGTGATCCGGCCGACCGCACGGCGCTGCGGGAGCTGATCGACCGTCTGCCCGCGGAGCATCCGCTGACCATGGCCGTGCACATCCCGCAGGCGCCGCCGTACGACAAGGAGCCCGATCCGGCACCGTCTGCGGCACCGTCTGCGGCCCCGTCCCCGACCCCCGATGCGCTTGCCGAGGCGATGCGCGCGACGGTCGGTGCCGCGGAGATCCTCGACCAGGAGATCGGGGACGCCACCCTCGTACTGTGCTCGTCGTTCGCCGGAACCGTCGGTGGCGCCGGAACCGCCGCCACGGCCGCGTCGGCAGCCGCACTGGACGCGCTGGCCCGACGGCGCCGGGCGAGCGGCGCCCTCGCGGTGTCGCTGGCCTGGGGACCCTGGGCGCCGGACGACGCACCGTCCCGTGGCGGGATCGCGGGCGTGGGCGTGCTGGGGGCGCGGGAAGCCGTCGCGCTGTTCGACACCGCCTGTCGCGCGAGCGAACCCGTGTGGATCCCGGCCAGGCTGGATCTGGCCGAGCTGGCCAGGCAGGCCGAAGCCGGGAACGCGCTGCCGCCGGTGTTCAGGTCGCTGGTCAGGACCACCGGCAAACGTACGGCGGGCAAAGGCGCGGTCTCGGTGACCTCGCTGCGGCAACGGCTCGCGTCGATGGCGGAAGCCGAACGGGACCGGACACTGGGCGACCTGATCTCCACACAGATCTCGGCGGTGCTCGGGCTGGAGTCGGCCGACGTGGTGCGGTCGAACCAGGTCCTCCTGGAATTCGGCTTCGACTCGCTGTCCATCCTGACCCTGCGGAACCGCCTGCACTCGGCGACCGGTGTGCGTCTGGACACCGCGTCCATGTTCCACCAGTCGACACCGGACGACCTTGTCCAGCACCTCAAGCAGGCACTGCTCGAGGACCGATCCGGCAGAGGAGACGATGATGCACCCACCGCTCACACAGTCGAAGCGCGTCGTTGACCCGACGGGACGTGGTTACCTGCTGCTCGAGTCGCATCCGGCCGGATGCTTCCGCAGCGTGGAGCTGATGCGGGCCGAGGTGCCGGCCCCGCAGGAGCCACCGGCGCGGCGGCCGACGGCACTGGTCATCGGGTCGAGCGCGGGCTACGGCCTGGCGAGCACGATCGCCGGGCTGGTGCGGTACGGCATCGACGGCGTGGGCATCGGCCTCGAGCGGCCGGCCGGGCACCGCAGCGCGAGCGCCGGGTGGTACCGCACCATCGCCACCCACGCGATCGCCCGCGAGCTCGGGGCCGACTTCTCGTTCCGCAACGCCGACGCCTTCGCCGACACCACCAAGACCGAGACGCTGGACCTGCTGGCCGAGCGGTTCGGCGGCGTGGACTACCTGATCTACAGCGTGGCCGCGCCCCGGCGCACCGACCCACGGAGCGGCACCACCTACCAGTCGGTGCTCAAACCGCTCGGCGCGCCGCACACCACCCGGAACCTGGAGTTCGGCGACGACGGAGCCGCGTATGTGCGGGAGGTCACCGTCGCCCCGGCGACCGAGGCCGAGACCGCGGCGACAGTCAGGGTCATGGGCGGCGAGGACTGGTCCCGCTGGGTCACCGCGCTGGCCGATCGCGGGCTGCTGCGCAGCGGTTTCCGCACGGTCGCCCTCAGCTACATCGGCTCGCCGCTGACCTCGGCGATCTACCGCGGGGGCACGATCGGCGCCGCCAAGGCCGACCTGGAGTCCACCGCGTGCGCCCTGACCGAACGACTGGCCGCGGTGGACGGCCGCGCCTTCACCTCGGTGAACGGGGCCGTGGTCAGCCAGGCGTTGACCGCCATCCCGGGCATCCCGCTCTACGTCGGCCTGCTGCGTGGCGTCCTCGGCGACCGCTTCCCGTCCCCCGTCGAGCAGTCGCTCGAGCTGTGGAACCAGCTGACCGCGCACCGGCCCGACGTGGACCGCTCGGGCCGCATCCGTCTCGACGGCTGGGAGCTGTCCGAGCCGGTCCAGGCAGCCGTGGCCGCACGGTGGCGGTCGATCACCCCCGAGACCGTCACCGAACTGGCCGACACCGCGTGGTTCCGAGCCCAATACCGCGCCCTGTACGGCTTCGACGTCCCCGGCGTCGACTACACCGTTCCGGTCGAGACCGCCCTGCCCTGGCCGGACTCGTCGACTCCGTGAACCCGCCGCCGAGAGATTCGGCGGGATCCGGACCCGGCCGGTGACAGCAGTCACCGGTACTTGTAAAGGCATTCGTGTCGGTGCCCGTTCTCATGGGCATCTCGCTTCTCCGCGGCTGACCACCGCACGGCGGTCAGCCGCGGAGGACGCTCAGCGGAAGTCGTCGGCGTGGTCGGCGGCCCACTGCGCGAACGTGTGCGCGGGCCTGCCGGTGATCCTGGAGACGATGACCGAGACCGGGGCCGGAACGCCGTCGGCTGCGGCCCACATGCCCAGAAGCGCTTCGGCCACGTTCTGAGGCGCCTTCTCGGCGAATTCCTCCCGCGCCTGCTCGACAGAGACCTTCTCCACCCGGATCGGGCGCCCGACGGCCTCACCTATGTGCTCCACCTGGCGCCGCAGCGTCAGCGACTCGGGCCCGTGGACGGTGTACGCCTGGTGGGAGTGGCCCGGCTCGGTCAGAGCGGTCACGGCGAGCGCGGCCATGTCCTTCTCATGGACGGGTGCGTTCTGCGCCTCGGGGTACGGAAGGCGCACGACGCCCTCCGCGCGGATCGATTCCCCCCACCACCACCGGGCGTTGGTGGCGAACATGCCCGGCCTGATGAACGTCCAGTCCAGACCCGACCGCTCGATGGCCAGCTCGACCGTCCGGTGCATCCGGGCGATCGGGTTCTGTTCGGCGGTGGCCATCACGACCGACACCGACGACAGCAGGACCACCTTCCGCACGCCGGCGGATCGCGCCGCCGCCACGAAGCCCTCGATCTCCTCCGGTTTGGCGTACAGGAACACCTTGTCGGCACCGGCCAGCACCTCGGGCAGGGTCTCGGGGCGCTCCAGGTCGGCCGGGACGACCTCCAGCCCGGACGGGAAGCCGCCCGCCTCCGGGTTTCTGCTGGTCCCCCTGACCTTTTCGCCGGCGGCCATCAGGCCGGCAGCGACATTACGGCCGACGTTGCCGCGTGCGCCGAAGACAACGGTAACCAAGGGTCGAACCTCCTCGTGGTCGGTGGTGCGGGTGGTGCATGCACCGACCATAACTCAAACTGCGTACGCCGTACCTTCTTTTTGCTATCCTGAATCCGTGGGGCCCACCCAGACCGTCGAACACACCTTGTTCCACGGGCAGTCGACGCTGCCGAGAGCAAGACGAGTGGGCCGCCCGCGAGGGCGCGCACAGAGGGGAATCCAGGTGAGCAAGACGTATCCGCCGCCCAGCGCGGCGATCGACCCCGATCCGAGCCGTTCCTGGTTAAGGCGGGCGTGGCCGTTGGTCCGGGCGCACCGGTGGATGTTCGGCGCGGCTCTGGTGATGTCGGGGGCCAGCATGCTGGTGGCCGTACAGGTGCCGACCCTGATTCAGGACGCGGTGGACAACTCGATCGTGTCGCACACGGTGCCCCTGTCGCACTACATGTGGTGGCTGGTCGGGATGACGGCGGTCATGCTGGTCGTCGGCTACCTGTCCAAGCAGCTGCTGTTCCGCGCCGCGGCCAAGATCGAGTACGACCTGCGCAACATCGTCTACGAGCACCTGACCAGCCTGTCGTTCCCGTTCTACGACCGGATGCAGAGCGGGCAGCTCATCTCCCGCGCCAACTCCGACATCCGCGCGGTACAGATGTACCTGGCGTTCGCGCCGTACCTGCTGGTGCAGTGCGGCATCTCGCTGGTGTCGTTCGTGTACATGCTGGCGATCGACGTGCCGTTGGCCATCCTGGCCATGCTGCCGATGCCGCTGCTGTTCGTGGCCAGCCGGCGCATGCAGCGTTCCCTGTTCCCGGTGTCCTGGCTGATCCAGGCCCGGCTGGCCGATGTCGCGACGGTGGTGGACGAGAACGTCAACGGCGTGCGCGTGGTCAAGTCGTTCGCGGCCGAACGGAGTCAGCTCGCCTTGCTGCAGAAGGCCGCGACGGGCGTCCGGTGGGCGAATGTGAAGGACGCCGATCTGCGCGCTCGGTGGACGCCCGCGGTGCAGAACCTGCCCCGGGTCGGCATGGCGATCGTGCTGCTGTACGGCGGATACCTGGTCATCCACGGTGAGCTGGGCGTCGGCGCGATCCTGGCCTTCAACGCCTATCTCCTGATGCTCCAGGTGCCGTTCCAGGTGATCGGCAACCTGATCATGCTGGGGCAGCGGTCGTCGGCCGCGGCCAAGCGGCTGTACGAGGTGCTGGACGAGAAGCCGGAGATCGCGGACGCCCCCGACGCGCTGGAGATCACCGAGGCGCGCGGCGACGTCCGGTTCGACGACGTCACCTTCGGCTACGGCGACGGCCCCGACGTGCTGAAGGGGTTCACGCTGCGGCTCCGCCCCGGCGAGACGGTGGCGCTGGTCGGTCGGACCGGCAGCGGAAAGTCCACCGTGGCCAGGCTGCTGCCGCGTTTCTACGACGTGCGCGCCGGCTCCGTCTCGGTGGACGGGCACGATGTGCGGGAGCTGACCCTGCACAGCCTGCGGGACACCGTCGGCGTCGTACTGGACGAGCCGTTCCTGTTCTCGGCGTCGGTCCGCGACAACATCGCCTACGGGCGGCCGGACGCGGACATCACCGACATCGAGCGGGTGGCCCGGCTGGCCGGGGCGCACGGGTTCATCATCGAACTGTCCGAGGGGTACGACACCGTCATCGGCGAACGCGGCTACACGCTGTCCGGCGGGCAGCGCCAGCGCATCGCGATCGCCCGGACGCTGCTGGTGAATCCGCCGGTGCTGGTACTCGACGACGCCACCAGCGCCATCGACGTCCAGGTGGAGCAGGAGATCCACGCCGGGCTGCGGACCCTGTTCGCCGGCCGGACGACGTTGATCATCGCGCACCGGCTGTCCACGATCGGCCTGGCCGACCGCGTGGTGCTGCTGGACGGCGGGCGGATCGTCGCGGACGGCACGCACAAGGAGCTGCTCGCCGGCACGCCGCTGTACGCGGAAGTGCTCGCGCAGGCGGACGAGAGCATCGAGGAACTGGGGAGTGTGGGCCGATGACGTCTCCCGCAGGTGGTGGCGCCGCGTTCAACGGCGGCGGCAGGGCCACCGCACCGGGTCTGCCCTTCGCCGGCGTGCCGCCGGAGATGCAGGCGAGTGTCGACAAGTTGCTCAAGACCGAGCCGGAACATCCCGAGCCCGAGGTCGACTTCGAGCACGGCCGGCCCGATCCCGACGGCGCCAGGCTGAGTCTGCGGCGGCTGATCCGCCCGTACTGGTCGATGGTGCTGCTGGCCGGCGTGTTCGTGGCCCTGGAGGCGCTGACGCTGCAGGCCGGTCCGAAGCTGACCCAGATCGGGATCGACGACGGCATCACGGCGCGGGACTCCGGCACCTTGGTGCTGGTCGCGGTCGCGTACCTGGTCAGTCTGGTGGTCACCGGTGTCGCGCAGGCCGCGCGGGTCAAGGTGACCGGGCGGATCGCCGCGTGGGTGATGAACGACCTGCGAGTACGCGTCTTCACCCAGTTGCAGCGGCTGTCGCTGAACTTCTACACCGGCGAGAAGGCCGGCGTGATCATGACCCGGATGACCAGCGACATCGAGAATCTCCAGCAGTTGCTGCAGGACGGTCTGGCGCAGTTCGCCGTCCAGGGCCTGACCATGGTCGTCGTCACGGTGGTGCTGTTCACCTTCGACGTGCGGCTGGCGCTCATCACCATCGTGCTGGTCGTGCCCGTCCTGACCGCGCTGTCCGTGTGGTTCCACCGGGCGTCCGGCAAGGGCTACGTGCGGGTGCGGGACACCATCGCCGACGTGATCGCCGACCTCTCCGAAAGCCTGCAGGGTGTTCGCAGCGTCACGGCGCACAACCGGCAGCGGCACAACACCGAGCATCACCGACAGGTCACCGGCAAGTACTTCGACGCCAATGTCCGCACCGGCCGGATCAACTCCATCTACACGCCGAGCACCCAGGTCATCGGTGTCGCCGGGCAGCTCGCGCTGCTGGCCATCGGCGCCGGAATGGTCGCCGACGGGGACCTGACCATCGGCGAACTGGTGGCGTTCCTGCTCTCCCTGGGCGCCTTCTTCCAGCCCATCCAGCAACTGGTGCAGCTGTACAACACGTACCAGCAGGGGCAGTCGTCGATCGTGAAGCTGAGGGATCTCCTGAGCACCCGGCCGGAGGTCGAGGAGGCCCCCGGTGCCGTCGATCTGCCGAAGGTCGAGGGTGAGATCGTCTTCGAGGACGTCACGTTCGGCTATGTTCCCGACCGGCCGGTGATCTCCGATGTGTCGCTGGACATCCGGGCCGGTGAGACCGTGGCGTTCGTCGGACCGACCGGCGCAGGCAAGTCCACTCTCGCCAAACTGGTGACCCGGTTCTACGACCCGACCTCCGGCCGGATCCTCATCGACGGGCGCGACCTCCGGGACGTGCGGATCGAGTCCCTCCGCCGGCAGATCGGCGTGGTGCCGCAAGAGCCCTTCCTGTTCGCCGGGCCGCTTCGGGACAACATCTGTTTCGCCGCCCCGGAAACCTCCGAAGACCGGATCCGGGAGGCGCTGCGGGTGGTCGGCCTGGTCGACGTGGTCGAGCGGCTGCCCGACGGCCTCGACACCGTCGTCCAGGAGCGGGGCCAGTCCCTCTCCTCCGGTGAACGGCAACTCGTCGCCCTGGCACGGGCCTTCCTGGCCCAGCCCCGGGTGCTGATCCTGGACGAGGCCACGTCCAACCTGGACCTCCGGTCGGAGACCAAGATCGAGGAGGCCCTGGACGTACTGCTGGAGGGCCGCACCGCAATCCTGATCGCACACCGGCTCTCCACGGCCATGAAGGCCGACCGCATCGTCGTCGTCGACGAGGGTCGGATCGTCGAGGTCGGTGCGCACGACCAACTCCTCGCCGCAGACGGCAAGTACACGCAGATGTACGCCACCTGGACCAGCCAGACCGCCGAGGCTCACTGAGGAACCCCGCGAGTTCCTCGCGGGTTTCTCCGTCCGGCTCGTGACGGACGGGATCGGTGAACTCGTGGTGCCGTTGGCGGTGCCGGCAACGGCGCGGGAGCTCCGGCATTGTCGCAACCGGAGCCGAGCGCCTCGGCCGGGCGGTGCTTGCTCGAACAGGGGCCGTCCGGCTGGACGATGTCCGAATCGGCCCGGAGGACGAACCGTCCCTGAGGGACGGCATGGTCCTGCGCACCGGGCCCCGGCACCTGGTCCGGCTCCGGACCGGCTCGACTTCAGTCCCAGCGTTTTGAGGGTCGACGGATATTGCAGGGAGGAGCCTTGGTCGCGGCAGGGGCTGACCGTTCTGCCGCTCACCGAACGGAGCCGCGTGGGCTCAGGCGCACCTGCACCCGATGCGGTGTCGGTCGACCCGGTGCGTCGGACGCAGGTGGTCGACGCGCGCGGCTGCCCGGGATCAATGACGCGCATCTGCACGGTCGGCGGACCGGTTCGCGCTGCCGCCTCAAATCGTCGACGTGGGAGCGGCGCCGTCGCCGGACCCGGGCCCACGTCCGCAGTCGGACCCACCCCCCGTGACGCTCCTCCGACGCTCCGAGGGCCTGACTGTACTCGGAGCTGTTCACCTCCCGGTCGTTCTGATCGTCCTGGTGCTTCCCGTTTCGGGGCTGATCCGGTCGTTGGTGATCGCCTCACTGATCGTCGTGGCGTTCTGCGTGCTGGGCACTCTGTCTGACGGTGGTGGCCGTCTGCAGGTCTGCCTCCGATCACTCGGGAGCAGACCTGTGTCCGCCTAAGGGTGTGCCTTCTCGTACAACGCCCGGGTGATGGCCAGCCAAGTCTCCTTCGGCAATGCCGGAATCCGGTCCTCCTCCGTGTCGATCAGGAGTTCCTGCAGGATCCGGTGGTCGGCCGGGGCGTCGGAGGAGGCGATCGAGCTGAGGTACTTGGTGAGCTGAGGGCTCTGGGTCTTCGTGGTCCGGGGTTCGATGAGCCAGCTGAAGAACCAGCGGATCATGCGGGCGGTGCGTTGGGTGTGGAGGTCGGTCACGTACGGGTCCGGGAGGTCGGGGGGTGCTGTGATCCGGAAGTCGATCGCCAGGAGGCTGGTGAGGAGGTCGCGGGCCGACTCCTCCGCCTGGACGGCGGGCGGGAGGTGTTCGAGGACGATGTTCTGGGCGGCGTAGGGCAGGGGTTCCCGGAGGAGGGACAGGAGGTCCTCGTGGTGGGTCTGGGCCAGGCGTTCCTCGGCCTTGTACCGGAGGTCGGCGGCGCGTCCCGCACGGCTCGTCGCGCAGGTCAGGTCCTCGGCCAGGGCTCGGATCTGGGACATCTCCATACGTGCCCGGCGGCCCCTGTGTCCCAAGAGTTTCGAGACCGTCGATCGTGCCGCGACCGGCTGGTCGAAGAACTTCGGCAACGCCTCTGCCCTCAGGGCGCGTTGGTGGTCCGGCGTCAGCCGGTCGGTGATCGCTCCCATCGCCGGGGCCGTCGCGGAACTCATGCCGGCCCCCGTAGCGGGGCCCGTCGCGTGGCGGGTGATGGGCGCGTCCGCCCGTGGGGAGAACTCGGGGGGCGGGTTCGGCAGTGGCGGGTACTGGGGCGGGGTGCTCGGTGGCTCCGGGTATCCGTGGTGGACCTCCTGTCCTGACCGTCCGGAGTGTGTGTGCTGCCCTGGCTGCCTCGGTTCCACGGCCTGCCCGGACGCGTACGTCCCCTGTGCCGCCGCAGACGTTGATCCGTCCGGTGACGATGCCGACGACACGGTCTGCGTGCCGGACCGCTGCGCTTCCGTCGCTTCGAGTGCGCCTTCCCCCTCCTCCGTAAGGCTCCCCGCCTGCCGTGGCGCTGTCGCCGGCTCCGCCGTCGGGCGGAAGTGTTGAGGGGGCAACACCGGTGTCCTGAGCGGCTGTTGGCGCCACTCCGGCGGGGAGGTCCAGCTTGCGTCGGAGGCGGGGGTGTGCCGGGCCGGTGGATGAGCAGGAAACTCGTCCTGGATGTGAAGCTGTTGCGGCGGAGCGGGCTCCTCGCCCCGTTCCGTGGCCGGGGATGGGGAGATCACGGGGACGGAACCCGTGTCCGTGGTTCCTGGGCCCTCGTATCTGGTGGGCCACACTTCGCGGAGCCGGGCGTGGAAGCGCCGGTGGTCGGGGTCGGTCGTGTTCGGGTCGGTGTCCAGCAGGCGTTGGTACTTGACGGCGGGCCAGTGCAGGTAGTGGTCCACGAGCGTGGCGGCGAGTTCGGAGGCCAGGTCCGTGCCGGGGTCCAGCAGGTCGATCCGGCGCAGACGGCTGTCCTCGGTGGGGGAGACACGCCAGGCCGGGACGAACACCACCCGGTACGCCTGGTCGTCCATCGTGTCGAAGGTGGCGAACTGCCAGCTTCCCGAGCCCCGGTCCAGCGAGGAGCCGAAGATCCACCACAGACCCCACAGCACCAAGAGAGCCGGCTCCGGCAACTCCCGTACGGGAGGCACCGGTCGATGCTCCCGGACTTCGGCGTGCGCCTTGGCCAGGGACTCGTCCAGCTCGCCCACGAGAGCCGACAGCCGGGCCCCCGGAGTGCGAAGGAACTGGGCCACCAGACAGAGCAGCGGGCGCCGGACCAGCCGTACGTTCTCCCACATGCGGTCCCGCATGTGGTTGGCCAGGGCGTTGAGCCGTTCGCGCGGCATCGGCTCGATCCGCCCCGTCACCCGGTCGGCCCAGCCCTGCTCCGCCCAGGGAACCGCACCCAGGCTGACGCAGTACAGCGGCACCAGGAGCTTCGCCGGCCCCAGCAGCGCATGGCACACCGTGCTGTCGCGCCCCTGGGCGTCGGAGCCCGGGGTGCGGCGGACGAGGAGGACTCGGCCGCCGGGGATGATGTGCCGGACCAGGCTGGGGCGTTGTTCGTCGCCCATGACGCGGAGGACGGGGCCGAGCCGGTCGGCGAGTGCGCGTGCCTCGGGCTCGGGGCAGGAGTAGGCGACCGCGGCGATCCCCGCGCCCCGATGGCCGAGGTTGCCGGCCCAGCGGAACACGACCTGGTGCACCCGGTCGTCGGGTGCGGCCGTGTCGTCGGGTCGGCCGGGCTGCGTCCGGGTCACAAGCCCACCGCCGCCGGTCCGTCCTCGGTGCCGTCGTCGAGCAGCCCGCACATGGCGAGCACCGAGATCAGCGGCTCCAGCACCCGCAACGGCCGGGTACCGTGCGGGAATCTGCCCTCGTGGTCGTGGCTGCCGGTGGCCGAGGCGAAGTGCAGGGTACAGCGCAGCACGCTGTCGAAGGGACCGACCCACGCCTGCCCGGTGTGGTGGCGCAGAAACGAGTACGCGTCCCGGCTCTCCTCCGCGAACCGCTCGGCCATCCGCCGCTCCGGCGGGGGTTCGCCCAGCCAGCGGTCCACAGGCGGTTCGAACCGCACCAGATCGCTCTTGTTGATCACGACCGCCGCCGCCACCCCGAGATACTGCCCGCTTGCGCGCGGCAGCCGGTCCAGCACGGTCTGGAACGCCGGATCGCCGCCCCGGGTGTAGCCGAGGTCGCCGCGCAGCGGGTCGAGATACGGCATCGGCAGCGCCCGCAGCGGGTCCACCACGAAGATCAGCGCGTCCACGCCCACCATGAACCGGGTCAGCGCGTCCGTGCGGCGCAGGTCCTCACCGGCCAGGTCGAAGAACGCCACCGGCCGGGCCAGCCCGTCCGGGCGGCTCAGCAGCAGCGCGTCCACGAACGCGGCGAACTCACCGGCGCTGCGGGTGTGCTCCAGCATCGTCCCGGACCGCAGCCGCTCCACCCGCTCGGTCATGAACGTCTGGTGGTCCTGCGGGTTCACCGACTGCATCTGCAGCCCGTACCGCTTCAGACCGCCGTCGGCGATCTCGGCGATCATCTGGGTGAGCAGATGCGTCTTGCCGGTGGCCGAGTCCCCGACCATCGCCACGGTCAGCGGACTGCCGTTGGTCAGGTACGGCACCGGGATGTAATGGGTCTGCTCGCCCTCGGAGTTGCCGCACCGCTGATAGGCGGAGCGGAGGGTGTCGGCGAGACGCAGCGGACTGATCCGCCGGTCCACGTGCAGCTCCTCGAACAGCTGTTTGTCGTTGCGAGCGAACAGCTGCTGCTCGTCGTAGGAGATGATCTCCAGGCAGTACGGGCAGAGGATCTCCTGGGCGGTGGCGCCCGGCGGCATCGGAACGGTCATCGGCGGGTGTCTCCTTCGGACCGGCTCCCGCCGGGCTCGTTCGTGCCGGAGGTACGGCCTCCGCTGATCCAGGCGCGCAGCCGGCCGCGCTCGCGGGCCGGATACTCGTAGCCGGTGAACTGCGCCGGCGGCGCCTCGCCGTACCGGGGCCCGTCCGCGACGTAGCCGCCCGGGTCCCCGGCGTGTTCCTGCTCCGGAAGGTACGAGGTGTGCGCCGGGGGCGGCGGGGCGAGAGAGGCGTGCTTGCGGCGCCGGATCTCGTCGAACTCCCGCCGGTGGTGCTCCAGCGGGTCCGGCAGCAGCACGCCCGCCGCCTCGGCGGCGACCTCAGGCACCAAGGTGCGCAACAGCGCGTCCGGCGTCGGCCGGTCCTGGGCGTGCCGGGCGAACACCTGGCCCAGGGTCTCCGTCACCGACCGCTGCGCGGCAAGATCGGCGGGCGGTCCGTCGGCGTTCCCCGGCCGGCCGGTGACCAGGTGGTACATCACCTGCGCCACGCTCCACAGCGCGTCCCGTGCCTCCGTCGTGCCCACCCCGGCCCGCTGCTCGGGCGAGGCGTAGGGCGGGATGCCGTACGGCACCCGGGGACGCCCGGCCCGGACCACCGAGCCCAGGTCCCACACCTGCACGCCCTGCGCGTCCCAGCGGACGGCGCCCGGCACGATGCCCCGGTGCACCAGGCCGACCGCCTCCATCAGCCGTACCGCCAGCACCAGATCGCGCTCCACGGCCCGCTGGTCGCCGATCGACACCCGCTCGGTCGGCCCGGACAGCGGGCGTCCGCGTGGTACGGCGTACAGCACGAACGGCGTCAAGGTGTTGACGTCATAACCGACCGGCGTCGGGAAGAGGCCGCCGAAGCGGGTGCCCGCGTACGCGCGGTGCAGCGCCAGCGCCGCGGTGATCTCCGCCTGGAGCAGGGTGTACGCCTCCCGGTCCGCGCCCGCCTCCTGCGGCAGCCGGACCTGGAAGCCCTGCCAGCCGTCCTCGAAGCGGACCGGCCGGGCCAGCGCGGGCGGCCGGACCAGACGCGGTCGGTCCGGCCCGAACCTGGCCCGCACCCGGTGCGTGACGCCTTGCGGCGAGACGAACGAGAACTCCACGGCTGCCTCCCGGGACGCGGCGGGGCCGGTGCCGGTCTCCCGGCCGGTGTGCTCGCGGGGCCGCATCCGCTCCGCGCGGTCACCCTCCGCGTCGTGGACGGACTCCTGACGGGCGGTCGGCCGGGGGGCGGCCGCCGCGTACGGCTCCGGCGCCGGCCCGAACCGGTCTGGGCGCGGCGCGGGTCGGTGGTCGTTCACCATGACTTCCCCACTGTGTTGGTCCGTGCGCCCGGGGCGCGGTCGGTCGTCGTCGTACGGGTACGGTTCACCGCTGCGCCCATTCCTCGCCGGGGTCCGGGACGGTTCCGGTCGTGCCGCGGTCCGGGCCGGGGAGGGGGCCGTCGTCGGCCCAGGTGCGCACGCGCACGTTCTCCACCACACCGGCACGCAGCGGGACCAGCCGTAGCGTGCCGGCGAAGCGGCCGGACGCCGTCCACACCATCGCGGCCGGTTCGCCGTCGGGGCCGAGCCCGCCTGCACGCACCTCCACCGCGGGCCGTACGGCCCGCGGGGCGAACGCGATGGACCGTGCCTCGGCCGGGTCCCGGCTGAGCAGCGAGAGCTGCGCCGGGGGGCACAGCAGCAGTGGCCTGCCCTGCTCCGAACCGGTGTTGAGCACGTCCCGGACCCGCTGCGCCCCGATGCCCAGCAGCGCCGAGGCGTCTCCCCGCACCCGGTCCTGCCGGGCGTAGGGCGGGGCGGGCACCACCCCGTTGTCGCGCAGGCCCAGCCCGGCCGCCGCGATGGCCCGGGACACGGCGGCCTCCAGCGTGGTCGGCGCCCCGCCCGCAGGCCCGGCACCGCCCGCGCCGCCGTCGGAGCCGGTGTGGCCGCGCAGCGCGGCCACCGTCGCGTCGGCCAGGTCCGCCACAAGGGTCGGCACCAGGTCGGGGCCGCCCTCGCCCGCGCCCCGGTGCAGCCAGGGCGGGTCCACCCGGGGCACGTGCCGGGCGCGGCCGCCGGGCGCGTCGGCGAGCTCGGCCCAGCCGCCGGCCGACGCGCCGGCCGGCGGGTCGTCGGGCCAGTCGGCGTCCGGCCAGGACGAGTCCGGCTCCGACGAGTCCGGCTCCGACGGGTCCGGGCCCGGTGGGTTCTGCCCCGGCGAGTACTGCCGTGCCGGGGCCGGGTGCGACGCGTACTGCTGCGATCCGGTCGGCTGTGAAGCGTGCGTCTCCGACGCGTACGGCGGTGAGGCGCTCGGTGGTGCCGCGTACGGTTCTACCGCGTACCCCTGTGTCGCGTCCGGGTGCGCCGGGTCCTGCCAGGCGCCGGGGGCCTCCGGCCGGTCGTCAGGCCAGGACGACTCGTCCCAGCCGGGGTCGGACCAGCCGTCCGGACCGGCCGGTCCCACACCGGAGGTGTAGGGCAGGCCGGACACCGGGTGTCCCGCGTCCGCCTCGACGGCCGCGCCCCGCAGCACCGCCGCGAGCGTCCGGGCGCCGTCCGCGCACCGGGTGCGCTCCTCGGCCGCCCACCACTGCCGGCGCAGCGCGTCCGCCAGGACGGCGTCCACCCGGGCCAGACACGACCCGAGTTCGGAGGTGCCGGTCGCCTCCCACCAGTCGGCCACGCCCCGGCGCCACCAAGCCCCGACGCACAGCGCCGCGCCGAGCGCACCGGCCAGCACACCCGCGAGCACCAGCTCGCGCGGGACGCTCACCAGCAGGGTCAGACCGAACCCGGCACCCGCGCCGGCCGCCAGCGCGACGGCGCGGGCCGCGTGCGCCCGGTGCACCCGGCCGCCCGCCGCCCGGCCCGGCCGGACCGCGCCGGCCAGCGCGCCGCCGAGCAGGAACACCGCCGCGGGCAGCAGCGCGAGCAGCGTGCCGGGCCACGGCGCGAGCGCGGAGACGAAGGCGGCCAGCGCCGTCGGCACCAGCTGCCCCGCGCGGGCGCGGGCGAAGTACAGCGGCACCGCCGCCGACATCCGCCCCAGCGACTCCTCCGGGCACGCCCGCTCCAGGTCCCGCAGCCGGGCGGCGGACGGCATCGGAGCGACCCGCTCAGCGAGCGCCGTCAGTCGGGCCGCGACCGCGCGCAGCGGCAGCCCCGAGGTCAGCCAGCGCGCGGTGCAGCGCTGCAGCCCCTCGTCCGACTCGCCGCCACGTGACCGGCGTTCCCACATCTCCTCCGGCAGCGCCACGCCCCCGTCGGCGAGCCGGGCCAGCGCGTCGCCGTGCGGGACACCGGGCGAGCCGCTGTCCCGCAGCACACGGGCCACCACGTCCCGGTACCGGTGCAGCGAATCCACCGCCCGTGCCATCGCCGAGGGCACTCCGTCGGCGACCCGTCGACCCGTCAGAAGTGCCCGTGCGGAGCCCAGTTCGGCCCGGGCCCCGGCGAGGGTGTCCACGGCCCGTACGCAGGCGGCGCGGGCGGCGTCGGCGGGGCCGCCCGGACGCAGCAGCGCCGTCACCGGGCGTTCCGGACCCGGACCGAGCAACTCGGCCAGCATCGGCGGGAGTTCCTGCGCGGCGGGCGGCCCGGCGACCGGCACCTCGCCCCCGGCGAACCGGGCCAGCGCGCCGGTCCACGCGCTGTCCCGCGCGTCCGGTGTCAGATCGTGCTCCAGCACCCGCAGTGACAGCGTGGCCACCGACACCGGGGCGTCGTGCAGTTCGGACAGCACCTTGTCGAAGATCTCCCGCACCCGCAGCAGATCGGTCAGTGCGACCAGCGCCGCCTCCGTTTCCCCGGCCGGGTCGGCGGTGCGCGGATCGTGCCCCGCCCGCGGATCGGGTGCCCACAGCACCCCCGTACCGGAGGACTGCAGCACGGACGCCAGCCGCAGCCGACGCCCACCCTCCACCGGGCGGCCGTCCGGGTACGACGCGTCCCGGTGTGCCGGGTCCGGGTACGACGCGGTCCGGTACGGCGCGTCCGAGGGCGGCGGGCTCGCGGACCGCCGCCGCTCCAGGCCGCCGATGACCAGGCAGAGCAGGCTCACCGCGCCCAACGTCGGTGCGGCCGCGATCAGTTCGTACGCCTCCGCGTGCGCCGTCAGCCCGTCCGGCTCGTCCACCACCAGGAACCGCAGGTCTCCGGCATCGTCCCGGCCGCTGTCCGGCAGCCGCGCGCCCACCCGGCGGCGCAGCTCGGCGCCGTCCGCGGGTACGTCCCGGCCGCCCCGGAAGTCGAGTACGACGACCGGGCTCCCCATGGCGCTCACGCGTGCCTCTCCCAGCTCTCGCGGGCGTCGTCGCCGTCGCCGTCGGACGTGATCTCCTCGTCGGGCCAGTCGGCGTCGCCGTCCGCGTCCGAGATGCCCCACGGCGCGGCAGAACCGGCGCCGGGCCAGCCCGGGTCGGGTTCGGCGGCGCGCGGGAAGGGCGGGTACTCCGGCGCCCGAGCGGGCGCCGGTCCCGGCGCGGGCCACCCGGCCGGCGCCTGCCGCACCGTGGGCCGGCCGGCGGGCGGCAGCGGTCGGACCCGGCCCGGGTCCGCCGGCGCTGTCGGGCCCACGTCCTGGCGTGGGCGGTCCGCCGGAACCGCGGCGGCCGGGGGCGGGGTGTCCGGCCAGTGCCGGGTCCGCTCGTCGTGCGGGGCCGACGACGGCCACCGCGCGTCCCCGTCGCCGCCGTGCCGGGCGGCGGGCACCTCCCCGGCGGGCGGGGCACCGGGCGCGGGACCGGGCCGGGCGGACGGCACACCTCCCGGCCGGCTGCCGGCCCCCGGCGCGCCGTCGGCGCCCGGCCTGCCGTGTGCGGGCACGTCCCAGCCGTCGGCGCGCCGGGGCGCGGCGCCGCGTGCCGCGCCGTACGGATCGGCGGACTGCCCGCCGTCCGCCGGGCCGGGGCGCTGCGGACGCTCGGCGGGCCGCTGCTCCCACGACCGGTCGGAGGCCCACCGCTCCCCCTCCTCCGGGTGCCGTGGGTCCTCGCCCGCGCTCCGGCTCTCGCGGACCCACTCCTCCAGTTCGCGCAGGGTCGGGTGGGCGCGGTTCTCGCCCTCCGGGAAGGGCAGGTCGAGCGCGTCGGGGAGGGTCTCCGCCCAGAACTCGCGCAGTCGGCGCGTCCAGTCGGTCACCCGTGCGCCGTAGCGCCGCTCCCGCTCGTCCAGCAGCCGCAGCTGACGCGGTGCCACCTCGTGGACCAGCTTCAGATACAGCTCCGAGGGCTCGCTTCCCGAGGTGCCCAGCCCGCGCGGCAGCGTGTTCATCACCACCTTGCAGTAGCTCTGCACGATGTTCTCCTCCGCCAGCAGCGCCCAACGCTCGTACGCCCGCAGCAGCCCGGCCCAACTGGAGATGCCATCCTGCAGGTCGGTGAGCGCCAGCTGGATGCCGAGCGCGTCCTGGCCGGCGTCGTCGTGCAGCCGGATGCGCAGCCGTTGCGGGGACACCGGGTCGCCCTGGTAGTCGATCTGGCCGTTCCACAGCGCGCACAGCAGCCGGTTCAGGATGTGAGCCCGGTCGTCGGGCGTGCTGGCCAGCCAGTCGTCGCGGTACCCGAGCCGCTGCCGCCAGCGCAGCACGTCCTCGTCGCGGCGGGTCTCCTGCGCCCTGGCCCACTGGCGCAGCACCTTGCGGGCCTCCGGCACCTCGGTGAGGCTCATCTCGCTGCGGAACAGCACCACGGAGATCGAGTCGGTGTCCACAGCCCGGTACTCGATGGTCCGCTGGCTGTCCGGAGGCAGTCGCAGATGCTTCTCAAGGTAGTTGTCCACCGTCACCCGGCGCGAGCCCGGATAGGTGATGAGCACCTTCAGCCGCCCGTTGCCCTCGGGGGTGAACGCGGCCGGCAGCAGACCGGCCAGCTTGTACCGGAACTGCTCCAGCGCCCGCGCGCTGACCTGCTGGGACGCTTCGGTGTCGCCCGCCTCGGCGGCCAGCAGCGTGCTCATCCTGGGCAGCAGCGCACGGGCCTGCCGTCCGTCGGGACGCTCGGAGAACAGCCGCTGCACCCGGTGCTTGAACGCGGCCTTCACCTCCGACACGGCCGCGTCGGGGGAGTGCCGGCCGGCCGCGAATGCGCTGCGGCGCAGCTCGGCGTCGACCAGCTTGTGCAGCAGCGCGGCCTCGTCGCCGTTGGGCCCGAGCTGGTGGCTCTCCACCAGACGCTCCATCAGCGCCTGGTAGAAGCGGCCCAGGTTGCCCTGCGGGGGCAGCAGGTAGGAGACGCCGGTGCGGTCGTCGTACAGCTCCTTGACCTGCGCGGCGTGCGCGCGCGGCTGGTCGTCCACGTGCTTGCGGAACGCGTCGACGACCGCGTGCACCTCGTTGCGCAGCAGGTTCGCGGCCTGCCGCCAGCGGGGTTCGTGCTCGCTCCAGGCGCGGTGCCAGACCGTGCGGGCCCGCCACCTGTACCAGCGGTCCTGCGCCTCCAGTACTTCGGCCACCTCGTCGTCCGTCCAGCGCAGCCGGGGCCCCACCATCCGGCCCTTGATCCTCTGCACCTGCGGCGGCTGCACCTCGACTCCGGCGGGCCGCGCCGGGTCCTGCCGGCGGTTGTCGAGCATGCCGAGGAAGCCGAGCCGGGCCACCGCTTTGGTCTCGCCCGGCACGCCCGCCACCACCCGGCCCAGCGTGAACAAGTCGGTCTTCGACAGCAGTTGCTCGGCCGCCGCGCGCGGTGAGAAGCCCTCCACCAGCACCGGCATGCGGTGCGCGACCTGCCGTTCCAGGTCGGCCAGCAGCCGCCGCATCTGCTCCAGCCGGTCCCGCAGCGCGGTCTCGATCTCGCCGCTGCCGCGCGGCAGCGGGTCCGGCGCGGTCACCTCCAGCGGCTCGCGCCGCCACAGCTCGCCCAGCCCGGCGGCGGTGAACATCTCCCGAACCAGCGGTGCCGTCTCGTGCGGTACGGCGGCGGAGGCGTCGGTCAGCCCGGTCACCGCGTGGGCCAGCATCTTGGCCGCGACCAGCTCGGCCAGCTCGTCCAGCGGCGCCGTCATCGACGCGACCAGGCTGGTGGAGATGCCCTTGCGGCCGATACCGGTCGCGGAGCGGGTACGGCGGCTGATGTCGCCGTTGACGAAGTTGCTGGCGAACGTCTGGTAGTCGTCGTCGCGTCCGCCGCCCTTGGCCTCGCCCAGGTTCAGGTCGGTGCCGACCAGGGACACCACCAGGGAGACGATGCAGCGGCGCAGGTCGTCGGGGCGGATGCCGGCCGTCTGGCTGAACAGGAACGCGGTGGGCACGGTGCCCGGCCGCAGCGACACCGGGTGGGTCTGCGGGTAGCGGATGCGCAGTGACTCCTGGAGGTCCACGTCACCCAGTTCCGCCTCCGCGTCCGGCGCGTTCTGCTCGTCCACCAGCCGGGACAGGTCCACCACAGCGCGGGCGGCGTTGAGTTCTGCCTCCCGGCCGCCGCCCTTGGCCTCGGGGAACGCCGACGGCATGACGACCAGCGGATAGATCCGCGCGCCCCGGAACTTCTTGTCCTTGAACGCCTGCCCGATCAGATGCAGGTAGTCCAGGAAGATGCCCGCGCCGGTCCCGCCGGCCACCGAGAACGCCACGAACACGTCGCAGCCGTTGATGGTGTCGCCGCCCACCTCCTGCAGTTCCCCGCCGGACCCGGCGATCGCGTCGATGGCCCGGTGCAGCGGGGTCAGCACCGGCGCGGGACCGTTGGCGAGGGTGGCGAACAGCGCAGCGCGGCCCACCGTGGGCAGCTGGCCGGCACCGTTGCGCAGCGGGTTGATCTTGGGTTCGCCGCCGTGCGGCGGCAGCCAGTCGGACACCTCGTCGCGCAGCAGCGCGCGCAGCATCCGGGTCACCTCGGGCGAACTGTCGTAGTCGGCGGGCAGCAGGTCGTGCGTGGCGCGCGAGGTGCGGCTGTAGGCCTGCCGCAGCGCGGTGTCCGCGCTCAGGTGCGGCAGCCGGCCCAGTTCCGCCTCGCTGTAGTCGGCGTACACGAACTGCAGGCAGCCGGGCAGTTCGTGGGGCAGCCGGCCGTTGCCGGTGAGGGCGGTGCCGTCCGGTCCGCAGAGTTCGGCGCGCAGCCGGCGCTCCAGTTCGGCGCCGATCAGGCCGCCGGTGCCGCCGAGGCCGACGAACAGCATCGGCTGGAAGATCTTCATCGCTTCGTTTCCCCCCTGTCCGGTGCGTGCGCACCGGGCGCTCGATGGGCCCCCAGGTCCCGTGGGCGGACCTGCCGTGGGTTGGTGGTGCGGTTCCGGTGGCCGGGCCGCCTCGCGGGCGGCCCGGCCACCGGTCGTCCGCCGTCCGGTGTCAGGTGGCCTCGTCGAATTCGTCGTCGTACGAGGAACCGCCGTACGAGGAACTCCCGTACGTGTCCCGCCCTCCAAGGTCGTCCGCGTCCCTCCGGTCGGACGGCGCCGGGACGGGCTTCCGCTGCCGGGGCAGCAGGTCCGCGAGCCACCGGGGCGGTCCCGGCCGCCGGGCGGCGGGCCGGCGGCCCGCGCCGCGTTCCGCCCGCAGCCGGACCCGGCCCTCCAGCGGGATGTCACGGGCCAGCGGATACGACTGGTCGCGCCCGTCCGGGGTGCGCAGCCGGACCCCGGTACGCGGGTCGCGCTGCACGGCGTACCGGCCGGTGGGGCACGGGTCCAGACGGGGGCTGGGGCCGTCCGGGCCGGACACGTCGAACCGGTACCAGGGGTCGCGCTTGTGGGGCACCGTCGTCTCGCTGGTCGTCCGCTCCCCGGAGTCGTCGGACACGGTGAGCCGGAGCAGCAGTCCGCCCGGTGAGACGCCCTCGCGCGCCTGCCTGCGGTGCCACACGAACCAGCCGAGCAGTGCGGCCAGTAGCACGGCACCGGTCACCAGCGCCCACCACCACGCGTCCCAGATCCGCCGCGGCCAGGAGGGCACCGGCGTGATGTCCACCTTCACCAGCTTCGCGTCGAGCGGCCGGGCGGAGTCGTCCGCGTCCGACACCTCCATCCGCGCGGTCAGCTCGCGCGGACTCAGCTGTCCGCCGACGGTGAGCCGACCGGCCCGGTCCACGGAGTCGCCGGGGGCCAGCGTGACCTCGGTGAAGGAGAGGGCGACGGCGCCCGGCTCGGTGTCCCGCAGCGACAGGCGCAGGGTGTGCGGCCGGTGCGAGTCGTTGGACGCCAGCAGCCTGAACGGCACGCTGCCGCCGGGGTGCACCTCGGCGTCGTCCACGCGGAGTCCGGCCCGTACCTCGGGGTTGGCCGAGGCGGTACGGGTCAGGAACGGGCGGTGGTCGGCGGTGAGTCCGACGGCACCGAGCACCCCGACGGCCTTGAGCGCGCCCGTCGCTCCCCGGGGGATCGTCACGGCGCCGGTGAAGCGGCCGTCGCCGGCCTTCTTGTCGCCGTTCTCCCCGTCGTCGGAGAGCGCCAGGTCCAGGGGTTCGAAACCGTCGCCGGTCAGCCGCCCCGAGACCTGTAGCCGGCGCAGGTCCGCCGGGTCGCCGATGCCCTGCTCGTCCCGGGTCTGGAGGGTCAGTTCGACGCGGGCTTTCTCGCCCGGCCGGGGCGCGGCCGGCGTCATCACGATGGAGGAGCGCACGGCACCCCGCCACTGCACGGAGACACTGGCCAGCCGGTCCCGGTGGCCCTTCGGAGCGTCGAGCCGGACCTGCCAGCGGCCCGGCCGGGGGTCGGTGATGCGCAGCGACTCCACCTCGCCGCCGGACCCGGCCAGCGTGAACGTCGAGCCGTCGGACCGGCTGCCGGGCTCGATCTTCCGGCCGCGCGGGTCGTAGTACGTGGCCCGCACCGCGCGGTCGCCCTTGGAGACGACGATGGTGGCGAGCGTCGCCAGCGGGGACAGCGGTACGGAGATGTCCGCCGGCGGGGTGTCCTTGCGCGGCGGGTCGGTGACCAGGCAGCGGGCCCCGGCGAAGGCACGCTGCACGGCGTCGCCCAGGGTCTGGGAATCCGTCGCTCTGTCCGCGCGGGGGCGGGCCGCCTCCAGGTCGGTGCACCCGCCCCGGTAGCCGCCTTTCGCCATGTCCCGCAGCGCGTCCATGTCGAGGCCGTCGCCGAAGCCGAGCGGCCAGATCTGCACCTTGGCGGCGCGAGCCTCGGCCAGCGCCTTGGTCAGCTCGCGGCGGCCGTTCTCCTTGCGGCTGTCCTCGTCGGTGCCGTAGGAGGGGCTGTCGCTCACGTCCAGCTTGCCGTCGGTGAGCAGGAAGAGGATGCGCGGGCGGCTGCCGCCGCGTTCGCTCAGCCGGGTCACGGCCTGCCGGATCGCGTTCGGGAAGTCGGTCCCGGTGCCCTGTCCCGCGCCGCGCCGGGCCAGCCGGCCGATGCAGCTGTCCATGTTCTCCCGGGCCACCGCGTCGAGCGTGGTGGCCGGGCACACCTCGTCCACCGGGCTCTGGTCGTCGTTGTCGGCGCTGGCGAACCCCAGCACGGTCATCCGCGACGCCGGGGAGATCTCCCCGACCGCGATCCGCCCGGCGGCGTCCCGCTCCCGCTCCACGTCGGCCGCGCTCAGACTGCTCGACTCGTCCACCGCCACGGCCAGGTCCACGGCGTCCGTGGCGCCCGACGCGGCCGGGGCGAGCGGCGCGGGCAGCGCCGTCCGGCCGAGCGCGGTCTGCCCGAGCAGCAGCAGCGCCAGCACGGCGGCGGCCCGCCGGACACCGAGCAGCCTTCGTCGTCTGGCGGGTGCCGTACGGCGCGCCCCGACCGGCGCGCGGGTGCCGGACGCGGTACGGGCGTCAACTGCCTCACGGTGCGGAGCGGTTGTCGTACCGGCGTCGTACGTCGTACGGGTGTCGGACGCCGTACGCCCCCCTCGCCCCCGTGCCGCGCGTCCCGGGCCGCCGCGCACCGGTGCGGTGTCGTGTGCGTCCATGTCGTCCCCCTCAACTGTCACTTGATAGACGTAGATGTCGGGCGTGCGAGTCCGGTGCGGGCCCGCGTGCGCCCCGGTGTCGGCGGCCGGTGCCGCCGTCCCCCCTGCGCGCGCCGGGATCAGCCGAGCAGCAGCCCGGCCGTCGCCGACAGCGCCCCCGCTACCAGCCAGACCGCTCCCCAGCGGATGCACCGGTACTTCCGCATGAGGATGTGGCTGTGGTCCACGGCCTGGGTCAGCAGCCAGGCCGTGACGTCCTCGCCCGCTCTGCCGACCGCCTCGGCCACGCCGCCCGCCCCGGCCGCCGTGTGCACCGCGACGACGTCGGCGAAGAAGGTGATGCCGGGCCCCACCCGCTCAGTTCCGCCGTGCGGCAGCACCGCCCGAACGAGTGAAACGGACCCCGCCAGCCACATCAGCAGCCCCGCCCCGACCAGCACCAGCCACAGCACGGAGGGCCGGTCCGGCGGGCGCTGCCCCACCCCGACCACCAGGGGCGGCACACCCAGGGTCACCGACAGCAGCACCGACGCCTTGACGTCCGCACGCCCGGTGTCCTCACGGACCGTGGCGAGCAGCCGCTCGGCGACGTACCGCGCCTCCGGGACGGCGGTCGCCGGCGCGCCCTGTGCGGCCGTCACCGTCCGCCGCCCCGGCCGCCCGGGTCCCCGTCCGACGGGCCGCCCCAGATGTCGTCGTCCTCGTCGACCCAGTTACGGGACCCCGCCCCGGACCCGGACCCCGCCCCGGACTCCGCGCGCCCGGCATCCGTGGAGGAGGATCCGCCGTACGTGTGCTCATAGCCGTGGCCGTCGATGTGTGCGGACGTGCCGTAGCCGTCCCGCGCCGCCGACGGACCGGTCTCGTACTCGACGGCCTCCCGCGGCTCGCCCCACCAGTCGTCCTCCTCCTGGCGCGGCGCCCCGGCGGTCCGCGCCGTCCCGCGCTCCGGGGCGTCGTACGCGTCCGTGTCCCCGGCCGCCGGGGTGTCCGGCCAGTCCTGCCGGGCGGCTCCGGTCGCGGCGGCCGGGGCGACGGGCGCGGGCGGCAGCGCGGCACGGGGTTCGAGCGCCGGAAGCGAGTGCCCCGCCGCCTGGCCGGGAAGCACCATCCGGCGGATGTACGCGTCCAGTTCAGGGGTGTTGACCCGCCCCTCGTGCGCCATCCGGACCAGGAACTCGCGGTTGGCGCGCTGCTCCTCGGCCTGGCTCTCCATCATCATTTTGACCAGCCGGTCGACCTCGCCGGTGCTGCCGGATGCCATCAGATAGGCGTACTTCTCCGCGTCGGTGCCGTGCGCGATCGCCGCGAACCCCCGGAAGCGGGTGGTCACCCGCTGGGCCTCCGCCTCGTCCTTGCGGGTCTGGCTGACGAAGCCGATCTGCGTGCGGTCGGTGCCGACCTCGACGAACACCTTGGTGCGCAGCCCCACCTCCTGCCCGAGGTCGGCCCAGCGGCCCGCCTCGATGTCCAGCCGTACGGCCTGGTTGGCCTCGTGCGCCTGGTCCACGGAGTACCGGGTGGTGATGCCCTGGAGCCGGTCCACGATCTCGGGGCCGAGGTCGTCCTCGACGCTGAACAGGCGCTTCTCCACGACCAGTCGGTAGTCAATGACCTCCCAGCGCAGTTTCACCCGGGTCTCGAAGAAGGTCGCCGAGCCGTGCGCGGGCAGCTTCAGCGCGAACGAGGTCGTGTGCCGCCCGCAGGCGACCTCGCAGACACTGGTCGGCCGGGACCACCGGCTGAGCCGGTCGCGGTGGTCGGCGCCCCGCGCGGTGATCACGCTGTGCCCACCGTCCTGGTAGTAGAGCACGGAGGCCACCTGGGCGCCCCAGTGCTTGAACCCCCGTCCTTGCACGATCCGTTCGCGCAGGAACGGCCCGGCGAGGTTCTCCGGGATCACCAGTTCCTCTTCCCGTCCCGCCGTCACCTCTGCTCCTCCCCCCGGCCGCCCTGGCCGCGTCCCGTCGCCGCCATCGCGGCCACCACATGGCGGGCGAAGGGGGCGGTCATCGGTTCCTCAGGCGCGTCCGCCATCAACCGCAGCAGCCAGCGCAGCCGTTCGGCGTCCCGACGGTCGCGGATCATCCGGGGCAGTAGCCACAGCAGCGCCTGGAGCATCTCCCCGCGCCGGTCGGCCGTGCCGTCGGCCGGCTCCTCCCCGGCCGCCTGCTCGAACACATAGGTGCGGCCGGTCCGTCCGGGCACCACGGCGTCCGCCTCGGCGGCCCGCAGCCAGGTCGCCAGGCCCTCCGTCGCGCTCTCGTGCGACAGCCGGTTCGCCAGCGACCGCCACAGCAGGTCCGCCAGCGGCTCGGCCGCGCTCTCCACCGCTACGGCCACCGCCAGCGCGAGCGGCCAGTGCGCCCGCCGGGCCAGCTCCGCGTCGGTCACCTCGACGGACGCGCGCGGCACCGGCGGTCGTTCGTCCTGTCCGGTCCGGGCGCGCGGCCCGGCACCGCCCGGCTGCCCCGGCACCCGGCCCCCGAGCCGCACCCCGCCCGGCCCCCACACCCGGCTGACGGATGCCGGGACGGACGTGGCGGCGTCCGCAGAAGGCGCGCCGGGGCCGTCGCTCTCCTCCGCCTGCCACATGTCGTCGGTCCGCGCGCAGAACAGCCGTACGGCACAGAGCATCGCCAGGTTCAGCTGCTCGGCGGAGCCGTTCTCGGACCACTCGCGCAGCACGGTGGCCGCCTCCCCGGCCCGGCTGCCGGCCACCAGCCGGGTCGCGCCGTACGAGGCGACGAGCGCCTGGGCGCCCTCGTCCCGGCCGCCGATGTCGCACAGCAGCTCCATGGCCTGCCGGGTGTCGTCCACGATCCGGCCGGAGCCGAGGGCCAGCGCCGCCGTCCAGCGCAGCGCCGGCACCGGGGCGTCCGCCCAGTCCGCGACCACGCCCCGCACCGCCGACCGGTACGGCTCGCGGCCGGCGGCCTGGGCCAACGCGGTCGCGGCGAAGAAGCGGCGCCGGGTGTCCTTGGCCACCGACAGCGGCCGGATCAGCTCCGAGAAGCCGTACCCGAGGTCGGCGGTGGCGAGTTCGCCCGCCACCACGGCGGCGCGCACCCACACCTGCGGTCGGGGGTCGCCCGCCAGATCGCGCAGCCAGCGTGCCACCGGACCGCGGGCCGCGTGATGCCGGTGCCAGACCTCGGCCAGCACCGAGCCCGCCAGCGCCGTGCCCCGGTAGGCGACCGTGCGGACCGGCACGGGTACCCCGCCCACCGACTCCTCCTCGCCGGTGCGCACCTCGGCTCGGCAGGCGGCGAGCAGCCCCTCCAGGTCCTCCGCGAACACCGGCCGCCCGTGCGCCCGTCCCGGCATTCGTACGGCGAGGATCTGCTGGGCGAGAAGTTCGGCGGCGTCGGCCACCGAGCTGACCGCCTCCCCGTCCAGCACCGCGAGCGCGATCCGGAACGAGGCCTCCCGTACCCGTGACGCGGTGGTGTCCACCGGCCCGGCCGCCCTGGCCCGATCGGGCTCGGGCGCCGGGGGCAGCGGGTCGGCCGCCCCGGTGAACCACTCGCGGGCCTGCCGGCGCGCGATCTGGTCGCAGGCGTCCAGGAGTTCGTCCCGGCCCAGCTCGCCCCGCACATGTCGGGCCACCCGTTCCGCGACCAGCTCGGTCTCGGAAGGCCGCAGCGCCTCCGGGAGGATGCCGAGCGCGTCCAGGAACAGCGGGTGCTTGAGGATCTGTTCGCCCCGGCCCAGCGCGTCCGGGTCCGGGCAGTCCGCCAGGTGTCGTACGAGCTGCCACTCCAGGAGTTCCCCGGCGGGCGCCGGCGGGCAAGCGAGCCCGTAGCGCCCTCCCAGCAGATGCCCGGCGGGCGAGGAGGGGGAGACGACCAGCACCGCGTACGACCCCTTCGCGGCGAACCGCGCGGCGAGCGCGTCCAGGTGCAGCTCCTGCGGTGCGATGAAGTCCCCTGCACTGTCGGGGAGTTGGACCAGTAGCCCGCCGCCGTCCAGCACACCGTCCGCCACCGCGTCCGGGTCTGCGGAGAGCAGCCCCAGGTCGGACGGGGCGAGCCGGGTGACCCGGCCCCGGGTGAGGACTCCGGTGCCCGTCCGGCCGTCGGGCTCCGCCGCCTCGGGGACGGGCTTCCCAGCGCCGGACGCCGTGTCGCGTACGGCGGTGGTGACCTCGTCCAACAGGCAGAGCCCGGTGGTGAGGCGACCCGTGCCGGGCGGGCCGCCCAGCACCAGCACCCGGCGCCCGCGCAGTACCCGCTTCAGCGTGGGGTAGCCCGTCGGGGCCCGGTAGACCTGGCGCAGCCGGTCCAACTCGTCCTCGGGCACGTCCCCGAAGACCGGCGCCGCCGTGTCCCGGGCGCCGACGTACACATCGCCGAAGTGCGCGCGGTCGAAGCTGGTCCGGTCGAAGACGCTGCTGTTGCCCCGGATGTCGAACCGGGCCTGCGCGGCCCGCTGGACCCGGGCCGCCGCGCGTGCCTCGCCGGGCACCCCCGAGTCGGCCAGCGGGTCCCGGGTCGCCTCCCGGAAACGCTCCTCCTGACGGTCCCGCCGCTCCGCCTCGTCCGCCCGGTCCCGGTCGCCGTCCGGCCCCGCCTCCCCGTCGGCGTCCCTGCCGGAACCCTGGCCGGGCCGCCGTTCGCCGTCCTGCCACGCCGGTTCGTCCCCAGCCTGCCACTGGTCCGGTCCGGGGGACGCGCCCCCGGCAACACCGGCTCCGGAGCCCTCGGAGCCCCCGTGCTCGCCGTCGCCGCTCAACGTGACCCTCCGGTAAGGCCGTTGCCGTCCCCCGCGCGCCGGGCGCAGTTCGGGGCGTTGCGGTCGCCGGCCCGTCGGCCGCCGTCGGGCGTGGTGCCGTCCGTCGCCCCCCGGCCTCCGAGCGCCCTGTTGCCGCCGGTCGGCCAGTCCCCCTGGGCCGCGCCCGCGCTGCCTCCGAAGTGGACCGGTCCCTGGAAGGTCGCGCGGTCCTGGACGACGCTGGTGCCGCCCTCCACCTTGATGTCCCAGTGGGCACCGGAACCGGTGTCCACCGGCCACGCCTCCGTCCCGGGCGCCCGGAGATCCCCGTCGGCGGTGGGCCGGCCGGCCGGGGCCGGGGCGGCGTGCCCCGGGTCCCTCCCCGGTGAGCGGCCCTCCGCCTCGGCTCCCGTGGACGCGCCACCCCCGTTCTCCCCCGAAGGCGCGTCCACGGGAGGCGTGTCGAATCCTTCGTCACCCGGCACCCGGGGCCGGGCCTCGCCCGGCACGTGGAACCACGCGGTGACCGGGCCCTCTTTCAGCGCAACCCGGGCCGGACGGTACGCGGAGGGCTCCACGAACCGGCCACCGTGTCGGACCACTTCGTGGTGCAGCGAGTCGGAGACCACGAGGACCAGATCGCGCCCCGAGCGCTCCAGCACCGTCCGCGTCACCGGTGAGTCCGCCAGCCGACAGGCCAGGTCCATCGCATGGCCCGACAGCCCCTCCTCGTCGTGTTCCACCGGACCCACGTGCAGTCCGACGCGCAGCCCGAGCCGGCGTGCCAGGTCTTCGTTCCCCGCCCGCTGCCGCTGGTGCATCTCTGCCAGCCAGGTGCCGAGCAGCCGGACCGGCGGGATGCGCGCGTCCACGGCGGCGATGAACCCGTCCCCTCGGTCCTCCAGGTGCAGCATGGACTTCGCCACGCCCGCCGCCACGAAGGACGCGTGGGCCAGGTCGTAGATCCGTGCGCGCATCCGTCGCTTCGCGCCGTCGAGGTAGCTGCCCGATCCCCGGGTGTCCACGCTCATCAAGGTCTTGTAGACGGCTCCGTCAGCCATCTGCCCACCCCCCTGTCGTGCAGTGACTGACCGTCAGCATGGCGGCTCAGGCTGGCCCGCGATGTGGTCGTTTACACATCCGGTGGCGGCACATGGATCGCGCGCCCAAAACGCGCGCCTCGCACGCTGCGCCGTTCTGCGCCCCGCACTTCAACACAACCTCGCACAGCCCTTGACCGATGCGTGTTCAAAGGGTCTTGGGCAGAGGTATCCGCTGAGGGGAGTGGGACTGACGGTCGTACAAGCCGCTCAGGGAGCCGGGAACCCGATGTTCCCGCCGGCCGCCAAGAGGCGCAGCGCGTCGTGGTCGATCAGCTCGATGCGGCGGGGCCGGGTCCGGACGACACCAGCGGCCCGCAGCAGCCGCAGCGACTTGGCGACCGCCTCGCGGGTGGCGCCCACGGCGTCCGCGAGATCGTGCTGGGCGAACTGCGCAAGCACCGGGAACTCGTCCCCGGGCCCGCCCGTGTCCCGCGTGCCCGCCTGACCGGAGGCCGCCCGCTGGAGTTCCCCGAGTTCCAGCAGTCGCCCAGCCACCCGCTGAATGACGGTCAGGGAGGCGAGCGTGCGCCGCTCCTCGTCGGCGGTGCGCAGCCGGGAGACGAGCTGGGCCATGAGCAGCGCCGACACCTCCGGGTCGCGCCCGGCGAACGCGCGGAACCGGGCGCCGGGCACCACCAGGGTACGTACCGGACCGAGCGCGGTGACGGAGGCGCTGCGCGCGATCCCGCCCAACGCGGCCATTTCGCCCACGAGTTCACCACGCCGGCGCAGCGCCAGGATCAGCCGGGCCGAGGACCGGTCGGTGGCCGTGGACACCACGGCCCACCCCTCCAACAGCACCAGCACATGGCTGCTGTCGTCCTGCTCCCGCAGTAGATGCTCGTCCGCCCGGAACGTCCGCTCGACACTGATCCGGAACAGATCCTTCCGTGCTCCGGCGCTGAGGACATCGAGAAACGTGCGGTCCTGCACCACCAGAGCCATGAATCCGTCGCTTCCGGCAGAGGCCGGAAAGGTCCGGCCGAGGGGCCCGGGAAAGAATGAAGCGGATGGGCCTGCCACTGTACCCACGCCCCCGCCCGGAAGAGCCGTCCCGGCGGACACCGCCGTGACCGGTCCGTGCGCCGGCGGCGGTACCGGGGCCGCCGGACACCGCCCGGCCCGGCCTCACCCGTGCGCGTCACAACGCCGGCCCCCCGGCGCGCCACCCCGGCGACCGCGTCCGTCCGGTGCAGGGCGGGCGGCGCGGGAGGTCCCCGTACGCCGACGTACGCCGAACACAGGATCTACGGCACCCAGGCACCCGCACGGGACGGGTCCACCGTACTGGGCGGACACCGCGCCACGGGTCAGCTCCTCGACGTGGCCCTCGCCCATGCCCTTGGCGCGGGACTGACCACCTGACAGTGACCCAGCACATCGCCGGTCCAGTGGCGCCTTCCCTTCCGCGCGGTCCGTGGGAGTGCGGGCAGGGCATACCCGTAGTCGCGACCGTGTTGACGGCGGCCGCCTCCGGGGAGTGCAGGACGCCGGCGTTGTGGATGACGGTGTCGAAGCGGCCGAACGCGGCGGCCTGCCGGGCGACGCCACGGATCTCGTTCGGCTCGGCGAGGTCCCCGGTGACCACCACCCCCTTCCACCGGCCGGAGCCCTCCACCTCGGTGAGACGGGCCTTGTTGCGGACGTGGACGACCACCTCGTGCCCCTCGCCGGCCAAGGCGTGCGCGGTGTCGCGCCCGAGCCCGGTGGACGCTCCGGTCACCAGAATCAATGCCATGTCGACCATCATCCGATGGTCCCCGCCGGACCGTCTCACCCTGACCTCGACCTGAGCACGGGGACCTTCCGGCGGCGGTTTGCCGCGATCGCATTGTTGGTTAGGGTGGCACGCGGGGACTGATTCCGATGCTCTTGGCCAACGCGAGGGATCGGCTTGCACGTTGGGGGTTGTACAGGCTGATGGCTCCGCACGCGCACGAGGGACTGGGCACCGAGAGCAGGCTGCGTCACCGATCACGGCAAGGCACCGCATGTCGACCGGATGCGGTGGGCGTGTGACCGGGCGGTCGGCGCCCGGGGTGCTGCCTCCGTCGTTGCGCGGGTGGCTCGGGGTGATTGCGGTTCTCGCCGCGCTGGTGGTCGTCGTGCTCGGGGTTCTGTACGCCGGCCACGGCGAGCCTGGCAGGGTGGACAGGTGGATCATCCAGCCGACGGCGGACAGTGTGCGGCCGCCGTGGCGGCACGTCGCTCTGGCCTTGGACTTCCTGGGGGAGCCCGCCGGATCGGCGATGCTGGTCGGGGCCGTCGTGACGGGCTGCCTGGTGCTTCGGAGTCCTCGGGGGGCGGTGCTCGTCGTGGCCGGCGCCGGCACGGCCGTGGGGACGGCGACGCTGCTCAAGCACCTGGTGGGACGGACCATCCACGGCGACGGCAACCTGTCGTATCCGAGCGGGCACACCGCCTTCTTCACCGCGCTCGCCCTCGTGGCGGCGCTGCTCGTGACCGGCCGGCTCGGCCTCGGCAGGACGGCCGGCACGTCACTCGTGCTCGCCGCCGCGCTGCTCGCGGGCGCCGCCATGGGCTGGGCGCAGGTCGCCCTGGGCGCGCACTACCCGACCGACGTCCTCGGCGGCTGGTGCACCGCGCTGGCGGTGATACCGGCGACCGCGTGGCTGGTCGACCGCATGGCCGACCGGAGGGTCGGCAGGACGGATGACCGGCCGGCCGAGCGGATGGCCGACGCCGGTCGGCCGGAAGGGCGCTGACGTCACGTCACCTCACGTCAGGTGACGTGCGCCGCGTTACTTCACTTCCCCGTCACGCCAAGCGGCGGAAGACGGGTTTCACCGGGCGTCCGGCCAGCCAGGGGGTGGGGTCACCGGCGTCCAGCGCCTTGCGGTACACCGCGCATGCCTGCGCCACCACGTCGACGGTGTGGTCGATGTCGGCGTCGTCGAGCGCGCTGCTCACCACGAACGACGGCGCCAGCACCCCGCCCGCGAGGAGCCGGCGCAGGAACAGGGTGCGGTATTGCTGCGACGGCTGCCGGTTCTCGTCGAGGGTGGCGAAGACCAGGTTGCTGGCCCGGCCCCGGACGACGATGTGGTCGCCGACGCCCATGGCGGCCGCGGCCTCGCGGACTCCGGCGGCCAGCCGCTCGCCGAGGGCGTGCAGGCGTGCCGTGACGCCCTCTTCGACGTACGTCGTGAGCACGGCCATCGCGGCTGCCAGGGAGTGCGTCTCCGCACCGTGCGTGGTGGACAGCAGGAACACCCGGTCGCCGGAGTGGCGCAGCCCGCCCCGCTCCATCAGCTCGCGGCGCCCGGCCAGCGCGGAGACGGCGAACCCGTTGCCCAGCGCCTTGCCGAACGTGGAGAGGTCGGGGACGACGCCGTACAGGCCCTGGGCGCCCGCCTCGGACCAGCGGAAGCCGGTGATCATCTCGTCGAAGATCAGGACGCAGCCGTGCCGGTCGGCCAGCTCGCGCAGCCCGGCGAGGTACCCGGGCGGCGGCTCGGTGTGGGTGGCGGGTTCGAGGATCAGGCAGGCGATCTCGTTCCGGTGGCGGTCGAGCAGTTCCTCCGTGGCGGCCAGGTCCCCGTACGGGAACGCCACGGTGAGGTCGGTGGTCGCCGCCGGAATGCCCGCGGACATCGGCGTGGTGCCGATGAACCAGTCGTCGACGGAGAAGAACGGATGGTCGGCGCAGATGGCCACCCGCGGGCGCCCGGTGGCGGCGCGGGCGAGGCGCACCGCGGCGGTGGTGGCGTCGGAGCCGTTCTTCGCGAACTTCACCATCTCGGCGGTCGGCACCGTGGCCAGGAAGCGTTCGGCGGCCTCGACCTCCACGATGGACGGCCGGACGAAGTTGCTGCCGCGGTCGAGTTCCCGCCGCACCGCCTCGATCACGCGTGGGTGGGTGTGGCCGAGGCTGACCGACCGCAGGCCGGAGCCGTACTCGATGTAGCGGTTGCCGTCGACGTCCCACACATGGGCACCGTGGCCGTGGCTGATGACCGGGGCCAGGTTCTCGGGGTACTGGTCGTCGCCCTTGGCGTAGGTGTGCGCGCCCCCGGGGATCAGGGCGTGCAGCCGCTCGTTCGCCGTCCGCGACCGGGGCAGGAGGAGCTCGCCGGTGTCTCCGGTGTCTTCGGTGCCTTCGGTGTGCACGCGGCCACCTCAACTTTCTCTGTGCTTCAGGACCTCGGCGAGGCTCGGCGCCTCCCGGTCCCGCTGGGACATCGATGTGACCGGCAGCGGCCAGGGAATGGCGAGCTCCGGGTCGTCGTGCGCGATCGTCACGTCCTCGGCCGGATCGTGCGGACGGTCGATCCGGTACGAGGTGTCGGCGGTCTCGGTCAGCGCCTGGAAGCCGTGCGCGCACCCCGCCGGGATGTACAGGGTCGCCTGCGTCTCGTCGGACAGCTCGAAGAAGGCCCAGCCCAGGTAGGTCGGCGAGTCCGTCCGCAGGTCCACGACGACGTCGAAGATCCTCCCGTACGAGCACCGCACCAGCTTGGCCTCGCCGGCGCCGGAACGCAGGTGCAGGCCGCGCAGCACGCCCCGGGCCGAGCGGGACAGACTGTCCTGGACGAAGGCGTCCGGGTCGAGGCCCACCGAGCGGACCACGTCGGCGTCGAAGGTGCGGCAGAAGAAGCCGCGTTCGTCCGCGTACGGCGTCGGCTCGAAAAGGAATGCACCGGAGATCGACGGGACTTCGGTCGCTTTCATGGAGCCTCCCGGTACGCATGGGCCTGGGCGTGGTCGGCCGCGGGGAACAGGGCCGCGGTCAACGCGTTGAACTGGTGCTCGAGTTGCCGGGCGGCGGCCAGGTTCCGCTCGGTGAGGATCCGCCGCAGCTCGGCCGACCGCTTCTCCAGCGCCCGGAACTGTTCGAGCAGCCGGTCGGCGTCGACCTCCCGCGCCGGATGGCAGTACGCGGCGAGCCCCATCCGGTCCATGAGCGCGTCGCTCTTCGCCGCATAGCTGAGGGCGAGCACCGGCGTACCGGTCTTCAGCGCGCAGATCAGGTTGTGGTAGCGGACCGCGACCACGGTGTCGGCGGCCGCCATCTCCTTCATCAGGTCGGCCAGTGAGGCCGGTTCGGCCGCCGTGACCAGTGGTGAGTCCACCGCGTCGAGGATCGCGTCGACCACCGCCACATCGCACTGGTCGCCGGTGAGCAGCCGGACCGGCCTGCCGTCCTCGACCAGGGCGCGGACGAACCGGATCGTCCCGTCGAGGTAGCGCCGGTGGATCTCCTCGGCCCGGGCGCGGTCGTCGTTGCCGCCGTGGAAGTCCATGACACCGACGCAGACCGTGCCCGGCGGGCCCGAGGGCGCGCTCGCCGGCGGCGTCGGCAGGGAGAACGCGAGGTCCGGGTAGACCTCGTCGCGCGTGGTGTCCACGCCCATCGCCCGCATCGCGTCGCGGGACTGGGCGTCCCGGTACGACCGGTACGCGGCCAGCCGCGCCGACCAGCGCACCAGGGCCCGGGTGGGCCGGTTGCGGATCTCGGCCGCGCCGACGCTGACCAGCGCGACCCGGGTGCCGAACAGCCGGCCGCTCGCGCAGAGCAGGAACAGCGAGTACGGGAAGCCCCACGGCCGCAGCGGCAGCGTGGCCTCCAGGACGCCCATGCCGGGCACGATCACCACGTCGTGCCGGCGCACCCAGGCGGCGGTGCGGAAGACGTCGACGAGTTTGCCCAGACCCTTCGCCGCTACCGCGCCCGCACGTGATGCGGTCCGGTACTCGGCGCGGTTCCAGTGCAGCCGGGTGGCGGGGATGCCGAACCGGGCCGTGACGGCCTCGGGTCCGCCGCACAGGGCGTCCACGCCCGCCTCCGGGTGCTCGGCGCGCAGGTATCCGAGCACGGCCTCCAGCGAGCCGTCGTTGCCGAGGTTGCCCGAGCCGAGCAGGCCGAACACCCCCACACGTGTCGTCGCTTTCACGCCCGCCTCCCCTCACGGCCCGCGACGAGGGCGTCGACGGAGACGGTGAGCTTGGCCGGGTCGACCGGGGCGCGGTCCTCGACCCGCTCGCCGGCACCCGGCCGGACCCGGCTGGTCATCCACGCGGCCAGATGGCGGTGGCAGGCACGCCGGTCGGCCGCGGACAACGGCGCCCGCCGGACCGCCGAGGCGAAGCCCCAGACGTACTCGGCGAGCAGCCGGGGTGTCGGGTGCAGCAGGCCGGCCCGGCGCGGGTCCAGGTTGACGCACCGGGCGCGCTTGGAAGGGTTCGCCCGCTCGGCGCGGGTGGGGTGGTCGCGGCGGAAGTACAGCAGTTCCGGCACCTGGTGGAAGCGCCCGTGCAGGGTGATCTCGGCGACGAACGTGCGGTCCGCGTGGTGGTAGCTGTCCATCGGTCTCACCCGGCGCAGCATGTCGGCCCGCATCACCCCGTAGAAGTCGTCGCCGCCCGGCTCGAACAGCAGACTCCGGAAGCGCTCCGGCGCGTGCGGCGAGCCGGTGGCGAGCGTGTACTCGTAGGGGACCTTCACCTGGCCGTCACCGTCGATGACCGCCTGGTCGGCGTGCGCGAGGATCACGTCCGGCCGCTCGTCCAGCGCCTCGACGCAGCGCCGCAGCAGGTCGCGGGCGTACAGGTCGTCGTGCGAGGCCCACTTGAACAGCTCTCCGCGGCACTCGGTGAACACGTAGTTGTGGTTCGGCGTGGCGCCGACGTTCCGGGGCAGTCTGATGTACCGGATGCGTGAGTCCTGAGCCGCGTACTTGCGGCAGATGTCCTGGGTCCCGTCGGTCGAGGCGTTGTCGGAGATGACCAGCTCGAAGTCCTCGTACGTCTGGCCGAGCAGGGCGTCGAGCGACTCGGCCAGGTACTCCTCGCCGTTGTACACGGGCAGGCCGATGCTCAGCCTCGGTTGGGCGGTCATGAAGTCCTCACTTCGGGGATGGGGTTCTGGCGGTGCTCGCGCAGGGCGGACCGCAGCTGCAGCCACCACACGGCCGAGCCGCTGACGGTCGCGGCGGCGACGCCCCAGGCCGAGCCGACCGTGCCGGCGACGGCCGCCCCGCCGAGCCCGCCGCCGACGTAACCGGCGGAGGCGAACAGCTGACAGCGCAGGCTGCGCCGGGCCGCGCCGAGCGCGCGCAGCCCGGCCGCCGCGCCGGTGCCGAGGCCGGCGCCCGCGACGCCGAGGGTGATCGGCACGATGAGCCGTGCGGAGGAGTGCCAGACGTCGCCGAGGACGAGTTCGCCGAGCCGGTCCGGCATCAGCAGCAGCGCCGCGCCCCAGAGCAGCGCGCCGGCGGCCTGCCCGCCGCCCAGCAGGAGGCAGAACCTGCCGAGGCGGTGCGGGGCCCGCCGCAGCACGCGTGCCGCCTCCGGGACGGTGACCAGCGAAAGACCCATCAGCACGGCGAGGAACGGGCCCATCAGGAGCTCGGCGCCCCGCACCGCACCGACCGCGCCGAGTCCGACGATCGCGCCGAGCCCGTACGCCCGCAGCTGGCTCGCGCCGCTCAGGCTGACGTTCTCGACCAGGTAGCGGTAGCCGAGATCGCGCTGTTCGCGCAGCCACCCGCGAGCCTCGCCCAGCCGGGGCCGGATGCCGGACTGGACGTAGCCGTACCCGGCGGCCACCGTGGCGGACGCGCCCCAGGCGAGCACGAACGCGGCCACGCTGTCCACGCGGGCCGCCACCACCATGGCGGGGACGAGCGCGACGCCCCACACGACGTCGTTGACGAACGCCTTCCGCCCGGCGCCGGCGGCGAAGAACGAGAACCGCCAGGCGTCCTGCAGCAGCAGCCCCGGCAGCATGACGCCGAGGCAGACGAACGCGGGCCCCACCCGGCCGCCGAGAGCGAGGCCGGCCACCACGGACGCCGCTCCGAGGGCGGCACCGACGCCGAGGGCGGTGCCCGTCGACCTGGCCACCGCCCCGCGCCAGGACGCGTCCGACACCCCGCTGAAGCGCACCACGAGCGGGTCGGTGGCCAGGCCGCGGGAGACGTTGAGCACCACGCCGTAGGTCACCCAGGCCAGGCTGAACACGCCGAACGCGGTCACCCCCAGCGAGCGGGCCACGTAGATGCCCACGACGAAGTTGCTGATGCTGGAGGCCGCCTGGTCGGCCAGTCCCCAGGACAGCCGGCCGACGAGGGCCCGCTTGGCGGACCGGGCCGGCGGCGCCGTTGTCTGCGGATTCCCGCTCTCGGTGGTCATCGGCGTCATGCCTTGATCAGCCCGGCACCCCGCAGGGCGTCGGCCGCGCCGGCCACGTTGTCGAACGGCAGCCCGGACCGCTCGGCGACGTCCAGCAGACCGTGCTCGCCGTCGGAGAGGTTGAGCACCCAGAGCATGGCCATCTGGGCCTGCTTGGTGTCGCTGCGGCCGCCGAGCGCGTCGTACAGCCCGCGCCGGCTCAACTGCGGTTCGCCGTAGGGACTGAGATTGACGTACCGCCGGTTGCGGTCCAGGACGGCGAACGCCTCGCGGCAGACGGCGAGCGTGTCCGCCATCGCCTCCGGGGAGACGAAGTCCAGGTTGTCCGCCGAGGTGTGGTACTCGGGGTAGCCGGCGTACGGGGTCCGGGTGAGCGAGCCCACGCCCAGATCGAACCCGGGCGAGCAGTACTGCCGCTCGTCGTAGCCGTACGGAGTGAACTCGGCGACGCGGTGCGGGCGTTCGGAGGCGGCCAGCACGTGCCGCATCACCCGGTCGATCTCCGCGTCGCCGCGCCTGCTGCGCTTGTACGTCAGCTGCCCCGGGTCCCCGGCGCAGGCCAGCACCAGGCCGTGCTTGACCCGTTCCACCCGCTCCGCGTTGCGGGCGAGCCAGGTGATCGCCCCGATGGTGCCGGGCGCGAAGATGAACCGGTAGGTGTAGTACGGGGTCTGCTCCGCCAGCGCCCGGGCCAGGAACGTCGCCACCGCGATGCCGGCCAGGTTGTCGTTGGCCAGCGACGGGTGGCAGACGTGGCAGGAGACGATCACCTCGTCGGCGACCTGTCCCGGGACCACGTGCTCGGCGTAGGTGAGGTGGCCGTCGGCGAGGGTGGAGTCGATGCGCACCTCGTACGCGCCGTCCGGCATCGCGTCCAGGGTGTCCTGGGCCAGGCAGAACCCCCACTCGGGCTTGTAGTAGCTGGTGCGGTACGGCACCCAGGACGGGTGGTCCGGCAGGGTGTGCAGGTGCGGGCGCAGCTCGGACAGCGGCATGGTCGCCGACACCGGCACGCTGTAGCCGAGCACGTGCAGGCTGGACGCGGCGAAGTCGACGATCCGGTTCCCGGCGGCGTCTGCGATGTACGCGTCCCGGATGTTCCACTCCTGCGGCACCGTCCAGTCGAGCACCTGTGTCCCGGTCGGCACCTCGTGCACCCGCAGCGGGATGTACTCACCGACGATGTCCAGGGTGGCGCGCACACCATCGCCGGTGATGCTCCGGCAGAGCGGGTACATCCGCTCCACCAGCGCGTACATCTCGTCGCTCACCGCGGTCACCGGCGCCACCGCAGGGTGTCGTCGACGGTGCCGGCGTCGGACGCCGCGCGCAGCACGGCGAGGCGGGTGAAGCGGCGCTCGAAGTCCTCCCGGGTCAGCCCGTGTTTCCGGTAGGCGTCGGCGAGTTCGAGCGCGCCCTGCTTCACCGTCCACTCGCAGTCGAAGCCGGGGATCGCGGCGCGGAACCGGGAGAAGTCCACCCGGTACGACCGCGGGTCGGCCCCGGTCTCCCCGGTGATCACCACCTTCGCGCCGGACACCGCCTCGGCGACCTGCCCGGCGATCTCGGCGACCGTGACGTTGTTGGTCTCGCTGCCGATGTTGAACGCCTGGTCGTGCACCGCTTCCCGCGGCGCGGTCAGCGCGGCCGTGAAGGCCCGTGCGATGTCGGCGGCGTGCACCAGCGGGCGCCAGGGGGTGCCGTCGGAGAGCACCAGCACCTCGCCGGACAGCAGCGCGTGGCCCACGAGGTTGTTCAGCACGATGTCGGCGCGCAGCCGGGGCGAGTAGCCGAAGGCGGTGGCGTTGCGCATGAACACCGGGCTGAAGTCGTCGTCGGCCAGCGCGTGCAGGTCGTCCTCCACCCGCACCTTGGACTCCGCGTACGGCGTCACCGGGCGCAGCGGGGCGTCCTCGGCGACCAGGTCGTCGCCGCCGGCGGCGCCGTAGACCGAGCAGGTCGACGCGTACAGGAAGCGCCGCACCCCGGCGTCGCGGGCCAGCCGGGCCAGCCGTACGGAGGCGTGGTGGTTGATGTCGTAGGTGAGCTCCGGCGCCAGCGAGCCCAGCGGGTCGTTGGACAGCGCGGCCAGGTGGATCACGGCGTCCACCCCGGCCACGTGCTCGGCCGTGACGTCGCGCAGGTCCACGCGGTGCCCGGACGGGTCCGCGGGCGTCGGGCCGAGGACGCAGTCGGCGAACAGGCCGGCGTCGAGACCGACGACCTCGTGCCCGGCGGCCGCGAGGACCGGGGCCATCACGGTGCCCAGGTAGCCCTGGTGTCCGGTGAGCAGTACGCGCAAGGTTCAACCCCCCAGGTTGAGAGTGAGTTTGGTGACGGCGAACGCCTCGGCGTAACGGGCGTGACACTCGATGCCGCGGATCCGCGCGAGCCCGAGGAAGGCCTCCCGGTCGTACCAGGGGCGGTGCCGCTGCGAGGGGTAGTGCTCCTGCAGCAGCCGCACCTTCTGTTCGGCGGTCTCGGGCGACAGCGGCTGGTACGCCGACGGACGGCCGAGATCGCCGTCCCACTTGACGATCTCGTAGCCGAGCACGAGGTGGTCGCGGAACGCGGTGGTCATCAGCCGCGCCAGGCCCCGGTGGTCCTGGTGCGCGTCGTCGGTGCGCGGGGCCAGGATCAGATCCGGGTCGGTCCGCCCGCGCAGCTCCTCGACCGCGGCCTTGGCCTCCTCCCAGTGCGCGGGCATGCGGCCGTCCGGCAGCTTGTCCACGGTCAGCCGCAGATCGGCGCCCGGACAGAAGGCGGCGAGCGCGGCCTGCTCCTCCTGCTCCCGCTCGCTGCCACCGCCGGAGAGCACCAGCGCGTCGACGCGGATGCCCGGGTGCGCGAGGCACAGCGTCAGCAGGGTGCCGCCGGCGCCGATGGCGATGTCGTCGCAGTGCGCGCCCACCGCGACGATCCGGTCCAGGCGCCCGGCCCCGAGCCCGATCACGCGGTCCTCACCCCGGCGTTCGCCCCCGCGCCGCCCCGTTCCCACACGGCCCACGGGCGGTCGCCCCGGGCGTAGGCCTCGTCGAGCGCGGCCCGCTCCTTCACGGTGTCGGTCGGCTTCCAGAAGCCGCGGTGCTGGTGCGCCACCAGCCGCCCGCGCTTGGCCAGTTGGGCGCAGCCGTCGGCGACCAGGTCCCCGTTCTCCGGGATGTGGTCGAAGACCTCCTGGCGGAGCACGAAGTAACCGCCGTTCTCCCACAGCGGCAGTTCGCTCACCGCGGTGATGCCCCCGACCAGGCCGTCCTCGCCCAGGTCCACACAGTGGAACGAGGACTGCGGCGGCACCACCATCATCGACGCACCCGCGTCGCGCCGGGCGAAGTTCTCGATCATCTCCGGCAGCGGGGCGTCGGTGAGCACGTCGGCGTAGTTGGCGAGGAACATCTCGTCGCCGTCCAGGTGGTGCCGCACCCGGCGCAGCCGCTCCCCGATCGGTGACTCGATGCCGGTCTGTGCGAACGTGATCGTCCAGTCCGCGATGTCGGTGGACAGCAGCTCGGTCCGCCCGTTCCGCAGCACGAAGTCGTTGGACGTCGTCTCCTCGTAGTTGAGGAAGAAGTCCTTGATGTGGTGGGCCCCGTACCCGAGACACAGGATGAACTCCGTGTGCCCGAAGTGCGCGTAGTAGCGCATCACGTGCCAGATCAGCGGCCGCGGCCCGACCATCGCCATCGGCTTGGGCACGTCGTCCGCGGCGCCGCTCCGCATCCGCATCCCGTAACCGCCGCAGAACAGAACGACCTTCATCGCTTGACCTCGACAATGCTCAGTTCCGGGATGGGAAAGACCAGCCGGCCGCCCCACTCGTGCACGAAGGACAGCTGCTCGACCAGCTCGGCCCGCAGGTTCCACGGGAGGACGAGGACGTAGTCCGGCCGGTCGGCGGCGATCCGCTCGGGCGGCAGGATCGGGATGCGGGTGCCCGGGGTGAACCTGCCGTGCTTGTAGGGGTTGCGGTCGACCGTGTACGGGAGCAGGTCGGGCCGGATGCCGCAGTGGTTGAGCAGGGTGTTGCCCTTGCCCGGGGCGCCGTAGCCGACGACCGTCTCGCCGCGCTCGGCCGCCTCGATGAGGAACCGCAGCAGGTCCCGGCGCACCTTGGCCACCCGGGCGGAGAACTCGGTGTACCCGGACAGCTCCTGCAGCCCGGCGGCCTTCTCCCGGTCCAGCACGTCGGCCACCTGCTGCGTCGGCTCGCCGGCCACCTCGGCCGGCCGGGCCCACAGCCGGATGGAGCCGCCGTGCGTGGGCAGCAGCTCGACGTCCACGAGCGCGAGTCCGCCGCTGGCCAGCGCCCGGATCGCGGCGGCGACCGTGTAGTACTGGAAGTGCTCGTGGTAGATCGTGTCGTACTGGTTCTCCTCGATCAGGGTCAGCAGGTGCTGCACCTCGATGGAGACCCAGCCGTCGTCGGCGACCAGGGCGCGCAGCCCCTTGGTGAAACCGACCACGTCGGGGATGTGCGCGTACACGTTGTTGGCCACGACCAGGTCCGCCGGGCCGTGCTCGGCGCGGACCGCGGCGCCGGTCTCAGGGCTCAGGAACTCCGTGACCGTGGGCACGCCCGCGTCCCGCGCCGCGGCGCCGACGTTCACCGAGGGCTCGATGCCGAGGCAGCGGATCCCGCGGTCCACCACGTGCCTCAGCAGGTACCCGTCGTTGCTCGCGACCTCGACCACGAAGGCGTCGGAACCGAGCCCCAGCCGCGCCACGGCGTCGGTGACGAACGTGCGCGCGTGCTCCACCCAGGAGGTCGAGTACGAGGAGAAGTACGCGTACTCCGTGAACGTCTCCTCCGGCTTGATCAGCGGCGGGATCTGCGCCAGCCAGCAGTCGGTGCAGACCCGCAGGTGCAGCGGGTACGCCGGTTCCGGCTGGTCCAGTTGGTCCGCGGCGAGAAAGCTCTCGCAGGGCGGTGTCGCCCCGAGATCGACGACGCTCGCCAGCGCCGCCGAGCCGCAGAGTCGGCATCGTGTCATCTACTGCCCCCCATCGATTCCGTCCCCCATTGATGTCGACCGGCCCGCGATCGCGGAGCGGTACTCGTCGACCAGGCGCTCCAGCCCGACGGCCGGGCTGAAGTCCTGTTCGTAACGCTGTCGGGCCGCCCGGCCCATCTCCCGGCCCAGGTCCGGCTCGGCCGCGATCCGGCGTATGCAGGACGCGAGCGAGGCGGGCTCGCCCGGCCGGTGCAGCAGCCCGGTCACGCCGTCCTCGACGAGTTCGACGAAGGCGCCGTGACCGGCGGCGACGGCCGGGACCCCCGCCGCCATCGCCTCCACGACCACCAGCCCGAACGCCTCCAGCCACGTCGAGGGAGCCACCACGGCGACCGACCGTGCGACGGCCTTCCGGCTCTCCGCCGCGTCCAGCAGGCCGACGTAGCGCACGTCGTCCCGGCCCGCCGCCCAGGCGGTCACCTCCGGCTCCAGCGGCCCCGTGCCGGCGATCACGAGCGGTACGCCCGCACCGCCGCCCGCCGCGATCTCGTCCCAGGCGGCCATGAGCAGCCGCACGCCCTTGGCCTCCGCGAGCCGGCCGAGATAGAGCAGATGCTCGCCGGTGCCCGCTCGGCAGGCGCCCGGGTCGGGCACGAAGTTGTGCTTCACCGCCAGCCGCTCGGCGGGCATGCCGGCCCGCACGAGGATGTCGCGCTGCGCGGCGGAGATGCACAGGAACCGCTCCACGCCGGACCACCAGCGCCGCCGGTTGACCGACAGGCTGACCGCGAGCGGCACCGTCGCCAGCCGGGAGTTCCGGTAGCAGCCGTGCCGGACGGCGGGCAGCGGCGTGGACCCGACGCACTCGGCGCACGGCCGGCCGTCCCGCTGCAGCGTGCCGGGCGGGCAGACCTGGGTGTAGTTGTGCAGCGTGGCGACGGCGGGCACGCCGGCGTCGGCGCAGGCGGCCAGCACCGCGGGCGACAGGAGCGGGAAGACGTTGTGGATGTGCACCACGTCCGGCCGCTCGGCGCGGAGCCGGGCCCCGAGTTCCGCGCGGACCGCCGGGTTCCACGGCACCAGCAGCGGTACCGCCACCTTGCCCAGCAGGGACCGGCCGGCGATGGAGTCGCTGCGCCGCTCGAACACCTCGACCCGGTGGCCGGCCCCGCGCAGCAGTGCCACCTCCTGGTCGACGACCTTGTTCTCCCCGCTCGGCTGCGCCGAGGCGTAGTGGTTGTGCACCACGAGGACGTGCATGCTCAGGTCACCTCCGATCGGCGGGCCCAGCGCGGGATGCGTTGTCGAGGGAGTTCCGGCGCCGAGAGCCGGGGCAGTTCGGGCGTCGAGAGGACAGCGGCCTGGGCAGGTGCCGCCAGCAGCGAGGCGGCCAGCGCCAGATGCAGCAGATACGGCGAGGCGTCGCCGAGACCGGCCTCGGTGTAGGAGGCCATCGCGCAATAGCTGATCAGGAAGATCGCGCAGGCCCTCTGCAGCGACGGCGGCCGCAGCAGCGCGACGCCGCCCAGCACGACGATGATCACGGCGACAAGGGTCACGCCGATCAGGCCCTGCTCGTTGTAGACGGCCAGCCAGCTGTTGTCGATCGGCAGCCCGCCGAACGACTTGTCGCCCAGGCCCACGCCGAACAGCTGCTCGGAGGTCGAGCGGGGCGCGGCCAGCAGGGCGTCCCAGACCTTGGCCCGGCCGGTGAGGCTGGAGAAGTTCTCCTTGCTTTGTCCGCGCAGGAACCACGTCTGGAGCATGGAGGCGAACCCCACCGCGGCCACCGTGGCCAACAGCACCGCCCAGGTGAAGAAGCGGCGGGCGGCGGCGCTGGTCAGCAGGAGCGAGCCGATCGCCAGCACCAGCCCGACGAGCAGGCCGAGTGTGGCCGTGCGGGTGTGGGTCAGTGCGAGCAGGACGAGGGACGGCACGATGATGACCGCCGCGCTTTTCTTGTCGGTCCAGCGGCCCAGGAGGAGCAGCACGGTCAGCCCGATGATCACCGCGGCGTACTGTCCGATCTGCGGCGGGGTGAGCGGCCACAGCGCGCCGACCAGGCGTCCGCCGTAGAGGTCGGGCAGGGCCGCGCCCGGTGAGACGGCCAGGCCCGCGGCCACCGATCCGAGCACCGCGAAGTACATCCGGATGTGGTGCCTGACGAACGTCAGGCCGCCGTCCCACCAGCGGGTGAGCAGCCACAGGGTGCCGACGAACAGAGCCAGCCGGAAGCAGCGGAACAGCGCGCCGAACCCGGACTCCAGATTCGCGCTGGAGATCACGCTCGACACCAGCAGCAGGGTGAGCGTGAAGACGTACGCACTGGATCGGATGCGCAGCCGGAGGTTGACCGTGAGCGCCAGGGTGAACGCGGCGACCAGGGCGCCCATGGTGACCATCTGGATGAGGGAGCGGGGCAGCGGGACGATGGTCTTCGCTCCGGCGGAGCCGAGCGTGTTGAGGACCAGCAGCCCCCACACGATCCCGGTGATCCTCGGTGTGCCGGCGGGGCGCGGTTCGGCGGCGGGCAATGTGCTCATCTCAACCACCGGCCCCTCCGCGGAGGGTGCTGCCCGCGTCCTGCTGGTACGGCGCGCCCTGCCAGCCCTGGAAGTCGAGGACCTTGCTCGGGTCGTGGACGACGAAGGCCCACGGCCCGACGTAGACGTTGTCGTGCCAGCGGTTGTGCTGCTTGAGGGTGATCGCCTCGGCCACTTTCTCGCCCTTGTAGGGCGACCAGTCCGGGTAGGTGCCGTAGTTGGAGAGCACCGCCATGCGGTCGCACTTCGTCGTGCATTTGAGGACGGACTTGTCCAGCACGAAGCGGTTGTCGTGGATGTTCACCCGCTGGGTCTTCCACCGGCAGTCGGCGTACAGCGGCGCCTTGGTGATCGTCGACTTCGTGCACCGGCTGGTCTTCTTCACCAGCAGTGTGCAGTCACCGGAGGAGGTGTTGGCCGGGCTGTTGCAGAACCGGTCGGCGTTCTCCCACAAGGTGATCCCGGACCAGTTGTTCTCCAGCAGGTTGCCGTAGATCTCGATCTTGTTCGTGCGGGCTTTGACCCGTGGTTCGCCGCCGGACTCGGACAGGTAGACGGTCGCGAAGGGGAAGGTGTCGCCGTCGGCGGCTGCCTTGCGGCCCTCGACCCAGTTGTTCCGCCGGATCGTGTTGTTGCGGATGACCGCGTTGTAGCTGGTCTCGTAGATCAGCGCGGCGCTGTCGTTGGCCTCGAGCACGTTGTCCTCGATGCGGAAGTCGTTGTTGTTGGTGTCGGCCCACAACCCGGTTCCGCGGTTGTCGTGCACCCAGTTGTCGCGTATGTCGGCGCCGTCGACGGCCCAGAACTTGATGCCTCCTGTGCAGCCGCAGCCCGGCTGCCGCCGCTCCCAGTCGCCGGTGTTGTTGCCGACGATCTCGTTGCCCTCGACCACCAGGCCGCTGATACGGCCGCTGCCCTTGTAGGCGTTCATGCCGTACTGGCCGTTGGCGCGCAGGCAGTTGGCGCGGACCTGCTGGCGGGCTCCGGCCATCAGCCCGGCACCCAGGTTGTTCTGGATCGTCGCGTGCTCGATCACCCACCCGTCGGCCGAGTCGTGGTTGACCACGCCCTCGTTCTGCGGCGGGACGAAACCCTGCACGGTCAGGTAGCCGATGGTGACGCCCTGGGCGGTGCCGGAGAACGCGTACTGGTTGATCTTCCGGCCGTCGAGCACCGCGCCGGGCCCGCCGAGGTAGCGGTCCCCCTTCTTGGGGACGACCTGGGCGTAGCGGTCGGGGTCGAGCCGGTGCTTGCCCGGCCGGAGCCAGAACGTGGTGTTCGGGGGGTTGCTCTTGGTCTTCGCCGCCAGGTCACCGACCTTCGCGGGGTCGACCGTCACCGCGCCCGCCGGCGCCTTCGCCGGCCCGGCCTCGGGCTTCGCGCACACCCGGGCCACGGCCGTGGACCGCGCCCCGGACGTGGTGGGCGCAGCGATCGTCGCCTTTGCGTCGGCGGGCTGTGTGCCGTCGCAGCCGGCCAACGCCAGCAGGGCCAGCGTCAGCGGTGCCGCCGCCCACGCCCAGTGCCGCCTCTTGATCCCCACGCGCCCCTCCTAGCCGCGGAACCTGAGCACAGTGGTGAAGCCCTCCGTGCCGTCGGTGAAGCCGGTGCCGACCAGGGTGGTGGCGGGTTCCTTGCGCCCGAATCCTGCGGAGTACCAGCCCAGCGGCGGCTCGGTCGCGCCGCGATGCGCCTGCCAGGACAGCTGCCCGGGCAGGTCGAGCGTCGCGGAGCGGTCCTCGCCGTCCCGGGCCCAGGTGAGCTCGGCCCGGTTGTCCACCAGGTCCGCGGTGATCGCCGGGCCGAGGTGGAAGGCCAGTCGCACGGCCCCGCCCGGACCGCGCACCTCGTCGACCACCCTCAGCTCCCGGCTCTCCGCCGTGAGTTCCACCTGGCGGCGGTGCACCGAGCCCTGGTAGCCGTCGTGCTCCGCGCTCCAGCGGGCCGCCCCCTGGCCGGACGGGTCCGCGACCAGTACGCGGGTGTCGGCATGCCGGGTCCACAGGAACGGGCCGCCGGAGACGGACTGGTCGGCGCCGTCCAGCTCGAGGGTGTTGTGGCCGAGGGTCGAGCGGAAGTACTGCCGCCATTCGGGCTGCCCGTGGTAGCAGTACGTCCCGGGGTCGGCGAGCACGTCGACCCCGTCGTGCCGGACCTCGACGGACAGCGCGTCCGCGTGGGCGTGCGCGGCGATGGACAGGAAGCCGTGCGGACCGCCGTCGCAGCGGCACCAGATCTCCTCCGGGCCGCGCAGGATCGTCATGCCCGCGTCGGCGAAGTGCCCCGGCCTGCTTGCCGGGCGGGACACGGCCGGTCCGGTTCCGTTTTTCGCGTACGGCCGGATCAGCGCGGCCAGCAGCGGGGTGCGCACATCGGTGCCGGTCACGGCCGGCCACCAGTCGAGCCGGCCGAACACGGCCTCGCCGGTGGACAGCAGCGAGCCCCAGCGGTCGGTGCCCTCGCCGTCCAGGATCAGACCGTGCCCGTCGTCCGCGTCGCCCTGGCGCGGCGGCCGCAGCCGGTTGTCCACGACGGCCGCGAGCGCGTCGGTCATCCGCAGCAGCACCAGGCGGACGGTCGCGGGAACCGGCAGGCCTGCGGCGTCGGCCTCGGCGACCGCGGCCAGACCGAGCTCCAGCACCAGGCCGTGGTACTCGGAGGCCAGCTCGCGGTTGAGGCCGGAGAGGAAGGTGTTGCTGCGCAGATGCCGATCGAGCGAGCGCAGGGCGTCGGCCCGCCAGCGCTGCGAGTCGGGGAACCAGCCGAACGCGCAGGCCGCAGCGAACTGTCCGGCGGCCTCGGCGATGACGTGGTTGTTCGCCGAGGACCCCCGGCTGGGGAAGGCGGCCAGCCAGCGCTGGTGGTGCCAGATCTGGTTCAGCGCCACCGGGTTGTCCTCGAACAGCCCGGCCGCGCCCGGCCAGCCCTCCAGCAGCCGGCGCACCCACACCCACGACAGCAGCCGGATGCCCAGCTCGATACCGCTGATCCAATGGACGCCTCGCAGCGGCGGGTTGGCCTCCCACCACGACCGCAGGTGCGCGGCGACGCGCTCGGCGTACCGCTCGTCCCCGGTGATCGCGTAGGCGGCGGCGAGCTGGGTGAGGTGGTGGTGCCGGGACAGCTCCCAGATCTGCTTGATGTCCCCGACCGCGTCCTCGCTGCGGTACGGCACGTCGAAGGCGTAGCCCGACGGGGCCCGGCGCCCGGTCTTCGGGTCGTACCACCAGTCCGGGTCGACCAGGTCGTCGCGGGCCACCCCGAAGTACTCGACGTGCCCGTCCATCAGCCGGTCCGCCTCGGCGACGAGGCGTTTCGCGGCGTCCGACGGCACCGCGGCGATCGCCTCCGCGGGCAGTACCGCGGTGAACCGGGCGCCGGTCACGCTCGGGCAGGTCGGCGGCGCGGACCGCCACCGCCGTCTGCGCAGCGTGTCGCCCACCCGGCCCGCGACCTCCTGCGGTCCCATCCGGGACAGCCGCCGCAGGTACCAGCCCGCGCTCATGGTCATCGCGCCTGCTCCAACGTCACCGGCGCGCCGCCGACCAGGCCGGCCTGCACGGCGAGGGTGGCCGCGGTGGTGGCGACCAGCGACTGAAGCGGCACCGGCATCGGCCCGCCGGTGCGAACGGCCTTGACGAACGCGGCCAGTTCGGCGTTCTGGCCCTTGTCGCGGGCCTTGGGCAGCCGCGAACTGACCCACTTCTTGCGGCCGTAGACCGAGGCACGGACGAAGTCGTCGAGCCGCAGCACCTTGCCGTCGGCGACCAGGTCCAGCGTCTCCTTGGGGAAGCCGGGCGCGCCGGTGGTGACGTAGCTGATGGTGGCGGTGGACCCGTCCGGGTAGCGCAGGACGACCTGCAGGTCCTCGTTGCCGGAGGGGGCGACCGCGTAGACGGAGACCGGGTCGGCGTCGAGCAGCCAGCTCGCCGTGTCGATGAAGTGCCCGCCCTCGCCCGCGAACCGTGAACCCTCGGTGCCTTGCTGGAGGTACCAGCTGCCGTGCTGCAGCCGGCCCGCGTTGACCAGGTAGCGCAGGCTCGCCGGGCCGGTCCGGGCACCGAACCGCGTCTTGGCCTCCTGCAGCAGCGGCGCGAAGCGGCGGTTGAAGCCCACCTGCAGCCGGTCGTTGCCGGACTCCTCCACCGCAGCGAGCACCCCGGCCAGTTCGTCCTCGGTGAGGGCCAGGGGCTTCTCCACGAAGACGGCCTTGCCGGCCAGCAGTGCCTTGCGGGTCAGGTCGGCGTGCGAGCTGTGCCGGGTGACCACGAACACCGCGTCGATGGACTTGTCGCCGAGCACGGCGTCGAGGTCGGTGGTCGCCTCGGTGAAGCCGAACTTCCGCTGCGCGTTGGCCGCGGACAGCGCCGTCGTGGTGACGACGGTCGACAGCTCCACGCCCTCGCGCTGCGCCAGGTGCGGCAGCAGCATCGACGTCGCGTAGTTCCCGGCGCCGACGAACGCCAGCTTCACCGGCGTCCTGGCGGCGGGGGCCGGACTCGGCTTCACGGTCACCGCGGGCACGGCGACCACCGGGGCCTTCGCTTCCTCCGCGTCCCCCGCCTGTTCCGGGTACCGGAACAGCGCGGTGATGGCCTTCAGCTCGCCGTCCTTCAGGCGCTGGTAGGTCTCGACGGCGTCGTCGAAGTCGGCGACGTGGGAGATCAGGGGCTCCACGTCGACGCGGCCGCGGGCGGCGAGGTCGAGGAAGCAGGCCAGGTTGCGGCGCTCGGTCCAGCGGACGTAACCGATCGGGTAGTCGCGGCCCTCCAGTTCGTACGACGGGTCGTAGCGCCCGGGGCCGTACGAGCGGGAGAAGCGGACGTCGAGTTCCTTCTCGTAGTACGCGTTCCACGGCAGGTCGAGGCGGCACTTGCCGATGTCGACGACCCGGCCGCGGTCCCGGGCCAACTTGGCGGCCAGCTCGACGGGCTGGTTGCTGCCGCCGCCGGCGGCCAGGTACACCTGGTCCACGCCGTGTCCGTCGGTGAGTTCGGCGACGGCGTTCTCCACGGCCGCGGAGGCGGGGTCGCCGCAGGCCGCGGCGCCCAGGCGCTCGGCGAGCTCGCAGCGCGCCGGGTCGGGGTCGGCGCCGACGACGCGGACTCCCGAGGCGGCCAGGAGCTGTACCACCAGCTGCCCGATCAGCCCGAGGCCGATGACCAGGGCCACTTCGCCGAGCTGCGGCTCGCCCTGGCGGACGCCCTGCATGGCGATCGACCCGACGGTGCCGAAGGCCGCGTGCTGCGGCGCGAGGCCGTCCGGCACCGGCACGTAGAGGTTCTTGGGCACCCAGTTGAGCTCGGCGTGCAGGGCGTGCTCGTTGCCTGCGCAGGCCACGAGGTCGCCGACCTTCACGTCGTCGATCCCGGCGCCGACCTGCTCGACCACACCGCACAGCGAGTAGCCCAGCGGGGTGTAGGAGTCCAGCTTGCCCATCACCTTGCGGTAGGTGGCGGGCACCCCGTTGGTGGCCACGCTCTGCATGACCTTGGCGACCTGGTCCGGGCGGGAGCGGGCCTTGCCCAGCATCGACATGCCGGCCTCGGACACCTTCATGAGCTCGGTGCCGGTGGAGATCAGCGAGTAGGTGCTGCGGACCAGCACACCGCCCGGCTTGCACCCCGGCACCGGAACGTCGAGCACCGCCAGCTCGCCGCTCTTGTAGTTCTGTACGACCTGTTTCACCCGAACTCCTCTGAAATTCCTAAGCCGTCAAACGAGTGCTCTGGCCGGACCAGAGGTCGCGTCGCGATACCAGTACTCGAGCGTCAGTACGTGCCACAGATGCTTGGAGAAGTCCTGCTGTCCGGCGGCGTCCTCGGCGACCATCCGCTTCAGTGCGTCGCGGCGCAGGATCCCGGACCGGACGAGCTCACCGTCGTTGACCACCTCGCGCACCAGCGGTGCCAGATCCCGGCTCATCCAGGCCCGCAGCGGGGCGCTGAACAAGCCCTTGGGCCGGTACACGATCTCCCGGGGCAGAATCGAGGTGGCCGCCGCCTTCAGGACCGCCTTGCCCTGCCGTCCGGCGATCTTGCGGTCACCGGGGATCGCGAACGCCGCCTTGACCACCTCGACGTCCACGTACGGCGTCCGTACCTCGGTCGACGCGGCCATGCTGGAGCGGTCGGTGTACGTGAGGTTCAGGCCCGGCAGGAACATCCGGGCGTCGGTCAGGCACATGCGGTTGACGAAGTCGTCGAGCTCGTTGTCCTGGTAGACGTCCCTGTGTTCGGTCAGCACGTCGTCGACCGTTCCGGCCAGGTCCGGATCGAGCAGGGCGAGCAGCTCGTCCTGGTCGTACATGGTGTAGCTGCGCCGGAACGCGGTCTCCTCCGGCAGGTCGGCGAAGGACAGGAACCGCTTCGCGAAGCGCACCGACCGGTATCCCCGCCGGGACGTGGCGACCGGCAGCCGGTCCACGGCCGCGGACACCCCGCGCCGCAGGGGCCGCGGGACGCGCTGGTAGCGCAGCGCGATCAGGTTGGCCAGGTGCTTGCGGTAGCCGGCGAACAGCTCGTCGGCGCCCATTCCCGAGAGCATCACCTTGACCCCGGCCTCGCGTGCGGCCGTACAGATCAGGAATGTGTTGATCGCGGCGGGGTCGCCGATCGGCTCGTCCAGGTGGTACGTCATCTCCGGAAGCAGGTCGAGCACGTTCGGGGCGATCTCGATCTCGTGCAGGTCGACGCCGAACCGCTGGGCCACCTGCCGGGCATAGCGCAGGTCGTCCGGCATCGCCTCGAACTTGGCGTCCTCGGCGCGGAAGCCGATCGTGTAGGCGGAGATGCCCGGTTGGTGGCGGGCCGCCAGCGCGGTCAGGTAGCTGGAGTCGAGACCGCCGGACAGGAAGGTCGCCACGGGCACGTCGGAGAGCAGGTGCTTTCGTGTCGACTCCTCGACGACGGCGGCCAGGTCCGGCTGCTCGCCGGCGCGGGCCCGCTCCCGGCCCTCGGCGGCGACGTCCTTCAGGTCCCAGAACCGGCCGCGCTCCACCCGGCCGTCGGGCCGGCACCGCAGCCAGCTGCCGGGCGGCAGCTTCTCCGCCTCGCGGAACGCGCAGCGCGAGTCCGGCACCCAGTAATAGAGGAGGGAGGCCACCAGCGCTGCGTGGTCCACCTCCAGCCTGCCGCCGGTCGCGGCGGCGAGCGCCTTCAGCTCGGAGGCGAACACCAGGCCCTCGCCGCGCCGCAGCAGGAACAGCGGCTTGATGCCCAACTGGTCGCGGGCCAGGACCAGTTCACCGGTGCACTCGTCGAAGATGCCGAACGCGAACATGCCGCGCAGCCGGGGCAGACAGTCGGTGCCCCAGCGCCGCCAGGCCTCAAGGAGTACCTCGGTGTCGGAGGTGCCACGGAAGCGCACCCCGGCCGCCTCCAACTCGGCGCGCAGCTCGGGCGCGTTGTACAGCTCGCCGTTGTACGTCAGGGCGAGGCCGTCGGAGACCATCGGCTGGGCGCCGGTCTCGGTCAGGTCGATGATGGAAAGGCGGCGGTGCCCGAGGTGCACCTCGCCGTCACCGACGGGGTGGCCGTAGCGGCCCGCCCCGTCCGGACCGCGGTGGGCGAGGGTGTCGGTGAGCCGGTCGGTCACGACCTTTCCGTCCGGCCAGCGGTAGGTGCCTGCGATGCCACACATGTGCTACCGCCCGTCCTGGTCGTTGCCCGGGGCGCGTGCGGCCCAGATCGGCTGCCGCTCCGTCCGCGGCTGGTTGGTGCCGTTGTGCCGTGGCGGGTGTTCGGCGCGGCCGCGCAGCGCGGTGTGCAGCCCGTCCCACAGGGTGCCGTCGGTGCGGTCGCGCGGATCGGGGTCGATCAGCACCACACCGATCACCGGGATGCGCTGGTCCGCGAGCTGCCGCGCCACGGTGTGCAGCCAGGCGGCGCTGCCGTGTCCGGCCCGCACGACGAGCACGGTCTGGGTGCCGAGATGGCGCAGGTCGGTCCATGCCGTGCCGGGCGCCACCGAGCCGACGCCAATGCGGCGCTCCTGAGGCGACAGGGTCGCGGCACGCTCGCCGCTGACCACGGGCGGATCTCCCGGCTTTGTGCGGCCTTCGAGCTGCGTGCCGGGCAGAGCGTCGACGACGGTTACCGGCCCCTGTGCCGCCATGGCCCTGGCGAGGTCCAGGGCGATCACACTGGTGCTGCGCGCGCAGCCCAGTTCCAGCAGCGACACCGGTTCCGCCAAGTCACCCGCGGTGCGGGCCAGGGTCGCGGTGAGCCGTTCACGGGTCACCCGGGTCCGTCGGCGCTGCCACAGCTTGCCCGAGCGGCGCGGCAGCTCCGCGATGACCGAGGCGCCCAGGTTCGCGGCGATGTCCCGGCGCAGCACGGGGCGGTCCGCCACCACCGTGCCGACCGCGGCCAGCGCAAGCCCGAGGACGAGCCCGAGGATCAGCCCGACCGCGGCGTCGGTGACCAGGGCCTTGGGCAGGGAGTGGCGCACCGCGCGCGGCGTGTCCACGATCTGCGTGCCGGCGATGACCTGGGGGGTGCCGGTGCGGGCGTCCTCGGCGCGCTGGTCGAAGTCGGAGATGCGCGAGTTGAGTTCGGCGCGGCGGGCGAAGAGAGACTCGATGCTCGCCGAGGCCTTCGGGTCGCTGTCCGGCGATCGGTTTCCGATCTCCTTGTTGACCTGGGCGAGCTCCTGCCGCATGCGGTCACGCTGGTCCAGCAGGGCCTTGGCCTCGGCCTGCGCGGTGTCCCGCATCCGCCGCACATGGTCGGCGACGAACGCGTCGGCCAGAGCCTTGGCGCGGGCCACCGCGTGCGCGTCGCTGTCGCCTGTCACGGTGATCTGCAGCAGATTGTTGGTCAGACCGGCGCCCTGGTAGTCCTTCATGAAGTCCTCCGGTTTTTCCGGGGACTTCAGGGACTGCAGGGCCTTGTCGGCGATCCGCGTGGTCTGCAGCAGCTGGACGTCGGTACGTATCAGCGTTCCGGTGTCGTTCGGCTGGTCCTCCGCGTGCGCGACCAGCACCTTGGTCACCGCGGTCGGCGGCGGCGGCATCAGGATGGCCACCGCCGCGCCGAGCAGCAGGCCGAGGAGCGCCATGGTCGTCCACAGGCGGCGGCGCCGGCGCACCGCCACCACCAGCGCCTGCAGGTCGATGAGCGGGGTGGCGGCCGACGACTCAGACGTCGTGCTTGTCGTCACGCTGAACCTCCCGTTGCGTGGCCGCGCACCGCGAGCGCCAGCGTGGCGTCGTCGGGAAGCGGGCCGGCGGACCGCGTGGGGCGGGCCTGGACCAGGCCGGCGACGACGATGCCGACGACCTCGTGCCTGCCGTCCGCGCATGCCTCCGCGATGCCGGTGAGCTCTTCCGCGGTCCAGCTGTCGGCGCTGAGGACCACCAGGGCGCCGGACTCGTTCTCGCGGTCCGGCACGAACGGTCGGTCCACCGAAACCTCCACCATCCGCAGCACCGGACCGCTCCTGGCCTCGGCGGCGAGCTGTCCCGCGGCCCGGCGGGCGATCTCGTCGCCCTCCGGTACGACGATCAACAGCCGCTGGGCAGAGGGCAGTCGCTCCTTCAGGCGGGCACACACCCGCCGGTAGCGGAGCCGTCTGCCGGCCTCGTCGCCGGACTTCTGCAGGGCCGGTACGTTCCATGGGGTGTCGACGCCGAGGAGCCGGCGGACCCGGGCTCGTGAGCCCCCGGCTTCCGGCCGGTGCGCGCGCCGTTCACCGGCCACGTCGACGGTGCCCAGGAGCGTCGAACCCAGCGCCGCGGCGATCTCCGGCTCCGTGCGCAGCCGGCGGTTCATGCGTGCGGCGACGAGATGGCCGATGACCGCGAGCAGGAAGAACAGCAGCGCTCCCCCGACGATCAGCTGGATCCTCGTGGGCGCCGCTTCGCCGGTCGGCGGGGCGGCGGGCCCCATGACGACCATGCCTGCCTTGTTGGTCGCCGGGTTGGCCTCGTCCACCTTCTTCATGGCCCCCTCCAGCGAGGTGCGCAGGTTCTCGAGCGCGGTGCGGGCCTGCACGCTCTCCACGGTCTGACCAGGGTCGGCCGCCTTGGCCAGGTCGCTGATGCGGCGGTTGGTCTCCTCGACCTTCTTGCGCAGCGCGTCGTTCGTCGTGGTGGTTGCGGAGTCCGTGCCGCTGCCCGCGATCTGCGCGGTGTACTGCACGAATTGCCGGGCCACCTGGTCGGCCAACTGCTGTGCGCGCTTCGGGGTGTCGGCCGTACCGGCGATGGTGATGATGTTCCCGTCCGCGGCCTTGGCGCTGACCTGGTCCCGCAGTTCGGTGTTGCTGACGCCGGACCAGTGCAGAGCGTCGGCCGCGCGGTCGACCACCGCCGAACTGGTCGCGAGGTCCACCTGGGTGAGCAGCTCACGCTCCTCCCACAGTCCCGGCAGCAGCACCGGCGCCGACGCCGTGTAACGCGGTGGGAACACCACGACCGAGGCGCCGAAGCCGACCAGCGCGCCCACGACGGCGAGGACGGCGAGAAGCCGCCAGCGCCGACGGAATATCCGCCCGATGGTGACCAGGCGTATCGTGTCCTCGCTCAACTGCGCTGCCTCTTCCCTGTACGGACCGGGTCGTCCGCCGACACCGGGGCGTGGTCACGGCAGGCGGCGGCGTAGGCGGCGAGCAGTGACGCCTGCGAGTTCCGCCAGGAGAGCGGCCCGCTGACCCGCTCCCGGCCGATCTCGCCCATCCGGGCCCGCTTCTCCGGATCGTCCAGCAGCAGCGCGACGAGCTTGGCGAACTCGGCCTCGTCGTTGGCGGGCGCGTAGACGGCGGCGTCACCGGCGGAGACGCGCGCCTCCTTCAGGTCGAACGAGACGATCGGCCGGCCCATCACCATGTACTCCAGGACCTTGTTCATGGTCGACACGTCGTTGAGCGGATTGTGCGGGTCGGGGGAGAGGCACACGTCCGCGGTGGACAGGTAGCGCACCAGGTCGGCGTCCGGGATGCGCCCGGTGAACTCCACCTGCTCCGCGAGCCCGAGCCGCCGGGACAGCTCCACCATCTGGTCGAAGGTGTCGCCGGCGCCGACGAACACCGCGTGCCAGTCGGTCCGCCCGAACTCCTCGCGCAGCTTCGCGAGGGCCCGCAGCGCGTAGTCGACCCCGTCCTGCGGGCCCATGACGCCGAGATAGCACAGCAGATGGGGCTTGCCGCGCTTCAGCTCCGGCTCGGGCGGCACGGGACGGAACCGGTCGATGTCGGGCGCGCTGCGCACCACGAACACGTCCTCGGGCCGCCGGCCGCCTCGGCGCACCGCGACGTCCCGGTAGCTCTCGTTCGTGGCGAGTACGACGTCCGCGGCCCGGTAGGTCCGCCGCTCCAGCGCGCACACCGCGCGGTAGAGCAGGTCCTCGCCGCGGCCGAACCGGGAGAGGTACAACTCCGGTACCAGGTCGTGCTGGTCGAAGACGAACCGCGCGCCGCGCCGCTTCAGCCACAGAGCCGGCAGGAACAGCAGGTCGGGCGGGTTGCAGGCGTGGACCACGTCGACCGGACCGACCTTCCGGGCCAGCCGGGCCGTGTGCCACAGCGCCGATCCGTACTCCTTGAGATAGCCGGCCGGCCCTCCGGTGGCCGCGCGCAACGGGTAGCGGTGGATCCGCACCCCGTCGATCTCCGCCTCCGGCTCCGTGTCCCGCTTGCTCCCCTGGGGACAGATGACGTGCACCGTCCAGCCCGCGTCGCGCAGCGTCGTGCACTCCTGCCACACCCGCCGGTCGAACGGCACCGACAGGTTCTCCACCAGGATCAGCGCGCGCCGGCCGTGCCCGTCGCCGCTGGTCGTGTCACCAAGCAAGGCCCATGTATCCCGGTTCGGCCCGGCGCGCCTCGGCGTCGGGAAGGCGGATGAGGTCGACGATCACCGGGCTGTCGCCGTGCGGCAGCGCCGACAGCACGTCCGGATCCCTGGTCCCGACCAGGCACACCTCGGCGTGCTCGAGCACCTCGTCGACGGAGTTCGCGAGCAGCTGCGCGAGGTGCGGCAGCCGGTTCTCGATGTACTCGCGGTTCGCGCCGAGCAGCCGGGAGAGGCTGACGTTGGCGTCGTAGATCTTGAGGTCGTACCCCTTGCCGAAGAGCCGCTCCGCCAGCTCGACCAGCGGGCTCTCGCGGAGGTCGTCGGTGCCGGGTTTGAAGGACAGCCCGAACAGGCCCACCCGGCGCCTGCCGGTGCGCTCGACCAGCTCCACCGCGCGCTGCAGGTGGTCGGCGTTGGAGGGCAGCACATGGGCGAGGATGGGCACCGACACGTCGGCCCGCTGCGCGGCGTGGACCAGGCTGCGCAGGTCCTTGGGCAGGCAGGAGCCGCCGAAGGCGAAGCCGGGCCGCAGATAGGCGGGGCTGATGTTCAGCTTGCGGTCGGCCAGGAACACGTCCATCACCTGGTGCGAGTCCACCCCGAGCGCCTGGCACACCGCGCCCAGCTCGTTCGCGAAGCCGATCTTGAGGCCGTGGAACGCGTTGTCCGCGTACTTGATCGCCTCGGCGGTCGGGATCGGCACCCGGAACACCTCGCCGGGCAGGCCGTCGTACAGCGCGGCCACCGTGTCGCCGCTCGCCGGGTCGAGTTCGCCGATGACGGTCTTGGGCGGGTCGAAGAAGTCCCGCACGCTCGTGCCCTCGCGCAGGAACTCCGGGTTGACCGCGACCTCGAGGTCCACCCCGGCCGTGCCGCCGACGTACTTCTCCAGGATCGGCACCAGCAGGTTCAGGCAGGTGCCCGGGAGCATGGTGCTGCGGAAGACGACGGTGTGCCGCCCGCCCCGCTCGGCCAGCGCCGCGCCGATCTGCTCGGTGACCCGCTCCAAGTACGTGGTGCACAGGCTGCCGTTGGGCTCCGACGGCGTGCCCACGCAGACCAGCGACACCTCGCTGCCCATGATCGCCTCGCGGACGTCGCCGGTGGCGCGCAGCGCCCTGGTCCCCACGACCTCGGCGATGAGCTCGCCTATCCGCTCCTCGACCACCGGGGCCTTGCCGTCGTTGACCAGGTCGACCTTCACCTGGTTCACGTCCACGCCGATGACCTCGTGACCCATGCCGGCCAGGCACGCGGCCGACACACAGCCCACGTAGCCGAGCCCGAAAACGCTGACCTTCATGACCCGTTCCTCCCCCCAGGCAGGCCCTCCCGGCCTGCGGTCCGCGTGCCGGCGGCACCGTTGGATTGCAGCCCCCCGCGCATCAGTAGGCCCCCTGCCCGTAGAGCACCGCACGCAGCGTCTTCCACAAGATCACTGTGTCCAGGGCGAGCGACCAGTCCTCCACGTACCGCAGGTCCAGCCGGACCGCCTCCTCCCACGACAGGTCGCTGCGTCCGCTGATCTGCCACAGGCCGGTGAGCCCGGGCTTGACCAGCAGCCGCCGCCGGATGTCCGGGCCGTACGCGGCGCACTCCTCCGGCAGCGGAGGCCGCGGGCCGACGAGCGACATCGATCCGGTCAGCACGTTGAAGAGCTGCGGGAGTTCGTCGATCGAGTACCGGCGCAGCACCGCTCCCACCCGGGTCACCCGCGGATCCCGGCGGAGCTTGAACAGCGGCCCGGCGCCCTCGTTGCGGTCGGCCAGCGCGGCACGTGCCCGGTCGGCCCCGGCGACCATGGTGCGGAACTTGAGAATCGTGAACTCGCGGCCGTCCTTGCCGACCCGGCGCTGGCGGTAGAACGCCCCACCCCGGCTCCCCGCCATGACGAGCAGGGCGACGAACACCATCAGCGGCGCGAACAGCAGCAGCAGGATCGCTGCGCCCAGCCGGTCGACGACCCCTTTGACCGCCCGGCGGCCCCCGGTGAAGGTCGGCATGCTGACCCGCAGCAGCGGGATCCCGAGCACCGCGTCGACGTGCAGCCGTGGGCCGGCCACCTCCATCAGCACCGGCGCCACGATCATCTCGGCGTCGCTGCCTTCGAGGTTCCAGGCCAGCCGCTGCAGCCGGTCCGGTGACCAGTGCGGGTCCGGTGTGACGGCGACGACGCGGTAGCCGTCGCGGCGGACGTGGTGGGCGACATCCGCCAGCGGGCCGACGATCGGCACTCCGTCCAGGTGGTCACCGTCGAGCCCGAGACCGCCCGTCGTGCACACCGCGTCCACCCGCCAGCCGAGGTGCGGGAACTTGCGGGTCCGGGTGATCAGGTCGCGCACGGTGGCCACGCTCCCGGCGGCGAGCACCGGTCTCAGGCACCGCCCTTCCTTCCGCTGTCTGTGCAGCCAGAGGCGCAGCAGATAGCGCGCGGGCATGGTGATCAGCGCGATCGCGGGGATCGCGACGAAGATCCAGAGTTTGATATTGCGCGAGGTGAGAGCGATTCCGCCGAGTGCGAGTACGACGGTCGCCATGAACAGTGAGCGTCCAAGACGGCGGAATTCCTCTGCTCCTTGGCCGAGAACGGCCGGTGCCCACGACCGGCTCACCGCGAGCGCTCCCAGCACCAGCAGCTCGGTGCCGAAAGCGAGAATTCCCCACTTCTCGTGCCAGTTGGCCGCGTCCCGGGCCCCGAAGAAATTACCGATCGCCGCGACCACGAAGGCGGTGGTCACGGTGTCGCTGATGATCACGGTACGGCGATACCGCTGCTCCCACTCGATCGCGGGCCGGCTGATCGCCTCGTTCGCCAGCCGTTCGCGCGTAGACGCGGACGGGCTGACAAGTCCCCCTTGCCGCACAGAACCCCCCAGGTCCCCAGTGGTACGACGTGTTCGTCCAACACTGATCCCCCGTCGGGAGGCCCCCGCCTCCCGCACCGTGCTGTTCCTCCCCTCGGGAGGCCCCCGCCCCCCGCGCATGACCTCCCGGCTGATTTCAGAGCAACGTGAACAACTCACCCCGGCGGCAGCGGCTCGCACGTCCTGCGGGACGCTCGAGGTGCGTGAGAACCCGTCGACGAAACCTCGGATGCTCCCCGCACCCGAAGCCCCTTTCGGGCTCCACGAATTGATCACCCCCACGTCCGGCGCCGGGCACGCGACTCCTGGCTTTCCGTAGCGCCGGACCTAAAGATCATTAAGGTCGCCTCATGTCCGAACAGCTGAAGCAAGGTCAATCTAGACCATCGTGGCCGGTATGAAGAGAGGATGTGTGTAATTTGTGCTCAGCCTTGGGATTTGCGCTCTGCCGCTCCAGCTCTGATACGGGACGCACCGATCGGTGAGGCCGGAGAACGGCACGCTCTGCCGTGTGCCGGGCAACCTCGGCGGGGCGGGCCGGGAGTGAACTCGCGTCCCGCCCCGCCGAGTTCGACGCCCTGGCCTGGTCGCGGCCGGTGCCGAACGCGATCCGTCAGCCGTGCAGGGCGGCCTTGAGGGCGTCGATGGCGAGGCTTCGGGCCACGTTGGTGCCGTGGCAGTCGCGGAGGCTGTCGAGCATCATGAAGTCGTGCACGATGCCGAGGACGCGGACGGCGGTGACCGGGACGCCGGCGTCCCGCAGCCGGGCGGCGTAGGCCTCGCCCTCGTCGCGCAGCACATCGGCCTCGTCGGTGATCACCAGGGCGGGCGGCAGGTCCCGCAGGTCGTCGACGGAGGCGCGCAGGGGGGACGCGTAGCGCTCCTTGCGCTGGGAGTCGTCGGACGTGTACTGGTCCCAGAACCAGAGCATGCCGTCCCGGGTGAGGTAGTAGCCGTCGGCGAACTGCAGGTACGACGGCGTGTCGAAGCCCGCGTCGGTGACCGGGTAGAGCAGCACCTGCGCGGCGAGGCGGACGTCGCCGCGGTCCTTGGCCATCTGGGCGAGCACCGCCGCCATGTTGCCGCCGACCGAGTCGCCGCAGGCGGCCAGGCGCGCGGGGTCCAGCCCGTGCCCGGCGCCCTCGGCCACGACCCAGCGGGCGACGGCGTAGTTCTGCTCGATCTGGGTGGGGTAGCGGGCCTCGGGAGCGCGGTCGTAGACCGGGAACGCGAGGGCCGCGTCCGCGCCGACGGCCAGTTCCCGCACCAGGCGGTCGTGGGTGTTCTCGTCCCCGAAGACCCAGCCGGCGCCGTGGATGTAGAAGATCACCGGCAGCGGGCCCTCGATGCCCTTGGGCCTGATGACACGGGTCCGTACGGTGCCCCACTCGCCGGCGTCGACGGTCACCCACTCCTCGTCGATCTCCGGCTTGGCCACGCCCTCCCCGGCCTGGAGGCCGGCGAGGAGGTCACGGCCCTGGTCGGGCGGGACCTCGTAGATGCGGGGGTGGGGAGCGGTGGCCTCGACGAGTTCCTGGGCCGCGCGCTCCAGGGTCGGAGCGGGCGGCGGGGGCAGATCCTTCACGATGAATCTCCAGAGTTGCCGGTGGGCCGCGCGTGCGGGTCACCTGCCCAGTCTCGCGCCACATCCGCCGACCGGCATCACGGGCGCCCCACGGGCACCAGGGCCCGCGACCCCGGCAAGATCCGGAAGGCAGGCCCCAGGTCACCAGGGCGGTCACCAGGGCAGTACGCCGGCCGCGTTCTGGAAGGTGCCGGTGGGCCCGTCGGGGCCGATGCCGGCCAGGCGGACGATGACCTCGGCGCCCTCCTCGACGGTCTGGGTGCCGGAGTGGTGGTTCAGGTCGGTGGCGGTGAAGCCGGGGTCGGCGGCGTTGATCCGGATCCCGTCGAACGCCTTGGCGTACTGCACGGTGAGCATGTTCAGCGCGGCCTTGGAGGCCGGGTAGGCGAGCCCGGGGTAGAAGTGCTCGGGCGCGGCCGGGTCGGCCAGGGCCGGGGTGTATCCCAGGCCGCTGCTCACGTTGACCACGACCGGGTTGGCGGAGCGCCGGAGCAGCGGCAGGAAGGCGTGCAGGACCCGGACGGCACCGAGGACGTTCGTCTCGAACACGGTCCGTACGTCGTCGGCGGTGGTCGCGGCGGCGTCGACGAACCCGCCGTCCGGCCGGCGCGGCTCGATGCCGGCGTTGTTGACCAGGACGTCCAGTCCGCCCTCCGCCTCGATCGTCCTGACCGCGGCGGCGACGGAGGCGTCGTCGGTGACGTCCAGCCGGACGAAGCGCGCGCCCAGCTCCTCGGCGGCGCGGCGGCCCCGCTCGGGGTCGCGGGCGCCGACGTAGACGGTGTGACCCGCGGCGATCAGCCGGCGGGCGGTCTCGTGGCCGAGACCCTTGTTGGCTCCGGTGATGAGTGTGTTCGTCATGCCCCCAGCGTCGGCCGGAGCCGGGTGACCAGCCAGAAGACGCGTTTTCCTAGGACTGTCGGTACCAGGAAGGCCCGCGCGCGGCGCGGCACACTGGACGTCATGGCGGCGACTGCGGAACTCGGGGCGGCGATCCACCGCTGGCGCGACCGGCTCGCACCCGGCGACGTCGGCCTGCCCTCCGGCGGCCGCAGACGCGCCTCGGGGCTGCGCCGCGAGGAGCTGGCGCAGCTGGCCGGGATCTCGGTCGACTATGTGATGCGGCTGGAGCAGGGCCGCGCCACCAACCCGTCGTCACAGGTCGTGGAGGCGCTGACGCGCGCGCTCCGCCTCTCGACGGCCGAGCGGGACCACCTCTACCGGCTGGCCGGCCTCGCCCCGCCGAGCCCGAAGACCGTGCCCGCCTTCATCCCGCCGAGCGTGCAACGGCTGCTGGACCGGCTGGCCGGGACCCCGGTCGCGGTCTACGACGCCACCTGGACCCTGCTGGTCGCCAACCCGCCGTACGCGGCCCTGATGGGCGACTCCACCCACTGGCGCGGCCGCGAACTAAACGGCGTCTGGCGGCACTTCCTTGGCTCCGGTTACGGCGTCACCTACACGCCCGAGGCCCGCGCCGCCTTCGAGACCGCACTCGTCGCCGACCTGCGTACCGCCGCCGAGCGCTACCCGGCCGACCGCCGCCTGCGCGACCTGATCGCCGAACTCCGCGAAAACAGCGCCCGTTTCGCCGAACTCTGGGACACCGGCGCGGTGGGCCTGCACGACGCGGCCCGCAAGACCGTCGAGCACCGACTGGTCGGCCCGCTGACCCTCGACTGCGACGTCCTCTCCGTGGCCGGCAGCGACCTCCGCATCATGGTCTACACCGCCGAACCCGGCACCGAGGACGCCGAACGCCTCGCCCTGCTCATGGTCCTGGGCACCCAGGACGTCCGGTCCGCGCCCTGAACGCGCGCTGCCGTGCGCCGCGTCAGCGACCGTGTCAGTGGTAATGACAGGGGCGTGACAGGGGCGTGACAGGCCCGGCCGGGACGGTCAGGGCATGAGAAGTTCGGCGATCGCAGTTTCAGGGCTGCGCAAGGCATACGGCGACAAAGTCGTGCTCGACGGCATCGACTTCGACGTCGCCGAGGGATCGGTTTTCTCCCTGCTCGGCCCCAACGGGGCGGGCAAGACGACGACGGTGAACATCCTGACGACGTTGATGAACGCCGACGCGGGGACGGTGCGCGTCGCCGGGCACGACGTGGCGACCGCGACCAAGGACGTGCGCGCGGTCATCGGCGTGACCGGTCAGTTCGCCGCGGTGGACGAGCTGTTGTCGGGCCGGGAGAACCTGCGGCTGATGGCGGACCTGAAGCGCGTGCGCTCCGGCGACCAGGTGGTCGCGGGGCTGCTGGAGCGGTTCGACCTGGTGGAGTCGGCGGACAAGCCGGCGTCGGCCTACTCCGGCGGCATGCGCCGGAAGCTGGACCTGGCGATGACGCTGGTCGGCGACCCGCGGATCATCTTCCTGGACGAGCCGACGACGGGCCTCGACCCGCGCAGCCGGCGCACGATGTGGGAGATCGTCCGCGAGCTCGTGGCCGACGGCACCACCATCTTCCTGACCACCCAGTACCTCGAGGAGGCCGATCAGCTCGCCGACCGGATCGCGGTGCTGGACCAGGGCCGGCTGGTCGCCCAGGGCACCCCCGAGGAGCTCAAGCGCCGGGTCCCCGGCGGCCACATCCGCCTCCGGTTCAACGACGTCCAGCAGATGAACGCCGCGGAGCAGCGCCTCGCGCTCAGCACGGTCACGCGTGACGACGAGGCGCTCGCCCTGCAGATCCCGAGCGACGGCAGCATCCCCGCACTCCGCGCCGTGCTCGACGTGCTCGAAGGCTCCGGCATCCACGCCGAGGCGCTGACGGTGCACACCCCCGACCTGGATGACGTCTTCCTCGCCCTGACCGGGCGGGCGAACAAGGAGGCGATGGCACAGTGAGCGGCATCTCCACGGCGCTGGCCGACTCGGCGATCATGTTGCGCCGCAATCTGAAGCACACCCTGCGGAACCCGCTCGTGCTGTTCAACGCGGTCCTGTTCCCGATCGTGATCATGCTTCTGTTCGTCAAGGTGTTCGGCGGCGCGTTCAGCGTCGGCGACGACTACGTCGACTACGCGACGCCCGGCATGCTCGTGATGGCCGTCAGCTACGGGCTGGGGGCCACCGCGACGTCCGTGAACGACGACATGACGAAGGGCATCATCAACCGGTTCAAGGTCATGGACATCTCCCGCGGTGCCGTGCTGACCGGGCAGGTCGTCGTCACGACCGTGCGCTGTCTGGTGGCCGACGCGGCCATCGTCGGCGTGGCCTTCGCGATGGGGTTCGCCCCGGACGCGAGCGCCCTCGACTGGCTCGGCGTGTTCGGTCTGGTCGTGCTGCTCAGCTTCGCGGCCGGCTGGCTCACCGTCGCCCTGGGGCTCGCCGCGAAGACCGCGGAGTCCGCGGGCCTGGCCACCGTGCCGCTGATCATGCTGCCGTTCCTGAGCAGCGCGTTCGTGCCCGCGGACACGATGGGGACCGGCGTGCGGCAGTTCGCGGAGTACCAGCCCTTCACCCCGGTCATCGAGACGCTGCGCGGGCTGCTGGCGGGCGACCCGCCGACGGGCGACGCGATCGCGGCCGTCGCCTGGTGCGCCGGGCTCGCCGTCGTCGGGTACGGGTGGGCGGTCGCCACGTTCAAGAAGCGAGCGTGACCTCGGCCAGCCGGGACCAGTCGGTCCGCGTCCCCTCCCGAGCCGCCTCGGCGAACCCCGCGTCGCCGAGGCGGCTCCGCGCGGCCTGCTCGATCCGGGTCACGTCCGGGTGGGAGCGGTCCTGCAGCCCGCGCACGCCCGCGCTCGCCGCGAGCAGCCGTACGGCCTGCTCGTGCTCGTCACGGCGCAGTGCCAGGTCCGCGACCCCGACGAGCACCTGCGCGATCAGCGGCGCGTGCCCGGCCTCGGACGCCGCCTCGCAGGCCGCCGCGCGGTGCGCCCGGGCCTCGCCGAGGTCGTCCGCGAGATAGCCGAGCACGTCGTGCGTCGCCGCGCGGATGTTCGCCCGTTCCGCCTCGTCGCCCAGTACGGCCGTCGCGACGCCGAGTTGCCTGCGCGCCTCCGCGAAGTCGCCGCCCCACCGGGCGAGTTCCGCCTTCGAGAAGGCCAGCACGGCCAGCGCGCCCGGCCAGGTGACCCGCTTTGCGCACCGCTGCGCCTCGGCGAGGGCGGCCGCGCCGGCGTCCTCGTCGCCCAGCAGCCAGTACAGCTGCGCCTGCCGCGACCGTATCCGGATGACGTCCTCGGTGGTGCCGACCTCGGTGACGACCGCGACCGCCTGCTCGTAGTGCTCGCACGCGGCGGCGAACTCGCCGCGCACGGCGCTCTGTTCGGCCAGCTCGCTCAGGGCGAACGAGATCCCGAACCGCTCGCCGAGCGCCCGGAACTCGGCGAGCGCCGTCTCCAGGTACGCGTCCGCGTCCCGCCCGCCCCGGCCGAGCACGATCCGCATCTTGCCCAGCTGCAGCCGGGCCAGCGCGCGCACCCAGGGGTCCTCGTCGTCCAGCAGTGATTCGAACGCCGGCAGGAACGCGTCGGGCGCCTCCAGCATGCGTTCCAGCGCGGCGACGAACCCCAGCGCCGGGTGGCGGTGCGGGCCGGGCCGACTGCTCCGGCTGAACCGGTGCGCCTTGTGGATCCACTCCGCGGCCAGGTGCTCGTCGCCCGGACCGGAGGTCACGAACATCGATATGAGGGCGTACACCGTGGCCCGGACCCCGTCGCTCACGTCACCGGGCGTCCGGGCGGCGGCGGTGAGCAGTTCGAAGCCCTCGGTCCGGTGGCCGCCGAGCCACCAGTACCAGCCCGCGGCCGCCGCCAGCCGCATCGCCGCCTGTGCCTCACCCGCCGCGAGCGCGCCGCGGATCGCCGCGCCGATGTTGTCGTGCTCGGCGTCGAGCGTGGCCAGCCAGTGCAGTTGCTCGGCGCGGCGCAGGTGCGGCTCCGCGGTCTCGGTGAGCTCGGTGAAGTGGGCCAGATGCGCGTGGCGCGCCCACTCGGCTTCCCCCGCCTCCGCGAGCCGGTGCCCGGCGTACTCCTTGATCGTGCCGAGCATGCGGTAGCGCGGGGTGCCGTCGCCCTCGGCGAGCAGCAGCGACTTCTCGGTCAGCGCGGTGAGCAGTTCGAGCACCTGCTCCCGCTCGACCGCGTCGCCCACGCAGACCCGTTCGGCCGCTTCCAGGCTTGCCCCGCCGGAGAACACCGAGAGCCTGCGCAGCACCGTCCGTTCGGCGTCGGTGAGCAGCTCCCAGCTCCAGTCGACCACCGCGCGCAGCGTCTTGTGCCGGGGCAGCGCGGTCCGGCTGCCGATGCTCAGCAGGCGGAACCGGTCGTCGAGCCGGCGGGCGAGCTGGTCGACGGACATCGTGCGCAACCGGGCCGCGGCCAGTTCGATCGCCAGCGGCATCCCGTCCAGCGCCCGGCAGACGCGCAGCATCGTCGCCGGCGTACGGACGTCGACCGCGAGATCCCGGCGCACCGCCCCGGCCCGGTCCCGCAGCAGCCGGACGGCGGGCGAGGACTCGATCTCGTCCGGGCCCGCGTCCGCCTCCGGCAGAGCCAGCGGCTCGACCAGCCACAGCGCCTCACCGGTGATGCCGAGCGGTTCCCGGCTCGTGGCCAGGATCCGCAGCCGCCGGCACTCCCCGAGCACCCGGTGCGCGAACACCGCCGCCGCCTCGATCACGTGCTCGCAGTTGTCCAGGATCAGCAGCGCCTCCCGCTCGCGGATCGCGGCGATGAGCCGGTCCGTCAGCTCCGCGTTCGGGGCCTCGCCGAGCAGCGCGTCCCGCAGGCCGAGCCCGGCGAGCGTCGACTGGGCCACGTCGGTCACGTCGCCGTCCGCGCCGACGGCGGCGAGCTCCACCAGCCAGGCCCCGTCAGGCAGTTCGCCGAGCAGGGTGCGCGCGGTCTCCGTGGCCAGCCTGGTCTTGCCCGAACCGCCCGGCCCGATCAGGGTGGTGAGCCGGTGCTCGGTCATGAGCCCCCGGACCGCGGCGACATCGCCGTCCCTGCCGACGAAACTGGTCAGCTCGGCCCGCAGGTTGGTCCTGCGGGCGGTCTCCTCGCGCCGTCCCAACTCGCCGCGCAGCAGCGCGACATGCACGGCGGACAGCTCCGGCGAGGGGTCGACGCCCAGCGTGTCGGCCAGGGCCTCCCTCGTCCGCTGGTACACCAGCAGCCCCTCGCTGTCGCGACCGGCCGCGACGAGGGCGCGCATCAGCGCGGCGACGAGCCGCTCCCGCACCGGGTGCGCGGCCACCAGGTCGGACAGCTCCGTGACCAGCTCCGCACCGTTGCCGAGACCGGTCTCCGCGTCGAACCGGTCCTCCATGGCCGTCAGGCGCAGCCCCTCCAGCCGGACGACCGCCGCGTCGAACGTCGCACTGTCCCGCAGACCGACGTCCTGCAGCGCCGCACCGCGCCACAGGCCGACGGCCTCGCGCAGCAGCCGTATCCGGCGTGGATCGTCCCCGGCGCGGCCCCGGCCCGCGACGACGAGGCGTTCGAAGCGCACCGCGTCGACGTCGTCGGGCTCCACCGCCAACCGGTAGCCGTCCGGCTGCCCCTCGACCACCCCGTCCGGCAGTGTCTTCCGCAGCCGGGAGACCAAGCGGTGCAGGGCGTTCGTCGCGTCGACGGGCGGGTGCTCACCCCAGATCCAGTCCACGAGCGACGCCTTCGGGACCACGTGCCCAGGCCTGAGCGCGAGGGCGATCAGCAGTCCGCGCAGCCGCGCGCCCGGTACGTCGGCCAAGGCGCCGTCGTCCGTGCGAACCTCCAGTGGACCCAGCATCCCGATCTGCACCCGCCGATTTTGTCACGGGCGTTCGCCACGGCTTCTGCCGCTGCGGGGCCGCCGCGGGGCCGTTCCGGGGGTCCCTCACCGCTCCTTCTGCCAGGCGTGGATGCCCAGCTTGCCGGTGGTGCCGAGGTCGAGTTCCGGGGTCACCATGACGGGGTGGGCGCCGGGCCCGGCCCAGACGCGGACGTAGGGGGCGTCGACCCCGCCGTCGGGGCCCTGCACCGTGTTGCGCCAGACCAGGCCGGCCTGGGCGCGTTCGCCGGGGGCGAGGGTGAGCGGGCGGTCGGTGCCGTCCGGGCCGTCGGAGACGGTGATCTCGCTCGGCGGGACGATGCGCACCTCGTCGACGGGGCGGTGGTCGGCGTCGAGGATCTGCAGGCGGGGGCGGCTGTTCAGCGTGTAACCGGTCTTGCCGCAGTTCTCCAGATGCAGGCCCACGACGCGCAGCCCCATGGCGGCATCCCCCTGATCGATGTACAGGCGCACGCCCGAGGCGGGGCACGGGCCGCCCTGGGAGGGGGCCTCGTCCGTGGGGACGCTGCGGACCTTGAGGATGCTCACGCGCGTGCCGCCGTCGACGCCACCGGGGGTCCGGTCCAGCGGGACCGTTCCCCGCACGGTCCGGCCGGCGCCGACCGGGCCCACGACCCGCTCCATGTTGGAGTACCCCTGCATCGTGAAGGTGATCGTGTACGTCATCGTCGCCGCACCGTGGTTGGTGACCTCGAACTCCGCCGCCGGGGCGGCGGACGGGTCACAGCCGGTGCCGGCGGCGCCCGGCGAACCGCCGTAGATGCCGGTGATCCTCACCCCGTCCTTCTCGGTGCCCTCGGTGGCCGGGACCGGGCTCGGTGTTCCGGACGGGTGCGGAGCGGCGGTGGCGGTCGACGGTGTGGTCGGCTCGCCTCCGTATCGCGGCATGTCGGAGAGACACCGGGTCCCGGGGCTCACGACGCCGGGGCCGCGCGGGTCGGCCTGCGGGGAGCCGCACCCGGCGACGGCGAGGACGGCCGCCGCGGCAAGGGTGCCTGCCGCGGTCCGGCCGGTCTGGGATCTGCGCATCCAGCGAGTCGATCAGGACCCGACCACCCAGACAGTGACGGAAGCCACTCCTCCAGTCACAGCCCTGTCACAGCCACCCGCCCCCTCCGGCCGACGGCGGACCCGGACAGCGGCGATCCGGCTGGACGGTGACCCCCGGTCGAGGGCCCCCTGGTCGGGCGGCTCCCGCGGACGGCGGCGTGCCCGGTCGGGTAGCCCCCTGCCCGCCGGCGGCCATTCCAGCTGGCGGCGGCCTTCGTCCGACCGCGCCTCCGGTCGGGCGTGCCCCGGCGCCGCAGCCCCCGCCGGCAGTGACCCCGCCGGGTGTGTCATTCGGCGGGGTCCGGGACTGGTCGTCCTTGGTCGAAGGCGCCCCTGGTCGGGCGGCTCCTGTGGACGGCGGCGTGCCCGGTCGGCGGTGATTCCGGTCGGGTAACCCCTGCCCGCCGGCGGCCATCCCAGCAGGCGGCGACCTTCGCCCGACCGCGATCCGGGGCGGGCGTGCCCCCGGCGCCGCAGCCCCCGCCGGCAGTCACCGCAGCCGGCAGTGATCCCGCCGGGTGTGTCCGGCGGGGTCCGGGACTCGTCGTCCTTGGGCGAGGGCGCCCTGGTCGGGCGGCTCCTGCGGCGGGCGGCGTGCCCGGTCGGCGGTGATTCCGGTCGGGTAGCCCCTGCCCGCCGGCGGCCATTCCAGCTGGCGGCGGCGTTCGCCCGACCGCGGTCCGGGTTGGGCGGCCCCTCCAGTCGGCGGCGGCCTGCGGCCGACAGCCACGCCGGTGGGCAGCGATCCCTGCCGGCAGCGGCCCGGCCGCTGTGTTACTCGGCGGGGTCCGGGACAGGTCGGCCCTCGAAGGCCCTCAGGATTCGCTCCGCCGCCAGTGTCGCCGTCAACTCGCCGGCCCTGACCTGCTGTTCGAGGAGTGGGGCGGCTTCGCGGACCGCGGGGGAGGCGTGCAGGCGGCCGAGGAGTTCGTCGCGGACCATCGCCCAGGTCCAGCCGACCTGCTGGTCGCGCCGCTTGGCGCTGAGCCTGCCGGTGGAGTCGAGGAGGGTGCGGTGCTGCTCCAGCCGTTCCCAGACCGTGTCCAGCCCCGTCGACTCCCGGGCGCTGCAGTGCAGCACCGGCGGAGTCCAGAACGCCTCCTTGCCGTGCATCAGCCGCAGCGCGCCCGCCAGTTCACGGGCGGCGGCCCTCGCGTCCCGCTCGTGCGGGCCGTCCGCCTTGTTGACGGCGATCACGTCGGCCAGTTCCAGGACACCCTTCTTGATGCCCTGCAACTGGTCGCCGGTGCGGGCCAGGGTCAGCAGGAGGAAGGAGTCGACCATCTCCGCGACCGTCGTCTCCGACTGGCCGACGCCGACGGTCTCGACCAGGATCACGTCGTAGCCGGCGGCCTCCATCACGACCATGGACTCCCGAGTGGCCTTCGCGACCCCGCCCAGCGTGCCCGCGCTGGGGGAGGGGCGGACGAAGGCCGCCGGGTCCACCGCCAGCCGCTCCATCCTGGTCTTGTCGCCCAGGATCGAGCCGCCGGTGCGCGTGGACGACGGGTCCACGGCGAGGACGGCCACGCGATGTCCCAGCGAGGTCAGCATCGTGCCGAACGCGTCGATGAACGTCGACTTGCCGACACCCGGCACCCCGCTGATGCCGATCCGCCGCGCCCGGCCGCTGTGCGGGAGCAGCTCGGTGAGCAACTCCTGTGCCAGCGCCCGGTGTTGCGGCCGGGTGGACTCGACGAGAGTGATCGCGCGGGCCACGATCGCCCGCTTCCCGTCGAGCACACCCTTCACATACGTACCGAGATCGATCGGTGCCATCGCGCGCTACAGATCGTGGCCGAGGTCGGCCGCCAGCCGCTTCACCAGGTTGTACGCCGCGTCCGGGATCACCGTCCCGGGCAGGAACACCTCCGCCGCGCCCATCTCCAGCAGGGTCGGCACATCCTGCGGCGGGATCACGCCGCCGACCACGATCGTGATGTCCTCCCGGCCCTCCTCGGCGAGCTTCTCGCGCAGCGCCGGTACGAGGGTGAGGTGACCGGCCGCCAGCGAGGACACGCCGACCACGTGGACGTCCGCCTCGACCGCCTGCCGGGCGACCTCCTCCGGGGTCTGGAACAGCGGGCCGACATCGACGTCGAAGCCGAGGTCGGCGAAGCCGGTGGCGATCACCTTCTGGCCGCGGTCGTGGCCGTCCTGGCCCATCTTGGCGACCAGGATGCGCGGTCGGCGCCCCTCGGCCTCCTCGAAGGCGTCCACCAGGGCACGGGTGCGGTCCACGGACGGGGACTCCCCGGTTTCGTTGCGGTACACGCCGGAGATCGTACGGATCTGGCTCGCGTGCCGGCCGTACACCTTCTCCAGGGCGTCCGAGATCTCGCCGACGGTCGCCTTGGCGCGGGCCGCGCGCACGGCCAGCTCCAGCAGGTTGCCGTCGCCGTCTGCCGCCCGGGTGAGCGCGTCCAGCGCGTCCCGGCACGCGGTCTCGTCCCGCTCCTCCCGCAGCCGCCGCAGCTTCTCGATCTGCTGGGCGCGCACGGAGGAGTTGTCGACCTTGAGGACCTCGATCGCCTCGTCGTTCGCGACGCGGTACTTGTTGACGCCGATCACCGGCTGGCGCCCGGAGTCGATACGGGCCTGGGTGCGGGCCGCGGCCTCCTCCACGCGCAGCTTCGGGATGCCCGCGTCGATGGCCTGCGCCATGCCGCCCGCCTGCTCGACCTCCTGGATGTGCGCCCAGGCCTTGCGGGCGAGGTCGTACGTCAGCTTCTCGACGTACGCGCTGCCGCCCCACGGGTCGATGACCCGGGTCGTGCCCGACTCCTGCTGGATGAGCAGCTGGGTGTTGCGCGCGATGCGCGCCGAGAAGTCGGTCGGCAGGGCGAGGGCCTCGTCCAGGGCGTTGGTGTGCAGCGACTGGGTGTGGCCCTGGGTCGCCGCCATCGCCTCCACGCACGTACGCGTGACGTTGTTGAACACGTCCTGCGCGGTCAGCGACCAGCCCGAGGTCTGCGAATGCGTGCGCAGGGACAGCGACTTGGTGTTCTTCGGCTCGAACTGCGAGACCAGCTTGGCCCACAGCAGCCGGGCCGCCCGCAGCTTGGCGATCTCCATGAAGAAGTTCATGCCGATCGCCCAGAAGAAGGAGAGCCGGGGCGCGAACGCGTCCACGTCCAGGCCCGCTTCCCGCCCCGCCCGGATGTACTCCACGCCGTCGGCGAGGGTGTACGCCAGCTCCAGGTCGGCCGTCGCGCCCGCCTCCTGGATGTGGTAGCCGGAGATGGAGATGGAGTTGTAGCGGGGCATCCGCTGCGAGGTGTACGCGAAGATGTCGGAGATGATCCGCATCGACGGCTTCGGCGGATAGATGTACGTGTTGCGGACCATGAACTCCTTCAGAATGTCGTTCTGAATGGTTCCGGCCAGCTTCTCGGGCGGTACGCCCTGCTCCTCCGCCGCCACGATGTACAGCGCCAGCACCGGCAGCACGGCGCCGTTCATCGTCATCGACACGGTCATCTTGTCCAGCGGGATGCCGTCGAACAGCTGCCGCATGTCGTAGATCGAGTCGATCGCCACGCCCGCCATGCCGACGTCGCCGGTCACACGCGGGTGGTCGCTGTCGTACCCCCGGTGCGTGGGCAGGTCGAAGGCGACCGACAGGCCCTTCTGACCGGCCGCCAGGTTGCGCCGGTAGAACGCGTTGGACTCCTCGGCGGTGGAGAAGCCCGCGTACTGCCGGATCGTCCAGGGCTGGTTGACGTACATCGTCGGGTAGGGGCCGCGCAGGTACGGCGCCATGCCCGGGTAGGTGCCCAGGAAGTCCAGGCCCTCCAGGTCACGGCCGGTGTACAGCGGCTTGACCCCGATGCCCTCCGGGGTCTCCCACACCGGCGCCTCGCTGCCCGTGGCGTGCTTGACGGCCGTACGCCATTCCGCGTCACCACCCTCGGCGACGGGGGTCCCCAGCTCGATGCCGGAGAAGTCGGGGATTCCCATCAGGACACTCCCATGCGGTCGAGGGTCGCGGACAGGATGTCCACTGCGTCACAGCCCGCGAAGACGTACGAGTCGATACCGGGGTGGTCCCCGCGGCCCGCGAGGAACACATGCCGGGCACCGGCGGCGCGCAGCGACTCGGCGGCCTGCTGGGCCTGTTCGGCGTACAGGGCGTCGCTGGAGCACAGCACGGCCTCGGTGGCGCCGCTGTCCTCGAAGGCGCCCTCGGTGACCGGCTCGATGCCGCCCGCCTGGAAGAGGTTGGCGGCGAAGGTCGAGCGCGCGGTGTACTCGGCGGCCGAGCCGAGCGTGGCGAGGTAGATCCGGGGGCGGGCGCCGGTCGCCGCGAGGTGGGCGTCGGAGCGGGCGCGCAGCGCCTCGTACGCCTCGTCGCGGCGCACCCGGGGCAGCCCGCCGGACGGCGGCTCGGGCGCGGGCTCGCGCTCCACGGGCTTCTCGGAGAGGAGCGGGAACTCGCTGACACCGGTGACCGGTTCGCGGCGCTTGGCGAGCTTCTTGGAGCGCTCCGCCCACGTCGTCGCCAGGTCGGTGCGGATGCGGCCCGAGCGCAGGACGGCCGCCTGGCCGCCGTCCCGCTCGATCGTCCGGAAGAATTCCCAGCCCGCGCGGGCGAGTTCGTCGGTGAGCCGCTCGACGTACCAGGAGCCACCGGCCGGGTCGATGACCCGCGCCAGGTGCGACTCCTCCACCAGGATGGTCGACGTGTTGCGCGCGATGCGGCGGGCGAACGCGTCCGGCAGGCCGAGCGCGTGGTCGAACGGCAGCACGGTCACGGAGTCGGCGCCGCCCACCCCGGCGGCCAGCGTCGCGACCGTCGTGCGCAGCATGTTCACCCACGGGTCGCGGCGGGTCATCATCACCGGCGAGGTCACCGCGTGCTGCACCTGCGCGCCCGCGCCGGGCGCCCCGCACACCTCGGCGACCCGCGCCCACAGCCGGCGCGCCGCGCGCAGCTTGGCGACGGTCAGGAACTGGTCGGCGGTGGCCGCGTACCGGAACTCCAGCTGCCCGGCCGCCTGCTCGACGGACAGCCCCGCCTCGGTCAGCTCGCGCAGGTAGGCCACGCCGGTGGCCAGGGAGGCGCCCAGCTCCTGCGCGGCCGAGCCGCCCGCCTCGTGGTACGGCAGCGCGTCCACGGTGAGCGCGCGCAGGCCCGGGTACCCCTCGGCGCAGCGCGCGGCCAGGGCGGCCACGGGAGCGAAGTCCAGCGCGGTGCCGGTGCGTGCCTCGTACCCGAGCGGGTCGGCGCCCAGACTGCCGCGTACGGCCTTGGGGTCGACGCCCTTCTCCTCGTACAGCCGCAGCAGGGCGGCCGCGGCGGCCTCGGTGTCGCGGCCCGCGTCCAGGACGACCGGCGCCAGGTCGAGGTAGACGCCGTCCAGCGCCCGGTGCAGCTCAGCGACCGGGATGCCGCCCTCGCCCAGCACCAGCCACAGCGAGGTGACGCCGTTCTCCAGGTCGGCCAGCACGGCACCGTCCGCGAGCGCGGCGTGCCGCTGCCGTACGTCCCAGCCGCCCGCGGTGTTCCCCTCGGGGCGGCCGCCGCGCACGAACGGGGCGAAGCCGGGCAGACCGGGGTCGGGCGCGCCGTCGCGCGCGGTGTAGAGGGGCCGGGTGCGCAGCCCGTCCTCCAGCGTCGTGGACAGAGCGTCCTCAGCTGCCGCGCCCGAGACTTCCTTGCCCGACTTGCGCAGCACACCCTCGACCAGGCGTTGCCACTGCTCGTGTGTCGCGTCAGGGAACTCGGCGGCCAGTGAGAGCCCGTCGTCAGGCAGGACCGTCATGGCTCGGATGCTAGGCCAGCCCGCTCAACTGAGTACGGGGTGGGGGCTGTGACCTTGCCCTCTTTGCGGCTGTGACCTGGCTCTCCCGGGGGTGGCGGGGCGTCAGGAGTCAGCGTGTCGGGAGTCCTCGGGGCGGGCCAGGACTCCGGGTGGTCCGGTCAGAACTGCAGGCGGTCCGGTCAGGATTCCGGGTGCTCCGGTCAGGACTCCGGGTGGTCCGGTGCCAGGGAGCAGAAGGCGTCGCGCTGGGCGGGGCCGACGAACTCGGCGAGGGCTTCCTTGACGTTCCGGGCGAGCGGTTCCGAGGCTTCCCGCAGAAGCTCTCGGGCCTTGTCGGTGAGGGAGACCTCCACGCCCCGCTTGTCGCCGCAGACGGACCTGCGGGTGACCAGGCCGGCGTGCTGGAGGCAGGCGATCTGATAGGTGAGCCGGGTCTTGGGGCGGCCCAGGAGTTCGGCGACGCGGGTCATGCGCAGGCCGCCGTGCGGCTGCTCGGCGAGCAGGCACAGGATCAGGAACTCGTCGTGGGAGACGTCGAGGGTCTTCTTCACGACCGACCGCAGCCGCTGCTCGATCGCGCCCGTCGCGGCCACCAGCAGCATCCAGGCGCGCAGCTCGCCCGGGAGGAGCCCGCCGCTCGTGGACGGGCATCCGGGCTGGTCGGCGCAGGGCTCGTCGGTTGCGGTCATGAGGTCGATTCTATCCGTTGTTCAAATTTGGATGGTGTGCTGCTAGCGTGTGCGTCCCGTAGGTCATCCAAATTTGAACGATTGAAAATCGGAAGGGGAACGATCATGGCTGTCGTCGTGGAGACGGGGCTCTGGCAGCTCGACCCGGCCGCGTCCACCGTGGGACTGCGGCACAAGACCTTCTGGGGCCTGGTCACCGTCAAGGGCACGTTCGCCGCCGTCACCGGCGCGGGCGAGGTGCACCCCGACGGCTCGGCCACCGGGACGGTGACCCTGGACGCGGCCTCCCTGGACACCAAGAACGCCAAGCGGGACACGCACCTGCGCTCGGCCGACTTCTTCGACACCGACAACCACCCGGAGATCACCTTCGCGGTGCAGGGCGCCGAGCGTCTGGAGGGCGACACCGCGCGGGTGACCGGTCAGCTGACCGTGCTGGGTGTGAGCAGGCCCCTGACCTTCACCGCGCGCCTCGTTCCGGCGGAGGCCGACGCGCTCACCCTGGAGGCCGAGTTCGGCGTGGACCGCGACCAGTTCGCCATGAGCTGGAACCAGATGGGCATGCTGCGCGGCCTGACCACGGTGACCGCCGCCCTGAAGTTCACCCGCGCCGCGGCCTGACGTCCCGCCCGGCCGGCGGTACGCCCAGCTCGGCCCGTTGTACATCGCGCGTGGAGAGGGTCTGCGGGTCCGCCGTGAAGGCGCGCAGCCGGAAGTGGGCGCTCTTCTTGGCCGGCAGGACGAACCGGCCGGAGGGCGCCCACAGTTCGACGGTCGCCGTGGCGTGCGGCGGGATGGTGGCAGGGCCGCGCGCCAGCGACCAGTACCGGCTCATGCCCTGGCCGACGGTCAGCATGTAGTGCGGGGTGAGCGGATCGCTCCCGGCGTTGGTCACCCGCAGGGTCAGCGCGGACACCGCGTCCCCCGAGGCCCGGCGCACCGCAGCGACATCCATCCGCAGCGGGGGCCGGCCCGTCACCGCCAGAGCGGCGCTCACCAGCGCGGGCAGGACGAGCAGGACCACCGCGCCGACCAGTGCCGGGCGGCGGCGCGCCCCCGTGAGCCACCGGGGGCGCGGCTGCCAGGCGCGCGCGAAGTCCGACAGCGGCACGGTGATCGCCGCCGCGAGCCACAGCGGGGTCATCATCAGGTAGTAGCCGTCCTGGGACCGGGTCGCCAGGTAGAAGGCGCACCAGGGCAGCACGGTCGCCGCCGGCCCCAGCCGCCGTACGAACAGCGCGAACAGCGCCAGCAGGGCCGTGGCGAGCAGCGCGCTCGCGTGGCCGTACCAGTCGAGCCGGTCGCTGCCGTGCGTGAAGTACAGCGAGATGCCGACCAGACCCTGCCCGTGCAGCACGGCGCCCTGGGTCAGGGGCAGCGCGATCCCGCCGAGCCAGGAGCCCGGTTCGCGCACGACGAAGTACGCGTTGACCAGCAGCCACGTCGCCGCGGCGACGCCGAGGATCCGCAGCACCACCAGTCCGGCCGCGCGGCCGCCCAGTTCGCCCCGGCGCACGGCGTAGACCCCGGCCAGCAGGAACGGCGTCACGAACCACGGCAGTTGCTGGGCCGCGCACGCCGCGCCCAGGCACGCGGCCCGCGCGATCCCGGCCGCGCCGAGCCGGCCGCCCGCGCCGATCCGCGGCCAGCGGACCACCACCGGGACCAGCAGGGCCATGGCGACGATGGCCGGATAGCCCTGACGGCCGTACGTCGGCAGGAAACCGAACCCCAGACAGACCATCGTCGCCGCCGACCGCCACGGCCCCGGCAGCATCCGCCACAGCACCACGGCGCCGGCGAGGAGCGCGGCCGTCGCCGCCGCGGTCGCCGGGGCGCCGCCGTGCCCCAGCCACAGGAAGGGCGCGGTCAGCAGCGGGGTGAGCGGGGGATACCCGTACGTGAAGTCGTACCCGCCGCTTGTCGTCGGCGTCAGCGCGATGCCCTTGCCGTGGAACAGCCAGGGCCACGGCCGGCCGTAGACCGCGTGCCCGCTCACGAACTCCCGCGCGGCCTGGGTGGTCAGGGCCGCCTCGTCGCCGCCCGCGTGGTTCAGCGCCCAGTTGCACAGGGTGAGGGTGAGCGCGGTCAGCAGCACCACGAGGTCCAGGCGGGCCAGGGAGCGGGCCCGGCGGACCGTCAGGGCGAGGACACCGCTCACCAGGATCGAGGCGTAGCAGACGGAGATGACCCCCGCGAGGACGAGGCGGTGCGAGGCGGCCTGCGTCCACACCGAGCGGGTGCCGATGAACAGGCTCACGTCGGCGAGCAGGGTCAGCACGCGGTGCCACTGCGCGGGCGCGCCGGGGGTCACGGCCTGGACGCCCGGGCCGGCGGGCACCGCCGGCCGGGTCCGCCGACCGGGTGTCACCCACTGTTCGCCCGTACGTCGTTCCGCACGTCGTCCTGCGGCTTGTTCTGCTTGGTGTTCTGCCAAGTGCACGGCCCCGGACGCTAACGGCGGCCGGTGAGCGGCACGCGGAGCGCGGTGAAGAGTCGGGTGTGAGGGCGGTAAGAAGCGGGCGAATGCGCACATGTGCCCCCGTGGCGAGGCGGAGGGAGAGGGGCCGGATCGGTCGCGCAGCGTGTCGTTGTTGGGCCGAACGGGTGACTTGGCGTAAGAATTGGCTGGTGCAGGCATCGAGTGCGAGTCAGGTCAGGGGGAGCCGGTGAGCCGTTACGACGTCACCGATGAACAGTGGGAAGGGCTCGCCCAGGTCGTGCCGCTGCGGGGCCGGGACGCCTGGCCGTCCGCGGTGAGCCACCGCTCGCTGCCGGACGACGAGACGGAGACCCGGCGCCGGTTCGTCGTCCTGCGGGTCAACGTCTTCGCGGACGCCCGCGAGGTCGCCGAGACGCTGATGGCCGGGGTGCCGGTCCTGCTGGACCTGTCCGGCGCGGAGGGCGAGGTCGCCAAGCGCGTCCTCGACTTCAGCACCGGCGTCGTCTTCGGCCTGGGCAGCGGGATGCACCGCGTCGACCGGAACGTCTTCCTGCTCACCCCGCCCGGTACGGAGGTCAGCGGGCTGATGCAGGGGGCGGGGGCCTCCGGCGGCTGACCGGCAGCCGCTGCTGTCCGGCGCCCACTGCCGACCTGCGCTCATAGGATCATCGGAAGGTCCGGGCGGCGCGGAGGGTTGTGCGGTGCGCGCCGCCCTTCCCCCGATCGTAGGAAGGTCCGAGGGTAAAACGGTTCACCGTTCGGGCGGGGTCATACGGTCCACACATGGCCGTGCCTTCCGGGTCCGCCGCGCCCGCCGTACCGTCCGGGGCTTCCGCTTCGCCCGGGTCCCCCGTGCCGTCGGAAGCCTCGTCCGGGGCTGCGCTGCCGCCGGACGCCCCACCCGCGCCGGACGCCCCCGTCGCCCCTCTCGACGTACGAGTCGACGTACGAGCCCGCATCACCGAGTTACGGCTCTCCGCCTTCGCCGGGCATCGGCGGGCCGCGTTCCCCCTGGGGCCCGTCACCCTGTTCGCCGGGCCCAGCGGAGCGGGCAAGTCGACCGCGTTCGCGGCGTTCGAGGCGCTCGCCCGGCTCGGGGGCGGGCTGCCGCTCGCGCAGGTGTTCCCGGACCCGGCCGCCTGGGTGCCGGAGCGGGCGCGGCCCGATGCCGAGGGGCGGCGCGGATTCCGGATCGGCTGTACGGCCGACGGCGCCGAGGGGCCGGTCCGGCTCGACCTCGCCGTACAGGCCGAGCCGCACCTGCGGATCGTGGGCGAACGGCTGTCCGCGCGCGGGGTCGTCCTGCTGGAGACCGCCCTGCGCGACCCGGGCCGCCGGACCGTCCAGGCCGCCTGGCACACCGCGGGCTCCGCCCCGGTGACCCGCGCGCCGCTCCCCGACGACCGGCTCGGCACCGCCCTGCTGCCGTTGCGCGTGGCCGGGAAGACGGACGGACAGCGGCAGGTGCTGGCCGCCGCCGAGCAGATGGTCGTCGCCCTGCGCTCCGTCTTCGCGTGCGATCCGCATCCCGAGTACATGCGCATCCCCGTCCCCACGGGCTCGGGGCACCTCCTGCCCGGCTGCGACAACCTCGCCGACGTGCTCGGCCGCACCCGGTCGGAGTGCGGGCGCCGGCACGCGCTGCTGGTCGAGGTGCTGCGCGCGGGGTGCGCCGGACCGGTGGCCGACCTGGTCGCCGAGGTCCTGCCCGACGGCACCGTACGGGCGCTGCTCGACCGGGGCGACGGCCACCGCACGGATCTGGCGCGGCTCGGCGACGGCGAGTTGCGGTACATCGCGCTGGCCCTCGTCCTGCTGACCGGGCCGGGCGTGCTGGACGTGGACACGCCCGGCGAGGTGCCGGACGCGCTGCGCACGCTCACCGTCCTCGCCGACGGCCTCGACCGCTCTCTGGACCCGCACCAGCGCCGCGAACTGCTGCGGACGGCGGCCCGGATGGGCGAGCGCGGCCACATCCGCTGTGTGGGCGCGGTGAGCGACGCCTCGTGGGCCGCGGGGACGCCGGGCGTCACAGTGGTACACCTGAACCCGTGACGGAACACCCTGACCTGGCCGGACTCCAGCGCAGGCTGGCCGAATTCGCGGCCGCGCGCAACTGGCAGCCCTACCACACCCCGAAGAACCTCGTGGCCGCCCTCAGCGTGGAGGCCTCCGAACTGGTCGAGATCTTCCAGTGGCTGACCCCGGAGCAGTCGGCCCGTGTCATGGACGACCCCGACACCGCGCACCGCGTCACCGACGAGGTCGCCGACGTCCTCGCCTACCTCCTCCAGCTGTGCGAGGTCCTCGGCATCGATCCGCTGGCCGCCCTCTCCGCCAAGATCGACCGCAACGAGGACCGCTTCCCGGCCCCGGGAGCCGAGGACGCCCCCTAGGGGGTGTCGTTTGGCTCATCCCGGCGCCCCCTCCGCCCGAACTGCCGGACTCGTCCCCTCCGTTATCACTCTATGGAGTCAATCTCCGTGCCGAATCCGAATTGTTGTCCACAGATTTCCGTCTTCCTCTGGCTTTTCGCCCCATAGACCCTCACGCTGGGTAGTGGACAAGGGAGTTCACGCACGCGTGCGGAGAAGCACGGCGGACCGGACGGGGGCAACGGATGGACGCGGTACGGCTCATCGACACGAGCAGGCGGGCCCTGACGGGAGGCGCCGACGCGCCCGAGGTCATGGCGGAGGTGTGGCAGGCCCAGGCCCTGGCGCAGGCGATCGGCAGTCGTCTCGCCGTGTCCGGGCCACCCGAACTGCGGGGCGAGGCGCTGGGCCTCACCGAGCTGGCGGGCCGGGGCTGCGGCGTCCTCGACCCTCCCGAACTCGACTCCGGCGACCTGCGCGCCGCCCAGCTCACCGAACTGGCCGACGCCCGCCAGACACTCCTGTGCCTCGGCGGCCTGCTCGGCGAGGTGGGCATAGCCCTGGTCGGCCTGGCCAGCGCCGCGGCCGACGAGACGACGTACTGGCAGTGCATGGAGGCCATCGACGCGGCCGACGAGTCCCGGGACCGCGTCCTGGAGATGCTGCGCAAGCTGGCCGCGCGGGAGGAGATGCTGCCGGAGGGGGCGAAGGACAGCCCGTCGGGGGTGTGAGACCGGGGCGGAAACGTCAGCGGGCCGCGGTCACCGGGCCCGGCTCACCCTGGCTCGCCCTCCTTGGGCGACGTCCGCCCCGGCCCCCCGGCCGCCTGCAGATCCTCCAGCGCCGACAGATCCGCGTTCAGCGCGGCCATCAGCTCCTCCATCTGTTCCAGCAGCCCCTTCGGGGGAACGGACTCCTCGGACATGGCGACTTCCTCCTCGGCGTGGCCCGGCAGGGCACCGGCTCCGACGGCCCAACGGTCACCATCAAGAGCTGGTCACTGCGCGGAACGACCCCCGCACGCACGGTGCGCGATTTTCACCCGCGCCGGTGGATGACCGGTCGTTGGCCGCTGGATGGCCGACGGATGCCGGTGGACGGCCGTGCCGGGCGGTGCCGGTGAGGTCGGCGGGGCGAATGCGTGCACGATGGATGTATGGACCTTCGAATTTTCACCGAGCCCCAGCAGGGGGCGACGTACGACACCCTGCTCACCGTGGCGAAGGCCACCGAGGATCTCGGCTTCGACGCCTTCTTCCGGTCGGACCACTATCTGCGCATGGGCAACGTGAGCGGTCTGCCCGGCCCCACCGACGCCTGGATCACACTGGCCGGCCTGGCCCGTGAGACCAGGCGCATCCGCCTCGGCACCCTGATGACCGCCGGCACCTTCCGGCTGCCCGGCGTGCTCGCCGTCCAGGTGGCGCAGGTCGACCAGATGTCCGGCGGCCGCGTCGAACTCGGCCTCGGCGCGGGCTGGTTCGAGGAGGAGCACAGGGCGTACGGCATCCCCTTCCCGAAGGAGAGGTTCGGGCGCCTGGAGGAGCAGCTGGAGATCGTCACCGGCCTGTGGGCGACCGAGGTCGGCAAGACCTTCGACTTCCACGGCACGTACTACGACCTCGCCGACTCGCCCGCACTGCCCAAGCCCGCCCAGGGCAAGGTTCCGGTCATCATCGGCGGCCACGGCGCGACCCGCACGCCCCGCCTCGCGGCCCGCTACGCCGACGAGTTCAACATTCCGTTCGCCTCGGTCGAGGACAGCGAGCGGCAGTTCGGCCGGGTGCGCGCCGCCGCCGAGCAGGCGGGCCGCGCCGCGGACGCGCTGACCTACTCCAACGCGCTCGTGGTGTGCGTGGGCTGGGACGACCGGGAGGTCGCCCGGCGCGCCGCGGCGATCGGCCGTGAGGTCGACGAACTGAAGGCCAACGGCCTGGCGGGCTCCCCGGCCGAGGTGGTGGACAAGATCGGCCGGTACGCCGCGGTCGGCTCCCGGCGGATCTACCTCCAGCTCCTCGACCTCGACGACCTCGACCACCTGGAGCTGATCTCGGCCCAGGTCCAGTCACAGCTGTCGTGATCCGCCACCACGGGCTCGGTCTCCGTCTACACCGCGTTCCGGAACTGTGGGCTCCATCACGGCGCCCATGATCAAGGACTGATCGGATGACCCGGTGCGCAAAGTCCTCCCTCTCGCCCTCACCGGTCTGTTCGCCCTGACGGCCTGCCAGGCGGCCGGTCACGACGACCCCGCCGACCAGGCCCGCGACCTCAACACCATGTCGGCGTTCCCGCTGCACGCCTACATCCCGGACCCCGCGTCGGACGGCGGAAAGGCCATCAGCCGGGCGCAGTGGATCCTCGGGAAGCAGTGCATGGTCCGGCTCGGCTTCGCCGGCTTCGCGGCGCTCGACACCAAGGGCCTCGAGTCGACCTATCCGGTCCGGCAGGGCAGGCTCGCGCACCGGAGCAGGGTCGGTGACGACACCCCGTACGGTGTCGTCGACCCCGACCTGGCGGCCGAGCACGGCTACCACAACCAGCAACCGGACACCTCCGCCCAGCCCCTGGAGTGGGCCGCCGACCAGTACACCGCCCTCACCGGCACCTTCGAGTCCGGCGACAGCCACGTCACGCACGGGCACCGCATCCCCGAGGGCGGCTGCCTGGGACAGGCGACCCGGAAGATCTACGGCGCTCCGCCCGAGACGACGAAGGTCAACGGCCTGAAGCTGTCCGGCTATTACTCGCTGGCCCTCGAATTCTGGTACGAGTCCCAGAAGGAGGCGCGGAAGGACCCGGCCTGGAAGAAGGCCGACCGCGCCTGGTCGGCGTGCATGAAGAAGAAGGGTTTCCGCTACCCCGATCCGGACAAGGCGTCCACGGACTTCGACTGGTACCGGAACGAGAAGCCGTCGGGCAAGGAGAAGGAGACCGCGGCCGCCGACGCCCGGTGCAAGCTCGACACCGACTACGTCCCGGCCGTGTACTCCCTCGAAGCGCGCGAACAGAAGACCCTCATCAGCAAGAACAAGGAGAAGCTCAACGCTCTGCGGTCGGCCGATGCACGGGCGGTGAGGAACGCCCGGACGATCGTCAAGGACGCCGCGTGAAAACCGGTGGTCACGCGGCCCCGATACCGGAAGACTCGGACATGTGTTCCTGACGATATCCACGAGCGGCACCGCCGCCCTCCCCGCCACCGACCTCGGGTTCCTGCTGCACAAGCACCCCGACAAGGCGCAGAAGTTCTCGACCTCCTACGGCACCGCGCACGTCTTCTATCCGGAGGCGGACGTCCAGCGCTGCACGGCGGCGCTGCTGCTGGAGGTCGACGCGGTCGCGCTGGTGCGGCGGGGCAAGGGCAAGGGCCGTGGTGGAGCGCCGGACGCGGCGCTTGCGCAGTACGTGAACGACCGGCCGTACGCCGCGTCCTCGCTGCTCGCGGTCGCGCTGAGCGCCGTGTTCTCCAGCGCCCTGCGGGGCGTGTGCAACGCCCGCCCGGAGCGGGCCGCCGCCCCGCTGCCGCTGCGCGTCGAGGTGCCGGCGCTGCCCGCCCGCGGCGGCCCCGACCTCGTACGACGGCTCTTCGAACCGCTCGGCTGGGCGGTGACCGCCGAGCCCGTCGCCCTCGACACCGCGTTCCCGGAGTGGGGCGACTCGCGGTACGTCCGTCTCGTGCTGGAGTCCGAGACGCTGACCCTCGCCGAGGCGCTGCGCCACCTGTACGTCCTGCTGCCCGTGCTGGACGACGCCAAGCACTACTGGGTCGCCTCCGACGAGGTCGACAAGCTGCTGCGGACCGGCGAGGGCTGGCTGCCCGGCCACCCGGAGCAGAAGCTGATCACCAGCCGCTACCTCTCCCGCCGCTGGTCGCTGACCCGGCAGGCGATGGAGCGCCTGGAGCTGGTGCGGCTGGCCGAGGCCGACGACAGCGAGGTCGAGGACATCGACAACGCGGTCGAGGACGAGACCGGGACGGAGGCCGACACGGAGACCGGGGACGGGACGGAGACCGGGGAGGGGCCAGGGGCCGAGGCCGGGGAGGAGACGGCGGCCGGGGAGCGGTCCGTGCCGCTCGCCGTGCAGCGCCGGGAGGCGATCCTCGCCGCCCTGCGTGCGTCCGGTGCCGCCCGGGTCCTGGATCTCGGCTGCGGGCAGGGGCAGCTGGTGCAGGCGCTGCTCAAGGACGTGCGGTTCACCGAAATCGTCGGTGTCGACGTGTCCGTGCGGGCCCTCACCATCGCCGCGCGCCGGCTCCGGCTGGACCGCATGGGGGAGCGGCAGGCGTCCCGGGTCAAGCTCTTCCAGGGCTCGCTCGCCTACACCGACCACCGCCTCAAGGGCTACGACGCCGCCGTGCTCAGCGAGGTCATCGAGCACCTCGACCTGCCCCGGCTGCCCGCCCTGGAGTACGCCGTGTTCGGCTCGGCCCGCCCCCGCACGGTCCTCGTGACCACCCCGAACGTCGAGTACAACGTCCGCTGGGAGACCCTGCCCGCCGGACACGCCCGGCACGGCGACCACCGCTTCGAGTGGACCCGCGAGGAGTTCCGTGCGTGGGCGGAGGCCGTGGCCGGACGGCACGGGTACGGCGTGGAGTTCGTACCCGTCGGGCCGGACGACCCCGAGGTCGGGCCGCCCACCCAGATGGCCGTGTTCCACCGCGACGACACCGAGAAGGAGGCGAAGGCGGCATGACCGAGACACAGGACAAGGGACGGGTCCTCCCCGTCACCGACCTCTCCCTCGTCGTCCTCGTCGGCGCCTCCGGCTCCGGCAAGTCCACGTTCGCCCGGCGCCACTTCAAGCCCACCGAGGTGATCTCCTCCGACTTCTGCCGCGGCCTCGTCTCCGACGACGAGAACGACCAGAGCGCCACCCGGGACGCCTTCGACGTGCTGCACTACATCGCCGGCAAGCGGCTGGCCGCCGGCCGCCGTACCGTCGTCGACGCGACCAGCGTGCAGCAGGACAGCCGGCGGCAGCTCATCGAGCTTGCCAAGAAGTACGACGTGCTGCCCATCGCCATCGTCCTCGACGTGCCCGAGGAGGTGTGCGCCCAGCGCAACGCGGCCCGCACCGACCGCGCCGACATGCCCCGCCGGGTCATCCAGCGGCACATCCGCGAACTCCGCCGCTCCCTCAGGCACCTGGAGCGCGAGGGCTTCCGCAAGGTGCATGTGCTGCGCGGCGTGGAGGAGGTCGAGAACGCCACCGTCGTCACCGAGAAGCGCTTCAACGACCTGACCCACCTCACCGGCCCCTTCGACATCATCGGCGACATCCACGGCTGCTCGGCCGAACTGGAGGCGCTGCTCACCAAGTTGGGGTACGTCGACGGCACGCACCCCGACGGCCGTACCGCCGTGTTCGTCGGTGACCTGGTCGACCGCGGCCCGGACACCCCGGGCGTGCTGCGCCGCGTGATGTCCATGGTCGGGTCGGGCGACGCGCTGTGCGTGCCGGGCAACCACGAGAACAAGTACGGCCGGTACCTCAAGGGCCGCAACGTCCAGCACACCCACGGGCTCGCCGAGACCATCACGCAGATGGAGGGCGAGAGCGAGGAGTTCAAGGCCGAGGTCCGGCGGTTCCTGGACGGGCTGGTCAGCCACTACGTCCTCGACGGCGGCAAGCTCGTCGTCTGCCACGCGGGCCTGCCCGAGAAGTACCACGGCCGCACCTCCGGCCGGGTGCGCTCGCACGCCCTGTACGGCGACACCACCGGCGAGACCGACGAGTTCGGGCTGCCCGTGCGCTACCCGTGGGCCGAGGAGTACCGGGGCCGCGCGGCCGTCGTCTACGGCCACACCCCGGTCCCGCATGCCACCTGGCTCAACAACACGATCTGTCTGGACACCGGCGCCGTCTTCGGCGGCAAGCTGACCGCGCTGCGCTGGCCGGAGCGCGAGCTGGTCGACGTACCGGCCGAGAAGGTCTGGTACGAGCCGGCCAAGCCGCTGCACAGCGAGGCCCCCGGCGGCCACGAGGGGAGGCCGCTGGACCTGGCGGACGTGCACGGCCGCAGGGTCGTGGAGACCCGGCACGCGGGCCGGGTCGCGGTCCGCGAGGAGAACGCGGCCGCCGCCCTGGAGGTCATGAGCCGCTTCGCCGTCGACCCGCGCCTGCTGCCGTACCTGCCGCCGACCATGGCACCGACGGCGACCTCGCAGGTCGACGGCTACCTGGAGCATCCCGAGGAGGCCTTCGCACAGTACGCGGCGGACGGCGTCGCGCGGGTCGTGTGCGAGGAGAAGCACATGGGCTCGCGGGCCGTGGCCCTCGTATGCCGGGACGCGGAGGCGGCGCGTGAGCGGTTCGGCGTGGAGGGTCCGACCGGCTCGCTCTACACCCGCACCGGCCGGCCCTTCTTCGACGACCAGAAGGTGACCGAGGAGATCCTCGGCCGCCTGCGCTCGGCCGTCGGGGCAGCGGGCCTCTGGGAGGAACTCGACACCGACTGGCTCCTGCTGGACGCCGAGCTGATGCCGTGGTCGCTGAAGGCCTCGGGACTGCTGCGCAGCCAGTACGCGGCCGTGGGCGCCGCCTCCGGGGCGGTGTTCCCGGGCGCGCTCGCCGCCCTGGAGGCCGCCGCGGCCCGCGGTTCCGACGTGGACGGACTGCTGTCCCGGCAGCGGGAACGCGCCGCCGACGCGGCCGCGTTCACCGAGGCCTACCGCCGCTACTGCTGGACCACCGACGGACTGGGCGGCGTACGCCTGGCCCCCTTCCAGCTCCTGGCCGTGCGCGGACGCAGCCTCGCCGCGCTGCCGCACGACGAGCAACTGGCCCTGATCGACCGGCTGGTGGAGCAGGACGGCACCGGACTGCTGGGGACCACCCGGCGGCTGTACGTCGACACCGGCGACCCCGAGTCGGTGCGGGCCGGCGTGGACTGGTGGCTGGAGATGACCGGCCGGGGCGGTGAGGGCATGGTCGTCAAGCCGCTCGGCGCGCTGGTGCGCACCGAGCAGGGGCGGCTGGTGCAGCCCGGCATCAAGTGCCGGGGCCGCGAGTACCTGCGGATCATCTACGGTCCCGAGTACACCCGGCCGGACAACCTCGCCCGGCTGCGGCAGCGGTTCCTGAACCACAAGCGGTCGCTGGCGATCCGCGAGTACGCCCTGGGCCTGGAGGCCCTGGACCGGCTCGCGGACGGGGAGCCGCTGTGGCGGGTGCACGAGGCCGTGTTCGGCGTCCTCGCGCTGGAGTCCGAGCCGGTGGACCCGCGCCTGTAGGCCGCCGCACCCTTCGCGGCAGGGTGAGCGGGTTGCCGTCCGCCGTGCCGCACCGGATCACCGTGCGCCGGGTCAGCAGACCAGCCGCAGTCGCTGCCCGCACACCCCGACCCGGACCGTCTGCCCCCAGGTGAGCTGCAGTGCGTCGCCCTCGATGCCGTCGCCGAAGGCGATCAGCCGGTCGGACTCCACGGTGACCGTCAGCCGGGCCGAGGCGTCGAGGTCGCCCGCCACCAGACTCGTACCGGTGGCCGGTGACGGCCAGGCCTCGCGGACGAACCACACCAGCCGCTCCTCGGTGGGCGAGGGCAGCGGGAGCCGGCTGCCCCGCTCCTGCCACACCGAGCGCAGCCAGCCGGTCGCGCCGGTGCCGGTCCCGACCAGCACCCCGGAGGAGGCCTGGGCCTCGACGGCACCCCCGTCGTCGAGGCCCAGGCGGTAGCGGGCGGTCTGGTGGCCCGGTGTGCCGAGGTAGATCTCGTTGAGCGCCACCAGCCGCTGGGTGTCGTCGGCGACGGCCTCGACCATGGTGAGTTCGTCCATCGCGCCGCCCGTCGCCGACAGGAGCTTCGCGGCGTCCTGGGGGCGGTGCCGTACCAGGACGCCGGGGTTGCGGCCCGGGTCGGTGTCGATGCCGATCACAGGCTGCCCGGCCAGGTACTTGGCGACGTTCGCCACCAGCCCGTCCTGCCCGACCACCACGACCACGTCCTCCGAGGCGAACAGGAAGCGGTCCAGGTCGGCCCGCTCGACGAGCGACTGACGCCAGGTCAGCGGGATGGCGGCGGTCACCTCCGCCAGTGCGCGGCGGGCGCCGCGATGGCGCTCGGCGACCTCCTCGATGTCCCGGCCCCGGGAGGCGAGGAAGAAGGCGGCCTGGCCGTGCGTGCCGTGCCGGGCCACCAGCTCCTCGTACTCCGTGGTGCGATGGACCAGGACGGCCCGCGGTGCGAGGCTCACTCCGCGCTCCCCGGGGACAGCCTGGTGAGCAGTCCGGTCAGCACGTCCGGGGAGACGGTGACGCTGTCGATGCGCGGCAGGTTCTCGGCCAGCCGGGTCGCGGTGAGCGCCCGCAGGGTCGTCGTCCCGTCGATCCCGGCCTCCGCGTGCACCCGCAGCCAGGCCGCCTGGGCCCGTGCCCGCGCCTCGCCGACCTCGCGGGCGCCCTCGGCCTCCGCCCGGGCGACCCGCTCGGCCCGGGCGGCCTCGGCCTCGGCGAGCTTCATGGTGCGCGCCGCCTCCGCCTCGGTGAGCTTCAGGGTCCGGGCCGCCTCGGCCTCCGCGAGCCGGACCGACCGCGCCGCTTCCGCCTCCGCGAGCTTGACCGACCGTGCGGCCTCCGCCTCCGCCAGCTTCACCGACCGGGCCGCCTCCGCCTGGGCGCGCACCGCGTCCGCGGCCGCCTGCTCCTCGGCCTCGCGGCGGGCGTTGGTGCCCCGCTGCTCGACCAACTGCTCCTCGCGCCGGGCGAGTTCGATCCGGCTGGCCAGCTCGTTCTCCGCGATGGCGCGTTCCCGCTCGACCGCCACGGCCCGCCGCTCGTAGGTCGCCCGGTCGGCCTCCTGCTGGATCTGCTCCCGGGCCGGCGTGCGCAGCGCCCGCTCCACCTCCGGCTCCGGACGCAGCGCCATCACGCGGACGGCGACGACCTCGATGCCGGTGGCCGGCAGCCGGGGCTCGGCGCCGAGGTCGGCCGCGACCCGCTCGCGGACCGCCGCCACCCCGTCGACCAGGGCCGCCGACAGCGGCGTACGGGCGAGGACGTCCAGCGCGTGCTGCTGGGCGGTCTCGGTGAGCAGCGTGCCCAATTGTTCCAGCGGGGTGCCGCGCCAGGCGCCGGTGTCCGGGTCGATCGAGAAGTCCAGGCGGGCGGCGGCGACGGCCGGGTCGGCGATCCGGTAGGTGACCGTCGCCTGCACGGCCACGTCCTGGAAGTCGGAGGTGCGGGCGTGGAAGGTCATAGCCAGCTCCCGGTCGTCCACCGGCACCTCGGACAGCGCGGCGGTCAGCGGCCGGAACCAGAAGCTGAGCCCGGGGCCGTCGTGCACCAGCGTGCCGGAACGGTGGTGCCGGATGTGCGCCGTGGGCGCGCCGCGCAGATGGCGCAGGCCGAGGCGCCGGGTGATGTCGGCCATGAAACCCCCTCGCTGAGACCCCTCAATTTTCGTCACAACGACGATAATCGCCCCACCCGATTCTCGTCAACAGGACGAAAAATGGAGGCGGCGGAAACGGCCGAGAAGCGCGTGAAGGCGGGCGGCGATGGCCAGGATGGAGGCATGGCATACCACGTCGATTCCGAGGCCGGGCGGCTGCGCCGCGTGATCCTGCACCGGCCCGACCTCGAGCTCAAAAGGCTCACCCCCAGCAACAAGGACGCCCTTCTGTTCGACGACGTGCTGTGGGTGCGCCGAGCGCGCGCCGAGCACGACGGGTTCGCGGACGTCCTGCGCGACCGCGGGGTCGCCGTCCACCTGTTCGGCGACCTGCTCACCGAGACCCTGGCGATCCCCGAGGCCCGCACCCTGGTCCTGGACCGGGTCTTCGACGAGAAGGAGTACGGCCCCCTCGCCACCGACCATCTGCGCGCCGCCTTCGACGGGATGCCCCCGGGCGACCTGGCCGAGGCGCTGGTCGGCGGCATGACCAAGCGGGAGTTCCTGGGCGCCCACGAGGAGCCGACCTCCGTCCGCTTCCACGCCATGGAACTGGACGACTTCCTGCTCCGCCCGCTGCCCAACCACCTCTTCACCCGCGACACCTCGGCGTGGATCTACGACGGCGTCTCCATCAACGCCATGCGCTGGCCCGCCCGGCAGCGGGAGACCGTGCACTTCGAGGCGATCTACCGGCACCATCCGCTGTTCCGTGAGGAAACGTTCCACGTCTGGTCGCGCGGCCAGGCCGACTACCCCTCCACCATCGAGGGCGGCGACGTCCTGGTGATCGGCAACGGCGCCGTCCTCATCGGCATGAGCGAGCGCACCACCCCGCAGGCCGTGGAGATGCTCGCGTACAAGCTGTTCGCGGCCGGCTCCGCGCAGACCATCGTGGCGCTGGACATGCCCAAGCGGCGCGCCTTCATGCACTTGGACACCGTGATGACCATGGTTGACGGAGACACCTTCACCCAGTACGCCGGACTCGGCATGCTGCGCTCGTACACCATCGAGCCCGGGGTCGGCGAGCGGGAGCTGAAGGTCACCGACCATCCGCCGGAGCACATGCACCGGGCGATCGCCGCGGCCCTGGGTCTCGGCGAGATCCGGGTGCTGACCGCCACCCAGGACGTGCACGCGGCCGAGCGCGAGCAGTGGGACGACGGCTGCAACGTGCTCGCCGTCGAACCCGGGGTCGTCGTCGCCTACGAGCGGAACTCCACCACCAACACGCATCTGCGCAAGCAGGGCATCGAGGTGATCGAGATCCCGGGCAGCGAGCTGGGGCGGGGGCGGGGCGGGCCGCGCTGCATGAGCTGTCCCGTGGAGCGTGACCCCGTGTGAGCCCGTGAAGGCGTGACCCGGCGTAATCCCGTGAAAGCGTGACCTTGTGTGAGCCCGGGGCGCGTGACCCGGCGTGAGCGGGGGCACGAAGGGGGTGTGAGGGGGGTCCACTGGATAAGACGCCTGAATAGACATGCTGAAGTTCGTATAGAATTCCACGGTCTCGTGCACCCGTACCTCTGGAGCGCCCCCATGGCGACAGTCCCGACCGCCCTCGCCGGCCGCCACTTCCTCAAGGAGCTGGACTTCACCGGGGACGAGTTCCGCGGTCTGGTCGAGCTGGCCGCGGAGCTGAAGGCGGCGAAGAAGGCCGGGACCGAGCCGCAGTACCTTCGCGGCAGGAACATCGCGCTGGTCTTCGAGAAGACCTCGACGCGCACCCGCTGCGCGTTCGAGGTCGCCGCCGCCGACCAGGGCGCCCACACGACCTACCTCGACCCGTCCGGCTCGCAGATCGGGCACAAGGAGTCCGTGAAGGACACGGCCCGCGTCCTCGGCCGGATGTTCGACGCCATCGAGTACCGGGGACACGGCCAGGGCGTGGTCGAGGAGCTGGCCCGGTACGCCGGGGTGCCCGTCTACAACGGCCTCACCGACGAGTGGCACCCCACCCAGATGCTCGCCGACGTGCTCACCATGACCGAGCACAGCGACCTGCCCCTCGACGAGATCGCCTACGCCTACCTCGGCGACGCCCGCTACAACATGGGCAACTCCTACCTCGTCACGGGCGCCCTGCTCGGCATGGACGTCCGGATCGTCGCGCCCCGGGTGCTGTGGCCGGACGCGACGATCGTCGAGGTCGCCCAGCAGCTCGCCGCCGCGTCCGGCGCCCGGATCACGCTCACCGACGACGTGAAGGAGGGCGTGCGCGGCGCCGACTTCATCGCCACCGACGTCTGGGTGTCGATGGGCGAGCCCAAGGAGGTCTGGGACGAGCGCATCGCGCTGCTCGGCCCGTACGCCGTGACCATGGACGTGCTGCGCGCCACCGGCAAGCCCGACGTGAAGTTCCTGCACTGCCTGCCGGCCTTCCACGACCTCGGCACCGCCGTCGGCCGCGAGATCCACGAACGCCACGGACTCACCGAGCTGGAAGTCACCGACGAGGTCTTCGAGTCCGAGCACTCCGTCGTCTTCGACGAGGCCGAGAACCGGATGCACACCATCAAGGCGATCCTCGTGGCCACCCTGGCGGGTGCGTCACACAGCGTTTCCTGACCCACCTCACCAGGCCTTATCCTGACCGGCGGCCCCGGCCCACCCCTGCCACGGCCGCCGCGGCGATCGACCAATGATCGCGCCCGCACCACGCACCACCAGAAACGAGCACCACCCGCATGCCCGCTCCCCGCATCAAGTCCCCGCACCTGCTCGTCGCCGAATCCGGCGCCGACCGCGAGGGACACGGCCTGAAGCGCACCATGGGCCTCTTCCAACTCATCTGCTTCGGCGTCGGTGCCATCGTCGGCACCGGCATCTTCGTCGGCCTCTCCGACTCCGTCGCCCAGGCCGGACCCGCCGTGGTCGTCTCCTTCGTCCTCGCGGCGATCACCTGCGTCTTCACCGCCTTCTCCTTCGCCGAGCTGGGCGGCGCGATCCCGGTCTCCGGCTCCTCGTACTCCTTCGCCTACGCCGGCCTCGGCGAGTCCACCGCCTTCCTGGTCGGCTGGTGCCTGCTGCTGGAGTACGGCATCTCCATCTCGGCGGTCGCCGTCGGCTGGAGCCAGTACGTCAACGAACTCCTGCACAGCCTCACCGGCTGGCAGCTCCCGGCCGCGCTGTCCGCCGGCCCCGGCGACGGCGGCATCGCGAACCTGCCCGCCGTGATCGTCATCGCCATGGCCTCCGTGCTGCTGGTGCGCGGAGTGCGCGAGAGCGCCCGGGCGACGGCCGCCATGGCCGCCGTGAAGCTCGTCATCCTGCTGGCCTTCTGCGCCATCGGCTACAGCGCCTTCAAGGACGGCAACCTCACCCCGTTCTCCCCGGCCGGCCTCGGCGGCATCGGCGCGGGCACCACGGCCGCGTTCTTCTCCTACATCGGCTTCGACGCGATCACCACGGCCGGCGAGGAGGCCAAGAACCCGCGCCGGGACATCCCGGTCGCGATCATGGTCTGCATGGGCCTGGTCACCCTGCTCTACTGCGCGGTCGCGGTCGCCGCGATCGGCGCCATCGGCGGCGACCAGGTCGCCGGCCGCCCCGCCGCGCTGTCGTACGTGGTCAACGAGGTCACCGGCTCCACCGTCGGCGGTGGTGTCGTCGCCTTCGGGGCGGTCGTCGCCATCGCGTCCGTCGTCCTCGCCGTGATGTACGGCCAGACCCGCATCCTGATGTCGATGTCCCGGGACGGCCTGATCCCGCGCGTCTTCGAGAAGGTCTCCCCGCGCACCTCCACCCCGGTGGCCGGCACGCTCATCGTCGCCGTCGTCTTCGCGGTCCCGGCGGCCTTCGCCTCGCTCGACGCCGTGATGAACCTGTGCACCATCGGCACGCTCGCGATCATGGCCGTGGTCAACATCGTGGTGATCGCCCTGCGCCGCCGCGAGCCGGGCCTCACCCGCAGCTTCCGGGTGCCGCTGTACCCGGTGGGCCCGCTGCTCGGCGTGGGCTTCTGCCTGTACCTGATGTACGAGACCGGCTGGCAGACCTGGATCCAGTTCGCCGTGTTCCTCGCGGTGGGCCTGCTCGTCTACGTCGCCTACGGGCGCCGGCACTCCACGCTGGCCCGGCCGGCGGCCCCGGCCGAGGTCACCTCGGACGCCGCTGAGCGGGAATCACAGGCAGTCTGAACCACACCGCCTTGCCCGACGAGGTGGGGCGGTGACCGCAGGACGAGCTGAGGGCGCGGATCAACAGGAGACCGCGCCCTCCTTCCTGCCAGGGGTCGGGCTCCTCGATCACCGGCCGGGTGAGATGGCCGGGCGGCGCCGGGTCCGGGTCGTGCACCTCGACCTGGCAGCCGGTCGGCAGCAGCTCCACCACCAGCTCGATCGGGCCGCGCCCGGCGGTGTGCTCCACCGCGTTGGCCACCAGTTCCGCCGTGAGCAGCTCCGCCGTGTCGCAGTCGGTCGTGTGCTCCACCTCGGCGAGGGCCTCGCGCACCAGAGCGCGCGCGGCCGGCACCGCCGCGGCGGTGTGCGGCAGCGCGATACGCCAGGAGGCCGATTCGGTGGGGCGTTCGTGCAAGGCGAGTCCGTTCATGGAGCAGGCTGTCCTGCTTTCGACTGTAGGAATGGTACGGGTCCGGCCATAGCGATCTTCGGCGGGCACCGCCCGGGACTTTCGCCCCGGTACCGGGCGCTCTACCCGGCCGAACGCCCCGCCTCGCACGGCCGCGCCCACTGTTACGGCGCTGTCGCCGACCGGTGACCTGGGCGAGGTGACCCGGCCGGTCGGGTGACACGCACCCAGGCGCCGTGTTGCGCGCTCATGACGACAGTCACAAAGAGGTGATAACTTCGAGGGGTAGCGCAACGTGAGGCACGCCCCCTAGGAGGCCGCACGTCATGAGTCCCTTCACCGGCTCCGCCGCCCGCACCCCCGACTGGGAGCACCTGCGGGTCCAGCGCGCCGACGGCATCGCCACCGTCACCCTCGCCCGCCCCGACAAGCTCAACGCGCTCACCTTCGGCGCCTACGCCGACCTGCGCGACCTGCTCGCCGAGCTGTCCCGGGAACGCTCCGTGCGGGCCCTGGTGCTGACCGGCGAGGGGCGCGGCTTCTGCTCCGGCGGCGACGTGGACGAGATCATCGGCGCCACACTGTCCATGGACACCGCCCAGCTGCTCGACTTCAACCGCATGACCGGCCAGGTGGTACGGGCGATCCGGGAGTGCCCCTTCCCGGTGATCGCCGCCGTCCACGGCGTGGCGGCCGGCGCCGGTGCCGTCCTCGCCCTCGCGGCCGACTTCCGCGTCGCGGACCCCTCGGCCCGCTTCGCCTTCCTCTTCACCCGCGTCGGCCTGTCCGGCGGCGACATGGGCGCGGCCTACCTCCTGCCCCGCGTCGTCGGCCTCGGCCACGCCACCCGCCTCCTCATGCTCGGCGACCCGGTCCGCGCCCCCGAGGCGGAACGCATCGGCCTGATCAGCGAGCTGACCGAAGAGGGCCGAGCCGACGAGGCGGCCCTCACCCTCGCCCGCCGCCTGGCCGACGGCCCGGCACTGGCATACGCCCAGACGAAGGCCCTCCTGACCGCCGAACTGGACATGCCCCTGGCGGCATCGGTGGAACTGGACGCCTCCACCCAGGCCCTCCTGATGAACGGCGAGGACTACGCGGAGTTCCACGCGGCGTTCACCGAGAAGCGCCCCCCGAAGTGGAGGGGGAGGTAGTCGATGCAGCGCATCGCCATCCTCGGCGGCGGCCCCGGCGGACTCTACGCCGCCGCGCTCCTGAAGCGCCTCGACCCGACCCGCGACATCACCGTCTGGGAACGCAACGCCCCCGACGAGACCTTCGGCTTCGGAGTCGTCCTCTCCGACGAAACCCTGGGCGGCATCGAACACGCCGACCCCGTCGTCTACGCAGCCCTCCAACAAGACTTCACCCGCTGGGACGACATCGACATCGCCCACCGAGGCACCCGGCACACCTCCGGAGGACACGGCTTCGCCGCACTGGGCAGGCGCCGTCTCCTGGAGATCCTGCACGACCGCTGCCGCACCCTCGGCGTGGACCTCCGCTTCCGCACCGCGGCACCCGACCCCAACCACCTTTCGGCGACCCACGACCTCGTCATCGCCGCCGACGGAGTCAAGAGCACCACCCGCGAGACCTACGCCCATGTGTTCCGGCCCCATGTGGCCACCCACCACTGCCGCTACATCTGGCTGGCCGCCGACTTCGCCTTCGACGCCTTCCGTTTCGAGATCGCCGAGACCGAGCACGGCGTGATGCAGCTGCACGGCTACCCCTACGCGGCCGACGCCTCCACCGTGATCGTCGAGATGCGCGAGGAGGTCTGGCGGGCGGCGGGCTTCGACGAGGCCGACCCGCAGGAGTCCATCGACCGCTGCGCCAAGATCTTCGCGGAAGCGCTCCGCGGCCGCCCCCTGCGCTCCAACAACTCCACCTGGACCACCTTCCGCACGGTGGTCAACGAGCACTGGTCGCACGGCAACGTCGTCCTCCTCGGCGACGCCGCCCACACCGCCCACTTCTCCATCGGCTCCGGCACCAAGCTCGCCGTGGAGGACGCGCTGGCGCTGGCGGCCTGCCTGGAGGAACATCCCGACGTGCCCCAGGCGCTCGCGGCGTACGAGGAGGAACGCAAGGCCGTCGTCGCCTCCACGCAGCGCGCCGCCCGGGCCAGCCTGGAGTGGTTCGAGAACCTGCGGCTGTATCTCGACCAGCCGCCCCGCCAGTTCGCGTTCAACCTGCTCACCCGCAGCCGTCGCGTCACCCACGACAACCTGCGGCTGCGTGACGCCCACTTCACCGAGGCCGTGGAGCGCGAGTTCGGCTGCCCGCCCGGGACGCCCCCGATGTTCACGCCGTTCCGGCTGCGCGGACTGACCCTACGCAACCGGGTCGTCGTCTCGCCCATGGACATGTACTCGGCCACCGACGGCGTCCCCGGCGACTTCCACCTCGTCCACCTCGGCGCCCGCGCCCTCGGCGGGGCCGGTCTGGTGATGACCGAGATGGTGTGCGTGAGCGAGGAGGGCCGGATCACCCCCGGCTGCGCGGGCCTCTACACCGGCCGGCAAGGTGAGGCGTGGAAGCGGATCACCGACTTCGTGCACACCCAGACCCCCGGCACCGCGATCGGAGTGCAGCTCGGGCACTCCGGCCGCAAGGGCTCCACCAGGCTGATGTGGGAGGGCATGGACGAGCCGCTGCCCGACGGCAACTGGCCGCTCGTGGCCGCCTCCCCGCTGCCGTACAAGCCGGACAGTCAGACCCCGCGCCAGCTCTCGCGGGCTCAACTGACCGACATCCGCGAGCAGTTCACGGCCGCCGCCTGGCGGGCCGCCCGGGCCGGCTTCGACCTGCTCGAACTGCACTGCGCCCACGGCTACCTGCTGTCCGGCTTCCTCTCCCCGCTCACCAACCAGCGCACCGACGCCTACGGCGGCTCGCTGGAGAAGCGGCTGAGGTTCCCGCTGGAGGTCTTCGACGCCGTACGCGCGGTGTGGCCGGGCGAGCGGCCGATGACCGTACGCATCTCGGCCACGGACTGGGCCGAGGGCGGCACCACCGCCGAGGACGCCGTGGAGATCGCCCGCGCCTTCGCCGCGCACGGCGCCGACGCGATCGACGTCTCCACCGGGCAGGTGGTGGCCGAGGAGCGGCCGGAGTTCGGGCGGTCGTACCAGACGCCGTTCGCCGACCGCATCCGGAACTCGGTCCGCGTCCCGGTGATCGCGGTCGGCGCGATCTCCTCGTGGGACGACGTCAACTCCCTGATCCTGGCCGGGCGTACGGACCTGTGCGCGCTGGCCCGGCCGCACCTGTACGACCCGCACTGGACCCTGCACGCGGCCGCCGAGCAGGGCTACGAGGGACCCGGGGTCGTCTGGCCCGCGCCCTACCGGGCGGGCAGCCGGCGCCCGCAGACCGGGCGCACGGACGCCCCCAAGCCGCGGCTGTCCCTCGGTTCGGTCACACCCCTTCCACGCGATTCGCACGGTTCCTGAACCGGCCTGTTATCCGCGCCTGTCTAGGTTCTTTCGAGCCACGTGGAAGACCCGGAAGACCCGGAAGACCGACAGGGATCGAGACCGATATGAGTGACACCAGGCCGCTGCCCGACCACCCCGGATACGGCTACGGCCACACTCCGGACCCGGGCCCCCACTACCCCGGGCCCCCGGCGCAGCCCGCCGCGCCCGTCCGGCAGCGCCGCCCCGACGGTTCGGGCACCCGGCGTGCCGCGCTGGTCATCCACACCGTCGCGGACGTCGCGGCGGCGTTCCTGGGCCTGTGGATCCTGCTGTACATGCTGGAGGCCAACCAGGGGAACGTCTTCGTGCGGTTCGTGGGAGACATGGCCGACGCGCTCGCCTGGTGGTCGCAGGACATCTTCACGATGGACACGGAGAACCTCCGGGTCCTGCTCAACTACGGTCTGCCCGCGGTGATCTACCTCGCGGTCGGACACGGCATCGCCCTGCGGCTGCGCCGCTTCTGAGGCACGCCCAACACCCCCGCTCAGTCCACCCCGACGAACTCCGCTCCCGCGTCCCGCAGCCGTGCGTGCAGCCCGCGGAACACCTCCCGCGAGCGCACGCCCGGCCAGTTCGCGGGCAGCAGGTGGGCGGGCAGGCCCGGGTCGGTGTAGGGCAGGTGGCGCCAGGAGTCCAGGGCGAGGAGGTAGTCGCGGTAGGCGTCCTCGGGCGGGGTGCCCGTGCGGTGCTCCCAGGTGTGCAGGACCGGGGCGTGGACGTCCAGGAAGCGCTCGTGCTCCTTGGCGATCGCCGCGAGATCCCACCAACGGGTGACGGCCTCGGCGGTCGGGGTGAAGCCGAGGTGGTCACCCCGGAAGAAGTCCACGTACGGGTCGAGGCCCAGCCGGGACAGGGTGTGCCGGGTCTCGTCGTACAGCCGCGCCGGGGCGATCCACACCCCGGGGGCCGCCGTGCCGAAGCCCAGGCCCGCCAGCCGGGAGCGCAGCACGTGCCGCTTCTGCCGCTCCGACTCGGGCACCGAGAACACCGCGAGCACCCAGCCCTCGTCCTCGGGCGGGGTGGTCGCGTAGATGCGGCGGTCGCCGTCGTCCAGCAACTGCCGTGCCTCGGGGGAGAGTTCGTACCCGGCGGCGCCCTGGGCCGTGCGGGCGGGCAGCAGCAGCCCGCGGCGTTTGAGTCGGGACACCGAGGAGCGCACCGAGGGCGCGTCCACCCCGACCGCGGCCAACAGCCGGATCAGCTCGGCGACGGGCACCGGGCCCGGCACGAAGCGGCCGTACGCGCCGTAGAGCGTGACGATGAGGGACCTGGGGGCGTGCTGCTCGGACACGTTGATCATTTTAGGTCGTCGGCATCACTGCCGGTCGCCCTCGGTGCGCAGCCGGAACCGCTGCAACTTCCCGGTGGCGGTGCGCGGGAGGGCGTCGAGGAAGATGAATTCGCGCGGGCACTTGTAGGGGGCCAGCTCGGACGTGAGGAACGTGCGCAGCGCATCGGGGTCGCGCCGCGCCCCGGCGCGCAGCACGGTGTACGCCACCACGACCTGGCCCCGGGCCTCGTCGGGCCGGCCGACGACGGCCGTCTCGACCACGTCCGGGTGACGCAGCAGCGCGTCCTCCACCTCGGGTCCGGCGATGTTGTACCCGGCCGAGATGATCATGTCGTCGGCGCGGGCCACATAGCGGAAGTAGCCGTCGCCGTCGCGGATGTAGGTGTCCCCGGTGACGTTCCAGCCGCCGCGCACGTACTCCCGCTGCCGGGGGTCGGCGAGGTAGCGGCAGCCGACCGGGCCGCGCACCGCCAGCAGCCCCGGCTCGCCGTCGGGCACGGGGATGCCGTGCGCGTCCTGCACGCGCGCCTGCCAGCCCGGCACGGGGACGCCCGTCGTGCCCGGTCTGATCGCCTCGTCGGCCGCCGAGATGAAGATGTGCAGCAGCTCGGTGGCGCCGATGCCGTTGATGATGCGCAGGCCGGTGCGCTCGTGCCAGGCCTGCCAGGTGGCCGCGGGAAGGTTCTCGCCGGCCGACACACAGCGCCGCAGGGACGAGACGTCGTGCCCGTCCAGTTCGTCGAGCATCGCGCGGTAGGCGGTCGGCGCGGTGAACAGGACCGAGACCCGGTGCTCGGCGATCGCGGGCAGCAGCTGCCGGGGGCCGGCCTGTTCCAGCAGCAGGGTGCTGGCGCCCGCCCGCATCGGGAAGATCACCAGTCCGCCCAGGCCGAAGGTGAAGCCCAGCGGCGGACTGCCGGTGAACACGTCGTCCCCGTGGGGGCGCAGCACATGGCGGGAGAAGGTGTCGGCGACGGCCAGCACGTCCCGGTGGACGTGCATGCACCCTTTCGGGCGGCCCGTGGTGCCGGAGGTGAACGCGATCAGGGCGACGTCGTCGGCGGCGGTGTCGACGGCCGGGAACGGCGTGTCCGGCGCGGGGCGGCGCAGCAGGTCGTCGGGGCCGTCACCGCCGTACGTCGTGATGCGCAGGCCCGGCACGTCGGCCTTCGCCAGGTCGTCCACGGCGCGGATGTCGCACAGCGCGTGTCCGACCCGGGCGATCTCGCACATGGTCGCCAGCTCGTGCGGGCGCTGCTGGGCCAGCACGGTGACCGCGACCGCGCCCGCCTTCAGCACCGCCAGCCAGCAGGCGGCCAGCCAGGGCGTGGTGGGGCCGCGCAGCAGCACCCGGTTGCCGGGCACCACGCCCAGCTCGCCCGTGAGGACATGGGCGATGCGGTCGACCCGGGCGCGCAGCTCGCCGTACGTCCACACGGGGCCGTCCGGGGTACGGAAGACGGGGCGGTCCGGATCGGCGTGGGCGAGGAGTTCGGCGGCGCAGTTCAGCCGTGCGGGGTAACGCAGCTCCGGCAGATCGAACCGCAGCTCGGGCCACTCGTCCGGCGGGGGCAGGTGGTCGCGCGCGAAGGTGTCGAGGTGGGCCGAGTCGTGCATGGCGGTTCGCCCCCTTGCCGTAGACAAGCGTGGAGACGGGCGTCCTGGTGGGCACGGGCGTCCTGGCTCGCAACGAGCCGTGCTGGGCTGAACCTGAGCGTATCGTGTTGGTGACGGCAGTCAACTGTGCGCGATAACGTCGGAGGGGTGCAGGGGCGTCCTCACGGTCATGGCCGGGAGGGCGGCGCACGCGCCCGCCTCGGAGGGAGGACCGGCAGTGCTCGCATTCTCACTCGAACCGGAGCAGACCGCCTGGTGTGCCGAGTTGCGCTCGCTGGCCGCCGAACGGCTGCGCCCGCTGGCCGACAAGGGCGAGCCGGGCCTGGTCAACCGCCCGCTCCTCGCCGAACTCGGCCGGCTCGGGCTGCTCGCCCGCCTGTTCACCTCGGGCGCCCTCGACCTGTGTCTGATGCGGGAGTCCCTCGCCCAGGCCTGCACCGAGGCCGAGACCGCCCTCGCGCTCCAGGGCCTGGGCGCCCACCCGGTGCACGCCCACGGCACCCCGGCCCAGCGGGAGCGCTGGCTGCCCGGCGTCGCCGACGGCGGCGCGGTGGCCGCGTTCGCGCTGAGCGAGCCGGGCGCCGGATCGGACGCCGCCGCCCTCGCCCTCGCCGCCGAGCCCGACGGCGGCGAGGGCTGGCGGCTCACCGGCGCCAAGTGCTGGATCTCCAACGCCCCCGAGGCCGACTTCTACACCGTCTTCGCCCGCACCACGCCCGGCGCCGGGGCCCGGGGCGTGACCGCCTTCCTGGTCCCCGCCGACCGGCCCGGACTCACCGGCACCGCGCTGGAGATGATCTCCCCGCACCCCATCGGCGCCCTCGACTTCGACGCCGTGCCCGTCACCGGGGACGACGTGCTCGGCGAGGTGGACCGGGGCTTCGCCGTCGCCATGGGCACCCTCAACCTCTTCCGGCCCAGCGTCGGCGCCTTCGCCGTCGGCATGGCCCAGGCCGCCCTCGACGCCACCCTCGACCACACCCGCGCCCGCGACGCCTTCGGCGGCAAACTCCGCGACCTTCAGGCGGTCTCCCACCAGGTCGCCGAGATGGCGCTGCGCACGGAGGCGGCACGCCTGATGGTCTACGCCGCGGCGACGGCGTACGACCGGGGCGCCGCCGACGTGCCCCGGCGCTCCGCGATGGCCAAGCTGCTCGCCACCGAGACCGCGCAGTACGTCGTCGACACCGCCGTCCAACTGCACGGCGCCCGCGCCCTGCGCCGCGGCCACCTCCTCGAACACCTCTACCGCGAGGTGCGCGCCCCACGCATCTACGAGGGGGCGAGCGAGGTCCAACGGGGCATCATCGCCAAGGAGTTGTACGCCATGACACCCGACCGGGAGGCCCGGTGAGCACCGAGCGCGTCAATCCGCCCGAGCTGTCCCCGCCCACCGGCTTCTCCCACGCCGTCGTCGCCACCGGCTCCCGCGTGGTGTTCCTCGCCGGGCAGACCGCCCTCGACACGGACGGCAAGATCACCGGCGACACGCTCCCGGAGCAGTTCGAGCAGGCCCTCGGCAACCTGCTCAACGCCCTCCGCGCGGCCGGCGGCACCCCCGCCGACCTCGCCCGCGTCACCGTCTACGCCACCGACGTCGCCGCCTACCGCGACCATGCCCGCCGGCTCGGCCGGATCTGGCAGGAGCTGGCCGGCCGGGACTACCCGGCGATGGCGGTCGTGGAGGTCGTACGGCTGTGGGACGAGCGGGCGCTGGTGGAGCTGGACGGGTTCGCCGTACTGCCGTGACGGAGGCCCCCGCGCCGGGGCCGGGAGTTACGCGGCCGTGGCGAGGCGTTCCGCCGGGGCCCGGTGCGGCGGGACCACGCTGCCGTCGGGGTGCAGCTCACCGGTGTCGTCGAAGACGATCGACCCGTCGCACAGCAGGGTCCAGCCCTGCTCGGGGTGGGCGGCGACGGGGTGCGGGATGCCGGTGTCCGCTGTGGGGCAGGAGAACTGGTGGGAGCACATGGCGCACCTCCACATCGATGCGATGGGGGCCGGCGGATCGGTCACCGTCCGGCCCTGTGCAGACCATGCCCCGGGCGTGAACTCATCGGAACGTCCGGCCGTGAAGCGTGACAACACGCGGACAACTCACGGACGGTTCCATGACGCGCCACCGATGGAGTGACGATCACGGCCGACGGCACGGCCGCCCGGTACCAGTGGAGGCCCCCACACCACCGAGAACCGGGAGGTCCTCCCATGTCCGTACGCTCCGCCGTCGCCACCGCGCTCGGCGCGGCCGCGCTGCTGTGCGCCGTCGCCGCACCCACCGCTGCCGCCGCTCCCGCCCGCGTCGCAGGACCCGCCGAGAGCGTCACCGTCGACCCGACCGGCCGGATCGCGGCGGACGGCACCGTCACCCTCTCCGGCACCTACCGCTGCACCGGCGGCACCGGACCCGTGTTCGTCAGCTCCTCGGTCAGCCAGAGCGACGCCCGCGTCCAGCACGGCATCGGAGGCACGCTCGCCGTGTGCGACGGCGCCGAGCACCGCTGGCAGAACTCGGGCCAGGTCACGGCCGAGCCCCTCAAGGCCGGCGCGGCCCACGTCGAGGCCACCGTCATGGAGCTGCGCCCCGTGGGCATCCTCCCGCTGCCGGCCTTCCACGCGGTCCAGGAGCAGGACATCGCCCTGGTCCTCGGCTGACTCCCAGGCTGACCCCGAAGGCCGACCCTGAAAGCCAACCCCAAGGCCGACCCCGACGGCCGACACCCGCGCCGAGCGGCCCGGCACCGTGAGGCGTGCCGGGCCGCTCGGCGTGTCCGGCGCCGGTCAGGACCGCTGCCAGCTGTGGGGTGCGTGGAAGGCGTGCGGGCGCCAGGACGTGGTGCCGGGGGAGGCCGGTTCGGTGCCGGCGCCCGCCAGGGCGGTGCGGCTGAGCAGCAGCACCGCGAGGGCGGCCAGCTCCTCCTCGGTGGCCTCGCCCTTCTCGACGCGGATGGGGGGAGTCGGGGATGCGGTCATGGGGACCTCCGTCACTGAGGGGGGTTGCCGTGTTTGCGGGCGGGGCGTTCGGCGTGCTTGGAGCGCAGCATCGCCAGCGCGCCGACGAGGACGCGGCGGGTGTCGGCCGGGTCGATCACGTCGTCCACCAGGCCGCGCTCGGCCGCGTAGTACGGGTGCATCAACTCGGCCTTGTACTCCTTCACCAGCTCGGCCCGCCTGGCCTCGGGGTCGTCGGCCTCGGCGATCTGACGGCGGAAGATGACGTTCGCGGCGCCCTCCGCGCCCATCACGGCGATCTCGTTGGTGGGCCAGGCGTAGGTCAGGTCGGCGCCGATGGACTGGGAGTCCATGACGATGTAGGCGCCGCCGTAGGCCTTGCGCAGGATGAGGGAGATGCGCGGGACGCTCGCGTCGCAGTAGGCGTACAGCAGCTTGGCGCCGTGGCGGATGATGCCGCCGTGCTCCTGGCCGACGCCAGGGAGGAAGCCGGGCACGTCGAGCAGGGTGACCAGCGGGATGCTGAACGCGTCGCACATCTGCACGAAGCGGGCCGCCTTCTCGGACGCCTCGATGTCCAGCACCCCGGCCAGCGACTGCGGCTGGTTGGCGACGATCCCGACGACCTGCCCGTCCAGCCGGGCCAGCGCGCAGATGATGTTGCGGGCCCAGCGCTGGTGCACCTCCAGGTACTCGCCGTCGTCGACGATCTCCTCGATCACCTTCGCCATGTCGTACGGCCGGTTGCCGTCGACCGGCACCAGGTCGGCGAGCGTCTCGCAGCGGCGGTCGGCCGGGTCGTCGCAGGGCACGGCGGGCGGGGTCTCGCGGTTGTTGCCGGGCAGCAGGGAGAGCAGGTACCGGACCTCCTCCAGGCAGGTCTCCTCGTCGTCGTAGGCGAAGTGGCAGACCCCGCTGGTCTCGGCGTGGACGTCGGCGCCGCCGAGCCCGTTCTGGGTGATCTCCTCGCCGGTGACCGCCTTGACGACGTCCGGGCCGGTGATGAACATCTGGGACGTCTCGCGGACCATGAACACGAAGTCGGTCAGGGCGGGGGAGTAGGCGGCACCGCCGGCGCACGGGCCGAGCATCACGCTGATCTGCGGGATGACCCCCGACGCGGCCGTGTTGCGCCGGAAGATGCCGCCGTAGCCGGCGAGGGCGGTGACGCCCTCCTGGATCCGGGCGCCCGCGCCGTCGTTCAGGGAGACCAGCGGCGCGCCGGCCGCGAGAGCCATGTCCATGATCTTGTGGATCTTGGCGGCGTGGGCCTCGCCCAGCGCCCCGCCGAAGATCCGGAAGTCATGGGCGTAGACGAAGACGGTACGCCCCTCCACCGTGCCCCAGCCGGTGACGACGCCGTCGGTGTGCGGCTTCTTCGCCTCCAGCCCGAAGCCGGTGGCCCGGTGCCGGCGCAGCGGCTCGACCTCGTGGAACGAGCCCTCGTCGAGGAGCAGGTCGATCCGTTCCCGCACGGTGAGCTTGCCCTTGGCCTTCTGGGCGGCGGTCGCCTTCTCCCCGGGGCCCGCGAGCACGCGTTCGCGCAGTGCGGCCAGTTCCACGACGTGGGACCTCATGTCTCCCCCTGCTTCCGTGAGCTGACGGAACGTCGGTTGCCGAGCGTGGCAAGGCGGGCTGACCGGGTGCTGACGGGCGGCTTACGCACATCGATTTCCCGGTGAGTCAGGCAGGCTGGAGCCGGACGGGCATGCGGGTGTCGCCGGTCAGCGCGGGGTCGTGGGAGAGGATCGCGTGCTCCACCTGACGCAGGGCGGGGGAGGGCTGGATGCCGAGTTCCTCGTCGAGGTGGCGGCGCATCCGGCGGAACACGTCGAGGGCGTCGGCCTGCCGTCCCGCGCCGTACAGGGCGATCATCAGCAGCTCGCAGAAGCGTTCCCGCAAGGGGTGGTTGGTGTGCGCCTCGGTGAGTTCCGCGAGCACGGCCGCGTGCCGGCCGAGCCGCAGCTCGGCGTCGAAGCGCAGCTCCATCGCCCGCATCCGGTACTCCTCGTACCGGGCCCCGGCCAGCTGGCACAGCGTCCCGCCCGCGAACCCGCCGAACACCGGCCCGCGCCACATCGCCAGCGCGTCCCCCAGCAGCCGCGCGGTGCGTGCCGCGTCCCCCGGCGCCGCCGACTCGGCCTGCCGCACCGTCCTGATGAACTCGGCCGCGTCCAACTCGCCCTCCCCGACGCCGAGTCGGTAGCCCGAGGGGTGGATGGTGACCCGGGAGGCCGGCCGGTCCGGCTCCAGGTCGCGGAGCCTGCGGCGCAGCCTGCTGATGTGCGCCTGCAGGGCGTTGGCCTGGTTGTCGGGGGCGGCCTCGCCCCACATCGCCTCGGCCAGGCTCTCCCCGGAGACCGGCTGTCCCTCGCTGACCAGCAGCGTCTGGACCAGGGTGCGCTGCAGATCGCCGGAGATCTCCGCCGGCCCGGCGGCGGTCCGTATCTGCAGTGCACCGAGAACGGAGAACCTCAGCATGTCTTCCCCCTGTATGACAATCCCTGCTGGAAATTCCTTGGTGACGCCTTTTCTTTCCGGGGTCGTTCTGTGCCGGCACACCGGGTGGCCGGCAACGCGCCACGCCCCGGCGGGCCTGGGCTCATGAAACGGCCCGCCGGGGCGGTTGCTCCGCCGGGACGGGGGGCGGCCGGCGGTTCCTGGGGCGTCCGGTGCCGAATCGTCATCGGCACGGCACCGGAGAGGGGAAAATGCGTTCCGGGCGCCGGAGCGGTGAATTCGAGATCACCCGCGTACGGAATTCCGGTCCGACGGTGGCCCCGGGTGTGGCGGAGAGGGCAGGATTTGAACCTGCGTGGGCCGTTCCCGGCCCGACCAAGAGGCGTGCTCGCGGTCCCCGATCAGCCACTCCGGGCACCTCTCCTCGCTCCCGGCTCCGGTTTCCCGCGCCGTTCACGGGAACCACACTGGCAGTGCCCGCTGACGGAATGCTGACACCGTTCTGACACAGGCAATGAATTCCTATCCGCCCTTTTCCGGGGCGCCTTAGCGGTGCTGTACTCCCTTCGTCGGAAAACGCTCCCGAAAGGGGTACGGGAATGACCGCGACCACCACCGAAACCGCCACAGAGGGCCTGGTTCTCGACGCGATACGCACGCACACCGCGAGCGAGAACCCGAGTTCGTTCCTGGCGCTCAACAGCGGAAACAGTACGTTCACCGTCCCGGGCGCGGACGGTGTCGTCGTCTATCGCCGCACCGGCCGGCACGCCGTCCAGTTCGGCGGCCCCTTCGCCGCCGAGCGGGACTACGGCACCCTCCTCGACGCCTTCCGCCGGTACGTCCGCGACGAGGGTCTGCGCCTGGTCGGCGTCCAGCTCCAGCGCGCCGACGCCGAGCGCTACGCCGAACTCGGCTTCACCGTCAACCAGGTCGGCGCCTCCTGGGCCGTCGGCCTCGCCGAGTTCACCCTGCGCGGCACCAGGTTCATGCAGCTGCGCAACAAGATCTCCCGCGCCCACCGCAACGGCCTCGTCATCCAGGAGGCCGACGCGGCCGACGTGCGGGACGCCATCATCACCATCGACCAGGCCTGGCTCGGCTCCAAGGGCGGCGCCCAGCAACTGGAGTTCCTCGTCGGCCAGATCGGCGGCCCGGCCCAGGCCCACCGCCGGCTGTTCGTCGGCACCATCGACGGCGCCCCGGTCGCGTACATCTCGTACTCCCCGGTCTACGGCAGCCGGGCCGGCTGGATGCACGACCTCAGCCGGCGCATCCCCGAGGGCTCCCCGGGCCTGATGGAGGCCATCAACGCGCACGCCGTCGAGGTGTTCCGGGCCGAGGGCGTCGAGTGGCTGCACTTCGGGTTCACGCCGTTCACCGGCCTGGACGCGAGCCACGAACTCGACGGCCACAGCCCCGCGTTCCAGTGGCTGATGCACGCGCTGTGGGCGGAGGGCGCCGCCCTGTACCCGGCGCAGACGCAGCTGTCGTACAAGCAGAAGTGGGCCCCCGACGTGCTGATCCCCGAGTACGTCGCCTTCGACGGCCCCCAGGCCTCGCTGCCCGGCTTCGCGCACATCTTCCGCGCCTGCAACGCCTTCTGACATCACATCGAGAACACGGGAGACCGACATGAGCCAGTCCACCGAGGAACTCCAGCACGCCATGGTCGAGCAGCTGATGGCCGTCATCGGCGCGCCGGACGACGAGGCGGTCGCCGAGGCCGCCGACGCGGTCGTCCGCGCCCTCGACGAGCGGCTGAGCACCGGGGCGGCCGGCTGAGTCCGGCACGGCACGTCCGATCAGAGGGACATCAGTGCCACATCAGCGCTCCACGGAACGCTGGACGCACGTTCGCCCGGCGGTCCGGGCCCGGGAGTACCGCACTGTGCTTCCGCCGCCCGGGCCCGCCGGGTGAGCCCTCCCCGCCCGCGACGGTGACCGCACGCGGGAGCCTTGTCGACTCGCGGCGCCCGCAGCTCCGCGGGGCAGCGGCGCCGCCGCCCGATCCGGGCACTTCTCCCAAGGAGAGCAACGCATGCAGCGTCCGCACATACAAGAAGCCGGGGCACTCGTCACCGGTGGAGGGGCCGGCGCGGGGCAGCGCACCGGCGCCTCGGCGACCTTCGCCGAACTGCTCAAACGCGTCAAGGCCGAAGGTCTCCTCGACCTCGACCCCCGGTACTACGTGGGCAAGCTGGCCCTCAACACCACTCTGCTGCTGATCGGGTTCGCCGCCTTCTTCGAGCTGGGCGACTCCTGGTGGCAGCTGCTCACCGCCCTGTGGATGGGGCTGTGCGGCGGCCAGTCGGCGTTCATGTGGCACGACGCCGGCCACAAGGCGATGTTCCGCAGCAAGAAGGCCGCCTCCGCGGTGGGCTACATCCACGCCAACCTGGTCAACGGGGTCAGCTACGGCTGGTGGGTCAACCACCACAACCGGCACCACAGCAACCCCAACCACCTGGACATGGACCCGGACATCGGCCGGCGCACCGCCATCTTCGACATCAAGCAGTACCCGAGCCGCAAGGGCACCCAGAAGTTCGTGGTGCGCTACCAGAGCGTGCTGTTCTTCGCGCTGCTGGTCCTCGAGGGCTTCAAGATGCTGAAGACCGCCCTCCTGTCGATCGCCCAGGGCAAGACCAAGCGGCCCGTGCTGGAGACCTTCCTGATCCTGCTGCGCACCGCCGTCTACGCCGGCCTCGTCTTCACCGTCCTGAACCCGGTGCTCGCGGTCGCCTTCATCCTGGTCCAGGAGGCGTCCCTCGGCGTCTACTTCGGGATGATCTTCGCCCCCAACCACAAGGGCATGCAGGTCCGCGACGGCGAGGAGGAGACCCTGGACTGGCTGGAGCGCCAGGTCCTCACCTCCCGCAACATCCGGCCCAGCCGGCTCGTCGACTTCCTCTACGGCGGCCTCAACTACCAGGTCGAGCACCATCTGTTCCCGGCCATGCCGCAGAAGAGCCTGCCCCGCGCCCGGCAGCTGACCATGGAGTACTGCGCCGAACGCGGGGTGCCCTACCACGAGGTCGGGTTCTGGGCCTCGTACCGCGAGGTCGCCTCCTATCTGCACGAGGTCAGCGCGCCCGTGCGGCGCGGTGACGTGGAGGAGCAGATCCGGCGCCGGGCCGCCCGGGCCGCCTGAGTCACACCGACGTCCGCCCGCCCCAAGGAGCCAGCCCCATGTCCCAGACCACCGCGGCGGCGGGCGGTGTCACCGCTCCCGCCCCGATCGGTGTCCGCCTGGACCGCATGCCGATCACTCCCCTGCACCGCAGACTCACCGCGGTCATCGGCGTCGGCCTGTTCTTCGACACCTTCGAGAACAACCTGTCGGGCACCATCGGCAAGGTGCTCCAGAGCGACTTCGGCTTCGGCACGACCTCGCTCAAGCTCGTCCTGGCCTCCGTGTTCGTCGGCCAGTTCATCGGATCCCTGACGCTCGGCCGGATCGCCGACCGGTTCGGCCGGCGCCGGGCCTTCCTGGTCAACCTCGCCATCTACTCCGTCTTCTCCCTGCTCGGCGCCTTCTCCCCGAACGCCACCTGGCTGATCGCCACCCGGTTCCTCGCCGGGATCGGCATCGGCGCCGAACAGGCCCTGTCCGACTGCTACCTGGCCGACGTGCTGCCCGCCAAGAAGCGCGGCCGGTTCATCGCCTGGGCGTACACCCTCGCCTTCTGCGGCGTGCCCGCGGTGGGCTTCGCCGCCCTGTGGCTGGTGCCGCTGACCCCGCTGGGCGTGGCCGGCTGGCGCTGGCTGTTCGTGCTCGGCGCGCTCGGCTCGGCCGTCGTCTGGGTGCTGCGCCGGCAGCTGATCGAGTCCCCGCGCTGGCTCGCGGCCACCGGCCGGACGGCGGAGGCCGAGGACCTGGTGTCCCGGATGGAGACGGAGGCGGCCGGCCGCGGACTGCCCCTGGAACCGCCCGCACCCGCCGGCCCCGCACCCGCCGGCCCCGCACCCGCCGGACCCCGCCCGGCCGCCGAGAACGCGCGGCTGCGGGACGTCCTGCGGCCCGGCATGCTCCGCCGCACCCTCGTGCTCTGGCTGTTCTGCGTCCTGTCGGTCGTCGGCTACTACGGCTTCGGCACCCTCGCCCCGCAGATCGTCGCCGCCAAGGGCTACGGCATCGTCGCCGGCCTCGGCTTCACCGCCCTGTCCTTCCTCGGCTACCCGGTCGGCTCCGCCCTCGCCCTGCCCGTCGTCGACCGCGTCGAGCGCCGCACCCTGGTCGCCCTCTCGGCCGGCGCGATGGTCGTGGCCGGACTCGGCTTCGCCTACGCCGGCTCGGCCGCACTGATCGTCGCCTGCGGCTTCGCCTACACCCTCTGCAGCAACGTCTTCTCCAGCGTCTCGCACGTCTACCTGTCCGAGCAGTACCCCACCCCGATCCGGGCCACCGCCTCCGGCGCCGCCTACTCGCTGTCCAAACTCAGCGCCGCCGCCCTGCCGTTCGTGCTGCTGCCCGTCCTGGAGGCGCGCGGCCCGGGCGCCCTGTTCGGCGTCATCGCCGCCGCCATGGCCGTCCTCGCCGGCACCGTGCTGACCCTCGGCGAGCGCACCACCGGCACCCCGGTCGAGTGACCGTACCCGTGAACACGAGGAGTTGAGCATGGCCTACGTCATCGGACTGCCCTGCGTCGACGTCAAGGACCGCTCCTGCGTCGACGAGTGCCCCGTGGACTGCATCTACGAGGGCCGCCGCGCCCTGTACATCCATCCGGACGAATGCGTGGACTGCGGGGCCTGCGAACCGGTGTGCCCGGTCGACGCCGTCTACTTCCAGGACGACCTGCCCGAGGAGTGGGGCGACGACCACGCGGCCTCCAACGCCGACTTCTTCGCCGCCCTCGGCGCGCCCGGCGGCGGCAGCGCCCTCGGCCCCCAGGACCACGACTCGCCGCTGGTCAGCGGACTGCCCAAGGGGGTGCCCGCGGCATGAGCGGCATCCTCGCCGGCAAGCGGATCCTGGTGACCGGGGTGGTCACCGACGCCTCCATCGCCTTCCACGTGGCCCGCACCGCCCAGGAGGAGGGCGCCGAGGTCCTGCTGACCGGCTTCGGCCGGCTCACCCTCATCGAGCGGGTCGCGGCCCGCCTGCCCAAGCCCGCCCCCGTCATCGAGCTGGACGTGACCGACCAGGGCCACCTGGACACCCTCGCCGAGCGCATCGGCGCGCACGTCGACTCCCTCGACGGCGTCGTGCACTCCATCGCCTACGGCCCCCAGGGCGCCTTCTCCTTCCTGGACGGCACCTGGGACGACGTCTCGACGGCCGTGCACGTCTCGGCGTACTCCCTGAAGTCCCTCACCACGGCCTGCCTGCCCCTGCTGGAGCGGCGCGGCGGCTCGGTCGTCGGCCTCACCTTCGACGCGACGGTCGCCTGGCCGCACTACGACTGGATGGGCGTCGCCAAGTCCGCCCTGGAGTCCACCAGCCGCTACCTCGCCCGCGACCTCGGCGGCCGCGGCATCCGCTGCAACCTCGTCGCGGCCGGACCGCTGCGCTCCATGGCCGCCAAGTCCATCCCCGGTTTCGCGCGGCTCGCCGACGTCTGGACGACCGACCGGGCCCCGGCCGGCTGGGACCTCACCGACCCGGATCCGGCCGCCCGCGGGGTCGTCGCCCTGCTGTCGGACTTCTTCCCGCGCACCACGGGCGAGATCGTGCACGTGGACGGCGGGGTGCACATGATGGGCGCGTGAGCGACCGACCGCAGTGGGCGGGAGTCGAGCATGAGCGCGGACGGCCCGCCGCCCCCTCGCCGGGGACGGCGGGCCGCCGTGCGGTCAACCCCAGGACTCAGGAGAGCTGGGTGGGAACGGGGCGGTTCCTGCCGAGCGAGACGACCCCGCCCGGGGTGAGGGCCTCGGTGAAGAGCTGCACGTCGGCGATCTTGCCTGCGGTGTACTCCCCGTAGCGGCCCTCGGCGATCCGGCGTCCGATCTGCAGCGGCCCGGTCGCCTTCCAGACCGTGCCCTCGTAGGAGGCGGTGGCGGCCAGGTCGTCGTTGACGTAGAGACGCAACTGCTGCGTGTCGGCGTCGAAGACACCCACCAGGTGGAACCACGTGTTGGTCTTCGGGCTCTGCGCCCCGGTGGTGGGCCCGTAAGCGCTGGTGAAGGCGCCCTCGGTGTCGTCCGCGTGCGCGTGGCCGAAGGCGAAGGCGTGCTTACCGCTGGAGTAGTACAGCTGGAGGCCGTTGGCGTTGCTGCCGGACTGCGAGACGAAGCTGGAATTCGCGGTCAGGCTGCTCAGGTCGGCCCAGGCCGAGACGGTGTAGCTGCGGCTGGTGTCGAGCACGGGACCCGAGGTGGCCGCGTAGCCGGTGCTGCCGTTGAGAGCCAGCGCACCGCCCCGTGAGGCGTCGGCCGTCACGGTGGCGCCGCCGTTCAGGGTGAGGCCGTTGTCCGGGCGGACGCTGTCCGCGGTGCCGTCCAGCTTCCACCAGTCGGCAGGCCGGTGGACATGGCCGATGTTCACCGGGGCGGTGAACTGCGCCAGCCCGCCGTCGGCCGCGGCGCCCGGGTACTCGATCATCCGGCCCGACCGGGAGGCCGCGTACAGCGCGGGGAATCCGGTGCCCTGCACGTCGCCCGGGGAGGCGGCGGTCGGGTAGTCCTGCTCACCGACGCCGACCGGGAGCACCGGCTGGGGAGCGGGCAGCACATTGCCGCTGGTCGCGGCCCACTTCTGGTCGGCGATGTTCATGCAGTCCCAGATGACGACCCGGGTGCGCGGGTCGCGGTCGCTCTTGAGGTCGGCGAGACAGCGGCCGGACTGCGGGTTCTTGAGCGTGCCCGGGTACGGGCCGGGCGGCCATGCCGAGATCAGGGCTGTTTCGGACGACGGAGTGCTCTACGTCGCCCCGAACCTGATCATCCACTACATCGTCGATCACCTTTACGGACCGCCTGCCGAGTTCCTCGACGCCGTCCGCTCCGAAGTCCGAAGGCGCTGGCCCGACGCGCCGTCCCCGTGATCAGTCGGCCGGTACCGGGGATGTGCACCGTGTTTTGGAGCACGCTTTACACGATGCATGCAACCGCGACCCACATCTTCACTGTCTGACAGGGAGTCGGGCCCGTCAGGGCCGAGGAGCGAGAGAACGGGGCGGGGCGTGGGACGGCGCAAGGGCGGCATAGGGGTCGTACTCGTCACGGGTGCGATGCTGGTGAGCGTGAGTGCCTGCGGCGGGGGCGGCAGCGACAAGGCGGGCGGGGACGACGCGAAGGCGCCGGGCAAGCCGGGTGCGAGCGCCTCTCCGTCACCGACGAAGAAGAAGCCCGCGGGCCCGCCGATGCTGCTGGACACGATCACCCCGCAGACGGGGTCCACGGTCGGCGTGGCCATGCCGATCTCGGTGGTCTTCACGAACCCGGTCGCGGCGAAGGCCCGGGCCACGGTCGAGAAGCACATGAAGGTGAGCGCCTCCCAGCCGGTGGTCGGCGCCTGGCACTGGTTCGGCGACAGGCGCGCCGACTGGCGGCCGAAGACGTACTGGCCCTCCGGCACGACGGTGAAGATCGACGCCGACATGACGGGCGTCAGCAACGGCAACGGACGCTACGGCGTGCACAGCTACACGCACACCTTCAAGATCGGCGACGACGTGCGCGCGGACGTCTCGGTGACCGGCCACACCATGAAGGTGACCCGGAACAGCCAGTTGGTGCGCACCCTGTCGATCAACGCGGGCAGCCCCCAGTACCCGACCTGGAACGGCACGATGGCCGTCATCGACAAGCAGGAGAAGGTCCACATGACCTCCTGCAGCGTCGGCATCAGCTGCGACAAGGGCAGCCCCAACTACTACGACCTGACCCTGCCCTGGGACGTCCACCTGACCCAGTCCGGCACGTACGTGCACTACTCGACCGGCGACCCCAATCCGGGCAGCGGCAGCGCCCGCGGCTCGCACGGCTGTGTCCACCTGTCCATGTCGGACGCCAAGTGGTTCTACGGCCAGGTCAAGCAGGGCGACCCCGTCACCATCACCGGCTCGTCCCGCGCCAAGGCCCCGGCCGACAACGGCTACGCCGCCTTCAACCTGGGCTGGGACGAGTGGCTCGCGGGCAGCGCGTCCGGGGAGGGGACGACCGCGGCGCTGTGACGCGCCGCGGTCCGACAACCTGAACTCACGTCCCGAGTCCGTGAGTTACTCGGTCGCCCCGCCCGGGAGGATCCGCCGGAAGCCGGTGTACGGCACCAGCGCCTCGGGCAGGGCCACCGATCCGTCCTCCTGGACGCCCTGCTCCAGCAGCGCGGCCACCGTGCGGCCGATCGGGAGCGCCGAGCCGTTCAGGGTGGCCGCCGGCGTCTTGCGGCCGTCGGCCCCCCTGACCCGGATGTCGGCGCGGCGGGCCTGGAAGGTGCCGCAGTCGGAGACCGAGGAGATTTCGCGGTAGGAGCCGCCGCCGGGGAGCCAGACTTCGATGTCGTACGTCATCCGGGCCGAGAAGCCCATGTCCCCGGCGGGCAACAGCACGGTACGGAAGGACAGTTCGAGTCGGCGCAGGCACTCCTCGGCGTGCGCGACCATCAGCTCCAGCTGCGCCTGGGCCTCCTCCGGCGCGCAGATCCGCACCAGCTCCACCTTCTCGAACTGGTGCAGCCGCAGCACACCCCGGGTGTCCCGGCCGTACGCCCCCGCCTCCGCCCGGAAGCAGGGGGTGCGGGCGGTGAACGCGTACGGCAGGCTCCGCGCGTCCAGGAGCTGTCCGGCCACCAGGTTGGTCAGCGGCACCTCGGCGGTCGGGATCAGGAACAGCTCCCGGTCACCGACCTGGGTGCGGAACAGATCCTCCTCGAACTTGGGCAGTTGCCCGGTTCCCGTCATCGTGTCCCGGCCGACCAGGAACGGCACCGACTGCTCGGTGTAGCCGTGCTCGCGGGTGTGCAGATCGAGGAGAAAGTCACCGAGGGCCCGTTCCAGCCGGGCCCCGGCGCCGTGCGAGACGCTGAACCGGGCGCCGGACAGCCGGGCCGCCGCGGGGGAGTCGAGGATGCCGAGGGCCTCGCCGATCTCCGCGTGGTGCCGGGCGCCGGCCGAGGGGCGCGGGGCCGGACCACCCCGCCGCATCTCCACCGCCTCCTTCTCCGAGTCGCCGTCCGGGACCGTGTCCAGCGGGAGGTTGGGGATGCCGAGCAGCAGCTCCGTCAGCGCACCGGCGGCCGTGCGGGCGGCGCCCTCCGCCCGCTGCACCTCGGCGCGCAGCGCCCGGGCGGCCTCTTTCTCCGCCTCGGTGGGCGGGCCGGAGCGGCGGGCCTTGGCGGTGCGGTTCAGCTCGGTGCGCAGCCGGGTCACCTCGGCCTGCGTGGCCGAGCGGGCGCCCAGCGCGGTGCGCAGGGCGTCCAGGTCGAGGTCGTGGCGGCGGCGGGCCAGGCGTCGTACGGCGTCCGGACCGGCCTCGATCAGCTCGTTGGGGTCATGCATGGCGGTCTCCTGACAGGGCGGGGGAGGAGGCGGGCGACTGCTCCGGTACGACAGCCGCGATGTGCCGGGTGCCGAGGCGGCGGTAGCGCAGGGGGTGGGCCGCGCGCAGCCGGGCCGCGTACAGCAGACCGCCCAGGGCGACCAGCGGCAGCAGCCACGGCAGGGCGGCGATCACCCTGGACGGGGAACCGGTGAGCATGTCGAAGTTGCCGACCACCAGCCACACCGAGGCGGCCAGCCCGGCGAAGCCCAGCAGCGGGGCGACCGTCTCCCGCCACCAGTGGCCGCCCCCGCCGCGCAGCCGGGGCCCGAGCACGGCCAGCGCGGCCAGCGCCTGCAGGGCGACGATGCCCAGGGTGCCGAGGCCCAGCATGCTGGTGGTCAGATCGGCGTACGGATCCAGCCCCGCGAGGGCGAACCCGCCCACGACCACCACTGTCAGCGCGCTCTGCGCGAGGCTGGCCCGGTGCGGGGAGCGGTGCCGGGGGTGTTCGGCGGCCAGACCGCCCGGCAGCAGCCCGTCCTTGGCGAGCACCTGGGCGTACCGGTTGGCGGCGCTGTGCAGGGCCAGCGTCGCAGCGAACAGGCTGGTGCAGAGCATGACCTGGAGCCCGGTGCTGCCCGTCTTGCCGAGGAAGTCGTCGCCCAGTACGAAGAACAGGTCACCCATCTGCTTGCCGGCGACCTCGCGCACCCGGTCGCTGCCGACCGCGCCGACCGCCAGCCAGCTGGTGAGGGCGTAGAACCCGGCGATCAGCACGACGGCCGCGTAGGTGGCCCGGGGCACACTGCGCCGCGGATCCCTGGCCTCCTTGCCGTACAGGGCGGCCGACTCGAACCCGATGAACGACACGAACGCGAACATCAGCGAGACCCCGACCCCGTGCCCCGCCGCGACATGCGGGGAGAACGAGGCCGCGGGCAGTGCGTGCACCCCGTGCCGGACGAGGATCGCCACGTCCAGCGCGGCCAGCACGCCGATCTCGCCGAGCATCAGCAGCGCCAGCACCCGGGCGCTGAGCGCGATCTCCCGGTACCCGAGCACCGCCGTCAGCACCAGCCCCACGGCCGCGCACCACTCCCACGACACCGTCAGCCCATGGGCGGCGAAGACCAGGTGGGTGAAGTAGCCGAGGGCGCCGGCGAGGCCGATGGTCGCGCAGTTGTAGGAGAGCAGGGCGACATAGCCTGCGGCGACCGCGGGAGGGCGGCCGAGTCCGTCGGCCACGGAGGCGTAGAAGCCACCGGAGCCTCCGGTGCGGCGGGCGCTCACCGCGTAGCCGACCGAGAAGAACAGCAGGGTGACCCCGGCGAAGAGGAACGCCGCGGGCACACCGGCTCCGTCACCGAAGGCGAACGCGAGCGGAACGGTGCCGACCATGGCGGAGAGCGGGGCCGCGGCGGCGACGATCAGGAAGAGGATGTGACCGGTACCGAGCCGACCGGCCCGGGGTGGAGAACCGCTGGTGGACATGGAGAACTCCTGGGCTGCTCAAAGAGGTTGGGGAGGGAGACGTGCAACAGCCGCCCGCGGAGGACCGACGGACGGCTGTCTGGCGCTGGCGTCGTACTGCGTCAGGCGGGAGCGATCGCCAGTGCCGTGTTCTGCCCACCGAATCCGAGCGAATTGCTCAGTGCCAGATCGATCGGCATCTCGGTAGCGGTCTGGGCCAACTTGACCTCGATCCGGGGATCGGGCATGACCAGGTTGGCGACGGGCGGAATCAGCTCGTGCTCCACGCTGAGCACAGCGAACGCGGCCTCGACCGCGCCGGCGGCGCCCAGCAGGTGCCCGGTGACTCCCTTCGTGGAGGTGACCAGCGGATCCCCACGCAGGGTCCGCTGGATCATCCGCGCCTCGGACAGATCGTTGAGCGGCGTCGACGTACCGTGCGCGTTCACGTGCTGCACGTCGTCCGGATCGGCGCCAGCATCGGCGAGAGCCGCCCGCACCGCCGCCTCGATCCCCGCACCCTCCGGATGCGGCGACGTCACGTGATGCGCGTCGGCCGTCGCGCCGTACCCGATGATCCGGCCGTGCACGTGCGCCCCCCGCGCGCGGGCGTCCGCGACCCGCTCCATCACGAGGATCCCGGCGCCCTCCCCGGCGACGAACCCGTCCCGGTCCACGTCGAACGGGCGGGAGGCGGCCGCCGGATCGTCGTGCCGCTTCGACAGCGCGCCCATCTGCGCGAACCCGGCCATGACCAGCGGGGTGATCATGGCCTCGCTGCCGCCGGCCAGCACGATGTCGCACCGGCCGAGCGCCAGCAGGTCCCGCGCGGTCCCGATGGCGGTCGCGCCCGAGGCGCAGGCGGTGGCCACCACCAGGTTCGGTCCGGTCGCCCCGAACTCGATGGCCGTCTGACCGGCCAGCATGTTCGGCAGCTGCATGGGCAGCAGCAGCGGCGACACCCGGTCGGCGCCCTGCTCGCGCAGCACATGGTGCTGGTCCTCGACCGTGCCCGGACCGCCGTCGGCGCAGCCCAGCACCACACCCACCCGCGCGCCGTCCCAGGTCTGCGGGTCGAGGCCCGCGTCGGCCACCGCCTCGTGCGCGGCGACGAGCGCGAACTGCACGAACCTGTCCAGGCGGTGCGCGCGCCGCGCACTCAGCAGGGTCTCGGGGTCGAAGCCGGGCACCCGGCAGGAGATCTGTACGGGGTTGTCCGCCAGCACCGGATCGAGGGCGGCGGCCGGCCTGCCGTCGCAGACCGCCGCCCAGCTCGGCCCGACCCCGATACCGCCCGGGGTGACCAGGCCGAGCCCGGTGACGGCTATGTCCATGCCGGCCATCAGACCTTCGCGCTCCGCTCCTCCATGAGCGCGACCATGTCGGCCACGGTCTCGGCCTCCAGGAGGTCGTCGTCGCTGATGTCCAGGTCCAGCTCGGACTTCAGCAGCAGCGACAGCTCCACCACGGCGAGCGAGTCCAGCTCGATGTCCTCCCGGGTGGCCTCCGGGGTGATGGCCTCGGGCGACACCTTGAGTTTGTTGGACAGGATTTCCTTGAGCTGCTCCAGCATGTCGGTTCCTTTCGAAGGTGTACGCGCCTCGCGTACCGATGGATCGGCGGGTCGGTCCGATTGGCTGACGGTCGGTCAGATGGTCTGCAGCTCCGGCCAGACGACGGTGGCGGCGCCCCAGGACAGGCCTCCGCCGAACGCGGTGAGCAGCACCCGGTGGCCCGCCGCGAGCCGGCCCTCGGCGGTGGCCTCGGCGAGCAGCAGCGGAATCGAGGCGGCGCCGGTGTTGCCGGCCCGCGCGATGTTGCTCAGCCGCCCCTCGGCGGCGATGCCGAGCCGGTCCGAGACGGCCTCCAGGATCCGGGCGTTGGCCTGGTGGGCCACGAACCGGTCGACGTCGTCCAGACGCCAGCCGGCCCGCTCGGCGGCCTCGGCGGACGCGGCGGTCATGCGCTCCACCGCGTGCCGGTAGGTGTCCCGGCCGAGCATCCGGAAGTAGTGGTCCTCCGGGGCGGCGGGCCGGTCCGTGGACCGCTGCCGGGAGCCGCCCGCCGGGACCTCGATGAGATGGCTCAGCTCGCCGTCGCTGCCGAGCACCAGCGGGCCGATCGCCCCGGGCTCACCGGCCGAGCCGGCGCGCAGCACGACCGCGCCCGCACCGTCCGCGAAGATCACGGCGGTGGTGCGGTCCCCGGGGTCGACGATCGTGGTGAAGGCGTCCGCCGCGATCAGCAGCACCCGGTCCGCGATCCCGGCCGCGATGAGCCCGGCGGCCGAGGCGAGCCCGTACAGGAACCCGGAGCACACGGCCGCCACGTCGAAAGCGGGCACCTGCCCGAGCCCCAGCCGCGCGGCGACCTGCGGCGCGGTCGCCGGGCACGGCTGGTCCGGGGTGGTGGTGGCCAGCACCACCGCCCCCACCCGCTCGTCACCCGCCGACTTCAGCGCCCTCAGGCCCGCCTCCACCGCCAGGTCGCCGGTGGAGGTGCCCGGGGAGATCACGTTGCGCTCGGCGATGCCGGTGCGCGTGCGGATCCAGTCGTCCGAGGTGTCGAGGCGGGCGGCCAGGTCGGCGTTGGTCACCACGTTGGGCGGGACGTACGACCCGATGCCCGTGACGACCGCTGCCCGCCCGCCGCTCATGCGCCGGCCTCCGAGGCGAGGACCTCGACGGGCAGGCCCATGTACGCCATGCGGACCTCGGCCATCTCGTCGGTCCACTGCTCGGCCATGTCGTAGCGCTGCTCTGGGGTGGTGTCGAGGAGCCGGACGCCCGGCCAGACCTCGTAGTCGCCGATCAGGTCGGCATACTCGAACATGCCCTCCTGGAACAGCTCCTCGCGGTGGATGACGAACTCCCGGTCCGGGATCTCGTCCCACAGCTTCACGCCCGAGCGCAGGATCTCCAGCAGCCGCGGCTTGTACTCCGGGAACTCGACGACGTGGTCGCGCAGGATGGTGCTGGCCACGGTGAGGTGGCGGATCTCGTCGATCGCGGTGCCGCGCGAGATCTCGCCGGTCGCCGGGGACAGCGGCGTCCACTTGCGCTCGCTCAGCTCGGCCGCCGGGGCGAGCACGCCCTCGATGATGATGGCGAACACGGCGACCCCGCCGGGGAAGTCGGCCTGGTCGCGGACGATGTCCAGGGTGAAGTCCACCACCGGGTCCAGGACCCGCTTGCGGTAGTCCCGGGCCATCGCGTCGATGTCCTTGAGCAGGGTGCTCGCCGGGATGCCCAGCTCCACCAGGTGCTGGCGGAACACCCGGGCGTGCCGGGCCTCGTCGATCAGCTGGGTGGCGTAGAACTCCATCTGCGGGATGCCGGGCGCGATGGAGACGTAGTGGCCGAGCAGCCGGGTGGCCAGCTCCTCCGCGAGGGCACGGAAGCCGAACTCCAGCACCAGCGCCTCGCGCAGCGGGCCGGGCGCCTTCAGGAAGCCGGGCGTGAGGGCGCTCTCGTGGTGGCCGGTCACCCCGCGGTCGCGCAGCGTGCCCTGGGCCACCGAGGTGATCCAGTAGGCGAGGTCGCACTCCTCGGGGCCGAGGGTGAGTTCCTTCGCGCCGTCCAGCAGACCGGGTGCCTTGTCCCAGTCCGCCTCGGGTGCAACGGGTGACGACGTACCGGTCATGACGCGGCGGCCTCCTTCACGGGGCGCAGGGAGCCGGCGTACAGCCCGCCGGCGTAGCTGAACAGCGGGAGCCCGTCGTCGGCGGTGGCGCGGACGACGTAGCCGAGCAGCAGTTCGCTGTCGCCCGCCGCGTGCGCGGAGTGGAACCGGCAGACGTAGTGGGCGAGCGCGCCCGCGATCAGCGGGGCGTGCGCGTACCGGTCCGCCGTCCAGGCCAGGCCCGCGAAGGCCGCGTCGCCGTCGGGCCGGGAGCTGTCCGCGAACCGGCGGGCCACGCCGGCCTGGTCGCCGCCCAGCACGTTGATCGCGAACCGGCCCTCGGCGGCCGCCAGCCGGGCGAACGACGAGCCCTCCCGCAGCACGACCCCGACGAGCAGGGGCGAGCGGGAGACCAGGGTGACCGTGCTGGCGGTCGTCCCGTGCATGCGGTCCTCGGGGCCGGTGGTCAGGACGGAGACGGGGGAGGCCAAGTGGTAGAGGGCGCGGCGGCGTTCGGCCGGGTCCTGCCGGACGGGACGTCGTACGTCCGTGGCGGTGGTCATCGCACGGCCTCCGTCTCCCGTACGACCGGACGCGCCGGGACGTGCCCGACCGGCACCGGGTCCATGGCGTGCCCGACCGGCTTGGGGTGGGGCAGGCCCAGGTCGTCCAGCAGCCGCAGATAGCCCTCCTGGCGCACCGGCTCGAAGGGCAGCGCGAAGGACTTCATGAAGTTGCCGAACAGGCCGCGGTCGCCGAACAGATGGAACGGCAGCACCAGCAGCGCCCACTCCGGCTTCACCAGCCAGCACCACAGCGCGGCCACCGCGCCCTGCGTGATGAGGCTGTGCATGACGTTGTAGAGGACGTAGTACGCCTTGTGGATCGGCCGGCCGCCGCTCTTCTTGAACGCGACGGCACCGGGGATGTAGCCGATCAGGTCGATGTAGAGGAACAGTCCGAGCGCCGGCAGCCAGCGGATGTCACCGAAGTGGTAGACGATCATGCCGGTGGTGACGGCGAGGCCCACCAGGTACTCGGCGCGGTGCAGCGAGTAGGTGCGCGGTGTCTCGAAGGGGTTCGCCTGGTCCATGGTCAGCTCCTCGGCGTCCGCTAGGCGCCGACCGCGGCGGGCGTGGTCAGTTCGATGCCGCCCTGGATGCGCACGGCCGGGAACAGCCCGGTCAGCGCCCAGGCGACGGTCTCCTTGATGACCCGCTCGGCGATCGGGTCGAGGATGCCCTCCAGGCTCGGGATGCCGAAGTCGAAGTCGGCGTCGAAGCGGACGGCGACGTCGGCGCCGTCCTGCCGGATCGACCAGGTCCCGGTGAAGGAGTCGAAGTCGCCGTCGGACTGCTCGAAGCGGATCTCGCCGGCCTCCGGCAGCACGGTGTCGTCCTCCGTCCAGCGCAGCAGGCCGCTGCGGAAGTGCAGCTCCCAGCTGGAGGAGGCCTTGGGGTCGGGGTAGGAGGCGTGCACGGTGGTCGCGTTGACGTGGGGCGCGAGGTCCGGGTACCGCTCCCAGCGCCGTACGGCGTGCAGGACCGTCTCGGCCTGCTCCGCGGGTATCAGGGCATCGAGTTCGACGTGCCGCACGATCAGTTACCGCCTTCCGGCATCTTGGCCGCGCCCTTGATGAGGTCGCGGGTGGCCAGGTCGAAGGAGTTGACGAGGAAGTCCACGTCGGTGTCGTCCAGCACGGCGGGCGGGGTGAACCGCACCACCGAGCTGCCGTTCATGGAGTGGTTGGCGACCACGCCGTGGTTGAACAGCTCGATCAGCAGCTCGCCGGCCAGGCCGGCCTCCACGAGCTCCACGCCGATGAGCAGGCCCCGGCCGCGCACGTCCACGACCAGCTCGGGGATGTTGCGGTGGGCGACCTCCGCGATCCGCGGCAGCAGCCGGGCGCCGAGGTCCATGGCCCGGGTGACCAGGCGCTCCTCCTTGACGGCCCGGATCGCGCCCTGCACCGCGGCCATCAGCACCGGCTGCCCGGAGAAGGTGGCGGTGTGGACGTAGGGGTCCTTGTCGAAGGGGCGGAACGCCTTGCGGGTGGCGACGGCCGCCGACACCGGCATCACCCCGCCGCCGAGCGCCTTGCCGGTGAGCAGGACGTCGGGGACGACGCCCTCGATGTCGGCGCCCCACCACTCGCCGAGCCGCCCGAACCCGGACTGCACCTCGTCGAGGATCAGGAAGCCCTCGTACTCGCGGACCAGTTCCTCGACCCGCTTGAGGTAGCCCTTCGGCGGAACGACGACCCCGCCCTCGCCCTGCACCGGCTCCAGGATCACGCACACCTCGCCCGGGTGCGCCCGCAGTTCCGCCTCCAGGGCGTCGGCGTCACCGAACGGCAGGTGCAGGAAGTCGGGCACGAGCGGGCGGAACGGCGCCTGGTAGACGTCCTTCGCGGTCGCCGACAGGGCGCCCAGCGTCTTGCCGTGGTAGCCGCCCCGCATCGAGATCGTGCGCTTGAAGCCGCCCGCGCGGGCCAGCTTCAGACCGGTCTCCACCGCCTCGGCGCCGGACAGCGCGAAGTGCACCCGGTCGAGTCCCGGCGGCAGTACGGACACCAGGGCCTCGGCGGCGCGGGCCACCGTCGGCTCCAGCAGGATGCGGGTGGCGGTGGGGTGGGTGCGCAGCTGGCGCTCCACCTCCTCCATGACGATCGGGTGGCGGGCGCCCATGATGAACACGCCGTAGCCACCCGCGTTCAGGAAGCGCTCACCGTCACTGGTGGTGAGCCAGGCGCCCTCGGACGCCACCTCCATATGACTGCCGAACAGCTCGGCAAGCGTGGCCCGTCCCTTGCTGAGATGGGCGCGGTAGAGGTTGAGGATCTCGGCCTCGTCGACGGCAGTCGCCGGCGCCGGCGAATCCTGGATGACGGTCACGTGTCGCTCACTCCAAAGAGGGGTCGGTCATAAGGTCGGTGGGGTGCAGCGCCCCGTAAGGGGCGCGGGGAACGGCGCGACCAGCCACAGACGGCCCGCAGTCGCCCACTCAGCTCAGCCGGCCGAGCTCTACGCCAGAACCAGCGGCCCCCCGCCGAAATACGCCAGCAGCGGCTCCGCGGCGGCGATGCGAGACGGCGGGTGGAAAGCCAGGGCACGAGTAGCGGCAGCGACCTGCGCACTGGCCGAGCTGCTGATGAAGTCCAGCCCACCCAGCAGCTCCAGCGCCCGGGCCACGATGCCCGGCATCGCGTTCTGCACCGCGTACCGAGCGACCAGCACCCGCGCCACCGACTCCTCGTCGCCGGGCTCCGGCCCGGTCCCGCGGGCGACGCCCTCCAGCAGGGCGAGCGCGGCCTCCATGTCGACGGCGAGAGCCGCCCGTTCCTCGGCGCCGCCCCGCTTGCGCTCCAGCACCTGCTCCACCAGGGCGGCGGCGGAGCCCGCGTACCCGGCGGAGATCAGCATCTCGAACCAGACGAACCCGGCCGACTGCAGATCGTCGAGGCGGGTCGGGTCGTCGGCGCCGGCCCGGACGACCATCCCGGCCGGGACGAACACGTCCTCCAGGCGCACCTCGTCGCTCTCCGCGCCGGCCAGCAGGCCGTTGCCCCAGAAGTCGTGCACGGACATGCCGGGCGCGTCGGCCGGGACCAGCGCGAGCGCCAGCTCCGGTTCGCCGCCGTCCTCGCCGTGGATGGCGATGGACGCGGTGAGCAGGCTCATCGAACGGGACAGGCTGCACGGCTTCTTCGAGCCGGACAGCAGGAACCCGCCCTCCACCGGGCGGGCGGTCACGGCAGGCTTCAGGATGTTCTGCGCGGTCCGGCCCTCGGCCCAGCCGGAGGCCATCACCTGCTGGTCGGGCACGATCCGGTGCAGCAGCTCGGTCTGCTCGTCGGTGAGCCGGCCCGCCTTGACCGCCAGCGAGTACAGCATGGCGGCGGTGAAGTGGTGCATGGAGACGGCCGCGACGAGCGACGGCGACAGCGCGCCGAGGGCCAGCTGCACCCGCAGCGCCTCCAGCGGGGCCGCGCCGTGGCCGCCGTAGGCCTCGGGTATCAGCAGACCGACCCCGCCGTGGATGCGGAACAGGTCGATCACCGGGCTGCCGGGCTTCTCCCGCTCGGCGTACGGAATCTGCTCCAGCTCCTTGAGCAGTCCGGGGTGGAACCGCTCGCACACGGTCCGGGCGGCATCGAGGGAACGCACGGGAAACCTCCGCAGGATCGGGGTGTGATCAGGCGCCGAAGACCGCGTCGTACGGGCTCACATCGCGGGCGATGCTGACCCCCTGGACGTGGGAGGTCTTGAGCATCGGGTAGTTGGCCTCGCCGAAGGCGCCGCCGGTGCGGCCGGTGCCGCCGTGGCTCGGCAGGTACGGCAGGAAGCCGATGTGGGAGTCGTTGACCTTCAGCAGACCGCCGTTGACGACGCGGCGCACGAAGGTCTCGATGACGTGGTCCGAGCGCGACCACAGGGAGTTGCGCAGCCCGTAGTCGTTGCTGTTGACGAACTGCAGGAAGGCCTCCAGCAGGGCGTCGTCGTTGTCGCGTTCGGCGACCACGATCGGGATCAGCGGGAAGAACGTCTCCTCGCGGACCACGTCGTACGTCCGGGCCCGGTCCAGGCCGTCCACCCGTACCACCGTCGGCTGCAGGAAGACGCCCGTCTCGGAGACGGTGCCGTCGACCTCGGTGCGGTTGCCGCCGGTGACCAGCTCGGCGCCGTTGTCCAGGGCCTGCCGCAGCAGCCGGAAGAACCGCTCGCTGCGCCTGACCGGTGACAGCAGCACGTCCTCCTCCTCGGGCAGGCCCGGCTTGATGCCCTTGACCTGCTCCTTGACCTCGGCGATCAGCGGCTCGGCGACCTCGGGGTGGACCAGCACGTAGTTGGGCACCATGCAGATCTGCCCGGAGCCGTAGAACGCCTCGGTGATGGCCTCGGCGGCCCACTTCACGTCGGCGTCCTTCCACACCACGATGCCGTCGTTGCCGGCGAGTTCGAGGATCGGCTTCTTGCCGTGCGCCACGCAGCTCTGCTCGAAGCGCAGGCCCTCCTGGCTGCCGCCGATGTAGAAGATGTCGTCGATCAGCGGGTCGGCGATCCAGCGGTCCATGGTCTGCTTCGGGTTGGAGCACACCGCGTTGAGCACACCGGCCGGCGCGTCGACCTCCTCCAGCAGCGGGGCGACGACGTCCCGCAGCAGCCACATGGTGGACAGCGCGATGCTGCGCGGCGCCCGCACCACGACCGCGTTGCCGGCCATCAGCGCCAGCACGCACAGGGCGGCGCTGGGCAGCGGGGCGTTCTGCGGCGGGTTGAAGGCGACCACGCCGTCCGGCTGGCGGTGCAGGATCAGCGTGCGGCCGTTGTACTCCTTCTCGACCCGCATCTGCTTCAGGTACCAGCGCAGGGAGCCCGGGGCGTAGATCTGCAGCAGGCAGCTCAGCTCCCAGCGGGCCAGCTTCACCGGGTGGGACTCGGCGACCAGCATGCGCAGGAACTCGTCCTGGTGCTTGATCAGTTCCTCGCGGAAGCGGGTGCCCAGCTGCATCCGCCGCTCCAGCGGCACGGCCGCCCAGTCGGGGGCGGCCGCGGCGGCCGCCTGGGTGGCGAGGTCGATGGCGGAGTCGTCCGCGATCGCGCACCGCCCGACGACGTAGGGATGCTTGGCGGCCTTTGACTCCGGGTCCTGTTCGAGGGAGCGCTTCAGGCTGACGCTCGTGAACACGTCCTCCAGCAGCGAGCGTCCGCTGACGGTGTAGACCCAGCCGTCGCCGGCGACGTCCTTGCCCGCGATGTAGAGATCGTAACTCTTCAATCCGGAAGGTGCCTCAGCACTCTCCTCCTGCGCGGCTTCGCGAAGCATCTTCAGCCTTTCGGATATGGCGTGTGGATTTCTTGAAGCAATGCGAGCCTGGCAGCGGAATCTGACCCCGCGCTGACACCCGGCTGACCGGGTCGATCAGGCCACGGGAGCGCTCTCGGAGCCGTCAGCGGGGCGTCAGCCGGCGCTGGTTGCATGACGGCATGCCACCTGTCGACAGCACGATCCAGCGGTTGCGCGATCTGCCGCGCAGTGAACTCGCCGAAGAAATCGAGTCAATCGTCCTGAAGAAATTCAGGGCCGTTCTTCTCATGGACGATTCCGAGGATCTCCCCCTCGACGTCAGCTATTTCGACCTCGGCCTCACCTCGCTGCGGCTGACCGAGATACGGCAGAGCCTGGAACAGCTCCTGGACCTGTCGATCAACGTCAACGTGCTCTTCAACGAGCCGACGATCGCCCACCTCGTGGACCACCTGACCCAGGCCATCCAGGACGCTTGAGGAGTCGTTCCATGCCGCGTACGGAATCAGAGCAGGCGCCCGAACCGGTCGCGATCGTCGGAATCGGGCTGCGGTTCCCCGGCGGCAGCGGCTCGCCCGACGAGTTCGACGCCTTCCTCAGGGAGGGCCGCAGCGGAATCCGCCCGATCCCCACCGACCGCTGGGACGTCGAGGCGTTCACCCCCGAAGGGCCCGACGACAAGGGCAAGATCCGCGCCTCGGGCGGCGGGTTCCTCGACCGCATCGACCTGTTCGACGCCGGTTTCTTCAACATCTCCCCGAAGGAAGCCCGCTACATGGACCCCCAGCAGCGGCTGCTGCTGGAGACCGCCTGGCAGGCCCTGGAGCACGCCGGCATCGACCCGGCGCCGCTGCGCCGCGGCAACGGCGGTGTGTACATCGGCGCCAGCTCCATCGACTACGCCCTCGAACTGGACGCGCTGCCGTACGAGGAGCTGGACGGCCATCTCGCCTCCGGCATCACCATGTTCCCGCTGTCCGGGCGCCTGTCCTACTTCCTCGGCTGGCGCGGCCCGAGCATGAGCGTCGACACCGCCTGCTCGTCCTCCCTGGTCGCCTTGCACCTGGCCGTGCAGGCGCTGCGCGCCGGCGAGACCGACATCGCGCTGTGCGGCGGCGTCAACGCCCTGCACCACCCGCGCATCCCGGTGATGTTCTCCAACGCGCAGATGCTGTCCCCGGACGGGCAGTGCAAGACCTTCGACGAGGCCGCCGACGGCTACGCGCGCGCCGAGGGCTGCGGCATCGTCGTCCTCAAGCGGCTCGCCGACGCCGAGCGCGACGGCGACCGGATCCTCGCCCTGGTGCGCGGCACCGCCGTCGGCCAGGACGGCGACAGCGCCGGCCTGACCGTGCCCAACGGCCCCGCCCAGGAGAAGGTCATCCGCAGCGCGCTCGCCGCCGCCCGGCTCGCGCCCGAGGACATCCAGTACGTCGAGGCGCACGGCACCGGCACCCCGCTCGGCGACCCCATCGAGTTCGGCGCCATCGGCGACGTGTTCGTCGACTCCCACACCAAGGACCGGCCGGTGCTGGTCGGTTCCGTGAAGACCAACCTGGGTCACATGGAGCCCGCCTCCGGCATCGTCGGCGTCATCAAGACCGTGCTCCAGCTGCGCGCGGGCACGATCTACCCCCACATCAACCTGAACACCCCCTCGGGGCGCATCCCCTGGGACCTGTATCCGGTACGGGTGCCCACCGCGTGCGAGCCCTGGAAGGCCGAGGTCCGGCGCGCGGTCGTCAACAGCTTCGGGTTCGCCGGGACCATCGGCGCGGTCGTGCTGGAACAGGCGCCCGAGCGGGCCGAGCAGGCTTCGGAGGGCGGCGCCGAGCAGCCTTCCGAGGGCGGCGCCGAGCCGCTGTTCACCCTGTCCGCGAAGAACGCCGGCGCCCTGCGCGAACTGGCCGCCGCATACCGCCGGCTGCTCGACGAACAGCCCGGCCTCTCCCTCTCCGCGCTCTGCCACAGCGCCAACACCACCCGCGCCCACCACCCCTACCGCGTCGCCGCCCCCGTCGCCGACCGCGCCGCCCTGGAGAGGCTCCTCGGCCGGGCCGCCGAGGCCGAGCACGAGGGACCCTCCGGCATCCGCAAGACCGCCTTCATGTTCACCGGCCAGGGCTCCCAGTACGCCGGCATGGGCGCCGCCCTCTACCGGGCCTTCCCCGTCTTCCGCGCCCACGTCGACGAATGCGACCGGCTCTTCGCCGAACACCTCGGCCGCTCGGTGCGCGGGCTGCTGCTCGGCACCGCCGCCGACCCCGACGCCGTCGACCGCACCGAGTACACCCAGCCCGCCCTGTTCACCCTGGAGTACGCCCTCGCCCAGCAGTGGCTGGCCTGGGGCGTGCGCCCGAACGTGCTCATCGGGCACAGCATCGGCGAGGTCGTCGCCGCCGCCGTCGCCGGACTGTTCAGCCTGCCCGACGCCGTGACGCTGGTCGCCGCCCGCGCCCGGCTGATGCAGGCGGTGCGCACCCAGGGCGGCATGGCCGCAGTCGCCGCCCCCGTCGAGGAGGTCGCCCCCCTGCTCGAGGGCCGCGCGGACCTGGCGCTCGCCGGGATCAACGCCCCCGACCAGACCGTGATCTCGGGCGCCACGGCCGCGCTGGACGAGGTCGTCGGCATCCTGGAGGCCAGGGGTGTCCGTGTCGACCGCCTCAAGGTCTCGCACGCCTTCCACTCCCCGCTGATGGCCGAGGTCTACGACGACTTCCGCGCCGCCCTCGACGGCATCACCTTCCACGAGCCGAAGATCAGCCTGATCTCCAACGTCACCGGACGCCTCGCCCGGTTCCGCGAGATCGGCGACCCCGACTACTGGGTGCGGCACATCGGCGAACCCGTCCGCTTCCTCGACGGCATCCGCGCCGTCGCCAAGCGCGGCCGGCACGCCCTGATCGAGATCGGCCCGCAGGCCGGGCTCACCGCGCTCGCGCGGCGCGGCGTCACCGTCGAGGACCACCTGTGGCTGGCCAGCCTGCGCCGCCGCGACACCACCACCGCGACCACCCTCACCGCGCTCGCCGACTACTACGCGGCCGGCCTCACCGTCTCCTGGGCCGACTACCACGCCGGCCACCCCGCCCCGGCCCGGGTGGACCTGCCGACGTACGCCTTCCAGCGCAAGCGCTACTGGCTGCCCTCCGTCACGCCCCGCCGCTCCGCCGCCAACGGCACCGCCCGCCACCTGCTGCTCGGCACCGAGGAGCGGTTCGCCAGCGGGGTACGGGAGTTCACCGCAGAGTTCACCACCGAGGAACTCGGCGCGCTCGCCGACCTCGCCGACGGCGGCCGTACCGTGCTGCCCGCCGGCGCCTACGTCGACCTGCTGCTCGCCGTGCAGGACGCGGTCCGGGGCCACGCCCGTTCCGCCGTCCGCGACCTGAGGCTGCTCGCCCCGCTGGAGCTGCCCGCCGAGACGGTGACCGCGCTGACCACCCGCTGGCGGCCCCGGCCCGGCGGCGCCGCCGAGGTGGAGGTGTTCACCGTCGTCGGCGGCGAGGAGAACCTGCACGCCACCGCCGTCGTCGCCGCCGAACCCGAACCCCTCGTCCCCGTCTCCGAGCTGGCCGAGCTGGACGCCACCCTCGCCCCGGCCGCCCAGCACATCGACGACGAGGACATCTACACCGACCTCGCCTCCGTCGGCCGCCCCCAGGGCCCCCGGATGCGGCTGCTCCTGCGCGCCGCCCGACACGGCGACGGCCTGGTGACGGGCGAGCTGACCGGCCGCGACGCCACCGCTGTCGAGCACGTCCCGGCCGAGCTGCTGGAGGCCGCCGTGCAGGCCCTGGTCGTCCTCGACCCGGAGGGCCCGGTGTTCGTGCCGCGCGAGATCGCCTCCGTACGGCACTTCCGCAAGCCGCGCGGCGAGAACCTGCGCGTCCTCGCCCGGGTCCGGGGCGACCAGGACCGGCGCCTGGCCGACGTGCTGCTGCTGGAGAACGGCGACCCGGTCGCCGAGCTGCTCGGCGTCCGCATGGCCCGCCCGGAGGGCCGCGGCGGACGGCGCCAGTTCCTGCACCGCCCCGACTGGGTGCGCCGGGCCCTGCCGGCCAGGGACGACGCACCGGCCCGGCACGTGGTCCTGCTGGACCCGTCCGCCGCGCGCGCCGCCGAACTCGCCGCCGAGCCCGGCCTGAAGGTCACCTGGCTGCCCGACCTCACCGACCCCACCGATCTCAAGGCCGCCCTGGCGGATCCCACCGTTACCGACGTCTGCCGGGTCTGGCGGGGGCGTCCCGAGCCGATGTCCGCCGGCCGGCTGCGCGCCGAGTGCGAGGACAACTACCGCGAACTCCTCGCCCTGATCGGCGCGTTGGACGGCTCCGGCGCGCCCCGGCCGCCGCGGCTGTGGCTGGTCACCGAGGCCGCCCAGTGGCTGCCCGGCGACCCGGCCGGCGACGGCGGCCACCTCGGCGCCGCCACCCTGTGGGGCTTCGGCCGGGTGCTGCTGACCGAGTACCCGCAGCACCGGGCCACCCTGGTCGACCTCGCCCCGGGCAGCGGCCTGGCCCCGCTCGCCGACGAGTTGCGCGCCGAGCCGCCCGGCGAGTACCAGGTCGCCCACCGCCCCGGCCGCCGCTATGTGCGCCGGCTGCTCGCCGGTGACTCGACCCTCACCTGGACGTGGGGGTCCCCCCGCTCGAGCGAGCCCGAGAGTGGGGGAGGAGCCCAGCGTGGGGGAGGCTTCGAACTGCGCGCCCCCGACTCCGGCGACCTGTCCGACCTGGCCCTGACCTCGGTCACCGACCGGGCGCCGGGCGCCGACGAGGTTCAGGTCCGCGTGCACACCGTCGGCCTGACCGCTGAGGACGCCCGCACCGCCCTGGACACCGGCCGCGCCGAACGCGCCGAGGAGGAGGCCGGCGCGGAGGCCGGAGAGGAGGAACCCCCGCCGCTGCTCGGCCGGTTGGCCCGTGGCGCGGTCCTCGCCGCCGCCGACGGCACCGGATTCGCGCCCGGCGACGAGGTCCTCGTCCGGCACGACGGCACCTTCCGCTCCACGCTGACCGTCCCCGCGGTCGCCGTCGTCCACGCCACCGGCTCCGACGACACCGCGCCCCGCTTCCGGCTCGACGAGACCGGCGAGGCCCTGCGCACCGCCCTGTCCGACCCGGCCGGACGCGCCTGGGTGACGCTCCCCGAGGACCCGGCGGACGAGCGGACCGGCCCCGTCGACGAGGGCCCGGCCGGGCTCCGTGCCGACCGCACCTACCTGGTCACCGGCGGCCTCGGCGGCCTCGGCCTGGTCACCGCCCGCAAACTGGTCGCCCTCGGCGCCCGGCACCTGACCCTGGTCAGCCGCAGCGGCCGGGCCACCGAGGAGGCCTCACCGGTCCTCGCGGACCTCGCCGCTGACGCCGAGATCGCCGTCGTACGCGCCGACATCTCCCGCCCGGAGGACGTCGGGCGGCTGGTGCGGCAGCTCGCGGCGGGGCCGTACCCGCTCGGCGGGATCGTGCACGCGGCCGGCTCCTACGACAAGAAGCTGATCTCCGAGCTGACCTGGGAGTCCATCGACGCCCAGCTGGCGGCGAAGGCCTACGGCGGCTGGCTGCTCCACGAGGCCGCCGAAACCTCCTTCCCCGAGCTGGAGTTCTTCGTCACCTACTCCTCCATCGCCTCCGTCCTCGGCGGCGCCACCCAGGGCCACTACGCGGCCGCCAGCGCCGGGCTCGACGCCCTCGCCGAGTGGCGCGGCCGGCGCGGGGTGCCGGGGCTCTCGGTCAACTGGGGCGCCTGGGCCCGGGTCGGCATGTCGGCCCGCCTGGAGGACCACCTCAGCCAGGAGATCGAACGCAGCGGCGTCCGCTTCTTCTCCCCGACCCGGGCCCTGGACACTCTGGCCCGGCTGTGGGGCCGACCGCGCACCCAGCGGATCGTCGGCGAGTTCGACTGGGACCGCTATGTGGCCGGCAGCGTCACCGGCGACCTGTTCTACGACCGGCTCGCCCGGCAGGCCGCCGACGACGACGGCACGGGCCTCGACCTCACGGCGCTGGCCGCGCTGCCCGGGGCCGAGCGCCTGGCCGCCGTCACCGGCGTGGTCACCGAGAAGGTCGCCGCCGTCCTGCACCTGGAGGAGGGCGACGAGCTGGACCTCTCCACCGAGTTCGTCTCGCTGGGCCTGGACTCCCTGATGGCCCAGCAGGTCAAGGCCGCCCTGGAGCAGACCTTCCGGCTGCCCCTGCCGGCCTCCCTCACCCACGACCACCCCACGGTCCGCGCGCTGGCCCAGTTCGTCGACGGGCAGCTCGCTCCGGTACCGGCAGCGTGACAGAGCTGGGGGGCGTCCTCGACAGGACGCCCCCCAGGGACGGGAACCCACCATGACCGACATACCGAGGGAGCGCTGGACGCTCCACCACTCCTCCCGGGCCCACGCCGGAAGCCGCCCGGACCACCCGGCGATCGTCTGCGAGGGCCGGGTCACCACCTACGAGAAGCTCCACCGCGACAGCAACCGCGCCGCGCACGCCCTGCACACCAGCGGCATCCGGCGCGGCGACCGGGTCGCCTACCTGGGCCGCGAGTCCGCCACCTACTACCTGGTGATGATCGCCTGCGCCAAGGCCGGCGCGGTCCTCGTCCCGGTCAACTGGCGGCTCACCCCGAGCGAGGTCGACCACATCCTGCGCGACTCCGGTGCCGCCCTGATCTTCGTCGACGACGAGTTCTGGGACACCGTCGCCACCGTCCGCCACCAGCTGCGCGGGCTGCGCAGGGTGATCCGGGTCGACGGCACCGACACCGACGGCGAACCCGCCCGGGGCGCCGGCCTGCTCGCCTGGGCCGCCGACCAGCCCGAGACCGACCTCACGCCCGGCACCGGCCCGGACGACGCGGTCGTCCAGATCTACACCAGCGGCACCACCGGCCTGCCCAAGGGCGCGGTCCTCGCCCACCGCAGCTTCTTCACGCTGCCGCACGCGAGCCGCGAGCAGGGCGTGGCGTGGATCGACTGGCTGCCCGAGGACGTCAGCCTGATCTCCCTGCCGGGCTTCGGCGTGGCCGGCATCGGCTGGTTCCTGCACACCTTCAACGCCGGCGGCACGAACGTGATCATGCCGCAGTTCGACCCGCAGGAGGCCGTACGCCTCATCCGCGCCCACCGGGTCACCACCACCTTCGCCGCCCCGGCCATGCTCCAGGCGATGGCCGCCGAACGCGGCGCGGGACCCGAGGCGTTCACCTCGCTGCGCAAGATCGCCTACGGCGCGGCGCCCATGTCCGAGACGCTGCTCAAGCAGTGCCTGGAGACGTACGGCTGCGAGTTCGCCCAGATCTACGCCAGCACCGAGACCGGCAGCGTGGCGGTGTGCCTGCCGCCCGAGGCCCACCACCCCGGCAGCACCAAGCTCACCTCGGTCGGCAAGCCCTGCCCGGGCAACGAGATCAAGGTGGTCGGCCCCGACGGCGAGACCGTGCCGCCCGGCACCATCGGCCAGATCTGCGTCCGCGCCCCCTCCCGCATGCTCGGCTACTGGAACCTTCCCGACGCCACCGCCCGCACGCTGGTGGGGGAGTGGCTGCACATGGGCGACGCCGGCTACCTCGACGAGGACGGCTACCTCCACCTGTGCGACCGCATCAACGACACGATCATCGTCGCCGGCCAGAACATCTACCCGGCCGAGGTCGAGAAGGCCCTGGCCGCGCATCCCGCCGTCGCCGACGCGGCCGTGGTCGGCCTGCCCGACGACCGCTGGGGCGAGAGCGTGCACGCGGTGGTCGTCCTCAGGCCCGGCGCGACCGCCACACCCCGGGAACTCCTGCTGTCCCTGCGGGGCCGCATCGCGGACTACAAGATCCCGGGCACCTACCACTTCACCGAATCCCTCCCCCGCAACCCCTCGGGCAAGATCCTGCGCCGCGCGGTGAGGGAGCGGCTGACGACACCGGCCAGGGACCCACTCGGGAGCTCAGTGTGACTTCACTACGGATCGGCATCCTCCTGCCCACCCGCGAGCAGGCCATCAACGGCACCTACGCGGCAGCCCCCTTGCTCGACTTCGCCCGCCAGGCGGAAGCGCTCGGCTTCGACTCCCTGTGGGCCGGGGACTCGCTCACCGCCCGCCCCCGCCTTGACCCCTTGGTCGTACTCTCGGCCGCGGCGGCCGCCACGAACCGCATCTCCGTCGGCACCGCCGCCCTCACCCCCGCCCTGCGCCACCCCCTCATCGGCGCCAACATGGTCGCGAGTCTCAGCCATGTCGCCGCCGGGCGGCTGATCATCGGGCTCGGTTCCGGCTTCCCGATGGCGGAGACCGAGGAGGAGTTCGCCTCCGTCGGCGCCTCCTTCCAGGGCCGCGTCGGCCGCCTGGACGAGATCGCCGCGCTGTGGCGCACGGCCTGGCACGCGGGCGAGGAGGGCGAACCCGGCGAGTTCCAGGGGAAGTTCTGGCAGGCGGAGCACTTGGACCGCCTCCCGTCGCCCGCGATCCCCGGCGGCCCGCCCCTCTGGCTCGCCGGCAGCGACACCCCCAAGGTCCTCGCCCGCGCGGCGACCCGCTACGACGGCTGGCTGCCGTTCCTGCCGGACGTCGACGCCTACGCCCGCGCCCGCCGCCGTATCGCCGAACTCGCGGAGGAGGCGGGAAGGGGCGCCGACGCGGTCGTACCCGCGCTGTACGCCACCGTCACGGTCAACCGCGACGAGAGTGCCGCGAAGGCCGAACTGGAGCACTACATCAGCCACTACTACGGCCGCTCCTTGGAGCAGATGAGCGGCATCCAGGCCTACGGCTGGGGCAGCGCCGAGAAGTGCGCCGAGTGGCTCGGCGGTTACGTCCGCGCCGGTGCCCGGCACCTGGTCGTACGGATCGGATCCCTCGACCCCGAGCCGCAGTTGAAGGAGATCGCCGAGGTGCTGCTGCCCGCGGTACGCGCCCTCGGTCCGTCCACCACCGTTGGGAGTACGCAGTCGTGACCACCGCCATCGGTACCGCCGGCAGCCAGATGTCCACCGAGGGGCACTGGTTCCACCCCGTGGAGCCCTCGCCGGACGCCTCGATCCGGCTGTTCCTGCTGCCCCACGCGGGCAGCGGCGCCATCATCTACCGCGACTGGGAGAGCCTGCTGCCCCCGGACATCGCGCCGCAGGCGGTGACCCTGCCCGGCCGGCACAACCGCCGGGAGGAGCAGACCTACGAGAACTTCTGGCCGCTGCTCGACGCCCTGCACGAGGCGGTGCTGGGCGACCTGGATGACCGGCCGTTCGCCCTCTTCGGCCACTGCCTGGGCGCCCAACTGGCGTTCCGGCTGGCGATCAGGATGGAGGAGGAGGGCGGGCCGGCGCCGGTGATGGTCGGCATGTCCGGCTGGTCGCCCGTGGGCTTCTTCCAGCCGACGGAGGAGCAGAGCCGGATGCCGGAGCCCGAACTGGTCGAGTGGATCAAGAAGCTGGGCTCGTTCCCGGCCGAGATCTACGACAACCCCGAGATGCTCGCCCTCGTCGTGCCCGCACTCCGCGCCGACCTGCGGGTCGCCGGGGACTACGAGGACGACGGCGCCGGTGTCACCTGCCCGCTCGCCTCCTACGGCGGCCGCAGCGACCCGCTCCAGGAGACCCCGGACGCCATGTCCCACTGGGCCGGGCGCACCCCCGCCTACCTGGGTCACAACGAGTACGAGGGCGGCCACTTCTACATCGACACCCACGCCCAGGCGGTCACCGCGCACTTCGCGCACCGGCTGCAGCGGACCGTGGCCACCCTCGCGGGCTGAGCCGGGCGCCGACGCCGAGCCGTTCGACGTCGGGCCGTCCGACGCCGTGTCAGCGCCGTGTCAGCGGGGCGCGGGACAGTGATCCGAGGCTGTCGTCCCGGCTGCTGTCCCGTGCCCCGCCGTGCGTCGTGGGCACCCTTCGGCCCGCATTCCACCAGCACGAAACGACCTAGGAGGGTCGTCATGACCACCGAAGCGGAACTGACCGGCAGCGCGGCCTCGGCCGCACCGCCACCGGACATCGAGGAGGCCGCCGCGGCACCCGCCTGGGGCGCGCTCCTGGTCGTGCTGGCCGGCCTGTTCATCACCAACCTCGACTTCTTCATCGTCAACGTGGCGATCCCCTCGCTCCAGCGGGACATGCACGCCACACCGGCGCAGATCCAGCTCGTCGCCGTGACGTTCACCATCGGCCTGGCCGCGCTCCTGATCACCGGCGGCCGGCTGGGCGACCTGTACGGCCGGCGCCGGGTGTACTCCGTGGGCGTCGCGCTGTTCACCCTGGCCTCACTTGCCTGCGGCGTCGCGCCCAACATGACCGAACTGATCGTCGCCCGCGCCGTCCAGGGCGGCGCCGCGGCCCTCGTCATCCCCCAGGTGCTCGGCATCCTGAACACCGCGTACACCGGCAAGGCCCGGGTCGCCGCGTTCAACGCCTACGGCCTGGCGCTGGGCGCCGCCGCGGTCTTCGGCCAGCTCATCGGCGGCCTGCTGATCAAGGCCGACCTGTTCGGCTGGGACTGGCGGACCATCTTCCTGATCAACGTGCCCATCGGCGCGCTGGTGCTGCTCCTCACCCCGAAGGTGGTGCCCGAGTCGAAGGCCGACGACGGCAAGACGGGGCTCGACCTGGCCGGTGTGGCGCTGGTGACGGCCGGGCTCGTCGCGGTCGTGCTGCCGTTGGTGGAGGGCCGGGAGCGGGGCTGGCCGGCCTGGACCTGGGAGCTGCTCGTTGCCTCCGTGCCGCTGCTCGCCCTGTTCTGGATCACCCAGCGCCGGCTGGCGGCCCGCGACCGCTCCCCGCTGATGAGCCCCTCGCTCTTCCACGACCGCTCGTTCAGCGTCGGCGTGGTCTCCATCCTCGTGTACTTCTCGGTGATGGCGTCCTTCTTCCTGGTCCTCGCGCTCTACCTCCAGGAGGCCCGCGGCACGTCGGCCCTGAAGTCCGGCCTGCTGTTCATCCCGCTCGGCCTCGGCTTCTTCCTGTCCTCCGTGCAGGCGCCCAAGTTCGCGGGCAGGCTGGGCAAGCAGGTGCTCGCGCTGGGCGCGCTGATCGTGGCCGCGGGCGACGTGGCGCTCGCCTTCACCGCGGACCGGCTGGACACCACCGGCGCCGTCGCCTGGTGCATCCCGGCCATGGTGGTGTGCGGGTACGGCATGGGTCTGGTGGTGGCCCCGCTGACCTCGCTCGTCCTGGAGCGGGTGGCGCCGCAGTACGCGGCGGCCGCGTCCGGGGTGTTCTCCACCGCCCAGGAGGTGGGCAACGCCCTCGGCATCGCCATCATCGGCGTCGTCTTCTTCGACGTCGCCGAGGACCGGCCCGGCCCGCACGGCATGGCGGAGGCGTTCAGCACCAGCCTGCTGGTCCAGGCGGGCATCTCCGTGGCGGTCGCGGTCCTGCTGCAGCTGCTGCCCGGCCGGGCCAAGAGCACCGCCTGACCGGCCCAGGCCGACATCCGGCCACCAACTCCCCGACGGGCGCCCGCGGTTCACGCGGGCGCCCGTCAGCGTCGTATCAGAAACCCGTCAACGGCGACCTCCACGATGGCTGCAACCGAAAGAACTCGGCCAACAGGAGGAATCGGTGACCGGAATATTGCCCTCCCCTACGGAGGAGCTCGCGGAGTGGCCCATGGCGCGTTCCTGCCCCTACTCGCCGCCCGACGCCTACGCCGAGCTGCGTCAGGGACCGCCGGTGAAGGTGCGCATCCGCACGGGCGAGGCCTGGCTCGTCACCCGCTACGAGGACGTGCGCCAGGTGCTGATGGACGAGGCCTTCAGCTCGGACGACACGCTGCCCGGCTTCCCGGTCCGCATCCAGCTCCCGCCCGCCCCGCGCGTGATGTCCTTCACTCGCATGGACGGCCCGGAGCACAACCGGCTGCGCCGCATGGTCATGCCGGAGTTCACCGCCCGGGCCACCCGCGCGCTGCGGCCCGAGGTCGAGGCCCTGGTGGAGCGGCTGCTCGACGAACTGGCCGCCGGGCCCCGCCCCGCCGACCTGGTCGCCCGGCTCTCGATGCGGCTGCCCTCCCTGGTGATCGCCCGGATGCTCGGCGTCCCGGAGGCCGACGAGGTCGACTTCGCCGAGCTGAGCCAGGAGGTCCTCTCCCAGGACGCCTCGCCGGAGGAGATCTACGCCGCGTTCGTGCGGATGACGGAGTACCTCGACCGGCTCATCACCGCCAAGCTGGCCGAGCCCGCCGACGACCTGCTGAGTCGGCTGGCCACCCAGTACCTGGCGACCGGCGAGCTGAGCCGCGAGGACCTCGTGGCGATGGCCCGGCTGCTGCTGGTCGCCGGCCACGAGACCACCGCCCACCAGCTCAGCCTCGGCGTGGCGAGCCTGCTGCGCCACCCCGAGCAACTGGCCGACCTGCGCCGCGACCCGGCGCTGTACGGGCAGGCCGTCGAGGAGATGCTGCGCTACTGGTCCATCACCCAGGACAACCAGGTCCGGGTCGCGGTCGCCGACGCGGAGGTGGGCGGCGCGCGCATGGCCCCGGGCGACGGCGTCATCCTCGCCTACCCGAGCGCCAACCACGACGAGGGCGTCTTCGCGGACGGCGCCCGCTTCGACATCCACCGCGAGGACTCCTTCCGGCACATCGCCTTCGGTTACGGCCGCCACCTATGCCCGGGCGCCCCGCTCGCCCGGATGGAGCTGGAGGTCTGCCTGCGGGCCCTGTTCGACCGCTTCCCCGGACTGCGTCTCGCGGACGTGCCCGAGCCGGTGCTGTTCCGTCAGAACACCATCAACTACGGCCTCACCGCGCTGCACGTGACCTGGTAGCGGCCCGCCCCACCCGGGCCCCCGAGGAGGGCCGTGCCCCACCACGGCCCCGCCCGGCGTCAGCCGCACGTCAGCTCCATGACAGCGCCCCCCGCGAGAGTGGGGAGTGCCGCGACGCCGGGGCGCCCATCCCGCCCGGTCTCTCCGGTGCCGTCCGACGAAGGAGTACGCCCGACATGGCAGACACCGCAGCCCCGGCTCCCACCCGGGCACTCGTCCTGGGCAACCCCGCATCCGGCAGCCACTCGCCCGAACTGGTCGAGGAAGTACGGCAGTTGTGCGCCTCGTACCTGGAGCGCACCGAGGTGCACCTGACCACCGGTCCGGGCGACGCCACGCTCGCCGTGCGCCGGGCCCTGCAGCGGTCCGCCGAGGCGTCCCCCGGGGCGCCCGACCTGATCGTCGTCATCGGCGGCGACGGCACGGTCCGCGAGGCCGTCCAGGGACTCGTGCCCGTCACCGGGAACGCCACCCTCGCGGTGGTGCCCGGCGGCACCGGCAACTCCGGCTACAAGATGCTGTGGGGCGACCGCCCCTGGAGCGAGTCCCTCAAGGCGATCCTGACCGACTACGGCATCGGCGGCAGCGCCCGGCTGCGCCGGCTGGACCTGGCCCGCCTCGCCGAGACCCGCAACTACGTGTATCTGGGCGCCTGTTCGGGCGTGATCGCGGACGCGCTGATCACCGCCCGGGACCTGCCGCTCACCGGCCGGGAGCGCTACGCCCGCGCCTTCGCCGACACGGCCGCCGGCTACGCGCCGTACCCGGGCCGGGTCACCGTCGACGGCCGGGTCGTGCACGAGGGCCCGACCGTCCTCGCCAACGTCGGCGGGGGCCGCTACCGGGGTGGCCGGTTCCTGGTGCTGCCGGACTCGCTGCTCGACGACGGCCTGCTGGACGTCTGCGTGATCGGCGGCGCGATCCCCGCGGCCGACGTGCCCGAACTGACGCTGAGCGCCGGGCACATGGACCATCCGGCCACCGTGTACGCGCGCGGCCGGCGCATCACCGTCGAGCGCACCGACGGCCGTCGGCTGCCGCTGGAGCACGACGGCGAGTACCAGCACGGCATCGGCGGCTCGGCCACCTTCGAGGTGCTCCCCGGAGCCCTCCCGGTCTGGGCGCCGGCCGGCCCCTGAAGCCCGTACCAAGCCACCTGTCCGAAGCAGTCCGAAGAAACAAGTCAGCACGTCACAGAGGAGATCGCCCGCATGAGCGACCTGACCACCACCGTCTCCCGCTACCTCGACATCTGGAACGAGGAGGACGCCGGCAAGCGTGCCACGGCCATCGCCGAGCTGTTCACCGCCGACGCGCCGTACATCGACCCGCTCGCCGCGGTCGAGGGCCACGAGGGCTTCGGGGCCGTGGTGGCCGGGGCCCGCGAGCAGTTCAAGGGCCTCTCCTTCGAGCTGCACGGCACCGTCGACGCCCACCACAACCAGGCCCGCTTCCAGTGGGGCCTGGTGACCGAGCCGGGTGCCGAGCCGATCGCCATCGGCTTCGACGTCCTGGTCACCGACGACCACGGCAAGATCAAGGCCGTCTACGGCTTCCTCGACAAGGTCCCGGCCGCCTGAGGCCGGCGACACCCGCGCGGGAGCACCGGGCCCCGGTGCTCCCGCAGCCGTGTTCACCCCTCACCGACGCACGCACGGCAAGGAAGGTAGCCGCCCCCATGACCGCTGTCCTCGGCGAGAGCGTCGCCCGGGCGCTGTGCGCCGACTGGGCCGACCAGGCGCACACCCTGCCCCGGGCCGCGCGCGGCCGTGCCCCCGCCGACACGCCGCTGCGCGAACTCTCCCACTGGGCGGCCGGGTTGCGCCCGCAGCACATCCCCTGCCGGGTGCTGAAGCTCGCCGCGAGCCAGGTGCTGTCGCAGATCGCCTCCATCCGGGCCGGTCTCCAGCACCCGCTGGGCAGAAAGCTGGTGGCCGCCTTCGGGCACCCCATGCAGCGCGATCCCCGCCAGGCCGCGGGCGTGTTCGCCGCGCTCGGCTCCTGGCTCAACCTCGACGACACCGCCTACGCCGGGCACCTGTCGAACTCCACGGTCGCGGTCCCGCTCGCCTTCGCCTACGCCCGCCGGCTGGACGGGCTCTCGCTGCTCACCGCGGTGGTCGCGGCCAACGAGTGCGCGGCCCGCATCACCGCCTCCGCGACCCTCGGCCCGCTGCGCGGCCAGAGCGCCGTGCACACCCATCTGGCCGGCGCGGTCGCGGGCCGCCTGCACTGCGACCGCGCTTCGGCGAGCCTCTTCGAGAACGCCTTCGGGCTGGCCTTCGCCATGCCCAACTGGCCGCTGATGCGCGCCTTCCTGGCCAGCGACGCCCGCCTGTTCAACACCTTCACGCCGGTGCGCACCGCGATGGACGCCTGCGACGCGGCGTACGCGGGGCTGCGCGGCGCGCCGGACATCATGGAGCACGGCGACGGCTTCCTGGCCCGGTTCGCGACCGTGCCGCTGCCGCAGGCGGTGGCGAAGGGACTGGGCCGCCGCTGGCACACCGACACGCTGTCGTTCAAGATGCATCCCGGCGGGCCCGGCATCGACGCGGCCGTGGACTGTGCCGCCGAGATCCACCGGGAACTCGGCGCGGTCCGGCCGCGGGACGTGGCCGAGGTGGTCGTCGAGGCCTCGCTGTACACGCTGTTCGCGGGGGAGCGGGCCGCCCAGTACGTCACCGGCCCCGGCTCCCCGCTGGGCGCGCTGGTCCTGGACGTGCCCTACCCGGTGGCCACCACGCTGCTCACCGGCGAGTTCTCGGTGGACGACTTCTCCTCGCCGCACCTCGACGACCCCGACCGCTGGGCACTGGCCCGGCGGATCCGGCTGGAGCACGACACCGAGATGACCCGGGAACTGTTCCTGTCCGACGCGCCGTTCGGCGAGGCCGTGCGCGAGGCGGGGGAGCTGGCCGTGCCGTGGCTGCGGGGCTTCGGCGGGGACGAACTCGTGGACCTGATCGGCGCGTTGCGGGCCGACGACCGGGACTTCTCCCGGTCCACCAAGGCCACCGGCGCGCGGGTCACCGTACGGCTGACGGACGGCCGTACGGTCTCCCGCTCCCGGCTGATCCCGGTCGGCGCGGCCGGGCCGGAGACCCGGGCGGGCCACGCCGACCTGGTGCGGGAGAAGTTCCTGTCGGCCGGCGGCGCCCAGGAGGTCGCCGACACCGTCGACCGGCTGCACCGGATGCGTCCGCGGGCGGTGCGCCGCTGGATCGAGACGGCGTTCCTGGACTGAAAGAAAGTGACGATCCAGCCGGTGGAGTGGTCGTTCGCGCGGCTCTCGATCACGTCGGCGGGGGTGCTGCCGAGCCGGTACCCCGGGCCGGCGCCGAGGGCGAATCCGCCGCTGTAGAGGTGCTGCATCGCGGGACATTCGTACTCGTGCGGCCGGCCCGGCGGGCAACGACCCGAACTTCCCGCACGACCGCAACCGGCGCCCGCACGGCCAGTCGAAGATGCGGGTCACGCACGCGATGACGTCGTAACAGGCCAGGCGCCCATCGCCAGTCAGCGACGACAACTTCGCCTCGGACGAGGTCACCCAGATCGTCGCGCTCGGCATCCGCTGAGAACCACGAAGGCACCGAGGCCCACCACAAGGCCGCCCCTTCGGTGGGCGCCCTCGGCGCGCTGGGCGACTCCGGCGTGCGGGTGGTGCCCATGGGGGTCCTCCGGAACGGCGGCGACGTGGGGGTAGTGCGGGCGCCGGTACAGCGGTATGTCCGAGATCCGACCTGGGAGCGCTCCCGCGGGAGCGCTCCCAGACGGCATACTGAAGGTCCACCGTTCCCGGGTGGGGTGTCAAGGGAACGAACGCGGTGAACCCGTCGACTGACGGTTCGTCGGCCTCGGTGAGGAAGGGCGCGATGGGTGGGGGAGGACGGCGCGGCGGCCGGCCGACGCTGGAGATGGTCGCCGCACGGGCCGGCGTCGGGCGGGGCACGGTCTCCCGTGTGGTCAACGGTGCCCCCCATGTGAGCCCCCAGGCGCGGGCCGCCGTGGAGCAGGCGATCGCCGAGCTGGGGTACGTGCCCAACCGCGCCGCCCGCGCACTCGCGGCGGACCGCACGGACACGATCGCCCTGGTCATCCCCGAGCCCGAGACCCGGCTCAGCGCCGAGCCGTTCTTCCTCGACATCGTCCGCGGAGTGAGCGCGGAACTCGGGCACACGGACATACAGTTGCTGCTCATGCTCATCCGCACCCCCCAGGAGCGCCGGCGGCTGGCCCAGCACCTGGAGGCCCGCAGGGTCGACGGAGTGCTGCTGGTGTCGGTGCACGAGGACGCGCCGCTGCCCGGCCTGCTGCAGCGGCTGGGGGTGCCGACCGTGCTGGGCGGGCGGCGGTCGGAACGGGAGTGGATGTCGTACGTCGACGCCGACAACGTCGGCGGCGCGCGGTCGGCGACGGAGCACCTGCTCGGGCGGGGGCGGCGGACCGTCGCCACCATCACCGGCCCGCTGGACATGTACGCCGCCCGCTGCCGGCTGGACGGCTACCTCCAGGCGATGGGCGCCGCGGGCCGCGGCGCCGACGAATCGCTCGTCGCCCGCGGCGACTTCACGGAGGAGGGCGGCCGCGCCGCCATGCGGGAGCTGCTGGAGCGGCACCCCGGCGTCGACGCCGTCTTCGCCGCGTCGGACGTCATGGCCAGCGGCGCCCTGCACGTCCTGCGCGAGGCGGGGCGGCGGGTGCCCGACGACGTGGCCCTGATCGGCTTCGACGACTCGATGGTCGCCCGGCACTCGGCTCCACCGCTCACCAGCGTCAGGCAGCCGACCGAGGAGATGGGCCGCACCATGACGCGGACGCTACTGGAGGAGCTCGACGCCCGGACCGCCGTCCGCAGGCACGTGGTGCTCTCCACGGACCTGGTGGTGCGCGAGTCCACCTGACGAGATGCCAGGAAGCTGCGGCCGTCTGCACCCTGTGCATGCTGTACGCCCTGTGGACTCGGGCGGGAGCGCGCCGAGTTCACCTTTCGAACGCTCCCTGGCCGGAGCCGCGCCACCCCCTGACCGCGTGACGGAGCCGGAGCGATAGGCGAAGCGCCCTCGGTCCAGGGCCGTCACCAGGCTGTTCGCCGACCGTGGCTCGCGTGAAGACCCTTCGTCAAAGGGTTCGGTGAACGAGCCGTTACAGCCAGTTCCGTCGAGTCTCTTCACAGCGGTGTCGCGAGTTGTTACTTTCCTCAGTCGTTGGGAGCGCTCCCACACCCCCAACCCAGTTTCAGATCAAAGAAGTTGCCCGAGCCGCAGCGTCACCCCGGCCGGCCTCCACCGGCCGATTCCCGCACAGGCACGACGTGCTCCGCCCGCGCTCTTCGCTCCCCTGCGCCGGACACCCCAGCGGTGGTCCGGCGCCCGGTCCGCACACCCGGGCCGGTGCGTCACGGCTCCACCCGCGCGTGGTGTCACGCAAGGCCACGCCACGCGTCACAACACCCCACGGAAGGAACCCTTGGTAATGAAGTTCCAACCCCCCTCAAGATCCCGGCTCAACCGTGGCCTCTCGGTGCTTTCGGCGCTCGCCCTGGGCTCGGCGCTGGCCGTGGCGCTCGCGCCGCAGTCCGCCGCTGCCGCCACCCGGGTCGACAACCCGTACGTGGGGGCGAAGGCGTACGTGAACCCGGAGTGGTCCGCGCACGCCGCCGCCGAGCCCGGCGGCAGCGCGATCGCCAACACGTCGACGGCGGTGTGGCTCGACCGCATCGCCGCCATCAACGGCGTCAACGGCGGCATGGGCCTCAAGGCCCACCTCGACAAGGCACTGGCCCAGGGCGCCAACCTGATCACGCTGGTGATCTACGACCTGCCCGGACGCGACTGCTCGGCCCTCGCCTCCAACGGCGAGCTGGGACCGAACGACATCGACAAGTACAAGACCCAGTACATCGACCCGATCGCCTCGATCCTGTCCGACGCGAAGTACGCGGACCTGCGGATCGCCACGGTCATCGAGCCCGACTCGCTGCCCAACCTGGTCACCAACGCCGGCGGCACCGCGGGCAGCACCGACGCCTGCGCGACCATGAAGGCCAACGGCAACTACGAGAAGGGCGTCAGCTACGCCCTCGACAAGCTGGGCGCCCTGTCGAACGTCTACAACTACATCGACGCCGGCCACCACGCCTGGCTGGGCTGGGACAGCAACCTCGACCCGTCCGTCCAGGAGTTCTACAAGGTCGCCACCACCAACGGCGCGAGCGTGAACGACGTGGCGGGCTTCATCACCAACACGGCCAACTACTCGGCGACGGTGGAGCCGAACTTCAAGGTCACCGACACGGTCAACGGCCAGACGGTGCGCCAGTCCAAGTGGATCGACTGGAACCAGTACGTGGACGAGCAGTCCTTCGCCCAGGCGCTGCGCGGCAAGCTCGTCGCGGCCGGGTTCAACTCCGGCCTCGGCATGCTGATCGACACCTCCCGCAACGGCTGGGGCGGTTCCGCCCGGCCGACCGGCCCCGGCCCCCTGACCTCGGTGGACAACTACGTCAACGGCGGCCGCATCGACCGCCGCTTCCACGCCGGCAACTGGTGCAACCAGAGCGGAGCCGGCCTCGGCGAACGGCCGACCGCGGCGCCCGCCGCCGGGATCGACGCCTACGTCTGGGTCAAGCCGCCGGGGGAGTCGGACGGGGCCAGCTCCGCCATCTCCAACGACGAGGGCAAGGGCTTCGACCAGATGTGCGACCCGAACTACGGGGGCAACGCACGCAACGGCAACAGCCCCACGGGCGCGCTGCCGAACTCGCCGCTGGCCGGGCACTGGTTCTCCGCCCAGTTCCAGCAGCTGCTGCAGAACGCCTACCCGCCCGTCTCGGGCGGCGGTGACCCCGGCACCCCGGACACCACCGCGCCGAGCGCGCCGACCGGTCTGACGGTCTCCGGCACCACGGACACCTCGGTGTCTCTGACATGGTCGGCGTCGACGGACAACGTGGGTGTCACCGGCTACGACGTGTACCGGGCGGGGACGAAGGTAGGCAGCACCGCCTCGACGTCCTTCACCGACACCGGTCTCACCGCCTCCACCGCGTACTCGTACACGGTCAAGGCGAAGGACGCGGCGGGGAACGTGTCGGCGGCCTCGGCCGCGGTGACGGCGACGACGCAGTCCGGCGGCGGCCCCGGTCCCGGCACCGGGACGTTCAAGGTGCAGTACAAGAACAACGACTCCGCTCCGGGTGACAACCAGATCAAGCCCGGTCTGCAGGTGGTGAACACCGGTAGTACGGCGCTGGATCTGTCGAAGGTGACCTTGCGCTACTACTTCACGGGCGAGGCCGGCGCGAGCACGTACGGCACGTGGGTGGACTACGCGGCGCTGGGCTCGTCGAACATCACCACGAAGGTGGTGGCCATGTCCTCGCCGAAGGCGGGCGCCGACCACTACCTGGAGATCGGCTTCACCACCGGCGCCGGATCCCTCGCCGCGGGCAAGGCGAGCGGCGACATCCAGACGCGGCTGAACAAGACCGACTGGTCGAACTTCAACGAGGCCGACGACTACAGCCGCGGCACCAACACCGCCTACGCCGACACCACCAAGATGACGGTGTACGTGAACGGCACCCTCGTCAACGGCACCGAGCCCTGACAGGCCCCTCGGGTGCGGGGAGCCACGCGCACGCCCCCGCACCCGAGGCATCCATGCCTACGCCCCCACGAACACGCCCCCACGCCCGGGGCCCCCACGAACACGCCCCCACGCCCGGGGCCCCCACGAACACGCCCCCACGCCCGGGGCCCCCACGAACACGCCCCCACGCCCCACTTCCCCGTACCCGGGGCCCCACGAAGCAACCCGGCCGCACCTCCCTGCCCCGCTCCGCCCCGCTCCGGGCCGCGGCCGGGTCCCGGAGCACGGCGCCGTCCGTACCAGGTGGCGTCGTGTCCGGAGCCCCCTCACTCCCCACCGGACGGCACATCCGGAGGACCCCCCGATCCCTTCGAGGAGAAGACATGTCCACCCCCATGTCCCGCAGACGGTTCGCGGCCGCGATCGGCGGCGCCGTACTCGGGGCGGCAGTCTCGCCCACCCTCGCCAAAGCGGCCACTCCTGCCACGGCCGCCACCGGCTCCACCGCCCCCACGGCCGCCGCGGACGACCCGTACACCACGGCCTTCCTCACCCAGTACAACAAGATCAAGAATCCGGCGAACGGCTACTTCAGCCCCCAGGGCATCCCCTTCCACTGCGTGGAGACGCTGATCGTCGAGGCTCCGGATCACGGCCACCAGACCACATCGGAGGCGTTCAGCTACTGGTTCTGGCTGGAGGCCACCTACGGCCGGGTGACCGCCGACTGGACGCCGTTCAACAACGCGTGGGCCACGGCCGAGAAGTACATCATCCCCACCCACAACGATCAGCCGAGCAACGGCTCCTACAACCCCGGCGCCCCGGCCACGTACGCCCCGGAGTGGCCGGAGGTCAACAAGTACCCCTCCGCGCTGGACGGCACGGTGTCCGTCGGCCAGGACCCGCTCGCGAGCGAGCTGAACTCGGCCTACGGCACGCCGGATGTCTACGGGATGCACTGGCTGCTGGACGTGGACAACGTCTACGGCTACGGCAACACGCCGGGCACCGGAGCGGAGAACGGCCCCACGGCGACCGGACCGTCCTACATCAACAGCTACCAGCGCGGCGCGCAGGAATCGGTGTGGGAGACCATCCCGCAACCGACCACCGACCTGTTCAAGTACGGCGGGCCGAACGGCTACCTCGACCTGTTCGTCAAGGACAGCAGCTACGCCAAGCAGTGGAAGTACACCAACGCCCCCGACGCCGACGCCCGCGCGGTACAGGCGGCCTACTGGGCGTACCGGTGGGCCTCGGCCCAGGGCAACGCGTCGGCGGTCTCCGCGTCGGTGGCCAAGGCCGCCAGGATGGGCGACTATCTGCGGTACTCGCTGTTCGACAAGTACTTCAAGAAGGTCGGCAACTGCACCGACCCGCACTCCTGCTCGGCCGCCTCCGGGCGGGACTCCGCGCACTACCTGCTGTCGTGGTACTACGCCTGGGGCGGCGCGGAGCCGGGCGGCGGCTGGGCCTGGCGGATCGGGGACAGCGCCGCGCAGCAGGGCTACCAGAACCCGCTCGCCGCCTGGGCGCTGGCGACCGTGCCCAGCCTGACCCCGAAGTCGCCGACCGCCCAGAGCGACTGGTCGAAGAGCCTGCAGCGGCAGCTGGAGTTCTTCCAGTGGCTGCAGTCCGCGGAGGGCGCGATCGCGGGTGGCGCCACCAACAGCTGGGACGGGCAGTACGGCACCCCGCCGGCCGGTGACACGACCTTCTACGGCATGGCCTACGACTGGCAGCCGGTCTTCCACGACCCGCCGAGCAACAACTGGTTCGGCTTCCAGTGCTGGTCGATGGAACGGTTCGCGGAGTACTACTACGTGTCCGGGAACGCCACCGCCAAGACGATCCTGGACAAATGGGTGCGGTGGGCCGCCTCCAAGACCACAGTCACCGCCACCGACTTCAAGATCCCGGCCAACCTGAGCTGGACCGGGCAGCCCAACACCTGGGTGAGCGGTTCGCCGGGTACCAACGCCAACCTGCACGTGTCGGTCGTGGACTACGGCAACGACGTCGGGGTGGCCGCCGCCTACGTCAAGACGCTGACGTACTACGCGGCGAAGTCCGGCGACACCGCCTCCGCCGACCTCGCCAAGAAGCTCCTGGACGTGATGGCGACCTTCGCCGACACCAAGGGCATCTCGACGCCGGAGACCCGGACCGACTACAACCGCTTCGACGACCCGGTGTACGTGCCGCCCGGCTGGTCGGGAAAGATGCCCAACGGCGATCCGGTCAACGCCAACTCCACCTTCCTCTCCATCCGTTCGTGGTACAAGAACGACCCGGACTGGCCCAAGGTCCAGAAGTACCTGGACGGCGGGGCCGCGCCCACCTTCACCTACCACCGCTTCTGGGCCCAGGCCGACATCGCCATGGCCTACGCCGTCTACGCCGAACTCATCGTCGGCGGCGGCACGAACCCCGGCGACACCACACCGCCGACCGCCCCGAAGAACCTGGCGGTGTCGGCGACCACGGACACGAGCGTGACCCTGACGTGGACGGCGTCGACCGACGACGTGGGCGTGGCGGGCTACGACGTCTACCGGGACGGAGCCCTGACCGGCAGCGCGGCCACCACGACCTTCACCGACTCCGGCCTCAAGGCGTCGACGACGTACTCGTACACGGTGAAGGCGAAAGACGCGGCCGGGAACGTGTCGGCGGCCTCGGCCGCGGTGACGGCCACCACCCAGGCCGGCGGCGGCACCGGCACCGGGGCGTTCAAGGTGCAGTACAAGAACAACGACTCCGCCGCGGGTGACAACCAGATCAAGCCCGGTCTGCAGGTGGTCAACACCGGTACCTCGGCGCTGGATCTGTCGAAGGTGACCTTGCGCTACTACTTCACGGGCGAGGCCGGCGCGAGCACGTACGGCACGTGGGTGGACTACGCGGCGCTGGGCTCGTCGAACATCACCACGAAGGTGGTGGCGATGTCGTCGCCGAAGGCGGGCGCCGATCACTATCTGGAGGTCGGCTTCACGTCCGCTGCCGGATCCCTCGCCGCCGGCAGGTCGACGGGCGACATCCAGACGCGGCTGAACAAGACCGACTGGTCGAACTTCAACGAGGCCGACGACTACAGCCGCGGCACCAACACCGCCTACGCCGACAGCACCAAGGTGACGGGCTACGTCAACGGCACCCTCGCGTGGGGCACCGAGCCCTGATCCCCCTGGCACGCCTGATCGCCGAGATCTCCAGGGAAGAAAGGACACGACACGCATGCTGCGATCATGGAGACGCCTGCGCGCGGCCGCATGGGCGGGCACGGCGGCCGCCCTGCTGCTCGGGTCACTCGCCGTGGGCACACAGCCGGCCTCCGCCGCGACGACGACGGACTGCACCCAGTGGGGGACGACGTCCCTGCAGGGCGGGGAGTACATCTACCAGCAGAACGAATGGAACTCGACGCTCACGCAGTGCGCGAGCATCGACGACGCGACGGGGGCGTGGTCCGTCACCCAGGCCAATTTCAACACGGGCACCAACGGGGCGCCGGCCACCTACCCCTCGACGTACAAAGGCTGTCACTGGGGCGTGTGCACCACCGGCAGCGGACTGCCGATCAAGGTCAGTGACCTCGGCAGCGCGACCAGCTCCTGGTCCACGACCCAACCGGATTCGGGCGCCTACGACGTCGCGTACGACCTCTGGTTCAACTCGACTCCGACCACGGACGACCAGCCGGACGGCACGGAGGTGATGATCTGGCTCAACCACCGTGGCGGCGTGCAGCCGTTCGGCGGCAAGACCGGGACGGCCGCTGTCGCCGGCAAGTCCTGGGATGTGTGGACCGGCAACCAGACGTCCTGGAAGATCATCTCCTACGTCCTCCAGGGCGGCGGCACCTCCTTCACCGACCTCGACGTCAAGGCCCTGATCGACGACGCCGTGGCGCGTGGCTCCATCAACCCGGCGCACTACCTGATCGACGCCGAGGCCGGATTCGAGATCTGGCAGGGCGGCCAGGGCCTGGCCACGAAGAGCTTCTCGTTCTCGGCGAGCCCCAAGGGCCCGGGTGGCGGTACGCCGGACACCTCTGCTCCGACCGTGCCCACGGGTGTGACGGTCTCGGGCACGACGGACTCGTCGGTGTCGTTGAGCTGGTCGGCGTCGACGGACAACGTGGGTGTCACCGGCTACAACGTGTACCGGGCGGGGACGAAGGTGGGCAGCACCGCCTCGACGTCCTTCACCGACACCGGTCTCACCGCCTCCACCGCGTACTCGTACACGGTCAAGGCGAAGGACGCGGCCGGCAACGTCTCGGCTGCCTCGGCCGCGGTGACGGCGACGACGCAGTCCAGCGGCGGCCCCGGTCCCGGCACCGGGACGTTCAAGGTGCAGTACAAGAACAACGACTCCGCCGCGGGCGACAACCAGATCAAGCCGGGCCTGCGGCTGGTGAACACCGGTAGTACGGCGCTGGACCTGTCGAAAGTGACCCTGCGCTACTACTTCACGGGCGAGGCCGGCGCGAGCACCTACAGCACCTGGGTGGACTACGCGGCGCTGGGCTCGTCGAACATCACCACGAAGGTGGTGGCGATGTCGTCGCCGAAGGCGGGCGCCGACCACTACCTGGAGATCGGCTTCACCACCGGCGCCGGAAGCCTGGCCCCGGGTGCGTCGACGGGTGACATCCAGACCCGGTTCAACAAGACCGACTGGTCGAACTTCAACGAGGCCGACGACTACAGCCACGGCACCAACACCGCCTACGCCGACACCACCAAGCTGACCGCGTACGTCAACGGCACCCTCACCGTCGGCACCGAACCCTGACCCCTGCTCGCAGGACTGGAAAACCCCCCGCACGGCCCGGGGCGGGGCAGAGCTCCGGCTCACCCCGCCCCGGTAGCCACTGACTGCACGAGGGTCGATGTCCGGCAGGACGAGGGTCATGCCTCCCGCGTACTGGGCGCGGGCTGTTCTCCCGAACCCCGGACGATCAGCCGCGTGGGCACCGTAAGGGTGCGAGCCCGGGAGCGGTCGCCGTCGAGGCGGACCAGAGCGGTGGTCGCGGCACTGCGACCGATTTCCTCGGGGTCCTGGGCGACGACGGTCAGGGCCGGTTCCAGCGCCTCGGCGAGCGATACGTCGTCGAAGGCGACGACGGCCACGTCCTTGCGCTTGCTGCGGGTGAGTTCGGCGACGATTCCCAGCGCCATGATGTTGTTGCCGGCGAACAGGGCCGTGGGCGGATCGGCCAGGTCGAGCAGGGTCGAGGTCGCGGCCTCGGCGCCCCGCTGGTCGTGTGCGCTCGCGACCAGCGAGCGGTCGTAGGGAAGGCCGGCCTCCTGCAGGGCCTCGCGGTATCCGGCGAAGCGTTCACGGCGGGTGTACAGCTTGACGGGCAGGTCTCCGACGAAGCCGATGCGTCGGTGGCCGTGGGCGATCAAATGGGCGACACCTTCACGGGCCCCCGCGCGGTTGGAGCTGACGATGCTGTCCGTGGACAGGCCGACGCCGGGCCGGTCGAGGAAGACCACGGGAAGCCCCGCCGCGCGGTGGGGCTTGAGGTGGGAGTGGTCGGCGCCGATGGACGGCACGACGATCAGGATGCTGACGCGCCGGGCGAGGAACTTGTCCGTCAGGGCGCGTTCCCGGTCGGCGTCGTCCGCGGAGGAGCCCATGAGCAGAGTCAGTCCGCGGTCGCGGACGGTGTCCTCGATGGCGCGGGCCACGGCCCCGAAGAAGGGGTTGGCGAGGTCGGGGATGACCAGGCCGACGGTGGTGTCGGGGCCGCCGACGCGGATGTTGCGTGCCATGAGATTCGGCTGGAAGCCGAGCTTCGCCACTGCGGCGAGCACCTGCTTCCTGGTCTCCGCCGAGACGGGTCCGTCCTCGTTGAGGACGCGGGAGACCGTCTTGGCGCTGACGCCGACTTCTTGCGCGACGTCGGCCAGGGTGGGGCGGCGCTTCGCTGCCATGGAGGAAACCGTCTCCTGTGAGCCCTCGGATCCGGCCGCGGCCTCGGCCGGAAACCGCGAGAGCTGGGTCGTGTCGTCAGATGGCCTGGACTCCGGCGGCCTTCGCGGCGTCCGAATCCGCTACGACAGTACCTCCGGCCTCGTCGAGGGTGAGCGCCCCGGTCATGATGGCCACGACCTCGGCCATGGAGTAGTCCGAGGGCTTGATCAGGGCCGCCCGCCTGCCCAGCCGGTGGACGTGGATCCGGTCGGCTATCTCGAAGACGTGGGGCATGTTGTGGCTGATCAGGACGACCGGCATGCCCTTGTCGCGGACCCGGCGGATGAGATCGAGGACCTGGCCGGACTCCTTGACGCCAAGGGCGGCGGTGGGCTCGTCCATGACGACGACGGAGCGGGCCCAGGCGACGGAGCGGGCGACCGCCACAGCCTGTCGCTGGCCGCCGGACAAGGTCTCGACCGGCTGGGTGAGCGACCTGAGGCCGATCTTCAGGTCGGCCATGTGCTCGGCGGCCTCCTGGCGCATGCGCTTCTTGTCGAGCATGCGGAAGACGCTGCCGAGGACGCCGGGGCGGCGCAGTTCGCGGCCGAGGAACACGTTGGAGGCGATGTCCATGGAGGCGGCCACGGCGAGGTCCTGGTAGACCGTCTCGATGCCGTGGGCACGCGCGCTCTGCGGACCGGAGAACTGGATGACCTCGCCATTGAGGCGGATCTCGCCCGCGTCGGGGACCAGCGCACCGGTGAGCGCCTTGATGAGGCTGGTCTTGCCGGCGCCGTTGTCGCCGATGACGGCCAGGACCTCGCCGGGCATCAGGTCGAAGTCGGCGCCGTCGATGGCGGTGACATGGCCGTAGCGCTTGACCAGACCACGGGCCTGCAGGACGGGCGTGAGGGAGGTGGTGGCGGTCGTCATCGGGCCTTCTTCCGGGAGATCTGGTCGACGGTCACCGCGAGGATCACCAGGACGCCGGTGATCAGGGTCTGGTAGATGGAAGCGACGCCCATCAGCTGCAGGCCGTTGCGGAAGATGCCGACGATGAGGACGCCGATGAAGGTGCCCAGGACCGATCCGCGGCCGCCGAAGAGGCTGGTGCCGCCGAGGACCACGGCGGTGATGCTGTCGAGGTTGTCGGTCTGGCCGGCCTGTGGGTCGCCGACTCCGGTGCGGGAGATGAGCAACAGGGCGGCGATGCCGTAGAGCAGGCCGGCCACGGTGTAGATGCCGATGGTCAGGCGGGAGGTGCGGATGCCGTTCAGCCGTGCCGCCTCCTGGCTGTTGCCCAGGGCGTAGACGTGTCGGCCCCAACTGGTGCTGCTCAGCGCGTAGGCGAGGAGGAGGAACAGGGCGATCGTGACCAGCGAGCCATACGTGATGTCGGTGTGGCCGAGCGGGAAGGTCTCACCGAGAGCGGTCAGCGGGCCGGGCAGGTTCGTGACGGTCTGCTCCTCGGAGTAGATGTGGGTCAGCGCGAACGCCACGTTGAGCATGCCGAGGGTCACGATGAACGGCGGCAGCGGGATCTTCTGCACCAGCAGCCCGTTGAGCAGGCCGAAGCCCGCGCAGACGGCCAGGCCCAGTGCGATGGCGACGAGCGGGGGCAGGGTGCCCTCGGCCGCCATCTTGGCGATCACGATGCTGCCGAACGCCATCACGGCTCCGCACGACAGGTCGATGCCCGCCGTGAGGATGATCAGGGTCTGTCCGATGGCGAGAGTGCCGACGACCATGACCTGCTGCACGATCAGGGAGAGGTTCCCGCCGGTGAGGAACTGGTCGGTCGAGACGGAGAAGAAGACGCAGGCGAGGAGGAGGGCGACCAGGGGGCCCGTGGTCGGTGCCGTGAGCAGTCTGCGGGCCGTGGTCGGTGCTTTGAGCTCCGCGTAGGGCGTGGTCGTGGCTGTCATGGAGATTCCTTGTCGGAAGACATCGGAAGACGGATGTCCTTGTCGGAGGGCGAGGACAGACGTCCCCGTCGCCAGGGCGAGGGGGCGGCCGTCCCTGGTCGGGGAGACGGGCCGACCGCCCCGCCGAGAGCCTGTGGGGAGTCGCTGTGTCGTACGGTCCCGGGGGCGTCAGCCCCAGCAGTTCTCCAGGCCGTAGGCGGTGTCCTTGGACGTGACCCCCGCCTGCGCCTTGTCGGTGATCAGGGTGACGCCGGTGTCGGTGTAACCCGACGCCTTCTTGCCGTCCTTGGCATAGGTGACGACGGCCTTGACGCCTTCGGCAGCCATCTTCAGCGGGTACTGCTGTGAAGTCGCGGCGATCTTCCCGTCCTTGACCGCCTGGGTGCCGGTGCAGCCGCCGTCGACCGAGACGATCAGGACGTCCTTCTCACGCCCCTTGGCCTTCAGCGCGGTGTACGCGCCCAGGGCGGCCGGCTCGTTGATGGTGTAGACGAGGTTGACGTCCGGTTCCTTCTGCAGACAGTTCTCCATCGCCGTCTGGCCCTTGGCCTGGTCGCCATTGGTGTCCTGGGCGCAGACGACGTCCTTGTCGGTGGCGCCGAAGCCCTTCAGGAAACCGTTGTGCCGCTGCACGCCCACGGAGACGCCCGGCGCGAGGTCGAGGGTGGCTATCTTCGCCGTCCTGCCCTTCATGGCGGCCTTGGCGTACTCGCCGATCAGCTCGCCGGCGTGGAGGTTGTCGGTGGCGAAGAGGGCGTCGACCGCGCTCTGCGGCTCGGTCGGGGTGTCCAGGGCGATGACCAGGACACCCTTGGCGCGGGCCTTCTGGATCGCGGGCACGATCGCCTTGGAGTCGCTCGGGGTGATCAGGATGCCCTTCACGCCCGCGGCGACCATGTTCTCGATGGCGGTGACCTGACCGGCGTTGTCACCGTCGAACTTGCCTGCGGCGGTCATCAGTTGGACGCCGTCCTCCTTGGCGGACTTCTCCGCGCCCTCCTTCATCTTCACGAAGAACGGGTTGGTGTCGGTCTTGGTGATCAGACCGACCTTGACCTTGCCCGATCCGGCGCTCGACGTGCCCGATCCGGATCCGGATCCACAAGCGGTCAGGGTGAGGGCGGCGATGCCCGTGCACGCGGCGGCTCTGAGCAAGGAGGAGGGCAGACGAGAGATGCGTGACATGAACGACTCCAGCGGGATTGCGGGCGAGCGGCGGGCATCGGGCCATGCGGTCCGGGGTGTCATCGTTGACTTATGTCATCGTTGACACTGCTTGGCGAGGATGATGGACTCCGCCTCCAGGCAACGTCAATGCCTTACGCCTGTCACAAATCGGCAACGCCCGTGGCCGTCGCCCGCCCGAAGCCGTTCCGCGACTGCCCGCAACGTGCCCGTTCAGCCCGTGCGTTCCAAGAAAAGAGCAGCCCATGAGCCCGCGTCAGATCACCGTCCTGGGAGAGTGCGTCGCCGACGCCTTCACCGAACCCGCAAGCGCCGCGAACGAACTCGCACTTCGGGTACTGCCGGGCGGCGGACCCGCGAACACGGCGGTGGCCCTGGCTCGGCTGGGCACCCCCGCCCGCTTCCTGGCCCGCTTGTCCGGCGACGTGTTCGGCCGGCTGTTCCGGGACCGTCTCGAGGCGTCCGGCGTCGACCTGTCGTACGCCGTCGCGGCCGCCGAGCCCAGCACGCTGGCCGTGGCGGAGCTGGACGCCCAGGGGCGGGCCGCGTTCTCGTTCCACGCGCAGAACACGGCCGACTGGCAGTGGACTCCGCAGGAGCTGGCGAGGGTGGATCTGTCCGACACCGCCTGTGTGCACACCGGGTCCCTGGCACTCGTCCGTGAGCCCGGCGGAGCCGTGGTGGAGGACTTCCTGGCGGCGGCCGCCCCACGGGCCACCGTCAGCATCGATCCCAACGTCCGGCCGCTGCTGGTGCGCCTCGACGCCTACCGAGACCGGCTGGCGCACTGGTGCGGGCTCGCCGACATCCTCCGGCTCAGTGAGGACGACCTGGAACTTCTCCTGCCGGGCACCCCGCCCGAGCAGGCGTGCGACACGTGGCACGCCGCGGGAGCGCGGCTCGTCGTGGTCACGCTCGGTACGGACGGTGCCCTGGCCTCACTCGACGGTGAACGCCTGCGGGTGCCGGCGGTGGCCACGCGGGTCGTCGACACGGTCGGCGCGGGGGACTCCTTCACCGCCGGGCTGCTGCACCACCTCGGCGCCCGCGGGCTCCTGGGCGGCCGGCTGACCGGTCTCGGCCTCGACGAGGTCGCGGAAGCCTGCCTGTTCGCCGCTCGGGTCGCGGCCCTGACCTGTTCGGTTGCCGGCCCCAACCCGCCGTGGCAGCGCGATCTGGTGCAACTCGCGACCGCCGAAGGCGCCTGACGCACAGTCGGCCACGCCGGGCGATCACGCTCGCACCCGTTGACGCGTCGGCCGGACTGCGCTCATCATCGGGGCACTCGATGTCATCGATGACACAAGTCAACGATGACACCCCGGTCGGCGGCGTGGACGACGATGCCGGCCAGGGCGTCCCTTTCCGGTCGGTCCACCCCGGGCCACAGGCCTGGCGGCGTGGACGGCCGCAGCACAGGAGACACTCATGAGCTCGAGACGCATATCCCGGCATGCCCGCGTGCGGACGATCGCGACGGTGGCGACCGTCTGCGCCCTGTCCGCCGCGCCTCTCGCCCCCCGGGCCGTCGCCGCCGACAGCGACCCGCCGTACACCGAGACCTACCGCCCCCAGTTCCACTTCACTCCGGAGAAGAACTGGATGAACGACCCCAACGGACTCGTGTACTACAAGGGCGAGTACCACCTCTTCTACCAGTACAACCCGGGCGGCAACTCATGGGGCGACATGTCCTGGGGGCACGCGGTGAGCGAGGACCTCGTGCACTGGAAGCAGTTGCCGCTCGCCCTGTCGTACGACGACCAGGAGATGGTCTTCTCCGGCAGTGCCGTCGTCGACTGGGACAACACCACCGGCTTCGGCAGCGAGACGAATCCCCCCATGGTGGCGGTGTACACCAGCTACGACAAGGCCACCGGCAAGCAGGCCCAGGCCCTCGCTTACAGCACCGACCGCGGCAGAACGTGGACCAAGTACCAGGGCAATCCCGTCATCGACATCGGCTCCACCGACTTCCGCGACCCCAAGGTCCAGTGGTACGCCCCCACCAGGAGCTGGCTGATGACGGTGTCGCTGTCCACCGGGCACAAGGTGCGGTTCTACTCGTCGAAGAACCTCAAGGACTGGACGCTGCTCAGCGACTTCGGACCGTCCGGCGCGACGGGCGGCGTGTGGGAGTGCCCCGACCTGTTCCCGCTCGCGGTCGACGGGGACAAGAAGAAGATCAAGTGGGTTCTCGTCGTCAACGTCAACCCCGGTGGCATCGCGGGCGGTTCGGCCGCCCAGTACTTCATCGGCGACTTCGACGGCACGAGGTTCACCGCGGAGGACAAGGGCACCTACACGCCGCCCGCCGGCACGGTCGTACAGGACTTCGAGGGCACCGACTTCGGTTCGTGGACGACCACCGGCACCGCGTTCGGCCAGGCACCCGCAGCCGGGGCGCTGGACGGCCAGGGTACCGTCGACGGCTTCGACGGCAAGGGCCTCGCCAACAGCTTCCACTCCGGTGACGGCACCACCGGCACTCTGACCTCGCCCGAGTTCACCGTCGACAGCGAGTACCTGAACTTCAAGGTCGGCGGCGGTCGGCACCCGCACATGGACGGCACCGTTCCGGAGCAGGGACCCCCGCCCGCGGGCACGGTCCTCGCCGATTTCGAAGGCGGCACCTACGGCGACTGGACGACGACCGGCGACGCCTTCGGCACCGCACCGGCCACCGGCACCCTGCCCGACCAGCAGGAGGTCTCCGGCTTCCTGGGCGGCGGCCTGGTCAACAGCTACCTCGGCGGCGACTCCACCACGGGCACCCTGACCTCGCCCGAGTTCACCCTCGACAAGGACTACGTGAACTTCCTCGTCGGCGGCGGCAACCACCCCGCCGGTTCCGACACCCCGACCGCCGTCGAGCTCATCGTCGACGGCACGGTGGTCCGCAGCGCCACCGGCCAGGACGCCGAGGCACTCAACTGGGCCTCGTGGGACGTCAAGGACCTCGCCGGCAAGAAGGCGCAGATCAGGATCGTCGACGACAACACCGGCGGCTGGGGCCACATCAACGTCGACCAGATCATGCTGTCCGACACCCAGGCCCGGCCCATGTCCCAGGAGACGTCCGTCAACCTCCTCGTCGACGGAAAGGTCGTCCGCAGCGCCACCGGCTCCAACAGCGAGACCATGGACTGGGCCTCCTTCGACATGCGCCCCTACCTCGGCAAGAAGGCCCAGGTCCAGCTCGTCGACATGAACACCGCGGGCTGGGGCCACATCCTCGCCGACACGTTCACCGCCGCCGACACCCCCGCGAAGTCCGTCCTGCAGCGCGCCGACTGGGCCGACCACGGCAAGGACTACTACGCGGCCGTGTCCTGGGAGAACGTCCCGGACGGCAAGCGGTACATGATCGGCTGGATGAACAACTGGGACTACGCCGGCTCCATCCCCACCTCCCCCTGGCGCGGCGCGCAGAGCATCCCCCGGGAGATGGCCCTGCGCACGATCGACGGCCGCATCCGGCTGACCAGCAAGCCGGTGAACAGCGTGGCGTCCCTGCGTCAGGACCCGGCCTCCACGACCGGGATCACCGTCACGAACACGTCGGAGCCCCTGACCGGCGCCGCCGCGGGCAAGGCACTCGACATCGAGGCCACCTTCGCCCTCAAGGACGCCGAACGCTTCGGCCTCAAGGTGCGCACCGGAGCCGGGGGAGAGGAGACCGTCATCGGCTACGACACCACGACGCAGGAGCTGTACGTCGACCGCACCCACTCCGGCGCCGTGGACTTCAACAACAGCTTCCCCGGTGTCCAGACCGCGCCGCTGAAGGCCGACAACGGCAAGGTGAAGCTGCGGATACTCGTCGACTGGTCGTCCGTCGAGGTCTTCGGCGGCAGCGGCGAGGCCGTGATCACCGACCAGATCTTCCCCGACCCCGCCGGCCAGGGAGTGCGGGTCTTCGCCGAGAACGGCTCGGTGAGGCTGGACAAGGCCGTCGTCTGGCACCTCGATTCCGCGCACACCTGACAAGGACACTGAGACCGTGAAGAAAACCCTGCTCGCCGAGTTCACCGCCCGAGAGGGGGCAGAGGGCGAGGTCTCCCGCCTGATCGGCGACTATGCCGTGAAGGTGCGCGAGGAAGAAGGCAACCTCGTCTTCGACGTCTACACCAAGGCGTCCGACCCGCGTGCCTTCTGGATCTTCGAGGTGTACCGCGACGCGGATGCCTTCCAGGCGCACCTGAACGCCCCGTACGGCCACCCGTTCAACACCGCCCTCGCCCCGCTGATCGAGGAGGACGCCTCCGTACTGACCTTCCTCGATCCGCTGTCCGGGAATCCGTGACGAGCGAACCGCTCCCACGGCTACGGCCGTCGCCTTCGATCCCCGGCCGGCGGTGTCCGACGCCTCGCACACCGCCGGCGGACACCGGGAGGCGTCGCCCTTCCCGGCCCGCGATCCACATCGGTGGTGTTGGGGTTGTGCAGTGGCAGGTGAGCCGCTAGCACGCGGTGTGGCCGGTCCTCAGTTTCGGCAGAGCCAGAGGCTCGTCGAGCAGCGACGCTAGGAGCGTGGGACGGTAACGAGTAATCGGCCAAGCCGAGTCGGGACCTACGTCCCGCGCCGAGAGTTGATGCACGATAGCGTGTGCCAAGCCCCCGCCACGATCCGCGCACCTCCGCTGCTGTCCGCGGCGGCTGGGTGGTCGGCTCTCACCGCAGGCTGACCAATTGTTGACGCAATTGGCGCCCGATAAGCGAGTCGACCTTCTGTCTACCGCTCTCCGGTTTCAGGGCGCACCAACCGGTCGGCGTCTTCTCCTATGGCGGAGCACTTTCAAGGTGACGTACATGGAACTGCGTCGCCCCCTTACCGTCGGGACGGCACTGGTCCTACTCCGGAGTGCGCCGCCTATTGTCACCGACCTTCGGCGCCCTGGGTCATGTCCCCGGTCGTGGTGTAGCCGATCACGGTCCGTCGCTTCCGCTTTGGAGCCGTCCGGTACGTGCTGCTGCCAGCTGCCGTGCGATCACGCCTGGTCCCGACCCGGCGGGCCTCAACAGGGCCTCCGGCGAGGGCGATTCGGGCCGGGACCGGGGGATTCCGTCAGCTTGATCGACTGCACCACTCAGCGGGACGCCATCCGGCCTTGGACCGCCAGGCCCGACGCCAAGGAACTGCGCGTCGAACGCTCCGACATCGAGGCTGCCTCAGGCGCCGGTAACCGGGGGTCAGAAGGCTCGCAGCCTCTCAATGTGGCGTCTCTGCTGCTGGTCGTCGTGTTTGATGTGCACACTGACAAGCACTCTTTGGCTGTCCGGCTTGTAGTAGATGCGGCCAAGTCGCTCGCTTCCCGCGATGCCCGTTGCCAATTTTGTCACCTCAAACCAGCCACGCATTCCCTCAAGGGCCGTCCCTACAAGGCGCCCAGAGTCGATCTCAGCAAGTGCTCTCATCGTGGATGCTGGCGAGTCAAGGTTGGCGATCACATCGACTGCATCGAGAACGAACTCGAGGCGGCTGAACGCCTGAGGCAGGAACTCAATGACACCCCCGCGCCGAGGCCGTTGCGCCGTCACGACGCGAAGTCGTTCCGTCTCCAGCGCTTCAAGTTCCGACACGCTCCCAAGGAGTGCGTCCACCTGCGCTGCCAAGTCGTCAGCGCGTGCTTCGCTTTTTGCGGCCTCCGAGTTGGCCGCCCGCAGACGCTCCAGCAGCAAGGAGTTCTCGGCAAGAGCGAGTTCTCGAAGTTCCTCGGCGTCAGCGAGGCTCTTGACCAGTTCCGCCGTGTCAGCCATGCCTCCCAGGCCTTGTCGGAGCACGGCGAGTTGCTCTTGCAGATCTGAATGATGGCGTTCTGCGAGGGCAACGGATTCTCGGTATTGACGCTCGCTCGCTTCGGCGCTCGCAAGATCGTGACGGAGCTGCGCGAGCTCACGTTCAGCAGCCTCACCCTTGCGTGTCGCGACGTACAGCTGGTTGAGCAGCGTCTCGATTCGAGCCTCGGCATCAGCGAGTCGAGCGGTAGTCGGATCCGTGACTGGCACCGCCGGCGCGAGAGACGACGGCGGTGCGATGACAGCCCCGACGAGCGCAAGTGCTTCGGCTTGGCTGCCCTTGAACCGAAGGCGCGCGAACCAGTCGTAGAAGTTGCCGTCATCTGCTGGACGATGGCTGACGTCCCAGCGCTGGACGTTGAGATCTGCGTCCTCAAGCGCTGACACGAAGCTGCTGGCAACGCGCTCCGACGCGTTGAAGACGACGTAATGCCCGTACTGGTTGGTTTCGAGGTGCCACTCGACGTCGAAACCGCTGGCCGCCTCCGGCGGTTCACCGGCAATGGGAGCGTACGGAACCTCTGCTCCGGCGAACAGGAAACGATCGCAGTCCGCGAGTTCCCAGCTCGATCCGCACAGGTCAATGAGATCGCCCTGCCGGAGGGGGTAGACGGAGCCCGCATACGCGACGCCCGCATATCCATCGGGAGTCAGACGAATCAGACGGCGGACTCCAGACTCGACTTTCTTTCCGTGGTCAAGCACGCGCACGAGTGCCTTAGCGCTCGCCATGTCACGCCGATCCGCATCGACACTCCGGGTGCCCCCACTGGCGCTTGCAGACGGCGCACGGCTTGTAGTACAGGTGTTCCCGCACCTGGGCTTCTGTCGCTCCGTCGCGCACGTGCCGGGCGAAGGCCCTTGAATTGTGCAGATACAGCACGTCGCCGGGAACGGTCGCCTGGTCCTTGTCCCTCGCCACATTCGCACGGACGACCAGTCCCGCCTGTGGCGCGGCCACGGACTCCTCAGGTGCTTTTGGGGCCGCGGTAGCACCTCCGGGCATAGCCAAAGCCGGGAGGCCAAGACCGAACTCCAGGTCGTAGTACGACGCCGTGACCCGATCGCGCTTCTGGCTTGATGACGCCTCGACCGACAAGACCAAGTCGTCGTCGAGAACGACCTTCAGCTCGAGACGCTCGTGCAGTGGCGGCGCGGTCTCGTCGACGCCGAGTGTGATCATTCCCAGCGACGTTCGCCGCTCGCTCGCCTGCGGATGTGATGACAACGCGGTCGGAGTAGCGATCGGAAATTTCGCCTTCCCGTCCGTCGGATCCGCGCAGTACAGGTGGAGGGTTTCGTGCTTGACCTCTCCACCGAGAGGCATTTCAGTGCCCGCAGCGAGGAGCGGCATCAACGACCCACGGGCGAGTTCGAGTTCGATGGGCTTTGCCAGTCGGAGCCTCTGCCTGTCATGCGCAATCCACGCGGCTCCTTGTGAGATCAACGTGGCACTGTTCGTCGGCACCTCAACTCGGTCCGGGCCAAACAACTCGTGCAGTCGGCTCCGAATCGCGGGCATGGCCGCCATGCCACCGACCACGACGACTAGCGAGACCTGGCCGGGCGCCATCGACAAGCTGCCGAGCAGCGACTCGATCTCATCAATACCTGCCGTCACTAGCGGCCGTGTGATCTCCTCCAGCTCCTGACGCGTGAGCTGGTACTGCAACGTGGCACCTGATTGGAAGTAACTTGGCCGGTAGAACGTCACGTCAACGCGGTCAGCCGAGAGCTCGATCTTGTTGCGTTCCGCGTCCTGGAGGAGCCGGAGCTCAGCCTCAGGGATCGCGAGGTCGTCGTCAGTGGCACTTCCGCGAGCCCGAGCGCGCTTCACGACCTCGTCGCGAATTACCTTGTCGAACTCGTCGCCGCCGACCTGGGTCGAGCCACCGTTACGAAGTTGTCGAACCTGGTCTTCGTCGACTCGGCAGAGAGTCAGGTCCAGCGTTCCGCCGCCCCAATCGACAACCAGGACGTTTCGTCGTGCAAGCCGCCGCGCCATCTCTTCTGGGTCGTTTGCTCCCCGGATGAACCCATACAGGGCGGCGAGCGGCTCGTGGACGAACTGGGCTACACCCATCCCGGCCCCGGCGAACGCCTCTCGCAGCGCCGCGCGCCGGTGCCCATTCATGGTCACGGGGATCGTGACCACAGCGTTGTCGAGGTCGCCGAGCACCTTCCGCTGCGGACTGCGCAGGGACTCCGATCGGACGTGCCGCACGACGTCCGCAACGATGTCCACGGGGCTCCGTTCGACGCCTCCGACGGCGATTGCCTCCTCGCCGAGGAGGAACTTCGGCGATTTCACCGTGTTGCCGTGCACCCCGATGCCCGCGGCACCCAACGCGTCCTTGGCCTCGCGGCCGACGACTACCTGCTCGCCTTCGTATCGGACGATCGAGGGATGTGGCCGGCCGGTCTCGACGTCCATCACGTCGATCACGCGGTCACCCACTACCACCGAAACCAGGCTGTTGGTCGTTCCGAAGTCGAACCCGACGATCACGCGAAGCCTCCAGACGCGTCCTTCAGCTGCTCGACCTCACGCGTGAGGGCAAGCAGGGAACGGTCGAGGAACTCCTCCGCGACGTTGGGCGCACCGTTCCGGAGTGCGTGCAGACCATCGGTGAGTAGATCGATCTCACCCCCGAGGCGCCGGATGATACGCGTTCGCAGCGTTTCGTAGTCGTCCGCCATATGGCTCTTGTCGACCACTCTGTTGTCGCGCTCAGCCGCGAGCTCCTTCTGTAGTCGCACCACGTCGGCAGAGAACGCGTCGGCGCGAGCCAGCGCAGATCGCTCACGCTCCTCGACGGTCGAAAGCTCATGGCGGAGCCGTGTCTCGCGATTCCGCGCAGCACCAGCCTCATGCTCGAGTTTTGTGACCTGCTGTTCCAAGCGGGCGATCCGGGCGAGGTAGTTCTCGCCGACGATCCCGAGTACGTCGAGATCGCTGCTTGCCCCGATCTCGCTGACGGCTCGCTCTGGCCCTGCTGCCTTTGGCGCCTCGTGCCTCCAGACAGAGTCGTACGACGCATCGATGAACTGATCCAGGGTCCACTCACGTTGGAGCGCGCGAAGAAGTCCGTAGCACGCGATCGCATTCTTGACGAGGCGCTCACGGTCTGCGGCCTTGAACTGCTTCGAGGCCAGTCCAAGCTTCTCGGCGTCGACCCGCCGGGCCTCGACACGCACGTGTTCGGTCGGGAGCTGCGGATCCTTGCAGGGATCGACCAGCTGGTCCACCCAGACCCGGAACACCGGACTGTGGCCCATTGCGACTACCGCGAGCTCAACGATCCGGTTCAACGCCCGCGCGAGATCACCATCCTCGGCACGCTTGAGCGGGACCCCCTGGCGCGCCACATACTGAAGCAGCTTGAACGGGGTCGACAACGTTGGGTCTGTCGGCGCGAGAGACCCGACCAGCGCGCTCTGTGACGCGAAGCCCTCATCGGTAATCGCCAGCTTCTTGAGGGCCTCCTTCGAGAACTCAAGCAGTCGAGCGTTCGACTCGTAGGCGAACGTCAGCAACTCCTCGATCGAGGTAATGATCGGCTTTGGTTTTGCCTTGGACTTGGCCCGATGTGGCCCCTGCTGCGCAGCGGATGCCACATGCGCATTGTCAGTAGGCGCGGCCGAGGCGGTGCCATCGCCGGTAGCGGTAGCCGACGCGCGATCACTCGGCCCCGACTCCGCGCCGGGCTCTGGAATGGTCTCGTTGCTCAACGTCCTACCTCTTGCAATCGGGTCCGAAATCCTGCGTACCAGGCGCCGGTTTCCTTAGAGTGCCTGAGCGCCTCGCCGTGTCGTGATGCACCGTCGATGTCTCCCACAGCGAGCAGCGCCTCAGCCGCGATGAGTCGGACCTTGAATTGGTCCTGGGGCCGGAGCTCGCCCAGTGAGGGCAGCAGCTTGGTAACCACTGGTGACTGGGTCCCGTCCAAAGCCGCTGCACCGACGTCCAGGAGGTCCTCGGTAACGGAGTCGCTCAAGGCCTGATCGAAGCTTCCGTGCGACCGGTCGGCCAGGCTTGTCGTGACGAATGAGCCGCCTGTGAGGATGGATCGGAACCGCGCCGCGACATCGGAGACGCGGTGGCTGTTGGTCTTGCGCACCGCAAGTGCGAACTGGTTGTAGTGAAACGCGACCAAACCGCAGATCGCCTCCGCTGCGGGCCGGTCGAAGGCCGACAGAAAAGAGACGGCGCTGTTGTACCGCTGCTCGTAGAGCGGCGCACCCGACGCATCTACCCGGCCGGGGTCCTCGACCTCCTCACGCGCAAGCACGCCGTACAGGTATGTCGCCAGACCTTCGCGGTAACGGCGGGCCGTCGCCCCGCGGCCGGCACGCATGATGAAGGTGTCGATTGCGTTGCGACTCAACTCGCGACTGGAGATGAGCTTCTCCAAAGCCTGGTCGACGAGGCAGAGGTCGTCTTCTTCCGCAAGGCAGAAATCGAACTCAAACGTCCGCTCCAGCGGGCCATTGGAAACAGCCACCGTCTGGACGCCAACCTTCACCGACGCGAGGAAACCGGCGGCCTCAGACGGTGAGGCTTCGCGGCCGTTGACGGCGATGGATTCGACATCCGAGGTCACCCAATCGGCGGAGACACTGGGGCTCGTGACCATCAAGCGCGTGCGCCCGCACTCTCGTCCCCTGAAGAGGACGGTCGGCCGCTTAGTCGCATGACCGTCGAAGCGGTGCGCTCGGAGGGCGCGCTCGGACGAGAAGATGAGCCCACACTCAGTGCAGGGAAGCTCAGGGGGCTTTGGCGGGGCTGGTAGTCCGACCGATTCAATTCCGGTCGGCTCATGGAACTCCATGTAGCCGGTGTGCCAGAACCCCACGAGCCCCACCCGTCGCTTCCTGATCCGCGTCCCCTGCGCCTTCGGAAGGCTAGTCGGAGCGCGGGTACTTTGCGAGGTCGCCGGTTGAGTGAGATCGACCCGTGATGGGCTGTCACGTCACGTTCGTGTGGGCCCAGCTGCCGATGCATGTCTGAGACCCCATCCGCTTCCCGAACGTGATCGTTTGGTTCGGACTGGGTGGGCATGAACTCCGTCTGACGGCAGGAGAGAAGGGCGTACTTCTTCCGTTCGTCTCGCTGCCCCGTAGGGGCGGGGCACCGGGCGGTCAGAAGTGGGGGTTCTCGGTGGGCCGGTCGGCGCCGGTGGCCGCTTCGAGCAGCTCGGTCAGGTCGCCGGGCTCGGAGGATCGTTGATCAATCCACCAGCCGGCGCGGGTGATCGTGCGAGCCGCCTCCTCGACGATTGGTGTCCTCTGGACTGTCCGGTGCTGACAGTTTCCAAGTCGTGATCTCGCGGCGGCCTCGACCTCGGCGTTCATCGCGCGCAGGGGGACTCGCGCAAAAGCTGGAATGAGGCGGCGGACCGCACTAGCCTCGTAAGCGGGCCATGCGGAGGCGCGCGGCGTGGGTTCTGTCCGGGGTTGGGGGGATCGTGCAACGCGCGGTGGTATTCGTGCATGGAACAGGTGTACGAGTCGAGTCGTATGACAGGACCTTCGCGACTGTGCGGGCGTCGCTGGTCCGTCTCCGCCCCGGGCTCGAGGTGCGAGGTTGTTTCTGGGGGCGTGAAGAGGGTGCAGACCTGGCCCTCGGCGGTGCCTGCATTCCGGGTTACACGCAGTCCGGAGGCGGCCGACAGGAGGACCAAGACCTGGCCGTCTGGGGTGTACTGTACCGGGACCCCGGCTACGAACTGCGTCTGCTGGGGCTGCGCCCGGCCCTCGCCTCGGGGCTTGGAAGAGGGCAGAGTCCGGCGCAGAGGCTTCTCGCCGAGCTCTCGAACTACACGCCTTCCCCCGAGGTGTCGGCAGCCTTCGCCGAACGCGAATTGTGCGGTGCCCTCGGGAGGGCGCTGCGGACCGTGGCTGCGTCGCCGGAGCTGCGGGATGCGGCGGCCACGGCGGACGAGGGCGGCTATGAGCACCGGCATGCGTTCGCACGTGCCGTAGTGGCAGCGACCCTGGCGGAAGCGGCGGACCGCGGTGTTGACTCCTTGGACGGCACTGAGCGTGACACCCTGCTGTCCCTGCTCAGTGCTGACCTGCACACGCAGGGACGCACGCTCGCGGGGGCCGTGGCCAAGGCGGCGGCGGCCCCGGCCCTGCGGGCGCTGACCTGGCACGCCGGGCGGCGGCGTGGGGCTCTCAACGACCAGTTCGTCTTGCCTGCGGTCGGTGACATCCTGCGCTACCAGGTCCGCGGACAGGGGCTGCGCCGGTTGATCAGGCGCACCATCGAGCAAGCTCCTGGGGATGCAGTTACGGTGATCGCTCACAGCCTTGGCGGTGTGGCGTGCGTGGACATGTTGGTGCAGGAGGAACTGGACCGGGTCGATCAACTGATCACGGTCGGTTCACAGGCCCCGTTCTTCTACGAGGCCGGGGCCCTGGTCTCGCTCGAGTATCCGCAGGCGTTGCCTGCGCACTTCCCTCGACGATGGCTCAACCTTTACGACAGGCGTGATCTGCTCTCGTTCACCGCAGCCAAGGTCTTTCCCTCGCACGCCTACGACCAGGAGGTCGACAACCGGCAGCCGTTCCCGTTCGCGCACAGCGCCTACTGGTCCAACCGCAAAGTCTGGGACGCAATCGGCACATGGATAGGCTGAGCGTGGTCGACCCCGCGCACATCCACGCCGTCGCGGTTGGTCTCGAACGCTATCCCCGGCACCCCGAGTGGAATCTTCCAGGTGCGGCAGGTGACGCTATGCGCTTCGCCCAGTGGCTGCGCAAGGGCGGCGTGCCGAGCGGCAACATCCAGCTTCTGTTGGCCCCAGTAGAGGGCAGCCTGCCGAAGCTGGATGCACAGGCCAGGGAAGCTCAACTCACCTGGTGCGAGGCACAGTCGCGCGACCAGCTCATGGACGTGTTCACGTTCGACCTCAACAGCCGGGCGGGCGAAGTGCTGTACGTCTTCTGGGGCAGCCACGGTGTCCTGGACTACGGTGACCGGCGCCTGCTGCTGTGCCCCGACGCCTCCTTGAACGACAAGCGCTGCATCGACGTGACCGATCTGCGCGAACACCTCGCCCGCGCCGACCTGCCGGGCTTCCGAAAGCAGGTCTTCTTCTTCGACACCTGTGCGACGTTCCTGGAGTACCATCACCAGGAGACAGGGCCCGCCGTCGCCGCCTTTCCCTCGGCCCCGCGGCGCAGCATCGAACAGTTCCTCCTACATGCCTCCGCCGCCGGCCAGGTCGCCGAGAACGACGCGGTCCTGCGCAGCGGCGTCTTCTCCCACGCCGTACTCGATTGGCTGGAAGAGCACGCCCTCGATCTGCGGCCAGATCTGACCAGTCTCGTCGAGCACGCCAAGGGCCGGTTCGATGAGCTCTACACAGCCGGTGGCCCGCCACAGACCCCGATCAGTGTCCACATTCGTGCGCTGGACGGTTCCGAGTACCAGCTCTACGCCGGTCGCGACGATCATGTCCATACGCTGGCGGCACCCCTGCGGAATCGCCTTGCCGAGCAGTGCGTCCTGTCGGACGAAACCCCGTACTGGCTGCCGAGTGATGCCCGGCCGCTGCTGAGTCAAGTCTACGTTCCTCAGTCGCTCGATCAGCGGCCGGACCCCGGCCAGAAGCGCGAGAAGGAACAGAAACGCCAGCCACGCGATCCCGTTCTGCGCACGATCGACGAGATCATTCGCGATCACCACCACGCGGTCGTGGTCGGCGGACCGGGCTACGGCAAGTCGTCACTCGCGCTTCGTGTTGCCGATCGATGGGGGCGTCCGTGGATCGACGGGTCGGGCAACGAGAGCGGCAATGATCGACTGATCCCGCTCTATGTCAAGGCTCACAACCTCTTGGGTACGAGGGTTACCACATGGTCGCAGGCGCTTGCCGCTGCGACCGGTGTACCGATCGGGCTGCTGGAGGCGCCGGTCCCGGGCGGTTCGTGGCTCGTCTTGGTCGACGGGCTGGATGAGGTGACTGACACGGCAGCGCAGGACCGTATTGTCAGCATGCTCACGAGCCAGGCCATGCGCGCGAATTCGCCTTACCGACTGATTGTCACCACGCGCCTCCTCAATCCGGCCGTCATGAAGGCCCTCCGCAGCGCCGCCGGCGGAGCCGAGTACGCTCTCGAACCCTTCGACCACCTGACTTTGCGTGCCTTCGCCACTGCGTGGTTCGGCTCCAGGCGTGCGCCTGGCGCTGCCGATCTCGTCGAGAGGTTCCTGAAGGGCATCCGGCGGGCTGCGCTGACCGATGTCGCCCGTGTCCCCTTGCTGGCGACGATCGCGGCGATCATGTTCGAGAAGGATCCCGGCCGGACGCTGCCCACCAGCAGGTATGAGATGTACGAGGAGTACATCTCATACCTCATGTTCGGTCATGCCGAAGAGGCGGGCGAGCAATGGGTCAAGACACAGCAGCGCTTCCTGGCTGTGCCGGGTGGTCAGCGATTCGTGCAGTGGCTCAACGACCAGCGCCTCGAACTAGTGCGCCACCTTGCGCGGCAGGCGCTGGAGACGGGAAACCGTCTGACCCTTGAGGTCACCCGGTGGGTCGAGACCAACGCCTCGGCGGCCGAGACCATGCCCGAGGTGCGCCCTCCAGACTGGCAGGACCTGCTGCTGACGTCTGTCACGACCACCGGGTTGGTCGCGCGGTCGGGCCAGGAGATCGAGTTCATCCACCAGTCCTTCGCGGAGCACCTCGCCGCCGCCTACTACGCATCAACCCTCCCGGCCGAGGTCGATCTGTCGACACCACAGTGGGATCTGTGGGTCGGACGGGCGATCCGGCCGGGCAGCCTGAACGGCCTGGCCCGCCAGGTACTCGTCCACTACACCCGCAAGGAGCCGGAAGCTGGCCTGGTCAGCATCCTTCAGGGACACGGGGACCTGGCCAGCATCGTCGCGGCGGAACTCCTCGCCTACGGTGCCATCGCCGAACCGGAAGCACTGAAATTCTTTACCGACACGATCGACGGATTCCTCAGACACACACCGCGCATGTGGGATCGCGTAGGGCCTGCTGCATCCGGCCTCCTCGACCAGGACCTGGTACGTGCCGCACTGAAGAAGAGCCTTGCCGCTCGCTTTCTCGGACCCGCGCGCCGGCTCAATGTGGCGCGCATCCTTCTCGACTCCGAAGAGGACCAGGGGATGGCAGTACTCTCGCTGCACAACGTGTTGCGAGATCGCTCAGCGGACTTGGGCACGCAGCGCGAGGCGGGTCGACTGCTCCTGGCCACCGACCCGGAACTCGTCGAGGTCGTCGCCGAGCAGTACTTTCAACACCTCACCGCGACACAACAGGGGAGCGCCCAGAGCACGTCCGGGGATCCTGTTCAACACGCGATCGACCTGGCCCATCTCGAGCACCCCAAGGCTCTTGGCGCCTTGACAAAGTGCCTTCTCTCATCGCACACGACCGTCAGCGTTCAACTTCTGGGTGCGCTGCACAGGCTGGGCGTGCGTCACCCTTCATTCGACCGGAGGATCGCCGCTCTCATCGTCACGCGCTTCAACGGCTCCTACCACGTCGACGAGAGATTGTGGACGGATCTCCATCACGTCTGCTCCGAACTCACGGCAGAGCAGCGTGCAGCCCTGGACGACCGCTTCGCCGCAGCGATCCGCCGGGCGAAGTCCGCGGACGATGCCTCCGTCCTGCTCAGCCTTGCCGCCGCGTCCGTTGTCGTCCGCCGCACTGCTGCGGCTGAGGCGGAACTTCGCTGGATCGCGCAGTCGACGTCCCAGCGCACGTTCCACCGGCTGCAGGCACTAGGCCACCTGTTGGATATCGAGGCCTGCAGCGACGACGAAGCCCGCAGGGTCATCGAGTCGGTTGCGCTCGCCCAAGGCGAACCCGAACCCTGGATCCGTGTTGTCGCCGACCGCAATCTCGGCACCTGGCCAGCGATCGCCCGACACCTCGACGCCGCCGCCGAGATCCTGCTGACCCGGGAAACCGCCCCGGAGAACCTGCTGGCCTTGGCCAGGGGGCTCGCACGGCTGCAGCCGGACCTCTACGACAGCACCGTGAAGGCGCTGGTGGACCTTGCCCTCGCTCCGGCATCACCGGCTGCCGAACGAACCCGCGCCCTGAAGCTGCTCTGGGAGTTGGGCGAGCAATCCAGGTATGTCCAACCCATGGCCAGCGCCGCGCGGGCGATCATCGACGCCCTGGGGCTCACCTCGGGTGACCTTCGGTTGACCCTTCTGCTACTGCTGGCCCGCCTGGATCAGCCACAGGACAAGGAACGGATCCGCGATGAGATCCACCTACTGGCCTGCGATCGCGAAGCGGATCGATGGCTGCGGGTCGGGGCCGCCACCGCCCTGGCCCGCATTGACGATCCTCGTCGCGCTGGCCCGGTCCTGTGGCAGCTGGCCCTGGACCTCGGCCTCAGTTTCCAGAGCTACACCAGCCTGATCGACATCGGCTTCGCGTTGCTCGGCCTGGATGCCGAGAGCCGCGCCCACGGCGCGGCACTGCTCGCCCAGATGCTGGGGTACACCGGGGTCGACCGCGACATGAAACTGCACGTGGTCGACATGTGCCACCGGGAAACATACGACAACGAGAGGGAGAAGGCCTACGCGCTACGGCGAGGCGCGCTCACCGCGGAGACCGACCTGATCGCACGGTTGGAGTCATTGCTGTGCTGGGCGGGCCAGGGACCGCGTCACACGGCTATGGCCCAGAAGGACATCGTCGCGTTCGTCAACGCCCCAGACACTCCACCACGAGCCGCCGCCGAGATGCTCGCGGTCATGCGCCAGGCGATGGGCGCCGATGCGGCCGCCACCGTTCTGACTCACCTGCTCCTGTCCGAGACGACGTACGAGGTCAAGAAGAAGGCGATCCATGAGCTTGTCGGCCATGACTCTCCGTACTTCGTGGCGGCCGCGTGCCAGATCGCGATCGGCGGCCCGGATCCGACCGTCACCTTCCTCCTCCAGTCCGAGATCATCGCAAAGGGGAATGCTGCCCACGACGACGAGATGGAACTGATGTACTACGCATCAGGGCGCGACGCGTGCCGGCAGCAGATCGCCACGACCGTCCTACTTGGACTCGGGAACCGGGCACGCGAGGAAGACGATCCCGACCTCGCCCCACGTGGGCTTCGCCGATTGGGCCTGGCCCTGCACGAACAACAATCGCCGAGTGCCCTTCACGTCTTTCAGTTGGCCGCCCGGTCGGTGGACGTAGAGATCGCGGCGACCGCCCGTCACGCGCTGGCCTTGCTTGCCCTGGAGCGCGGCGACACACGGCAGGCGGTCGACCACTGGACAGCCGCCGCCGCAATGGGACGCACCGCCTCCGCAGTCGACCTCGCCCTCTTCCAGTGGCAGGCTGCCGACAAGCCCGAGGCGGCACTCCGCCTCCTAGAGCCGGTTGTGTACCGTGACGCCCTAGCAGCCGTCGACTACGCAACGCTGGTCCTCATGGAGTTTCCCGAACACGAGGACCACGCCCTGTCTGCCCTGACCCACTGGGCCTCCGAGGGGACCGGCGTGGCAGCGGCATACCTTGCCGTGCTTCTCAAGGACAAGCCGGGCTGCTCCGAAGAGGCGGAGCACTGGCAGCGCCAAGCACAAGACCTCGGCCGCGCGGGGAGCATCGGCCCAGGGGAGCGGATTCTGATCCAGTACGGCTGGTCCGCCGTCTGACCAGGCTCACCTCGGGCTTGGCCACCCCGCTGCAGACGCTCGGCGTCTGGAGGAGCGGCCCCCGGATGCCGTTCGTCGACGGGATGACCTTCGCCGCCGTGGCGCCGATACTCTTGATCGCCAAGACGACCCAGCACGGCACGCCCTGCCGCTGATCTATGGCTCGATCCTGATCGCCGGTGTGGCCACATTTCATGCGGCCCCGTTCTTGGGCAAGCGGGCCGCTCTGTCCTGCAGCAGCCAGATTGTTCGCCAGCAAGGCCCGTAGCGACAAAGCGCTCGAGACGGGACAGCGTGACGCTGGATGAATGTCTACTCGCCTATAACGCCGGGACGGCTGCACCGACGTCCGGCCGAGCCGCACGGATCGCCGCGGCCAACGCATACAGGTGCGGATCGAACATGGCCCGATACTTCGTGGGCGGCAACTGCATCGACACGAACCGCACTTGCGGGTCGCCGACGGGGACGTGGGACGCCACCGTCACCGCCGCCGCTCCTCGGACGTTGCGAGGCCACTGCGACGACAACTCTCCGTGAAGGCTGACGGATGCTCAGGCATCTCTGACGTGTTGTCACCCATTCAAGATCATCTTGCGCATGCGTTGCACAAGGCGCTCAAAAACAACAGTGATCAATGGAGGGTCGTGAAGGTGAGTACCCACAGGTCAGCTGGCATGTTGAGGTGTCGTGCCCCTTGCCTCCAAGGGGCACGACACCGCGCCGTTCAGATGTCCCGGAAGATCTCGATCTGCGCGCCGATCGAGTTGAGGCGCTCGGCGAGGTCCTCGTAACCCCGGTTGATGACGTAGACGTTGCGCAGGACGGACGTTCCCTCGGCCGCCATCATGGCGAGCAGGACGACCACGGCCGGGCGGAGGGCCGGCGGGCACATCATCTCGGCGGCGCGCCAGCGGGTCGGGCCCTCGACCAGGACGCGGTGCGGGTCCAGGAGTTGGAGCCGGCCGCCGAGGCGGTTGAGGTCCGTCAGGTAGATGGCGCGGTTGTCGTAGACCCAGTCGTGGATCAGGGTCTGGCCCGAGGCGACCGCCGCGATGGCCGCGAAGAACGGGACGTTGTCGATGTTCAGGCCCGGGAAGGGCATGGGGTGGATCTTGTCGATCGGCGCCTCCAGCTTGGAGGGGCGGACGGTGAGGTCCACCAGCCGCGTACGGCCGTTGTCCGCGAAGTACTCGCGGCTGCGGTCGTGGTCGAGGCCCATCTCCTCCAGGACCGCCAGCTCGATCTCCAGGAACTCGATGGGGACGCGGCGGACGGTCAGTTCCGACTCCGTGACGACCGCGGCGGCCAGCAGGCTCATCGCCTCGACCGGGTCCTCGGAGGGGGAGTAGTCGACGTCGACGTCGATGTTCGGCACGCCGTGCACCGTGAGCGTGGTGGTGCCGATGCCCTCGACCCGTACGCCCAGGGCCTCCAGGAAGAAGCACAGGTCCTGGACCATGTAGTTGGAGGAGGCGTTGCGGATGACCGTGACGCCGTCGTGGCGGGCGGCGGCCAGCAGCGCGTTCTCGGTCACGGTGTCGCCGCGCTCGGTCAGCACGATCGGGCGGTCGGGGCGGACCGTGCGGTCGACCTGCGCGTGGTACTGGCCCTCGGTGGCCGCGATGTCCAGGCCGAACCGGCGCAGCGCGATCATGTGCGGCTCGATGGTGCGCGTGCCGAGGTCGCAGCCGCCGGCGTAGGGCAGCTTGAAGTGGTCCATGCGGTGCAGCAGCGGGCCGAGGAACATGATGATGGAGCGGGTGCGGACGGCCGCCTCCGCGTCGATCGCGGCCATCTCCAGCTCGGTGGGCGGCACCAGTTCGAGGTCGACCCCGTCGTTGATCCAACGGGTGCGCACGCCGATGGAGTTCAGCACCTCCAGCAGACGGTACACCTCCTCGATGCGCGCGACCCGGCGCAGCACCGTGCGGCCCTTGTTCAGCAGCGAGGCGCACAGCAGGGCGACGCAGGCGTTCTTGCTGGTCTTCACGTCGATCGCGCCGGAGAGCCGACGACCGCCGACGACCCGCAGATGCATCGGGCCCGCGTAGCCCAGCGACACGATCTCGCTGTCCAGGGCTTCGCCGATTCGGGCGATCATCTCAAGGCTGATGTTCTGGTTCCCGCGCTCGATGCGGTTGACGGCGCTCTGACTGGTGCCGAGCGCCTCCGCGAGCTGCGTCTGTGTCCAGCCACGATGTTGCCGGGCGTCACGGATGAGCTTGCCGATGCGTACGAGGTAGTCGTCTGACATGAGGTTGAGGCTATCTCAGATATGAGATGGCGCCTCTTGGGGGGTCCATTCGGGTGATGCGGCGTCAATGGCCAGAGAAAACCCGGTAGGTGGCTGAATGGGCACAAAGACCGTAATGTCCTAGATGTGAAGCGCACAACTCAGGACTCGGCCGCGTACTCCGTATAGGGCGGGGTGGCCGTGACGAGTTACATCGTGTGCCCCCGGAGCTGCCGCGCAGCTCTGTCCGGGATGTGACGCGCGCGTAGGTGCGCCTAGCGTCGGAGCGGAATCCCGCCGCCTCCGGTTCGGTCCGCTCGGGTTCCGCCTGTACGTCCGGTCGGACCGGTGAGGCGACCTTCATGCCGAATGCGCCCAGCACGGACCGCCCTGACGTGACGCGTGCCGCTGCGGGGGTGGTCGGACATGACCAGGCAGCCCCCATGTACTAGAGTTATCTCGACATCGAGATATCTGCCGAGGCGCACCGTAGCCGCCACCCCGGTAAGGGATGCCTAACTTAGCCTTACCTTACTGGATCGGCCAAGCAGGCGTGGCGGCACGATGACGGTGGTACGCGCACATCAATGAAGGAGACTGTCGTGTCGGCGAACAGCTTCGACGCCCGCAGCACGCTGCAGGTGGGCGACGAGTCGTACGAGATCTTCCGGCTGGACAAGGTGGAGGGCTCGGCCCGCCTGCCGTACAGCCTCAAGGTCCTGCTGGAGAACCTGCTCCGCACGGAGGACGGCGCGAACATCACCGCCGACCACATCCGCGCCCTCGGCACCTGGGACTCGGGGGCCCAGCCCAGCCAGGAGATCCAGTTCACGCCGGCCCGCGTGATCATGCAGGACTTCACCGGCGTCCCCTGCGTCGTGGACCTCGCCACCATGCGTGAGGCCGTGAAGGAGCTGGGCGGCGACCCGGCGAAGATCAACCCGCTGGCGCCGGCCGAGCTGGTCATCGACCACTCCGTCATCGCCGACAAGTTCGGCACCAACGACGCGTTCAAGCAGAACGTGGAGCTGGAGTACGGCCGCAACAAGGAGCGCTACCAGTTCCTGCGCTGGGGCCAGACCGCCTTCGACGAGTTCAAGGTCGTCCCGCCGGGCACCGGCATCGTCCACCAGGTGAACATCGAGCACCTGGCCCGTGTCGTCATGGTCCGCGACGGCAAGGCCTACCCGGACACCCTGGTCGGCACCGACTCGCACACCACCATGGTCAACGGCCTCGGCGTCCTCGGCTGGGGCGTCGGCGGCATCGAGGCCGAGGCCGCCATGCTCGGCCAGCCGGTCTCCATGCTCATCCCGCGCGTCGTCGGCTTCAAGCTCACCGGTGAGCTGCAGCCCGGCACCACCGCCACCGACCTCGTGCTCACCATCACCGAGATGCTCCGCAAGCACGGTGTGGTCGGCAAGTTCGTCGAGTTCTACGGCGAGGGCGTCGCCGCCACCTCCCTGGCCAACCGCGCCACCATCGGCAACATGTCGCCGGAGTTCGGCTCCACCGCCGCGATCTTCCCGATCGACGACGAGACCCTGAACTACCTGCGCCTGACCGGCCGCTCCGACCAGCAGGTCGCGCTCGTCGAGGCCTACGCCAAGGAGCAGGGCCTCTGGCTGGACCCGAAGGCCGAGCCGGACTTCTCCGAGAAGCTCGAGCTGGACCTCTCCACGGTCGTCCCGTCGATCGCCGGCCCGAAGCGCCCGCAGGACCGCATCGTCCTCGCCAACGCGGCCGAGCAGTTCAAGACCGACGTCCTGAACTACGTCACCACCGCCGACGAGGCGGGCGAGGAGTCCTTCCCGGCCTCCGACGCCCCGGCCGTCCACCCCAACGGCACGCCGTCCAACCCGGTCCAGGTCACCGCCGCCGACGGCACGACCTACACCATCGACCACGGTGCGGTCACGGTCGCGGCCATCACCTCCTGCACCAACACCTCCAACCCGTACGTCATGATCGGCGCCGCCCTGGTCGCCAAGAAGGCGGTCGAGAAGGGCCTGACCCGCAAGCCGTGGGTCAAGTCCACCCTCGCCCCGGGTTCGAAGGTCGTCACCGACTACTTCGAGAAGTCCGGCCTCACCCCGTACCTGGACAAGCTGGGCTTCAACCTCGTCGGCTACGGCTGCACCACCTGCATCGGCAACTCCGGCCCGCTGCCGGAGGAGGTCTCCAAGGCCGTCAACGACCACGACCTCGCGGTCACCTCGGTCCTCTCCGGCAACCGGAACTTCGAGGGCCGGATCAACCCCGACGTCAAGATGAACTACCTGGCCTCCCCGCCGCTGGTCGTCGCGTACGCCATCGCGGGCTCCATGAAGGTGGACATCACCCGTGACGCCCTGGGCACCGACCAGGACGGCAACCCGGTCTACCTGAAGGACATCTGGCCCACCGAGGCCGAGGTCAACGAGGTCGTCGCCAGCGCCATCGGCGAGGACATGTTCGCCAAGTCCTACAGCGACGTCTTCGCGGGCGACGCCCAGTGGCAGTCCCTCCCGGTCCCGACCGGCAACACCTTCGAGTGGGACGCCGAGTCCACCTACGTCCGCAAGCCCCCGTACTTCGAGGGCATGGGCATGGAGCCGGCCCCGGTCAGCGACATCGCCGGTGCCCGCGTGCTCGCCAAGCTGGGCGACTCGGTCACCACCGACCACATCTCCCCGGCCGGCGCGATCAAGGCCGACACCCCGGCCGGCAAGTACCTCACCGAGCACGGTGTGGAGCGTCGTGACTTCAACTCCTACGGCTCCCGCCGTGGCAACCACGAGGTCATGATCCGCGGCACGTTCGCCAACATCCGCCTGCGCAACCAGATCGCGCCGGGCACCGAGGGCGGCTACACCCGCGACTTCACCCAGGCCGGCGGCCCGGTGTCGTTCATCTACGACGCCTCCCGCAACTACATCGAGCAGGGCATCCCGCTGGTCGTCCTGGCCGGCAAGGAGTACGGCTCCGGCTCGTCCCGCGACTGGGCCGCCAAGGGCACCGCGCTCCTCGGCGTCAAGGCCGTCATCGCCGAGTCGTACGAGCGCATCCACCGCTCGAACCTCATCGGCATGGGCGTCCTGCCGCTGCAGTTCCCGGAGGGCGCCTCCGCCGAGTCCCTCGGCCTGACCGGCGAGGAGACCTTCTCCTTCACCGGCGTCGAGGAGCTCAACAACGGCACCACGCCGCGCACGGTCAAGGTCACCACCGACACCGGTGTCGAGTTCGACGCGGTCGTCCGCATCGACACCCCCGGCGAGGCCGACTACTACCGCAACGGCGGCATCATGCAGTACGTGCTGCGCAACCTGATCCGCAAGTAAGCGGTACGGCCGCAGGGCACAGGGAGGGCCGGGTCCCCGGGCGACCGGGGGTGCGGCCCTTCGCCGTACCCCCGCCTTCCCTCACGGCCAAGCCTCACTGCCTTCCCTCACGGACTTCCCTCACTCCAGAGGGATGTCCGGGATCTCCAGGAATCCCGGCACCTCCGGTGTCTCCGGCACCGTCAGCTCCGCCCAGATCACCTTGCCCTGCGGTGTGTACCGGGTGCCCCAGCGCTCGGCCAGCTGCGAGACCAGGAACAGGCCCCGGCCGCCCTCGTCGGTCGTCGCGGCGTACCGCAGATGCGGAGAGGTGCTGCTGCCGTCGGACACCTCGCAGATCAGCGTGCGGTCGTGGATCAGCCGTACATGGATCGGCTCGGAGCCGTAGCGGATGGCGTTCGTGATCAGCTCGCTCAGCACCAGTTCCATGCCGAAGCCCAGCTCGGACAGGCCCCACTCCTCGAGGGTGTCGGACACGGCCCCGCGCATCCCCGACACGGCCGCCGGGTCGCGCGGCACGTCCCAGTCGGCGACCTGGGAGGGCGGCAGCGCCCTGGTGCGGGCGATCAGCAGGGCCACGTCGTCCTTGGGGCGCTCGGGCAGCAGCTCGGCCAGCACCGCCCGGCAGCTCTCCTCCGGGGACCGCTCGGGGTGGCCCGCCAGCGACCGGCGCAGCAGCTCCATGCCGACGTCCAGGTCACGCCTGCGGTCCTCGATGAGGCCGTCGGTGTACAGGACCAGCTGGGTGCCCTCCGCCAGCTCCAGCTCGGCCGTCTGGAACGGCATCCCGCCCAGACCCAGCGGCGGCCCGGCCGGCAGGTCGGGGAAGGTGACGCTGCCGTCCGGATGGACCAGCGCGGGCGCCAGGTGCCCCGCGCGCGCCATGACACAGCGCCGGGTGATCGGGTCGTAGATCGCGTACAGGCAGGTGGCGCCCACGATCTCCCCGGGGGCCTCCGAACACGCCTCGTCCTGGTCGATGCGGCCGACCAGGTCGTCCATGTGGCTGAGCAGCTCGTCGGGCGGCAGGTCGAGGGTGGAGAAGTTGTGCACCGCGGTCCGCAGCCGGCCCATCGTCGCGGCGGCGTGCAGCCCGTGCCCGACGACGTCGCCGACGGCCAGCGCCACCCGGCTGCCCGGCAGCGGGATCACGTCGAACCAGTCGCCGCTCACCCCGGACTGGGCCGGGAGATAGCGGTAGGCGACCTCCAGGGCGCTCTGCTCGGGCAGCGCCCGGGGCAGCAGGCTGCGCTGCAGGGTGACGGCCAGGGCGTGCTCGCGCTGGTACCGGCGGGCGTTGTCGATGCTGACCGCGGCCCGGGCCACCAGCTCCTCCGCGAGCGACAGCTCCTCCACGTCGAACGGATCCCGCTTGGAACGCCAGAAGTTCGCCATGCCCAGCACGACCCCGCGGGCCCTGATCGGGGCGGTGATGAGCGAGTGGATGCCGTACTCCACGATCTGCCGGGCACGCTCCGGATCCTGCGCCTGCCAGCCGTTGGCGACGGACAGGTCGGTCACCATCTCGGTGCGCCCGGCGTCGTAGCCGCGCGCCTGCGGGGTGGAGGGCAGGAAGTCGATCAGCCGGCCCTTCTCGTACAGCGGGTGGTCGTCCCGGATGCCGCCCACCGCGACGCGCCGCATGTCCGTCGCCGTGGGCGCCGGCTCGTCCCCGTGCAGCACGCCGTCGGCCAGGTCCACGGTCACGAAGTCGGCGAAGCGGGGGACGGCGATCTGGGCCAGCTCGTCGGCGGTGCGGATCACGTCCAGGGTGGTGCCGATGCCCAGTCCCGCGTCGTAGAGCAGCTCCAGCCGCTCCCGTGCCAGCTCCGCCCGGCCGGCCAGTGCCTGGAGCTCGGTGGAGTCGCGGAGGGTCACGACGGTCCCGGCGGGGCCTCCCGCGCAGTCCGTGGGCCGCTGGTTGACGGCCAGCAGCCGTCCCCCGGCGAAGTGCACCTCGTCGCTGGCCTCACGCCCGGAGGTGAGCAGCTCGACCAGCACGGGGTCGAGCTCCGGCAGTTCCCGCAGGTTGCGTCCCTCGGCCCCGGGGGGCAGGTCCAGCAGCCGCAGGGCCTCGTCGTTGGCGAGCAGCAGCAGACCGTCCGCGTCGACGATGAGCACGCCCTCGCGCACCGAGTGCAGCACCGTGTCGTGGTGCTCGTACATACGGGTCATCTCGTCCGGGGCGAGGCTGCGGGTCTGCCGCCGCAGCCGCCGGCCCACCAGTGCCGTGCCGCCGGTCGAGAGCGCGAGGGCCCCGGCTCCGGCGCCCAGGATGAGCGGCAGTTGCCGGTGCATCTCGCTGCTCACGTTCTTGACCTTCAGCCCGGCGGAGACGAGGGCGATCACCTTGCCGTCCGTGTCCCGCACGGGAACGGTCGCCTGCACCTCGTGGCCGAGGGGTCCGTGGACGCTCTCCGTATAGACCTTGCCGGCCAGGGACGGCCCGATCCGGCCCACGAACCGGTGCCCGATCTTTTCCGGCAGGGGGTGGGTGTAGCGGATGCCGTGCGTGTCCATGACGACGATGAAGTCGACGCCCGCGGCCTTGCGTCCCGCCTCGGTGAGGGGTTGGAGCACCTTCGACGGATCGGGGGACTGCACCGCCTGAACGACGCCCGGAGAATGCGCGAAGGTCTGCGCGACGGCGACCGAACGGCGCTTGGCCTCGGTGCTGGTGTCCCGGTCCGACTGCACGACGAGCGCGACGACGGCACAGACGACGAGCAGCACCACCAGGGCCGCCTGCAGAAGGAAGACCTGACCTGCGACACTGCGCGGGCTCTTGCCGATCACCGAGCGCCATGAGACGCGTCTGAGTCGGCCGATTCGGTCCGACATGTGGCATTTGTAGCACGGGTGCATGCTGGTGGCTATGCCCGGTCCAAGGGGTGGGAGCGCGTTCGGAATCAGCCGCTGTGGGAGCGCTCCCACGGCTGTTCCGGCCCCTTCGAGAACGCGGCATTTCCTTTGCCCGCAGGGCTGTTCGGGCCGTCTGGGTCGCTCGGGCGGACCCGGTGGACGGTGCGCACCGGGTCCGCGAGCCGGGCGGGTGAGGGGGGCCGGGTCCCCGCCCGGGTGGTGATGGTCCTGCGGGCCGGCGGCCCTTCCGCCGGATTTCCGACGGTCTTCGCACCGGTTTGCGACGGTCCTCGCACCGGTTTCCGATGGTCCTGACGCGTGCTTCTGACGGTCCTTGCGCGTGCTGGGCGGCTTGAACGCGTGGGGCGCGACAACGTTGTCTTATGGTCTGTACATGACTTTACCGCCTCAACCGACAACGATGTCAACCCACTTGGGGTAGCCCGACCGAGTGATCCTGGCCCCTGCCTGCGGCGACGCACGCGGTCTTCCGTGGGGCGGGTGACGCACGCTACTGTCCCTGCGGCTTGTGCGACCCGTGGTGCGCGACCCGTCCGCAAGGAGGAAGGGCCGCGTCATGCGTTTCCGTCCCACGTCCCTGCTGCTGGCCGCGGTACTCGCGACCGGCGGCGCCACCCCGGCCCTCGCGGCCGGCGCCGCTCCCCCCGACCTCGTCAAGGACCCGACCCCCTACGTCGATCCGCTGATCGGCACCAGGAACGGCGGTGACGTCTTCCCCGGCGCCGTCGTGCCGTTCGGCATGCTGTCCTGGAGCCCCGAGAACACCCGCGGCGACGCGACCAGAACCGCCGCGCCCGGCGGCTACCACTACGACGCCACCCGCATCCGCGGCTTCAGCCTCACCCACATGTCCGGCACCGGCTGCGCGGGCGGCAGCGGCGACATCCCGTTCTTCCCGTACGCCGGAGACGTCACCACCTCCCCGGCGAGCGACACCAAGGACGCCGTCTACGCCTCGGACTTCCGCCACGCCGACGAGACCGCCGAGCCCGGCCACTACAAGGTCGGCCTCGCCTCCGGAGTCACCGCCGACCTCACCGCGACCACCCGCACCGGCTCGGCCCGCTTCACCTACCCGGCGGACAAGCCCGCCTCGCTGCTGGTGCGCACCGCCAACTCCGAGGTCGGCTCGGAGGACTCGACGATCACCATCGACCCCGAGACTCGTACCGTCTCCGGCTCGGTCACCTCGGGGAACTTCTGCGGCTACCTCGACCCGGAGGGCCGGCGTTCCTACTACACCCTGTACTTCACGGCCCGCTTCGACCGCGCCTTCGCGGCGAGCGGCACCTGGCAGGACGAGAAGCTGAGCCCCGGCTCCCTGGAGGCGTCCGGCGGCACGGGCGGCTTCTCGCACGGCGGCCGGCCCGTGGCGGGCAAGGGCTCGGGCGGATACGTGCGGTTCGCGCCCGGCACCGGCCCGGTGAACGTCAAGGTCGGCATCTCCTACGTCAGCCGGGAGGCCGCCGAGGCCAACCTCGCCGCGGAGAACCCGCCCGGCCGCTCCTTCGACACGGTCAGGGAGGCGGCCCGCCGCGGCTGGCGCGAGCGGCTGGGCGCCGTCCGCGTCGGCGGCGGCACGGACGCCGAGCGCACCACCTTCTACACCGCCCTGTACCACTCCCTCTTCCACCCGAACGTCATCAGCGACGCCGACGGCCGCTACCGGGGCGGCGACGGCGAGGTGCACCGGGTGGGCCGCGGCCACCGCGCCCAGTACGGCACCTTCTCCGGCTGGGACGTCTACCGCGACCAGGTGCAGCTGCTCACCCTGCTCGACCCCCGGACCGGCTCGGACATCGCCCAGTCGCTCTACGAGATCGCCACGCAGAACGGCGGCATCTGGGACCGCTGGCTGCACGGCGCCGGCGGCACCCACGTCATGAACGGCGACCCCTCGCCCACCGCCCTGTCCGGCATCCACGCCTTCGGCGGCACCGGCTTCGACCTCAAGGGCGCCCTGGACTCGCTGGTCCAGGCGGCCACGGTCCCCACACCGCAGGACCTGTCCGCGGCCGGCAAACCGGTGCTGTCCGTGGGCCAGCGCCCGTCGCTCGACAAGTACCTCGCGCTGCACTACATGCCCAGCCTCTCCAACGCCTGGGGCGGCGCCGCCGAGACCCTGGAGATGTCCACCGCCGACTACTCCCTGTCCCGGCTCGCCGCGGCGGCGGGGGAGAAGGACACGGCGGCCGCCTTCGCGAAGCGCGCCCAGTGGTGGCAGAACAACTTCGACATCGCGGCCGACCCGGGCGGCGGCTACATCGCCAACCGCAAGGCCGACGGCAGCTGGGTCACCGGCTTCACCCCCGACACCGGCAACGGCTTCGTCGAGGGCACGGCCGCCCAGTACACCTGGATGGTCCCGCACAACCCCGCCGGGCTCTTCGCCGCCATGGGCGGCACCGACAAGGCCCTCGCCCGGCTCGACTCCTTCTTCCACACCGCCGACGGCGGCTGGGCCTTCACCGGCAACGGCGGCACCAAGTCCGAACTGGACAACGAGCCCTCCATCAACGTGCCCTACCTGTACGCCTACGCCGGCGCCCCCTACAAGACGCAGGAGACCGTCCGCGCGGCCATGCGGCAGCTCTGGTCGACCGAGCCCGGCGGCATCCCCGGCAACGACGACCTCGGCGCCATGTCCGCCTGGTACGTCTTCTCGGCCCTCGGCATGTACCCCCAGGTGCCCTCGCGCGCCGAGCTCGTCCTCGCCTCCCCGTTGTTCGAGCGGATCGAGATCCATCGTCCGCTCGGCAACGACATCTCCGTCCGGGCGAGCGGCGCGGCCGCCGACGCGCCGTACGTCCGGTCCCTGAAGGTCGACGGCCGCGACAGCGACCGGCCGTGGCTGCCCGCGTCCTTCGTCCGGGACGGCGGCCGCCTCGACTACACCCTCGCCACCACCCCGGACCGCGCCTGGGGAGCGGCCTCCCCGCCGCCCTCCTTCCGGCAGGGCGAGCAGCCGTACCAGATCGGCGTCGGCCCGACCACGGCGACGATCGCGCCCGGCGACAGCACGAAGGTGGACATCCGCGCGCTGTCCGTGAGCGGCGGCACGGGACCCGAGGTCCGCTTCCGGGTCGACACACCCGACGGGATCACCGCGACCCCGGCCGAGGGCACGGTGACCGACGGCGCGCAGCCGATCACCCTGTCGTCCACGAAGGACACCCGGCAGGGCTTCTACGACGTCAAGGTCACGGTGACCTCCGCAGACTCCTCCTACGAACAGCCGGTCTCCCTGACCGTGGCCGAGCCGGGCACCCTGTTCGCCGCCTACAACAACACCGGGATCTCCGACGACGAGGGCGACCACGACGAGGCCGACTACGACGGCGGCGGCTGGAGCTACTCCCGCCAGGCCCTTGCCGCGGCCGGCCTCACCCCCGGCGGACAGGGCACGGTCGACGGCCTCGCCTTCACCTGGCCGAGCTCGCCCCCGGCCCGCCCCGACAACGCCTCGGCCACCGGCCAGACCATCGAACTGCCCGGCCCCGCCGCCCGGTTGTCCTTCGTCGGCAGCGCGGTCAACGGCAACCAGCGGACCAGCGCCACCGTCACCTACACCGACGGCACCACCGACACCGTCGACCTGTCCTTCACCGACTGGACCGTCGGCGGCGGAGGCGGAACCGTCCAGTACGGCAACGAGATCGTCGCCAAGACCGCGTACCGCAACGTCGCGGGCGCGGACAAGGACCCGGTGGCGACGTACGTCTTCGCCACCAAGCCGTTCACGGCCCCGGCCGGCAAGACGATCAGCAGCGTCCGGCTCCCCCAGAACACCGACCTGCACGTGTTCACCCTCGCCACCGGATGAACCACGACGGACAAGGGGCCCGCCCGAACCGGACGGCGGGCGGGCCTCGTCCTCGAAGCGTGGTGCCCTGGTGGCGCGGAGCCCCGACCAGGACATGACGGTTGTTCACAAGCCGGAGCATTCTGGTGATTCCGGCGTTCGCATCCCGCACGGCAGGGCATACTCGCCTCGCGAAGGATGCGTCCGACGGACGCGGGGGAAGCGGGGGAGACCACTGTGGGGAATCTTGGGCTTGCCGACACCATCGCCGCGCTGCGGGAGGAGCTCGCCGAGGCGGTCACCGCCGGCTCGGGAGCGGACTTCGGCTTCACCGTGGGGCAGGTGCAGCTCGAGGTGAACATCGGCATCACGCGTGAGGCGTCCGGCACCGGGCGGGCCAAGTTCTGGGTCGTGGAGCTGGGCGGCGACGGCAGTTACCGCCGGGAGGAGATCCAGCGGATCCTGCTCACCCTGGAGGCGCCGGTCGATCGCAGTGGAAGGCCGGTCAAGGTGACGCGTGACTCCTTCACCAGGCCCTGACCCGGCCGGCCCCGGACGGCCCTGGTGATCAGCCCGCTGGAGCGCGCGGTGGAAGTGCTGCGCAGACGCGCCGTCGGCACCTGGAGCGTCGGCTCCGGCTACCTGGTGGGCGGCAGGCTGGTGCTGACCGCCGCGCACAACGTCCTCACCGGCGGGGTCGCCGACGACCTGGTCACCGTGCGACGCGGAGACCAGAGTCGGCTCGAGGCTCAGGTGCTCCTCGCGAACGCCGACGACGACATAGCCCTGCTGCGGGTGGGCGCCGATCCCGCCCTGCACGACCTGCCCGCCGTGAGGTTCGCCCGGGTCGACCGGAGCCAGACCAGACCGGTGGAGAACTGCTGGGCCATCGGATACCCGGGATGGAACGAGCACCCGGCGGACCACGCGGACGTACCCCTGCGGGACAGCGTGCAGATCGAGGGCGTCATCCCGCCGGGCTCCCACGTACGACGCGGACTGCTGGAGCTGCGGACGACCTCGACGCCGGAACCGTTGGCAGCGCGCGGGGACGATGCCTCGCCGTGGCGTGGCATGTCCGGAGCGGTGGTGTTCGCCGAGGACCCGGAGCTCGGTGCGCTGGCCGTGGGCGTCATCACCGAGCACCATCTCCCCGAGGGAACCTCGACCCTGACCGTGGCGCCGGTCGATGCCCTGAGGGCCCTGGTGGAGGGCACGCCGTGGTGGCGGGACCTCGAGCCCAGCGCCTGGGCGGCCCTGCCGCACGCCGGGACGGGCACGGGACGCCGGGCGAGCCGCCACACGCACCTGAACCGTGCGGTGGCGGACTTCACCGACCGGGAGCGGGTGCTCGCGAAGGCGGCCGTCCTGCTCACCGAGCGCCTGGCGGACACCGCCCCGGTGGTGGTGCTGCATGGCATGGCCGGTGTCGGAAAGACACAGCTGGCCACCCAGATCGCACACCGTCTGGCCCTCACCTTCCGGCACGCACGCATTCAGGTGGATCTGGGCGGCGGGCACTTCGAGGTGTCCACCGACGCCGCCATGATCCAGCTCCTGCAGGCCTTCGGGCTCAAGAGCGACCAGCTGCCCGCCGACAGCCCGTCGCGCCGGGCCGAGCTGCAGAGACAGCTCGAACGCGGCCCCAGCCTGCTCGTGCTGGACAACGTGGCTGACGTGGCCCGGATCGTACCGCTGCTCCCCGCGTCGCCGGGCAGCGCCGCGCTTCTCACCAGCCGCTCCGCTCTGCCCTCGATAACGGGGGCGGAGCGGTTGGCCGTGGAGCCGTTGCCCACGGTGGACGCGCTGCGGCTCTTCGAGCGGATCGTCGGTGCCGAACGGGTCGCCCGGGAGCCGGGCGCCGCGAACCGGATCGTCGCTCTCCTGGGGGGCCTGCCCCTCGCCATTCGTATCGCCGCGGGGAACGTGCTCGCCCGTCGCAAGCCGCTGAGCGAGCACGCTACCGTGCTGGCGGACGAGCGGCAGCGCATCTCCCAGCTGGAGGGGGAACTGGACGGCGAGGACGCGGGGGTACGCAGCACCTTCGAGATCAGTTACCGAACGCTCAGGGAAGACACCCGCCACCTGTTCCGGCACCTGGGCCTGCTTCCCGGTGCCGATTTCGTGCCCGAGCTGGCCGCGTGCTGCGCGAACGTCGATCCGGGGGACGCCGAGCGGCTGCTGGGCGAACTCGCGGACCGGCAGCTGGTCGAGGTCGTGGACATCACCGGCGGGCGCTACCGGCTGCACGACCTCCTCCGGCTGTATGCCGGGGAACACGCTGAGCGCACCGAATCGGAGGCCGAACGGCAGGAAGCCGTCCGGCGCTCCCTCGGGTGGTACGCGAACCGGCTGGATCACTGGATGAGCAGGCCGGGGGCGCACGAGCTGCCGCCCCAGGACGCGATCGACTGGTTCACCGTCGAACACGTCAACGTCCAGGCGGCCGTACGGCAGGCTCACGACGTCCAGGAGTGGGAACTGCTCCTTCGGATGGCCGGCTCACTCTACGGACTGCTCTTCCACCGCAGCCATTGGGAGGAGATGGAGGCGGTCAAGGCCATGGCGGTGGAGGCGGCACGCCGGCTGCACGACGAGTCCGCCGAGCTCGGCTCGCTCATCCATCTCGCGGAGGCGCGGCGCATCCTGGGCCGGCGGGCGGAGACCACCGCACTGTACGAGCGGGCCCTGGAGATCGCGCGCCGCGCGGGCGACCAGGACAGAGAGGGGTGGATCCTCGCCCACTACGGAGACCTGCAGTGCGACCTGGACCGCCCGCAGGACGGCCTGCGCCGCTATGCCGAGGCTCGGGCCCTCTACCGGCGACGCGGCGACAAGGGAGCCGAGATCTGGCTCGCCGCGCACATCGCGGACGCGTACCGGCACCTCGACCGGCCGCAGGACGCCGCACGCGTGCTGGAGGACGCCCTCACGGAGAGCCGGCGACGCGGCGACGACGCCGAGATCGTCTGGTGCCAGTGGCATCTTGCCCTGGCGTACGACCAGATGGGCCGGCACGGCGACGCCGAGGGAGTGCTGGCCCCCGCGATCGAGTTCCACCGCGACCGGGGCGACCTGGCCGGCCTCGCGACCATGCTGACCATCCTCGGAGACATCCACCTGCACGCCGGGCGTCCCGCCGCGGCCCGCGAAGCCTATGGCGAGGCGCTGGAACTGGTCCGCTCCATCGACGCGCCGCGCCGTGTGGCAGAACTGGAAGCGGCAGTGGAGCGCACCCGCGACTGAACCTTCGAGGGGGCGGGCCGCCGGAAGTCCCCGGCGGCCCACCCCCTCGGTCGTCAGCGGTACGTCAGGCCAGCAGCTCCACCTCCGCGAGCGTCGACGCGCCGCTGAGGACCAGGCGGTACTTGGAGTACGAGCCCGGCGAGGCGATGGTGAACGCCCGGGTCTGGCGGTCCCACGTGAACGCTTCACCGGAGCGGCTGTCCAGCGTCTTCCACGTCGTGCCGTCCGTGGAGCCCTGCAGGGTCCAGGCGGTCGGCGCCAACGCGCGGTCCGCGGATGAGGTCAGCGTGTACTGGACGGCCTTGGCGGCGGCGCCGGTCGGCAGGTCCAGCGAGGTGACCGTCGCACTGGTCGCCGACGTGTTGTCGAAGAGGGCACCGGAGCCCTTCAGCACGTCCGCGCGCGGGGTCGGCACCTTGTCGTCCTGGGTGATGGAGACCGGGGCCGCGTCCTTGCCCGTGCCCCAGCTGGACGGCTTGGCGCCCATGTGGAACTCCAGCACCCCGCCCTGGGCCAGCAGCTTGTGGGGGAGCGACGTGGAGGTCCAGGCCCGGCCGTTGAGCTTCACGCTCTGCACGTACACGTTCTTCGCGCTGTTCGCCGGCGCCTTGATGACCAGGTCCCGGCCGTTCTCCAGGTGCACGGTCGCCTTCTTGAACAGCGGGGAGCCGATGGCGTAGTCACCACTGCCCATGACCAACGGGTAGAAGCCCAGCGAGGAGAACAGGTACCAGGCCGACTGCTCGCCGTTGTCCTCGTCGCCGTGGTAGCCCTGCCCGATCTCGCTGCCCGTGTAGAGGCGGGAGAGCGCCTCGCGGACGTTGGCCTGCGTCTTCCAGGGCCGGCCGGCCGCGTCGTACATGTAGAGCACGTGGTGCGCGACCTGGTTGGAGTGGCCGTACATGCCCATCCGGACGTCCCGGGCCTCGGTCATCTCGTGGATGACACCGCCGTAGGAGCCGACGAAGTCCGGCGAGGCGGTCTCCGGGGTGGCGAAGTACTCGTCGAGCTTCTCCGCGAGGCCGGCCCGGCCGCCGTACAGGTTGGCCAGACCCCGGCTGTCCTGCGGGGCGGTGAAGGCGTAGCCCCAGCCGTTGGTCTCCGTGTAGTCGTAGCCCCAGACGCGCGGGTCGAACTTCGTGGAGTCCACGCGCCAGTTCCCCTGGGCGTCCCGGCCCTGGAAGAAGCGGGCCTGGGAGTCGAAGAGGTTCACGTAGTCCTGGGCGCGGTTGCGGAAGTACGCCGCTTCCTCCTGGTAGCGCTTGACGCCGGTCTTCTTGTACAGCGCCTCGCCCATCCTGGCGATGCCGTAGTCGTTGACGTAGCCCTCCATCGCCCAGGACAGGCCCTCGTGCGTGTCGGTGCTGGTGTAGCCGAGGAACGGCGAGGTGGCCATGCCCTTGCGGCCCACGCCCGAGGACGGCGGGACGACCGTCGCGTTCTTCACGGCCGCGTCGTAGGCCGCCTTCGCGTCGAACGTCACGCCCTTCACGTACGCGTCGGCGAACGCCACGTCCGAGGAGGTGCCGGTCATCAGGTCGGCGTAGCCGGGGGAGGACCAGCGCGAGGTCCAGCCGCCGTCCTTGTACTGCTGCACGAACCCGTCGACCATCTCGCCCGCCTGGGACGGGGTCAGGAAGGAGTACGCCGGCCACGTGGTCCTGTAGGTGTCCCAGAAGCCGTTGTTGACGTACACCTTGCCGTCGACGATCTTCGCGCCGGTGTGCGTCGGGGTGTCCGGGCCCGGCATCGGGGAGAACGGAGAGGCGTACTGGTCCTTCCCGCCCACCTTCTCGAAGCCGGAGTTCGGGTACAGGTACAGCCGGTACAGGCTGGAGTACAGGGTGGTCAGCTGCTCCGGGGTCGCCCCCTCCACCTCGACCCTGCCGAGCACCTCGTCCCACGCCTGCTGGGCCTGCTCCTTGACCGTGTCGAAGGACGTGCCGTCCGGGATCTCCTGGCGCAGGTTGTCCTTCGCCTGGTCGATGCCGATGAGGGAGGTCGCCAGGCGCAGGGTGACCGTGTGGTCGGAGCCGGCGTCGAAGCGGAGGTAGCCCTTGACCCCGGTGGCGGAGCCGTCCGTCACCGGCTTGTCGAACTCGCCGTACACGAACAGCCGGGTCGCGCCCGTCGACAGCCCCGACTTGACGTCGGAGTAGCCGGTGACGATCCCGTGCTCCTTGTCCAGGGTCAGGCCCGCCTGCTCGGTGACGTTGTCGAAGAGCACGCTCGCGTCGTCGCCCGGGTAGGTGAAGCGCAGTGCGGCGGCGTGGTCGGTCGGTGCTATCTCCGCCTTCAGCCCGTTCTCGAACCGGACGCCGTAGTAGTACGGCCGCGCGGTCTCGTTCTCGTGCCGGAAGGCCAGCTCCCGCGCGTCCCGTCCGGTGTCCGGGGTGCCGGCCGCGGCGGACGGCATCACCTGGAAGGTCTGCCGGTCGCCCATCCAGGGGCTCGGCTCGTGGCTCGCGCTGAACGCCTGGATGGTGGGCAGGTTGGCGTCGTTGTTCGCACGTGCGTACTCGTACAGCCAGCTCAGTGAGGACGCGTTGGTGACCGGCGTCCAGAAGTTGAAGCCGTGCGGGACGGCGGTCGCCGGGAAGTTGTTGCCCCGCGAGAAGCTGCCGCTGGAGTTGGTGCCGCGGGTGGTCAGCGCGTAGTCCGACAGGTGCGCCTTCGGCTTCTCGGGCGCGACCGGCCGGATCGCCACGTCGTCGAGCCAGCCGCGGAACTTCGTCGGCCCGTTCGGCGAGTCGTACGCCACCAGGATCCGGTCGACGGTCTTGCCGGCCGCCACCGAGCCGATCGACGAGACCACGTTGTTCCACTGGTTGACGTACAGCACCTTCGAGGCGCCCTGGCCGCGCGGCGTCAGCGGGAAGCCGTGCTGGTCGCTCGCGCCCAGGTCGCTGAGGTAGGTGCCGTCCGTGAAGGCCAGGTCGACGGAGACGTTCGTCGCGTCGTAGTCACGGTCGCCGTCGGCCATGGACGGGAAGATGCGGTACGACAACTGCGTGCGGGCGCCGACCGGCACGTCCACGTCGAAGACCTTGTTGTACGAGTACGCCCGCCCGCTCGCCGTGTGCCGTCCGGCGTAACGCAGGGCACGCGTACCGGTGAATCCGGCCCGCGCCTTGGCCGTGGGCGAGCCGCTCGGGCCCTTGTCGACCAGCGACAGCATGTCCTGCGGCACCGGGCCGCCCGTGCCACCGGTGGAGAACTGCACGTCGGCGAGTTGCAGGATGCCCGACGCCCCGTTGTTCCTCGTCACCTCCAGCCGGAAGTGCTGGTATTCGGCCGGCTGGGTCAGATCGTACGATTTGGTCTGGAACCGGTCCGGGAAGGATTCGCCGGTGCGGGTGTCGACGGTCTTCCAGTCCTTGCCGTCCGTCGAGCCGAGGAGCGTCCAGTCCTTCGGGTCGCGGGTGGCGTAGTCGTTGGCCGAGGTGAGCGCGTAGGTGACCAGTTTGACGGGCTTGTCCAGGTCGAACTCGACCCAGCCGGTGGGCTGGAAGGTCAGCCACTTGGTGCCGGGCTCGCCGTCGGCGAGGTTCTCCGCCACCTCGCCCGCGCCCGTGTTCTCGCCGCTCGCCCGGACCTCGGTCACATGGTCGGTGACATTGCCCGGGATGCCGGTGCTGTAGCCGCCGTCCACGCCCGAGGCGCGTTTGCCGCCGTCCGCTCCCGTGTCGACGGTGTTGAGCCAGTCGGGCGCCGGATCGCCCGCCTCGAACGAGGATGCGAACTCCCCGTCGGCTGCCGGAGCCTTGGCCGGCAGCGCGACCGCCGCGCCCTGGGTGCCGACGGCCATGACAAAGGCGGCCGTGAGGACGACCGCCGGACCGAATCTGTGCCGAGTTCTCCGCTGCATCTACGGATTCCCCTCCTGCACTCCGCTGTGGACAACGTTGTCACTTCGATGCGCAGGAACCAGTAGGTCGTCAAGTGACCCTTGATGTCAAGGGTGTTGGGTGTGGCATTCAGGGGCCTATGTCGGGAATTTTTCGCGCAGAGCACTCATCGGCGGCTCATATTTCCGTGAGGTCTCAACTCGGAAAAGACCACCCGTCAACCTTGCATTCGATCTTGCTCCGCTGGCGGGAAGTGGACTATACCTGTCGGCACTTCCAGCACGACCCAGCACTACCCGACCGCGGTGCCGGGGAGGATCCGGTTCACCGCCTGAGTCCTGGAGAAGGCGAGGACTTGAGCATGGGATCCACCGTGCACCACGATGGCGACGGCGTCGGCCGCCGCGATCTGATCAAGCGGTCCGCCGCGCTCGGCCTGATCGCGGTACCGGGGCTGACGGCCCTTTCCGCCTGTGCCAGCGGCGGGGGCGACGACAGCAACGACAACACCTCGAAGGGCAAGACGTCCAAGACGAACCCCTTCGGAGTGGAAAAGGGCGGCAAGCTCGATGTCGTCGTCTTCAAGGGCGGCTACGGCGACGACTACGCCAAGGCGTGGGAGGCCGACTTCAACAAGAAGCTCGGCGTCACCTCGACCCACACCGGCACCCAGGAGATCACCGGCAAGCTCCAGCCGCGCTTCAACGCGGGCAACCCGCCGGACATCGTGGACGACTCCGGCGCCCAGCAGATCAAGATCGACGTCCTGTACAAGAACGGCTCGCTGCTCGACCTCTCCGAGGTCCTCGACGCGCCGGCCGTGGACGACCCGAGCAAGAAGGTCCGGGACCTCATCATCCCCGGCACCCTCGACGCGGGCATGCAGGAGGGCAAGACCGTCGCCCTCAACTACATCTACACGGTGTGGGGTCTGTGGTACTCCGGCAAGCTCTTCAAGGAGAAGGGCTGGGAGGAGCCCAAGACCTGGGCCGACTTCATCACCATCTGTCAGGACGCCAAGAAGCAGGGCATCGGCGGTCTGGCCCACCAGGGCAAGTACCCGTACTACATCAACGTCGCCATCATGGACATGATCGCCAAGAAGGGCGGTCTGGACGCCATGAAGGCGATCGACAACCTCGACCCCAAGGCGTTCGTCGGCTCCGCCGCGGCGCAGGAGGGCGTCGAGGCGATCTACGAGGTCGTCGAGAAGGGCCTGTTGATGCCCGGCACCAACGGCCTGACCCACACCGAGTCCCAGACCCGCTGGAACCAGTACAAGGCCGCCTTCATCACCTGCGGCTCCTGGCTGGAGAACGAGCAGCTCAAGCAGACGCCGGACGACTTCGACATGAAGTTCATGCCGATGCCGCTGCTGCCCGACAGCAAGCTGCCGTTCGAGGCGATCCGGGCCGGCTCCGGCGAGCCCTTCATCATCCCGGCGAAGGCCAAGAACCTGCCCGCGGCCAAGGAGTTCATGCGGCGCATGCTCTCCAAGGAGTGGTCGACGCTGTTCGCCAAGGAGGCCAACTCCCTCACCATCCTCAAGGACGGCGTCGACCCGAGCGTCCAGCTGCGCCCGGGCACCCAGTCCACCGTCGACGCGTCCAAGGCGGCCGGTGACAACACCTTCCGCTACCTGTACACCGAGTGGTACAGCGAGATGGGCACCGCCATCGAGGCGGCGTCCAACGAGCTGATGGCCAAGCGCATTCAGCCCAAGGAGTGGCTGAAGCGGTGCCAGGCCGCGGTGGACAAGCAGGCCAAGGACCCGGCCTCCAAGAAGAACCACCGCGACTGATCTCGCTCGACACGACCGGATTCCGGGCCGGGATCTTCCCGGCCCGGGACGGGACACCAGGAGCAGGAACACCATGCGCAAAGGGCAGTACAGGTTCGTCGCGGGATTTCTCCTCGTTCCCGTGGCGCTCTACCTGATCTTCGTCGTCTGGCCGTACATCCAGACGTTCGGCTATTCGCTGACGGACTGGAAGGGACAGTCGCAGACCTTCAAGTTCGTCGGACTGGACAACTATCGGGCGCTGTTCCAGGACGACATCTTCTTGCAGGCCATCTGGCACAACATCCTGTTCCTGGTCTTCATCCCGGTGATCACCATTCTGCTGGCCCTGTTCTTCGCCTTCATGATCAATGCGGGCGGGGGCGGCAGGGCCGGCGGAGTGCAGGGCGTCGCCGGATCCGGGTTCTACAAAATCGTCTACTTCTTCCCGCAGGTGCTGTCGCTGGCGATTCTCGCGGTGCTGTTCAACGCGGTGTACCGCAGTGACGGCGGCGGTCTGCTCAACGGGTTCCTGATCAAGCTCGGCCTCGTCGACGCGAGCGACCCCGTGGAATGGCTGAACGAGCCGAACATGGTCCTGTGGGCGCTGATGCTGGTGGTCGTCTGGCACGGCGTCGGCTTCTACCTGGTGCTGTTCTCGGCCGCCATGCAGTCCGTCCCGAGGGACATCTACGAGGCCGCCCTGATCGACGGGGCGGGCCGCGGCCAGTCCTTCTTCCGCATCACCCTGCCGCTGCTGTGGGACACCGTGCAGACCGCCTGGGTGTACCTGGGCATCGTCGCCATGGACATGTTCGTCCTGGTCTCCTCCATGACCCAGAACATGGGCGCCTACGGCGGCGGCCCCGACCATCACAGCGACGTGATGTCGACCGTGATGATGCGCAACTTCCTCTACTACGGGAAGAGCGGCTACGCCTGCGCCATGGGCGTGATCATGCTGCTGCTCACCCTGGTCCTGTCCGTGGTCACGCTGCGCGCCACCCGCCGCGAGCGCATCGAGTTCTGAGCGGGAGAGACGACGACATGAGCGCACCCCTCAAGGAGACCGCCGCCCAGGGCGGCCCCGTCCCGCCCCGCCCGACGGTGGAGAAGACCCCTGTCCGCTCCGGCGACCGGCGCGGCGAAGGCGTGGTCCTGAACGTCTTCTCGCACGGCTTCCTCGCCCTGTGGGCCCTGCTGATCGTGCTGCCGCTGCTGTGGCTGGTGCTCAGCTCCTTCAAGACCGACGTCCAGATCGGCGGCTCGGCCTTCGGCTGGCCGCACAACTGGTCCCTCGACGTCTTCCACCGGGCCTGGAACAAGGGCATCGGAGACTACTTCCTCAACACGGTCATCGTGCTCGTGTTCTCCGTGCCGCTGACGATGCTGTTCGGCTCCATGGCCGCGTACGTGCTCGCCCGGTACCAGTTCTGGGGCAACCGGCTGCTGTACTACTTCTTCGTCGCCGGCGCGATGTTCCCCGTGTTCCTGGCCCTGGTCCCGCTGTTCTTCATGGTCAAACGGCTGGACATGCTGAACACCTACCAGGGCCTGATCCTGGTCTACATCGCCTACTCGATGCCGTTCACCGTGTTCTTCATGCACGCCTTCTTCCGGACCCTGCCCACGGCGGTCTTCGAGGCCGCCGTCCTGGACGGGGCGTCGCACACCCGGACCTTCTTCCAGGTGATGCTGCCGATGGCGAAGCCGGGCCTGATCAGCGTGGGGATCTTCAACACGCTGGGCCAGTGGAACCAGTTCATCCTGCCGACGGTCCTGATGCAGCCGCAGAGCGGCGACGATCCGGAACGCTACGTCCTCACCCAGGGCCTCATCCAGCTGCAACAGCAGCAGGGGTACGCCTCCGACCTTCCGGTCCTCTTCGCGGGCGTCACCATCGCCATGATCCCCATGCTGGTGGTGTACCTCTCCTTCCAGCGTCAGGTGCAGGCGGGACTGACGTCGGCCACGCTGAAATAGCGGCTCCCGCACCCGTCCCGCGCGCTCCGTTCCGGCCCGGAACGGAGCGCGCGCACATGTGTGCAGCCCGTAGAAACCGTTCAACCTCTTGACGGGAGGTGACCCGAACAGCTCAGCTTAGAGTTCACTAGTTGGACATAGTCGGGGCCTCGTCGAAGCGGCCCCGCGCGCAGGAGGTCGTCGTGGAGACTCCAGGGTCGCAGTCGTCGCTGCACCGAGCCAACCTGGAGCGGGTCGTACGTGCCGTGCGGCTGGCCGGATCGCTCACGCAGGCGGAGATCGCGCGGACGACGGGCCTGTCCGCCGCCACGGTCTCCAACATCGTGCGCGAACTCAAGGACGGCGGAACGGTCGAGGTCACGCCGACGTCGGCGGGCGGACGCCGGGCCCGCAGCGTGTCGCTCAGCGGCGACGCCGGCATCGTGATCGGCATCGACTTCGGCCACGAGCACCTGCGCGTCGCGATCGGGAACCTCGCGCACCAGGTGCTGGCCGAGGAGTCCGAGCCGCTGGACGTCGACGCCTCCGCCGCGCAGGGCTTCGATCGGGCGGAGCAACTGGTCAACCGCCTGATCGCGGCGACCGGCGTGGACCGGACCAAGGTGGCCGGCGTCGGGCTCGGCGTGCCCGGTCCGATCGACGTGGAGTCGGGCACCCTGGGCTCCACCGCGATCCTCCCCGGCTGGGGCGGCACCAAGCCCGCCGAGGAGTTGCGCGGGCGCCTCGGCGTTCCCGTGCACGTGGACAACGACGCCAACCTCGGCGCCCTCGGCGAACTCGTCTGGGGCAGCGGCAAGGGCGTGCGTGATCTTGCTTACATCAAGGTCGCCAGCGGTGTCGGCGCCGGCCTGGTGATCAACGGGAAGATCTACCGCGGTCCGGGCGGTACCGCCGGAGAAATCGGACATATTACACTCGACGAATCCGGCCCGGTCTGCCGCTGCGGCAACCGTGGCTGCCTGGAGACCTTCACGGCCGCGCGGTACGTGCTCCCGCTGCTCCAGTCCAGTCATGGCACCGACCTGACCATGGAGGGCGTCGTACGGCTGGCCAGGGACGGGGACCCGGGCTGTCGTCGGGTGATCGCCGACGTCGGCCGCCACATCGGCAGTGGGGTGGCGAATCTCTGCAATCTGCTGAACCCGAGCCGGGTGGTGCTCGGCGGTGATCTCGCCGAGGCCGGTGAGCTGGTGCTCGGGCCCATCAGGGAGTCCGTCGGCCGCTATGCCATCCCCAGTGCGGCGCGCCAACTGTCCGTTCTCCCGGGGGCACTTGGCGGCCGTGCGGAGGTGCTCGGGGCGCTCGCTCTCGCGCTCAGCGAGATGGGCGATTCGACCCTTTTGGACGGCTCTGTGGGGGGCACCTTCCCTGTCGCCGCGCCTGCCTTCACTTAGAGAACGGATGGCACCGTTGCCATCTCGTTAAGGATTTACTTCTTGACGTCGAACTTGCGGCCGAGTTGACTTCGAGCCACCTCGGCCGCAACGACGCGGCCTCGTCAGGGAGGTTTCAAAGAGTGAACATGCGTATGCGTCGTGCGGCTTTCGCCGTTGCTGCTGGTGCGATGGCCGTCTCTCTCGCGGCCTGTGGCAGCGCCAAGGAGTCCGGTGGCTCCTCGAAGGAGTCCGGCAGCGCCAAGAAGGGCGATGCCATCAAGGTCGGCCTGCTTCTCCCGGAGAACCAGACCGCCCGGTACGAGAAGTTCGACAAGCCCCTGATCGAGAAGAAGGTCAAGGAGCTGACGAACGGCAAGGGCGAGGTCGTCTACGCCAACGCCAAGCAGGACGCCACGCTGCAGAACCAGCAGGTCGACACCATGATCACCAACAAGGTGGACGTGCTGATCGTCGACGCCGTGGACTCCGCCGCCATCAAGAACTCGGTGCAGAAGGCCAAGGACGCGGGCATCCCGGTCGTCGCCTACGACCGCCTGGCGCAGGGCCCGATCAGCGCCTACACCTCGTTCGACAACAAGACGGTCGGCAAGACCCAGGGCGAGGCCCTCCTCAAGGCCCTCGGCTCCAAGGCCAAGTCCGGCAAGATCGTCATGATGAACGGTTCCGTCACCGACCCGAACGCCGCGCAGTTCAAGGCCGGTGCCCACGAGGTCCTCGACGGCAAGGTGAACGTCGGCAAGGAGTACGACACCAAGGAGTGGAAGCCGGAGAACGCCAACTCCAACATGGAAGGCGCCATCTCCGCCCTCGGCAAGAAGAACATCATCGGCGTCTACTCCGCCAACGACGGCATGGCCGGCGGTATCATCACCGCCCTCAAGGCCGCCGGCATCAAGGTCCCGGTCACGGGCCAGGACGCCGAGCTGGCCGGCGTGCAGCGCATCGTCACCGGCGACCAGTACATGAGCGTCTACAAGCCGTACGCCCCCGAGGCCGACGCCGCCGCCGAGATGGCCGTGGACCTCGCCCAGGGCAAGGCGCTCGACGCCGTCGCCAAGGACAAGGTCGACAGCCCGACCACCAAGCAGGTCCCCTCGGTCCTGGTGCCGGTCACCGCGCTGACCAAGGACAACATCAAGGACACCGTCGTCAAGGACGGCGTCTACACGATCGACGAGATCTGCACCGCGCAGTACAAGGCGGCCTGCGACAAGATCGGTCTGAAGTAAGCAGCCGCACGCACCTTCCCTGCCAAGGGGATTCGCCCTTGAATCTCCCTTGAGGGAAAGGCGCCCACAGCTCCTCCGGCGCCCCGCGCATCAGACAGCCCCGCAAGCTCGTCGCGGGGCGCCGGACGGAACACCCCCCAAACTTCTGCACAACCTCCCGCCGGGTCAGGCGGCGAAGGAGATGGTTCACGTGTCCGCTACGCCCGTGCTGGCGTTGCGCGGGGTCTCCAAGCGGTTCGGTGCCGTTCAGGCGCTCACCGACGTAGAGCTTGAGGTCCACGCCGGTGAGGTGGTCGCCCTGGTGGGCGACAACGGTGCCGGAAAGTCCACGCTGGTCAAGACGATCGCCGGCGTGCACCCCATCGATGAGGGCGTCATCGAGTGGGAAGGCAAGGCCGTCCAGATCAGCAAGCCGCACGACGCCCAGAACCTGGGCATCGCGACGGTGTACCAGGACCTCGCGCTGTGCGACAACATCGACGTGGTCGGCAACCTCTACCTGGGCCGGGAGATCCGCCGTCGCGGTGTCCTGGACGAGGTGGAGATGGAGCGCCGCTCCCGCGAGCTGCTCACCACGCTGTCGATCCGCATCCCGAGCGTCCGCATCCCGATCGCCTCCCTGTCCGGCGGTCAGCGCCAGACCGTGGCCATCGCCCGCTCCATGCTCGGCGAGCCCAAGCTGGTCATCCTGGACGAGCCCACCGCCGCCCTCGGCGTCGAGCAGACCGCGCAGGTCCTCGACCTGGTGGAACGGCTGCGGGAGCGCGGTCACGCCGTGATCCTCATCAGCCACAACATGGCCGACGTGAAGGCCGTCGCCGACAAGGTGGCCGTCCTGCGTCTGGGACGCAACAACGGCGTCTTCGAGGTCAAGTCGACCTCGCAGGAAGAGATCATCTCCGCCATCACCGGCGCCACGGACAACGCCGTGACCCGTCGTGCGGCGCGCACCAATGGGGAGATCAAGAAGTGAGCATCGACAAGACCTCCGCGGCTCCGGAGACCCCCGAGGACGAGCCCGTCGTCGTGGAGAACCCCGAGGCGGCCCGCGGCTCCGACGTCGCGGTCGACCCCCGCCTGCTGGTGCGCGAGGAAGGCCTCCTCGGGTACTGGACCGAGTTCAAGCGGAAGATGAAGGCGGGTGACCTCGGCTCCCTGCCGGTCGTCATCGGCCTGGCGGTCATCTGGATCATCTTCCAGAGCCTGAACTCCAACTTCCTGACCGCGGGCAACCTCTCCGACATCTCCGTCGCCATGGTCGGCACGGGCATGATCGCCGTCGGCATCGTGTTCGTCCTGCTGCTCGGCGAGATCGACCTGTCGGTCGGTTCGCTCTCCGGCGTCGCCGGCGCCACCTTCGCGGTGCTCAACGTCACCCACGGCATGAACGAGGTCCTGGCCCTCGTGCTGTCGATCCTCACCGGAACGGTCGCGGGCGCGATCCAGGGCTTCTTCTTCGCGAAGATCGGTGTGCCGGCGTTCGCGGTCACCCTGGCCGGCCTGCTGTTCTGGAACGGCCTCATGCTCAAGGTGCTGGGCGACAACGGCACCATCAACCTGGACAGCGAGGGGCTGGTCGCCAAGCTGACCAGCTACTACTTCACCGACGTGGCCGCCGCCTACGGGCTCGCCGTCGCGGTGACGGTGCTCTTCTTCCTCAGCTCCTTCTACGGCAACAAGCGCCGCGAGGCCGCCGGCGTGCCGTCCCGGCCGCTGAACGAGACCATCCTGCGGACCGCGCTGCTGGGGATCGTCGCCTTCGCCGCCGCGATCGTCTTCAACCAGTACAAGGGCCTGCCGCTGGCCGTGGTGGTCTTCGTCGCCGTGCTGTTCATCACGGACTTCGTGCTGCGCCGCACCGCGTACGGCCGGAAGATCTTCGCGCTCGGCGGCAGCGTCGAGGCCTCCCGCCGTGCCGGTATCAACGTCGACATGGTCCGGATCTCGGTGTTCGCCATCTCCGGCACCTTCGCGGCGATCGGCGGTCTGTTCATCGCCTCCAAGATCGCGTCCGCCAACCAGGGCGCCGGCGCCGGTGACCTGCTGATGAACGCGATCGCGGCGGCCGTGATCGGCGGCACGTCCCTCTTCGGCGGCCGCGGCCGCACCTGGAACGCGCTGCTCGGCGTGCTGGTGATCGTCTCGATCCAGTACGGCCTCGCCCTGCAGGGCATCGCCTCGCCGGTCCAGTACATGATCACCGGTGGCGTTCTGCTGGCGACCGTCGTCATCGACGCGGTGACCCGCAAGACGCAGAAGAGCGCGGGCCGCGCGTAGCGCCCGTAGGTCGAACAGTGCCCGGCACCGCCAAGGTGCCGGGCACCGTCGTGTCCCGCACATGCCGAACATTAGACTCTTCAAGCCCGGCAACAGCTCGATCAGCTCAACTGCAAGGAGGCACGGGTGCCGCTGCTGACCCGCATCACGGGACCGCGCGATCTGGACCGGCTCAGCCTGGAGGAGCTGGACCAGCTGGCAGAGGAGATCCGGACCTTCCTGGTCGATGCCGTCTCCAAGACCGGCGGCCACCTCGGCCCCAACCTGGGCGTGGTCGAGCTGACCATCGCCCTGCACCGGGTCTTCGACTCGCCGAGGGACAAGGTGCTGTGGGACACCGGCCACCAGTCCTACGTGCACAAGCTGCTCACCGGCCGGCAGGACTTCTCCCGGCTGAAGATGAAGGGCGGCCTGTCGGGCTACCCGGCGCAGTCCGAGTCCCGGCACGACGTGATCGAGAACAGCCACGCCTCCACGGTGCTCGGCTGGGCCGACGGCATCGCCAAGGCCAACCAGCTGAAGAAGCGGGACAGCCACGTCGTCGCCGTCATCGGTGACGGCGCCCTCACCGGCGGCATGGCCTGGGAGGCGCTGAACAACATCGCCGACGCCAAGGACCGCCCGCTGGTCATCGTCGTCAACGACAACGAGCGTTCGTACGCCCCCACGATCGGCGGACTCGCCAACCACCTGGCGACCCTGCGCACCACCGACGGGTACGAGCGGTTCCTCGCCCGGACCAAGGAGGTCCTGGAGAAGACGCCCGTCGTCGGCAGGCCGCTGTACGAGACCCTGCACGGCGCCAAGAAGGGCTTCAAGGACTTCATCGCCCCGCAGGGCATGTTCGAGGACCTGGGCCTGAAGTACGTCGGACCCATCGACGGGCACGACATCGAGGCGCTGGAGTCCGCGCTGGCCCGGGCCAAGCGGTTCGGCGGCCCGGTCATCGTGCACTGCCTCACCGAGAAGGGCCGCGGCTACCAGCCCGCCCTCCAGGACGAGGCCGACCGCTTCCACGGCATCGGCCCCATCCACCCCGACACCGGCCTGCCCGTCAAGGCGGCGGGCGCCGACTGGACCTCCGTCTTCGGTGACGAGATGGTCCGCCTCGGCGAGGAGCGCGAGGACATCGTCGCCATCACCGCGGCCATGCTCCAGCCGGTCGGCCTGGACCGGTTCGCCAAGCGCTTCCCCGAGCGCGTGTACGACGTCGGGATCGCGGAGCAGCACGGCGCCGTGTCGGCCGCCGGCCTCGCGCACGGCGGACTGCACCCCGTCTTCGCCGTGTACGCCACCTTCCTCAACCGCGCCTTCGACCAGGTCCTCATGGACGTGGCCCTGCACAAGTGCGGGGTGACCTTCGTGCTGGACCGGGCCGGCATCACCGGCACCGACGGCGCCTCCCACAACGGCATGTGGGACATGTCGATCCTCCAGGTCGTGCCGGGGCTGCGGCTGGCCGCCCCGCGCGACGCCGACCAGGTCCGCGCGCAGCTGCGCGAGGCCGTCGCCGTCGAGGACGCGCCGACCGTGGTGCGCTTCTCCAAAGGCGCCGTCGGCCCCGCCGTACCGGCCGTGGGCCGCGTCGGCGGCATGGACGTGCTGCGCGAGCCCGGCACCGACACGCCCGACGTGCTGCTGGTCTCCGTGGGCGCCCTCGCCCCGATGTGCCTGGAGATCGCCGGCCTGCTCGACAGGCAGGGCATCTCCACCACCGTCGTCGACCCGCGCTGGGTCAAGCCCGTCGACGAGGCCATGGCGCCCCTCGCGGAGCGGCACCGGGTCGTCGTCACCGTCGAGGACAACAGCCGCGTCGGCGGTGTCGGCTCGGCCGTCGCCCAGGCCCTGCGGGACGCGGGCGTGGACGTGCCGCTGCGCGACTTCGGCATCCCGCCGCGCTTCCTCGACCACGCCTCCCGCGCGGAGGTCATGGCGGAGATCGGCCTGACCGCCCCGGACATCGCCCGCCAGGTCACCGGCCTCGTCGCCAAGCTCGACGGCCGGTTCGACCGTACGGCCGCCGAGGTCGACGCGGCGGTGGACTCCGTGGAGCCCGCCCGCGACTAGCCGGGAACGACGACGACGGACGGTTCCGCCGCTCCTCCCGGTGGCGGAACCGGCCCGTTTGCGTGAACCTGCCTGTGCCGGGGCATACGCACCTCCGGCCCTCTCGTGTCGAGGACGACAAGCGTGGGAGGTAGGCACGTGAGCAGCACGCTCTTCCGGACGAAGAATGTCGAGCAGTCCATCCGGGACACCGAGGAACCGGAGCATTCGCTCAGAAAGTCCCTCTCCGCCCTCGACCTGACCGTCTTCGGCGTCGGTGTCATCATCGGCACCGGCATCTTCGTGCTGACCGGCCAGGTGGCCAAGAACAACGCCGGCCCCGCGGTCGCCCTGTCCTTCGTCGCCGCCGGTGTCGTCTGCGGTCTCGCCGCGCTCTGCTACGCCGAGTTCGCCTCCACCGTCCCGGTGGCGGGCTCCGCGTACACCTTCTCGTACTCCTCCCTGGGCGAGCTGCCCGCCTGGATCATCGGCTGGGACCTGGTCCTGGAGTTCGCGCTGGGCACGGCGGTGGTGGCCGTCGGCTGGTCCGGCTACATCCGCTCCCTGCTCGACAACGCGGGCTGGCACCTGCCCGACTACCTGGCCGGCCGGGACAACGCCACCGGCTTCGGCTTCGACGTCCTCGCCGCCGCGCTGGTGCTGGTGCTCACCTGCATCCTCGTCCTCGGCATGAAGCTGTCCGCCCGGATCACCTCGCTCGTCGTCGCCATCAAGGTGACCGTCGTCCTCATCGTGATCATCGCCGGTGCCTTCTTCATCAACAGCGCCAACTACAAGCCGTTCATCCCCCCGTCCCAGGCGGTCCCGGCGGGCGGCAACCTCAAGGCCCCGCTCATCCAGCTGATGTTCGGCTGGGCGCCGTCCAACTTCGGCGTCATGGGCATCTTCACCGCCGCCTCGGTGGTGTTCTTCGCGTTCATCGGCTTCGACATCGTCGCCACGGCCGCCGAGGAGACCCGCAACCCGCAGCGGGACATGCCCCGCGGCATCCTCGGCTCGCTGTTCATCTGCACGGTCCTGTACGTCCTGGTCTCCGTCGTCGTCACCGGCATGCAGCACTACAGCAAGCTGTCCGTGCAGGCCCCCCTCGCCGACGCCTTCAAGTCCATCGGCCACCCCTGGTACGCGGGCGTGATCAGCTTCGGCGCCGCCGTCGGCCTGACCACCGTGTGCATGATCCTGCTGCTCGGCCAGACCCGGGTGTTCTTCGCGATGAGCCGCGACGGACTGCTGCCGCGCTTCTTCTCCCGCGTCCACCCGCGCTTCAAGACCCCGCACCGGCCGACCATCCTGCTCGGTGTGGTCATCGCGATCGTCGCCGGCTTCACCAGCCTGAGCGAGCTGGCCGAACTGGTGAACATCGGCACGCTGTTCGCCTTCGTCGTCGTCGCGATCAGCGTCATCATCCTCCGCAGGACCCGCCCCGACCTGCACCGCGCGTTCCGCACCCCCTGGGTCCCGGTCCTGCCGATCCTGTCGGTGTGCGCCTCGCTGTGGCTGATGCTCAACCTGCCCGCCGAGACCTGGCTCCGGTTCGCCGTCTGGATGGTCATCGGCTTCGTCGTCTACTTCCTCTACGGCCGCACGCACAGCCGCCTCGCCCAGGCCGAGCCGGCCCCGGCGGGCCAGGCCCCTCCGGCGCCGCCCACGAAGACCCCGTAACCCTCCGGTCGTCGGCCCGTAACCCCCCACTTGCCCGTCCGGCCCCCGTATGTCCCGCTCAGGCTGGGCCCCGGGGCCGGATAGCGTGCTCTCCATGCTCGCCGCCCCGCTCGCCCCCGCACCGACCGCGGTCACCCGGACGGCGTACTGGACGCGGCTGCTGCCCGCCCTCACGGCCCTGGCCTGCCTCACCCGGATCCCCTCCTTCGCCCGGCCGCTGTGGAACCCCGACGAGGGCTACCTCGCCGTCCAGGCCCGCCTGCTCGCCCAGGGCGGCCGGCTCTACGAGACGGTCGTGGACCGCAAACCGCCGCTGGTGCCCTGGCTGTACGAGGCCGCCTTCGCGGTGTGCGGCTCCGGCTCCCTCACTCCCGTACGGGTGCTCGCGGTCCTCGCCCAACTGCTCACGGCCGTGCTGCTGGCCTCGCTGGCCCGGCGCCGCTGGGGCGACACCGCGGGCCGCACGGCCGGGGTGCTGTACCTGCTGGTCTCGGTCGGGCTCAACCCCGAGGACGCGCAGGCCGCCACCTTCGAGGTGTTCATACTGCCCTGCACGGCGGCCGCCCTGTGGTGCGCCGACCGCGGCCGCTGGGGCGCCGCCGGGGCCGCCGTCGCCTGTGCGTTCCTCACCAAGCAGACCGGGGGCGCGGTGCTGGTGCCGGTGGCCTGGCTGCTGCACCGCTCGGGAGCCCCGCGCGGGGGAGCGCTCCGGCTGGCGGCCGGCTTCGCCCTGCCCGTGCTCGGCGCGGCCCAGGTGACGGACCCCGCCGGGTTCCTGTTCTGGACGGTGACCGGCTCCGCCGCGTACGCCTCCTTCGCCGGCTCCGAACTCCACGTCATGGTCCGCGCGCTGACCAACACCGCGATCCTGGCCGTGGCCTGCGCGGGCCTGGTCCCGCCGGTCGTCCGGGCCCTGCGCACCGCCGGCGCCGCGACGGCCGACCTGTGGCTGTGGCTGGCCTCCTCGGCCGTCGCGGTGATGCTCGGCTTCCACTTCTTCGGCCACTACTACCTGCAACTCACCCCGCCCGCGGCCCTGCTGGCCACCGCCGCGCTCCGGATCCTGCCCCGGGAACGGCTGACGGCCGCCCTCGGCACCTCGGCCTGCTGCTGCACCCTCTTCCTCGCCTGGGGCCTGCTCGCCCCGCGCCCCGAACTCGCCCACGCCCAGCGCCTCGCGGCGGCCCTCGCCCACCGCACCGGCCCCGCCGACCGGGTCCTGGTGTGGGGCATGCACCCGGAGACGTACTGGCTCGCCGGCCGCACCCCCGCCACCCGCTACCTCACCGCGGGCCTGCTCACCAACTACAGCGGCGGCCGCGACGGCCCCCAGGTGGGCGAGAAGTACGCCGTCCAGGGCGCCTGGCCCGTCTTCCGCGCCGAACTGGCCGCCCACGCCCCCGCCCTGGTCGTCGACGACTCCCGCGGCAAGCCCTACGCCCCCGACCGCGTCCCGAGCCTGCGCCGGGTGCTGGACACGCGGTACGAGGAGGTGGGGAGGGTCGACGGGGCGGTGCTGTACGCGCGGATTCCGCGCGGCTGAGGGGGAGTCGGCCGTGGCGCCGGGCGGGTCCGCGCTATGATCGCGGAAGAGATTTGAACACGTTCAAGTCAGGGGGAACTCATGTCCGCACCGATCGCGCCCGGCCACAAGGACTCACCCGCCGTCGCCCTGGGCCCCACCTCACTCGTCTTCGGCGCCGTCGCGGCCGCCGGCGCATGGCCCTCCCTCATGCTGGCCGTACTGCCGTGGTCGTTCATCGCGGCACCCCTCGCCCTCACCTTCGGCCTCGCGGGCATCCACTACGCCCGCCGGGGCATCGGCCGCATGGGGACCGCCGTCGCCGGAACCGCCCTCGGAGCCGTCGGAATGGCCGGCGTCCTCACCCTGTTCGTGGCGCTGGCCGCGTGGTAGCGCGGCCCCCGCGCGCTCAGCCGAGGACCGCGCGCGGACCGGTCACCTCCGCACCCAGCTCGGTGACCCTGCGGCGCAGTTCGCGGTCGGCGGTGACGACCAGGCGGTCCCGGCCGGACGACCCGGCGACCAGCTCCACGATCCGGTCGTCCCCGCTGCCGGGCGCCGACTCCACCCGTACCCCCGGCACGGAGCCCACGCCACGGGCCGCGCCCTCCACGACCAGCACGATCTCGACCGGATCGGGACGGCCGGGCAGCCCCTCGGCGGCCAGCCGGTCGCGGAGCCGTTCGGCGGCGCCCCTGCGGTCGCGCCACCAGCCGTCCGGCCGTGAGCCGACGACGTTCGCGCCGTCGACGATCGCGAGCAGGGGGCCGTCCGTGTCCGGGGAGCCGGGGGCGTCGTCCATGGCACCAGGGTCCCATGCGACCGGCGAGGGGGTGGCCGTCGGTGCCCTCACCAGGGGTCTTAGAGTGAACCGGTGAACGGCGACTGGCTCATACGCGGCCGCGACGGCCGGCTCAGTGTCTACCAGCAGTCGGGCGACGCGGTCCTGTGCCGGGCGGAGCACGGACCGGACGGTGCCTGGACCGGCCCGCGCACGGTGGGCGGCGACCAGAAACTGCACCCCGTTCCCGCCGTCGGTCGGGGCGCCGACGGCTACGCCCACCTGGTCGCGTGGCGACCCACGGCCAAGGGCGAGTCGGGCCTGGTGCACACCACCCACTTCCGCGCCCGCCTCGCCGCCCTGGACTGGAACCCGCTCGGCCACCCGAACAAGAAGGGCGACCGCACGGGCACCCCCGCGGTCGCCGTGGACGCGCAGGGCCGCGCCCATGTCTTCGTACGCAACGCCGGCGGCGGTGTGAGCCTGCTCGCGCAGAAGGAGAACGGCGGCTGGGAGCCCTGGCGGGACCTGAAGGGCAAGGACGTCCAGGACGGACTCGCGGCGGTGACCGGGGAGTCCGGCCGGGTCGAGCTGTACGCGGCCGTACCCGGCGGCATCCTGCACTGGAACCAGGAGGCGCCGGGCGGCCCGCCGGTCCTCCGGGAGACGCTGGAGACGCCGGTCCGCCCCGGCACCCTCAGTGCCCTGGCCACGTCCCCGGACCGTACGACCCTCTTCTACACCGACACCTCCGGCGACCTGCGCGCCTGGCGCCCCGGCACCGAGCCGGCCACCCTGCTGCCGTCGGCCGGCCCCGGCCCGGTCTCGGCGGTCCGCTGCGAGCTGGACGGCCACGACTGCACGCTCCTGGCCCAGCGCTCGGCGAGCGGCCGCGTCGCCTTCGCCGCGTACCCGACCGAACTGGAGTCCGCGGGTGCCTGGTGGACCGAGTCCGGCCCCCAACTGCCGCTGGACGCGCGGGTGTGCCTCGCGGTGGACGAGGACGACCGGGTGGTCGCGGCAACGTTGTCTCCGTCGACCGGCCGGCTCCTGCTGACCCGGCGCAAGGCCGAGCCGGGGCTGGCGCTGGAGGCGTGGCGGCAGGTCTGAGCCGCGCCTGCGGGCTCCGGGGTGACGACGGTGGTCACGGCGTGGCGGCCGGCCGGCCGCGGGGAGCGGCTGGGGAACACCTGCTCGAACCGCATATGATGTTCCGGGTTCGATGGTTCCCGTGTCCCTGGCACGGCGGACTTCAGGAAGGTGCACGAGGCCATGCGGAGAAGGCCGGCAGGCCCCGTGGACGCAGTCCCCCCGGCCGGGCGCTCGGGCGAGGACCAGGGGCGCGTCGTGTCCGGTGCCGTTCACGGGAAGTGGCTCACGCTGGGCAAGGACGGCCGGCTCACGCTCTACGCGACGACGGACGGCGGACTCCTCCGATGGACGGAGACCTCGGCCGGCGGCCCCGAATGGAGCGGCCCGCATTTTGTGGCGGTGCCGGGTCTCAGCCATCTGACGGTGGTGCAGGGCGCGGACGGATATGTCCACTTCCTCGGCCGCCGGGAGCGCCGCGGAGCCGACGGCTCGCGCAGTGTCGACGTCGTCCACGCCATCCAGTACCAGACCGGCCTGGCCGTCACCGACTGGCGTTCCCTCGGCACCCCGCACCCGGACGGCGAACCGGGCCGGCCGGTCGGCGCGGTGGCGCCGGACGGCACCGTGCACGTCTTCGTGCGTGGCGCGCACGGCGGTCTGATGCTGCGCCGGGAGGCCCCGAACGGCAAGTGGCGGGCGTGGGAGGACCTGCGTGGCGGCGGCGTCGCCGAGCTGCCCGTGCCGGTCGTCCTGGCGAGCGGCAGAGTGGAGGTCTGCGCCGCCGCGGAGACGGGCGTGCTGATCTGGCGCCAGTCCGCGCCCGGTGGCGACTTCGCCGGGCCCCGCGGCTTCGCGCTGCGCGCCGCCGCCGGCACGGTCGCCGGCGTGGAGACCGCGCCCGACCGGGCCACGTTCCTCTGGACCGACGCCGACAGCGGTGTCGCCACCGCCTGGCGGATCGGCGGCTGGCCGAGCGCCCTCGGCGGATCCCCCGCGGAACGACCGTACGCGGTGCTGCGTACCGCGGTGGACGGCTACGACTGCCTGGTCCTCGCCTACCGCGACCACGACGGCTCGGCCGTGCTGGGCATGGGCGGCACCGAGAACGAGGAGGGCGGGTTCTGGTGGTACCAGCTGGACGAATCCTGCCAGGGAAGCCCGGCCCTGGCCCGGGACGGCCACGGGCGGGTGGTCCTGGCGCTCATCGGCCCGGACGGGGTGCCGAAGGTGGCCCGTCAGGAGGAGGGCGGCGGGCTGTCCCTCGCCCGCTGGCACAGGCCCTGACCCGCTGACGGTGCCGGCCGGCCGCTCGCCGAGCGGCCGGCCGGCACCGGGGGCTCAACCGCCCTTCGCGGGCGACTTCTTCGCGGACTCGGGGATCGTCTCGTCCGAGCGGATGGCCTTCCACAGCTGCGTCGCCTGGGGCTCCGCCGCCACGACCCGGTTGGGATCGACCTTGTCGTACGCCACCGGCAGCATGATCGTGTCCATGGTGGACGGATCGACGCCGTTCATGCTGCGCCCGAACTCCGCCAGCTTCGTGAGCGAGGCGAGTTCGGAGTCGGTGGTGAGCGCGGCGGTCAGCTCGTCGGCGATCCGGTAGGTCTTGGTGGGGCTGCCCAGCAGGTCCTGCTTCTTGATCTCGGAGAGCAGCGCGATCATGAACTGCTGCTGCAGTCCGATACGGCCGAGGTCGCTGCCGTCCCCGATGCCGTGCCGGGTGCGGACGAACTGCAGCGCCTGCGTGCCGTCGAGCCGGTGCGTGCCGGCGGTCAGGTCCAGGCCGCTGGAGGAGTCGTGGATGTCCCGGTCGACGGTGACGGGCACTCCGCCTATCGCGTCGACCAGGTCCTTGAAGCCGGCGAAGTCGATCTCGACGTAGTGGTCCATGCGGACCCCGGAGATCTGTTCCACGGTCTTGACCACGCAGGCCGGACCCACCTGCGAGTAGATGGAGTTGAACATCACACGCTTCGCCGAGGGCACTTCGGTGCCGTCCGTCTTCGTGCACTGCGGCCGGGTCACCAGGGTGTCGCGCGGGATGCTGACCGCGACGGCCTTGCTGCGGCCCTCGGGTATGTGCATCACGAGCGCGGTGTCGGAGCGCGCCCCGGAGACATGACCGGTGTTCAGGGCGGCGTTCGCGCCGGCGCGTGAGTCCGAGCCCAGGATCAGGATGTTCTGGCCCGAAGTGGGCAGTTTCTGCGGGCGGTCGTCGCCGATCGCCTTGTCGATGTCGACGCCCTTGATGTTGTTGTCGAGGTCGCGGTAGAGCCAGTAGGCGACTCCGCCCGCGGCCAGCACCACCACCAGGACGCTCAGCAGCACGATGCGGACCCAGCGTCTTCTGCCACTCCTGCCGGGCGGAGTCCGGCGCCGTCCTCCGCTCGAGCCGGCCCGGCGCGCGGGCTCAGTGGTGGCGCTGTGCGTCATCGCCTTCGGTTCCTCTCCTCACGGGCTCCGCGATGCGGAGGATCGGGGCCCGGGTGGGGGGAAGGCCGGCCCGCTGATGCTGTCGATGCAAGTGGGAGAACTATAGGCATCACGTAAAAGGCCCTTGGGAAGCGGGTGACCGTAGTGCGGGACTGAGATGGATGGCACATGAACAAGACTTGACCGTCAGTAAGAGTGAGATAAGAATGTGGTTTACCTGTGAACAGTGGTGGAGGGGGTTTCACCGGGGTCGCAGTGACTGGTGGTGCGAGGTCGGCAAGGGGGCAGACCGAGTGCGCCGCTTGAGGGGTGGGGCGTCCGGTACGGGACGGGTCTGTGTCTCGCTGGGCGAATTTTCTGGGTAGGAGTGCGAGTTGGCGGTTCATCCGCGCCTGAGTGTTGTCGTCCCTTTTCAGGATGTCGAGCTCTACCTGGCCGAATGCCTCGAGTCGATCGCGCGTCAGTCGTTCACCGACTTCGAGGTGATCCTCGTCGACGACGGCTCCACCGACGGCTCCGTCCGTATCGCGGCCGACTACTGCGCCGCCGATCCGCGCTTCAAGCTGATCCGCCAGCACGCGCACGGCCCGGGACACGCCCGCAACGCCGGACTGCGGTCGCTGCACCCGGGCTCGGAGTTCCTCGCCTTCGTGGACGGCGACGACGTCATTCCCGAGTACGCCTACGAGCTGCTGATCCGGTCCCTGGAGGAATCCGACTCGGACTTCGTCTCCGGCAACGTGCAGATGATGAACTCCACCAAGAAGTGGCAGTCGCCGCTGCACAAGGGCCCGATGCAGAAGAACCGGCGCGGCACCCACATCACCCGGTTCGACGCGCTGATCTACGACCGTACCGTCTGGAACAAGGTGTTCCGGCGGTCCTTCTGGGACCACCACCGGATCCGGTTCCCCGAGGGCGTCATGTACGAGGACTCCTGGGTCAACATGTACGCCCACTTCCGGGCGGACAAGGTCGACGTCATCACGGACGTGATCTACTACTGGCGCCGCCGGGAGGGCGGGGCCGCCCCCTCCATCACGCAGCGCTACACCGAGCTGTCGAACCTGCGCGACCGCGTCACGGCCGTGCAGTCGGTCAGCCGCTTCCTCGCCGACGGGCCCGCACGCCAGTACGAGGAGAGCAAGCGCAAGTACGACCTCGCCTGTCTGAAGTCGGACCTGATGCTGCATCTGAAGGTGCTGCCGGACGCCGACGAGGAGTACCGGCAGTCGTTCATGCAGTGGGTCAGGGAGTTCCTCGACGAGGTGGACCTCGCCATCATCGACGAACTGCCCGCGGAAAGCCGGGTCAAGTGGCTCCTGGTGTGGCAGGGACGGCTGGCGGAACTCCTCGAGGTCATCGAGTTCGAGCGCCGCGGCGGCCCGATTCCCGTGCAGCGGCGGTTCCGCCGCTATCTGAAGTACCCCTACCTCGGGGACCGGGAGGTCGGCCTCGACAAGAAGGCCTACCGGCTGGACAAGGAGTTCTCCCTGCACGGCGCGCTGACCGGCGCCCGCTGGAACGCGGACTCCGACCAGCTCACCCTGAGCGGGACGGCGTACGTCCGGTTCATCAACGTGCACAAGAAGCACATGTCGGTCAAGGCGATCGCCCTGCGCAACAAGAAGCAGGGGCGGATGGTGGTCACGCCGGCCAAGACCACGTATGCGCCGCAGGCCACGGAGAACTCCCAGCAGAATCGTTACTGCTACGACTGGGCCGGCTTCGAGACCCGGATCGACACCACACGGCTGAAGCAGAAGGGCAAGTGGGTCGAGGGGACCTGGGACGTCGCGGCCGGGGTCTTCAGCCGCGGCCTGTTCCGCTACCGGGGCGTCAGCCGCGGCAGCGCGGGCAGCGCGGCCAACCCGCCGTACCGGTACGTCGACAAGAACACCCGCATCCTTCCGCTGTTCCTGCAGGACCGGCTCAAGCTGCGGGTGGAGGTCGTGCGCTGCCGCATCACCAGCCACCGCATCGTCGGGGACCAGCTGGAGCTGCGTGGCGTCTACCTCGGTCCCACGGTGCCGGCCTGGGGCAAGTTCCGCGTGACCAGCATGAGCGGTGCCGGCCGGCACGACGGCCGGGTGTGGTTCACGCCGGGCGGCGACGGCTGGTGCACCTTCGCGGCCAGGATCCCGCTGCGTCTGCTGGTCCCCAAGTACCGGGCGGACGCCGACGCCGACGTGGACATCCCCCAGTCCTGGAGCATGGGCAGCAACGGCTGGAAGACCACCTTCCACGTCGAGGGCCGCAAGGCGCCCATCTACCCGGTCATGGCGGAGGACGCCGAGGACGGCTTCTACCGCATGCCCGCCTCGCTGCAGACGCGGGAGGGCGACCGGGAGGTCGTGGTCCACCGCAACGGCTCCGGCTACCTCGTGCTCTTCGAGCGCGCGGCGCTGCCGATGGCCACGTACGTGGCATGGCGGGCGGACGGCTCCCTGGAGATCCAGGGGCGCTACGAGACCGCCGACCGCCTGACCCCCGAGCAGTACCGGACCGCGCACCTGGTGGTGCGCTCACGGGCGCACGGCGCGGAACGCACCGTCCCGCTCACCTGGGACGGCCCCGGGTTCAGCTGCGTCCTGACCCCCGCCGCCATGCGCACGCTCGCGGGGGAGATCCCGCTCGCGGCCGGCCGCTGGGACTTCTTCCTCCGTCGTCAGGACCTCTCGGCGGTCGCCCGCGAGGACCGTCTGGAGGACCTGATGGTCAAGCTCCACCAGGACCTCATCGGCGCGTTCCCGCAGGAGTACGAGCGCAGCGAACGCCGTTACGAGGCACAGGCCGAGGCCTACGACCGGCTGTCCCTGCTGGTCCACTCGGCCATGCCCGACCATGCCCGCGGCCCCTACCGCCAGAAGCAGCTGCGCACCAAGGCGTACCCGGAGGCCCGCCGCAAGCCGGTGCGTCCCGCGATCCTCTTCGACGCCTTCAAGGGAACCCAGTACTCCGACAGCCCGCGGGCCCTGCACGAGGAACTGGTCCGCCGCGGGGTCGACCTCGAACACCTGTGGGTCGTACGGGACGACCAGGTCCAGGTGCCGGAGACGGCGACGCCCGTGCGCATGTGGTCGCCCGAGTGGTACGACGCCCTGGCCACCAGCCGGTACGTCGTCGCCAACAACCACCTCCCCGACTGGTTCCGGAAGCGGGACGGGCAGGTCGTCGTGCAGACCTGGCACGGCACCCCGCTGAAGAAGATCGGCCACGACATCGAGGCGATCCACTTCGCCGACCAGCGCTACCTGGAGCGGGTCGAGAAGGAGGTGCAGAACTGGGACCTGCTGGTCTCGCCCAACAGCTTCTCCACACCGATCCTCAAGCGGGCCTTCGGCTTCCCCGGGGAGATGGTGGAGTGCGGCTACCCGCGCAACGACATCCTGCGCCGGCCCGGCATGGAGGAGCGGGAGCGGGAGATCCGGCGGCGCATCGGCCTGCCCGAGGGCAAGCGGGTCGTGATGTACGCGCCGACCTGGCGCGACGACCAGTTCTACGCCCCGGGCAAGTACAAGCTCGACTTCCGTGTGGACCTCGACGACGCGCGCGCCCGGCTGGGGGCCGACCACGTGCTCCTGGTGCGCCGTCATCCGAACGTGGTGGACCCCGTGCCCGGCGCCGGCGACGGCTTCGTCTTCGACGTCTCCGACTACCCCGACATGGCCGATCTGTCCCTCATCACCGACGTGATGATCACGGACTACTCGTCCCTGATGTTCGACTACGTCAACACAGGGCGCCCCGTCCTCTTCTTCACCTACGACCTCGACCACTACCGCGACACGCTGCGCGGCTTCTACTTCGACTTCGAGAACAGCGCGCCCGGCCCGCTGCTGTACACCTCGCCGGACCTCGTCAGCGCCGTGCGCGAGATCGACGGGATCCAGCAGACCTACGCCGAGCGGTACCGCTGGTTCCAGCGGGAGTTCTGCGACCTGGACGACGGATACGCCGCCGCGCGGCTCGCCGACCGGATGCTCGTCGCCGGCGGCGACCTCGCCCGCGAGGACGCCACGGCGCCGGCCGTCGGCACCGTCGACACCCGGCACGCGGTCCGCGCGCTCACCCCGATCCGGTGGAACAACCAGCAGTGGTTCACGCCGCAACAGCGCGCCGTCCCTCAGCCCCACAGGGCGAGCACCCGCCTGATGGACGCGTTGCCCGGACAACCCCGCCCCGACGCCCGCACCGCACCGGACGGCCTTCAGACACCGCCTCGGACACCCGAAGGCCGGACGTACGAGGGCGTGGTCGGGTGACACCCGGTCCTGCCCACGGGCGTGGCCGGTGCGGGGCACACCCGCGTCGGGCCGCCCGGAACGGCCGCCCACAGCCATGACCGCGCCCCAGGTGTACCCCGCGCCCGGGACCCGGCCGTGCCCGCACGGCTGCCGGCCCGGCCTCCGCTCAGCCCGTCCGCACGCGGAGGAGCAGGGCGTAGTGGTCGGACGCACCGGTGTCCCGCACGGAGCAACCCGCGCGGGGCAGGCCGGTGAACAGGTAGTCGATCTTGTGACGCGACCGATGGGTGAACCGTCCGGAACGGGACGACGCGGACGTCTGGTCGCACTCCCGGTACGCACCGTACGGCCCGGACGGCCAGACCCACGAAGCCGGGTTGTGCGCTCCCGGCGGGTCCACGTTCAGATCGCCGCCGAAGACCGTGCGCCGGCCGGTGACCGCCGCGGCCAGCGCCTTCAACTGGTCGTCGCGCAGCTCCCAGTGCGGGTGGGCGAGGTCGTCCCCGGGCCGGCTGAGGTGAGCGGTGCACACCCGGAGGCGGTGTGTCGCGACCGTGGCGCACAGGATGCCGCGCTGCAGTCCGGCGGAGGGCTGTTCCGAGGCCACCGAGGAGATGCCGGACAGCCGGTACGCCGAGAGCAGCGCGACACCGGCGGCACGCTGCCCGGCCGCGGCACAGCGCACGGTGCTCGTGCGTTCCGCGGCGTCGCGCCACGCGTAGGCCCTGAACGCCGTGTGCCAGGAACCCGGGAGGGCCACGCGCACCTTCTCCAGATCACCGGCGCAGGTCTCCTGCAGGAGGAACACCCGGACACCGGAGCGGGTGGCGAGCCGCTTCAGCTCGGCTTCCTTCACCTCCGGGCCGCCGGTGGCCGCGCAGTGCCACTGACGCACACCGCACATGTTCCAGGTGGCCACGGTCAGCGACCGGGGCACGTCGGCGGACCTGTCCCGACCGGTCGTGTGCGCGAGCACCACCGAGCCCGTGACCACCAGCAGCGCCGCCACGGCGGCGAAGCACCGTCGTTCCCTGCGGGGCACGGCCTTGATCCGACGCCGAAACACCCGAGGAAAGTGGATCCGCACCATGTCTGAAGCAGCCGCGAAGCGGCGGCCGGTCGTCCAGGGGATTGACGCCTCCGGTGGGTGTCCGGTCGAGTACCGCTTCGCCCACGCGCGGAACGGCAATCGGCATCTGATGGTCGTTTTCGCCAACATCTTCGCCCCGGACGACTACGGCTGGGCCACCGGGGTCCTGGACAGCCTGCGGTCGAACGTCCTGTGGATCCGCGACCGGTTCGACGGCGGGAACACCTACTACCTCTGCAAGGGGATGGACTTCTCCGTGGAGAGGTCCGTGATCGGGCTGATCTCACGGGTCGTGAAGTCGCTCGGGCTGACACCCGACGACGTCACGCTGTGGGGGAGTTCGAAGGGCGGCAGCGCGGCCCTGTACTTCGGGCTGCGCTACGGCTTCCGGAACATCGTCGCCAGCGTGCCCCAGTTCCGGATCGGCACGTTCGTCCGCGACGTCTATCCGGACACCGGCCGGCACATGCTGGGCGAGGCGATGTCCGACGACAACGTGGGCGTCCTCGACGCGATCCTGCCGAACCTGCTGAGCGCCGGAGCGAACCCGGACGCGCACATCTACATGGTGTCCTCCCCGCAGGACGAGCAGTACGTCTCCCAGGTGGAGCCGTTCCTCGGGCTGCTGCAGCGCTACCCGAACTTCAACTTCCTCTTCAGCGAGTCCCCGTTCATCACCGGCCACGGAAAGGTGACCCAGCGCAACACGCCGCCCCTGCTGGGCATCGCCTACCTGCTCGTCGAGGGCATCACCCCGCGACTCGGCTCCGTCCGCCACGGGTACGAACAGCCCGACGCCGACAGGTCGGGCATCGACACCTTCCTCACGTCCACGTCCGTGATCCAGGACTCGTTCGCCCCTCCCACGGTGACGACGCCCGCGGCGCAGGCCGAGGTGCCCGCCGGTTCCGTCCGCTTCACGGGCTGGGCTCCCGGCGCGGTCCGCGTCAGCATCTGGGAGAACGGAAAATACCTGGCGTCGGCCCCGGTCGCCGCGGACGGCACCTGGGCGTGGAACCCGGAGCAGCCGTGGAAGGCCGGCCGGCACCTGGTGCGGCTCTTCGCCGTCGACCCGAGCGGCTACCAGTCCGAGCGCACCGACGTCCCCTTCACCGTCTCCCAGTACGTCCGGCTCCTGGCGCCGGTGGTCCGGTCGCCCGGTGCGCACCAGCAGCTGCCGGGGCCCTCGGTGACCTTCGACGGCGTCGCGCCGGGCGCCGCCCAGGTCGGGTTCCGGCAGGGCGGGAACCTGCTGGGCGCCACCGCGGTGGCGCCCGAGGGCGGCTGGTCCTGGGACCCGGGCGGCCTCTGGCCGGCGGGGACGCACAGCGTGGAGGTCTTCGCCGTGGACGCGGCCGGAACCGAGTCCCCGGCGACTCCCGCGGTCTTCACCGTCCTGAACACCTCGGCCGGTGCGGCACAGGCCGGCTACTGAGGTCCCATCCGCGCCACGGGAGGTCCGCCGCAGCCCGCCCGACGCCCAGCAGATCGAGAGTGGAGTCCGCACATGTCCAAAGCAGCCGCGCCCGGGCGGCAGCTGCTCACGGGAATCGAATCCTCCGGTACGTTCCCCGTCGAGTACCGCTTCGCCCACGCCAAGAACGGCAACCGGCATCTGGTCGTCGTCTTCGCCAACTTCTCGGCGCCGAACGACTACGGCTGGTCGAACGGCGTCTTCGACAACGTGCGGGCCAACATCCTGTGGATCCGCGACCGCTTCGACGGGATGAACAGCTACTACCTGTGCAAGGAGATGGACTTCTCGCTGGAGCAGTCCGTCGCGGGGCTGATCTTCAATGTGATGAAGGCCCTGTCGCTCACCCCGGACGACGTCACCCTGTGGGGCGGTTCCAAGGGCGGCAGCGCGGCCCTGTACTTCGGGCTGCGCTACGGCTTTCGGAACATCGTCTCCATCGTCCCGCAGTTCCTCGTCGGCACGTACGTGCAGCGCGTCCATCCCAAGGTGGCCGCCTTCATGCTGGGCGAGGGCGTGCCGGAGGAGAACGTGCGGGCCGTCGACGCGATCCTGCCCGACCTGGTCCGTTCCGGGGCCAATCACACGGCCAACATCTACCTGCTCTCCTCCCCCCAGGACGAGCAGTACCAGGAACAGGTCGAACCCTTCCTCGGCCTCTTCCAGGCGTACGACAACTTCAACTTCATCTACAGCGAGTCGCCGTTCATCACCGACCACACCCAGGTCACCCGGCGCAACGTGCCCGCCCTCATGGGCATCGTGAACCTGCTGGCGGACGGCATCCCACCGCGTCTCGGCTTCGTCCGCAACGGCTACGAGGAACCCGACCGCGACCGGTCGGCCATCACCTCCTACCTCGGTTCCACCTCGGTGATCAGGGGGCCGGAGTTCCCGCCGCCGGTGGTGACCGCACCCGCGTTCCAGCAGGAGGTCCGCAGGGACGCCGTACGGTTCACCGGCCATGCTCCGGGCGCCGTGCGCGTCATCGTCTGGGAGCACGGCAAGTACCTGGGGCAGTGTGACGTCGCCGCCGACGGCACCTGGTCCTGGGAGCTGGGCAGGGCCTGGAGCACGGGCCGGCACCCCGTGAAGATCTACGCGGTGGACGCGGCGGGCTACCAGACCGAGCGGACCGAGGTGAACTTCGTGGCGGTCGACGCCCCCACGGCGGGCGCCGCTTCCGGGGCCGGGGCGACGGGCGGGCCGGCCGCAGCCGTGCCGTCCCCGGCGAGCCCCCCGGCGTCCTTCGTCGCGACCGTCGGCCGGAGCGCGGCCGCCCCCGCGGTGCTCGAGCCCGTGGCGCACGAGCAGATGATGGGCTCGCGGGTGGTGTTCACGGGCAGCGCGCCCGGCGCCGCCCAGGTCGGGTTCCATGAGAACGGCGTGCTGCTGGGTGGCGCTGCCGTCGCCGCCGACGGCAGCTGGTCGTGGGATTCCGGCTGGGCGTGGTCGGACGGAGTGCACGTCGTGGACGTCTTCGCCGTGGACGCCTCGGGCACCGAATCGCCCGTCACCCAGGTGCCCTTCACGGTGATGGGCGCCACCGGCTCCTGGGCGGGAACGGCCCACTACGGCGGGGCCTACTGACGCGGCGTCCCGCGCACGGGAAAGGGCCCCCGCCTCAGGCGGGGGCCCTTCTCACAGGTGTCCGCGCGTCACGCGGGAACCGAGGCCACCCCCGGCTCCAGGAACTTCTTGCCGTTGACCCGCTCGCTGACGCCCTCGCGGTCCAGGTACGGCGTGATGCCGCCCAGGTGGAAGGGCCAGCCGGCGCCCGTGATCAGGCAGAGGTCGATGTCCTGGGCCTCGGCGACGACGCCCTCGTCGAGCATGAGCCCGATCTCCTGCGCCACCGCGTCGAGCACGCGGTCACGGACCTGCTCCTCGGTGAGGACCGAGTCGCCCTGCTTCAGCAGCGCCGCGACCTCGGGGTCCAGCTCCGGCTTCCCGCTGTCGTAGACGTAGAAGCCGCGCTTGCCCGCCTTGACGACGGCCGCGAGGTTCGGGGAGACCTTGAAGCGGTCCGGGAAGGCCCGGTTGAGGGTCTCCGAGACGTGCAGACCGATCGCCGGGCCGACCAGCTCCAGCAGCACCAGCGGGGACATCGGCAGACCGAGCGGCTCGACCGCCTTCTCGGCGACCTCGACCGGGGTGCCCTCGTCGATGACGTTCTGGATCTCGCCCATGAAGCGGGTCAGGATGCGGTTCACGACGAACGCCGGGGCGTCCTTGGTGAGGACCGCGGTCTTCTTCAGCTTCTTGGCCACGGCGAACGCGGTCGCGAGCGACGCGTCGTCCGTCTTCTCGCCGCGCACGATCTCCAGCAGCGGCAGGACCGCGACCGGGTTGAAGAAGTGGAAGCCGACGACCCGCTCGGGGTGCTGCAGCTTCGACGCCATCTCCGACACCGACAGCGAGGAGGTGTTGGTGGCGAGGATCGCGTGCGCCGGGGCGACCGCCTCGACCTCGGCGAACACCTGCTGCTTGACGCCGATCTCCTCGAAGACCGCCTCGATGATGAAGTCGGCGTCCGAGAAGCCCTCGGCCTTGTCCAGGACACCGGTCACCAGCGCCTTGAGGCGGTTGGCCTTGTCCTGGTTGATCCGGCCCTTGCCGAGCAGCTTGTCGATCTCGGCGTGGACGTAGCCCACACCCTTGTCGACGCGCTCCTGGTCGATGTCGGTCAGCACGACCGGCACCTCCAGGCGGCGCAGGAAGAGCAGCGCGAGCTGAGAGGCCATCAGACCGGCGCCGACGACGCCGACCTTGGTGACCGGACGCGCCAGGTTCTTGTCCGGGGCGCCCGCGGGACGCTTGCCGCGCTTCTGCACCAGGTTGAACGCGTAGATGCCGGAGCGCAGTTCGCCGCCCATGATGAGGTCGGCGAGCGCCTGGTCCTCGGCGTCGTAACCCTGCTGCAGGTCGCCGTTCTTGGCGGCGGCGATGATGTCGAGGGCGCGGTAGGCGGCCGGGGCCGCGCCGTGCACCTTGGAGTCCGCGATGAAGCGGCCCTTGGCGACGGCCTGGTCCCAGGCCTCGCCGCGGTCGATCACCGGACGCTCGACCTCGATGTCGCCCTTGAGGACGTTCGCCGTCCAGATCAGCGACTGCTCCAGGAAGTCGGCGCCCTCGAAGAGGGCGTCGGCGATGCCGAGGTCGAAGACCTGCTGGCCCTTGAGCTGCTTGTTCTGGTTGAGGCTGTTCTCGATGATGACCGAGACGGCCTTGTCGGCGCCGATCAGGTTCGGCAGGATCGTGCAGCCGCCCCAGCCCGGGACCAGGCCCAGGAACACCTCGGGGAGCGAGAAGGCGGGCAGCGCCTTCGACACCGTGCGGTAGGTGCAGTGCAGGCCGACCTCGACGCCGCCGCCCATCGCGGCGCCGTTGTAGTAGGCGAAGGTCGGCACGGCCAGGCCCGCGAGGCGCTTGAAGACCTCGTGGCCGCCCTTGCCGATGGCCAGCGCGTCCTTGTGCTCCTTCAGCAGCTCGACGCCCTTGAGGTCGGCGCCGACCGCGAAGATGAACGGCTTGCCGGTGATGCCGGCGCCGACGATGGTGCCCTCGGCCGCCTCCTTCTCGACCTGGTCGATGGCGGCGTTGAGGTTCGCCAGCGAGGCCGGGCCGAAGGTGGTCGGCTTGGTGTGGTCGAAGCCGTTGTCCAGCGTGATGAGCGCGAAGCGCCCGGCGTTGAACGGCAGGTCGAGGTGGCGTACGTGCGCGGACGTCACGACCTCGTCGGGGAACAGCTCGGCCGCACCCTTCAACAGCTCAGCGGTGGTGCTCACTTGTCCCCCTCGAAGTGCGGGTTCTCCCAGATGACCGTCGCGCCCATGCCGAAGCCGACGCACATGGTGGTCAGGCCGTAGCGGACGCCCGGCTGCTCCTCGAACTGGCGGGCCAGCTGCGTCATCAGGCGGACGCCGGAGGAGGCCAGCGGGTGGCCGAAGGCGATGGCGCCGCCGTACTGGTTGACGCGCTCGTCGTCGTCGGCGATGCCGTAGTGGTCGAGGAAGGCCAGCACCTGGACGGCGAAGGCCTCGTTGATCTCGAAGAGACCGATGTCGGAGATGGACAGGCCCGCCTTGGCGAGCGCCTTCTCCGTGGCCGGGATGGGACCGTAGCCCATGACCTCCGGCTCGACGCCCGCGAAGGCGTACGAGACGAGGCGCATCTTGACCGGCAGGCCGTTCTCGCGGGCGAAGTCCTCGCTCGCGATGATCGAGGCGGTCGCGCCGTCGTTGAGACCGGCCGCGTTACCGGCGGTGACTCGGCCGTGGACACGGAACGGCGTCTTGAGGCCCTGCAGGTTCTCCAGGGTGGTGCCAGGGCGCATCGGCTCGTCGGCGGTCACGAGACCCCAACCGGTCTCGCCGGCCTCCGGGTTCGTACGACGCACCGAGATCGGCACCAGGTCCTGCTGGATCTTGCCGTTGGCGTACGCCTTGGCGGCCTTCTCCTGCGAGCGCACCGCGTATTCGTCGGCGCGCAGCTTGGTGATGTGCGGGTAGCGGTCGTGCAGGTTCTCGGCGGTCATGCCCATGAACAGAGCCGACTCGTCGACCAGCTTCTCGCTGACGAAGCGCGGGTTCGGGTCCACGCCCTCGCCCATCGGGTGGCGGCCCATGTGCTCGACGCCACCGGCGATGACGGCGTCGTAGGCGCCGAAGGCGATCGAACCGGCGGTGGTGGTGACGGCGGTCAGGGCGCCGGCGCACATGCGGTCGATCGAGTAGCCCGGGACGGACTGCGGCAGACCGGCGAGGATGCCGGCCGTGCGGCCGAGGGTGAGCCCCTGGTCACCGATCTGCGTGGTCGCGGCGATGGCGACCTCGTCGATCTTCTTCGGGTCCAGCCCGGGGTTGCGGCGCAGCAGCTCCCGGATCGCCTTCACGACAAGGTCGTCGGCGCGGGTCTCGTGGTAGATGCCCTTCGGGCCCGCCTTGCCGAACGGGGTGCGGACGCCGTCGACGAAGACGACGTCCCTGACGGTACGAGGCACGATGGCTCTCCTCCAGGGTGCGGGATGGCACAGCTGCGACGCGCAAGCGCTGAGCGCGCGCTCAGGCCCATGCTACTTATGAGTAACGTAGCTGCACAGTCCTGCGGCGGGGAGCGGTGAACGTCACACCAGTGGCCCTGCACCAGAGGGGTGCCCGATGCCGCCGCAGGATCTTGGCGCGATCTCGACGTCTCTGTTCCGCATGATCTACGGCGATCAGGCGCCGTTCGCCGACAGCGCGGCGACCAGGACCGGCGTCACCTGCTCGACCTGCCAAGGCCGCGCGCCGTACCCCGTCAGCGCGGACTCCACGGATCCGGCGTCGACGGGCTTGGGCGGCTCCCAGCAGAGGCGCCGCACGGTGTCCGGGGAGATCAGGTTCTCCTGCGGCATGTTGAGCTCCTCGGCAAGAGCCGACACCCCGGCCCGGGCGGCGGAGAGGCGAGCAGCCGCAGCGGGGTCCTTGTCCGCCCAGGCCCGCGGCGGAGGCGGGCCGGCGACCGGCTGCCCCGGCTGGGGCAGCTGGGACTCGGTCAGAGCCTTCGCGCGATCCACCGCCGCCTGCCACTGCTCCAGCTGGCGCCGCCCCGTCCGGTGCCCGAACCCGTTCAGCGCGGCCAGCGCGTGCACGCTGGACGGCAGGGCCAGCGCCGCCTCCACGATGGCGGCGTCACTCAGCACCTTGCCCGGCGACACATCCCTGCGCTGCGCGATCCGGTCCCGGGTCTGCCACAGCTCGCGGACGACCGCCAGCTGCCGGCGCCTGCGCACCTTGTGCATCCCGGACGTACGCCGCCAGGGGTCCTTGCGCGGCTCGGCGGGCGGAGCGGCCGCGATCGCGTCGAACTCCTGCAGGGCCCACTCCAGCTTGCCCTGCCGGTCCAGCTCCTTCTCCAGCGCGTCCCGCAGGTCGACGAGGAGCTCCACGTCCAGCGCGGCGTACCGCAGCCACGGCTCGGGAAGCGGACGCGTCGACCAGTCGACGGCGGAGTGGCCCTTCTCCAGGACGAAGCCGAGCACGCTCTCGACCATGGCGCCGAGACCGACCCGAGGGAACCCGGCGAGCCGCCCGGCCAGCTCGGTGTCGAACAGCCGGGTCGGCGCCATGCCTATCTCGCGCAGACAGGGCAGATCCTGGGTGGCCGCGTGCAGCACCCACTCGACGCCGGACAGCGCCTCGCCGAGACCGGACAGGTCGGGACAGGCGACGGGGTCGATCAGCGCCGTACCGGCACCCTCGCGGCGCAGCTGCACCAGGTAGGCGCGCTGCCCGTAGCGGTAGCCGGAGGCGCGCTCGGCGTCGACGGCGACGGGGCCGGAGCCGGCGGCGAACGCGGCGATCACCTCGGCGAGGGCGGCCTCGTCGGTGACCACCGGGGGAATGCCCTCGCGGGGTTCGAGGAGGGGTGTCGGCGCCCCCGTCAGAGAAGATCCGGCGTCGTCCGGAGGGGTGCCTCCGATGGCACGCAGGGAACTGTCTGCTGCGGTCTCTTGGGCGTCGGTCACCTGTCAAGGGTATCCGTGCGAGGACAGCGCCCGTCGACGGAACGTTCCGTCGACGGGCGCCGGAGGGTCGTAAACCAGTCAGGCCGGTGAAACTTCCGGTTCACGGGAGGGGCCGGGCCGTGCCGCCGAACGGCTCAGTGGATGATCCCGGTGCGCAGGGCCACGGCGACCATGCCGGCCCGGTCGCCGGTGCCGAGCTTGCGCGCGATGCGGGCCAGGTGGCTCTTGACGGTCAGTGCGGACAGGCCCATGGAGACGCCGATCGCCTTGTTCGACTGGCCCTCCGCGACCAGTCGCAGCACCTCGACCTCGCGTCCGGACAGTTCGCGGTAGCCGCCCGGGTGGCTCGGGGCACCCGGGGGGCGGCGGTGCATGCGGGCGGCGGCACCGAGGGGAGCGGCGCCGGGTCGGGTGGGGAGCCCGATGTTGGTGCGGGTGCCGGTGACGACGTAGCCCTTGACGCCGCCGGCCAGGGCGTTGCGGACGGCGCCGATGTCGTCGGCGGCGGACAGGGCCAGGCCGTTGGGCCAGCCCGCCGCGCGGGTCTCGGAGAGGAGGGTCAGGCCGGAGCCGTCGGGCAGGTGGACGTCGGCGACGCAGATGTCGCGGGGGTTGCCGATGCGGGGACGAGCCTCCGCGATGGACGAGGCTTCGATGACATCGCGCACACCGAGCGCCCACAGATGGCGGGTGACGGTGGAGCGGACGCGCGGGTCGGCCACGACCACCATGGCGGTCGGCTTGTTCGGGCGGTAGGCGACCAGGCTTGCGGGCTGCTCGAGGAGAACGGACACCAGGCCTCCTGGGTGGGGGACGGGGCCGGCTTGTGGGGATGAAGCCGGGACGAACCGTGCTTTCAAGGTCACAGTCGTCTTCGGCAGCAAACCCGTCCGCCTTTAGAGAATGATCACGATCTAGTGAGTCACAATCCGTGCAATTCGGACACGCGATCGATCATCCGAAGATCGAGTCGGTTCGGGCCGATGCGATTCGAGTGCGCAATGTGGCCGTATCGACAAAGAGATGGTCAACAAGCCATCCATGCGGATGACACCGGCACGACCGGGGATCACGTCACCGGGACTGCGGGCCCCTGCGCTGCGGCAGCGTCACCACCGAGGCGTCACCCGGACCGGCCGGCGGCAGCCCCCCGACCTGGGCCAGCAGATCGCACCAGGAGGCCAGGTGGGCGGCGGTGTCGGGCACCCCGCCGAGACCCTCGCGGGGCGTCCAGGAGGCGCGGATCTCGATCTGCGAGGCGGGCGGGCGCTCGGCCAGCCCGCCGAAGTAGTGCGAGCCCGCGCGCGTGACCGTGCCGCTCGGCTCGCCGTACGTCAGCCCCCGCGACTGCAGCGCGCCGGTCAGCCACGACCAGCACACCTCCGGCAGCAGCGGATCGGCCGCCATCTCCGGCTCCAGCTCCGCGCGCACCAGGGTCACCAGCCGGAACGTGCCCCGCCAGGCGTCGTGCCCGGCCGGGTCGTGCAGCAGCACCAGCCGCCCGTCGGCCAGCTCCTGCTCGCCGTCGACCGCCACGGCCTCCAGCGCGTACGCGAACGGGGCCAGCCGCTGCGGGGCGGGCGTCGGCTCCACCTCGACCTGCGGCCGCAGCCGGCTGCCGCGCAGGGCTTCGACCGCGGCCCGGAAAGCGGGCGGGGCCGACGCGCCGGAATGCCGGTCCGCCTCCTCGGTGTCCTTCACGTCGTCCGTTCCGTCAGCGCTGTCCGACATTCGTCCCTGAGCCGCAGCCATGCGGGAAGGGTAAGGGGAACCGGCGCCGGTGGGGGCCGAGACACCCCGCTCGGTTTCCTGCCCCGCGCTCCAGGGCCGCCGCCCCCGGGCCCGCGGCGGCGACATGCGAGACTTGCCCCGTGACCGCCAACGACGCCCGCACGGGCCAGCAGCCGACAGCGACGTACGACAGCGCCTTCCTCAAGGCGTGCAGGCGCGAACCCGTACCGCACACCCCGGTGTGGTTCATGCGCCAGGCCGGCCGCTCGCTGCCCGAGTACCGCAAGGTGCGCGAGGGCGTTCCGATGCTCGAGTCCTGCATGCGGCCCGAGCTGGTCACGGAGATCACGCTGCAGCCGGTGCGCCGGCACGACGTGGACGCGGCGATCTACTTCAGCGACATCGTCGTCCCCCTCAAGGCCATCGGCATCGACCTCGACATCAAGCCCGGCGTCGGCCCGGTCGTCGAGCAGCCGATCCGCACCCGCGCCGACCTGGCCCGGCTGCGCGACCTCACCCCCGAGGACGTGCCCTACGTCACCGAGGCGATCGGCCTGCTCACCCGCGAGCTGGGCGCCACCCCGCTGATCGGTTTCGCGGGCGCGCCGTTCACCCTCGCGAGCTACCTGGTCGAGGGCGGACCGTCGCGCACGTACGAGAACGCCAAGGCGATGATGTACGGCGACCCCGAGCTGTGGGCCGACCTGCTGGACCGCCTCGCCGAGATCACGGCCACCTTCCTGAAGGTGCAGATCGAGGCGGGCGCGAGCGCGGTCCAGCTGTTCGACTCCTGGGTCGGCGCGCTCGCCCCGGCCGACTACCGCCAGTCCGTGATGCCCGCCTCGGCGAAGGTGTTCGACGCCGTCGCCGGGTACGGCGTCCCGCGCATCCACTTCGGCGTCGGCACCGGCGAGCTGCTGAAGCTCCTGGGCGAGGCCGGAGCGGACGTCGTCGGCGTCGACTGGCGCATCCCGCTCGACGAGGCCGCCCGCCGCGTCGGCCCCGGCAAGGCGCTCCAGGGCAACCTCGACCCGACCGTGCTGTTCACCGACAAGAACACCGTCGAGGCCAAGGCCCAGGCGGTGCTCGACGCGGCCGCCGGCCTGGAGGGGCACGTCTTCAACCTCGGCCACGGCGTCATGCCGAACACCGACCCCGACGCGCTGACCCGGCTCGTCGAGTACGTCCACACGCACAGCGCCCGCTGAGCCGGCCCGCTCACCACACCTGACGGGGCCGGGCCTGCCTGCCGAACAGCAGGCGGCGCGGCTCCGGCGGGGGCGGGGTGCCGGGCTTGAGCGGCCAGGCGAGCAGCATGCCCGCCACGAAGCCGACCACGTGCGCGGCGTACGCCACCGTGCCGGCGCCGGACACACCGTGCCCGGCCGAGTACACCGCCTGCAGCCCGAACCAGGAGCCCAGCACCAGCCACGCGGGCAGTCGCAGCGGCAGGAAGACCAGGAACGGCACCAGGACCCAGACCCTGGCCTTCGGATACAGCACCAGATAGGCGCCCAGGACCCCGGCGATCGCCCCCGAGGCGCCGATCAGCGGGTCGCCCGAGGACGCGTTGAGCAGCGCGTAGCCGTAGCCGGCCGCGTAGCCGCAGACGACGTAGAAGAGGAAGTAGCGGATGTGACCCATCCGGTCCTCGACGTTGTTGCCGAAGATCAGCAGGAAGAGCATGTTGCCCAGCAGGTGCAGCCAACTGCCGTGCAGGAACATCGCCGTGAAGACGGACAGGGGCGGGGACTTCTCGTAGCCCGGCGGTCCCACCACACAGCCCGGGCCGTGCGGGCCCACGCCCACCTGGCCCGTCGGGACCACCCGGGGCATCTGATGGTGGATCAGCTCTCTGGGGACCGCCGCGTAGTGGTCCATGAAGGCGTGCAGATGGCACAACTGCGCCAGGTCGCTGCCCCCGGCCACGGAACCGGCTATGCCGGGGGTGGTGAGGAAGACGAGTACGTTGGCGGCGATGAGGGCGTACGTCACGTAGGGCGTGCGGCGTACCGGGTTCACGTCATGGACGGGGATGACCACGTTGGACTAGTGCCCGGGATCGGGCGCGCGAATCGGTGAACGCGGCAGCGCGGGCTTGCGTACCTGTTCTCAACCGACGTGAGGACAGGCGATGGAAGCTCCGCAGGTTTCGGCGATGCATGCTCTGCCCGATGGTGAGGCCGAGCTGTCTCTGGTGGTACGGCTCCCCTGGGAGGACGTGGCGCGGCTCGGTCAGGAGGCGGGGCGGCTGGCGTCGCAGATGCAGCGGCCCGTGACGCTGGACGAGGCGGTGAGCTATCGGCTGCGGTCGACCCGGCCGACGGCGTCTCACGCGAAGCCTCCGGCCGAGCAGCCCGCGGCCATGACGTCGGGCGCGGGTGTCACGTCCTTGCCGCGGATCAGCACGACGGCCTGAAGCGGGACGGCGTAGAGCGGGACTGCTCACGGCCGGACGGCTCAGGAACGTCCTCGGTGAATCTTCGCCGTCGCCTTTCTCGCCGCCACCAGGACCGGGTCCCACACCGGTGAGAAAGGCGGGGCGTAGCCCAGGTCCAGGGCGGTCATCTGCTCGACCGTCATCTGCGCGGTCAGCGCCACCGCTGCGATGTCCACGCGCTTGGCCGCGCCCTCCCTGCCGACGATCTGGACGCCGAGCAGACGGCCGGTGCGGCGTTCGGCGAGCATCTTGACCGTCATGGGGGAGGCGCCGGGGTAGTAGCCGGCGCGGCTGGTCGACTGGATGGTGACGGTCTCGTACTGGAGGCCCACCCGGTCGGCGTCCTTCTCGCGCAGGCCGGTGCGGGCGATCTCCAGGTCGCAGATCTTGCTGACCGCCGTGCCGACGACGCCCGGGAAGGTGGCGTAGCCGCCGCCGACGTTGGCGCCGATGATCTGGCCGTGCTTGTTGGCGTGGGTGCCGAGCGGGACGTACTGCTCCTGTCCGGAGACCAGGTTCAGCACCTCGACGCAGTCGCCGCCCGCCCAGATGTCCGCGTGGCCGCGCACCCGCATGGCGAGGTCGGTGAGCAGGCCGCCGCGCGCCCCGAGCGGCAGGCCCGCCGCACGGGCCAGGGTGGTCTCCGGGCGCACGCCGATGCCGAGGACGACGAGGTCCGCCGGGTACTCGGCGTCGTCCGTGGCCACCGCGCGGGCGTGTCCGTCGCTGTGGGTGAGCACCTTGGTGACCTCGGCGTCGTTCACCATCGTGATGCCGAGGCCCTCCATGGCCTCGTGCACCAGGCGGCCCATGTCCGGGTCCAGGGTCGACATGGGCTCCTTGCCGCGGTTGACGACCGTCACCTGGAAGCCGCGGTTGATCAGCGCCTCGGCCATCTCCACGCCGATGTAGCCGGCGCCCACGACCACCGCGCGACGGCCACGCGCGCGTGCCAGCGTGTCGAGCAGGGCCTGGCCGTCGTCCAGGGTCTGCACACCGTGCACGCCGGGGGCGTCGGCGCCCGGCATGTCGGGGCGGATCGGGCGGGCGCCGGTGGCGATGACGAGTTTGTCGTACGACGTCCAGGACTCGGCGCCGGAATCGACGTCACGCGCGCGTACCCGCCGCCCGGCCACGTCGATCTCCATGACCTCGGTGCGCAGCCGCAGATCGATCCCGCGCGCGCGGTGCTCGTCGGCGGTGCGGGCGATCAGCCGGTCGCGTTCGGGGACGTCGCCGCCCACCCAGTACGGGATCCCGCACGCCGAGAAGGACGTGAAGTGCCCGCGCTCGAAGGCCACGATCTCCAGCTCGTCCGGCCCCCGCAGCCGGCGCGCCTGCGATGCCGCGGACATCCCCGCGGCATCGCCGCCGATCACGACCAGCCGTTCCGTGCCGCCCCGCCCCGTGCCGCCCCGCCCACCACTCATGCTCATGCGAACACGCTACGGGGCGCGGGCATTTCAGGCCCGGTCAGCTGCCGTCGCCGGACTGCGGCGAGCCGGCCTCGGGCGAGGTGGTCTCCGGCGCCGGGCGCGCGTGGGGCAGCGGGCCCAGGGCGGTCGCCGCGGGCGCCGGCTCCGCGGGGCGCGGCAGCCGCGGGCGTACGACCTTGCGCCACAGCAGCGCGAGCAGCGCCGCGAGTACGGCGAACGGCAGGACGGCGCCCAGGGCGAGGGCGATCCAGCGCAGCATGGTGACGAACACGTGCCAGCCGCCGGACAGGGCGTCCAGGAAGCCCGGGCTGTCGTCCTTCTCCGCGGCCTTGTGCACGGGCTTCTCGGACAGGGACAGGGTGATCGTCGCCAGGCTCGTGCGGTCCTTCAGGGACGCCTGCTGGGCCAGCAGCGCCTCCAGGTCGGCCTCGCGGCTGCTCAGCTCCCCCTCCAGGGTGACGACGTCGCTCAGCTTGGACGCCCGGTCCATCAGCTCGCGGATCCGGGCCACGCTCGCCCGCTGCGACGTGATCCTGCTGTCGACGTCCACCACCTGGTCGGTGACGTCCTCGGCCTTCGCGGTGCGCTCGACCAGCTTGCCGGCGCCCTGGAGATCGGTGAGGACCTCGTCGTACTTCTCGGTCGGCACGCGCAGCACGACCCGGGTCTGCTCGTGGCCGTCGGAGTCGCGGCTCGTGGTCTCGTCGCCGACGTAGCCGCCCGCGTTCTCCGCGGTCGTGCGCGCCGCGTCGAGGGCCTTGGGCACGTCCTTGACCACGACGGTCAGGGAGGCGGTGCGGATGATGGAGTTCGGGGTGAGCGTGGGCGCCTTGCGGGCGGGCTTCGAGGTGTCCGCCTTGCTGCCGCCCGCGCCGGCCTCCCGCACCGGGGCGTCCGCGGCGGACTTCGCGTCGCCGCCGCCCGAGTCGTTCGCGCCGCTGCATCCGGCGAGCGCGAGGGAGGCGGCGAGCAGGACACCGGCCAGGGCCTGGACCGGTCGTGCGGGGCGCAGGGGATGTGCGGGGCGTGCTGGGCGTGCGGAATGTGGCGTGCGCATGGGCGGTACCCCCGAGGACGGTGACATGGACGCTTCTTCGACGCCGGGGGGTGCGGGAACGTTGGGTTCCCGGGGTCCCGATGCGGTCACGGTCCGGGCACGCCCCGGACAAGGGGCCTGCCGCCCGGGGCCGAGCGGGGGGATGGCCTCGGGGCCGGCCGAGGGGCGGCCGTGGGGGCCGAACGGCCCTGGCGGGAGTGTCAGTGGGGTTTGAGAGAGTGGGGGCATGAGCGCAACGGACACGGGCACGGGGCATGTCGTCGTCATCGGAGCCGGCGTCGCCGGACTGGCCGCCGCGCACCGGCTGCTGCGGCGCGGCGCGCGCGTGACGGTGCTGGAGGCCTCCGACCGGGTCGGCGGGAAGCTGCTGCCCGGTGAGATCGCCGGCGCCCGGGTCGACCTCGGTGCCGAGTCGATGCTCGCCCGCCGCCCCGAGGCGGTGGATCTCGCGCGCGAGGTGGGGCTCGTCGACCGGCTGCGGCCCCCCGCGACCGCGAGCGCCTCGATCTGGACGCGCGGCGCCCTGCGCCCCATGCCCAAGGGCCATGTGATGGGCGTCCCCGGCACCGCCGCCGCCCTGGCCGGCGTGCTCTCCGACGAGGGCCTCGCCCGCATCGAGCGCGACGCCGACCTGCCCCGCACCGAGGTCGGCGACGACGTGGCGGTGGGCGAGTACGTGGCGGCGCGGCTGGGCCGCGAGGTCGTCGACCGGCTGGTCGAGCCCCTGCTGGGCGGGGTGTACGCGGGCGACGCCTACGCCATCTCGATGCGCTCGGCCGTCCCGCAGCTCTTCCAGGCGGCCCGCACCCACGACTCCCTGACGGCCGCCGTCCGCGACATCCAGGCCAAGGCCGCGGCGAGCGCCCAGACCGGCCCGGTGTTCATGGGCATCGAGGGCGGCGTGGGCCGGCTGCCCCTCGCGATCGCCGACTCGGTACGGGCACGCGGAGGCGAGATCCTCACCGGCACGCCGGTACGGGAGCTGCGCCGGGTCGCGGCGGTGCGTCCGGGCGGCGCCGACAGCGAGCCGCACGCGTCGGGCCGGGACGGCGGGCCGGCGGGGAACGCCGACGCGGGATCCGGCGGGACGCACGCGGCCGACGGCGGCTGGCGTGTCGTGGCCGGTGACCGGGTGCTGCACGCGGACGCCGTCGTCCTGGCCGTCCCCGCGCGCGCGGCCGCCGACCTGCTGCGGGCCGAGGCCCCGGCCGCCGCGAGTGAACTCGCCGGCGTGGAGTACGCCTCCATGGCGCTGATCACCCTCGCCTACCGCCGCGCCGACCTCGCCCTGCCCGAGGGCAGCGGCTTCCTCGTGCCGCCCGTCGACGGCCGCACCATCAAGGCCTCGACCTTCGCCTCCCAGAAGTGGGGCTGGATCGCCGAGGAGAACCCGGACGTCGTGGTGCTGCGCACCTCCGTGGGGCGCTACGGCGAGACGGAGGTGCTCCAGCGCGAGGACGCCGACCTCGTCGACGTCTCCCGGCACGACCTGCGCGCGGCCACCGGCCTGGACGCCGTACCCCTCGCGACCCGCGTCACCCGCTGGACCGACGGGCTGCCGCAGTATCCGGTCGGCCACCACGCGCGCGTGGCCCGCATCCGCGAGCACGTGGCCAAGCTGCCGGGCCTCGCGGTGTGCGGCGCGCAGTACGACGGCGTCGGCATCCCCGCCTGCATCGCGAGCGCGTACGCGGCGGCGGACCAGCTGGAGGGGGACCTCAGCGGGGTCGAGGAGCTGACGGCCAACCCGGTGCAGAGCCTCCACGGCGGAGCAGGAGAATAGGGACCATGAGTGACGATGCCCCCACCACCGAGTCCGGCAGGATCCCGAACAAGGGCAAGCTGGCCAAGGACCTCAACGAGGTCATCCGCTACACCCTGTGGTCGGTCTTCAAGCTGAAGGACGTGCTGCCCGAGGACCGCACCGGTTACGCCGACGAGGTCCAGGAGCTGTTCGACCAGCTCGCCGCCAAGGACGTGACGATCCGCGGCACGTACGACCTCTCCGGCCTGCGCGCCGACGCCGACCTGATGATCTGGTGGCACGCCGAGACCAGCGACCAGCTGCAGGAGGCGTACAACCTCTTCCGCCGCACCAGGCTCGGCCGCGCCCTGGAGCCGGTCTGGTCGAACATGGCGCTGCACCGCCCCGCCGAGTTCAACCGCTCGCACATCCCGGCGTTCCTCGCCGACGAGACGCCCCGCGACTACGTGAGCGTCTACCCCTTCGTGCGCTCTTACGACTGGTACCTGCTGCCCGACGAGGACCGCCGCCGCATGCTCGCCGACCACGGCAAGATGGCCCGCGGCTACCCGGACGTGCGCGCCAACACGGTCGCCTCGTTCTCGCTCGGCGACTACGAGTGGGTCCTGGCCTTCGAGGCCGACGAGCTGTACCGCATCGTCGACCTCATGCGTCACCTGCGCGCCTCCGAGGCCCGCATGCACGTCCGCGAAGAGGTGCCGTTCTTCACCGGGCGCCGCAAGTCGGTGGCGGAGCTGGTCGCCGGACTGGCTTGACAGGTATCGGCCCCTTTGTCCGGCCGGGGGTCCGGGGGTTGTCCCCCGGGAGGTGCAGCACCGGGCGCCGCAAGTCGGTGGCGGAGCTGGTCGCCGGACTCGCCTAGGAGTCCTTGCCCTTCAGGCTGTCCCTCAGGGTCCCCCGGTCGGTGCGGCCGGCCGGGACGTCGGGCTCGGCCGGGGCGGCCGGCCGCGGCTCCGGGTGCGGCGCGCAGGAGGCGTGCCGCGCCGGGAGGCGGCCCTCCAGCAGGTAGGCGTCCAGGTGGGCGTTGACGCACTTGTTGGGGCCGCCGCCGATCCCGTGCGTGCCCGCGTCCCGCTCGGTCACCAGCACCGAGCCGGCCAGCCGCCGGTTCATCTCCAGCGCCCCGGCGTAGGGCGTGGCCGCGTCCCGCTCGGCCGCCAGGATCAGCACCGGCGGCAGCTCACCCGGCCCGGTCCGCACGTCCAGCGGACGCTGCCGGGGCGCCGGCCAGTAGGCGCACGGCAGGTTCATGAACGCGTTGTCCCAGGTCTCGAAGGGCGCCACGCGCGCGAGCCGGGTGTTGTCGCGGTCCCACACCGCCCAGTCCGTCGGCCAGGGCACGTCGTTGCACTCGACCGCCGTGTACACCGCGGTGCCGTTCTCCGCCTCGGCGGCCGTCTCCGGGCTCGGTTCGGCCAGCCGGATCAGGGGCTTCGCGTCCCCCTTCAGATAGGCCGACAGCGCGGCGGCCCGGCTCGGCCAGAAGTCGTCGTAGTACCCGGCCGTCAGGAACGCGTTCTGCAGCTGACCCGGCCCGACCTTCCCGCCCGCCGCCTTCGCGGCCAGCCGGGCGCTCGCGGTGTCGTAACTGCGCTGCACCCGCGCCGCCGTGACGCCGAGCCCGTACACGTCGTCGTGGCGGGCGACCCACTCGCGGAAGTCCGTCCAGCGGTCCTCGAACGCGGCCGACTGGTCGAGGTTGTCGCGGTACCAGATCCGGTCCGGGGCCGGGTCCACCGCCGAGTCCAGCACCATGCGCCGCAGATGCGAGGGGAACAGCGTCCCGTACAGCGCGCCGATGTAGGTGCCGTACGACGCCCCCATGAACGTCAGCCGGCTCTCGCCCAGTGCGGCCCGCAGGACGTCCAGGTCACGGGCGTTGTTGAGGGAGGTGTAGAACCGCAGCTTGCTGCCCGACCGCTCGGCGCAGCCGCGCGCGTACGCCTTCGCCCGCGTGATGCGCTGCCGCTTGTACGCCTCCGTCGGGTGGGTCGGCGCCTGGCTGGGGGCCTTGAAGAAGTGCTTGGGGTCCTCGCAGGACAGCGGGGCGGAACGGTCCACCCCGCGCGGGGCGTAGCCGATCAGGTCGTAGGCGGCGGCGATCCGCTTCCACTCGGGCACCACGCCGATCATCGGGAAGTTCATGCTGGAGGCACCGGGGCCGCCCGGGTTGTAGACGAGGGCGCCCTGCCGGGGCACCTTGCGCTTGCTGTTGCGCGGGTCCTTGTGGGTGGCCCGCATCCGGCTGACCGTCAGCTTGATGTGCCTGCCCGAGGGGTGCGCGTAGTCCAGCGGGACGCTCACCGTGCCGCACTGCATCCCGGCCGGAGCCTCCTGCTCGGCGGGGCAGGCGCCGAACCTGATGCCGCCGCCCTTGGCACGCGCGGCGGCGATCGCGGTTCCACGCGCCTCGGCCGCACCCGGCACGCCGGCCGGCACACCGGGTGCGCCGCCCGGCATACCGGGTGCGCCGCCCGCCGGGGCCGCGGCCAGGGTGGTCAGGAGCAAGGAACCGGCGGCCGCGTACAGGACGGCAGCTCTCATCGCGAATCCCTTCGGTGCGCGGCGGCGATGGCACGACTGCCACGGCCCGGCGGCAACAAAAGGGATGTTTCGTATGGTTGTCGGCGAAGGCAAGCACCGTCCGGCCGGTGTCGGCGTCAATGCCCCCGATGCGCCTCCGGAACGACCCTCACTCGTGCCAGGGCTGGTCACGGTGGGCGAAGGCGGCCCGCAGCCCGGGCTCGCCTATCGCACGGACGCCCCGTACGGCGACGGAGGTGAGGAACGAGCGCTCGTCGCCGTCCCCGGCCGGCTGCCGGGTCAGGGCGTCGAGCAGCCGCTGCCCGGCCGGGGAGGCCCAGGGCGAGTACGGGTGCACCTCGACCCGGGCGAGGGCCAGGCAGCTCAGGGTCAGGACGAGGGGCAGCGCGAACCAGAGGGCGACCAGGAGGCGCGGCATCCCGTTCTGAGCGGGCATCAGCAGGGCGGTCGCGCCCAGCGCGAGCACGACCAGCGCGGCGGAGCGCACCTGACGGACGCCGTCCGCCACGGTCGTGCCCGCGCCGGCGGGCACCGCGAGGCCCGCGCGGACGAGCCCGTCGGCGAGCCGGCGCACGGCCTCGGCGCCGGCCGCCGCGGCGCGCACCGGAGCGATCCGGGACTGCCCCTCGGGCCCGATCGCCCCTATGACGGACTGCTCCATCTCGTCGCGGCCGCGCGGGTCCACGACCGTGGCCCAGCCGGTGTGCGCGAGCAGCAGCCGTCGCTGCCGGGCCATGGAGACCATGGTCAAATCGGCGACCCGGGCGGGGCCGCCGGACAGGAACGCCGCCTCGTACAGCGTCAGATCGTGCCGCGTCGCCGCGATCGCCCGGTCCCGCGTCGTCGCGTCCCTGTCCGCGGCCGCCGCACGGACCGCGGCCAGGCACAGCCGAGTGCAGGCGATGCCGGCGAACGCCCAGGCCAGAAGTAGGAGAAGGACCCAGAACATGACGCGTTTCTATGCCAGGGGCCTGGGAAAACGCCATGCCTTGTTCACTGTGCGGACAGAGTGTTGCCGGTATGTGACGTTCCGCTTTTGCCGCAGGTCAGGGAGTCCCGGACGGCGGGGGCACGGCGGTGGCGGGCGGCAGGGAGTACGACGCGGACGGCGAGGGCGCGACCGGAACGGCGGAGGCCGGGTCCACGGCGGGCGGTGAGGGGACGGGGGTGGGGGAGGCCGCCAAGTCCCGGGCGAGCGCCGAGAAGTCGACGTATCCCGTCGCCTCCAGGATCCTGATGTGGTCCAGCACCGTCGTGTTGGCGTCGTCGGCGAGATCGCGCACCAGCGAGTTCTGGGTGCCGGCGCGGACCTGGGCGACCAGCGAGAACACCCGGCCGTGGGCGAGGCGCAGGATGCCCGCGAACTGCCGGTCGAAGTCCTGCCCCTGCGCCGTATTCAGGGTGTCGAGCCACTGTTTCTGCTGCTCGTTCGGCTCGTTGGGCAGGGCCACGCCGAGCTGGGAGGCGACCGTGCGGACGTGCGCGTCGAGGGAGGTGTGTCCGTCGACCAGGTGCCGGCCGGCGTCGCGTACGGCCTGCGTGGTCCCCTTCCGCAGCGCCAACTGCCCGGCGGGCAGCTCCCAGAGCCCCGCGAGGCGGACCTTGGTCACGAAGTCCCGGTCCTGCGCGGACAGCGGCCCGAACGGTGTCGTCACCGTCTGCGCGCTCAGCACGCTCGCGTTCGCCGCGTCCGGCCGGTCGGCGTACGACCAGATCGGTATCAGCAGCGCCACGGCTGTTGCCGCGAGGGCCGTGATGATGAGCCCGGTCCCACTGAATATGCCTCGGCCCTGGATCGGGCGTCGCGGTCGCATCGTGCCTCCTGCACCGCACTCCGGTGTGCTTCGGGTGCGGGCTGGCATATTACTGCGGAGTTGGGAGCGGGCCGTTCCGGGCTGCGGGCGGGTGGGGCCGGTCGCGTCCTGCTCAGCCCCTCCGCAGCAGCACCTTCGCCCGGGCCGTCAGGCCGTGGGGGCGTGGGGCCGGGCCCGAGCGGTCCAGCCACCAGTTCCGCAGCCGCCGTCGTACCCGCGCATCGCCCGGCCGGCCGGTCTTCAGCAGCTGGGCCGCGAAGTCCAGCGCGTCCTGCCGGTACCCCCCGGTCATCGGCCGCTCCCGCGCGTACTCCAGGAACGCCTCCCGGTATCCGTCCCCGAGAATCACCGGCAGCTCCGGCGCCACCTTGGCTACCACACCGGCCCGCTTCGCCGCGAGCGCCCGCGCCTGGACGCGCATCCGGACCCGGTCGAACCCCTCGGGCACCGGCGTCCCGGCCACCAGCGCGGACAGCACCGCGGCCTGCGCCACGCCGAGCCGCTCCCGGGCCTGCGGCGGGGCCAGGAGGGCAACGCCTCCCGCTCCCGCGCCGTCGGCCTCACCAGCGCTCGCACGTGCCGTAGGAGCCACCCGGGGCGTGCCCGCTGCCGCCACCGCCGCGCGGATCGCCTCCAACTCCCCCTCCAGCTCGCCCGGCTCGGGGAAGCCCTCGTCCCGCTCCAGCAGCACCCCGGGCGGCGTGACGCGGGACGCGAGGTCGGTCAGGATGTCGAGGACCGGGCGCGGCACCGGGTGCGCGTGGCTGTCGTGCCACACGCCGTCCCGCTCGAAGCCGCCGGCGACATGGACGTACGCGAGGGCCTCCAGGGGGAGTTCGGCGAGCGCCTCGGCCGGGTCCTCGCCCCGGTTGACGTGGTTGGTGTGCAGGTTCGCCACGTCGATGAGGAGTCGTACGCCGGTCCGGTCGGCCAGGTCGTACAGGAACTGTCCCTCGGTCATCTCCTCGCCCGGCCAGGAGAAGAGCGCGGCGATGTTCTCCAGGGCCAGCGGCACCGGCAGGGCGTCCTGCGCGATGCGCACGTTCTCGCACAGCACGTCGAGCGCGTCCCGGGTGCGCGGCACGGGCAGCAGATGGCCCGCCTCCAGCCGCGGGGACGCGGTGAGCGCGCCGCCCGCCCGGACGAACGCGATGTGCTCGGTGACCAGGGGCGCGCCCAGGGCCTCCACCCGCTCGGCGAGTGCCGCGAGGCGCCCCTCGTCGGGCCGCTCCGCGCCGCCGAGGCCGAGGGAGACGCCGTGCGGGATCACGGTCACCCCGCGCTCGCGCAGCCGTACCAGCGACTCCGGGAGATGACCGGGGCAGACGTTCTCCGCCACGACCTCCACCCAGTCGATGCCCGGCATGCCCTCCACGGCGTCCGCGATCTCCGGCCGCCAGCCGATGCCCGTGCCCAGTCGCCGCATGGCTCGTCCCCTTCTCCGAATGTCGGGGGTATGGCCCCGCCACCCGGCCCCGAATCCCCGAGCCCGCGCCTTCAGAGCAACATTTGAGGTTCTCCGGTTCCCCGCCCGCCGGCAGTCGGCGTCGCGTCGCGTCACGTCAGGAGTGAGCCGGATCACGTTCTGGTTGCCGCATCCGTTGTCCGTGTGGCCGAGAAGGGCAGCTGCCTGAGGACCTTCACCCGCGACGGCGCGGCCGCGGATCTCCGTTGGGTCGGCGACCACACCTACATGAAGGCCGACAAGAAGTTCTGGCAGCAGACAGCCAAAGAAGAGGGCTCCTCCCCCCAGGAGACGAACGCGCTCATCACGATCCTGGCAAGCGCCCCAGCGGCGCGAAGCGTTCGCCGCCCTCCACCGCGACGGTCAGCCCGGGGGCGATCTCCGTGAAGCCCGCGTCCCGGACCAACGGCAGTCCGCCGGCGGTCAGTCGGCGCCAATCGGCGGGGTCGGCGGTGCGCACGGCCAGGGGGAAGCCTGCCTCGCGCCACGCGGTGCGGGCCTCGTCGTCCAGCGCCCACCAGGCCAGCTGGGCGCCGTGTCCGGCCTGGGCCATCGACTTGCCGGCCGACATCTCCAGTTCCGGGTTCAGCCACAGCACCGGCTCGGCCCGGTCGGCGGCGACGGGCGGTTCCGGGTCGTCCAGGTCCGTGCCGGACACCTGGAGCCTCGCCAGGTCCTTGGGCCAGCCGTCCAGCGGGATCGGCGGGAAGACCCGTACCTCCGCGGACTTGCCGGTCACCGTGATCCCGGGCAGCGCCTCGGCCCGCCGCCACTCGGCGCCCCGGGCCCGGCGGACGACCTTCCGGATCCGTGCGTCCTCCCAGTTCCGCACCGCCTCGGCCCACTCCCCGTCGCCGAGCGCCCGCTCGTCGCCGAGCAGGACGAGCACGGCACGCGCGGCGGTCTCCAGGGCGTCGGTGCGGGCCGGCGGAGCGCCTCGCTCTATCCGTACGACGAGGGGCAGCACGAACTGCGGCGCCTCGTCGCGGGGGTTGCGCTCGGTCTGGAAGGGGCCCTCACCGGGGGCGTCTGGAACGTGGCTCACGAGGGACAACCCTACGAGCCGCGCGTCCGGACTGGATACGCTGGTCCTTCTTGATCGACGACACGGGACACGTGGTCATCGACGCAACGGGGGGATCTGATGAGCCAGTACTACGACGTGGACGGCCGGACGCTGTGGAACCCGTCCAACGGTGCTTCACGTCTGTTTCTGCGGCAGGTGGCGGTCTTCGAGGCGGAGCTGGGGATCCCCTCGGGCTTCGGGCCGATGGAGAACGACGAGTGCGACATCGATCCGGTCGCCTTCGAAGCCTTCCTCGACGCCCTGCTCGCCCAGCACCACCGGACCAGCCACATCGTGCTGCTCGCCCTGTCCGAGGGGTTCGTCGCCACCGTGCTGGTGCTGGCGGAGCGTGCCGGGATCGCGGTGGACTGGGCGCGGTTCGAAGAGGCCCCGCGGGGCCCGTTCGCGGACGTGCAGATCACGGCCGGCGTGGGGATGTCCACCCCGGCGGGGGGCGGAACATGGGGTGCGGCGCTGCGCGAACGGGCGCGGGAGGTGGGCCGGGGAATGGCCTGGTGAACGGGAGCGTCGGCGTGGTGCACGGGAGTGTCGGCCTGGTGAACCGGAGTGCCCGGCATGCGAGCTGAGCTGCGGCTGTCCGGCGTCGGCCGGCGCTACGGACTGCGCGGGCCCTGGGTGCTGCGAGGCGTGGACCTCACCCTGGCGCCCGGCACCCTCACTCGCGTGGAAGGGGCCAACGGCACCGGAAAGTCCACCCTCCTGCGCCTCCTCGCCCGGCTCGACACCCCGACCGAGGGCCGCGTCACCGGCCGCCCCCGCACGGCCTACGTGCCCGAGCGCTTCCCGGCGGCCCTCCCCTTCACCGCCGCCGGCTATCTGACCCACCTCGGCACCGTCCACGGCCTCTCCCGCACCGCCGCCGCGCGGGCCGCCGGCATCTGGCTGGAACGGTTCGGTGCGGCCGCGTACGCCGGTACGCCGATGGCACGGCTGTCCAAGGGCAGCAGCCAGAAGGTCGCCGTCGCCCAGGCCCTGCTCGCCGAACCGGAGCTGCTGGTGCTGGACGAGGCGTGGACCGGGCTGGACGCGCCCGCGCGGGCCGAACTGGAGCGGGCGGTGGCCGAGCGGACCGCCGCCGGGGGCGCCGTCGTCTTCGTGGACCACGACCCGCGCCGCCTGGCCGGGTTGCCCGACGCGACCTACACGGTGGTGGGGGCTTCGCTCCAGCGCCGTACGGACAAGGGGAGTTCACCGGAGGACGGGCCACTCACCCGTGTTGTCGCGCAGGGGCCGCAGGGCGGGCAGTTGCCGCCGGAGGCGGCGCGCGCGGTCGTCTCCGCCGAGGAGACCACGCCGGGCGTCCACCGCCTCACTGTCCCCGCCTCCCACTCCGACGTCCTTCTGCGCGCCCTCCTGACGGCCGACCCGCCCTGGCACGTGGTGAGCGTCGAACCGCCCGGCGCCGCCGACCCCGACCCTGATCCCGACCACGCCACCGGAAGCCGCCCATGACCGCCCTGCTGCGCTATCAGGCCGACCTGCTCCTGCGCTCCCAGCGCTGGCTGCCCCCGGTCATCCTCTACGCCGCCTTCCTCGCGGTCGGTGTGCAGAGCGGCCAGCCGGTGCTCGACTCGCTCGGCTACACGGCCGCCGCGCTGCTGCCGGTGGCCGCCTGGCTGGTGCGGATCTGCGTCACCGGCGAGCCGGACGCGGCGCGCGCCTGCGTCGCCGCCGCGCGGGGCCCCGCCCGCGCCCATCTGGCCTGTCTGCTGACGGCGCTGATCGCCTCGGCGCTGCTCGGGGTGGCGGCGACCCTGGTCGTGACCTTGATCAGCGATCCGGCGAGCAACGGCCACCGGATCCACGTGCCGCCGCTCCGGGCCGGCACGGCCGGGCTGCTGGCCACCCTCTCCTGCGCGCTGGTCGGCTCGGCGATCGGCGCGCTCACCAACCGGCCGCTGCTGCGCTCCACCGGCCGCGCGGTGCCGACGATGCTGCTCGCCGCGCTGCTGTCCGTCGTGCTCGCCGGCTCCCCGGCGCAGGCCGCGGTCAGCGGTCTGGTGACCGGCTCGCAGTCCGGCCGGATCCCGGTGCCGCTGCTGCCGCTGGCCGGGGCGGCACTCGCCACCGCCGCGGCCTTCGCCGCCGCGAGCGCGCTCACCACCCGCAGGTCACCCTGAGCAGGCGGTGCGCTCCGCCTCCCGCCACTCGCACACCGGGCACAGGGTGATGCCCTTGTACGACTCCGGGTACTCCGTCGGCTCCCGGCACAGCACGCACTCCGCGTACGGCGGCCCGTCGGCCTTCGGGGGCCGGGTGGCGTCGACGATCATGCAGTACGGCTCGTCGCCCTTCTCGGTCTTCTCCGCCTTCTCCGTCTTCTCGGTCATGCCTTCAGCGTAGGACGGTCACCGGTGGCCGTTCGTCTCGCCGATCAGCTCGGAGACCTTCACGAAGCGGTATCCCTGCTTGCGCAGTTCCGGTACGACCGTGCGTACGACGCGCTCGGTGGTCGGGGCGGCGCTGCGGGTGCAGTGCATGACGACCACCGAACCCGGTTTCACCCCGTCCAGCACCTGCCGGGAGACCGCGTCGGCGTCCGTGGCGAACGCGTCGCCGCTCACCACGTCCCACTGCACCGCGGTGACCCCGACCCCGCTGATGGCGCGCAGCGCCTGACGGTCGTAACAGCCGCCCGGGAAGCGGAAGTACGGCATCGGGTTCGGCACGCCCGCCGCGCGGATGGCCGTGTACGCCCGCTCGACGTCCGACCGCATCCGGGCCGCGTCGACGGTCGGCAGGCCGTAGCAGTCGGCGGTGAACGCGTAGTGGCTGTAGGAGTGGTTGGCCACCTCGAACTGCGGGTCGTGGCCGAGGGAGCGGGCCTGGGCGGGGTACTGCTCGGCCCACCGGCCGGTCATGAAGATGGTCGCCGGGACCTTCAGCGTGCGTAGGGTGCCGATGAGGTCCGGGTTGTCGAAATGCTCGCCGGCGGCGGCACGCTGCCCCTGGTCGGCGGTCATGTCGGCGTCGAAGGTCAGTGCGACGGTCTTGCCCAGGGTGCGGGGCCCGTGCTCGAACACCGGGGTCAGGCCGCCCGGGCCCGGGGTGAGGGTCGGCGGGCGGGAGGCGGACGGGGACTGGGGGGCGGCGGGCTTGGCGTGCGCCGGGCGCGCGGTCCCGGAGGTGCCCGCGGAACCGCAGGCGGCGAGGGTCGCGCCCAGGGCGCAGACGGCGGTGATACGGCGTGCGTGTGCAATCACCGTATGAAAGTAGGACTAATTGTTTGTTTGTGTGACTATACGACCCGTGGCGCGGCCGTACGGTCACCCGTGCGGAGGTCGGCCGGGGCACATGTCAGCGTCCGTAACGCCCCGTCAGGGAGCCGGTCGCGAGGGTGTGACCGGACAGGGCCTGCAGGAGGTCGGCGGGGGTCGCGTCGGGGGCGAGGTCCGGGTCGTGATCGGTGGCGTACACCGTGAGGACGTAGCGATGCGGCCGGTCGCCGTGGGGCGGGCAGGGGCCGCTGTAACCGGTCCTGCCGAAGTCGTTGCGGCCCTCGGTCGCCCCCTTGGGGTGCCGGCCGGAGGTGAGGCGGGTGGTGTGCGGGTCGATGTCCCACACCAGCCAGTGCGTGAAAGTGCCGCGCGGGGCGTCGAGGTCTTGGAGCAGGAAGGCGAGGCCGGCGGTGGTCCCGGGGACGCCCGCGACGGCGAGCGGGGGTGAGACGTTCTCGCCGTCGCAGGTGAACAGGCGGGGAATCGTGCCGCCGTCCACGTAGGCGGTGCTGGTCACCGAGAGCCGATGGCCCGCGCCGGCGGAGGGGACGGGAGACGAGGGAGCGGGGGCCGTACTGCCACCGCCGCCGTCCCCGCACCCCGCTGCCACCGCCATCGCGACCAGGGCCACCACCCAACCTCTGCGCATACCCGCACGCTAACCGGAATGTGCCGCTCGCTCACCGTCCGGCGCGGGCAGTTGATGGCCCCTTTCCAGGAAGTGCAGCAACTCCACCGGGATGGGCAGCACCAGCGTCGAGTTCTTCTCGGCCGCCACCGCCATCACCGTCTGCAGCAGCCGCAGCTGGAGCGCGGCCGGAGTCTCGGACATCTGCTGCGCGGCCTCGGCCAGCTTCTTGGAGGCCTGCAGCTCGGCGTCGGCGTTGATGATCCGGGCCCGGCGCTCCCGGTCGGCCTCGGCCTGACGGGCCATGGACCGCTTCATCGTGTCCGGCAGGGAGACGTCCTTGATCTCCACCCGGTCGACCTGGATGCCCCAGCCGACGGCCGGGCTGTCGATCATCAACTCCAGGCCCTGGTTGAGCTTCTCCCGGTTGGAGAGCAGGTCGTCCAGATCGCTCTTACCGATGATCGAGCGCAGCGAGGTCTGCGCCATCTGCGAGACCGCGAACTTGTAGTCCTCGACCTTCACCAGTGCGCTGACCGCGTCGACCACCCGGAAGTAGACGACGGCGTCCACGCGCACGGTCACGTTGTCGCGGGTGATGCCCTCCTGGGCCGGGATCGGCATGGTCACGATCTGCATGTTGACCCTGTGCAGCCGGTCCACGAACGGGATCACCAGGTTCAGGCCCGGCGTCCGTACGTCACCGGCGACCCGGCCGAGCCGGAACAGCACACCCCGTTCGTACTGCTTGACGACCCTTGCTGCCATCGCCAGGTACACGACGCTCACGGAACCGAACGCCGCGAGCGCACCCAGCAGGTCCTGGAGCATGATGACCTCCTCATCGAGAGGTCCGCGCTTGTATCCGCACTTGCAACGATAGTTCCGCTCCGGGACTGAAGCCATGGGCGGTACGGAAAGGCCGGGCCGGGCCACCGAGGGGCGTCGGCGGCCCGGCCCGGGGAACCGGCACCCCGAAGGGAAACCCGAAAGGAAGAGTGACGTCACCTCTCCGGCTCGGGCCCGGACGCGGCCGTCAGACCCGTCAGACGCACCGGCTCCGTGCCCGCCGCGCCGTGGCGTGCCGTCCAGGCCTCCAGGGCCGTCCGGCAGGCGTGGTCCAAGTGGTGGAGGCCGGAGAGGTCCAGGCGGACCGGGCGGTCCTCGGGCAGGGACTCCAGGCTGTCGAGGATCTTCGGCAGGCGCAGGAAGGTCGCGTTGCCCGACAGATGCGCCTCGATCGGGCCGGCGCCCTTGTCGACGACCTCCAGCCGGACGTGCGAGGCCTCCCAGGCCGTCTTGACGATCGCCAGCGCGAGCCCGATGAGCACGCCCTCGAACATGCTGACGACGACGATCGACACGGCGGTGACGGCCAGTATCAGCGCCTCGCCCCGGTGCTCGCGCCACAGCACGGTCAGCGCCCCGACCGGCACCAGCTTGGCGCCGGAGTGGATCAGGATGCCCGCCAGGGCGGGGATCGGAATGTACGCGAGCGCGTCCGGCAGCAGCGCGGCGAACAGCAGCAGCCAGACGCCGTGCAGGACGCGGGACGCCTTCGTACGGGCGCCCGCCTGCACGTTCGCCGCGCTGCGCACGATCACCGCGGTCATCGGCAGCGCGCCGAGCAGCCCGCACACCGCGTTGCCCGCGCCCTGGGCCATCAGCTCCTTGTCGTACGCGGTGCGCGGCCCGTCGTGCAGCCGGTCCACGGCCGCCGCGCTGAACAGCGACTCAGCCGACGCGATCAGCGTGAACGCGACGACCGTGCCGAGCGCCGCGACGCTCGCGGTTTCGGCGAAGACGCTCAGCGGCGGCGGCTGGATCGCCCCCAGCAGCCCCTTCACCTCGACGGTGGCCACTGGCAGGCGCAGCACCAGCGCGGCCAGCATGGCGAGGCCGACGGCGGCGAGCGGTCCGGGAACCGTGCGCAGCCTCGCCGGCGCGTGCTTCCACAGCACCAGGACCGCGACGGTGCCCGCGCACAGGTCCAGCGAGGCGAGCGCCCGCCCGTCGTCGAGGGCGTCGAGGAGCGCGCCCGGCAGTCCGGCCAGCTTGGCCAGGCCCGAGGCGGGGGCCTTCGCCGCCATGGCCGGGTACAGCTGGCCGGCGATCAGCACCAGGCCGATACCGGCCAGCATGCCCTCGACGACCGAGACGGAGATGGCGCGGAAGTACCGGCCCAGCCGGAGCGCGCCCATGAGGAGCTGGAGCAGGCCGGCGGCGAGCACGATCGCGCCCAACGCCGGCAGCCCGAACTCCTGGACCGCCTCGTAGACGAGCACGGTCAGCCCGGCGGCGGGCCCGGACACCTGGAGGCTGCTGCCGCGCAGCAGCCCGGTGACGAGCCCGCCCACGATGCCCGTGACGAGGCCCAGCTCCGCCGGGACGCCGGAGGCCACGGCCACGCCCACGCACAGCGGGAGCGCGACCAGGAAGACGACGAGGGAGGCCGCGAGGTCCTGCCGCAGATATGGGAAGCGCCCTGTGGCGCGCGATATGAGGTGGTTGCTGGTCATCGGCGCGCTCACAGGGCTTCGAAGGTGTCCGACTGCGGGCGGTGGGCCCGGACCGCGCCGGTGTGCACCTCGTAGTACCAGGCGTGCAGCCGGAGCCGGCCCTGTGCCGTCCCGCGCTGCACGCAGGGGTACGAGCGCAGCCGCAGCAGCTGGGTCAGGACGTGGCTCTGGACGCCCTCGGCGACCTCCGGGTCCTCGGCGGCGCCGGCCGGGCGCGGGGTGGCGCGCGCCAGCCAGTCGCGCACGGCGGGTACGGCGGTCAGGTCGTCGCCGCGCACCAGCGCGCCGACGGCGCCGCAGTGCGAGTGGCCGCAGACGACGATGTCGCGGACGCCGAGCACCTCCACGGCGTACTCGATGGTGGCGGCCTCGGCGGTGGGGTGCTCGGAGGCGTACGGCGGGACGATGTTGCCCGCGGTGCGCAGCTCGAACAGCTCGCCGGGGCGGGCGCCCGTGATCAGGGCCGGGACGACCCGGGAATCGGAGCAGGTGATGAACAGGACGTGGGGGGACTGGCCTGCGGCGAGTTTGGCGAACTCCTCAGGGCGCTGTCCGAAACTGCGGGCGTTGTCGATGAGGGGCTGCATCTGTGTGGACTCCTCCTGGCGCGCCTCAGCGGCGCGTCGGTGCGGAGCACCGGATGGTTCCGGGCCCGGTTTTGGCCATCGCATCACCAAGCGTTGGTCAATGGATGGTCAAGAACCACGTTAGCCGTGCGCGAGCCTTCGCGGTGTCAACTGGGCCTGAACACGCGCGAGAGAGCGTGAAAAGTGCGGGTCGCATGGCCTGAACGGCCCCTTGACCCGCACGAGTTCGAACAGCTAGGTCGAACGGCTCGGCCGTACAGCTCGGCCGAACGGCTCGGTCGTACAGCTCGGCCGAACGGCTCGGTCGTACAGCTACGACGTGACGAGCCCCTTCGCGTCCCGGGCCAGCGCGGTGAGCCGGGATATCGCGCGGAAGTACTTCTTCCGGTAGCCGCCCTTCAGCATCTCCTCGCTGAACAGCCGGTCGAACGGCAGCCCCGAGGCCAGCACCGGGACCTCGCGGTCGTACAGACGGTCCGCCAGCACCACCAGCCGCAGCGCCGTCGACTGGTCCGGCACCGGCTGCACGTCGGTGAGGCACACCGCCTTCACCCCGTCGGTCAGGGCGCCGTACCGGCTCGGGTGCACCCTGGCCAGGTGCTCCAGCAGATGCGGGAAGTCGTCCAGCGAGGCGCCCTCGGTGGCGTACGCCGCCTTCGTGACCTGCTCGTCGGTGAACGGCGCCGGGGCCTCGGGCAGGCCGCGGTGGCGGTAGTCCTCGCCGTCGATGCGCAGGGGGCGGAAGTGGGCGGACAGGCCCTGGATCTCGCGCAGGAAGTCGGCGGCCGCGAACCGGCCCTCGCCCAGCTTGCCGGGCAGCGTGTTGGAGGTGGCGGCGAGCGCCACGCCGGCGTCGACCAGCTTGCCGAGCAGGGTGGAGACGAGCACGGTGTCACCCGGGTCGTCCAGCTCGAACTCGTCGATGCACAGCAGGCTGTGCCCGGACAGCGTCTGCACCGTCTGCTGGAAGCCGAGGGCGCCCACCAGGTTGGTCAGCTCCACGAAGGTGCCGAACGCCTTGCGGGCGGGCTCGGCGGGGGTGGCGTGCCAGAGGGAGGCGAGCAGGTGGGTCTTGCCGACGCCGTAGCCGCCGTCGAGGTAGACACCGCGCGGACCGGCCGGGGTCTTGGGCGCCTTCGCCCGGCCGAACCCGAAGAAGCCGCGCCGGCCGGCGCCGGAGGCGTGCGCGCCGCCGAGCCCGGCCGCGAACCCCTCCAGGACCCGCACGGCCTCGGTCTGGCTCGGCTGCTTGGGGTCCGGGATGTACGTGGCGAAGCGCACCGAGTCGAACCGCGGCGGCGGCACCATCTCGGCGACCAGCCGGTCGGCGGGGACGCGCGGCTCGCGCTCGCACAGGGACAGCGGGCCCGCGTCGGTCAGAGGGCTGGACTCGGTGGCGGTGGTGGAGGACGACACGGTCACCCATGCTAAGCGCCGTGTAAGACTGCACGAATGCGACGCCTGTTCCCTGTGACCTACGAAACAGCAGCCCACGCCTTCGGTGGGGCCATGGAGGGGGAGGAGCTGCATGGGACGGCCGGTGCGCACGCCGCTCATGCGCTGGGCGACGCCGCCCGGACCCATCTGCTCGTGAACCGTGAGTGGACCCTCGCCGAGCTGGCCGCCGCCTACGCCTACCCCGAGCTCGCGGCCGGCACCTCCGGCGCCCCGCGGTCGTGGCTGCGGGCCAACATGGTCTCGACGCTCGACGGCGCCGCCCAGCACGAGGGGCGCTCCCAGCCCATCTCCTCGTCCGCCGACATGCGGATCTTCGGCACGCTGCGGGCGCTCGCGGACGTCGTCCTGGTCGGCGCGGAAACGGTGCGGCAGGAGGGGTACCGGCCCGCACGCGCGCGTGCGGAGTTCGCGGAGGCCCGGAAGGCCGCGGGGCAGGGTCCGGCACCGGCGATCGCGATCGTCACGGCGGGCCTGGACCTGGACTTCTCCCTGCCCCTGTTCACCTCGCCCCTGGTGCCGACGGTGGTCCTGACCGGCGCCGCCGCGCCCGCGGACCGGGTCGCCGCCGCCGAGCGGGCCGGTGCCCGGGTGGTCGTCGCCGGCGACGGCACGGGCGTCGACCCCGCGCGCGCGGTACGCGCCCTCGCCGACCTAGGCCACACCCGGCAGCTCACCGAGGGTGGACCCCGGCTGCTCGGCCAGCTGGTGGCCGCCGGCGTGCTGGACGAGCTGTGCCTGACCCTCTCGCCGATGCTCACCGCGGGGGGCGCGCAGCGCATCGCCGGGGGGCCGTCGGTGGCCGTTCCGCACCGCTTCGAACTCGTGTCCCTGCTGGAAGAAGACGGATATCTGTTCAGTCGTTACCGACGCTCCTGAAATCAGCGGAATCTGCCGTTCCGTTTAGCTTCCGGCGGGCACACTTAGTCCGGCAGCACCCGTGCGATCACGGGGCAGGATGGTTTCCGCAGGGCCTTGCCGGGCCCACGGAGGACAGAGGGTCCGACGGGCCCTTCAAGGAGAAGAGGCGCCTGGTGTTCACAAGCGTTCTGATGATCGAGAAGGCCCTGACGTCCGCCGACGTGGAGTTCGTCACCACCTTGCACGGAGACGAGCCGGTCACCTTCCACGTGCTGCTCCAGCCGCGCGGCGAACAGGCCGACCGTCTGCTGCGGGCCATCGACGACATCGCGCTCGGCGAACTCGACGAGGCCGTCCACGAGGGTGAGACGCCCGAGGGCCAGGCGGCGCGGAGCATGGGGGAGCAGGCGCTGGACGTGTCCGTGCAGGCGCTGCGGGCGGCGGGGAGCCAGGCGGAGGGGCGGTTGGTGGAGGACCATCCGCTGGACGCGCTGAAGGCCCTGGTCGCCGAGGTGGGGGCGGACGAGGTCATCGTGCTGACGGATCCCCATTACGTGGAGGAGTTCTTCCACCGGGACTGGGCTTCCCGGGCCCGGCACAAGGTAGGGGTGCCGGTGCTGAAGCTCTTCTCGCACAGCAAGGCGTAGGCGCTCCGCTGGGGGAGCCGGGGACCGGCCCCCTCGTTGCAAGGAGCCCGGCGCTTCAGCGCATAGGCTAGGGCCCGCTCAGCCTCGTACCGGAATCTTGGGGAGAACCACATGGCACCCGGCCTTCCTACCGCCATGGACCGACCGCACTTCATCGGCATCGGCGGAGCCGGGATGTCGGGCATCGCCAAGATCCTCGCGCAGCGGGGGGCCAAGGTGGCCGGCAGCGACGCCAAGGAGTCGGCGACCGCCGAGGCGCTGCGGGCGCTCGGGGCGACCGTGCACATCGGACACGCCGCCGAGCACCTCGCCGACGACGCCAGCTGTGTCGTGGTGTCGTCGGCGATCCGGCAGGACAACCCGGAGCTGGCCCGCGCCGCCGAGCTGGGCATTCCGGTGGTGCACCGGTCCGACGCGCTGGCCGCGCTGATGGAGGGGCTGCGCCCGATCGCCGTGGCGGGCACGCACGGCAAGACCACGACCACCTCCATGCTGGCCGTCTCGCTGACCGAGCTGGGCCGCGAGCCGTCGTACGCCATCGGCGGCGACCTGGACGCGCCGGGCTCGAACGCGCTGCACGGCGAGGGCGACATCTTCGTCGCCGAGGCGGACGAATCGGACCGCAGCTTCCACAAATACGCGCCCGAGGTCGCCATCGTCCTCAACGTCGAGCTGGACCACCACGCGAACTACGCCTCGATGGACGAGATCTACGAGTCCTTCGAGACCTTCGCCGGGAAGATCGTGCCCGGCGGCACGCTGGTGATCTCCGCCGACCACGAGGGCGCCCGCGAGCTGACCCGTCGCCTCGACGGCTCGGTGCGGACCGTGACGTACGGCGAGGCCGACGACGCGGACGTGCGCGTTCTCTCCGTCGTGCCGCAGGGGCTCAAGAGCCAGGTCACCGTGGTGCTGGACGGTCAGGAGCTGACCTTCACCGTCTCCGTGCCCGGCCGCCACTACGCGCACAACGCCGTGGCCGCGCTCGCCGCCGGTGCCGCCCTCGGCATCCCGGCCGCCGAGCTGGCCCCCGCGCTCGCCGCCTACACCGGCGTCAAGCGGCGCCTGCAGCTCAAGGGCGAGGCGGCCGGCGTCCAGGTGATCGACTCCTATGCCCACCACCCCACGGAGATGACCGCCGACCTGGAGGCCATGCGGTCCGCCGCCGGGGACGCGCGGATCCTCGTCGTCTTCCAGCCGCACCTGTTCTCCCGCACCCAGGAGCTGGGCAAGGAGATGGGGCAGTCGCTGGCCCTCGCGGACGCCTCCGTGGTGCTCGACATCTACCCGGCCCGCGAGGACCCGATCCCCGGAGTGACCAGCGAGCTGATCATCGATGCCGCGCGCGCCGCGGGCGCCGACGTCACCGCCGTGCACGACAAGGCGGAGATCCCCGAGGTGATCGCGGGAATGGCGAAGCCCGGTGATCTCGTTCTCACCATGGGCGCGGGCGACGTGACCGACCTGGGCCCGCGGATCCTGGACCGCCTTTCATAGAGCTGTCGCAGAGCTAAGGGGCTGAGAGTCATGTCGTACGACGTCGAGAAGCCGGACGAGCAGTGGCGCGCGGAGCTGACCCCGGCCGAGTACGCCGTGCTCCGCCAGGCCGGCACCGAGCCGGCGTTCACCGGTGAGTACACGGACACCAAGACCAAGGGCGTCTACTCCTGTCGTGCCTGCGGCGCCGAACTGTTCACCTCGGGCACCAAGTTCGAGTCGCACTGCGGCTGGCCGTCCTTCTACGACCCGAAGGACACCGACGCGGTCGAGCTGATCGAGGACCGGTCCCACGGCATGGTCCGCACCGAGGTCCGCTGTGCCCGGTGCGGTTCGCACCTCGGGCACGTCTTCGAGGGCGAGGGCTACCCCACGCCCACCGACCAGCGGTACTGCATCAACAGCATCTCGCTGCGGCTGGAGCCCGAGGAGGGCTGATCCCTCCGGGGGTTCGGGGGTCCGCGGGACGACCGGGGCGTGAGGGACTGGTGAGACTGGTGCCGGGCTCGCTCCGGTTTGAGATTCTGTGAGGGTGATGGGTGTCGCGCGCTGGATCCAGTCCCGTCGCGGGCCCGTGCCCGTCGGCAGCCGCCGACACGCGGACGAGAGCCGGCGGGGGGACGACAGCGCGTCCGAGGACGCGGCGGCCTGGCTGAGCGCGCTGCGGGCCGCCGCGGCCGGCATAGGGACGAAGCCGGACGAGGACGCGGCCCGCGCCGAGCTGGCCCGGGCCGTCGTACAGCTGATCGGCGGCACCGCCGCGGTCATGCGCCGCAGTGGGCACACCGTCTCGGAGTACGAGCAGATCACCGGGGACGCCCAGCTCCTGCCCGACGCCCGGTGGGCCGCCGCGGTGGCCCGGGAGACGGCCTCGCCCACGCTGGAGGAAGGCGCGGGCCCCTGGGTCGAGTACGTGGGCACCACCACCGTCACCGCGCTCTGTGTGCCGCTGGCCAGCGTAGACGACCAGTACGGCGTGCTCGTCTGGGCGCGGAAGGGGGAGCCGTACAGCCCGCCGGAGGCCGAAGTGCTCGCCCTGCTCGCCGAGCGCGCCGCCTCCCACATCCAGCACGTGCGCGCGTACGAGCAGATCAGCGGTACCGCCGGTGACCTCCAGCGGGCCCTGCTGGCCGAGCCCGGCCGCCCGCACCCGAACATGGACGTCGCCGTCCGCTACCTCCCCGCCGGACAGCGGGCGCTGGTGGGCGGCGACTGGTGCGAGACCGTACGGCTGCACTTCGGCCGCACCCTGCTGGTCGTCGGCGACGTCATGGGGCACGGCCTGGAGGCCGCCGTCGACATGAGCGCCTACCGCTCCTCGCTCCGCTACATCGCCTCCTCCGAACTGCCCCCGCACCGGGTGCTGCGACAGATGGACGACATCGCCGCCGGCGAGGCCGACCGCAGACCCGCCACCTGTCTGCTCGCCCGCGTGGACCCCGGCCGGGGCCAGCTCACCCTGGCCAGCGCCGGGCATCTGCCGCCCGTGCTGATCACCCAGGACGGCGAGGCCTCGCTGCTGCCCGTCCCGGTCGGTCCCCCGCTCGGCACCGGGCTCGGCGGGTACGAGTCGGCCACGCACACGCTGGAGCACGAGCAGACCCTGGTGCTGTTCACCGACGGGCTCGTGGAACACCGGGGTGAGGACATCGACGCCTCCCTCGCCCGGCTGGCCGCCCTCCGCTTCGCCCCCGGCCGCCATGTCGACGACCTCCTCGACACCATCCTCACCCGCCTGGACGCCCGCCACGCCGAGGACGACGTGGCCGTCCTCGCCGCCCGCCCCCACGCCCGGCAGCCGGCCCCCGGAGCGGACGACGACGCGGCGGGGGTGACACCGGCGACGTGACCGGGAGCACCACTCCGCACACTCCGCACACTCCGCTCCACTCCGCCCCTCGGAACACGCCACACCGCCGCCGAAGTGCCGCAACACAAGCGGTCTAGACTCGGCCCGCATCGGCCTCCGCACCGAAGACCGTGGCCGAAAGCGGGCGGAAAACCGCCAAACCCGAAGGGTGCGCGGCGTTTTGATACGGATAGATGCAGTCACGAAGCGGTACCCGGACGGAACGGTGGCGGTCGACGGGCTGTCGCTGGAGATACCGGACCGCGCGATCACGGTCCTCGTCGGCCCCTCTGGGTGCGGCAAGACGACGACCCTGCGGATGATCAACCGGATGGTGGAGCCCAGCGAGGGCCGCATCCTCCTCGACGGCGCGGACATCCGGGACCGGCCGGTCAACTCCCTGCGCCGGTCGATGGGTTACGTCATCCAGAACGCGGGACTCTTCCAGCACCGCACCATCCTCGACAACATCGCCACCGTGCCCCGGCTGCTGGGCTGGAACAAGCGGAAGGCGCGGGCGCGGGCGGGGGAGCTGATGGAGCGGGTCGGCCTCGACGCCTCGCTCGCCCAGCGGTACCCGTACCAGCTCTCGGGCGGCCAGCAGCAGCGCGTCGGCGTGGCACGGGCCCTGGCCGCCGATCCTCCGGTGCTGCTGATGGACGAGCCGTTCTCCGCCGTCGACCCTGTGGTGCGCAAGGGGCTGCAGGACGAACTCCTCAGGATCCAGGACGAGTTGGGCAAGACCATCGTCTTCGTCACCCATGACATCGACGAGGCGGTCAAGCTGGGCACGATGGTCGCCGTGCTGCGCACCGGCGGCAGGCTCGCCCAGTTCGCCCCGCCCGCCGAACTGCTCAGCGCGCCCGCCGACTCCTTCGTGGAGGACTTCCTCGGCGCCGACCGGGGCATCCGCCGGCTCTCCTTCTTCCCGTCGGACGAGCTGGAGTTGCAGACCGCCCCCGTCGTCCCGGTCGACGCGGACGCCGGCACGCTCGCCGCGCGCGGCGCCGCCGCTGCGGCCCCCTACCTCCTCGTGACGGACACCGACGGCACGCCCCTGGGCTGGGGCGAGCCGGACCGGCTCACCGCCGGGGACATCGACCGCGACCGACTGCTGCCGCACGGAAGGCCGTTCGTGCCCGGCAGGGACTCGCTGCGCACCGCGCTCGACGGGGCCGTGCTCTCGCCGACCGGCTGGGCCGTGGCCGTGGACGGCGAGGGCCGCGCCGTCGGGGTCGTCTCCCAGCAGACCATCGGCGAGGCGATCCGCGCCGCCCACAACGGCGACCGCGCCGACCGGGACGGAGCCCGCGCCGACCGGGACGGCGACCACGTCGACCGCGACGGGGGCCGTGCCGACGGCGATGCGGGCCACGCCGACCGCGACGGGGACCGTGCCGACCGGGACGGAGCCCGCGCCGACGGCGACGAGGGCCGCGCCGATCGGGACGGCGACCACGTCGACGGCGACGGGGGCCGTGCCGACGGCGATGCGGGCCACGCCGACCGCGACGGGGACCGTGCCGACCGGGACGGAGCCCGCGCCGACGGCGACGGGGGCCGCGCCGATCGGGACGGCGACCACGTCGACGGCGACGGGGGCCGTGCCGACGGCGATGCGGGCCACGCCGACCGCGACGGGGACCGTGCCG
>NZ_JBEYUW010000001.1:254361-661089 GCF_040643735.1 Streptomyces sp. NPDC047085
CGACCGGGACGGAGCCCGCGCCGACGGCGACGGGGGCCGCGCCGATCGGGACGGCGACCACGTCGACCGCGACGGGGGCCGCGCCGACGGCACCGAGGGCCGGCAGGACGCGAAGGCCGCGCGATGAACGGCTTCTTCGACCTGCCCAGCGACCTCCAGCACAGCTACACCGGCCTGATCGGCCTGCACCTGCGGGAAGCCCTGCTGCCGGTGCTGGCCGGACTCCTCGTCTCGCTGCCCGTCGCCCAGCTCTGCGTCCGCTTCCGCTGGCTGTACCCGCCCGTCCTCGGCGTCACCACCGTGCTGTACGCCATCCCGTCGCTGGCCTTCTTCGTCGTCCTCATCGACTACACCGGCCAGAGCGAGACCACGGTGATGATCCCGCTCGCCGTGTACAGCCTGGTCGTGCTGGTCCCTGCGATCGTGGACGGGGTCCGCTCGGTGCCGCCGGAGACCCTGGCCGCGGCCCAGGCCATGGGCTTCGGGCCGGTACGGCGTTATCTCCAGGTGCAGTTGCCGATCGCCGTACCTGCGATCATCGCGGGCCTGCGGGTGGCCACCGTGTCGAGCATCTCCCTGGTCAGCGTCGGCATGCTCATCGGCAACCAGGGCGCCCTCGGCAACATGCTCAACGACGCCAACCTGTACCACCGGCCCGCGCTCGCCGTGAACTCCGTGCTGACCACCGCGGTCGTGGCGATCCTGGTCGACGCGCTGCTGGTCCTCGTCCGCGCGCTGCTGACCCCCTGGATGCCGAAGAAGGGTGCCGCCCGGTGAACGTTCTGGACTTCGCCCGCGCCTTCTTCGCCGACGGCGCCCACTGGCACGGCTACGACGGCATCCCCACCCGCGTGCTGGAACACATCGGGTACTCGCTGGAGGCCCTCGCCCTCGCCGCCTTGATCGCCCTGCCCGTGGGGCTGGTCACCGGCCACCTCGGGCGGGGTGGCAACGTCCTCGCGCTGATCGCCACCGCCGCCCGGGCCCTGCCCAGCTTCGGCCTGCTGGTGCTGATGTTCATCTGGCTCGGGCTCGGCACGCTGCCGGTGATGATCCCGCTGGTCGTGCTCGCCGTACCGCCGATCCTGGTCACCACCTACGAGGCGATCCGCGCCGTCGAGCCGTCCCCGGTGGACGCCGCGCGGGGCATGGGAATGACCGAGCCGCGCATTCTGCTCCAGGTGGAGATCCCGGTCGCGCTGCCCCTGATCCTCAGCGGGCTGCGCACGGCCGCCATCCAGATCGTCTCCACGGCCACCATCGCCGCCTACGTCAGCTTCGGCGGCCTCGGCCGCTACATCATCGACGGCCTCTACCAGAAGAACTACGAGAAGGTCGTCGGCGGTGCCACCCTGGTCGCCGGCCTGGCCCTCGCGACCCTCGTGGTGTTCTGGGCGGTGGCCAGGATCGCGGTGTCGCCCGGGGTACGGAGGAGCGACTGACGGACGCCCGCGTCGCGGACAACTCCGCACCCATCGAGGCCAATCGGTGACCTGAGGACACTTGACTGGCGAAGAACCGGCTGGATTGGATCAACGCGTGACTTCCACGAACCGCATCACCAGGCCCATCCGGAGGAACCGAGGCGCGGCAGTGGTCGCACTCGCGGCGGCGACGGCGCTGCTGGCCGGCTGCAACTCCTCCGACGACGGGGGCAACCCCCTGACGGACAGCAAGGCGAGCGGCGACTCCGTGGTCGTCGGGTCCAACAACTTCGCCGAGAGCATCCTGCTCGCGGACATCTACGGCGAAGCCCTCAAGGCCAAGGGAATCAAGGTCAGTTACAAGCCGAACATCGGCAGCCGCGAGACCACCTACGGGCTGCTGAAGAACGGCACGATATCCGTCCTGCCCGAGTACAACGGCGCGTTGCTGGCGTACCTCGACCAGAAGGCCGCCCCGAAGACGGCCGAGGAGACCACCGCCGCCATCAAGGCCAAGCTGGACCCCAAGCTGACCCTGCTGGAGCCCTCGCCGGCCGAGGACAAGGACTCCGTCACGCTCAACGCGGCGACCGCGAAGAAGTACGGGCTCACGGAGAAGTCCACCATCGCCGACCTGAAGGGCGTCGCGAAGGACCTGGTCATCGGCGCGTCGCCGGAGTTCCAGACCCGCCACCAGGGCCTGGTGGGCCTGAAGGACGTGTACGGCCTCGAGTTCAAGTCCTTCAAGGCGCTGGACGCGGGCGGCCCGCTGACCCAGGCGGCGCTGAAGAAGAACGCCGTGCAGGCGGCGGACATCTTCAGCACCGACGCGGTCATCGCCAAGGAGAAGTTCGTCGTCCTGCAGGACCCGGAGAACCTCTTCGGGTTCGAGAACGTCCAGCCCCTCGTGTACAAGAGCGCCCTGCCCCAGGAGGGCGTCGACGTGCTCAACGCCGTCTCCGCCAAGCTGGACACGGCGACCCTGCGGGACCTCGACACCCAGGTGCAGTCGCAGAACAAGGACCCGCTGGACGTCGCCAAGGCCTGGCTCCGGTCCGCCGGACTCGGCTGACCGAGCCCGCGCCTCACACCGGTTCGCCGGCACTCTCGCGCAGGCCGCCGCCCTCCGGGGCGGCGGCCTGCGCCTGCTTGCGGCGCCCGCGGCGGGACACCCGGGGTTCCTGGTCGGGCAGCCAGCCGAAGGTGAGGCAGCTGCCGAGGGCGCCGAGCAGCAGGCCGACGAGGAAGCCGCCCAGGTTGGAGGTGAGCCAGGTGCCCAGGGAGACCATGACTCCGGTGAGGGAGTAGAACAGCCGCTGGGCGGGGTTGAAGAGGACCAGCAGGCCCAGCAGCACCATCAGGGCGGGCAGCAGATAGCCGGCCAGTCCCTGCATGCCGATGTGCATGACGACCTTCATCGAGGCCTTCTCGGTGAACAGGATCTCGCCGCCGCCCAGGGCGAGCAGCAGCCCGCCCCAGAACGGCCGGCGGGCCCGCCAGTCGCGGAAGCCGGGCCGCACTCCCGTGCGTGGACGCTCCGGCATCGGGGTCAGCAACCCGAGTCGCTGAAGCCGAGCTTGAGACCGGGCAGCTTGAACACGCCAGCGGTGGTGGCGTAGTTGGTCTGCCGCAGGTTGGCGATGTGCACGGTGTCGGCCTGCTGACTGAAGACACCGATCGGACCCTTGGCGTTCGCCTTGGTCAGCGTGCTCGCGTCGTTGCCGATCTCGATGTTGTCGAACGCCGCGTCGCCCGACAGCTCGGTCGAATCGGTGGTCAGATCGGTCGCGGTCACCTTGTGCTCGCCGCTGCCCGCGGTGATCAGCAGGTTGGTTCCGCCGAGGTCGACGCTCTGGCACAGCTTGGTGAGCGTGGCGTTCTTGATCGCGGACGTGACGACCAGGACCTGTCCGCCGGTGTCACCGGCGTTCGGGCTGCCCTCCGCCATGTTGTCGAGCCCGCCGAACTGCTCGAAGCCCGTGCCGTCGAGCTCCGTCGCGGTGACCGTGAACGGCATGCCGGAGATCGCGAACTGCACGCCCAGCGCGCCCTGCGCGGTGAGGATCGCGAGGCCCGCGGTCACCAGGGTGGCGGGCACCGCCATCACGGCGGCCCGGCGCAGCCGGACGCGTCCCCGTCTCTCCGGGGTCTCGGAGGTCTCGGGGGTGTTGTCGGTGGACGGGAGGTCCGGGGACGAGGCCATGTCTGCTCCCAGAGGCATAGATCAATGCGGGTGGGGTTTCAGGTGGCGCGTTGTCCTGGCGCGGACAGCGGCTGCCGCACACTCCTCCTCGCACTCCCGGCGGATGCAAGGGCTTTCTCGTTACGTGGCAGTAGCCTTCGGGGAAGTTACCGCCGGTTACAGCGAGGGGTCAAGGTGCTTGTGAAAAGAGGGTGTCGGGTATGTGCAGACCGCTCCCGGCGCTGCCGCAACGGGCTGGTGCGACCAGCGGAGGGCGCATCAACTCCCTTGCCATGCCTTGACGTTGATGGTTGAGCGGGTCTACAACTCTCCCTGTTTCCCTCGGATCCGTGGCGCCGGATCCGCCGAGCGGCGTGGGCCGTGTTCCCGGCTTTCCACCGCACGCGCTCGGCATCGCGTTCCGCACCGTTCCGCGTTGCTCCCGGCACCGTTCGACCTCGCTCGTCCCCGCCGACAGCAACCGCTTCGCATCGCCGTCCCCCACCCCCCACCTCTGTCCCCCCACCTCGGAAGAGAGGCACCCGCATGCGCAAGCGCTCCCTCCTCGCCCTCGCCGGCACCGTCACCGCGCTCACGGTGGCCGCGGCCGTCCCCGCCTCGGCGAGCGACGCCGTCCTGACCACGGGCGCCGCCGGCGGCAGCGCCGTCGCGGTCGGCGACACCGTCACCGCGCCGCTGGCCGCGGGCACCGCCGCCACGCTCTACACCACCGCGAACAGCACCAGCGGCGTGAAGTGCACGACGTCCCAGTTCACGGCCAGTGTGACCGGCAACCCGACCGCGCCGGGCACCGCCACCGAGTCCGTCACCGCGCACACCCTCGCCAACTGCACCAGCAACATCACCGGCGTGCTCGGCGTCGACAGCATCACGATCAACAACCTGCCCTACAGCGCGACGATCACCTCGGACGGCACCCTGACCGTGACGCCTCCCAGTGGCTCCGCCATCCAGGCCACGGGCAAGCTGCGCACCCTGCTGGGCACCATCACCTGCGTCTACCGGGCGCCGAGCCTGACGGCGCAGGCCGCCAACGCGGACAACAGCATCACCTTCACCGACCAGCAGTTCACGAAGAGCTCGGGTTCGTCGCTCTGTCCCGCCAGCGGCTACTTCAGCGCCAAGTACGCCCCCGTGACCGACGCGGGCGTCCCGGTCTTCGTCAACTGATCTCCCCGACCGGGATCAGCGGCGTCGTAGCCGCAGTACGAGGGCGGCGCCCCCGGTGAGCACCAGCACCGCGGCGGCGCCGCCCGCCAGCAAGGGGGCCGAGGGACCCGTGTCCGTGCGGGTCTCCTCGGCCACGGGCGTGCTGTCACCGGGGGAGGCCGGTGTCTTCGTGCGCGGTGTCTCTGTACCCGGCGCATGCGCGTGCGGTGTCTTCGCGTCCGGCGCCTTCGTGCCCCGGGCCTTCGTGTCCGGCGCCTTCGTGTCCGGCGTCTTCGTGCCTCCTCGCGCCTGCTTCGAGTCCCCTGTCGCCTGTGCCGCCCCCGGGAACACGACGTCCGAGCACGAGTAGTACGTGTCCGTCGTACTGCTGTTCTGCCAGATGGTGTACAGCATCTGACGCCCGGTCCGGTCCTTCGGCAGGGTCGCCGTGATGTGGTACGCCCCCTTCGTCAGCGGCGGGTCCGTGACCTCGGCGAACGGGCGCTCGGGCAGGTCGGACCACTTCAGCGGCTTCGCGGGGTCGTAGCCGGGCCTGGTGAGGTACAGCCGGAACGTGCCGGTGTGCGCGATCGTCGAGGCGTACGTCATCGTCAGCCGGCCGCCCGGGGCCAGGCGAGTCGCCGGCCAGTCCGGCCGGGCCACGTCGAGGCCCCGGTAGGCGGGCAGGTTGCCGCTGCACAGCCTGCCGTCCGGAATCACCTGCCGGTCACGGCCGTTCACCCCGGCCACCCGCAGGTTGTCCCACGCCCCGAGGGGGCCGCCGTTGGCGGAGAGGGCCGCCCGGCAGGCCGCCGACCGGTTCGCGTCGCCCCCCTCGGGCGAGCAGGCGTAGACCCGGCTGACCGGATCGGTGGGGGCACCGTGCGCCTGGGCCGGCCCCGCCGCCCACGGCAGCAACAGGAGCGGGGCCGCCGCGGCGGCCGCCGTGACGCTCAGGCGGGCGGTCATCCGAGTTGTCCGGGTCATCCGGGACGCCTCCTCGGCGCGCACGGGAACGGGGGTCTGCTGCGACCAGTACGGGTCGCGGGCTCGGGGCGTTCAGTTCCCCTCCGGCATACGAAGCTCCGACCGCCACGACGAACACGGACCGGTCCTGCGGTTTTGTTGTGCGCCCGGTGCGCCCGGTACACGCCTCCAGCAGCCCTCGGTCGACCCGCGAAGACGTCCCCGCAGCCCACGAGGGCAAGGGGCGAACGTCCCCTGACCGATGCCGACTTTCTTGCCGACCCGGCTGACTCCCGTTCCAGGTCGGTGAGTTATCGTATGCGAGGGGTTAAAACAAACCGCGTGTCCCGTTCGTTCATGGGGTGAGAGAGGGGTCGGTCGATGGCGAGGCAGTTACGTGCTGAGCAGACCCGGGCAACGATCATCACGGCCGCCGCCGACCTGTTCGACCGCCAGGGCTACGAATCCACCAGTCTGAGCGACATCGTCGGCCATGCTCAGGTCACCAAGGGCGCGCTGTACTTCCACTTCGCCGCCAAGGAGGACCTCGCCCACGCCATCCTGGAGCTGCAGGCCGCGGCATCGCAGCAGGTGGTGGCCGACGTCGAGGGCCGCGGCTGCTCCTCGCTGGAGTCCCTGATGCGCACCACGTTCGGGGTCGCCCGGCTCGCCGTGGACGACCCGGTGCCGCGCGCCGGGCTCCGGCTCGCCACCGCCGACATCGCCGTGCGGGCGCCGCTCAGGCACCCCTTCACCGAGTGGCTGGACTTCGCCTCCCGCAAGTTCTCCGGGGCGGTCAGGGAGTCCGATGTGCACGCGGACATCGACGTCGGGGTCGTCGCCCATTCCCTCGTCTGCTTCTTCGTGGGCACCCGGGTGGCCGGGCGCTCGCTCGAACCGGTCGGACGGCTGCCCCGCAGGGTGGCCGAGATGTGGTTCCTGATGATCCGGGGCCTGGTCCCGGTGCACCGCCGCCCGCGCTATCTGACCCTCGCCACGCAGCTGGAGCGGGAGATCAGAACCGGCTGACCCGGGGAGCCGCGCGATACGGTGACCGGCATGCCCGACACCCCCACCGCGCCCGTGATCCTCGGCGACGAACCCGGCGCGTTCCCGCACAGCGTGCTGGCCGAGCGCCACCCCGCGATCATCCGGCAGGTGCGGGACGCCTTCCCCTACGGTCCCGGGCAGCACCGCGCGCTGGACGAGCTGCTCATGAGCTGCACCGAGGGCGTGATCGAACCGCTGCCCGAGGACGCGGACGACCGGGACCGATGGCGTGACTGGGGGCTGCACACCCACGTCGGGCAGTCCTGGTTCGACGTGCCCTGGCTGTGGTCGGAGAGCTACTTCTACCGCCGGCTGCTCGACGCCGTCGGCTACTTCAGGCCGGGCCCCTGGCAGGGCATCGACCCTTTCCGCCCCTTCAAACGCGCCGAACTCGACACCCTGGAGACCGAGGCGGAACTCGCCGCGCTCGACGCGCTCCAGGACCGGCCGCAGCCGGAGCGGGACCGCGCCCTGCTGCACGGCTCGCTGTGGGGCAACCGCGCCGACCTCGGCTTCCGTCTCTCCGCCGGCGGCGCCGAGGATCACGAACCGGCGCCGGGCCTGGTCGCCGACGACAGCGAGACCCTCTGGTCGCTGCTGCCGCCCTCCGGCGCCGGCACGCTCTGCCTGGTCGCGGACAACGCGGGCCGCGAACTCGTCCCCGACCTGCTGCTGATCGCCCACCTCCTCGCCGAGGGCCGGATCCACCGGGCGTTCCTGCACGTCAAGCCGTACCCGTACTACGTCTCCGACGCCACGACCTCCGACGTGGTCGACGCGCTGAGCCGGATCCGGTCGGCGCCGGGAGCCGCCGCGGCGTACGGGAGCGTGCTCTGGTCGGCCATGGCGGACGGCCGTCTCACCGTGCGTGCCCACCCGTTCGCCGCCGCCCCGCTGCCGTACGCCGGCATGCCGGACGACCTGCGCGCCGAGTTCGCCTCGGCGACCCTGACGATCCTCAAGGGCGACCTCAACTACCGCCGACTGGTGGGCGACCGGATGTGGCCGCCCACCACGCCCTTCCAGGAGGTGACGGCCTACTTCCCCGGCCCGGTCGCCGCCCTGCGCACCCTGAAGTCCGACGTGGTCACCGGCCTGTCCGCGGCCACCGAGGCCGCCCTGGTCGAGGCGGAGGGGCAGGGCTGGCGCGTCACCGGCACCCACGCCCTGATCCAGGTCGACCCGTCACGGGGCGCGGACGGCGCGGACGGCGGGGAGGGTCTGGACGGGGAGTGACTTGATGCCGTTGATGAAGTTGGACACGAGGCGCTGCGGCGGCGCCGCCAGGCGCAGGCCGGGGAGCGCGCGCAGCACCTCCTCGTGGAGCAGCCGCAGCTGAAGCCGGGCGAAGTGGGCGCCCAGGCACACGTGCGGTCCGTCCCCGAAGGACACGTGGGGGTTGGGGGTGCGGGCGAGGTCCAGCCGGTCCGGTGCGGTGAAGACACGCTCGTCCCTGTTGGCCGAGGCGTGGAACACCACGACCTTGTCGCCCGCCCGGATCCGGCGGCCCGCCAGCACGGTGTCCCGCGCGGCCGTCCGGCGGAAGGTCAGCACCGGGGGATGCCAGCGCAGCAACTCGTCGACCGCGGACGGCAGGCCGGCCTTCCCCACGCGCAGCAGCTCGTACGCCTCCGGATGCTCGGCCAGCGCCAGCAGTCCGCCGGGGGCCGCGCTGCGCACCGTGTCGTTGCCCGCGACGGTGAGCAGGAAGAAGAACATCTCCAGCTCCGCCGGGGCGAGTTCGGAGTCATGGGCGAGCGTGGTGATGATGTCGTCGGCGGGATGGCGCCGTTTGTGCGCGGCGAGTTGCTGCGCGTAGGCGAACATGTCCCGCAGCATCGCCGGGGAACGCGGGTTGACCGGCTTGCCCGTCTCGTCCAGCACCGCAGGACCGGCCTCGTCCGGGTCCTGGTAGCCGATGACCCGCTGGGTCCAGTGCAGCAGCAGCCGCCGGTCGCTCTCCGGAACGCCGAGCAGATCGGCCAGGTTGAGCAGGGCGTACTCGTCGGTGACGGCGGCGACCAGATCGACCGTGCCGTCGCCGTTCCGCGCCTGGCCGACCGCCCGCGTGAGCAGCGTGCGCGCCCGGTCGCGGGCGAGCGCCGCGAACCGGTCGACGCGGCCCGGCGTGAACGCCCGGCTCACCAGCCGCCGCAGCCTCCCGTGCCGCGGCGGATCCTGATTGAGCATCATGCGCCGGATGAACGGCAGGTCGTCCGGATCGGGGTCGCGGATCTGGGTCGCGCCGAGGTACGAGGAGTACGTCGCCGAGTCCTTGAACACGCGGACCACGTCCGCGTGCCGGGTCACCGCCCAGAACCCGGGCCCGGCCGGCCAGCCCAGCACCTCGTGCTCGTCCTGCCAGGCCACGGGATGCTCGTCGCGCAGCAGCCGGTAGTCGGCGTAGGGCACCCCGGCGGCGTACCGGCGCGGGTCGAAGACGTCGGGCACCGGCCGGGCCCGGGGCACGCTCACGCCGCGTCGTCCTCGCCGGCGGTGTCCGCGCCCAGGAAGTCCTCCACCGCGGAGATCAGCTCCAGCGGCGTCTCGTCCATGGCGTAGTGCCCGGCGCACGGCAGCGACACCAGCTCGGCGCGCGGGTACCAGGACATCCACGTCTGCCGCATCAGCTCGGGGGACAGCGCCGGATCCAGCTCCCCGGCCACCGCCAGCGCGGGCACCTCGCCGCCCTCGACGTCGGCGCGGAAGTCGTCCCCCGCCCAGGAGTCGAGCCAGGCCCGGAACGCCTTCGCGTCGCTGCACTTCAGCGAGCGGTCCACCATCCGGTCCAGCCAGGCGGCGGGACGGCGCTCGCCGGTGGTGATGTCGATGATCGCGCGCCGGTTCTCCGGCTTGTGCGCCGCGTCCGCGAACAGCACGCCCTGCTCTCCGGGCAGCGGCAGCCCCGAGGCGGGCACGGGGGAGACCCCCACGATCCGGCGCAGCCGCCGCGGGGCGACCGACAGCAGCCGCTGCGCCACCGCGCCGCCCATCGAGTGTCCGATCACCGAGAACCGGTCCCAGCCCAGCCGGTCGGCCAGCTCCACCAGATCCCCGGCCGCCTCGGCGGTCGTGTACGAGCCCGCGGCGTCCCGGGCCTCGCCGTAGCCGCGCAGATCGACCAACGCGTAGGTGAAGGTGGTGCGGTCGAGGTCCGGCAGGACGGGCGCGTAGGCGGAACGGTCGGCGAACCAGCCGTGCACGGCGAACACCTTGTGGGCGCCGTCGCCGTGCACCTCATGAGGCAGCACGAAGGAGGTCATGCGCATACGGTGGCCCGCGCGCGGGGGCTCGGCAAGGGCGCGGACAACGCGTCCTCGCGACCGGTCCGCGCCCGGTCGCCTGCTGTCCGCTTCCCCCAACGCCACACAGTCTGTTGACAGTTCACGGCTTCCGTGGCATTTCACGCGATGGTGTGATCATGTGCCGCCGGTTGGATGCGGCTCCGGGGCCGCGGGTAGGGCCCGGCCATGACGCAGCCGTTCGAACTCCCGCACTTCTACATGCCGTATCCCGCGCGGCTGAACCCCCATGTCGACGAGGCCCGTGCCCACTCGACGGCGTGGGCGCGCGAGATGGGCATGCTCGAGGGCTCCGGGATCTGGGCGCAGGCCGACCTGGAGGCGCACGACTACGGGCTCCTGTGTGCCTACACCCACCCCGACTGCGACGGCCCCGCCCTCTCGCTCATCACCGACTGGTACGTCTGGGTGTTCTTCTTCGACGACCACTTCCTGGACATGTTCAAACGCACCCAGGACCGCGCCGCCGGAAAGGCCCACCTGGACCGCCTGCCGCTGTTCATGCCTATCGACCCCACGACACCGATGCCGGAGCCGGAGAACCCGGTGGAGGCGGGCCTCGCCGACCTCTGGCGGCGCACGGTGCCGTCGATGTCCGTCGACTGGCGCCGGCGCTTCTCCGTGGCGACCGAGCATCTGCTCAACGAGTCGATGTGGGAGCTGTCCAACATCAACGAGGGACGGATCGCCAACCCGGTCGAGTACATCGAGATGCGCCGCAAGGTGGGCGGCGCCCCCTGGTCGGCGGGGCTCGTGGAGTACGCGACCGCCGAGGTGCCCGCCGCCGTGTCCGGGACCCGGCCGCTCAGGGTGCTCATGGAGACCTTCTCCGACGCCGTCCACCTGCGCAACGACCTCTTCTCTTACCAGCGGGAGGTCGAGGACGAGGGCGAGAACAGCAACGGCGTGCTCGTGCTGGAGACCTTCTTCGGCTGCACCACCCAGGAGGCCGCCGAGACCGTCAACGACATCCTCACCTCGCGCCTGCACCAGTTCGAGCACACCGCGCTCACCGAGGTCCCGGCCGTGGCCCTGGAGACGGGGCTCAGGCCCGACGAGATGGCCGCGGTCGCCGCCTACACCAAGGGACTCCAGGACTGGCAGTCAGGCGGCCACGAGTGGCACCTGCGCTCCAGCCGCTACATGAACAAGGGCGCGCGCACCGACTCGCCCTGGCAGCTGCTCGGCGGCCCCGGCACCTCCGCCGCCGACGTCGGCGCCCTGCTCGCCTCGGCCGCCGCCGAACGCCTGCGCGCCTACGCCCATGTGCCGTTCCAGAAGGTCGGCCCCGCATTGTTGCCCGACTTCCCCATGCCGTTCACCCTGGAGCTGAGCCCGCACCTCGACACCGCCCGCCGCCACCTCGTCACCTGGTCGCACCGCATGGGCATCCTCCAGGAGGGCGTCTGGGACGAGGACAAGCTCGCCGCCCACGACCTCGCGCTCTGCTCGGCCGGACTGGACCCCGACGCCACCCCCGAGGCCCTCGACCTCAGCGCCCAGTGGCTCGCCTGGGGCACGTACGGCGACGACTACTACCCCCTGGTCTTCGGCCACCGCCGCGACCTCGCTGCCGCCCGCCTGACCACCGCCCGGCTCTCCCGGTGCATGCCGGTGGAGGGTGAACCGGCCGTCGCCCCCGGCAACGCCATGGAGCGCGGCCTGATCGACCTGTGGGCGCGGACGACGGCTGGGATGACCCCCGACCAGCGGCGCACCCTGAAGACGGCCGTCGACAGCATGACCGAGAGCTGGATCTGGGAGCTGTCCAACCAGCTGCAGAACCGCGTCCCCGACCCGGTCGACTACCTGGAGATGCGCCGCGCCACCTTCGGCTCCGACCTCACCCTGAGCCTGTGCCGGATGGGCCAGGGCCCCGCGATCCCGCCGGAGGTGTACCGCAGCGGCCCCGTGCGCTCCCTGGAGAACGCGGCCATCGACTACGCCTGCCTGCTCAACGACGTCTTCTCGTACCAGAAGGAGATCGAGTACGGGGGCGAGATCCACAACGCGATCCTCGTCGTGCAGAACTTCTTCGGCGTGGACTACCCGGCCGCGCTCGGCGTCGTCCACGATCTGATGACCCAGCGCATGCAGCAGTTCGAGCACGTCGTCGCGCACGAACTGCCGGCGCTGTACGAGGACTTCCAGCTGTCCGAGGAGGCGCGCACGGCCCTGGACGGCTATGTCCTGGATCTGCAGAACTGGCTGGCGGGCATCCTGAACTGGCACCGGGAGGTCGACCGTTACAAGGCGGAGTGGCTCGGCCGCCGCGCCCACGGCTTCCTGCCCGACCGGGCGCCGGCCCCGGTCCTGCTGGTCAGCTGACGCCGCCGATCCGCTCCACCACCTCCGCGGCGAGGTCGTCCAGCCCTCGCATGATCGGGCCCCGCAACTCCCCGCGGATCGCGTCGGCCGCCGCCAGGACGGAGCGGGCCTCCTCGGTGAGGTCCGCTGCGGCCAGGGCGAGGACCAGCGCGTAGTGCTCCTGGGCTGTGAACCGGCCGAGGTTCGCCTCCTGCCAGTGCGCCAGGCTGTCGTCGCCCGGCGCGTCCAGGACGGAGCGGAGCACGGCGAGGGTCCGCGCGGCCGGGACGAGCCGGCCCGTGGAGCGCTCCAGCCGGGCCTGGTCCCGCAGGGCCGATATCCGGTCCCAGGCGGTCTCCTGGAGCGCGGCGTACAGCCGCCGGGCACGCAGCGCCTGCTCCAGGTCGCCCAGCTCCTCGAAGTCGTAGGCAAGGGAGCTGAGCGGCGCGGGGTCGAGGGTGGTGGGGGAGCCGGGCCGCCGCAGCATGCTCTGGTTCATGACGAGGGCGTCCAGCTGCCGGATCAGGGTGACCCGGGCCAGCTCGGTGAGCCCCTGGGCCGCCGCCAGGTCGGTCCAGGTCCCCGTCGGCTCGTCGGACGGATCCGTGCCGAACAGGCACTCGTCCAGCTCCTCGGCCCAGCGGCGCAGTTCCGCCCCGTCGGCGTCCGGTTCGGGGATCCCGCCCAGCCCGCAGTGGGTGTCGAAGTCCGTGTCCCGGACCGCGTGCAGCAGCGGCAGGTCCGCCGGGTCTCCGTGCAGGCCCACCAGGACGGCCGCGAGCCGCAGCTCGTCGGACATCGACGACTCCGCCTCCCGGCGCAGCAGCTCCCTCAGCAGACCGAGATCGCCGTCCGAGCGGTCGAACTGCGCGGCCCGCAGCACCAGTCGGCGCCGCACCGGATCCCCGGCCACCGCCTCGCGCGCCGCCGCGTCCCCGGCGCGCAGCAGCGCGAGGTCGGCCCGGCCGCGCTCCAGCACCGGCTCCCACAGCGGCGGGCGGGGATGCCCGTCGAGCAGCTCGTACGCCATGCCCTCGTCGGCGTTGAGCAGCACATGGTCCGGTTCCGTGCGCAGGAGTGCCCGGTGCAGCAGGGCGATCAGCTCCACCGGGGACCGCTCGGGCAGGCCCAGCGCGGCGCGCAGTTCGGCGCGCTCGGCGTCGATGCCGGCGTACTCCCGGATCCCGTCCTCGGTCTCGGCCACGCACGCGAGGATCGCCTCCTCGCCGTCCGCCGGGGACAGGTCCAGGTAATCGTGCCAGCCGGGCAGACCGATCATGATCTCCAGCGCCTCGTCGACGCCGGTGCCGATGATCCCGGCCGAGCCCTCCGAGTCGGCGTACAGCATCGACCCGTCCGCGCACAGGAAGTACGTACCGCCCGTGTCGTCCCCGGCGAGCACCTCCAGCGGGCCGCCGGATGCCAGCCGGACCGCCTCGACATGGCCATGGGCGGCGCGGTCCAGGTCGAAGCCGAAGGGGAACGCGGCCAGTTCGGCGAGGTGCCGGTGCTGCCGCAGGAGCCGCAGGGCGTGATCGGTCATGTCACCGAACGTAACAGCCACCACTGACAGCCCGGCACCGGCCGTGTGCGAGGCCCGGTTCTGCCGTGCGCAGAGACACGGTTCCGCCGTGCGTGGAGGGCGGGTTGAGCCCGGGTGCGGCGGCTGGGCGGGGTGGTGACGCCGAGGCCGGGCGGTCACGCCAGAGCGGGGCGGTGGCGCGGAGGCCGGTCCGTGGCACGGAGGACGGGCCGCGGCGCCGGGGCCCGGCTCAGGCCGTGACGCCGAGGTCGGCTCAGGCCGCGCCGCGTGCCCGTGAGGCGTGTTCGGCCGCGGCGCGGCCCAGTGCCCGTACGACCGGATGGGGGCGCGAGCCGTCGCCGGACAGCTCCGGCTGGAACAGCGTGGCCAGGAAGAAGGGGTGGTCCGGCAGTTCGGCGACGCGGACCTGTCCGTCCTCGTCGTGCCCGGACAGCCGCAGGCCGTGCGCGCGCAGGGTGTCGAGGTGGCGAGAGGGGCCGTACGCGCAGAAGTACCGCTCCACCGTGCGCGCCGAGCCGATCACCGAGTGGGCGAGGGAACCCGGTTCGAGCGTCACCGCGGCCTCGTGGCCCACCAGGGAGCAGGCCAGCGGCTCGATGAGCGGGTCGTCGGCGTCGGGGTCGTTCTCGGCGTGCGCGGCCCGGGTCAGCCCGCACACGTTCCGGGCGAACTCCAGCAGCGCGTGCTGGAAGCCGCCGCAGGTGCCGAGGAACGGGATGCCCTCCTCGCGCGCGGTGCGCACGGCCGCGAGGACGCCGGCCTCGCTGCGGTAGGGGCTGCCCGGCAGCACCCACACCGCGTCGAAACCGCGTACCGCGCCCTCCGCCTCCGCGTCCTCGGACGGGATCCAGTAGGCGTCCAGGACCAGCCGGTCGCGTGCGGCGAGGGCGTCGAGCAGGAGCGGGACGCGGGTGTGCGAGACGACGTTGGGGGAGCGGTCCCCGACGAGGGCGAGGGTGGCGGTGCGAGCCGCGGTGTTCGTCATGCCGTTCATCGTGGGCGGCCTCCATGGTTCACGTCCAACGATGATTTCTGGACCATCGATAAGCACTGCTGATGGAATGGGATGCTGTCCGGCATGGACCCGCACCTGCTGCGCACGTACGTCACCGTGGCGCGCCTCGCCTCCTTCTCCGAGGCCGCGCGCGAGCTGGGCTACACCCAGTCCGCGGTCTCCCAGCACATCGCGGCGCTCGAACAGGACCTCGGCGCGCCCCTGCTCACCCGCCGTCCGGTCGCACCCACCGCGGCGGGCGAACGCCTCCTGGAACACGCCGGTCCGCTGCTGCTGCGCCTGGACGCGGCCCGTGCCGACGTCGTCCGTATGGCCGCCGCCCCCGCGCACGGCCTCACCCTCGCCACCACACCCACCGCGCTCGGCCCCCGCGTCCTCGGCGCGCTCCCGCCCGCGGGCGTGACGCTGCGCGTCCTCACCCGTGACGAGATCCCGGCCGCCGTCGCCACCGGCACCGCCGACCTCGGCCTGGTCGACGGGCTCGCCGCGCCCAGCGACCCGCTGCGGCTGCCCGACGTGGCGCCGCTGACCACGCACGGGGTGGTGGAGGAACCCGTCGCCGTGCTGCTCCCCGCCGGGCACCCCCTGGCCGGACGGTCCGGGCTGCGGCTGGGCGACCTCGCCGACGCCCGCTGGATCGACGCCCCGGACGCGGCCCTGCCCCTCGCCCATCTGCGTGCCGCGAACGGCGGCGGCGCCTTCCGCACCGCCCTGCGCTACGAGGGCACCGACCTGCGCACCCTCACCGCCCTCACCGCCGCCGGCCACGGCCTCGCCCTGCTGCCCCGCTCCACGGCCACCGGCGTACCGGGCACGGTGACCGTCCCGCTCACCGCACCCCGGGTCGTCCATCGCACGGAACTCGTGCACGGCGGCACACCGGGCGGAGCGGCCGCCGAGGTCGTGCGGGGACTGGTGGGGGAACGGCTCGGGAGCTGAGGGCCGGCGCGGGGTTTGAAGCCGTCTCGACGCCTGAGGGGGGACCGCCGCCGGTCGGATCGTCTCGGCACCTGAGGGCGGGACCCTGCATGGCTACCCTGCGCCACCCTCCGGCCAGTCTCACTCGTTCGTGTCTTCTGGTGGCCCCGCGCCCCGGGTAGAGCTCCAGCCGGAGGCGAGCGAAACCATGGAACAGACTGCGTTGCGTCCCAAGCCGATGCCCGGTCAGGAGCGGCGGGACAGCGGTACGACCGGTGCCGCCCGGCGCCCGCATGCCGCCCGGCGCCGGGGCCGGCGGATCAGGGCCCTGCTGCTCTGCCTGATCATCGGCACCGCCCTGGTGCTCTGTGGGGTCGGACTCGGCACGGTGGGCGCCACGGTGATCGGCATGAGCAAGCTGGCCGAGCTGCAGCGGCAGGCCGCGCCGCGCGCCGCCCCGGTCAAGCCCGTGCCCGCGGCACCCACCGTCACCCCGAGCCCCGCCGCGGCCCGGCCCGGGGCCACCCTCGGTGTGGAGGTCGTCGACGCCGAGAAGGCGGGGGCGCTGGTGACGGGCGTCCACGTCCCCGGCCCCGGCTACACGGCGGGCCTGGTCCGCGGTGACGTCCTGCTCCAGTTCGGTACCGCCCGCGTCGACAGCGCGGCCGACCTCGCCCGGGCCGTCACCGAGGCCCGCCCCGGCACGGAGGTGACCCTCACCGTGCGCCACCGCAGCGGCGGCTACCAGCAGTTGACCGTCGTTCCGGGCCTGGTGACCTGACCAGGGCGGATCGCCGGACCGCCGCACAGCTCCGCCGGACCGCTGTCCCGCTCCGCCGGAGTGCCGGCCCGCGCCCCCGGCCGTACCGGGAAACCCGCTGGTCACCCCCCGCCTCGCGCGCCATGATGGCCCCATGCCGACCGCCGTCACCACGGACCGCAGTCGCGGGACTCCGCGATCGGCTCGCGTCGCCCTGTTCGGCCGGGCAGGATGCTGCCCGAGACCGCTTCGTCCCGTCACCTCGACCGCGCTCGGAGGCCCGGATGACCAGGAGTACGCCCGCGCCCTTCACCGCCGACGACTACCGGGCCCGGATGGAGCGCGCCGCGCGTGCGGCGGCCGATGCCGGCCTCGCGGGGCTGCTCGTGGCACCGGGCCCGGACATGGTGTGGCTGACCGGGTACACGCCCACCGCCGTCACCGAGCGGCTCACCGTGCTGGTCCTGGCCCCCGGCTGTGACCCCGTGCTCGTCGTGCCCACCCTGGAGGCGCCGGACGCCGAGGCGGCGGCCGGCGCGACCGCGCTCACCCTGCGCGACTGGACCGACGGCAAGGACCCCTACGCCGTCACCGCCGGCCTCCTCGACGACCGGGGACGCTTCGGCATCAGCGACAACACCTGGGCCATGCACCTGCTCGGCTTCCAGCGCACCCTGCCGGACACCTCCTACGCCGCCCTCACCGACGCGCTGCCCATGCTGCGCGCGGTGAAGGACGCGGCCGAACTGGAGCTCCTGGCAGCCGCGGGAGCGGCTGCCGACGCAACGTTCGAGGAGATCCGGAAGGTTCCCTTCGCCGGCCGGCGCGAGTCCGACGTCGGCCACGACCTCGCCGACCTGCTGCGCCGCTTCGGGCACTCCCAGGTCGACTTCACCATCGTCGGCTCCGGCCCCAACGGCGCCAACCCGCACCACGAGGTCGGCGACCGCGTCATCCAGCACGGCGACATGGTCGTCCTCGACTTCGGCGGCCTCAAGGACGGCTACGGCTCCGACACGACACGCACGGTCCACGTCGGCGAGCCGACCGAGGAGGAGCGCCGGGTCCACGACATCGTGCGCGCCGCCCAGGAGGCGGGCTTCCGGGCCGTGCGGCCCGGCGTGGCCTGCCAGGAGGTCGACCGCGCCGCGCGCGCGGTGATCACCGACGCCGGGTACGGCGAGTACTTCATCCACCGCACCGGGCACGGCATCGGCGTCACCACGCACGAGCCGCCGTACATGATCGAGGGCGAGGAACAGCCCCTCGTGCCCGGCATGTGCTTCTCCGTGGAGCCCGGCATCTATCTGCCCGGCCGCTTCGGGGTGCGCATCGAGGACATCGTGACGGTGACCGAGGACGGCGGGCGCCGGTTCAACGACACCACCCGAGAGATGGTCATAGTGGACTGAGAGAGCCCCCAGACACCCCTTCGACGACATCCCAGAACGGCGACCACGCGACCCATGACCCAGGCACCGACACCCACCGCGGACACCGTGCGCAGACTGGTGCGTTCGCTGCTCAAGGAGACCCTCAAGGCGAGCAAGGAGGGCAAGGAGGGCACGGCGGGCAAGGAGACCGCGAACGGCACCGCGGGACCCGACGTCCGGCCGGTCGCCGAGGGCCGCGAGCACACCTGGTGGGTCGGCACCCGCCATGTGCTGCGGCTCGCGCCCGACCGCGAGGCCTCCGTGCGCCGCCGCCGGGAGCTGCGCCTGCGGGACGTGGTGCGCCCGCACGTCCCCGTCGCCCTTCCGACCAGCGTCGCGCACGGCGACTGGGCGCCCGGCCTCGCCTACACGCTCGACACCAAGCTGCCCGGCGGCACCGCGGACGAGCACGACGTCTCCGCCGTCGGCGAGGCCGACCTCGCCGGGCTGCTCAGCGGGCTGCGCGCGGTGCCCGTACGGCAGGCCGAGACGCTCGGCGTGCCACGCACCGCCCCGCGGTCCCTGGAGGCGCTGCGCCGCATGGCCGTGCACGCGGCCGAACGGCTCGCCGCCGCCGACGAGTTCGACGCCGCGCGGCTGCACCAGCTCACCCCGCCGGGCGCCGCGCAGCTCGCCACGCAGCCCGGCGCCGCCGTGCTCACCCACCACGGACTCACCGGCGAGCACGTGGTGGTCAGCGCCGACGGGCGGGTCCGCGGCATCCTGGACTGGACCGAGGCGGCGATCGGTGACCCGGCAGAGGACATCGCCGGGCTCGCGGTCGCGGTCGGCTCCCCGGCGGCCGTCCGCGCCGCCACCCTCGCCGGCTACGGCGCCCGCCCCTGCCTGCGCGGCCTGTGGCTCGCCCGCTGCGACACCGTCATCCGCCTGACCGACCACCTCGAAGGCCGCGCCCCCGGCTCCCTGCCCCTGCTCAGAACCCAGCTGCGCCGCGCCTGGGAACCGATCCTGCTGGAGCGGGTCAGCGAGTTCAAGGACGACGAGGCAGAGCCCTAGGCCCCCTTCACCCCGGCCCCGGCCCACCCGCCACCGCACGGACCGGGCCTGGGCCGCGCCGCCCCTCCGCGTGTGGCACCCTCCCCGGGCATGCCCGGCCCGCCCGGCACGGTTCGCGTGGTGCCGCGTCCGCAACAGGCCGGCCGTGCCTTCCGGCGGGCGTTCAGGGGGCCCGGAATGCCTTGGGCCATGGGCCGCGTCACCGCCGCGCGCGAGGCGTTCTGCTGGCCCCGTACAGCCCCAGCCACCGCCTGCAGGGTGTCGCGCCGCGATTGGGCCGACTGTGGCAATCCGACGGCCCGTCCCCTGAGGCCCGGCAACGCCCGGCCCGTCCGCCGCCGCACGGACCGGGCCTGCGCCCTGCCGCGGCTTCGGGCGAGGTGTCCTCCCGGGCGTGCCCGGCGCGGCTCGCCCGGCGCAGTCGCGCGCCGGGACCTGGCCGACGCGGTGTTCCCTCGACGGCTCACCCCCAGCGCCCGCACGCCCCCGCTCAGGGTTGCTTCAGCACCACGCAGGACTCGCCCGGCACCTGGAGCAGGCCGTCCGGGCCCGGGGTGTCCACCTGGTCCCAGGCCGCCAGGACCTCCAGGTGGTCGGTGCCCAGGGGGATCGCCGCGGGGTCCTTGCCCAGGTTCACCGCCACCCGGACGTCCCCGCGGCGGAACGCCAGCCAGCGGCGCTCCTCGTCGTACGCCACCTTCGTGTCGGCGAGGTCGGGATCGGTGAGGTCCGGCTGCTCCCGGCGCAGCGCGATCAGCCGCCGGTACCAGGACAGCACGCGCGCGTGGGGCTCGCGTTCCGGCTCCGACCAGTCGAGGCAGGACCGCTCCCGGGTCGCCGGGTCCTGCGGGTCGGGTACGTCCCCCTCGGCCCAGCCGTGCGCCGCGAACTCCCGTCGCCTGCCGCGCCGTACCGCCTCGGCGAGCTCAGGGTCCGTGTGGTCGGTGAAGAACTGCCAGGGCGTGCCCGCAGCCCACTCCTCGCCCATGAACAGCATCGGTGTGAACGGCGCGGTCAGCGTGAGCGTGGCCGCGCAGGCCAGCAGACCGGGAGAGACGAGGGCGGCGAGCCGATCGCCCTGGGCGCGGTTGCCGACCTGGTCGTGGGTCTGGCTGTAGCCGAGCAGACGGTGGGCGCCCACGCGCGCGCGGTCCAGCGGGCGGCCGTGGCTGCGGCCCCGGAAGCCGGAGTACGTGCCGTCGTGGAACCAGCCGCCGGTGAGCGTCTTGGTGAGCGCGGCGAGCGGGGCGCGCGCGAAGTCGGCGTAGTACCCCTGGGACTCCCCGGTCAGCGCGGTGTGCAGGGCGTGGTGGAAGTCGTCGTTCCACTGCGCGTGCACCCCCAGGCCGTGCTCCGCGCGCGGGGCGATGATCCGCGGGTCGTTCAGGTCGGACTCGGCGATCAGGAACAGCGGCCGGCCCACCTCCTCGGCGAGACCGTCGACCGCCGCGGACAGCTCCTCCAGGAAGTGGCACGCGCGCGTGTCGTGCAGCGCGTGCACGGCGTCCAGGCGCAGCCCGTCGAGCCGGTAGTCCCTGAGCCACGCCAGCGCGCTGCCCAGGAAGTACGCGCGCACCTCGTCCGAGCCGGGCGCGTCCAGGTTCACCGCGGAGCCCCAGGGCGTGTGGTGCGTGTCCGTGAAGTACGGCCCGAACGCGGGCAGATGGTTGCCCGAGGGGCCCAGGTGGTTGTGCACGACGTCCAGGACGACCCCGAGACCCAGCTCGTGCGCCCGGTCCACGAGCCGTTTCAGCGCCTCGGGACCGCCGTACGGCTCGTGCACCGCCCACGGCGACACCCCCTCGTACCCCCAGCCGTGCCGCCCGGGGAAGGGACAGACAGGCATCAACTGGACGTGGGTGACCCCGAGTTCGGCCACATGCCCCAGCCTGTCCGCGGCGGCGTCGAGGGTGCCCTCGGGGGTGTATGTCCCCACGTGCAGTTCGTAGAGCACCGCGCCCGGCAGTCCGCGCCCCGCCCACGGGGCACGCCACGCGTACCGCTCGTGGTCGACGACCGCGCTCAGGCCGTCCGGGCCGTCCGGCTGGCGGCGCGAGCGCGGATCGGGCCGTACGGGACCGTCGTCCAGCGCGAAGCCGTAGCGCGAGCCGTCCCCGGCCGCCGCCTCCCCGGTCCACCATCCCGCCCGCCCGGGATCGCGCTCCAACGCGCGCGTGGCGTCGTCGCACTGGAGCGTCACACGGTCTGCCTGCGGTGCCCACACCTCGAACTGCACGGACGGTTCCCCTTCGTCTGCTCACCGTGATGTAGCGCGTCCATCGTGCCCCGAAAACGATCAATCCGCTTTCGGATCCGGCCTTTTCCGGCGGGTGTCGCGGAAGTGCACGCGCGTGGGCACCGGTTCCGCCGTTTCTGGACACCCGGGGTTCACTGACCGACAATCACGAGCGTGACGTCGTCCTTCGAGTTCCCCACATACCCCGCGCGGCTCTCCGACGCGGAGCGGGACAAGGTGCTGCAGGTGCTGCGAGACGGCGTCGCGATGGGCCGGCTGTCGCACGACACGTTCGTGCGCCGCATGGAACTCGCGCTCGCCGCTCGCCGTGCCGACGAACTCGCCGTCCTCACCGCCGACCTGCCCCGCCAGAGCCGGTTCTCCCGGGCGGTGCTCGGCACCGTCGAGGCCGTCTCCGGCTTCACCGTACGGCTGCGCCTGGCCTGGCAGGCCGAGCGGCTGCCCAAGCTGCTCCTGCCGCACCCGGACCACGGCCATCCGCTGCGCATCGGCCGCGACCCCGCCAACGGGCTGCGCCTCAACCACGACACCGTCTCCCGGGTGCACGCCGAACTGCGCCGGCAGGGCGGCCTGTGGGTCCTCAGGGACCTCGGCTCCACCAACGGCACCACGGTCAACGGCCGCCGCGTGGTCGGCTCCGTCGTCGTGCGCGAGGGCGATCTGGTGGGGTTCGGGCGGATGGCGTTCCGGCTCGCTGCGCACTGAGACGCTTTCGGCCATCATGGCGGAAACTGCTTTGCATGCCGTGGTGTTGACGTACGTCACGAGTCGTGACTGACTGTGCGTACGCCGTGTGCGTCTCGTGTGCATCCGGTGAAACCGATGGCCTCACTGTGTGGAGGTGTGCTCTGCCGCCCCTCCTCCGCTACCCGTCCGTGGACGAGCTGACCGCGCGGGCGGCGGCGCTCGCCGCGCGCCACCCCAGGGACGCCGTGCTGCGCCGCGTGGGAACCTCCCGCGCCGGAACGCCGCTCTGGTTGCTGTCGGTCGGCCACGGCAGCCGCCAGGTACTCGTCGTCGCCGGACCCCACGCCAACGAACCCGTCGGCGGCGCCACGGTCCTGACCCTCGCCGAACGCGCTCTCGCCGACCCCGGGATCACCGACGACGCCGACACCACCTGGAACCTGCTGCTCTGCCTCGACCCGGACGGCTCCCGGCGCAACGAGGGCTGGCTGGCCGGTCCCTACACCCTCGGCCACTACTTCCGGAACTTCTTCCGGCCCGGCTTCCTCGAGCAGCCCGAATGGCTGCCGGACGGCGCCGAGGCCGCCGCCCTGCCCGAGACCCGTGCCCTGCTCGGCCTCCAGGACGAACTGCGGCCCTTCCTGCAGTGCTCGCTGCACGGCGTCGACGTCGGCGGCGGATTCGTGGAGCTCACCCGCGACCTGCCCGGCCTCGGCGGGCGCCTCGCCCGCATCGCCGCCGCCCTCGGCATCCCGCGCGAACTCGGCGCCTACGACACCCTGTACTGGCCCACCGTCGACCCCGCCGTCTACCACATCCCGCCGCCGCGCCGCGGCGACCTGGCCGCGGCCATCGCCGAGGCAGCCGTGGAGTCCACCTGGTTCCATCCGTACCGGCACGGCACCGTCACCGCGGTCGTCGAGGCCCCCATGTGGGGCGTGGCCTGCGTCGAGGACGGTTCCCCGCCCGCCGACCGGGACGCGGAGCTGCGGGCCGTCAGCCGGGCGCTGCGTCACGACAGCCGCATCCTGACGGACATCCTGGCCGCCGTGCGCCCCCGGCTGGCCGCGGCGCCGGACGCGGCCCGCCTGCTCGCGCCGGTCGACGACTACCTGCTGGTCTGCCCCGGCCTCGCCGACGCCTGGGACCCCGACACCGCCGCCCCCGGCACTCCCGACACCCTGGGCACCCGCCCGCTGCCGCCGCTCAGCAACGCCCACCTGGCCGCCCTGCGCATCTCCGGGCGCCGTCTGGCGCTGCGCACCGCCGGGCTGCTGCACCGGCTCGTGCGCGGCACCGGCCACGACCCGACCGGCGCCCTGCCGCTCCTGGACCGCCTCATCGACTCCTGGTGCGCCGAGTACCGCGACGGCTTCGGCGCCTGCTGGATCCCGGTCGCCCGCCAGGCCGAGTACCAGGCCCGCGTCGTCCTGGGCGCGTTCGAACTGGCGCTCGGCCACGCGCGCGTGGGCTCCCGTTCGGGTGAGCCGGGGTGGGGAACACAGGAGGTCGTGCCGATGCACCGGGAATGACGTACCTCACCCGAGCGACAGCGGCCGCCGGCGCCCTGCTGGCCGCCGCCGGACTCGTCGCCGCGAGCCCCGCCCAGGCGGCGCCCCGCGACGCGCAGGCTGGCAACTGGCTCCACCTGACCGTCACCCGCGGCGAAACGCAGTCCGGCGACACGCGCGGCACCCTGCTGCTGTGCGACCCGCCCCTGGGCCACCCGCACGCCGCCGAGGCGTGCGCCGAACTAGCCGCCGACGACGGCGACATCGCCCGCATCCCGCAGAAGAACGTCTTCTGCACGATGATCTACGCCCCCGTGACCGCCCGCGCGTACGGACGGTGGAACGGGCGGACGATCTCCTTCCAGGAGACGTACACCAGCAGGTGCGTCATGAACGCGCGGACCGGATGGGTGTTCGCCCTGGACGGCTGAGCCCCGCCGCCGACGAAGCCGGCGGGTGGCGCACGACCCCCACGCCACCCGCTCAGGCCCCTCACGCCATCCGCGCAGGGGCCCTCAGACCACCCTCAGGGCCCGCAGGCATCCGCGCAGGGGCCCTCAGGCCACCCTCAGGGCCCGCAGGCCATCCGCACACGGGGTCTCAGACCCACCCCTCAGAGCCCCCACGCGATCCGCGCATGGCGCCTCACGCCACATGCTCACGAGCCTGCCGGGCCGCCACCAGTACCGTCCGGGCCTGATGTTCCACCTGGTGGTCCAACGGCACCCAGCGGGCCCGGAAGCGATCGGCGAAGGCCTCGCACCAGGTGGCGACGAGCTGTTCGAGCCGGGGCGCCGCCCGGTCGTCCGTCTCCCGCAGCACCCGCAGCAGCATCGCCGCCGCCCGCAGCGGCAGCCGTCGCCCGAAGGCGTCCACACTGCCGACGTACGCCATCGTCGTACCGGCCGGCTGGGTGTGGATCCAGTCCTGTGCCAGGCCCGGGATGAGCCCCAGGGCCCAGCGGGCCGCCCGCAGCAGCGGCCCGTCCGCGCCGTCCAGCCGGGGCAGCGCGTCGGCGAGCACCCGTTCCACCTCCACCGAGTCCCGCAGCAGCCGCGCGGCCAGCCGCCCCATGGCCGCCGCCGGCGCCGGGTGCGGCGCCGGGTCGTCCACCAGGTCGCTGGCCCACATCGGCACCTCCACCACCGCCGTCAGGCCGCCGTAGCGGTGCGCGTGGTACCAGGTGCTGTGCCGCGCGTCGTCGGGCATGCTCGGGTAGGCGACCCGTGAGTCCGGGCCCGGCATGACGTGCACGCCCGGCCCGGAGGACGGCCAGCCCGCCGCGTCCGAGGCGCCCGTCTCCACCGGAATGTGCAGCTCCGCCGCCGACTTGGCGAACGGCTCGGCGAGTCCCGGCACGTCCTTCGTCAGCTGGACCCAGCTGCCGCCCAGATCGGTGCCGTGCAGGGTCACCTGCAGATAGGGGCGCAGCTCGTCGATGACGCCGGTCAGCGCCCGCGTCTCGGGCGGCAGCCGGTCCGGGGGCAGCACCGACGGCGCCCACTCGGGCTGTTCCGCGCCCGTCGGCCGGTAGAAGCCGAGGTGGTAGTCGAGCAGGCTGCGCGGCGCCGGTGTCACATGCAGACTCGCGCCGTCCGGGTCGGCGCACAGCAGGAAGTGCCAGGATGTCCCGGCTCGTAACTCCCGTTCCGCCAACACCCGTTCGGCCAGCATCCGCAGGGTGGAGCCCCCGGTCGGCTCGTTGGCGTGGGCGCCCGCCACCACCAGCACGGCCCGCCGGGCGTGCCCTACCGACAAGAGGTGCAGGGGCCGGCCGGCCCGCGAGAGGCCCACCTGACGCAGCGTGCACAGTCCGGGCTCCTGAGCGGCCAACGTCCCTGCGAAGGCGACCAGTTCGGAAACGCTGGGGTAGCGCAGCTCCGGCAGGAGACTCACCCCCGATTTGTGTCTGCCTGGCGTCGCCCTCCAAGTGCCGCACGGCATGGGTGAACTGTCAAGCACATGGAGGGGGAGGCTCCAGGGGGCGCCCGGACGCGTTCCACGGCGTGCCGGGCGCCACGCACTCGCCGCTCAGCCCTCCGCCCCGCCGCCCGCCCCGCCGCGCTCCCCGCCACCGTCCCCGACGCGCTCCAGCAGTGCCACCGGGAGCCCCTCGAAAAGGTCCGCCACGCGCGCCTGCCCCGTGAACTCCCGTCCCGGTGCCAGTACGTCCGCCCACCGCCCGGGCGGCAGCGGCAGCCGTGTCTCCCGCCAGCCGCCCGCCGCCGCCAGCCGCAGCGACAGCCGGGTCACCGCCGTGACCACCTCGCCGGAGCGGGCGAACGCCACGCAGTGACCGGCGGCCGGGCCGTCCGCGGCGAGCGGGGCGTACGTCGCCGCCAGGCCGAAGGCGGCGGGCCGCCGGGCGCGCAGCCGCAGTGCCGCCGCCGTCAGGGCGTCCTTCTCACCGGGCGCCTCCGGCGGGAACGGCACGGGCCGCCGGTTGTCCGGGTCCACCAGCGCCCGGTACTCGCTCTCCGTGCCCTGGTACACGTCCGGCACCCCCGGCATCGTCAGATGGACCAGGGCGGTGCCGAGCACATTGGCCCGGATGTGCGGCTCCAGCGCCTTGCGGAAGGCGGCCACGCGCTCACCCGGCGGCCCGCACGGCCCGGCCGCGACGAAGGCCGCCACCGCCTCCTCGTACGGCGGCTCCTGCTCGGTCCAGCTGGTGTACAGGCCCGCCTCGCGCGCGTGCTTCAGCAGCGCCCCCTGGATCCGCTCCTCCTCCGCCGGGCCCAGCCCGAACACCGTCTGCCAGGCCGCCCAGGCCAGCTGCCCGTCCGGGACGGCCTCCTCGTCGCGGCTCACCTCGGCGAGCAACTCCGCCCAGCGCCCCGGGCATTCGGTGAGCACGGCCAGGGCCGCCCGTACGTCGGCGCTGCGCTTGGTGTCGTGCGTCGTGACGACCGTGCCGGTGACCGGCCAGTCGCGCTGCACGCGCGCGCAGTACGCGTGGAAGTCCTCAGGTGACACACCGGGACGGCCCGGATCGCCGCCCACCTCGGTCGCCGACAGCAGCGGCACGTACCGGTAGAACGCCGTGTCCTCCACGGACTTGGCGCGCAGCGCCGACGCGGTCTGCGCGAACCGCGTGTACAGCTCCGTCCGGTCCGCGTGGTCCACGGCCGGCCCGTCGCCGAGGGGCTCGACCAGCAGCCGGCGTACGACGTCGACGGCCCCGGCCTCCTCGGGCACCACGAAGGCCGGTCGGGCCTCCTCGGCGGACTCCTCGGTGACGACGGCGGAGGCGTCCTCGGAGGCGTACGGCCGGTAGACCCGCATCCGTACCAGCAGCTCCTCCAGGGCGGTGCGCAGCGCCCAGGGAGCCCGGTCGCGCAGCGAGAGGTCCGGCGAGGCGCCGCACAGCCGGTCGGCCACCCGGGTGAGCCGGTCGGTCTCGGCGGCCAGCTCGTGCGTGAGCACCTTGTAGGCCGCCCGCCGCACCGTCGCCGCCCAGTCGCCGCCCCGGTCCGTCTGCGGGGCCGCGAAACCCCGGTAGCGGTCGAGCAGTTCACCGGCGCCGGCGGAGTCCGTGAACAGGCCGTCGACCTGGCGCAGGGCGTCGTAACCCGTAGTGCCCGCGACGGGCCAGGAGGCCGGCAGGCGCTCGCCGTCGGCGAGGATCTTCTCCACGACGGTCCAGCGTCCGCCGGTCGCCTCGTGCAGCCGCCGCAGATAGCCGTCCGGGTCGGCGAGCCCGTCGGGGTGGTCGACGCGCAGCCCGTCGATCACCCCCTCCCTCAGCAGGCGCAGGATCGTGGCGTGGGTGGCCTCGAACACCGCCGGGTCCTCCACGCGGACCCCGATCAGCTCCGAGATGCTGAAGAAGCGCCGGTAGTTCAGCTCGGTGCGGGCCAGGCGCCACCACACCGGGCGGTACCACTGCGCGTCCAGCAGCCGGGGCAGCGGCAGGTCCTCGGTGCCCTCGCGCAGCGGGAAGGCGTGGTCGTGGTAGCGCAGGACGCCGCCGTCGACCACCAGGTGGTCCCGCTCGGCGCCGACCGGTCCGCCGAGCACGGGCAGCAGCAGCCGGCCGTCCTGCGCCTCCCAGTCGATGTCGAACCAGCGCGCGTACGGCGACCCGGGACCCTCCCGCAGCACCTCCCACAGGGCGTGGTTGTGCCGGGGCACCATGGCCATGTGGTTCGGCACGATGTCCACCACCAGGCCCAGACCGTGCTCCCGCGCGGTGCGCGCCAGCGCGCGCAGCCCCTCCTCGCCGCCGAGTTCCTCGCGCACGCGCGCGTGGTCCGTGACGTCGTACCCGTGCGTGGAACCCGGGACGGCCTCCAGGACGGGGGACAGGTGCAGGTGCGAGACGCCGAGCGACGCCAGGTACGGGACGGCCGCCGCGGCGGCGGCGAACGGGAACGCGGGCTGGAGCTGCAGCCGGTAGGTGGCCGTGGGCACCCCCGGTCCGGGTCGCGCAGAGGTCATGGTGACCTACGTACCCAGCCCGCCCCCTTTCGTGTCATCGGCCCCCGCACGCGTCCCCGCCCTCGCCCGTCCGGCGTACGTGCCGGGCGGCGGCGGGGAGGAGGTCAGGCCGGCCGCTGGAGCACCGTCATGCTGCGGTCGGGCAGGGTGATGCGGTCGCCGGCCGCGACCTTCGGACCCGTGCCCGACGGCACCCCGTCCGGGGCGGCCGTGTCGACGACGACCTGCCACTGCCGTCCGTGGTCGACGGGTACGACGAAGTCCAGCGGCCCGGGCGAGGCGTTGAACATCAGCAGGAAGGAGTCGTCGCTGATCCGCTCCCCGCGCGGCCCCGGCTCGGAGATCGCGTTGCCGTTCAGGAACACCGTCAGCGCGGACGCCCGCGCCGAGTCCCAGTCCCGCTGGGTCATCTCCCGGCCCTCCGGGGTGAACCAGGCGATGTCGGACAGCTCGTCGTGGGTGCCCTCCACCGGGCGGCCGTGGAAGAAGCGCCGGCGGCGGAACACCGGGTGGTCGCGGCGCAGCCACACCATGGCGCGGACGAACTCCAGCAGGTCGCCGCCGCCCTTGTCCCGGTCCTCATCCCCGTCCCCGTCCCCGTCCCCGTCCCCGTCCCCGTCCCCGTCCCCGTCCCCGTCCCCGGTCCCGGTCCCGTCCGCGTTCCCGTCCTCGGGCCAGTCCACCCAGGCCAGCTCGTTGTCCTGGCAGTAGGCGTTGTTGTTGCCGCGCTGGGTGCGGGCGAACTCGTCGCCGTGGCTGATCATCGGCACGCCCTGGGACAGCATCAGCGTGGCGACGAAGTTGCGCATCTGGCGGGCGCGCAGCGCGAGCACGTCCGGGTCGTCGGTCTCGCCCTCGACGCCGCAGTTCCACGACCGGTTGTGGCTCTCGCCGTCCCGGTTGTCCTCGCCGTTGGCCTTGTTGTGCTTCTGGTCGTACGAGACGAGGTCGTGCAGGGTGAAGCCGTCGTGGCAGGTCACGAAGTTGATGGAGGCGAGCGGGCGGCGGCCGTCGTCCTGGTAGAGGTCCGAGGAGCCGGTCAGCCGGGAGGCGAACTCGGCCAGCGCCCGCGGCTCGCCCCGCCACAGGTCCCGGACCGTGTCGCGGTACTTGCCGTTCCACTCGGTCCACAGCGGCGGGAAGTTGCCCACCTGGTAGCCGCCCTCGCCCACGTCCCACGGCTCGGCGATCAGTTTCACCTGGGAGACCACCGGGTCCTGCTGCACCAGGTCGAAGAACGAGGACAGCCGGTCCACCTCGTGGAACTGCCGGGCCAGCGTCGCCGCGAGGTCGAAGCGGAACCCGTCGACGTGCATCTCGGTCACCCAGTAGCGCAGCGAGTCCATGATCAGCTGGAGCACGTGCGGGGACCGCATGAGCAGCGAGTTCCCGGTGCCCGTGGTGTCCGTGTAGTAGCGGGGGTCGTTCGCGAGCCGGTAGTAGGAGGGGTTGTCGATGCCCTTGAAGGACAGCGTCGGGCCCAGGTGGTTGCCCTCGGCGGTGTGGTTGTAGACGACGTCCAGGATGACCTCGATCCCGGCCTCGTGCAGCGCGCGGACCGCCGACTTGAACTCCAGGACCTGCTGGCCGCGGTCGCCCCAGGAGGCGTACGCGTTGTGCGGGGCGAAGAAGCCGATGGTGTTGTAGCCCCAGTAGTTGCGCAGGCCCAGGTCGGCCAGCCGGTGGTCGTTCACGAACTGGTGGACGGGCATCAGCTCCAGCGCCGTCACACCGAGCTTGGTCAGGTGTTCGATGATCGCCGGGTGGGCGAGCGCCGCGTACGTGCCGCGCAGTTCCTCCGGGAGGCCCGGGTGGCGCATGGTCAGGCCCTTGACGTGGGCCTCGTAGATCACCGTGTGGTGGTACCCGGTGCGCGGCGGACGGTCGTCGCCCCAGTCGAAGTACGGGTTGATCACCACCGAGGTCATGGTGTGGGGGGCCGAGTCCAGGTCGTTGCGCCGGTCGGGGGCGCCGAAGTGGTAGCCGTACACCTCCTCGCCCCACCGGACCTCCCCGCTGACCGCCTTCGCGTACGGGTCGAGCAGCAGCTTCGCCGAGTTGCAGCGCAGCCCCCGGCCGGGGTCGTACGGGCCGTGCACCCGGAACCCGTACCGCTGTCCCGGCATGACGCCCGGCACGTACGCGTGCCGCACGAACGCGTCGCTCTCGCGCAGCTCCACCGCCGTCTCCGAGCCGTCGTCGTGCAGCAGACACAGCTCTACTCGGTGCGCGGCCTCCGTGAACACCGCGAAGTTGGTTCCGGCGCCGTCATAGGTGGCGCCGAGCGGATACGCCTCTCCAGGCCAGACCTGCATGGACACGACTCTTCCAGGTGTGCCGCCCCGCCGGGGCCGCGTTGGCTCCGAGTCTGCCCGAAAGTGACGGAACCTCTCCCGGCTCACGCCCCTCTTACCGGCCGACCAGTGCGCACGGCGGCCCGACCAGCCGCCGTGCGCCGAACCAGTGGGGCAACACGTACTCCCAGGGATGTCGGGGGAGTAGGGGGAAGATGTGCACGAGATAGTGCGCCGCCATCTGGGCAAGGTGGTGGCGGGTGCGGCCCTGGCGGTGGCCGGGACCGCGGTGATGGTCGGGATCACCCTGCCGGGCACGGCGGGAGCGGACGAGGGAGGCGGCAAGGGCGGGGGCACACAGGCCGGGCAGCAGGCGGGGCAGGGGCCGGACGCCGTCCGGCCCGGCGTTGTGGAGCGGGCGCCGGCCGAGGGGAAGAAGGGCACGGGCCGCGACCCGCTGACCGGCGACGAGATCCGGCGGGTCGAGAAGATTGCCCTGAACGGGCAGCTGCTGAACGCGGGCGAGACCGTCGACGGCGGCCGGGGCCCCCAGCGCCTCGGCGTCGACCTCGCCGACCCGGCCACGGCGGACGAACTGGACGACCCGAACGCGCCACGCCGGGCGGACGTGACCTTCTACGACTACAAGACCGACGAACTGGTCACCAGGACGGTCGACCTGGACACCGGCAAGGTCGAACGGACGACCCGCCAGCACGGCGTCCAGCCGCCCCTGAGCCGGGCCGAGAACGCCGAGGCGGCCAGGCTGCTGATCGCCGACCCGCTGGGCGCCGACCTCAAGGCCGACTACAAGGACGCCACCGGCCACGAACTGACCTCCCCGGACCAGCTGCTGCTGAACGGCGCCGTCTACCGCGCCATCCCGGGCGGTCAGCCCGGCGCGCTCGACAAGTGCGGGGAACACCGCTGCGTGCGGCTGTTCCCGAAGGTCAAGAACGGCCCCTGGATCGACGCCCGGTGGTTCGTCGTCGACCTGAGCGCGCGCAAGGTCGCCAGGCTCGACCGCCACTGAGCCCGGCGGTTCCAGTTCGTCCATTTTTCCAACTTGCAAGGCCTGCAAGGGAGCCACTTCTTCATGCGTGAGAACAGCATCAGGCGTGCCCGCACGCGCACGCGCGCGGCCGTCGGCCTCACCGTCGCCGCACTGGCCGCCGGAGCGACGGCCGGCGCCGGACCGGCCGCGGCCCAGCCGAAGACCCAGCCGAGAGCCGCGGGCGCGGCCGCCGCCGACTGCAGCGCCGCCTACCGGATCGAGCAGAAGCTCTCCACCGGCACCACCTGGCGGATGTGCTGGCGCTACGACAGCAAGGCCGGCCTCGTCCTGGAGAACGTCTCCTACCAGCCCAAGGGTGAGGCCCAGCCCATCAAGGTCCTCAACAGCGCCCGCCTCGCCCAGATCGACGTCCCCTACGACGACGGCAGCGTCGAGTACGACGACCTGACCGGCTTCGGCTTCGCCCAGGGCCTGGTGAACCTGGCGCCGGGCGAGTGCCCCGGCGGCACCATCAAGACCATCAAGGTCCCCGACGCCTGGGACCCGGAGCACGAGAACGTCAACGGCCTGTGCACGACCACGCGTTCGCGCGGCCACGCCTATCGCATGCAGGGCGACAGCGCCAACAAGGTCTTCCAGACCCAGGGCAAGGACCTGCTCGTCTACACGGTCAACCAGGTCGGCTGGTACGAGTACATGACCGAGTGGCGCTTCCAGGACGACGGCACCGTCAACATGAACGTCGGCGCCACCGGCAGCCTCTCCTACGACGACTACGACGCCGGCGACGGCCGCGGCTGGCCCATCGGCAAGGGCGCCAAGGCCTACGCCACCAGCCACAGCCACAACGTCTTCTGGCGGCTGGACTTCGGCCTCGACGGCTCCTCCAAGACGAAGGTCGAGCAGTACGACTCGGCCGTCACCCCGCCCGCCCCCGGCCGCCAGGCGCCCACCAACAAGACCACCCGCACCCCGGTCACCAAGGAACTCGGCGGCGACTACAAGACCTACCGCTGGTGGCGGATGGTCAGCGCGACCGGCAAGAACAAGGACGGGCACGCCCGTTCGTACGAGATCGTCCCCGGACCCACCACCAAGTACCCGGGCCGCAGCTTCACCCGGCACGACGTGTACTTCACCGAGTACAACAAGTGCGAGCAGTTCGCCAGCAACAACCCGGGCGCCTGCCCGGCCGGGGCGGGCAAGTCCGTCGACAAGTGGGTCAACGGCCAGACCCTGACTCACCCGGTGGTCTGGATGAACGTCGGCTTCCACCACATCGCACGGGACGAGGACCAGCAGCCCATGCCGATCCACTGGCAGGGCTTCGCCATCGCTCCGCGCGACGTCACGGCTATGAATCCGCTCACTCCCGACGAGCTGGGGTGGCAGAACGGCCACTGGCGGCCGCGCAGTTGAGAAACCGACCTGTCCATCCGGCTGCACCGCCGACCGCTCCCGGAGTACCCTTCCTTGATCGTTGGGACGGGGCATGACCGGGGACGGAAGGCGGTGCGCGGGTGGGCTCGGGAGGGCTGGAGCTGCCCCCTGGTGACGAGGGTCACGAGGGGAACTCCACGGAGGTCCCGCCCGGCGCGGTGTCCCTGGCCCGTCCGATGGACGCGGGGTCCATCGGGCCGGAACTGGACTGGGACGCCGACGCCTGGCGCGAGGTGCGCACCCGCGCCCAGCGGGCCGGCCGGGCGTACATCTGGCTGAACCTCGTCGAACAGCGGCTGCGCGCGGTCGTGGCCGCCGTCCTGCGTCCCGTCTACGAGCCCGTCCACGGCGACGAATGGGTGGTGGCCGCGGCCGGCCCGGCCGGGCAGGAGTGGGTGCAGCGGGCGGTCGCCGTCCGCGAAGTCAGCCGCCGCAAGGGCTACTTGCTCGACCCGGCCGACGACAACGTGCTCAGCTTCCTCACCCTGCCCCAGCTGCGCGAGCTGATGGTGCAGCACTGGCCGTGCTTCGCGCCGTACTTCGACGAGCGCCGGGACGTCGAACTCGCCCTGGACGAGCTGGAGGTGACCCGCAACGTCGTCTCCCGCAACCGGGCCCTGTCCGAGACCGTGCTGGGCCAGGCCGAACGGGCCTCGGCCCGGCTGCTGGAACTGCTCGGCACCGGCGGCGACGTGCCCTCCGCGCGCCGGCTGCCCGTGGACGCGGTCGAGGACCTGGTCGGCGACCGGTACGCGGACGTCGTGGCGGTCCACCCCGACCGGGTGCGGCTGATGCGCCAGTTCCCGGCGGAGGACCTCTTCGGCGGCGCCCGCCGCCTCGACGCCATCGGCATCGGCCTCAACCTGCTGGTGCAGAACTTCTCCGGCCGCCGTCTGGTCCGGCTCGCCGAGACCGGCACCCGGGTGCGCCTGCTCTTCCTCAACCCGGCCTCCAGCGCCGTGAAGCGCCGCGAGCGCGAACTGGGGATGAAACGGGGCGAACTGAGCCGCTCGGTCGAGATGAACATCCTGCACATGCGCCGGGTGCGGTCCCGGCTGCGCGACCCGGGCGCCTTCGAGATCCAGGTGTACGACGAGACGCCTCGCTTCACCGCCTACCTGGTGGACGGGGACGGCTCCGACGGCATCGCGGTGGTGCAGTCCTATCTGCGCGGGGCGCGCGGGATGGAGTCGCCGGTGCTGGTGCTGCGGGGCGGCAGCCGGGTGGTCAGGTCGGACGACGTGGGGGAATCCGGGCTCTTCCCTACATATCGCGAGGAATTCGAGCTGGCTTGGGTTGATTCGCGCCCGGTGTCCTGAACTGTCCATCCGGTAAGCGGAACGCGGTCCTCGGATTGTCAGTGCCGCGTGCGATGGTGGAGGCCACTGGGGGAAAGCACCACCAAGAAGGGGGGCCGCCCATGGGCTGGCACCAGGAGCTGCTGATCGGCTTCGACCTGGAGACGACCGGGACCGATCCGCGTGCGGCGCGCATCGTCACCGGCGCGGTGATCGAGGTCAGGGCCGGTGAGCCCATGGGGCGCCGGGAATGGCTGGCGGATCCGGGCGTGGAGATCCCGGCCGACGCGGTCGCGGTGCACGGCATCAGCAACGAACGCGCGGCGGCCGAGGGCCGCCCGGCCGACGAGGTGGCCGGCGCCATCGCGGACGTGCTGGTCTCCTACTGGAAGACGGGCGTGCCGGTCGTCGCCTACAACGCGGCGTTCGACCTCACCCTGCTCTCCGCCGAACTGCGCCGCCACGGCCTGCCGTCCCTCTCCGACCGGCTGGGCGGTGCCCTGCCCGCGCCGGTCGTCGACCCCTACACCATCGACCGCCGGGTCGACCGCTACCGCCGCGGCAAGCGCAACCTCGAAGCGGTCTGCGCCGAGTACGGCATAGTCCTTGACGCCGCCCACAACGCGGCCGCCGACGCCCTCGCCGCCGCGCGCCTCGCCTCCGCGATAGCCGCCCGGCATCCCAAGATCGCCGCCATGGCCCCGGCCGACCTGCACCGAAGCCAGATCGAGTGGTACGCGGAGTGGGCGGAGGACTTCCAGAACTTCCTGCGCCGCAAGGGGGAGCCGGACGCGGTGATCGACGGGACGTGGCCGCTGCGGGAGTTGGCGGACGAGAAGGTCTGAGCCCGTCCTCACCGGTTCGGGAACCCCTGCCCACCGCTTCGGGAACTCCTCCTCACCGGTTCAGAACGGATACCACCGCACCGTCTCGTCCCCCTCCCGCAACGACGTCACCCGGCGCTCGAACTCCGCCCGCGCCTTCGGGTTGGCCGGTGCGTGCTGGGCCACCCACGCACAGCTGGCGGTCTCCCGCGCTCCGCGGAGCACTCCGCAGCCCTCCCACTCGCGCACGTCCCAGCCGTAGGCCTCGGTGAAGGAGTCGTACGCCTCGGCGGGCAGGCCGTAGCGGTCGCGGGAGAGGGCCATGACCACCAGGTCGTGCTCGCGCAGATCGGCGGAGAAGGTCTCCAGGTCGACCAGGACCGGGCCCTCGGGGCCGACGTGCACATTGCGGGGCAGCGCGTCCCCGTGGATCGGGCCCGGCGTCAGACGGGGCGTCAGCGCGGCCGCGGCCGCCGCGAAGCCGTCCCGGCGCTCCCGCAGGTAGGCCGCGTCCCCGGGGTCGATCGCGGCGCCCGCGAGCCGCAGCCAGCGTTCCACGCCGCCCAGCAGATCGCGGGGCGGCAGCGCGAAGGGGGGAGTGGGCAGTGCGTGCACGATCCGCAGCAGCCGGGCCAGATCCCCGGGCTCGGCCGGCCGCACCGGCTCGGGCAGCCGGTGCCACACGGTCACCGGGTGTCCGTCCACCAGCCGGGGCTTCGGCTCGGCCGCCCGCACGGCCGGTACGTCTGCCTCCTCCAGCCAGCCGGCGATCTCCAGCTCCCGGCGGGCCCGCTCCAGCAGCTCGGCGTCGCGGCCCACCTTGACGACGAGGCCGCCCGAGGCGAACACCGCGTTCTCGCCGAGGGCGAGGAGCCGGGCGTCCGGTGCCGTGCCCGGCAGCACCTCCGCCGCGGCCAGTACGTCCCGCGCCCGTGCCTCGTCCATCGTCCGCCTCCGTGCCGTTCTTCCGTGCCCTGCGTGTCCGTCCGGTCCGGGGCCAGTCTCGCATTCGGACGACCTCGATAATCGAATTGAACGAGACGTCTCGTCTCGTTTAGCCTCGGTCGCATGACCACCAGGACCACCCCCGCTCATGTCGCCATGTTCTCCATCGCCGCCCACGGCCATGTGAACCCCAGCCTGGAGGTGATCCGCGAACTCGTCGCCCGGGGCCACCGGGTCACGTACGCCATCCCGCCGGCCCTCGCCGACAAGGCCGCCGCGACCGGCGCCCGCCCCGTGACCTACACCTCCACCCTGCCCGGCCCCGACGCCGACCCCGAGGCATGGGGCAGCACCCTGCTCGACAACGTGGAGCCCTTCCTGGACGACGCGATCCAGGCGCTGCCCCAGCTGATCGAGGCCTACGACGGCGACGAGCCCGACCTCGTCCTGCACGACATCGCCTCCTACCCCGCCCGCGTCCTCGCCCACCGCTGGGGCGTGCCCGCGATCTCCCTCTCGCCGAACCTCGTCGCCTGGGACGGCTACGAGGAGGAGGTCGCCGAGCCGATGTGGGCGGAGCCGAGGAAGACCGAGCGCGGTCGGGCCTACTACGCCCGCTTCGAGGCCTGGTTGAAGGACAACGGCATCACTCAGCATCCCGACCCCTTCGCCGGCCGCCCCGCGCGTTCCCTCGTCCTCATCCCGAAGGCCCTGCAGCCGCATGCCGACCGGGTCGACGAGCGGGTGCACACCTTCGTCGGCGCCTGCCAGGGCGACCGCGCCGACCAGGGCGACTGGCGGCGGCCCGCCGGCGCCGAGAAGGTGGTGCTCGTCTCCCTCGGCTCCGCCTTCACCAAGCAGCCCGCCTTCTACCGGGAGTGCGTACGCGCCTTCGGGGACCTGCCCGGCTGGCACATGGTCCTCCAGATCGGCCGGCACGTGGACCCGGCCGAGCTGGGCGACGTACCGGCCCATGTAGAAGTGCGCGACTGGGTACCGCAGTTGGCGGTCCTGCGGCAGGCCGACCTGTTCGTCACGCACGCCGGTGCGGGCGGCAGCCAGGAGGGTCTTGCCACCGCCACCCCGATGATCGCCGTACCGCAGGCCGTCGACCAGTTCGGCAACGCGGACATGCTCCAGTCCCTCGGTGTCGCCCGGCAGTTGCCCACGGCGGAGGCCACCGCGGAGCGCCTGCGCGAGGCCGCCCTGGCCCTCGTCGACGACCCGGAGGTCGCCCGGCGGCTGAAGGGGATCCAGGCGGAGATGGCCGAGGAAGGCGGAACCCGGCGGGCGGCGGACCTGATCGAGGCGGAGCTGCCGGGCTGACTCCGCACGGCGAAGGGCCCGTCGGCTCCCTCGCGGGAACCGACGGGCCCTCTGGCGCCCGGGGGGCCGGGATCAGACGCTCAGCCGCTCGCCCTCACCGTGCAGGGGGGCCGCCGCCGCGACCGGCTCCGGCGACTCGTCGTGGGTGAGGTCCGGCAGCCGGTGCAGCCACTTCGGCAGGTACCAGTTGCGCTCGCCGAGCAGTGCCATCACGGCCGGCAGCAGCACACCGCGGATGACCGTCGCGTCGATCAGGACGGCGGCGGCCAGACCGACGCCCATCTGCTTCATGGACTGCATGGACAGCGTGCCGAAGATCGCGAACACGGCGACCATGATGACGGCGGCGCTGGTGACGACGCCGGCCGTGGTGACCACGCCGTGCTGGATCGCGTCCTTCGTGCTGCGGCCGCGCATCCGCGCCTCCCGGATCCGGGAGACCACGAACACGTGGTAGTCCATCGACAGGCCGAACAGGATCACGAAGAGGAACAGCGGCAGCCAGGAGACGATCGCGCCCACGCCCTCGGCGCCCACCAGCGAGGCGCCCCAGCCGTGCTGGAAGACCGCGACGAGGATGCCGTAGGCCGCGCCCACCGACAGCAGGTTGAGCACGATCGACGTGATGGCGACGGTCAGCGACCGGAACGACAGCAGCATCAACAGGAAGGCGAACACGACCACGAAGGCGAAGACCGGGACGACCGAGCCGATGAGTTGGTCGTTGAAGTCGCTGTTGCCCGCGACCTGCCCGGTGACCGGCGCCTGGACGCCGTCGATCTTGCCGAGGGTGGCCGGCCGGACCTCGTCGCGCAGCTTGTCGAGGCTCTTGATCGCCTGGTCCATGTCGGAGCCGCCGACCAGCGGCACGGAGACCACGGCGACGTTCTGCGTCTCGTGCAGCTTGATGTCGACCGGGCCGCGCGAGGCACCCGAGGAGATCGCCCGCTGCTTGAAGTCGTTCAGCGCCTGCTTCACCTCGGGGGCGTTGATGTCCTTGGCCCTGACGACCACCTGGGCCGGCTCGGAGCCGCCCGGGAACGCGTCGTTGATGTGGTTGTAGGTCTGCACGATCGGCAGCGAGTCTCCGAACTCCTGGTCCAGCGTGAGCTGCTGGGTCTTCATGCCCAGCGCGGGCGCCGCCACCGCCAGCAGCGCACCGGCCGCCACGACGACGGAGATCAGCGGCTTGGCCAGCACACCGCGCAGCACGGCGGTCCAGAACCGGCTGCCCTGGTCGGCGCCCGTCTTCTTGCGGCGCCGGCCGAGGAACGGGATCCGGCCCTTCTCCACCCGCTCGCCCAGCAGCGACAGCAGCGCGGGCAGCACGGTGACCGAGCCGACCATGGCGACCGCCACCACCATCAGGGAGGCCAGGCCCATCGCCTCGAACGTGGAGATACCGGTGAAGAGCATGCCCGCCATCGCCACGCACACCGTGACACCGGAGACGATCACCGCGCGGCCACTGGTGGCGGCGGCGATCCGCAGCGCGGTGCCGGGGTCCCGCCCGGCGTCCCGCTCCTCACGCTCACGGCGCAGGTAGAACAGGCAGTAGTCGACGCCGACGGCCATGCCGACCAGCAGCATCACGGAGTTGGCGGTGTCGCTCATCGGCTGCAGATGGCTGACCAGGCCCATCAGGCCCATCGTCGCCATGATCGCGGTGATCGCCAGGCCCACCGGCAGCAGCGCCGCCACCAGCGCGCCGAACGCGATCAGCAGGATGCCGAGCGCGACCGGCACCGCCGAGTACTCCGCCTTCTGGAAGTCGTCCCCGAAGGCGTCCTTGTACTGCTTCTGCATGCTGGCGCCGCCGATCTCCTCGATCCGCAGCGTGCCGTGGGCCTTCTGCACCCCGGCCACGGCGTTCAGCACCGGCTCCACCCGGTCGGCGGCGGTCTTCGCGTCGCCGCGCATGTCGAACTGCACCAGGGCGCTGCGCCCGTCCTTGGAGATCGTCCCGGTGTCGTAGGGCGATGTGACATCCGTGGCCTTGCCGGTGCCCTCGACCGCCTTGACGACGTCCGCGACGGCGGCCTTGAACTCGGCGTCCGTGGCTTTGCCGGAACCGTCCTTCGCCTGGATCAGGACGGTCTCACCGGCCGGCTGCTCGATCCCCGCGTCGTCGATGATCCTCGCGGCGGTGTGCGTCTCGCCCTTGAGCTGGTCGGCCTCGTCGACGTCGACCCGGCCCGCCGCCGAGCCGAGCCCCATCGCCAGCACCACGAACAGCACCCAGATGCCGACGGCGGCCCATCGGTGCCGCGCGCTCCAGCCGCCGGCGCGGGCCGCGAGCCCCCGCGCCCGCACCCGCGAATCTCCGTTCCCCATGACGGGATTGCCCCCTTGTGTGCGGTGACGGCCCCCAGCCGCCACGTCGTTTCACTCCGTTGACTTCGTTCGATTCGAAGGTATGGGCCCGATAAGGACGTCTCGTCGTGCTGCTCGGTGAAGTCCGAAGGGCCCGGCTCACCGCTGGGGAGGACGATGGCCCCTTACATCTATCGGGGGTTCTCGGGGGTGGGTCTCGGGGATGCGCCGGCCGAGCGGGGGGAGGCGCCGTCCCTTTCGCCTCGGATGCCCCCTCCTGTCCGCCGAGGGCGGCCCGTGGCGACTACCCGGTGTGCCCCGTCACGACCACTGGGGACGCCCCGGAGCGACCGCCGGGAATGCTCCCTCGCGACCGCCGGGGACGCCGCCTCGCGACCGCCGGAGTTACTCGTCCCGGCCTCCGGTTCTCCCTTCCCGGTCGCCCGGTGTCCGATCCGCCGACAGAGATCCACTTTGTGAATACGAAACCTTGTTGAACAAATCACAGCTGCGTGTAGGTGTTGATCCAGGTGTTGATCCGCACCGGCCTGATCGGTCAGAGTTTCGCGCAGCCCGGCGGTACGCCCCGGGCGCGGCCGTCGTGCTCGCCCCCACGGGGCACGACGGCCGCTCTATGGTGTCGGGATGACGACCTATGCGGCGCTGCTGCGCGGAATCAACGTCGGCGGCAGCAGGAAGCTCCCGATGGCCGACCTGCGCACCCTCATGACCGGCCTCGGCTACGACGGCGTACGCACCCATCTGCAGAGCGGGCAGGCCGTCTTCACCACCGGCCACGGCGACGAGGACTCCCTGGCGGCCGAGCTGGGCCGGGCCGTCGAGGAGCGGTTCGGGTTCTCCGTCGACGTGATCGTGCGCGACCACGCCTACCTGAAGGCGGTGGCCGACGCCTGTCCCTTCCCGGCCGCCGAACTGGCGCCCAAACAGCTGCACGTCACCTACTTCTCCGCCCCGGTCACGCCCGAGCGCTTCGCGGAGATCGACCCCGCCGCCCACCTCCCCGAGGAGTTCCGCCTCGGCGACCGCTGCCTGTACCTGTACGCCCCGGAGGGCCTCGGCCGCTCCAAGCTCGCCGAGGCGCTGTCCCGGCCCCGGCTCACCAAGGGGCTGATCGCCACCAGCCGGAACTGGAACACCGTGCTCAAACTCGTTGAAATGACGGTGGATTGACGGTCCGTCGCTCCTGTAGCCGTTGTTCGACCGCGCTCCTGACGGGACGTAGGATCGAAGAGAACTGTCAGTGTGACGGCCGGCGGCACACCGGCCCGAGGAACGCGGGGGGACCTGGTGGCCGAGGTCGGACTGGCGGCGGCGATCGCGGAACTGCGGCGGGAACTCTACGACGCCCAGAGCGAGGGCGCGGGAGAACAGTTCGCCTTCGAGATCGAGGAAGCCCAGCTGGAACTCATGCTGGAGCTGCGCAACCAGGGCCAGGGCGGCGGCAAGCTGAGCTTCGGCGTGGCGAGCGTGGACCTCGGCGGGAACCACTCCTCGGCCCGCACCCACAAGCTGGTGCTCAAGCTCAAGGTCAAGGACCGTGCCACCGGCGGTGGGCTGGCCGAGGTGAGCGACGAGGAGGTAGGCGTCCCCTGGGGCGAGGATGACTGAGGCGTACCGGCTGCGCCTGACGGACGTCCGCTGCGGCAACGAGACGCACCTCATGTCCGCCGGGACCGGCTACCTCATCGCGCCCGGTCTCGTCCTGTCGGCCCGCCATGTCGTCACCTCCCGCAGGACGGGCCGGGCCTGGCCCCGGATCAGGGTCAGGGTCGGACATCCGCACGACGGCGCGGCCGTCCAGAAACGGAACGCCACCCCGTGCTGGATCGGCCCCGGCGGACTGGACATCGCCCTGCTGGAGCTGGACCGGCCGGTCGACGTGCCGGGCACGGTCCGCTGGGGCCGCCCCGACGGCAGCGACCCGATCCGGTACAAGGGCGTCGGATTCCCCTGGCACAGCAAGGCCCCGAACGGCGAACGGGTCGTGGAGCAGCTCGGCGGCCGGCTGCAGCCCATGACCGGCGGCTCCGGCGTCAACGACCTCTACGCACTGGACCAGAGCGCCGGCCCCGACCGGCTCCCCGACGGCTCGCAGGCCTGGCGCGGGGTCTCCGGCGCGGCCGTGTTCTGCCGCGACCGCCTGGTCGGCGTGACCATCGTCAACAACGACCTGCACGCGAACCGGCGGCTGCACGCCGTACCCGCCCACGCCTTCGCCGGCGACCCGGAGTTCACCGCGCACCTGCGCCGCCACGGCGTGGGCGCCCCGGTGCTCGTCCCCGTCCACGGCCGCCCGCCCGTGCCCGCCTCGGGCTACCGGCTGGAAGTGCGCCAGCAGTTCGCCGCCGAGACCTTCGAGGGCCGCGAGCCCGAACTGGCCCGGATGACGGCCTTCTGCACGGCCGACGACCCCGACGCACCCCGGTACTGGCGCTGGCTCGCCCCCGCCTGGTCCGGCAAGACCGCGCTGATGGCCCAGTTCGTCGTGGACCCGCCGCAGGGCGTGGACGTCCTGGCGTTCTTCGTCACCCGCCGCCAGCTCGGCCGCTCCGACCAGACCGCCTTCCTCGCCGCCATGCAGGGCCAGCTGCGCGAGTACCTGCACGACCCCGACCTGGTGTGCACCTCCGAGGGGCAGTTCCTGCTCGGCCTGGAGCGCGCCGCCGAACAGGCGCGGGCGGCGGGACGCCGGCTGGTCCTGCTCGTCGACGGGCTGGACGAGGACACCGGCGTGCCCGACGGCGGCAGCGGACACAGCATCGCCGCGCTGCTGCCGCGCCGGCCGCCGGACGGGCTGTCCGTCCTCGTCGCCGGGCGGCCGGACCCGCCCGTCCCCAGCGACGTACTGGACGAACACCCGCTGCACGACCGGACCATCGACCACCAGCTCGACGTCTCCCCGGCCGCCCGGGTCGCCCGGCAGGCGGCCGAGCGCGCCCTGACGGAGCTGTGGGAGGGACCGGCGCTGGGCCGCGAGGTGGCCTGCGTCACCGCGGCGGCGGGAGGCGGACTCAGCGCCGCCGACCTCGCGCACATGGCCCGCGAGGAGGGCGCGGACGGTGAGGACCGCCCCCGCTGGGCCGCGTGGGAGGTCACCCAGACCCTCAACGGGGAAGCCGGCCGCTCCTTCCGCCGCCGCCGGGCCGAGTGGACCCTCGACGGCACGGAACCGGAGCCCCTGTTCTCCCTGGGCCACGACGCACTCGACCAGCGCGTTCTCGGCCGGATGTCCGGCTCCGTCGACACCTACCGGGCCCGTGTGCACGCCTACGCCCGCACCTGGCGCGACGCCGGCTGGCCCGCGGACACCCCCGAGTACCTCCTCGTCGGCTACCCCGTCCTGCTGCGCCAACTTGGCGACGCCGCACGCCTGACCGACCTGGCCACCGACCCCGTACGGCACGAACGCCTGTGGCAGACCACGGGAGCGGACGCCCAGGCCCTGTCCGAGATCACCGACGCCTTCCGTCTCCACCTGCGCGCCCCCGAACCCGACCTGCACGCCTGCCTGCGCCTGGCCCTGCACCGGGAGGCCCTGCGCGGGCGCGGCGGTCGGGCCACCGACGACGTGATCCTGACCTGGGCCGAACTCGGGCACGCGCGCCGGGCCATCGCCCTGGCCCGGTCCCTGAACGAACCCGCCCGGCTCGTCGACCTGCTGCCGAAGATCCTGCGCCTGGACGCGCGCCCGGACACCATCGCCCAGGCGACCGAGGCCGCCCGCGGCGTCAGCGACCCCGCACGGCGCACCCGGGCCCTGCTCGTCCCGGTGCGGGCGCTGGCCCACGCGGGCCGCGCGGAGGCCGCCGTCGAGCTCGCCCGCGAGGCCGCCGCGGTGGCCCTGACGCTCACCAAACCCGGGCCGCCACCGCACCCCTTCGTGCACGTCGTGGAGGCGCTCGCCCAGGCCGGTCTCGCGGACGACGCCCTCGCCCTCCTCGCCGGCCTGCCCCCGGGGGGTCTGCCCGCCCACGCCCACGAGCGGATCGCGGGCATCCTGGCCGGCGCCGGCCGGCCCGACGACGCCGAGGCCCTCGCCCGCACCCTGGACGACCCCGCGCAGCGCGCCGCGGCCCTGACCCACGTCGTACGGGCCCACGCCGACGCCGACGATCCGGACACCGCCGAGGAACTCGCCCGCACCATCGACGATCCGAGCCGGCGGGCCGAGGCCCACACCCACGTCCTGCGCGCCCTGGCCCGGGCCGGCCGCACCGAGGAAACGCTCGCCCTGGCCCACCGGACCGTGCGCCTCGCCCGCGCCCACGCCCAGCCCGGAGTGCGCGGCCACATCCTGAACGGTGTCGTGTACGGGCTGACCGAGGCCGGACTCGTCGACGACGCCCACGCCTACGCGCGCACCGTCGCCCCGGCCCGGCGCGCCCACCCGCTGAAGACCGTCGCGCAGGCGCTGATCGGCGCCGGCCGCACCGACGACGCCGTCCGCGTCGCCGAGGAGATGGCCGAACTCGCCGAGGAGGGCGCCGACTTCGCCCGCCGGGCGCGCCGCCCGCACCGGGCGGCCGGGACCCTGGTGGACGTCGTCCGGATCCTCGCCGACGCCGGCCGCCCGGACGACGCCCTCGCGCGGGCGTACGCCATCGACGACCCGGAACCCCAGGTCGAGGCCCTGGTGGTCGCCGCCCAGGCGCTGGCCGCGGCCGGCCGTACCGCACAGGCCGTCACGCTCGCCCGGGAGATCGTGCTCGCGGCGGGCGCGCTCGGCGACCGCGACGGCCAGGCCGGAGCCCTGGTGACCGCCCTGCGCACGGTGGCCGACGCCGGCCGCGTGGACGAGGTCCTCACCCTCGCCCAGGGCATCACCCAGCCCGCCCTGCGGGCGCGTGTCCTGGAGGGCGTCGCCCGCATGACGGCCAAGGAGCCGGGCCGGGCGGACGACGTGGCGGCCCTGGCCCGAGCGGCCGGCACCGCCGACCGGCGGGCCGAGGTCTCGGCGGACGCCGCCCGGGCCCTCGCCCGCTCCGGCCACCTGGACGCGGCCGCCGACCTCGCCGACGAGGCCGTCGGCCTGCTGCCCGCCCTGACCAACCCGGACCGGCGGGCCGCCGCCCTGTCCGTCGCCGCCTGGGCACTGGCCCGCGCCGGCCGCAGGCAGGCGGCGGCCGAACGTGCCCGCGAGGCCATGGCCGTGGCCCGCGCCGCCGGCAACCACGACCGCCGCTCCGAGACTCAGGCGGCCGTCGTACGGGCCCTCGCCGAGGCCGGCCGCACCGACATCGCCGCCGACGCCGCCCGGCTGATCGACGATCCCGGCCGGGCCGCCGCCCAGTCGGTGGTCGTGGTGGGCGCCCTGGCCCGGGAGGGGAGGGTGACCGAGGCCGAGGAACTGGCGCGGACGATCACCCAGCCCGACCGGAGGGCCGACGCGTTCACGGCCCTCGTACGGGCCCTGGCCGACGCCGACCGGCCCGACGACGCCCACGCCGTGGCCCGCGCGATCGACGACGTCGAACGGGGCGGCACCACCCTGGCGGTCGCGGTCCGGGCGCTGGCCCGCGCCGGCCGCCTGACGGAGGCCGAGGAGCTGGCCCGGACCATCGGCCGCCCCGACCGGCGGGCCGAGGCCATGACCTTCCTCGCCCGGGCACTCGTCGAGGCGGACCGCGTCGACGACGCCCTCGCGCTCGCCCATGACTTCACCGAACGCCAGTCACGCGACCGGGTGATGGCCGCCGTGGTCCGGGCGCTGGCCCTGACCGGGTACGCCGACCGGGCGCGCGAGCTCGCTCGCGAGCTCGCGCACCGTGAGCTCCGGGCCGAGGCGCTGCACGCCGTGGTACGGGCCCTGGCCGAGGCCGACCGGCCCGACGCCGCCCTCGTCGTCGCGCGGTCCGTCCCCGGGGCCCAGCCGCGCTCCGCCGCGCACGCCATCGTGGTACGGGCGCTGGCGCGCGGCCGTGGCGCGGACGAGGCCCTGGCCCAGGTCGCGAGCGTCACCGACGGCAAGTTACGGGCCCAGGCCATGGCCGACGTCGTCCGCGCCCTGGCGGAGGAGGGCCGCACCGACGAGGCCCTGGAGCTGGCCCGCGGCATCACCTACACCGACCGGCAGGCCCAGGCGCTCGTGTCCGTCGTGGCCCTCCTGACCGACCAGGGCCGCCTCGCGGAGGCGCTGCAGCTGATCGGGACGATGACCCACACGGACCGTCAGGAGTACGAACTCGGCGGCCTGGTCCGCCGCCTGGCCGCCGAGGGGCGCCCGAGCGAGGCGCTGCGGCTGGCCCGCACGCTCACCCACGTGGACCATCGCGTCCAGGCCCTCATCCACGTCGCCCGCGCCGTGGGCGAGGCGGGACACACCGACGACGCCATCGCCCTCACCCGGGAGACCGCCGACCTCGGCCGCACCGCCGCCGACCCCGCGGTGAAGGCGCGCGTCCTCGTCGGCGCCGCGCTCACCCTGGCCGGGGCGGACCGCGCCGACCCGGACGAGGGGCCCGCCTCCAAACACGGCGCCGAGGCCCGCGCCCTGGTGGCGGAGGCCCTGAGCGTCGGCAACTGGGTACCGGCGGTCGAGGCGATCGCCCTCCTCGCCCCAGAGGTCCTGGCGGACCTGGTCGCCCTCGTCATGGAGTCGGCCGGGGCGGCGTGACCTTCCGGACAGTTGATCTCCGGGCGCGTTCGGCGCTTCGATGGCACCGGGCCGCTCGCGGGACTGCGCGCGCCCGGCGTGCGAGTGGAGGGGATGGAGCGCGGTGGACGACATCACGGGGGACGCGACCGCAGGGGCAGAGGCAGGCGCGGGTTCCGGTGCGGCCGGCGCGGCTGACGTCGGGGCGGTGCTGGCGGCGCGGTTCGAGGCGGACCGGGCGCATCTGACGGCCGTGGCGTACCGGCTGCTCGGCTCGGCGGCGGAGGCCGACGACGCCCTGCAGGAGGCCTGGCTGCGCGCCCGGCAGGGCGACATCGGCGAGGTCGAGAACCTCACCGGCTGGCTGACCACGGTCGTCACCCGGGTCTGCCTGAACCTGCTGCGCGCCCGCCGCAACCGGCGCGAGGAGTTCCTCGACGCGCCCGGGCAGGGCCACGAGCCCGCCCACGCACGGGAGTCGGCGCCGTCGGACGGCGCGGGCGATCCGGCCCGCGAGGCGCTGCTGGCCGACGAGGTCGGTGTCGCCCTGCTCGTGGTCCTCGACACCCTGGCACCCGCCGAGCGGGTCGCCTTCGTCCTGCACGACATGTTCTCCGTGCCGTTCGACGAGATCGCCCCGCTGCTGGAGAAGACCCCGGCCGCCACCCGGCAGCTGGCCAGCCGTGCCCGTCGCCGGGTCCGGGGTCGGACGCCCGCGCCGACCGCGGACGGCGGACGCCGGCGCGCGGCCGTCGAGGCGTTCCTGGCCGCGACCCGCGGCGGCGACTTCGCGGCCCTGGTCGCCCTGCTCGCCCCCGACGTGGTGCTGCACGCCGACGCCCTGGTCGTCCCCACGCCCGAGCCGATCACCGTCCGCGGCGCCGAACCCGTCGCCCAGGGCGCCATGGCCGCCATGGCCCGCGCCCAGGTCACCGGGGTCGCCCTGCTCGACGGCCGGCCCGGCCTGGTCATGGCCCCGCAGGGGCGCCCGCGCCTGGTCCTCGCCTTCACGTTCGACGACCACGCCACGATCACCCGGATCGACGTCGTCGCGGAGCCGGACCGTCTGCGGGAGATCGAGATCGACGTCTTCGAGGACGAAGTGGCCCAATGAATCAGCGGGCGAATGGACCAGGACTCTGCGCCAATCGCACACTAGCGTCGACGTCATGACGCACTCCGAGAACGGCCGTACGACCACGCCGACCCGGGTCGACTTCTACTTCGACCCCGCCTGCCCCTTCGCCTGGATCACCTCCCGCTGGCTGCTGGAGGTCGAGCGTGCCCGCCCGCTCGACCTCCGCTTCCACGCCATGAGCCTTTACCTGCACAACATCGGCAACGAACTCCCCGACTGGTACCGCGACCTGGTCGACCGTTCGATCGGCCCGGTGCGGGTCGCCGTGGCAGCCGCCGAGCGGCACGGCGAGAAGGTGCTGCGCGACCTGTACACGGCGTTCGGCACCCGCATCCACGAGCGGGGCGTCAAGGACTTCGACGTGGTGGTCGCCGAGTCCCTGGCGGAACTCGGGCTCGCGGCGGAGCTGGCGGACGCGGCGCACGACCCGTCGTACGACGACGCGGTGCGCCGCAGCCACGAGGCGGGCGTCGAGCCGGAGTCGGGCGGCTACGTGGGCACGCCCACCATCCATGTCGACGGCACGGTGTGGTTCGGCCCGGTCCTGCGGGCCGTTCCGCGCGGCGCGGACGCGGCGGAACTCTTCGACAGCTTCCGGGTGCTGGCCCGCCACCCCGACCTCTTCGAACTCAAGCGCACCCGCACGGGAGCGCTCCGCTTCGACTGATCCGGGTCCCGCGGCCACGATCACGGCGGAGACCGATGTGTCAAGTTCCCATGCCCGTCGAGAGGTTGGCCGATAACCGCCCCTCAGCAGCGACGACGGGCGGTTCCCTGTGACACGCGGGCCCGGCGGGACGCAGAACGAAGAGCCGGTCGCGGTCCGACGTCACAGGGGAGCGCCGGACCGCGACCGGCCCACGATCCCCGCCGCCCGGAGCGGACCCGACCCGCGCGAACCCGGTGCCGGACCCACCTCGCGGTCCCTGGGGCGGGACCGGCGCACAACGGCGGACGGGCGGCGCGAGAGCACGCGACGCGGCCGGGTCAACGGACGTCATTCACCCGAACGGGTGACGGTTTTCGGCCTTCTGTCCGCGTCACCGACCCTGAGGTCCACGGTAGGGAGTCGGTGGGAGGTCCACCGCATCGGTAACGTCGTCGGCACCAGCGAATTCGGCGGTGCGCCTTCGCCGTAGCCCGCGCCCGACCGGCCCTCGGGTCAGGAGTGAGGACAGGACTTGAGCACCTACAACTTCCACGGCAGCACCCCACGCCGCCACGACTCCGGTTACGACCTGGAAACCCTGACACGGCTCGCCGACGGGCTGGTCGACGCACTCAGCGTGGAGTACCCGCACCTCGTCCCGCACGGAGAGGTGGTCCAGGCCGAGGTGGCCCAGGCCGTCGACGACGGTCTGCCGCCCAACCGGGGCCGGATCCGCAGCAACCTGGAAGTCGTGGTGATCGGGGCCGGGGCCGGTACCGGCAGCCTGGGCTTCACCAGGCGGCTCCTGGAAGAGCTGGAACTGTGACCACCCCGGAACCGCCCGGGCTGCCCGTGCCGCCCGGGCGACCGCCTCAGGCGCCCAGCGCCAACGGGACCGACCGAGCGGCCTCGGCGTAGCGGTCCAGCAGTACCCGCGCCACCTCGGGTGCCGGGCCCAGCACGTCACCCAGCACATCGGCGTCGGCCGCGCCCCGCGCGATGCGGTCCGGGAGGAACCCGGGCGCCAGCACGTACGGGGCGACGGCCACGCGCTCGCAGCCGGCCGCGCGCAGTTCCCGTACCGCGTCCTCGGTGCGCGGAAGAGATGCGGAGGCGAACGCGGGTCGCACGGCGCACCAACCGGTGTGCCACCACTCCCGCGCGATATCGGCGATCACCGCGATCGCCTCCGGGTCGGAGGACCCCGCCGAGGCCAGCACGACCCCGGTGGAGGACTTGTCGGCGGGGTTCAGCCCCGCCTCGTACAACCGCCGCTCCAGCGCCGACAGCAGCAGCGGGGACGGGCCGAGCACGTCCGCCTGCCGGATCCGCAGCCGCGGCGGCGCGTCCCGCAGGACGGCGGGGATGTCGGCCTTCGCGTGGAAGGCGCGGGTCAGCAGCAGCGGCAGCGCCACGACGTCCCGCACCCCCTCGGCCGCCAGCGACTCCAGCACCCCCTGCACGGAGGGCACGTTGAAGTCCAGGAAGCCGGTCTCCACGCGCAGCCCCGGCCGCAGCGACCGCACCCGCTCCACCAGGGCGTGCACGGTCGCCGCGTGCCGCGGATCGCGGCTGCCGTGGGCGATGACGAGGAGAACCGGAGCGCTCATGCCGTGCCTCAGCCCTTCACCAGCAGGCCGCGGCTGCGCAGCACCCACCGCTCCAGCGGGCTGAAGATCAGCAGGTCGATGGCGATGCCGACGAACAGGATCAGGAAGATCGCCTCGAACACCATGGACATGGAGCTGGCGTTGCGGCCGTTCTCCAGCAGCGCGCCCAACCCGATGCCCAGGTCGGGAGAGGAGGCGATGATCTCCGCGGCCATCAGCGAGCGCCAGGAGAAGGCCCAGCCCTGCTTCAGACCGGCCAGGTAGCCCGGCAGCGCGGCCGGCAGCACGATGTGCCAGGCGCCCCTCAGGCCGGTCGCGCCCATCGTGCGGCCCGCCCGCAGGAACAGCGGCGGCACCTGGTCGATGCCGGAGACCAGGCCGTTGGCGATGGACGGCACCGCGCCGAGCAGGATCACCGCGTACATCATCGAGTTGTTCAGGCCCAGCCAGATCACCGCCGGCGGCACCCACGCCACCGAGGGGAGCGACTGGAGGCCGGACAGCACCGGGCCGATGGCGGCGCGCAGGAACCTCACCCGGGCCACCAGCAGGCCCAGCGGGGTGCCGATGGCCAGCGCGAACAGGAACCCGAGCAGACCGCGCGAGACGCTGGTCCAGATGTAGTCGAACAGCGTGCCCTCGAGCCAGGCCTTCTTGAACTCGGCGCCGACGTCGGCGGGGGACGGCAGTTTGGTCGGGTCGTCCACGATCCTGAACGAGATCAGGGCCTGCCACACGAGCAGGACCAGCGCGGTGGCGACGAGCGGCGGCAGGATCTTGCTCGTAAAGGTCTGCCGGAACGGCGTCCGGCCGGTGACGGCCGTCTCCAGGGCGTCCAGGCCCGCCTCGACGCTGCCCGCGTCCGCGGGGGTCTTCGTCTCAGTGCTGGCCATGTCGGCGGATCTCCCCACGCAGTACTTCGGTGATCTCGAGGGACAGTTCGGCGACCGGCGCGTCCTCGATGCGCCGCGGCTGGGGGATGTCCACCCGCCACTCGCGGGCCACCCGGCCCGGGCGGGACGACAGCAGCACGACCCGCTGGGCGAGCCGCACCGCCTCGCGCACGTTGTGCGTGACGAACAGGACCGACACCCCCGTCTCCGCCCAGATCCGGGTCAGTTCGTCGTGCAGCAGGTCGCGGGTGATCGCGTCCAGCGCCGCGAACGGCTCGTCCATCAGCAGCAGCTGGCTGTCCTGCGCGAGCGCACGGGCCATGGCCACGCGCTGGCGCATACCGCCGGACAGCTCGTGCACCCGCTTGCCGTACGAGCCCTTCAGCCGTACGAGTTCGAGCAGCTCCTCGGCCCGGTCGCGCCGCAGGTTCTTCGGAACGCCCCGCAGTTTCAGGGCGAGTTCGATGTTCTTGCCCGCGGTCAGCCACGGGAACAGGGCGTGCTCCTGGAACATCAGGGCCGGCCGCCCATGGGTCGCGATGTCGCCGGCGGAGGGCTTGTCGAGCCCCGCCACCAGATTCAGCAGCGTGGACTTGCCGCAGCCCGAGGCTCCCAGGAGGGTGACGAACTCGCCCGGAGCGACATCCAGCGTGATGTCGTCGAGGACGAGCTGCTGCCCGGCCGGCCCGGCGAAGGACTTCGAGACGTGCTCGATGCGGGCGGCGTACTCGACTGCCTCGGCATCGGCGGCCTTGGCGAGGGCGGTTGCCATGGTCGTCACCTCCTGGGAACTCGGATCCGGACTTACTTCGCGCCGAGACCGGCGTCGCTGACGGAGCGCTCACCCGCGGCCACGAGGACCTTGTTCAGGAGAGTGAGGTCGTAGATGCCATCCAGCTTCGGGTTCTCCAGCAGGCCCGCCTTGACCGCGTGCTGCGCCTCGGTGTTGAGGGTGGCGGCCAGCGGGTCGTCGGTGATCTGGATGGACTTCCAGGCCGGGTCCAGGACGTCGGCCGGCAGCTCCTTGCCGGAGTCGGCGCCCAGCTGCTTGTTCGCGGCGGCCTTCGCCTCGTCCGGGTTGGCGTTGATCCACTTGTTGGTCTCGACCGACGCCTTCAGCACCGCCTCGACGGCCTTCGGGTGCGCCTTGAGGAACTTCTGGGACACGATGATGTTCGTGATCACGAACTTCTTGTCCGGCCACAGCGAGGCCTCGTCCAGCAGCACCTTGCCGCCCGCGGCGACCAGCTTGGACGCGGTCGGCTCCGGCACCCAGGCGCCGTCGATGGACCCGGACTTGTAGGCGTCCGGGGTCACCTTGTTGTCCGTGCGGACGACGGAGACGTCACCCTTGCCGCTCTGCGGGTCGACCTTCCAGCCCTGCTCAGCCACCCAGTTGAGGAACGCCACGTCCTGCGTGTTGCCCAGCTGAGGCGTGGCGATCTTCTTGCCCTTGACGTCCTTCAGGGACTTGATCTTCTTCGGGTTGACGACCAGCTTCACACCGCCGGACGCGGAACCGCCGATGATGCGCAGGTTCTTGCCGTCGGACTTGGTGTAGCCGTTGATCGACGGGGACGGGCCGATCCAGCCGATGTCGATGGAGCCCGAGTTGAGCGCCTCGATCTCGGAGGGACCCGCGTTGAAGACCTGGTACTTGGCCTCGGTCGCGCCCAGCTCCTTCTGGAAGAAGCCCTTCTGGTTGGCGACCAGCGCCGTGGCGTGCGTCAGATTGCCGAAGTAGCCGATCTTGACGGAGTCGAGTCCGTCGATCTTCTTGGCCCCGGCGGCCACCTTGGTGGTGTTGTCCTTGTCGGCCTTGGAGCCGTAGCTGCAGGCGGCGAGCGTGAGGAGCGGGAGTGCGACGGCCACGGCTATGCCGCGGCGAAGGAACGTCGAGCGGTTGGCAGGCACGGGAGGCTTTCCTCTCGTTGGCCCGGCGGTCACGGTCTCTCAGGTCGTGGCCGGGAGATCGGCAGGTCTTCGTTTACGCAGGCGGTGGGGGGTGAGGGCGCGCAAGCGGTGCGCGTACGTCAACGCACACATCGCGCCACTCCGCCCTGCCCGCTGCCGAGGGCACCGCTGCCGACGCGGCCGCCCTCCTTCGCGAACGTGGAGTAGACGTCGTACGGGTTCATGTCAGAAGTCCCACCCGTCGTCCTCGGCCTCGTCCTTGACCGGCTCCGGGGACGCGAACGACTCGCCGACCATGCCCGCGGTGAGCGTGGTGCCGTCGCTCGGGTCGATCAGGATGAACGAGCCCGTGCGCCGCGAGTCGGCGTAGGAGTCGACCGGCAGCGGCTCGGCGGTACGGATCTTCACGCGGCCGATGTCGTTGGCGACGAGCCGGCCCGGGTGCGGGTGCAGGGACAGGTCGTCGAGCGTGAGCCGGGACGGGATGTCCTTGACGATCGCCTTGACCGTGCGGGTGCCGTGCTTGAGCAGCACCCGGTGCCCGACGGTGAGCGGCTGGTCGGCGACGTGGCAGACGGTCGCCTCCACGTCCTGCGTGGTGGCCGGGGCGTCCTTCGTCGGCACGATCAGGTCGCCGCGCGAGACGTCGATGTCGTCCGCGAGCAGCACCGTCACCGACTGCGTCGTCCAGGCCACGTCGACCGGCTCGCCGAGCAGGTCGATGCCGGAGATCCGCGTCGTCCGGCCGGACGGCAGAACGGTGACCTCCTCGCCGACCCGGAAGCTGCCGGCCGCGATCTGGCCGGCGTACCCCCGGTAGTCGGGGTGCTCGGCGGTCTGCGGCCGGATCACGTACTGCACGGGCAGCCGGGCGTGGCAGTGCGCCAGGTCGTGGCTGACCGGGACGGTCTCCAGGTGCTCCAGGACGGTCGGGCCGCCGTACCAGTCCATGGTCGCGGACGGCTCCACCACGTTGTCGCCGGCGAGCGCCGAGATCGGGATCGCGGTGACCTCGGGGACGCCCAGCTCGGTCGCGTACGCCGTGAACTCCTCGGCGATCGCGGCGAACACGGACTCCTGGTAGTCGACGAGGTCCATCTTGTTCACGGCGAGGACCACGTGCGGCACGCGCAGCAGCGCGGCGATCGCCGCGTGCCGGCGGGTCTGCTCGACCACGCCGTTGCGGGCGTCGACCAGGATCACCGTCAGCTCGGCCGTGGAGGCGCCGGTGACCATGTTGCGGGTGTACTGCACATGGCCGGGCGTGTCGGCGAGGATGAACCGGCGCCTGGGCGTGGCGAAGTAGCGGTAGGCCACGTCGATGGTGATGCCCTGCTCGCGCTCGGCGCGCAGGCCGTCGGTGAGCAGCGCGAGGTCCGGGCCGTCCTGGCCGCGGCTCGCGGACGCCCGCTCCACGGCCTCCAGCTGGTCGGCGAGGACCGACTTGGAGTCGTGCAGCAGCCGTCCGACGAGCGTGGACTTGCCGTCGTCGACGGAGCCGGCGGTGGCGAACCGCAGCAGGGTGGTGGCCGAGAGCGCCTCGGTCGTGGTCGTGCTCATGCTTAGAAGTACCCCTCGCGCTTGCGGTCTTCCATCGCGGCCTCGGAGAGCTTGTCGTCGGCGCGGGTCGCGCCGCGCTCGGTGAGCCGGGAGGCGGCGATCTCGGCGATGACGGCGTCCAGCGTGGTCGCGTCGGAGTCGACGGCGCCGGTGCAGGACATGTCACCCACGGTCCGGTAGCGGACGAGCCGCTTCTCCACGGTCTCGCCGTCCTTCGGCCCGCCCCACTCGCCGGCCGTCAGCCACATCCCGCTGCGCTTGAACACCTCGCGCTCGTGCGCGAAGTAGATCTCCGGCAGCTCGATGCCCTCGCGGTCGATGTACTGCCAGACGTCCAGCTCGGTCCAGTTGGACAGCGGGAAGACACGGACGTGCTCGCCCGGGGCGTGCCGGCCGTTGTACAGGTTCCACAGCTCGGGCCGCTGCCGGCGCGGGTCCCACTGGGAGAACTCGTCGCGCAGCGAGAACACCCGCTCCTTGGCGCGGGCCTTCTCCTCGTCCCGGCGGCCGCCGCCGAAGACCGCGTCGAACTTCTCGCTCTGGATCTTCTCCGTCAGCGGAAGCGTCTGCAGCGGGTTACGGGTGCCGTCGGGACGCTCCTTGAGCACACCCCGGTCGATGTAGTCCTGTACGGAGGCCACATGGAGGCGCAGCCCATGGGCGGCGACCACACGGTCCCGGTACTCCAGCACCTCGGGGAAGTTGTGTCCGGTGTCCACATGCAGCAGCGAGAACGGGATCGCGGCCGGCGCGAACGCCTTCAGCGCGAGATGCAGCATGACGATGGAGTCCTTGCCGCCGGAGAACAGGATCACCGGGTTCTCGAACTCGCCCGCCACCTCGCGGAAGATGTGCACCGCCTCGGACTCGAGCGCGTCCAGGTGCGAGAGGGCGTACGGGGTGCCCGTACCCTCCTCGGTCGTCGCCACGGTCGTCATGCCAGTCCCTTCTCGCTGAGCAGGGCGTACACGGACGCCGCGGACTCCTGCACGCTCTGGTGCTGCGACTCGATCCGCAGGTCGGGCGTCTCGGGCTCCTCGTAGGGGTCGTCGACCCCCGTGAGCCCGGTCAGCTCGCCCGCGGCCTGCTTGGCGTACAGCCCCTTCACGTCCCGCACCGAGCACACCTCGACCGGGGTCGCCACGTGGATCTCCAGGTACGGCGTGGCGTTCTCGTCGTGCCGCTTGCGCACCGCCTCACGGCTGTCCGCGTACGGGGCGATCACCGGAACCAGCGCCTTGACGCCGTTGCGGGCCAGCAGCTCGGCGACGAAGCCGATGCGCTGCACGTTGGTGTGCCGGTCCTCGCGGGAGAAACCGAGGCCCGCCGAGATGAACTCGCGGATCTCGTCGCCGTCGAGCACCTCGACGCGGTGCCCCTCGCCGCGCAGCCGGGCGGCCAGCTCGTACGCGATGGTGGTCTTGCCGGCACTCGGCAGACCCGTGAGCCAGACGGTGGCTCCGGTGGTCACTTGGTTCTCCTGGTTCGTCGAAAGCACGCTCGTCATCCGTGCAGCCCGCATTCGGTCTTGGCCCGCCCGGCCCAGCGGCCGGCGCGCGCGTCCTCGCCCTCCAGGACCCGCCGGGTGCACGGGGCGCAGCCGATGGAGGCGTAGCCGTCCATCAGCAACGGGTTGGTCAGGACGCCGTGTTCGGCGACGTAGGCGTCCACGTCGTCCTGGGTCCAGCGGGCGATCGGGGAGATCTTGACCTTCTGCCGCTTCTCGTCCCAGCCGACCACCGGGGTGTTCGCCCGGGTCGGGGACTCGTCGCGGCGCAGGCCGGTCGCCCACGCCTGGTAGCCCTTCAGGCCCTCTTCCAGCGGCTGGACCTTGCGCAGCTTGCAGCACAGGTCGGGGTCGCGGTCGTGCAGCTTCGGGCCGTACTCCGCGTCCTGCTCGGCGACCGTCTGCCTCGGCGTGAGGGTGATGACGTTGACGTCCATCACGGCCTCGACGGCGTCCCGGGTGCCGATGGTCTCCGGGAAGTGGTAGCCGGTGTCGAGGAAGACGACGTCCACGCCCTTCAGCACGCGGGAGGCGAGATGGGCGACCACCGCGTCCTCCATGGAGGAGGTGACGCAGAACCGCTTGCCGAAGGTGTCCACCGCCCACTGGAGGATCTCCAGGGCGGAGGCGTCCTCCAGATCACGGCCCGCCTGCTCGGCGAGCCGCCTCAACCCTTCGCTCGTACGCTCTTCCTGAGCCGTCGTCATCTGCGCTCATCCCCTCCGTTGTCGGCACGCTGCAGCCCCTGGGCGAGCAGCCCGAGGAACTTCAGCTGGAAAGCGCGGTTGCAGGCCCCGCATTCCCAGGCGCCATGACCCTGCTCGCTCGGACGCAGGTCCTCGTCGCCGCAGTAGGGGCAGTAGAACGGCGCCGCACGCTCGCTCACGACAGCGCCTCCTCGGAAGCGCGCGCCGCCCACGTGGCGAACCGCTCGCCGTCCTCGCGCTCGGCCTGGAAGCGCTTGAGCACCCGCTCGATGTAGTCGGGCAGCTCGTCCGAGGTGACCTTCAGGCCGCGGACCTTGCGGCCGAAGCCCGGCTCCAGGCCCAGCGCGCCGCCGAGGTGCACCTGGTAGCCCTCGACCTGCTCGCCCTGGTCGTTGATGACCAGCTGGCCCTTGAGACCGATGTCCGCGACCTGGATACGGGCGCAGGCGTTGGGGCAGCCGTTGAGGTTGATGGTGAGCGGCTCGTCGAAGTCCGGCAGACGGCGCTCCAGTTCGTCGATCAGCTGCGCACCACGCTGCTTGGTCTCGACGATGGCCAGCTTGCAGAACTCGATGCCGGTGCAGGCCATGGTGCCGCGCCGGAACGAGGACGGCCGGGCGGTGAGGTCCAGCGCCTCCAGGCCCTCGACGAGCGAGTCGACCTGACCCTCCTCGACATCGAGGACGATCATCTTCTGCTCGACGGTGGTACGCACCCGGCCCGAGCCATGGGCCTCGGCGAGGTCCGCGATCTTCGTGAGCGTGGCGCCGTCGACGCGGCCGACCCGCGGGGCGAACCCGACGTAGAACCGGCCGTCCTTCTGCCGGTGCACGCCGATGTGGTCGCGCCACTGCTGGACCGGCTGCTCTGGGGCGGGCCCGTCGATCAGCTTGCGGCCGCCCAGGTACTCGTCCTCCAGCACCTGCCGGAACTTCTCCGCGCCCCAGTCGGCGACGAGGAACTTCAGACGAGCCCGGTTGCGCAGCCGGCGGTAACCGTAGTCACGGAAGATCGAGATGACGCCCTCGTAGACGTCCGGGACCTCGTCGATGGGCACCCACGCGCCGAGCCGCACACCGAGCTTGGGGTTGGTGGACAGGCCGCCGCCGACCCACACGTCGAAGCCCGGTCCGTGCTCGGGGTGGCGTACGCCGACGAACGCGACGTCGTTGATCTCGTGCACCACGTCCAGCAGCGGCGAACCCGAGATGGCCGTCTTGAACTTGCGGGGGAGGTTCGAGTACGCCTTGTTGTTCAGGACGCGCCGCTTCATCTCCTCCAGCGCGGGGGTGGCGTCGATGATCTCGTCCTCGGCGATGCCCGCGACCGGCGAGCCGATCATCACGCGCGGCGTGTCGCCGCAGGCGGTGACGGTCGACAGGCCCACGCCCTCAAGGCGCTCCCAGATCGCGGGGACGTCCTCGATCCGGATCCAGTGGTACTGGACGTTCTGCCGGTCGGTGATGTCCGCGGTGCCCCGCGCGAACTCCTGCGAGATCTCACCGATCACCCGCAGCTGCCGCGTGGTCAGCGCGCCGCCGTCGATGCGGACCCGCAGCATGAAGTACTCGTCGTCCAGCTCCTCCGGCTCCAGGATCGCCGTCTTGCCGCCGTCGATCCCGGGCTTGCGCTGGGTGTAGAGCCCCCACCAGCGCATACGGCCGCGCAGGTCGTTCGGGTCGATCGAGTCGAACCCGCGCTTGGAGTAGATCGTCTCAATGCGTGTCCGCACGTTGAGACCGTCGTCGTCCTTCTTGAACTGTTCGTTGCCGTTGAGCGGGGTGAGGTGACCCACGGCCCACTGACCCTCACCGCGGTGACGGCTCACCTTGCGACGGGGCGCGGAGGCGGCAGGGTTCTGTGGGGTGGCGGCCATGGTTCTACGTCCTTCGGGACATCGGGACAGGTGAAAAGCGGCTCTGACCTGCGCACATGAGCGCATGCGGGCATGAGTGCGCGTCATTGCGCGGCAGGAGGCGAAGTGCTGGGAGAACGGCGGTGCTGGGGAGGTCAGCTCGCCGGACAGATGGCGCTGGACATGCGGCCGAGGTCGACGTGCCGCCGACTCACCAAGGCAATTCCAGTTCCAGACATGACGGAAGCGTGTCACGCGGATCTCTGGCCAGTCCACTGTTATCCGTATACTGGACGGCCATGTCTCGCATTCCGAGACGCTGTGACGTGGGTCTCGTAGGGAGTGTCAGAACCGCCCCGCGGCCTGTGTCCGAACCGGGGACACCCCGACCACCCCGCCCCTATCCTGCCGGTCCAGGGAGTGAGACGGCGAGCGGGGGAGCGGCCGTGGGGGACCAGGTGCGGCAGTGGCTGCCGGCGGTGGGCGCCTTCGTCCTGGGGGTCCTGGTCCTCAAACTCAAGGACTGGCTCAAACGCCTGGTGGACAAGGTGGGCGCCGCACTCTACCGCCGCCTGGCCGGCAGTGCCCTGCTCCGCCGCACGGCACTGCGCCGCTACACGGTCAAGATGTATGAACGGCACCGCACCTTCTCCGTCTCCTTCCGGCCCGACGAGAACCAGGCCATGAAGATGGAGTCCGTCTACGTCCCGCTGCGCACCGCCACCGGGTCAGGGACCGAACAGCGGGAGGCCGCGGCCTCGCTGCACGAGTCCCGCCAGGCGGTGGTGCTCGGCGTACCCGGCGCGGGCAAGACGATGCTCCTGCGGCACACCGTGCTGGCCTGGGCGCGCGAGCGCTACCGCCCTGACCGGCCCCCGCGCCGCACCTGGTACGACCCGCGGCGCCGACACCGGGTCGACCTGGGCCCGCTGACCGACATCCCGGTGCTGCTCTCACTCCACTCCGTCGACCTGGACGCGGGCGACATCACCACGCACATCGTCGGCCACTTCGCCGACCACGACTTCCCGAACGCCCGCAGCTGGGTGGAGCGGGCCCTCACCGAAGGCCGTCTGGCGGTGTACTTCGACGGCCTGGACGAGGTCCCCACCGCCCAGCGGCCGAGGGTCGCCGCCGAGATCAGACGCTTCATGAAGGTGCACGACCGCTGCCGTGCGGTGGTCACCTGCCGGGTTGCCGTGTACCGGGGCGAGTTCGCGGAGGAGGCCGTCCCGGTCCTCGTGGTCGAGGAGTTCGACGACCGCCTCATCCAGCGCTTCCTGCACGGCTGGCCCTGGCCGCGGAACCTGGCGCCGGACACGGTCGAACAGCTGCTGGGCGCCCTGCGGGACACGCCCCAGCTGATGCCGCTGGCCCGCAACCCGCTGCTCCTGACGATGATCGCCCACCTCTACAGCTACGAGTACGCCGGCACCGACCAGGTCCTCCCGCACAACCGCGCCGACTTCTACAACGAGGTCACCGTCAGCCTGCTGCGCGACCGCGACCGCGACAAGGTGCGGCGCTTCCCGCCCACGCTGAAGCGGGCGGTCCTGCAACAGCTCGCGCTGGCCGCGCAGAGCGTCCCGTCGGACGCGTACGACCGGCTGGCGATGCCGTACGAGAAGGTACGGCGGGAGACCGGCACGGTCCTGGAACGCCTCGGGCGTCCCCTGGAGGAGACGGACGAGATCCTGGCGGAGATCGTCGACCGCAGCGGCCTCCTGCTGGCCATCGACAACGGCGAGCGCTACCAGTTCGCCCACCTGACCCTCCAGGAGTACCTCGCGGCGACGGCCCTCCAGGCCGACGTCCTGCTGGACCGGTACCGCGGGGACCCCCACGTCTGGCGCGAGGTCGTCCGCCTGTGGTGCGGGGCCGAACCCCGCGACGGCACACCGCTGGTCCGGGAGATCCTCGCCGTCGACCCCCTGCTGGCCTTCCAGTGCCTCGCCGACGCCCAGCTGATCGACGACGCCCTGGCGGACGAGATCATCGCCCACTTCCACGCCCTGCTGGGTGACAACTCGGCCGCCCTGGAGCAGGAGGCGGTGGTGGCGGCGTTCGGGGTGGTGGCGGCGCAGCGACGGGCGCGAGGCGCCGAGGTGTTCGAACTGCTGTGCGCGGCCGCTCGGGACACGGCGAACGACGCGCGGGCGCGCATGGCCGTACGGGCGCTGGCGGCGACGAACGTGCTGAAGGCGGCGCGCTTCCTGGCGGAGGGGCTGCCGGCGCTGCCGGGCGCGGAGGAGGCGCTGGTGGCGATGGGGGATCTGGCCGTGCCGGCGCTTGAGGGGGAGTGGGGCAGCGTGCCGGGGCCGGTGGCCCGGGTGCTGTGGCGGGTGCGCACGGAGAAGGCGACGCTCGCGCTGTTGAACGGCCTGGAGGCCTGCGACCCTCCCCATGACCGGGTCGTGGCCGCGTTCCTCGCCGACCTGCTGCGCGACCCCGGACTCGAAGAAGTGATCCGCGGCGCGCGCGCCCCGGTGCCGTACGGGGCTGCCTGTGACTGGGTGTGGAAACCCTTCGCGCGCCGTGGTGACGAGCAGATGACGAGGGCCGTCGGCACGCTGGCGCACTTTCTGTCCGGCCTCGCCCGCGACCCCCAGGCCACCCTGCCCGACGATGTCCGGCCCGACCTCCGGATTCTCGTCCCGCTCGCCCTCGTGGACCCGGACGCCGACTCACCCGTCCGGATCGAAGGCCCGGTCGACGGGTGGGTGGCTCAGCTGGACGACCCGGTGGAGTCGGTCCGGGAAGGCCGGCAGGCGGAGAGAGACGTCGTGCACGAGATGACGACGGCCGGTGCGCTGCCTCGCTGGCGAGGGTGGCTGATCGGCCGCATGCCGCCCGAGGCGGCCCGGCAGACCCTGGAGATCCTGCTGACCTCCGGCTGCGTCACGAAGGCGATCTGGGACCAGTGCGCGGACCGGCTGGCCGACCGCGACAGGTCGAGCCGGTGGGGGCTCATCGGGGCCGCGATCGTCGGGGTGGCAATGGTCTCCATTTCGATCGCCCCACTGCTCGGCTGGCATCGGTGGAAGCCGGCCGCCGACTGGGCCGCTCCGACGGTCGGCCTGACCCTGGCTTCGGCCCTGGCCGGCCTGATCCTGGCCACTGTGTCTTGGGTGGCCAGGGACGGCCGGATCGCACGGCGCGTCGAGCAGTGGGTGCTGCCCACGCTGGTGGTCAGCAGCACCCTCGCCACGCTCTTCGACCCTTCGGTGTCCCTCGCGAACTGGACCCCCAGGGCCGTGGTGGGTGTTCAGTTCGCGGCCATGGGCTTCGTCGTGCTCAAGGACCTCCGAAGCGCGCGCACGACCATCCACTGGGAGCTGGAGCGCTTCGTCCGCGCCCTGGACACCGCCTACGCCCCCGGCCAGGGTCCCGGCGTGGCGACATCCGGCTCAAGCTCCACCTTGGTGTCGAACAGCGTGAACCCCCGCCGCAGGTAGTTGTCCATCGCGAACTCGCCGTCCTTGCTGCACGTGTGCAGCCACACCCGCTTGGTCGGCGTCCGCTCCGGCCACCGCTCGGCCAGGTCCCAGGCGCGCGCGGTGCCGTACGACAGCAGGTGACCGCCGATACGGCGGCCCCGGAAGGCCGGGATCAGACCGAAGTAGACGATCTCGACCACGCCCTCGTCCTGCGCCTCCAGCTCGACGTACCCGGCGGGAGTGCCCCGGTCGTACGCCACCCACGTCTCCACACCCGGCCGGTCCAGGTACTCCTGCCACCGCGCGTAGCTCCAGCCGAGCCGGTCCGTCCAGCCGATGTCGCCGCCGACCGAGGCGTACAGGAAGCGGCTGAACTCGGGGGAGGGGACCTCGGCGCGCACGATCCGCACGGCGTCGCCCTCGGGCGCGGCGGCCGGCAGAAGATCGGCCGGGGAGGTCTGCTCCAGGGACCAGGTGGTGACAGGGACGCTGCTCATGCGGGCCAGGGAATCATCCCGCCCGCCGGTCTGTCGATCCGCCGGGTCACGCGGGCGGGCGCCCGGCGACCGCCGGGCTCACCCCAGCGACCGGTCGAGCGCCGCCAGGGGGACCGAGAACAGCATCCGGTCCGACAGCGACCACACCTCGCCCGTCTCCTGCCAGTAGGAGAGGGAGCCGGTGGATTCCGCCCAGCAGTGGTGGGTGGAGTCCGAGCCGCAGTGCGCGGCCTTCGCGCCGTCGGTGTCCTGCCGCCACAGCCGGCCGTGGCCGTCCAGCGATCCGGGCAGCTGTCCCACGTACCAGGACGCGTGCGAAGCCCCGGCCTCGCGGTACGACAGCACACCCCGGATGCCGCTCGCCCGCGTCCGGTACGCCTCGACCGGCTCCGCCAGCCCGGCGGCGTCGGTGGCCAGCGGCCCGCCGCGCGCCGGGTCGCCGCTGAGCGCGTACCGCCACAGCCGGGACCCGCGGTCGGTGCCGGGGGCGGTCCACTCGGCGGCGACGAGGCCGGCGGGTGCGGTCGTACGGTCCAGGGAGAGCGTCCCGGGGCAGGGGCGCGCGCCGGATGCGGCGCAGTGGCCGGCGGGCAGACGGTAGGAGCCTACGGCGGGCATCACATAGCCGTAGCCGTCGGCGGACCAGCCGCCGGGCACCCGGCCGATCGCGGGGCCGTCCACCGTGGTGCGCTGGATGCGGTCGAGGTCGTAGACGTAGAGCGCGTCGGCGCTGCCGGCCCTGGTGGTGACCAGCAGCTTGTCCTGGTACCAGGCCATGCCGGAGACACCGGAGGCGAGGCCGCGGTAGTCGCGGCCGCCGTCGACGGGCACCACCAGGAGGACCCAGCGGTAGGCGGGCCGGCCGGGGCCGTCCACGTCGACGAAGGCGACCTTGGCGAGGCCCCGCTCGGTGGCGGGGCCGGTGGTGGTGCTGTGCGTCCAGCCGGCCAGGATCACCCGGTGGGTGCCCCAGACGCCGTCGTCGTCGGCGTCCCCGGAGGTCGTCACCGAGGCGGGCCGCCAGGCGGGGCTCGCGGTGTCGGCCCGGTCCCAGCAGTAGGCGCGGGTGGCGGCGGGCGTGGAGGGGAGGGACTCACGGTCCCCGGAGCCGCAGTCGGCGGCCTCGCGCATCGTGCGGTCGGCGCTGCGCAGCACGGTGTCCACGCCGACCGGGCGGCCCATGGACGCGGCGAGCCGGTTCAGCGTCCGCGCAGGCACCGGGTGCTCCCGGAGGCGCAGCGGGCCGGTGTCCGCCGGGGAGGTCAGGGGCTTGAGCGCGCCGGGGTTCCCGCCCCCGGTGGCCTGGGAGGCGCTGATCAGCGTGGCCGCCGCGGTGAGCGCCAGCGCGGTTCCGGCCAGGAACGCACGCAGCGCCGCGCCCCGCCTGCGCCGGCGGTGTCTGCCGCGATGCTTCATGTCTCCTCCCGAGGCTGGCCAACTGCGCCTGGTGATCCGTGGGTTGACCGAGAAGCAGGTGGGAAGGCCCGTCAGAGGATGCTACGGCAGCCAGGCGCGCCGGCGGGCGAAGACCCCGCAAATAGGGGGATGACCCCCCATGAGTAGGGGGATTTCCCTACGCGTCCCCGCCCGCCGCCCGCCGCCGTGCCACCGCCGGGGCCGTCGACTGGGGCAGCAGGTCACGGGGTTGGCCGGGCTCCAGCACCTCGACCTCCACGCCCTCGCGGAAACGATACGGCCGGTGTTCCAGAAGATCCCCGAGATATCGGCGAATTCTCGACATCTCGGCCCGGATCGTGACCGTTCTCAACGGATCGCCGAAAACATCCTCCGCCAGCCCCGCCGCCCCGCGCCCGGAGCGGTGCTCGGCCAGCAGGTACAGCAACTCGGCGTGCCGGGGGCTGAGTTCGCGCGACCACGAGCCCGCGGTCGCCGTCACTGTCACCGTGCAGCGGGCCGGCCGGCTCAGGTCCAGCACGATCCGGGTGGCGGCGGAGGCCAGCCGCTCCTCGGCGGCCCGCAGCAGCCAGCCCCCGGCCAGCGGCTCCACCGCGCACGAACCCAGCGCCGCCAGCCACCGGCGGCCCGGCGACAGGGACTTGGGCAGCATGACACGCCGCACGTACGGCATCCCGGTCACGGCCGCCACCCAGCCGTCCCGGTCCACCACCAGCGCCCGCCCGTCCAGCCGGGCCAGCACCGGCGCCGCCACCGCCCGCAGCCCCTCCAGCGAGGTCAGGTGCACCTCGCGCAGCCGGGCCTCGGCCAGCTTGGCCACCGAGTCCACCCAGGCGAGGGTCGCCGGATGCATGGTCTCCAGCGGGCCGCTGACGTCCACCACGCCGATCAGCCGGCCGTCCCTGGGGTCGGTGATCGGGGCGCCCGAGCAGGTCCAGGAGCCGTGCGAACGCACGAAGTGCTCGGAGGCGAAGACCTGCACGGGCCGCCGTACGACCGCCGGGGTGCCCACGCCGTTGGTGCCGACGACGTCTTCGCGCCAGTCCGCCCCGAGCTCGAAGCCGAGCCCGTCGGCCTTGCGCAGCACCTGCGAGGAGCCCTCCCGCCAGAGCACGCGCCCGTCCGCGTCGGCGACGACCATGATGTGCTGCGCGACGTCCGCGACCGAAAGCAGGCCCTCCCGCAGCACCGGCAGGACGTGCCGCAGCGGCGACTCCTCCCGCCTGCGTCGCACCTCGTCGGCGGACAGCAGGCCCGATCTGAAGTCCCGTTCGGGATCGACCCCGCTGCGCAGCATCCGTCCCCAGGACTGCTCGATCACCGGCCGGGGCTGGATCCGCGCATGCTGTCCGGCGAGCGTGGCATCGCGCACCTGGCTCAGCACCCGCGCCGCCCGCGCCGCGTCCACGGCGGCCAGGCGCGTCAGGTTCATCGGCGGGTTCACCACAGGGGTCCTCCCGGAAAAGGGTGTCGAACACACATGTCAAGCCGTCCGGGCGGCGGATTCCGGTCCGACTGCTCCCCACATACTGCCGTTTGGCGCATGCCGGAGGCACACAGTCCGCGCACAGTCACCAATATGTTGCAACCCCCTGCAACCCTGGTGAACGGTGTGAGGGTGGCTGAGACTTGACCACGGCGCCGCCCTCGGGCGGCGTTTTGTGGCCTTCAACTGGCCCATGAGGCAGGGGTGGTGCCGTGTCGGCGCAGCACCACCCCTGCCGACGGCCGTCCGGCGGTTTGGCCGGGTGCGGCAGGGGGTGCCGGTCTGGGGTGCGTCGGCGGCTGCGGGTTCGTCGTGGCTGGTCGCGCCCACGCGGCGGAGCCGCATATCAGCAGAGCCCCGCGCCCCTAGGTAGGCACAGTTCCCGGCGTTTCAATGCACAGGGCGAGCTCGTTCCACCACGGACGCCAGGTCCAGGCCTGTCGGGAGGGTGCCGAAGCTGGCGCCGCGGTCTGCGCCCAGGCGTGAGGCGCAGAAGGCGTCGGCGACCTCTGGTGGGGCGTGGCGGACCAGGAGGGAGCCCTGGAGGACCAGGGCGAGGCGTTCGACGAGGCGGCGGGCGCGGGCTTCGATGCCGTCCAGGTCGGCGAGTTCGGTGAACAGGTCCTTCACGGCTCGGTCGAGACGGTGATCGGCGCCGTGTGCCCGGCCGATCTCGGTGAGGCAGGCGTCGAGTGCGGCGGGTTCGCGCTGCAGTGCGCGCAGGACGTCCAGCGCCTGCACGTTGCCGGCGCCCTCCCAGATGGAGTTCAGGGGTGACTCGCGGACGAGCCGGGGCATGCCGGATTCCTCGACGTACCCATTGCCGCCCAGGCATTCGGAGGCCTCGACCGCGACCGGCGCGCACCGCTTGGTGATCCAGTACTTCGCGGCCGGCACCGCGAGCCGCAGGAAGGCGCGTTCCGGCTCGGAGTCGTCGTCGTAGGCGGCCGCGAGGCGGAGGGCGAGCGCGGTCGCGGCCTCGGACTCCAGGGCGAGGTCGGCCAGCACGTTGCGCATCAGCGGCTTGTCGATCAGCGGGCCGCCGAACGCCTCCCGGTGGGCGCAGTGGTGGATCGCCTGCGCCACCGCCTGCCGCATCAGGCCGGCCGAGCCGAGCGCGCAGTCCAGTCGGGTCGCGGCGACCATCTCGATGATGGTGCGCACCCCCCGCCCCTCCTCGCCGACCCGGCGGGCCCAGGTGCCGTCGAACTCGACCTCGGCGGAGGCGTTGGACCGGTTGCCCAGCTTGTCCTTGAGGCGCTGGATGAGGAAGACGTTGCGGGTGCCGTCCGCGAGGACGCGCGGGACGAGGAAGCAAGTGAGCCCCGCGGGGGCCTGGGCCAGCACGAGGAAGCCGTCCGACATCGGCGCCGAGCAGAACCACTTGTGCCCTCTGAGGGTGTACGTCCCCTCCTCGGCGAGCGACCGGGCCTCGGTGGTGTTCGCCCGTACGTCGCTGCCGCCCTGCTTCTCCGTCATGCCCATGCCGAAGACGGCGCCGGGTTTCTGTCCGGCCGGCCGCAGCTCACGCTCGTAGACCGTGGACGTCAGCCGTGGCTCCCACTCGGCGGCCAGCTCCGGGTCGGTCCGCAGCGCGGGCACCGCCGCGTGGGTCATCGACAGCGGGCAGCAGTTGCCCGCCTCCACCTGGGTCCACACCAGGAACCCGGCCGCCCTGCGCACATGCCCGGCCGGCCGGGTCCAGGCGCCGGTCAGCCCCGCCCCGACCCCCTTGCCGAGCAGCCGGTGCCAGGCCGGGTGGAACTCCACCTCGTCGATCCGGTGGCCGTACCGGTCGTACGTCCGCAGCCGCGGTGGATGCTCGTTCGCCTGTATCCCCCACTCCTGCACCTGCGCCGAGCCCGCGGCCCGGCCCAGCGCGGACAGCTCGGCCAGCACCTCGTCCCGTGGCCCGGGCCCGGTGTACCGCTCCACGGCCTCGACGAGAGCGCGGTCGGCGGTGAAGACGTCGTACCCGACCAGCGGGGGCGGCTGGTTCGTCACGGTATGGGTGGAGATGCCTGCCATGGTTGCGAACCTACCCGGGACGGCGGCCATGATGGCCCCAGAGTGGCACACCAGGGCCCGCCAGCGCGTCGAAGCCGGTCACCCCGCCCCGGAAGGTGAGGGCGGTCCCGTACGGCGGATACCGTTAGGTCGTGCAGCCAGCAAGTGAATCCCCCGAACGGCAGGCCGGCCGACTCCACCGCGCCAGAGCCCTCTACCGGAACGTCTCCAAGCGCAGGACCGCCTGGCTGCTGCTCAAGGACACCGTCAACTCCTGCATGGAGTACCGCATCCTGGGCCTGGCGGCCGAGGCCGCGTTCTTCACGCTGCTGTCCGTGCCGCCCCTGCTGCTGAGCCTCATCGGCCTCCTCGCCTACGTCGACGCCTGGACCGGCGCCGACACCATCCAGAGCCTGCAGACCAACATCCTCGACGCCGCCCGCACGGTCCTGTCGGACAAGGGCGTCAAGGAGATCGCCGAGCCGATCCTGCACGACGTGATGCGCGGCGGCCGGCCCGACGTCATCTCCATCGGCTTCCTGTTCGCCCTGTGGTCGGGCTCCCGCGCGGTGAACGTCTTCATCGACACCATCACCGTCATGTACGGCCTCGACGGCGTCCGCGGCATCGTCAAGACCCGGATGATGTCCTTCCTGCTGTTCATCGTGGCCCTGCTGATCGGCTCGGTCGCGCTGCCGCTGATGGTGGCCGGTCCGGACGCGGTGGTCCGGGTCGTGCCCTGGTCGGAGACGGTCGTCCAGGTCCTGTACTGGCCGGTCGTCATGGTCCTGTCCATCGTCTTCCTGACCACCCTCTACCACGTCTCCGTGCCCGTCCGATCCCCCTGGATCGAGGACGTGCCCGGCGCCCTGGTCGCCCTCGCCATGTGGGTCCTCGGCAGCTTCCTGCTGCGCATCTACCTCACCAACACCATCGAGGGCGCCACCATCTACGGCTCCCTCGCCGCCGCCGTCGCCGTGCTCCTCTGGATCGGCGTGGCCGCGTTCGCCGTGCTCGTCGGGGCGGCGGTCAACGCCGCCATCGACCGCGTCTGGCCGGCCGCCGCCACGGCCGCCGCCCGCGCGGCCAACGAGCGGCTCCGCCAGGCGGAGGTCGTCGAATACGTCGCCCGGGTCGCCGCCGCCCGCGAGTCCGACCCCGACGACCCCGACATGCCCTCCGAATTCCCGGAGCGCTGGTCCCGCTTCCTCCCCCCGGAGGACGTCACCGCCCGCCTCAGGACGCACGCGAAGAACCCCCACCACCACAGCCACAACGGCAGCAAGGGCCCGGCCCACAAGAAGGGCACGGAGACGACCGGTCCGGACAAGTGACGGACAGGGGCAGAGGCCTCACCCCTCGTTCACGGTGTGCCCCCACGCCCCGCGCGCCTCTCTCACCGCTTCCACGCACCCGCCGCCGCAGCCTCCTTCGCGAACGCGGTGAAGTCCCTCGGGGCCCTCCCCAGGACCTCGCGCACCCCCTCCGACAGGTGCGCGTTCCGGCCGTCGAGGAGGGACTCGAAGAGGCCGACCAGGAACGCCGACTCCTCGGGCGGCACCCCGATGCCGGCCAGCCGCTCCCCGTACGCGCGGGCCGGCACCGCCCGGTACGCCAGCTCCCGCCCGGCCGCCGCCGAGATCTCCGCGACCGCCTCGCCGAAGGTCAGCAGCCGAGGCCCGGACACCTCCAGGGTCCGGCCGGCGTACCGGCCGTCGTCCGCCGTCAGCGCCGCCACCACCACGTCCGCGATGTCCCGCACGTCGACGAACGGCTCGCGCACCTCCCCGGCCGGGAAGACCAGCTCCCCGCTCTCCCGCAGCTCCGCCACGAGCGGACCCTCGCTGAAGTTCTGCGCGAACCACGCGGCCCGTACGACGGTCCAGTCCGCACCGGACTCCCGCAGCGCCTCCTCCGTCGCCCGCGCCTGCTCCTCGCCCCGCGCGGACAGCAGCACCACCCGCCGTACCCCGAGCCCGACCGCCTCCCGGGCGAACCGTCCCACCGCCGGCGCCGCGTCCGGCGCACCCACGTCGGAGGGGTACACGACATACGCCGCGTCCGCACCGCGCAGCACCCGCGCCCACGTCGAGGGGTCCCGCCAGTCGAAGCCCCGCGCCCGGGACGCCTCCCGGACCTCCAGCCCCGCCGCCCGCGCGGCCCGCGCCACCCGGCTCCCCGTACGACCGGACGCACCGGTCACCACCACGGTCGTCGTCCCGTCGGCGCCGTGGCGCGAGCTGTTCGTGCACGCCGTGCAGTCCGTGTTCTCCATGTTCTCCGTCATGCCGGCCAGTCAACTGCCGCTCCGCGCACGGTCCCATCGCTGAACGGCTCATTCCCATACGCGCCCGTCTACGCTGACCCCATGGACCCACTCGCAGGCCTCCTGGAAGGCCCCCGAGCCCGGGGCGCCTTCATGATCCGGGCGTGCTTCGACCCGCCCTGGGCCGTGCGGGTGGAGGACCACGCCCCGCTGACGGTGATGCTCCAGGCCCGCGGCGAGTCCTGGGTGCTGCCGGACGGCGGCGACCCCGTCCACCTGGCGGCCGGCGACCTCGCCATCGCCCGCGGCCCGGACCCGTACACCTGCGCCGACGCCCCCGACACCGCTCCCCAGGCACTGATCCTCCCGGGCGGCGAGTGCCGTTACCCCGACGGCAGTTCCCTGCAGGGCTCGATGGACCTCGGCGTGCGCACGTGGGGCGACCGCCTCGACGGCTCCACGGTCATGCTGATCGGCACCTACCCGATGCGGGGCGAGATCGGCGGCCGGCTGCTGGCCGCGCTGCCCCCGCTGCTCACCCTCACCGCCGATCTGTGGCCGTGTCCGCTCACCCCCCTGCTCATGGAGGAGATCGTCCGCGACGAGCCCGGCCAGGAGGTCGTCCTCGACCGGCTGCTGGACCTGCTCGTCATCTCCGCGCTGCGCGCCTGGTTCTCCCGGCCCGAGGCCGAGGCACCCGCCTGGTACCGGGCCATGGCCGACCCGGTCGTCGGCCGCGCCCTGCGCCTGCTGCAGGACGACCCGGCGCACCCGTGGACCGTGACCTCCCTCGCCGCCAAGACCGGCGTCTCCCGCGCCGCCCTCGCCCGCCGCTTCACCGACCTCGTCGGCGAGCCGCCGATGACCTACCTCACCGGCTGGCGCCTCGCCCTGGCCGCCGACCGTCTGCGCGACACGGACGCCACCCTCGACGCCCTCGCCCGCCAGGTCGGCTACGGCAGCGCGTTCGCCCTCTCCAACGCCTTCAAGCGGGTCTACGGCGTCAGCCCCCAGGAACACCGCGCCCGAAGCGCCTGACGCAATGCCCAGCGCCTACCGCCCAGCGCCGCGTGCCACGGGGCTCCGGCGCACCCACGCATCCGCCCACCGACGCCGACGTACCCTGGCGTACGTGTACACCGAGCGGGCGTCCCGGCTGACCGGCGCGGTCGTGTGGACGAACACCCCCGACGGGCCCGAAGCCCGGCCGGTGCTGCCCGACGGCTGCATGGACCTGCTGTACAGCGAGGGCAGTCTGCTCGTCGCCGGCCCCGACACCCGCGCCTACGTTCCCGAGGGCCCGCCCCGCTCCTGGGCGGGCGTCCGCTTCCACCCCGGCACCGCGCCCGCCCTGCTCGGCGTGCCCGCCCACGAACTGCGCGACAGCCGCGTCGACTTGGCCGACCTGTGGCCCGCCGACCGGGTACGACGGCTGCTCGGCCGCGTCGAAGCGGCACCCGACCCGGCGACGGGCCTGGAGGACATCGCCCTCGACCGGGCCGCACAGCCGGCGTCGGCCCCCGACCCGCTGCTGCACCGCCTGGTGGAGAGCCTGGACGCGGGCCGCTCGGTCGCGGCGACGGCCGACGAACTGGGCATCGGTGCCCGCCAGTTGCACCGCCGCAGCCTCACCGCCTTCGGCTACGGGCCCAAGACCCTGACCCGCATCCTGCGCCTGCAACGCGCGCTGTCCCTCGCTCGCGCCGGAGTGCCCTACGCCGAGACGGCGGCCCGCGCCGGATACGCGGACCAGCCGCACCTCGCCCGTGACGTACGGGAGTTGGCGGGGACGACCCTCGGCGAGCTACTCGGACGGTAGGGCCTGTCCGGCGGATCCTGTCGCAGACGCGGGGTCTGGCACGCACATCTGCGGCGTTGTCGTCGGTCGCCGACTCCCCCACGCTCGAATGGGGCTCGCGCGGGGGGACCCCCACGCGTCGACTCCCTCCTCCGCCTTGCAGCTGCACGCACCAGGCCCCGCTCACCAGCGCTTATGAGGCGCCGTTGCTTTCCTGCGACCTGATCCGCCGGACAGGCCCTAGAACCCGTGCGGCAGCCACGGCACCACGGCCGAGCCGAACGCCACCGACGCCTCCGGCAGCGCCCCGGACCGCAGCTCCCGTACCCGCCCGGCCCGCGCCAGCGACAGCAGGGACACGCCACCGAGGTAGGCCGCCCCCAACTCTCGTACGGACAGGGCGAGATCGGCCGCGTCAGAGGTCCGCTCGCAGGACGCCCCCTTGGCGTCCCCCGTCAGCCGCCACCGCCCCGCGTTCCAGGGGCAGAAGGCGTCCTCCACCTCGAACACGACGTCCACCGGCGCCTGGTAGGTCCGGGCCGCCAGTGCCGAACCGACGTCCACGAGACGCACGTACAGGCCGTCCCTCAGTCGCGGCAGGCAGCGCCGGATGTCGGAGACCAGGTACTGCCAGGCGTCGTCGACCGGACGCGCCCGCAGCTTGAGGGTCGTCATGAGGTCGATGTCGAACAGGAACCGCCACAGCGCGGCGTCGGTCGCGGGGTCCAGCGCGGCCAGGTCCTCCAGCGTCACCGTGCCGTCGTGCCCGCTCGGGCCCCAGCCCATCTTGGTGCGGAACCGCGCGTACCCGGTGATCTCCCCGTCCCGCTCGGCGACCACGCACTGCAGCGCCGACGCCCCGTCCCGCTCGCTCTCCGGGTCGAACAGGGCCATCCGCTCCCAGCCGGGCTGCCGGGCCAGCATCCCGGGCCGCAGCGGCACCAGGGCCGCGTACACCGCCTCGCAGGCGTCGAGCACGTCGGCCGGCTTCGCGTACCGCAGCCGCACCCCGTCGGCGCCGGCGGGCAGGGTCAGGGACGTGCGGGCGGTGTCGATCTCGGCGTTCAGCTGGAAGGTCCCGGCGCCGTACCCGAAGCGGCCGTAGATCGCCGGCTCGGAGGCGGTCAGCACCGCCAGCGGCTCGCCCAGGGCGTGCACGTCGTCCAGCTGGCGCCGCATCATCGAGGTCAGCACCCCGCGCCGCCGGTGCGTGGCGGCCACGCTCACCATGGTGACGCCGGCGGCGGGCACCTGGGACCCGCCCGGCACGGTCATGCGGAAGCTGAACGCCCCCGACGTACCGACGAGCGCGTCCCCGTCCCAGACGGCCATGGAACGCTCGAACTCCGTGACGGAGCGGTCCAGTTCCCGCTCCTCGGCGGGCGCCGAGCCGCCGCCGAAGGCGCGCACCAGGCCGTCCCAGTACTCGTCGAACTCCTGCGGGCGCAGCACCCTCAACTCGGTCGCACGGTCAGTCCCCATGAGCCATGACTATCAGGGCATTGCGGGACGAGCCAGCGAATTTCTCCCGGGCGGCGGCGCGATGGCCGTCCGTGCCGTTCACTGTGAAGTTGAACCGCGAAGTTGAGGCTCTCACGGGGGACAAGTGGGACCTCCCGTGCCAAGCGGCTGGTCCGATCGATAGGGTCCCGAACTAATGGCAGCAGGACGAGAGCGGCGCGCGAAGGCCGAGACGTTCACGGCCCGGTGGAAGATGCAGTGGCACCGGGCCCGCGTCGGCCTGCGCAGAAGCGCCGTCGACTACTTCCGCGGCGACGGCTCCGACTGGATCGCGCTCGCCGGTCTGCTGCTCACCGTCCCCGTCCTCGCGGCCATCACCCTCGCCAACTCGGTGTGGTGCTCCCCGGCCACCCTGGTCCTGCCGATCGTCGCGGGCGGCCTGCTGCTGCGCCCGGCGAGCCTGCTCGGCCTGTACGCGGCCGCGGCCACCGCGCTGATCGTGGAGTCGGTGCGGCTCGGCCCGTACACGGAGGGGCCCTCGCGGGTGACCCCGGGCGTGGTCCTGGTGGTCGCCGCGTGCGGCTTCTTCGGGCTGCTGACCGCGCAGTTCCGCAGCCGGGTCGGCGTGCCCTGGCGGCGCGGCGGCACCATGCTGTTCGACCTGCGCGAGCGGATCCGGGTGCAGAGCACGCTGCCGAAGCTGCCGCAGGGCTGGCACCACGAGATGGCGCTGCGCCCGGCGGGCGGCCAGTCCTTCTCGGGCGACTTCGTCGTGGCGTCCCGGACGAACGGCGGCCGCACCCTGGAGGTCGTGCTCACGGACGTGTCCGGCAAGGGCATGGACGCGGGCTCCCGGGCGCTGCTGCTGTCGGGGGCGTTCGGGGGCCTGCTGGGCTCCCTGCCCCCGCACGCCTTCCTCCCGGCCGCCAACGGCTATCTGCTCCGCCAGGACTGGGACGAAGGCTTCGCCACCTCCATCCACCTGGTGCTGGACCTGGACTCCGGGGACTACGAGCTGTACTCCGCGGGCCATCCGCCGGGGCTGCAGCTGAGCGCGGGCAGCGGCCGCTGGGAGGAGAAAGCCGCCGAGGGCCCGCTGCTCGGTGTGTACGACGGTGCCCAGTTCGACCCCGTGAAGGGCTCGCTGCGGCCCGGTGACGTGTTGATGCTGTTCACAGACGGTCTGGTGGAAACCTCCGACCGCGACATCGTCGAGGGCATCGACCGGCTCACCGGCGAGGCCGACCGCTATGTCGCCGGCGGCTTCCACGGCGCCGCCTGGCACCTCATCGAGGCGGTCGCGAAGGACGTCAACGACGACCGCGCGCTCCTGCTGATCTGCCGCGAGGCATCGGCGGTCACCGCCGCCCGCTGAGACACTGCGGGGGTGACCGAAACGCACCTCACCCTGGACGAGGTCGAGGACCTCGCGCGCGCCGCCCACGCCGGGCAGACCGACAAGGCCGGACGGCCGTACGCCGAACACCTCGCGGCCGTGGCGCACGGTGTGCGCGCCCGCGGCGGGGACGCGGAGCAGATCGCGGCGGCCTGGCTGCACGACGCGGTCGAGGACGACGCGCTGAGCGAGCGGTGGCTGGAGGCGGCCGCCCTGAGCGAGCGCACCAAGGCGATCGTGCGCGCCGTCACCAAGCGGGCCGGGGAGGCGCCGGAGGCGTACGCGCGCCGGATCCTCGCCACCCCGGGCGCGCTGCTGGTGAAGCGGGCCGACCTCGCGCACAACGCCGATCCGGCGCGGCTGGCGGTCCTCGACGAGCCGACCCGGAAACGACTGACCGAGAAGTACGCACGGATGCGCGCACTTCTCGGTCTGGAGCACCCGCAGGGGGAGCCGGGGGAACTGGCGGAGGGGTGACGGGAGAGAGGGCTAGGCGCTGACCTTCTCGCGTTCCCGCTCGCTCTCCTTCTTCTGCCGTTCCCGGGCCAGTTCGGCGGCGTCCTGCTTGAACGCCCACTCCATCTTCGGCTCCATCGCGAACCGGAAGACCCGCTGCACGGGCCGGGTGCACAGCGCGGTCACCGCGACGGCGGCGACGACCGTCACCGCGATCTCGCCGAGCGGGCGGTGCACGGCGGGCAGGTCGAACCAGCCCCGGTAGCCGGCGAGCTTCACGAAGAAGCCGTGCAGCAGATAGCCGTACAGGGTGCCGGCGCCGAGGGCCGTGAACCACGTCCTGCGGCCCGGCACCCAGGCGAAGAAGCAGGCCGTCAGCAGCAGCGTGCAGCCCATCATCGCGAGCACCATCACCGGGCCGCACCACCACGGGGCGCCCAGCTCCTGCGCGGAGTTCTGACGGTAGAACCAGCCGCCGTTCATGCGCGGCACCGACCACCAGGCGAACGCGAGGGCGAAGGCGAAGACCGGAACCGCGGCGATCCGCGCCGCGCGCCGGCGCACCAGCCGGAAGTGCTCGGGCTTCATGCACAGGCCGAGCACGAAGTACGGCAGGAACTGCAGAACGCGCTGGAAGTCGAGGTCCTTGCCTATGCCCGGGGTGACGGTCGCCAGCATCGCGATGGCGACGGCCAGCGGCACCGGCCAGCGCACGACCTTCCAGACGGGTGCCGTGAGCCGCCAGACGAAGAGGGCCGCCAGGAACCAGGTCAGGTACCAGGGATCGAGCAGGGTGATGTCCTCGTCGGAGCCGCCCACGGCGTTCCTGAAGAGCGAGTACGCGACCTCGAAGACGAGGTACGGCACGACGACGCCGGTGAGCAGCCGCTTCAGCCGGTCCGGGCGCATGTCGAAGCTGCGCGAGAAGAAGCCGGAGACGAGGATGAACGCCGGCATGTGGAAGGTGTACACGACCCGGTACACGCTCTCCACGACGCGGCTGTCGCTCATGATCGCCGACCAGGTGTGGCCCATCGCGACCAGCACGATCGCCAGGTACTTGGCGTTGTCGAAGAAGGGATCGCGCTGGCCGCCCTGATCGGGCCGTTTGTCCGTTCTGTTCGCCGTCGACCGCCGTTCCGGCGGGTGCGACGGGGCAGGGGGACCGGACCCTCCCTCGGCCGGCGGCGATGCCGGGGGGAGCGGGTTGCGGCTCTGGCCGGGGGACGAGGCGGCGGCAAACATCTCTGGCACCCTAGCGTCGACTGTGGGATTTCGTAAAACCCCTGCCGTCATTCCTGCTTATCGCCTTCGGTGCCCCCGATTTACCCGGGTGCCTGCCCCGACTTACATGATCGTGGACATGTCCCGGCCATCCGTTCACACCGTGATGTCCCGATTCATCCCTACTAATTAGGGCATATGTCGCCTCGGCGTCATCAATTCGAATTCGCTGCGGGCGAGATGTGTGGATGCGGAAACGAACCTGCGTAATTCCTCGCGGAGTCGTGCGCGGAAGTCCCTCGAATTACTGCGCGGCGCATCGTCCGGGCCGGCGCCGCGTCCGACGATGCGTCACGAGCCGCATACGGGGGCCGGGTTGGTGGCACGATGGTTCTGGCGGGGGTGCGGGCCGCACCTCCGGGCCGGGAGAGCGGACCGACCGAGGGTGTGATCAGTTGTGGCCATTTCACTGTCTGTGGTGCTGCTGTTGGCGATCATCCTGGTGGTGCTGATCCGAGGGGGGAGCATCAAGCCCGGCCCCGCCATCGTCGCGGTCCTCTTCGGCTTCTTCCTCGCCTCGACCGGCATGGCGCCGTCGATCAACCGCTTCCTGAACTCGATAGCGGAGACGATCAACTCGATCAGGTTCTGACGATCAGGCTCCGGTGATCGGGTTCTGATGATCGGATTCTGACCGGCTCCGGCGACCGGGTTCCGACCGGGAAAACGATCAGGGCCAGGTAGAGAAAAGATCTCCACCTGGCCCTGAGCCGTACAGAGCGGGCGACGGGAATCGAACCCGCGTAGCTAGTTTGGAAGACTAGGGCTCTACCATTGAGCTACGCCCGCAGCGCTGCGCCGCAGGTCGGTGACCGCGGCACTGCAGGCATCGTAGCGGGTCCGCCGCCGCGGAGGCCAACGTGTTGTGCCGCGCCGATGCCGCGCGCCGCCGCAGGTGGGGCGGCCGCGGGTATTACGGCCGACGTATCCGGCCAGGGCATGTACCCTACGTCTCGCACCAGACGGGGTGTGGCGCAGCTTGGTAGCGCGTCCGCTTTGGGAGCGGAAGGCCGTGGGTTCAAATCCCGCCACCCCGACCACCGCCTCACGCGTTCGCCTCACGCGTTGTGATGATCGCCTTTTGGGGCGCTGACCGGCTGCGGTTACTATGCAAGCTGCGCGCCCGTGTGCCCCGGCCCTCCTGGCCTACGTACTCCTCCGGGCGGCGAATCCGCCGGACCTGTCTGGCTCCGGCAGAATCCAAGAAGTCAGCCACAAGGAGACCGAACCGTGAAGAGCGCCGTGGAGACCCTGAACCCGACCCGGGTTCGGCTCACTGTCGAGGTGCCCTTCGAGGAGCTCAAGGACAGCCTCGACGCGGCGTACAAGAAGATCAACCAGCAGGTCACGGTGAAGGGCTTCCGCAAGGGCAAGATCCCGGCCCGCGTCATCGACCAGCGGTTCGGTCGTGGCGCCGTGCTGGAGGAGGCCGTCAACGACGCGCTTCCGAAGTTCTACACCGAGGCGGTCAACGAGGCCGAGCTCAGCCCGCTGGGCCAGCCCGAGGTCGACATCACCGAGCTGAAGGACGGCGAGACGCTGAACTTCACCGCCGAGGTCGACATCCGCCCGGCCCTGGAGATCCCGGACTACTCCGGCATCGAGGTCGAGGTCGACGCCGTCGAGGTCACCGACGAGGACGTCGAGAAGTCGGTCGAGCAGCTCCGCGAGCGCTTCGCGTCGACCTCCCCGGTCGAGCGCGCCGCCGAGGACGGCGACGTCGTCACCGTGGACCTGGAGGCCAAGGTCGACGGCGAGGTCCTGGAGGACGGCATCGCCAAGGGTGTCTCGTACACCATCGGCTCCGGCGAGCTGCTGGACGGCATCGACGACGCCGTGAAGGGCCTGGAGGCCGGTGGCGAGGCCACCTTCACCTCCGAGCTGAAGGGCGGCTCCGCCGCGGGCCGGGAGGCCGAGGTCTCCGTCAAGGTCACCCAGGTCGCCAAGCGTGAACTGCCCGAGCTGGACGACGAGTTCGCACAGCTCGCCTCGGAGTTCGACACCCTCGACGAGCTCAAGGCCGACAGCCGCAAGCGCCTGGCCAACATGAAGCAGTACGACCAGGCCACCCAGGCCCAGGAGCGCGTCCTGGAGAAGCTCCTCGAGCTGGTCGAGGTCCCGGTCCCCGAGAAGCTGCTCGAGGACGAGATCAACACCCGCAAGCACAACCTGGAGCACCACCAGCTCGGCCAGATGGGTCTCACCCTCGACAAGTACCTGGAGATCCAGGGCAAGACCGCCGAGGAGTTCGACACCGAGACCCGCGAGGCCGCGGTCAAGGGCATCAAGACCCAGTTCGTCCTCGACGAGCTGGTCAAGAAGGAGAACCTCAACGTCAACCAGGAGGAGCTCACCGAGCACCTCATGCGGCGTGCGGCCTCCTCCGGCATGTCCCCCGACCAGTTCGCCCAGGCCGTCGTCGAGGGCGGCCAGGTGCCGCTGCTCGTCGGCGAGGTCGCCCGCGGCAAGGCCCTGGCCCTCGTGGTCGAGGCCGCCACGGTGAAGGACACCAACGGCGAGGTCGTCGACCTGGACGACGAGGACGAGATCGAGGCCGCCGTCGAGACGGTCGAGGCCGCTGAGGGCTCCGAGGACGCCGAGGAGCAGACCGAGGGCTGAGCCGGCCCTGCGGCGCCATTGAGGCACGTACAGCGGGCCCTGGGGACTCTCCCCGGGGCCCGCTCGTCGTACCGGCCCCCACCGGCCGAATCCCGTCCCCCCGACGGAGCCTGCCGCTACGCCCCCGGCGAACACCCTCATCTCCGGGATTCCCCGAGGGGACCAGAGCGTTAGGGTCCATGAGTACGGGGGCAGGGGAGTCTCCTGAAACCCCCAGCCAAGCCTCCGGCAGGACGACGTGAGACGGCCCGGCGCCGTCGTAAGACGAGCAGGTGGATACGTGACGAATCTGATGCCCTCCGCCGCCGGCGAGCCTTCCATCGGTGGTGGCCTCGGCGACCAGGTCTACAACCGGCTGCTCAACGAGCGGATCATCTTCCTCGGCCAGCAGGTTGACGACGACATCGCCAACAAGATCACCGCACAGCTGCTGCTCCTCGCCGCGGACCCGACAAAGGACGTCTACCTCTACATCAACAGCCCCGGCGGCTCGGTGACGGCCGGCATGGCGATCTACGACACCATGCAGTACATCCCGAACGACGTGGTCACGATCGCCATGGGCATGGCGGCCTCGATGGGCCAGTTCCTGCTCACCGGCGGCGCCGCGGGCAAGCGCTTCGCGCTGCCGCACGCGGACATCATGATGCACCAGGGCTCCGCGGGCCTGGGCGGCACGGTCTCGGACATCAAGATCCAGGCCGAGTACCTGCTGCGCACCAAGAAGCGCATGGCCGAGCTGACCGCGCTCCACTCCGGCCAGACGGTCGAGCAGATCATCCGCGACGGGGACCGCGACCGCTGGTTCACCCCGGAAGAGGCCGTGGAGTACGGTCTCATTGACGAGATCATCACGCACGCCTCGGGTGTTCCGGGAGGCGGCGGCACCGGTGCCTGACCGGCCCGGCCACGCCACGCACCGCCACGCACCCAGCCCCCAGAACGCCACCAGGACGGTGAACTTCCTCATGAGCAACTTCCCCGGCGCCGCGAGCGGCATGTACGAGGGGCCCCGCCCCGACAGCCGCTACGTCATCCCGCGCTTCGTCGAGCGCACCTCCCAGGGCATCCGCGAGTACGACCCGTACGCGAAGCTCTTCGAGGAGCGCGTGATCTTCCTGGGCGTCCAGATCGACGACGCCTCCGCCAACGACGTCATGGCGCAGCTGCTGTGCCTGGAGTCGATGGACCCCGACCGGGACATCTCGATCTACATCAACAGCCCCGGTGGCGACATGACCGCCCTCACGGCGATCTACGACACGATGCAGTTCGTGAAGCCCGACATCCAGACGGTCTGCATGGGCCAGGCGGCCTCCGCGGCGGCGATCCTGCTCGCCGCCGGTACGCCCGGCAAGCGCATGGCCCTGCCGAACTCGCGTGTGCTGATCCACCAGCCGGCGGGTTCCACCGGCCGCGGTCAGCTCTCCGACCTGGAGATCATCGCCAACGAGTTCACCCGGATGCGTGAGCAGCTGGAGGACATGCTGGCGAAGCACTCGAACCAGCCGATCGAGAAGATCCGCGAGGACATCGAGCGCGACAAGATCCTCACGGCCGAGGAGGCGCTGCAGTACGGCCTCGTCGACCAGATCATCTCCACCCGCAAGATGAACAACGCGTCGGTCCGCTGATCCGGGCAGCACACTCTCTGGCCCCCTTGGCAGGATTCACGTCAAAGTGAACCCTGCCAAGGGGGACCCGAACACAGGGCCCGGCAAGGTACCGTCGGACATAAGGCAGCACCAGGAGCCGCTGGACTCGGAAGCGTCCGGTCGTCTCCCAGGCGAAGGGGAAGCACACCGTGGCACGCATCGGTGACGGCGGCGATCTGCTCAAGTGCTCGTTCTGCGGCAAGAGCCAGAAGCAGGTCAAGAAGCTCATCGCAGGGCCCGGTGTGTACATCTGCGACGAGTGCATCGATCTCTGCAACGAGATCATCGAGGAAGAGCTCGCGGAGACCAGCGAGGTGCGCTGGGAGGAACTTCCCAAGCCCCGCGAGATCTACGAGTTCCTCGAGGGCTACGTGGTCGGCCAGGAGGCCGCCAAGAAGGCCCTGTCGGTCGCGGTGTACAACCACTACAAGCGCGTCCAGGCCGGCGAGAACGGCGGCGCGGGCAGCCGTGACGACGCCATCGAGCTGGCCAAGTCCAACATCCTGCTGCTCGGCCCCACGGGCTCCGGCAAGACGCTGCTCGCCCAGACCCTGGCCCGCATGCTGAACGTGCCCTTCGCCATCGCCGACGCCACGGCGCTCACGGAGGCGGGATACGTCGGCGAGGACGTCGAGAACATCCTCCTGAAGCTCATCCAGGCCGCCGACTACGACGTCAAGAAGGCCGAGACCGGGATCATCTACATCGACGAGATCGACAAGGTCGCCCGCAAGAGCGAGAACCCGTCGATCACCCGCGATGTCTCCGGCGAGGGCGTCCAGCAGGCGCTCCTCAAGATCCTCGAGGGCACCACGGCCTCGGTCCCGCCCCAGGGCGGCCGCAAGCACCCGCACCAGGAGTTCATCCAGATCGACACGACGAACGTCCTGTTCATCGTGGGCGGTGCCTTTTCGGGCCTGGAGAAGATCATCGAGGCCCGGGCCGGCGCGAAGGGCATCGGCTTCGGCGCGACGATCCTCTCCAAGCGCGAGCTGGAGGCCAAGGACGTCTTCGAGGACGTCATGCCGGAGGACCTCGTCAAGTTCGGCATGATCCCCGAGTTCATCGGCCGTCTGCCGGTCATCACCTCGGTCCACAACCTCGACCGCGAGGCGCTCCTCAAGATCCTCGTCGAGCCCCGCAACGCGCTCGTCAAGCAGTACCAGCGCCTCTTCGAACTCGACGGCGTGGAGCTGGACTTCGAGCGCGAGGCCCTGGAGGCCATCGCCGACCAGGCCATCCTCCGCCAGACCGGCGCCCGCGGCCTGCGCGCCATCATGGAGGAAGTCCTCATGTCCGTGATGTACGAGGTCCCCTCCCGCAAGGACGTGGCCCGCGTCGTCATCACGGCCGAGGTCGTCCACTCCAACGTCAACCCCACCCTGATCCCGCGCGACGCCCGCGGCCGGGGCACGGGCGAGCAGAAGACGGCGTAGCACCCGCCCAGCGACACAGCGAGGGGCCCCGGTCGACCGACCGGGGCCCCTCGCCGTTGTGCCGGCGTTGGCGTCAGGCCTTGACGCGGACCGCCTCGCGGAACTTCGCGGTGATCTCCGCCGCGTTCGCGGGGTCGGACTTCTTCTCCGCCATCATGTCGGCCAGGTTCATCGGCATGACCAGGCCCAGGGTGCTGTGGTCGCCCCAGGCGCAGTAGGTCACGTTCATCACCTTCGGCCCCTGCTCGGAAGAGGAGGAGTCGGTGGGCTCCATCTTGGCCTCCTGGCACTTCAGGACGGCGCCGTCGGCGTTGTCGTACGACTTGGGCTCACCGAGCATGGTGACCTTCACGTCGTCGTCCCCGGAGCTCTTGCCCGACTCGCTCTTCATCTTGGCCAGGAAGGCGTCGACGACCTTCTCGGGGTCCTTGATCGTGCCGTAGACCCCGCCGAACTTGATCATCTTCTGGGACAGCGGGTTGTCCTTGTTGCCCGACATGTACGAGGCGCTGACGTCCGTGGGGTTCTCGACCCCCCACTTCTCGGCGTCCTTGACGTCGTCCTTCGTCATGGAGTCGCTGTCACTGGCGTCCTTCTTGTAATCACCCAGGACCGTCGCCGGAGTCGTCAGCTTGTGCGGGCCGTCGTCCGCCACGTCGCCGCTCCCGCTTCCGCCGAGCACGAAGTAGGCGCCCACCGCGATCGCCGCCACGACCGCGACCGCGCCGATGATCAGGCCCGTCTTCTTCTTGCCGTCGGCCGGGGCCGGGGGCTGCGGGGCGCCGTAGGGGGCCTGGCCGTAGGGCTGCTGCTGCCCGTAGCCCGGCTGCTGGCCGTAGGGCTGCTGGGGCGGCACGCCCCCCTGCTGCGGGTAGCCGTAGCCCTGCTGCGGCTGGGCCGGAGGAGCCTGCTGGGGGTAGCCGTAGCCGGGCTGGGGTGCCTGCGGCTGCTGGCCGTAGGGTCCCGGCTGACCGTAAGGACCCGGCTGCCCCTGCTGGCCGTACGGACCCGGCTGCTGGGGCGCGCCGCCGTACGGGCCCGGCTGGTTGTTGCTCATTCCTGGGTTCCCCTCCAGATGCTTATGTGTTCCTGACATCCTGGCTCAGGCCCGGGAACCACACGGCACCGGGGGTCGCACCGTTACAGAACAATCGTGTTTCGGGACCACCCCGTGACACCTCTAAACTGACCCCCGTGACCGAGAACGCTCAGCAGCAGCCACCCGCGCCCGACACCGAACTGCCGACCCAGTACGCGCCGGCCGATGTAGAGGGGCCGCTGTACGAGCGCTGGGTAGAGCGCGGTTACTTCGAGGCGGACGAGAAGAGCGACAAGCCGCCGTACACGATCGTCATCCCGCCGCCGAACGTCACCGGCAGCCTCCACCTGGGCCACGCCTTCGAGCACACCCTCATCGACGCCCTGACCCGTCGTAAGCGCATGCAGGGTTACGAGACCCTGTGGCAGCCCGGCATGGACCACGCCGGCATCGCGACGCAGAACGTCGTCGAGCGCGAGCTGGGCAAGGAGGGCAAGTCCCGCCACGACCTGGGCCGCGAGGCCTTCGTCGAGCGCGTCTGGCAGTGGAAGGCCGAGTCCGGCGGCCAGATCAGCGGCCAGATGCGCCGCCTGGGCGACGGCGTCGCCTGGTCGCGTGAGCGCTTCACCATGGACGAGGGCCTCTCCCAGGCCGTCCAGACCATCTTCAAGCGCCTGTACGACGACGAGCTGATCTACCGCGCCGAGCGCATCATCAACTGGTGCCCTCGCTGTCTGACGGCCATCTCCGACATCGAGGTCGAGTACCAGGACGACGACGGCGAGCTCGTCTCCATGAAGTACGGCGAGGGGGACGACACCATCGTCGTCGCCACCACCCGCGCCGAGACCATGCTCGGTGACACGGCCGTCGCCGTTCACCCCTCGGACGAGCGCTACAAGCACCTGATCGGCAAGCTCATCCGGCTCCCGCTGACCGACCGCTCCATCCCGGTCGTCGCCGACGAGCACGTCGACCCCGAGTTCGGCACCGGCGCCGTCAAGGTGACGCCGGCGCACGACCCGAACGACTTCGAGATCGGCCAGCGCCACGACCTGCCGTCCATCACGATCATGGACGAGCACGCGGTCATCACCGCCCACGGCCCGTTCCAGGGCCTGGACCGCCTGGAGGCCCGCTCCGCCATCGTCGCCGCGCTGCGCGCCGAGGGCCGGATCGTCGCCGAGAAGCGGCCCTACGTCCACTCCGTCGGCCACTGCTCGCGCTGCAAGACCACCATCGAGCCGCGCCTGTCCATGCAGTGGTGGGTCAAGGTCGGCCCGCTCGCCAAGGCCGCCGGTGACGCCGTCCGTGACGGCCGCGTCAAGATCCACCCGCAGGAGATGGAGAAGCGGTACTTCGACTGGGTCGACAACCTCCACGACTGGTGCATCTCGCGGCAGTTGTGGTGGGGCCACCGGATCCCCGTCTGGTACGGCCCGAACGGCGAGGTCGTCTGCGTCGGCCCGAACGACGAGGCCCCGACCGGCGAGGGCTGGCACCAGGACACCGACGTCCTCGACACCTGGTTCTCCTCCGGCCTGTGGCCCTTCTCGACCCTCGGCTGGCCCGAACAGACCGAGTCGCTCGCGAAGTTCTACCCGAACTCCGTCCTGGTCACCGGCTACGACATCCTCTTCTTCTGGGTCGCCCGGATGATGATGTTCGGCCTGTACGCGATGGACGGCACCCCGCCGTTCCACACCATCGCCCTGCATGGCATGGTCCGCGACCAGTTCGGCAAGAAGATGTCGAAGTCCTTCGGCAACGCGGTCAACCCGCTGGACTGGATGGACAAGTACGGCAGCGACGCCCTCCGCTTCACCCTCGCGCGCGGCGCCAACCCCGGCGTCGACGTGCCGATCGGCGAGGACTGGGTCCAGGGCTCCCGCAACTTCGCCAACAAGATCTGGAACGCGACCCGCTTCGCGCTGATGAACGGCGCGACGGTGGACGGCCCGCTGCCCGAGCCGTCGGCGATGTCGGCCACGGACCGCTGGATCCTCTCCCGGCTGAACTCGGTGGTCGCCGAAGTCGACGCGCACTACGAGGACTTCCAGTTCGCCAAGCTCTCCGACTCCCTGTTCCACTTCGCGTGGGACGAGGTCTTCGACTGGTACGTCGAGCTGTCCAAGACGACGTTCCAGGCGGGCGGCGAGCCGGCCGAGGTCAGCAAGCGGGTCCTCGGCGAGGTCCTCGACGTCACCCTCAAGCTGCTGCACCCGGTGGTCCCGTTCGTCACCGAGACCCTCTGGACGACGCTGACCGGCGGCGAGTCCCTCGTCATCGCCGACTGGCCCAAGGACAGTGGCTTCCGTGACGCGGCCGCCGAGCGGGAGATCGAGACCCTCCAGTCCGTCATCACCGAGGTCCGCCGCTTCCGCGCCGACCAGGGCCTCCAGCCCGGCCAGCGCGTCCCGGCCCGCCTGACGCTGGACGGTACGGCCCTGGCACCGCACGAGGCCGCCATCCGCCAGCTGCTGCGCCTGCAGCCGGAGGGCGAGTCCTTCACCGCCACGGCGACCCTCCCGGTCGCCGGTGCCGAGGTCGCCCTCGACCTCTCCGGCACGATCGACGTGGCCGCCGAGCGCAAGCGCCTCGCGAAGGACCTGGCGGCGGCGCAGAAGGAGCGCCAGCAGGCCGAGGCCAAGCTGGGCAACGAGGCGTTCCTCGCCAAGGCCCCGGACCACGTGGTCGACAAGATCCGCACCCGCCTGTCCAAGGCGGACGAGGACATCACCCGCATCCAGTCCCAGCTGGACCGCCTCCCGCAGGCGTAAGGGCTCGTACGTCCAGGAAGGCCCCCGGAACCGCGAGGCTCCGGGGGCCTTCGGCTACCTATGTCACCACCCCTCCGTAGACTGGGCCTCGTGAGCGAAGTGCCCGGTACCAGTGACACGCCCGACCCCCTCGACTCCTTCGAAGAGATCATCGAAGCCGAGACGAGCCGCGACCCCGACCTCGCGGTGATCGAGGCGGGCAGCCGCACCCTGCGCACGCAGGGCGGCCCCCCGGGGGCCGACGTGCCCACGCGGCCCGAGGACCCCGAGGTGGACAAGGCGCTGCGCGAGGTCGAGGCGGAGCTGGCCACCCGCTGGGGCGAGACCAAGCTGGAGCCCTCCGTCACCCGCATCGCCGCGCTGATGGACGTGCTGGGCGAGCCGCAGCGGTCGTACCCCTCCATCCACATCACGGGCACGAACGGCAAGACCTCCACCGCCCGCATGATCGAGGCCCTCCTCGGCGCCTTCGAACTGCGCACGGGCCGCTACACGAGCCCCCACGTCCAGTCGATCACCGAGCGGATCAGCCTGGACGGCGCCCCGATCTCCGCCGAGCGCTTCATCGAGACGTACCAGGACATCAAGCCGTACATCGAGATGGTCGACTCCGCCCAGGAGTACCGCCTGTCCTTCTTCGAGGTGCTGACCGGCATGGCGTACGCGGCCTTCGCGGACGCCCCCGTCGACGTCGCCGTCGTCGAGGTCGGCATGGGCGGCAGCTGGGACGCGACGAACGTGATCGACGGCGATGTCGCGGTGGTCACCCCCATCGCGCTCGACCACACCGACCGCCTCGGCGCGTCGCCCGCCGAGATCGCCGGCGAGAAGTCCGGCGTCATCAAGCGGGACGCGACCGTGATCATGGCGCAGCAGCCGGTGGAAGCGGCACAGGTGCTGCTGAAGAAGGCCGTCGAGGAGAACGCCACGGTGGCCCGCGAGGGCCTGGAGTTCGGCGTCGTGGACCGGCAGATCGCCGTCGGCGGGCAGCTGCTCACCCTGCGCGGCCTGGGCGGCGAGTACACGGAGGTGTACCTGCCGCTGCACGGCGCCCACCAGGCGCACAACGCGGCCGTCGCGCTCGCCGCCGTCGAGGCGTTCTTCGGCGTCGGCGCGCTGCGCGCGGAGCGGCTGGACATCGACACCGTGCGCAAGGCCTTCGCCGCCGTCTCCTCGCCGGGACGCCTGGAGGTCGTACGGCGCTCTCCCACGGTCGTGCTGGACGCCGCGCACAACCCGGCGGGCGCCGAGGTCACCGCCGAGGCCGTGCGGGAGGCGTTCGACTTCAGCCGGCTGATCGGCGTGGTCGGGGCGAGCGGCGACAAGAACGTGCGCGGCCTGCTGGAGGCCTTCGAGCCGATCTTCGCCGAGGTCGTCGTCACCCAGAACTCCAGCCACCGCGCCATGGACGCGGACGAGCTGGCGGCGATCGCCGTCGAGGTGTTCGGCGAGGAGCGGGTCCAGGTCGAGCCCCGGCTGCCCGATGCCCTGGAGGCCGCGATCACGCTGGCCGAGGAGGAGGGCGAGTTCGCGGGCGGCGGGGTGCTGGTCACCGGCTCGGTCATCACGGTGGGCGAGGCCCGCCTGCTCCTGGGAAAGGGCTGAGGGTTCCGTCGTGCGTACGCTCTGTTCATCGACGCTGATCGGCGAGTTCTTCGTCATCGGGTTCGCCGGGCTCGTGGCCATGAAGGATCCCGACCTGTCCACCTCGACGGTGTGGCTGGTCAGCGGCATCGCCATGGCCCTGAGCGTGCTGCTGTGCGGCATGGTGACCCGGCCGGGCGGCGTCGCCCTCGGCTGGGCCCTGCAGCTCGCCCTGATCGCCTCCGGCGTCTTCGTCCCGATGATGTACATCCTGGGCGTGGTGTTCGCCGCCCTGTGGTGGGCGTCGGTGCGCTACGGAAGAAAGATCGACGAGGCGAAGGCCCGTTTCGCGGCGCAGGCGGAGTCGTCCTCTACACCTGACGCTGCGTGACAGCAACACGGACACGCCCTGTAACCTCGTCCCACCGCACATGTCAGTCGTAAGGAGCCTTCCGTGACCCAGCGCACCCTCGTCCTGCTCAAGCCCGACGCCGTCCGTCGCGGGCTGACCGGCGAGATCATCGGCCGTATCGAGCGCAAGGCCGGCTGGCAGATCACCGCGCTGGAGCTGCGCACCCTGGACCGCGGCACGCTGGAGCAGCACTACGCCGAGCACGTCGGCAAGCCCTTCTACGAGCCGCTGGTGGAGTTCATGTCCTCCGGTCCGGTCGTCGCCCTGATCGTCGAGGGCGAGCGGGTCATCGAGGGTGTCCGGCAGCTGGCCGGCCCGACCGACCCGATCGCCGCCCAGCCCGGCTCCATCCGCGGCGACTACGGCGTGATCGTCCGCGAGAACCTGATCCACGCGTCCGACTCGGAGGAGTCGGCCGAGCGCGAGGTGAAGATCTTCTTCCCGGGTCGCGGCTGACCGGTGCGCCGACGGCGCGCTGTCATGCCGACGGTGCGCTGGCACGCCGGCGGCGCCCTACCACGCCGACGGCGCGGCCACCACTCCGACGGCGTGGCAGGGTCGCGCCGGGCAGGATTTCCGATAAATTTTCTGAGAGACCGTCAGTTCCCTTGGGAACCCTGACCTGGGGCGGCCGTACGTTTTCGGCCGTCCTTTGGCATATGCCTCGCCGATCGGGGGAACGCGTGCCTCCGATGGGCCGTCTCCACAGGCGAGGCGGCACGCCATCTGCTGACAATGGCGAAGACCCTCGCGCAGTGTTCGTGCAGGCGCGTCTACGATGGAAGCCTTCACGTCACAGCACCCACCTCGCCGACCTGAAAAGCCCTCAAAAGCTCGTGGGAAGGCCAGACGAATCCTGATGGGGAACTCAATGTCGTTCATCGGCCGTGACATGGCTGTCGACCTCGGGACCGCCAACACGCTGGTGTACGTCAGGGGTCGTGGGATCGTACTCAACGAGCCGTCCGTCGTCGCGATCAACACCAATACCGGTGGCATCCTCGCGGTCGGTGCCGAAGCGAAGAAGATGATCGGCCGGACGCCGGGCAACATCGTCGCCGTGCGTCCCCTGAAGGACGGCGTGATCGCGGACTTCGAGATCACCGAGCGGATGCTCCGCTACTTCATCCTGAAGATCCACAAGCGGCGCTATCTCGCCCGGCCGCGTGTCGTCGTCTGTGTGCCCTCGGGCATCACCGGCGTCGAGCGCCGCGCGGTCATCGAGGCGTCCTCCCAGGCCGGTGCCCGCCAAGTGCACATCATCGAGGAGCCGATGGCCGCCGCCATCGGCTCCGGCCTGCCGGTCCACGAGGCCACCGGCAACATGGTGGTGGACATCGGCGGCGGCACCACGGAGGTCGCGGTCATCTCGCTCGGCGGCATCGTCACCGCCCAGTCCATCCGCGTCGCGGGCGACGAACTGGACAACGCGATCATCCAGTACATCAAGAAGGAGTACAGCCTTCTGCTGGGTGAGCGGACGGCCGAGCAGATCAAGATCACGATCGGTTCGGCGTACGACCTCGACTCCGACGAGCACACCGAAGTCCGCGGACGGGACCTCGTCTCCGGACTGCCCAAGACCGTCGTCATCTCCGCCGCCGAGGTGCGCAAGGCGATCGAGGAGCCGGTCAACGCGATCGTCGACGCCGTCAAGACGACCCTCGACAAGTGTCCGCCGGAGCTGTCCGGCGACATCATGGACAGAGGAATCGTTCTGACCGGCGGCGGAGCCCTGCTGCGCGGGCTCGACGAACGCCTGCGGCGCGAGACCGGCATGCCGATCCACATCGCCGAGGACCCGCTGGACAGCGTGGCGCTCGGATCCGGCAAGTGCGTCGAGGAGTTCGAGGCGCTCCAGCAGGTCCTGGACGCCCAGCCGCGCAGATGACGTAACGCTTCGATTCCGCCGTACGAGACGATCTCCTCTCGTGCGGCGGATCGTTGATTGAGGCATAAGCTCCCACAAATGGACCCCATGGGCCGGCGCCTCGCCCACGCGCTCGGGGGGTCCCCGAATTCCGATTGAGGAAGGGCACGGCCGCCGCACGTGAGGGACACGAAAGAGAGCCGGCTGCTCCTGGTCCTGCTGGTCGCCATCGCGTTCGCGCTGATCACGGTGGACATCCGCGGAGGACGGAACTCGCCGGTGGAGGGGGCCCGAGAGGCTGCGGCCACGGTGTTCGGTCCGATCGAGAACGGGCTGTCCTCCGCCGTCGATCCGGTCGGCGACGCCGTCTCCGCCGTCCGCGACTCCGGCAGCCGGCACGACCGGCTCACCCTCCTGGAGAAGGAGAACGCGGCCCTCAAGGCGAAGCTCGGCAGCGACGACCGCAACCGCAGCCGCCTGGCGCAGCTCGACAAGATGCTGAAGATCGCCGGCGAGGGCCAGTACGGCATCAAGGGCGCCCAGGTCATCGCCATAGGGTCGGCGCAGGGCTTCTCCTGGACCATCACCATCGACGTCGGCGCGAACGACGGCATCAAGCGGGACATGACCGTGCTGAACGGCGACGGACTCGTCGGCCGCGTCACCACCGTCGGCCCGGACACCTCCACCGTGCTCCTCGCCAACGACCCCGACTTCACCGTCGGCACCCGCATGGAGGGCAGCGACGAACTGGGCTTCGCCTCCGGGCAGGGCGACCGCCCGCTACGCGTCGAACTCCTCAACGGCAAGGCCGAGGTGAAGAAGGGCGACCGGCTCGTCACCTTCGGCTCCCAGGCCGACAAGCCCTTCGTGCCGGGCGTCCCGGTCGGCGTGGTCTCCCGCGTCGACCCCTCCGGCGGCGGCCTGACGCGCACGCTCTACGTCACGCCGTACGTCGCCTTCAGCAAGCTCGACATCGTCGGAGTCGTCGTCGAGGCGCCGAAGAAGGACCCGCGCGACGAGGTCCTGCCGGTCAAGCCCAAACCGGTCCCGACGCCCACGGTGACCGTCACGGTCACCCCGTCCGCCGACGCGTCCGCCGACCCGTCCGCCACCGACGAGCAGCAGCAGTAGGAGCTGAATCCCCATGCGTGTCAACCGGATCCTGCTCTCCAGCGCGCTGGTCGTCGTCGCCCTGGTGGTCCAGGTGAGCGTGCTCGCCCGCCTGCACCTGCCGGGCGCCGTCCCCGACCTGCTGCTGCTCACCGTCCTCGGCCTCGCCATGGTGTACGGCCATGTGGGCGGCGCCCTCGTCGGGTTCGGCGCCGGCCTGCTCGCCGACCTCGCCCCGCCCGCCGACCACGCGGCCGGCCGCTACGCCCTCGTCCTCTCCGTCATCGGCTACTTCGCCGGGCTCATCAAGCCGGAGAACGGCCGGCTGAAGTCGGCGACCGGCCCGATGGCCGTCGTGGTCGCCGCCGCCGTCGGCTCCACCCTGCTGTACGCGGGCGTCGGCGCCCTGGTCGGCGACACCGCCGCGCGCCATGTCGGCCTGACCGGGCTGCTGTTCTCGGCCGCCCTGTACGACCTGTTGCTCGCGCCGTTCGTGGTCCCCGGGGTCATGTGGCTGGCGCGCCGCGCCGACAACGACCCGCTGACCGAGACCAGCCCCGCCGCCAAGGCCGGTGACATCTCCTCCGGCTGGCTCTCCTCCGGTACCGGACTGCGCATCGGCAGCCAGCGCGGCGGTCTCGGCGGGCTGAAGGCCAAGGCCCGCACCCGCTCGGCCCGGGTCGGCCGCATCAAGGGGGTCAAGCGGCTGTGAGCAGCAGCGTGAACCGCACAGAGAACTGCGGTGAGTTCACCCGAACGGGTCAGCTTTCGCGGAACGCGGGCTCACCGGCCGGTCGTTCATCATCCGTACACGCACGGACATCCGCGCACTGAGAGGGGGAGACAGCCGCAGTGACCAACATTCCCGAGACCGGACGGACCCCACGGGTCCAGACCCGCCTCGTCGTGATCCAGATCCTCGTCCTCTCCCTCCTCGGCACCCTCGGCGGCCGCCTGTGGTACCTGCAGATCCGGGAGGGCGCGGAGTACCAGAAGGAGGCCTCCGGGAACCACGTCCAGCAGGTCGTCGAGCCCGCCGTGCGCGGCGACATCCTGGACGCCCGGGGCGTTCCGCTGGCCGACAACGAGACCCGCCTGGTCGTCTCCGCCTCCCGCACCGACCTGCTCAAGCAGAAGGACGACGGCAAGGCCGTCCTCGCCAAGCTGGCCGACGTCCTCGGCATGAAGCCCGAGGAGGTCGAGCAGAAGGTCCGGCTGTGCGACGCCAAGACCCCCCAGCCGTGCTGGAACGGCTCGCCGTACCAGCCGATCCCCATCACCGACGAGGCGACGCCCAAGCAGGCCCTGCAGATCCGCGAGCGCGCCGAGGACTTCCCCGGCATCACCGCCGAACCCGAGGCCGTGCGCCGCTATGCGGCCCCAGGCAAGTCCAACGCCGCCCAGGTCCTCGGCTATCTCTCGCCGGTCACCGACGCCGAGATCCAGAAGGCCAAGGACACCGACTCGCCCTACCTGCGCTCCGACATGGTCGGCCGCTCGGGCCTGGAGCGGCAGTACGACAAGGAACTGCGCGGCAAGGCCGGCGTCACCCGCTACGAGGTCGACAACCTCGGCCGGGTCATCGGCAAGGCCAAGGCGGACCCCGCCGAGGCCGGCTCCAACCTCGTCACCAGCATCGACTCCCGCGTCCAGCGGGTCGCCGAGTACGAACTGGACAAGGCGATGAAGGCCGCCCGCCAGCAGTTCGACAAGATCACCGGCGAGAACTACAAGGCCGACTCCGGCGCCGTCGTCGTGATGGAGGCCAAGACCGGCCGGATCGTCGCCATGGCCTCGGCACCCACCTACGACCCGAACGTGTGGGTCGGCGGCATCTCCGCCAAGGACTACAAGGCCCTCACCGGCAAGAACTCCGACTACCCGCTGCTCAACCGCGCCATACAGGGTCAGGCGGCGCCCGGCTCGACCTTCAAGGTGGTCTCCACAGCCGCCGCGGTCCAGGCCGGCTACGAATGGGACGGCGGCTACCCGTGCACCAGCTCGTACTCGGTGGGCGGCCAGGTCTTCAAGAACTTCGAGGGCGAGAGCTTCGGACCGATCTCCCTCGGCCGCGCCCTGGAGGTCTCCTGCGACACCGTCTTCTACGGCCTCGCGGACCGGGAGTGGAAGAAGGACGGCGGCATCAACCCGAAGAAGGGCCAGCCCAAGGACTGGTTCTTCAAGACCGCCCACCAGTTCGGCCTCGGCAAGGAGACCGGCGTCGACCTGCCCAACGAGGTCACCGGCCGCGTCCCCGACCGCCAGTGGAAGCTGGACTACTGGAAGGCCAACAAGGACGCCTGGTGCAAGTCCGGCAAGAAGGACGGCTCCTACGTCGAGAAGATCGCGTACGAGAACTGCCTCGAGGGCAACAAGATGCGCGAGGGTGACGAGATCAACTACTCCATCGGCCAGGGCGACACCCTCGTCACGCCGATCCAGGAGGCCGTGATCTACGGCGCCGTCGCCAACGGCGGCACGATGTACCACCCGACCATCGGCAAGGCGGTCATCAGTGCCGACGGCAAGACCGTCACACCGATCGCGCCGCGGAAGGCCGGCCGGCTGCCGGTCAGCCAGGCCACCCTCAAGGGCATGGACGACGCCTTCGCGGGCGTCATCACCCGCGGTACCGCCGCCTGGAAGTTCGGCGGCTGGCCGCAGGACAAGATCCCGCTGCACGCCAAGACCGGTACGGCGGAGGTCTACGGCAAGCAGACCACCGGCTGGCTGGCCACGTACACCAAGGACTACTCGGTGATCATGACGATCGCCCAGGCCGGTACGGGTTCCGGTTCCTCCGGTGAGGCCGTGCGCAACATCTACAGCGCGCTCTACGGCGTCCAGGGCGACGGCTCCATCGACCAGAAGAAGGCCCTGCTCCCCGAGCCGCAGAAGGGCCTGCCGAAGGTCCGCACGGACGGCACCATCGCCGCCCCCAAGATCGTCGGCGACCCGGCGAAGGACGTCGAGGCCTCCCAGAAGAACAACGCCACCAACGGGGACGACCAGCAGACCCCGGCGACCTCGCCGTCGCCGACCACGAACAACAGCAACACCCGCAGACGGCCGCACAGGCCGCGCAGGAGGGGAAGCCGGAGGATGCCCGCATGACCGGCAACAGCTTCTCCGTCTCCGGGTACGGCCCCGAGCGGGCCGGCTGGACCAGGATCTTCGCCCGCGACTCGCTGGCCCGCCGGCTCGACTGGCCGATGCTGCTGGCGGCCCTCGCGCTGTCGCTGATCGGCTCGCTGCTGGTGTACTCGGCGACCCGCAACCGCACCGAGATCAACCAGGGCGACCCGTACTACTTCCTGATCCGCCACCTGATGAACCTGGGCATCGGGTTCGCCCTGATGATCGGCACGATCTGGCTCGGCCACCGCGCCCTGCGCAACGCCGTGCCGATCCTCTACGGCATCTCGCTGCTCGGGGTGCTGCTGGTGCTCACCCCGCTGGGCGCCACCATCAACGGCAGCCGCAACTGGATCGTGCTCGGCGGGGGCTTCTCGCTCCAGCCCGCCGAGTTCGTGAAGATCACGATCACCCTGGGCATGGCGATGATACTGGCGGCCCGGGTCGACGCCGGGGACAAGCCGTACCCCGACCACCGCACCGTCGTGCAGGCCCTCGGCCTGGCCACCGTACCGATCCTGATCGTGCTGCTCATGCCCGACCTCGGCACGGTCCTGGCCATGGTGGCCATCATCCTGGGCGTCCTGCTCGCCTCCGGCGCCTCCAACCGCTGGATCTTCGGCCTGATCACCGCCGGTGTGCTCGGCTGCATCGCCATCTGGCAGCTGCACGTCCTGGACGAGTACCAGATCAACCGCTTCGCGGCCTTCGCCAACCCGGACCTCGACCCGGCCGGCGTCGGCTACAACACCAACCAGGCCCGCATCGCCATCGGCTCCGGCGGACTGACCGGCGCCGGCCTGTTCCACGGCTCGCAGACCACCGGCCAGTTCGTGCCCGAGCAGCAGACCGACTTCGTCTTCACGGTCGCGGGGGAGGAGCTGGGCTTCCTCGGGGCGGGCCTGATAATCCTCCTCCTCGGCGTCGTCCTGTGGCGCGCCTGCCGCATCGCCCGCGACTCGACCGAGCTGTACGGCACGATCGTGGCCGCCGGACTCGTGGCCTGGTTCGCCTTCCAGTCCTTCGAGAACATCGGCATGACCCTCGGCATCATGCCGGTCACCGGTCTGCCGCTTCCGTTCGTGTCGTACGGCGGCTCGTCGATGTTCGCGGTGTGGGTGGCGGTCGGACTGCTGCAATCGATCAAGGTGCAGCGCCCGATGTCGGCGTGAGGGCGTTCGGATGCCGGCGCGAAGCTGCGCAGAGGCCCGGCATCCGACCGCCCCGGCCGGACCTGAGGGCGTTCGCCGGGCGTATGGCGGGGGTTTTCCCGCCATTCACCCTGGATGGCCTCTGCCGCCGCGGCCCGTCTGCCACTAGATTCAGTTCATGGCGGATGCGAAACGCGAGATCGAGCGCAAGTACGAATCCGACGAGAGCGGGCTGCCCGACCTGACCGGCGTCGGCGGGGTGGCAGACGTCCTCGACAAGGGCCTGGTCGAGCTGGACGCCACGTACTACGACACCGCCGACGAACGCCTGGCGGCCGCTTCCCTCACCCTGCGTCGCCGCACCGGAGGCTCCGACGCCGGCTGGCACCTGAAGTTCCCGGTCGCCCCCGACGTCCGCGACGAGATCAGAGCGCCGCTGTCGGACACCGTCCCCGACGAGATCGCCGCCCTGGTCCGCTCCCGCGTCCGGGGCGCCGAGCTGGTCCCCGTCGTCCGGCTCCGCTCCGCCCGCGACGTACGCCACCTGGTCGACGCCGAGGGCGCACTGCTGGCCGAGGCGAGCGTGGACGCCGTGACCGCCGAGCGGCTCAACCGCGACGGCGGCACCGTCCAGTGGACCGAGATCGAGGTGGAGCTGGCCGACGACGGCGACCCGGCCTTCCTCGACCAGGTCGAGAAACGGCTGCGCAAGGCGGGCGTACGGCCCTCGGCGTCGCCGTCCAAGCTGGCACGGGCACTGGAACAGACCGGCGGCCCCCGCATCCGGCCCGCCAAGCGCCCGGCCCCTGCCACCGCAGGCGACCACGTCCTCGCCTACGTGCGCGCACAGCGCGACGCGATCCTCGCCTACGACCCGGCCGTCCGCCGGGAGGTACCCGACTCCGTCCACCAGATGCGCGTGTCCACCCGCCGCATGCGCTCCACCTTCCGCACCTTCGGCACGGTCCTCGACCCCGTCGTCACCACCCCCCTCGCCGCCGAGCTGAAGTGGCTCGCGGGCGAGCTGGGCGTGGGCCGCGACCAGGAGGTGCTGGCCGAACGCCTGCTCACCGTCCTCGACACCATCCCGTCCGCCCTGGTCGCCGGTCCCATGCGGAAACGACTCACCACCTGGGCGAGCGCCCAGCACGGCAGCGCCCGGGGCCACGTCGTCGCGATCCTGGACTCCGCCCGCTATCTGGCCCTGCTCGACACCCTGGACGCCCTGCTCGCCGACCCGCCGCTCAGGAAGAAGGCCACAGGAAAGCCGGACAAGGTGATCACCAAGGCCCTGCGCAAGGACTTCGACAAGGTCTCCCGCCTGGTCACCGAAGCCCTCGACCAGCCGCCCGGCGAGGAGCGCGACCTCGCCATCCACGAGGTCCGCAAGAAGGCCAAGCGCACCCGCTACGCCGGCGAGGCGGCCACCCCCGCCCTCGGCGCCCCCGCCCGCTCCCTCACCAAATCCATGAAGTCCCTGACCACCCTCCTCGGCGAACACCAGGACAGCGTCATGGCCCGCGGCACCCTGCGCGAACTGTCCGCGGTGGCCCACGCGGCGGGCGAGAGCACCTTCACCTACGGACTTCTGTACGGCAGGGAAGAGGCCGCAGCGGCGAAGGTCGAGGCGGAGCTCCCGGGCCTGTGGCACAAGATCACGTCCAAGGCGTCCGTCTGAGCGTGCGGGGGAGTCCTCGGAGCGCGTTACGCTTGATGGTCACCCCTGTCAGCTCACGAAGGTTTCCCCGATGTCTGTCGAGTCGGTCTTCCCACAGCTCGAAGCTCTGCTCCCGCATGTGCAGAAGCCGATCCAGTATGTCGGCGGAGAGCTCAACTCCACCGTCAAGAACTGGGACGAGTGCGACGTCCGCTGGGCGCTCATGTACCCGGACGCATACGAGGTCGGCCTGCCCAACCAGGGCGTCATGATTCTCTACGAGGTCCTCAACGAGCAGGAGGGCGTCCTCGCCGAGCGCACCTACAGCGTGTGGCCGGACCTGGAGGCGCTCATGCGGGAGCACGCCGTCCCGCAGTTCACGGTGGACAGCCACCGCCCGGTGAAGGCCTTCGACGTGTTCGGCCTGTCCTTCTCCACGGAGCTGGGCTACACCAACATGCTCACGGCGCTGGACCTGGCCGGGATCCCGCTGGAGTCCAAGGACCGCACGATCGACGACCCGATCGTCCTCGCCGGCGGCCACGCCGCCTTCAACCCCGAGCCGATCGCCGACTTCATCGACGCGGCGATCATCGGCGACGGCGAGCAGGCCGTGCTCGACATGACGCGGATCATCCGCGAGTGGAAGGCGGAAGGCTGCCCCGGCGGCCGCGAGGAGGTCCTTTTCCGCCTCGCGAAGACCGGCGGGGTCTACATCCCGGCGTTCTACGACGTCGAGTACCTCCCCGACGGCCGCATCGCCCGCGTCGTCCCCAACAAGTCGGGCGTCCCGTGGCGCGTCTCCAAGCACACGGTCATGGACCTGGACGAGTGGCCGTACCCCAAGCAGCCCCTCGTGCCGCTCGCCGAGACCGTCCACGAGCGCATGTCGGTGGAGATCTTCCGCGGCTGCACCCGCGGCTGCCGCTTCTGCCAGGCCGGCATGATCACGCGCCCGGTGCGCGAGCGCTCGATCACCGGCATCGGCGACATGGTCGACAAGGGCCTGAAGGCGACCGGCTTCGAAGAGGTCGGCCTCCTCTCCCTCTCCTCCGCGGACCACTCGGAGATCGGCGACATCGCCAAGGGCCTGGCCGACCGCTACGAGGACGACAAGATCGGCCTCTCCCTTCCCTCCACCCGCGTCGACGCCTTCAACGTCGACCTGGCGAACGAGCTGACCCGCAACGGCCGCCGCTCCGGCCTGACCTTCGCCCCCGAGGGCGGCTCCGAGCGCATGCGCAAGGTCATCAACAAGATGGTCTCGGAAGAGGACCTCATCCGGACGGTCGCCACCGCCTACGGCAACGGCTGGCGCCAGGTGAAGCTGTACTTCATGTGCGGCCTGCCGACGGAGACCGACGAGGACGTCCTCCAGATCGCCGACATGGCGACGCACGTGATCCAGAAGGGCCGCGAGGTGTCGAGGTCCAACGACATCCGCTGCACGGTCTCGATCGGCGGCTTCGTCCCCAAGCCCCACACCCCCTTCCAGTGGGCCCCGCAGCTCTCCGCCGAGGAGACGGACGCCCGCCTGGAGAAGCTCCGCGACAAGATCCGCGGCGACAAGAAGTACGGCCGCTCGATCGGCTTCCGCTACCACGACGGCAAGCCCGGCATCGTCGAAGGCCTCCTGTCCCGCGGCGACCGCCGCATCGGCGCCGTCATCCGCGCCGTCTACGAGGACGGCGGCCGCTTCGACGGCTGGCGCGAGCACTTCTCGTACGACCGCTGGATGCAGTGCTCCGAGAAGGCGCTCGCCCCGTTCGGCGTGGACGTCGACTGGTACACCACCCGCGAGCGCACCTACGAGGAGGTCCTCCCCTGGGACCACCTCGACTCCGGCCTCGACAAGGACTGGCTCTGGGAGGACTGGCAGGACGCCCTCGACGAGACCGAGGTCGAGGACTGTCGCTGGACCCCGTGCTTCGACTGTGGCGTCTGCCCGCAGATGGACACCCACATCCAGATCGGCCCCACCGGCAAGAAGCTGCTGCCCCTCACGGTCAAGAACGCGGGTCCGACACCGGCTGCGAGCGGTCACACGCACTGACCAGTGGCCGGCTGAGCCCCTTCCCGCTCAGGGAAGGGGCTCTGTGGTATTTCACTCGCTTCAGGCGAGCCGCACACGGATGCCCAGCGTCCTGTCCCCTCCCCGGCGCAGCTTGCTGTCGAGGATCATGAGGCGGCCGAGGATGCCGTACTTGCGGGCGACGAGTGAGCGGTAGCGGGCGCTGGTCGCCGCGTCGGCGATATCGGCGGTGGCCGGGACCTGGTCGCCCGTAGGGTTGCCGCGCAGGTCGCAGGGGCCGATGAGGATGTCGCCGCGTGCCCGGATCCGCTTGACCTTCCAGGAGTCGGCGGGGGTCCGCACGCCCAGCGTGTCACCGTCGCGTACCACCCACACAGGGGTGGCGACCGGGGTGCCGTTCTTGCGGTAGCTGGTGACCAGCAGGTACTTGCCGGAGCCAAGCCGCTCCAGCAGCGCATCGTTCATGATGCGTTTCTGCTCCTCGTTGATGAGTTCGAGGTCGTGGCCTCTTGGGTGGCGTACTTCCACGTCAGTTCGGAGGCAGCCGTAGCCTCTTGCCGGTCTGCCGCCAGGAAATGGACGAGTACTCCCTGCCGGCGAATCGTTGCCGCTGCCCAGAAGAACAGGGGAGCCCAGCACAGGTGGACGCCCGCCAGGAGGCGGTACAGGTTGTCCGCGTCCGCCCCGCCCGCCGGAGCTGGCGTTGGGCTTGTCGCTCAGACCTGCTCGGTGGGGCGTACGAGCAGCTCGGCGACGGCCACGTGCCGGGGGCGGGTGACGATGTAGCCGACGGTGTCGGCGATGTCCTGGCTCTGCAGCCGCTCGATGTCGCCCAGAGCGGCGGTGATGTGCTGCTGGATGACGTCGGGGTTGTGGGTGCGCAGTTCGGTGTCGACGCTGCCCGGCTCGATGACGGAGACGCGGACGTGCTGGCGTGCCAGTTCCTGGCGCAGGGATTCGCTGAAGGCGCCGACGCCGAACTTGGTGGCGCTGTACACGGCGGACATGGCGTAGGCGTTGCGGCCGGCGAGTGAGCCGATGTTGACGATGTCGGCGACCTGGCGCGGGGCTTCGGCTGCTGCCTTGACCAGGTGGGGGACGGCCGCGTGGGCGGTGTACATCAGGCCCATGAGGTTGATGTCGATCATGCGCCGCCAGTCGTTCAGGTCCGCGCTGGGGGCGGGTCCGAGCAGCATGAGGCCGGCGTTGTTGACCAGCGTGTCCAGACGGCCGAGGTTTTCGACGGTCCGCTCCACTGCTTCCGCGGCGGCCTGGGCGGTGGTGATGTCGGCGGGCACGACCAGGGCCTTGCCGCCGGCGTCGGAGATTTCCGCAGCGAGGTCGGTGAGCCGGTCCTCACGCCGGCCCACCAGGGCCACGGAGGCGCCCTCGCGGGCAAGCTCCAGCGCGGTGGCGTGGCCGATACCGCTGGATGCTCCGGTGACCAGGGCGACGGTTCCTTCAAGACGACGATTCATGGGTTCAAGCCTTTCGATGAACGGCAACGCTGGTGCGAGCCGTACGGGATGGAGGGACGACCCCTATGGGTGGGGGGCCGTACGGGGGTAGAGGCCGCTCAAGGCAGAGCCGAGGGCACAATGGGGAAGTGAGCAGCACTGGGCAGAAGACCACCGACAGCACGCGCCGAGAGACCAGGACTGAGAGAGAGCTACCGCCTCGCGAACGCCTGGTCCGGGCCGCGTCGCGGCTGTTCTATTACGAGGGCGTCCGCGCGATCGGCGTGGAACGGCTGATTGCCGAGGCCGGGGTGACGAAGGCGACCTTCTACCGGCATTTCGCCTCCAAGGACGACTTGGTCGCGGCCTATCTGCTGACCAAGGACGCCTACTACCGTGAGGTGGCCGAACCGCTGGCCGCCGGGCACCCGCCGGCGGAAGCGATCGACCTGATCTTCGAGGCCATCGCCGAGCACGCCCGCGAGCGCGGCTTTCGCGGATCGCCGTTCATGAACGCGGCCGCCGAGTACCCGGACGCCGACCATCCTGTCCGTGACCTGGTGACGTCCCATCGGGACTGGATCCGCACCCTCTTCCAGGATCTGCTCACCCGGCTCGGCCACGCCGATGCGGAGTCGGCCGCCGGTGCGCTGCTGATGCTGTACGACGGCGCGATGGCTGCCGGCTACCTGGACGACTCGATGGCCGCCCACAAGACCTTGCTGAACGCGGTCCGGCTCATCCGATCGGACGGCTGATCCCAGCAGGGCCGCGCGAAACAGTGGCCCTCCGCGGGGCCCCGGCCGGGCCGGGGCGCTGGTTGCTTTCATAGAACTTTTTGATCTCTCTTCGGCGTGCGCCGGGTCCCACCAGCAGCTCTCTGCAGGGAGGCAGTCCCGCCCGGATCAGAGGTAGGAAGACCGGTCGTTCTCCCTGTCGACGGTAGCCCTCTCGGGGGTTCGCGCGCCACTGGTCGGCCTCATTTGTGGCGTCCCTCACCGGTCCGCAGCCGGCTCACGCCGCTGCCTCAGAGGGCCGTCTTTCGTGTCGAATGCTGAGCCCCTTCCCGTTCGGGAGCGGCAGCCGCCTCGTACGGCCACTGTGTCCAGCGAGGGCGTCACCACGATCTTGGCGGGTCAACCCGGCACTGCAGTCCGCCCGCCCGAGGCGGCGAGCACGTCGGCGATGACGGTGGTGGACGCGGTGGGCCTCGAAGTCCGCCGCGGCGGCGGTGTACGGCGCGTCGGAAGGCGTCGGGCCCCGGCCGGACAGTCCGAGTGCGACGTCGTGGCACGCGGTGGCCGACGCTTGCAGCAGCCGGGCCGCCCCGGGTGGCTTTTGAATGGTCAGGCCGGGGTGTCGGCGTCCTGCGTGGAGGTCGCGAAGGCCTCGGGGCCCTGCTCCGCCGCCGCCGGGTCCATCCACATGACCTGCCAGCCGTGGCCGTCGAGGTCGAAGAAGCTGCGTGAGTACATGAAGCCGTAGTCCTCGGCGCCGTCCGCCTCGGAGCCGCCCGCCGCGATCGCGGCGGCGCTGACCGCGTCGACCTCCTCGCGGGACGACACGCTGAAGGAGTACAGCGCCAGCGTGTGTGTGGTGGGATCGGCCATCGGCAGCTTCGCGAACTCCGCGAACTTCTCGCGGGTCAGCAGCATGACGAAGGCGTGCTCGCCGACCAGCATGCAGGCGGCGGTCTCGTCGGTGAACAGCGGGTTGAAGCTGAACCCGAGCTTGGCGAAGAACGCCTTGCTGCGCTCGAGGTCCGCCACGGGGACGTTCACGAACAGCATGCGGCCGGGGTGCGCGGGACGGGTCATGGTGGGTCTCCAGTCGGTGGCTCGATGGCATACGTCCCGGTAGACCGGACCGGGCGACGGAACTCATCGGTGGATCCCGGCTGGGCCGGGCACACCTGACGCCTGCCCAGGCAGGTGTTTCTGTTGATCCACGCGCACCGAGGTCGAGGTGTGCTTCTGGGTCTCCGAGGGACAGGTGCACGTCCGGGTCGGCGATCAGCGGCCGGACCGCGGGCTGGTGCCGCACGACCGCCATCCGTACGCCTGCACCGGGAGGGGCCTGGCGCTGGTGGCGGAGCTGGCCACCAGCTATGGCGTCCACAGCAGCGGGGATCACAAGACGGTCTGGTTCGAACTGTGGCCCGCACCACCGCCACCCGCGCACGCTCCACCCCGCACCCCTCGACGTCTTCTGCGACGAACTGATCCTCAGGTTCGGCGCCGACAGCACCGACGGCATCGCCGTGCTCGCCGTGCACCCCACACCGGTCCGCCACGCGTCGCCGCCGACCGGGGATCGTGTCAGCCTGTGGAAGGGGGTGCATCTGCTCACTCTTGGGACAGGAGCGGCCGCCATGGCGAAGCTGGCTGATGACCTGAGGACTCTGGGGCGTGAGGCCTTCATCTACTTGTATCCGCTGGTGACGATGGACGTCACGCGTCGGCGGCTGGTGAGCCTCCCGGCCGATGTGAAACCCGGGTTCGGGCCGCCCAACCAGTTCCACCACATCCGCGAATTCCCGCCGGCGGACTTCCGCCTCGTGGTGCGCCCGAACTTCGACACCCTGTATTCGACGGCGTGGCTGGACCTGACCGACGGACCGGTCGACGTGTCCATCAAGGACACCGGGGACAGGTACTTCCTGATGCCGATGCTCGACATGTGGACGGACGTCTTCGCCTCGCCGGGCAAGCGCACCACCGGCACCGGCACGCAGAACTACACCCTCGTCGGCCCCGGCGAACGGATCGAGGACCCCGGAGACTCCACGGTCATCCAGGCACCCACGCCCTATGTGTGGATCATCGGCCGGACGCAGACCAACGGCCCGGACGACTACAAGTTCGTCAACGAGATCCAGGACGGCTACACGATCACCCCGCGCACGCCGGCCGCCGGAAAGGCCGCCCCGAGCGTCCAGGGCGAGACCGACGAGCCCCTCAGTTTCGTCAACGGACTCAGCGCCGTCGAGTTCTTCCGCCGCGGTGCCGAACTGATGAGCGTGCACCCGCCGCACGCCACGGACTTCTCCGTCCTGGCCCGTATCGCCGATCTCGGTCTCGTCCCCGGACGACCCTTCGAGTACAGCGGCTTCACACAGCAGCAACTCGGCGATATCCAGGCGGGCGCCACCGAAGCCCTGGAACAGATTCTGGCCGCCCGCACCTCCATGGGCCGGCGGGTGAACGGCTGGTCCATCATCGACGAGAGCATCGGCGTCTACGGCAACGACTACTTCCGGCGAGCCGTCGTCACCGTGGCGGGGCTCGGCGCCAACCCGCCCGAGGACGCCGTCTATCCCGTTCTCGCGGTCGACGCGGACGGAGAGCCCCTGGTGGGCGAGCGCGACTACGTGCTGCACTTCGACGCCGACGCGCTGCCCCCCGTCTCCGCCTTCTGGTCGGTCACCATGTACGACGCCACCGGTTTCCAGACCGCGAACGAGCTGAACCGCTTCGCCCTCGGCGACCGCGACCGGCTGAGCCACAACGCCGACGGCTCCCTCGACATCCTCATCAGCCACACCGACCCCGGTCCCGACCGCCAGGCGAACTGGCTTCCCGCCCCCACGGGCCCCCTCGGCATCACCATGCGCCTGTACGCGCCCCGCCCCGAGGCACTCGACGGCAGCTGGGAACCCCCCGTCGTACGCAGACTCCCCTGACCTGCCCGCGGCCCCCGCGCTGTTGCGAGAGGGAGCGGCCCGGCGTTGGAATCAAGTGTGAGGCTCTTCGGCAGTGCCGTCTCGGCCGGTCGCCCCGCTCCGGGCACAGGGCCCGGCCGGAAGGGGCTCAAGAACGACGCCCTGGGCTTGTTCTCCTCGGTCGTCATGGGCCTCGCCTCCACCGGCCCGGCGTACAGCCTCGCCGCCACGCTGGGCATCATCGTGGCCGGAGTCGGACTGCAGGCGCCGATCGTCACCATGCTGGCGTTCGTCCCGATGCTGCTGGTCGCGTACGCCTTCCGGGAGCTCAACGCGAGCAACGCCGACTGCGGGACCACGTTCGCCTGGACCACCCGCACCTTCGGACCGCGCACCGGCTGGATGGGCGGTTGGGGCATCGTCGTCGCCGACGTCCTCGTCATGGCGAACCTCGCCGAGATCGCCGCCATCTACGGCTTCCGGTTGGTGGGCCTGGACGAACTGGGGGAGAACCGGCTGTGGGTCACCGTGGCGGGCGTCGTCTGGATCGCCGTGCTGACCGCGATCTGCTATGTCGGCATCGAGGTCTCGGCGACCGTGCAGCGCTGGCTGCTGTGCCTGGAAGTGGTGGTGCTGGTCCTTTTCGCCGTCGCCGCGCTGGTCAGGGTCTACACCCACCCTCCCCCGACGGCGATCCACGTCACCGCCTCCTGGTTCAACCCCTTCGAGGTGCCCTCGATGACGGCCCTGACTTCCGGCCTCCTCGCGGGGGTCTTCCTCTACTGGGGCTGGGACACCGCGTTCTCGGTCAACGAGGAGACCATCGACAGCGCGCGCGTCCCCGGGCGCGCCGCGGTCCTGTCCATCGTGCTGCTCCTGGTCATGTACGGGCTGGTGTCCACGTCGGCGCAGGCGTTCGCGGGTGTCGGCACGTCGGGCATCGGGCTCGGCAACCCGGACAACTCGGACGACGTGTTCTCCGTGCTGGGCCAGGCAGTGTTCGGGCCCGGCGGCACGGGGCTGCTGCTGACGAGACTGCTGGTGCTGATGGTGCTGACCTCCGCGGCGGCCTCCGCCCAGACCACCATCCTGCCCCTGGCCAGGACCGTCTTCTCCATGGCGGTCCACAAGGCCGTCCCCGCCCGGTTCGCCCGGGTCCACCGCAGGTTCCTCACTCCGACCTGGGGGACCGTCGGCATGGGCGCCGCCTCGATCGCCCTGCTGGTCCTGCTGTCGTCGTTCAGCCAGAACATCCTGGCCGACTCGGTCGAATCGGTCGGTCTCGCGATCGCGTTCCAGTACGGGCTGACCGGCTTCGCCTGCGTCTGGTACCACCGCAAGTTCCTCACCCGCAGCACCCGGGACCTGGTCTTCAAGGGCGTGCTGCCGGCGCTGGGCGGGCTGATCATGCTCGCGCTGTTCCTGTACGCCACCTTCGTCGTCTACGCGGACCCCCGGTACGGCACGACCAGTGTCGACCTGCCGCTGATCGGAAGGACGGGCGGCGTCACCGTCCTGGGCCTGGGCGCCCTGCTGATCGGTTTCCTGCTGATGCCGCTGGTCACCCGCGGTCACAGTGTGGCCCTCAAACTTCAGCGGAGCCTGCTCCCGGGCTGCCTGCCGCGGCATGCCTCCGTCGAGTCGGCGAGCCGCTACCTGCCCGCCGACAGCGGCTCCGGGGTGGGCGGCGACTGGTACGACGTCATCCCTCTGTCGGGCAGCCGGGTCGGCCTGGTCGTCGGGGACGTGCTCGGTCACGGCCTGCGCGCCGTCGCCACCATGGGTCGCCTGCGCACGGGTGTGCGCGTCCTGGCCCGGTTGGACCTGAGCCCGGACGAGCTCCTGTCCCGCCTGGACGACCTGGTCGAGCAGACGGCGCACGAGGGCGGTGCCGGTCACGGCCCGGGTCATCTGAGGCCGTGGGTCGACGACGCCATGGGGGTGACCTGCCTGTACGCGGTGTACGACCCCATCTCGGGGAAGTGCAGCATGGCGCGGGCCGGGGAGCTGACGCCGGCGGTGGTCGATCCGCGCACCGGCGTCGTCGACTATCCGGCGCTGCCCCCCGGCCCGGCGCTGGGCGTCGGCGGTCTGCCCTACCAGGGCACGGAACTGGAGCTTGCGCCGGGCAGCCTCGTCGCCCTGTTCACCGGTGGCCTCCTCCAGGCGGCCGACGACCGTGAGGCCGGGCTCGCGAAGCTCTCACCGGTCCTCGCGGACGGTGGACGTTCCCTGGACGATCTGTGCGACCGGGCGGTGGCCACCCTGCTGCCGGGGGCGGTGGACGAGGACGCGACGCTGCTCCTGGTCCGCACCCGCCTGCTCGACCGGAACCGGTTCGCCCAGTGGGAGCTGTCCCCGGACCCGGCTGGCGTGGCCACCATCCGCACCGCCGTCAGCAAGCAGCTCGGCGACTGGGAGCTGGACGACCTGGTGTTCACCACCGAGCTCATCGTCAGCGAACTGGTCACCAACGCCATCCGCTACGTCGGCGGCCCGATCCAGGTACGCCTGATCCGCGACCAGACGCTGATCTGCGAGGTGTCCGACACCGGCCACACCACGCCCAACCTGCGGCACGCGGCGAGCGACGACGAGGGAGGCCGGGGCCTGTTCATCATCGCCCAGATGACCCACCACTGGGGCACCCGCTACACGTCCACCGGCAAGACCATCTGGACCGAGCAGGACGTCCCGCCGGCGAACGGGCGGTAGCAGCCCCCGGGCCGTGGCGGCGCCGGAGGCGGGTCAGGTGGTGACGAGCGGGTGCGCGTTCGCTCCCGCGGTCAGCCGCAGCTTGGACCGCGCGAAGTCCCTGTTGGCGATGACGCGCTCGCGGTGGGCGTCGGGCAGCTTGCCGCCGTCCAGCAGCTTCTCGCAGCACTCCAGTGACTCGCGGTACTCGCCCATCCAGTAGGAAGACACCGCCAGCTCGTCCAGGGCCCGCCACTCGTACCAGGCGTGCTCGACGAACAGGATGTCGTTCGGCTGCGGGAGCTCGGCCGCGCGCCGCGCGAACATGTAGGCGAGCGGCCAGCGCTCTCCGTTCACCCGGCACAGGCGCGCCAGCTCGCCGAGCGGTTCGGCCCGGGTGGGCCGGCACTCGTGCGCATCCAGGAAACGCGCCATGACTTCGGGTGCTCGGCGCTTGAGTTCCATCGCGAGCCGGGCCGCGTAGAGCCGGGCGCAGAACACCTCCTCGGCGAAGCCGCCCATGTCGGCGCGCCGGTCGTACTGGGTGAGCGCCTTCGCGGGTTCGCCGGCGTCGCGCCAGCTCTGGGCGAGGTAGAAGACGTAACGGGCGTTGCCGGGCTCCTTGGCGAGGCCGTCCTTGAGGATGGCGGCATCGCGGAGGTACTTCTCCCGCTGACTGCCCTGGAGGCGGCCGCCGCCGCCCATGATGACCATGCGCGCGCCCTCGAAGGTCGCCCGGCTGAACTGAGTACCGCACTCCAGGTATTCGTGCAGCACGCCGACGTATCGCCAGGGCAGGCGGGTCGACACCATCGTCGAGCGCCAGTGGACGATGGGACCGTGGCGCACTTCGAAGTCGTAGCAGTCGTGCGAGAGCTCCGGCATGGTGAAGCCGGCGTCGGTGTCCATCACGTCGTCGGCGTCGATGAACAAGAGGTAGTCCGCGCGATCGCGCGCCAGGTCGATCGCCTCGGTGCGGCTCAGATCGAAGCCCTTCCAGGGGCTTTCGTGCAGCTCTCCGGGCAGGTCGGCAAGGGTTTCGCGGATGACGTCCTGGGTCCCGTCGGTCGAGCCCGTATCAAGGATCACCCAGGTGTCGATCAGTGGCCGCACGGATTCGAGGCAGCGCCGGATCACATGTGCCTCGTCCTTGACAATCATATTAAGGCAGACCGTTTTCATGACGTCTTCTTTTCTGTGATGAAAAGGATCGGTCGCTGAATTTACAGTTTCGTCAAGGTCGGCACAAGCAGCGCCACCTGCGTCTCGGCATCCATACAGGTGACGATTTCCAGCGCTTGTCGTCCCGGCTCTCGGTGTCTGTGTATAAGTGGGGCCGTTCCTGCCGCAGAACATCGGAGATTTTTATGGTAATCACCGCGCAGTTGCCGCCGCCTCGCGAGGAAACGAGGAGTGTCGCGGCGCCCGAGTCCGAAAGGCGCCCGGCGGTGCTGTGGCTGTGGCCGTTCGCCGTCACCTTCGTGGTGAGCGGGTTCGGAATGGCCGGCTCTCTGCTGGGCCGTGACGAACTGGTCACCTGGGACATGGTGAACCGCAGCACCGGCCAGATTCTCGCCACCCTTCAGAACGTCGATGCCGTGCACGGCACGTATTACTTGCTGATGCACATGTGGGTGGGCATCTTCGGGGATTCTGTCGTTTCCATGCGGCTCCCCACGGTATTGGCCGTTTCCGCAGCCGCGTCCGTCGTCGGTCTCATCGGGAACCGGCTCTTCGGATATCGTGCCGGAATTCTCGCCGGACTTCTCTTCGCGTTCGTGCCGGCGGTGAGCCGCTACGGCCAGGAAGCCCGAAGCTACGCGCTGGTGGTCCTCGCCGTCGCCCTCGCCACGCTCCTGCTGCTGCGGGTGCTGGACAAACCGAGCGGCTTGTGGCGATGGGCCGCCTACTCCCTCGCGCTGACCTTCGTCGGACTCCTCCACCTGATCGCGCTGTCCGTCGTACTCGCCCACGCCTGCATGCTCGCCGCCCACGCGCGACAGAACCGCTCCCTGTGGTGGAAGTCCGCCCTTGCCCTCATGGCGGTCGGTGCCTGCGTGACCCCCGTCGCCCTGCTCGGCCGCTCCCAGGTCCAACGGCAGCTGTGGTGGGTCCCGAAGCCCGGCGGCTGGGACCTGCTGTCCCTCCTGCATGACGTCTGCGCGTCCACCCTGTGCGCCGGAGCGCTGATCGCCCTGGCGCTCTTCGCCCGCTCGCCGCGCAGGGCTCCGCTGTTCCTGTGCGGAGCCTGGGCCCTGCTGCCCGCCGTCCTCGTCTGGGCCGCCTCCCAAGGCGCGGTCTCCTACTACCGCCAGGTCTACGTCCTCTTCACCCTCCCGGCCTGGGTGCTCCTGGCCGGCGCGGGTCTCGCACGGGTGTGCCGGTCCTGGAAGGCGACCGCGGCCCTCCTAGCGGCGCTGGCCGTCCTCGCGCTGCCCGATCAGAAGCAGATGCGACAGCCGTTCGAGCACGACGTCCCGGTGCCGCTCGACTACGCGGCGGCGGCGGAGGTGATCGCGAGCGGCTACCGGCCCGGGGACGCTGTCATCTACGACCGTGCGAACACCTGGAAGCTCGACGGCGGAGTCCAGTACTACCTGCCGAGCGACTTGAAGATGCGTGATGTCTTCCTGGCCAGGACCCCCGCCGAGATCAACGAGCTCTACCCGCTCCAGTGCTCCGTCCCGGTCCAGTGCCTCAAGGACGAGCGGCGCATCTGGCTGGTGACGCAGGGCACCGACTTTCCCTTCAACGCCCTCGATCCCGGGGAGTCGATGGCCTTGCAGAGCCGGTACACGGTTTCCATGAGCCGGCCGGTGACGGGGATGACGGTGAGCCTGCTCGTGCGCGGGGGCGGCAGGGACAGCAGGCAGAAGAGCTGACTTCCCTGAAGATGACGCGAGGGGCGTCCGGTCCGTGACAGACCGGACGCCCCTCATGTGGTGTGCCGGTCGGCTTGCCTCATTCCGTGCGAGCCGGCCGCGACACCCTGGTTAGGGCTGCTGGACCGTGAGTAGCCAGGGGCCGGTGCAGGTGATGGTGGCAGGGTGGTCCATGGTGCTCACGTCACAGGTCCGCTCGTAGACAGCCCCCGTGGTCGTGATGACGTCGATGTGGACGGGGCTGTGAGTGCCGGTCTCGGGATCGGTCATACCAGAGCCCATGTCGTGCGCGTTGATGGAGACCCCACAGGCGAGGCCCTGGGGGTAACCCGCCACACCGGTGCTGATGTCCGTCCAACGCAGGGCGTGGATCGGGTCGCTGCCTCGGAGGTCCCGGATGCCCGCGAACGTCGTGCCGGAGGGGGTCAGTGCGGCGCGGAGTTCGAAGTTGCCCGAGTCCTGCTGTGCGTCGATGTCGGTGCACGGCCCTGTCGCGCCCGTGTTGCCCGTGGCACCGGTGGCGCCGGTGTTGCCCGTCGCCCCGGTGGCGCCGGGCTCGCCGCCCTTGCCGGGCTCGCCCGTCGCTCCGGTGGCTCCGGTGGCGCCGGTGTTGCCCGTGGCGCCGGTCGCCCCGGGAGTGCCGGCCTCGCCCGTCGCACCGGTCGCACCGGTCGCCCCGGTGGCTCCGGTGGCGCCGGTCGCCCCGGTCGCGCCGGTGTTGCCCCTCGGGCCGGTCGCCCCGGTGGCTCCGGTGGCGCCGGTCGCACCCTTGCACTCGTTCTTGCCGCCGCCCTTGCCAGAGACCGACTTGTGCTGGTTGTTCTCCTCCTTGCAGCGGTCGTCGCCGCCGCCACCGCGGCTCGTCACGGCAGCGCGGCCGTGCATGACGTCCGCTGCCATCGCGGCGGGGCTGACCACGCCGGTGGCGAGGACCAGTGTGAGCGAGGCCACCATGCCGGCCTTCTTGAACCGCTCTCGTGCCAGCGGCCCGAGTGGCGAAGTCGTCCTGTACTCAGGACTCATCTGCGTGCTCCTTGCGTCAACAGGTCCGGGCGAACTCCCGAATCCGATTGCGAGCTTGACGCTTGAGCGACGGGTTGAGCGGTCAAGTTGGTCGAAACACGCCTTTTTTATCCACATATTGGACTAATTGGTGCCCTCTGGTGGCTCATTTGTCATTCTGCGGCATCTCTTTGGGGTCATGTCCGGGACTGTGCGCGGCGCGGCCGTTCGAGGGCGAACGCGCCAGGAAGCTGCGGTATTGGATCCGGACGGGGGACCGAGGCGTCTACGTGGACATGGAGTTCGAGAAGACGCCCGAGCCGCGGCGGCCGGAACCGGAGGGGTGCCTGGTCGTTGCGCTCCGCATTCCCATACGTATCGTCGTACTTGTGCTGGTGGTGCCGGTGCGGATGGTGTGGGACGCGCTGGTCGTCGTCGGCCGGTTCCTGTACGGCACCGTGTTGCGGCCGGTGGGGCGCGCGTTGTCGTGGCTCGGCCGGGCGGTGTTCGTCCGGCCGTTCGTCGCACTGTGGCGGTATGTCGTCGTACCCGTCGGGAAGGCGCTCGGATGGCTCGGTCACGTCCTCCTCGTCGTACCGCTGCGGTTGCTGTACATGTATGTACTGGCCCCGGTCGGACACGGACTCGCCTGGCTCGCGCGCGGGGTCGGGGCGGGCCTGGAGGGGTTGTACGCGCGCGTGCTCGCGCCGATCGGACGGGGGATCGCCTGGCTGCTGAAGGGTGTTGGCCTCCTGTTCGCCGCCGCCGTCGCCTGGCTGGTGCGGTATCTGGTCGTCGTGCCCGCGCGATGGGTGTATGACTGGGTCCTCGTCCCTGTCGGGCGGGCCGTGGCGTGGTTCGTCGGTGCCGTCGTCACCGGGATCGGCGTGGTCCTGTACTGGACGGCCCGTGTCCTGTTCGTCCTGCCCGCCCTCGCCCTGTGGCGCTGGGTGCTCGCACCCGTCGGCCGGGCCCTCGCCGTCGTCGTGCGGGAGATCGGGGAGGCCCTCGGGCACGCCTGGCGGATCGCCGGACGGATCTCCCTTGCCGTCGGGCGGGCGCTGGCGACCCTCTTCCGGTGGGTCTTCGTGGAGCCGCTGCGCTGGGTGTACCGCACGGTCCTGACCCCTGTCGGACACGTCGTACGGGACTACGTCCTGCGGCCGTCCGCCGAGGCCGTGCGCGGGGTGGGCCGGGTCGTACGGCAGGCGCTGGCCACCGCCCGCGACACCGTACGGCAGGCCCGCGCCGACTTCAGGAGGGTGCTCTTCGGCGAGCCCCGGCAGCCGGTCGCGGTGGACCGAGGGGAACCCTCGGGGCGCGAGACACGTACTCTTGGTAGCAGTACGACCGCTCTCACGAAGGACTGAACGACACTGGGCAAGCGACAGCCCGAAGGCCCGCCGCCCGCACCCGCGGTGCAGCGCATCCGACTGCGCTACACCAAGCGCGGCCGCCTCCGGTTCACCAGCCACCGTGACTTCCAGCGCGCCTTCGAGCGTGCGCTGCGCCGTGCCGAGGTGCCCATGGCGTACTCGGCCGGATTCACGCCGCACCCGAAGGTGTCGTACGCCAATGCCGCACCCACCGGCACGGGCAGTGAGGCGGAGTACCTGGAGATCGCGCTGACCGCGTCGCGCGACCCCGAGACCCTGCGCGTCCTCCTCGACGAGTCGCTGCCCGCCGGGCTCGACATCGTCGACGCGGTCGAGGCACGGACCTCGGGCCTCGCCGACCGGCTCACGGCGTCCGTGTGGGAGCTGCGGCTGGACGGTGTCGACCCGGTCGACGCCGAGCGTGCGGTGGAGGCCTTCACCAAGGCCGACACCGTCGAGGTCCAGCGCATGACCAAGAACGGCGTCCGCACCTTCGACGCCCGCTCGGCCGTCGCATCCCTGGAATGCCTGAGAGCGCACAGTTCGCAGGCTGATAGGCCGACCGACCAGCCCTGTGCGATACTGCGGCTGGTTGTTCGGCACGTGACGCCTGCCGTGCGACCCGACGACGTCCTGTCCGGTCTCCGCGCCGTGGCCGACCTGGCGCCGCCGGTCCCCGCAGCGGTGACCAGGCTGGCGCAGGGGCTGCTCGATGAAGAGACCGGCACGGTGACCGACCCGCTCGCGCCCGACCGCGAGGCAGCCGAGGCCCAGGAGGCCGTACCGGCCGCCGCCGCGGCGGCGCCGACGCCGGAAGGTGCCGCGTAAGGACGGACGTCGTAGCGCCGCCCTCGTACTCGGGAGCCACCTGGGTCGGGCAGCGCACCGACCAGAAGACTTTCGCCAGGCCGTACCGACAAGGCGTACGGAACCGGCGAGACAGGACACAGAGTGCTCCCGTGTGGCGCCCGCGCCCCGGACGGCGGCCATCGCGCATCGCGCGGGCCGCGGACGTCAACGGCGGACGGTCCATCGTGACCGGCGCCGGACCAGGCGCGGCGCCCGGGAGCCTGACGGGAGAAACGCCCGCATGCTCGAGCCGATCGAACCCAACGAGGGTTCCGAACTGAACACGCCCAGCGACACCCTGCCGCCGCGCAGGCGTCGCCGTGCCGCATCCCGCCCGGCGGGCCCGCCCGCCGAGGCGTCGGCGGCCGCCGAGGTCACCGCGCCGGCCATACCGGCCGCCGCGCCGGACGACGAGGTCCTCGTCGCCGAGGAGAAGGCCCAGGCCGAGGGCGCGGCCGTGGCGGCACCCGCCGCCGAGGAGCCCGCACCCGCAGGCCGCACCCGCCGCCGGGCCACCCGCCGCGCCGCCGCGCCGACCGGTTCGCCCGCGTCCGCGGAGGCCGCGGAAACGGTCGTTCCGGCGACGACCGCCGCCGTCGAGCCCGCCGAGACTGTCGAGCCTGCTGAGGCTGAGGCCACTGAGGCTGCTGAGGCGGAGGCCGCTGAGGCCGCCGAGGAAGCCGCTCCCCGCCGTACCCGCCGCCGGGCCACGCGCCGGGTGTCCGCACCCGCCGGAACCCCGGCTTCGGCCTCGGCCGAGAGCCCGGAGGAGAAGGCCGAGGAGAAGGTGGAGCAGCCGGAGGCGGCGGCCGTGCAGGCCGAGGCCGAGGTGGTCGCCGAGGCCGAGGCCCCGAGCCGTCCGCGTCGCCGCGCCACCCGGCGTGCCTCCGCCCCGGCCGGTGCGCCGGAGGCCGCCGAGGCGCCGGAGGTCGCGGCTGCCGAGGAGACCCCGGTCGCCGAGGAAGCCGCAGAGGCCGCTGAGGCCGCAGAAGCCGTTCCCGCCGTCGAGGCGGAGGCCGCGCCGGCCGGTCGTACGCGTCGCCGGGCCACCCGTCGCGCGACCGCGCCCGCCGGAACCCCGGCTGCCGCCGAATCCGTCGTACCGGCTGCCGCCGAAGCCGAGGCCGAGGCCGCTTCCGTGGCCGAGGCCGTGGCGGAGCCCGTAGCTGCCGAGGCCGTCGAGGCTGCCGAAGAGGCCGCGCCGCGCCGTACCCGCCGCCGGGCCACGCGCCGCGTCTCCGCGCCCGCCGGCGCTCCCGCGAGCGAGACGGCCGAGGCACCCGCCACCACCGAGGCCAAGGCCGACGAGCAGGCCGCCGTGGTAGCCGAGACCGCGGAAGCCGCCGAGGCCGCTCAGGCGCCGCAGGCACCCGCTGCCGAGGCCCCCGCCGAGGGCGCGGCGCCACGTCGCCGCCGTCGCGTCGTGCGACAGGCCGCCGGTGGCTTCTCCGAGCCCGCGCAGCGCGCCGCCGCGCCGGCCGAGGCCGCCGAGGCCGAGTCGCCGCGCCGGCCGGCACGCCCCGCCGTGGCCGTGTTCCAGGCGCCGGTGTTCACCGAGCCGATGTTCCAGACCCCGGAGCGGGCCGCGGCCCAGGCCGCCGCCGAGGCCGCCGAGGCGGAGGAGCCGGAGGAGGCCGAAGAGGCCGAGGAGACCGAGGCGTACGCGGAGGAGCGCGCCGAGAGCGGCGCCCGCCGTCGCCGTCGCCGCCGGGGTGCCGCCTTCGCCGAGGAGCCGCAGGCCGCTGAGGCTGAGGCCGCCGAGGCCGAGGAGCCGGAGGAGGACGAGGAAGGCGCCGAGGGCGAGGAGGCCGAGGGCTCGGAGGAGTCCGGCGCCCGCCGCCGTCGTCGCCGGGGCGGCCGTCGCCGTCGCCGGGGTGACGTCGCCGAGGGCGAGGCCGGTGAGGGCGCGGACGCCGAGGCCGAGGAGCTGGCCGCCGAGCAGGCCGAGCAGGACGCCGAGGACACCGCCGAGCAGGAGGAAGAGGACGCCGAGGAGGCGCGCGACGAGGCCGGCTCCGCCGGCAGCCGTCGCCGTCGTCGTCGCCGTCGTCGTGCCGGTGACACCGGCGTCGACACCGAGCCCGGTGAGGGCGACCCGGAGCGCACGGTCGTCAAGGTCCGCGAGCCCCGCAAGCCCGCCGAGCCGTCCGACGAGGTGCAGTCCATCAAGGGCTCGACCCGTCTGGAGGCGAAGAAGCAGCGCCGCCGGGAAGGCCGTGAGCAGGGCCGCCGTCGCGTCCCGATCATCACCGAGGCCGAGTTCCTGGCCCGCCGCGAGGCCGTCGAGCGCGTGATGGTCGTGCGCCAGCACGGCGAGCGCACCCAGATCGGCGTCCTCGAGGACGGCGTGCTCGTCGAGCATTACGTCAACAAGGAGCAGGCCACCTCGTACGTCGGCAACGTCTACCTGGGCAAGGTCCAGAACGTGCTGCCGTCGATGGAGGCCGCCTTCATCGACATCGGCAAGGGCCGCAACGCCGTCCTGTACGCCGGTGAGGTCAACTTCGAGGCGCTGGGCATGGCCAACGGCCCGCGCCGTATCGAGTCCGCCCTGAAGTCCGGCCAGTCGGTGCTCGTCCAGGTGACGAAGGACCCGATCGGTCACAAGGGCGCCCGTCTGACCAGCCAGGTCTCCCTGCCGGGCCGTTACCTCGTGTACGTCCCCGAGGGCTCCATGACCGGCATCAGCCGCAAGCTGCCCGACACCGAGCGCGCGCGTCTGAAGACCATCCTCAAGAAGATCGTCCCCGAGGACGCGGGCGTCATCGTGCGCACCGCCGCCGAGGGCGCGAGCGAGGACGAGCTGCGCCGGGACGTCGAGCGGCTGCAGGCGCAGTGGGAGGAGATCCAGAAGAAGGCGAAGAGCGGCAACGCTCCGACGCTGCTGTACGGCGAGCCGGACATGACCGTCCGGGTCGTGCGCGACATCTTCAACGAGGACTTCTCCAAGGTCGTCGTCAGCGGTGACGACGCCTGGGACACGGTCCACGGGTACGTCTCGCACGTGGCCCCGGACCTGGCCGAGCGGCTGCAGAAGTGGACCTCCGAGGTCGACGTCTTCGCCACCTACCGGATCGACGAGCAGCTCTCCAAGGCGCTGGACCGCAAGGTCTGGCTGCCCAGCGGCGGTTCGCTGGTGATCGACCGGACCGAGGCGATGGTCGTCGTCGACGTCAACACCGGCAAGTTCACCGGTCAGGGCGGCAACCTCGAGGAGACGGTCACCAGGAACAACCTGGAGGCGGCCGAGGAGATCGTGCGCCAGCTGCGGCTGCGCGACCTCGGCGGCATCATCGTCATCGACTTCATCGACATGGTCCTGGAGTCCAACCGCGACCTGGTGCTGCGCCGCCTGCTGGAGTGCCTGGGCCGCGACCGTACGAAGCACCAGGTGGCCGAGGTGACCTCGCTGGGCCTGGTGCAGATGACCCGCAAGCGGGTCGGCCAGGGTCTGCTGGAGTCCTTCTCCGAGACCTGCGTCCACTGCAACGGCCGTGGCGTCATCGTGCACATGGAGCAGCCGACCGCCGTCGGCGGTGGTGGCGGTGGCAAGCGCAAGAAGCGCGGCCGCGGCGGTGACGGGCACGTGCCCGAGCACGAGGTCGCCGCCGTGGCGGCGGAGACCGGCGAGGCCGTCGAGCCGGAGCTGGAGACCGCCGTCGAAGTGGCCGCCGAACTGGCCGAGCCGGTGGCCCTGCCGGCCCCCGAGTTCGCGCCGGACGAGGAGCTGTACAGCAGCGTCGCCGAGGCGGAGGCGGCGGCCACTCGTGGCCGTTCGCGGCGCCGCGCGAGCCGCCGGGCTTCCGCGCCGGCCGGTGCGCCGAAGGCCGCGAGCCGCAAGGGCGCGCGGGTGGCGGACGAGGTCGCCGTGACGGCTGAGACGCCGGTGGCCGAGACGCCGGTGACCGAGACCGCCGAGTGGCCGGCGGCCGAGGTGGTCACGCCCACCGCGGAAGCCGCGCGTCCGGCGCAGCCGGAGCCGGTCGCCGAGCCGGAGGCCGCCCCGGCCGTGGCCGCCGAGGAGCCCGTGACGGCTCCGGAGGCCGCTGCCGAGGAGGCCGCGCCCAAGGGCCGTACGCGGCGTCGGGCCACCCGGAAGGTGTCGGCGCCGGCCGGTTCCCCGGTGGGGGCCGAGGCGGCCGTGGTGACCGTCGTGGAGACCGCGCCGGTGACCGAGGCGCCGGTGGCGGAGCCCGAGCCCGAGGCGGTGGCCCCGGTCGCGGAGGAGCCCGCCGAGAGCGTGGCCCCGGCCCGCCCGCGTCGCCGTGTCGTGCGCAAGACCACCGCGCCGACCACGGCCGAGGAGACGGCCGTCGTGGTCGTCCCGTCGGCCGCGTCCGAGGAGGCGGCCGACGAGGCGCCCGCCGCCGAGGAGACGGCGGAGGAGGCCGCGCCGGCCAGGAAGACCGCCCGCAAGGCGGCCAAGAAGGCCACGGCGAAGAAGGCGGCCACCAAGAAGACCGCGGCCAAGAAGACGGCCGCCAAGAAGACGACGGCCAAGAAGGCGGCCAAGACCGCCAAGACGGCCGCCGCCAAGTCGACGGCGAAGAAGACCACCACGGTCTCCGCCGCCGCCGACGAGAGCTGAACCCAGCATTGTGGGTGGGGGCTGGTCCGAGCGACCGGCCCCCACCCGCGGCCCGTCCGTGTGACGGGCCGCACAGCTGTGGGGCGCGGCCCGGTTTGACCCCTTCGGCAGGCGCCCCGTAACCTTGACCGTCGGCGTGTCCACTGAGCACGCCACATCCCCGTAAACCTCTTCCTCCCGGGCACAGGGTTGGCCGGGAGAGGTCGTCCGTGATGTTTCTGGGCGGCTGGCCTTCGGGGGTGCCGTATTTCGAGCGAAAGAGAGATCCGCGTGTACGCCATCGTGCGCAGCGGTGGTCGCCAGCACAAGGTTGCTGTCGGCGACATCGTTGAGGTTGACAAGATTTCCACCGCCAAGGTTGGCGACACGGTCGAGCTCTCGACCCTGCTCGTTGTCGACGGCGACGCTGTGACCAGCGACCCGTGGGTGCTGGCCGGCATCAAGGTCCAGGCCGAGGTCGTGGACCACCACAAGGGCGTCAAGATCGACATCCTTCGCTACAAGAACAAGACCGGCTACCGCCGTCGCCAGGGCCACCGCCAGCAGTACACGGCGATCAAGGTCACCGCGATCCCCGCGGCTGCGAAGTAAGGACTGAGGAGACATGGCACACAAGAAGGGCGCATCGTCCACCCGGAACGGTCGCGACTCCAATGCCCAGCGGCTCGGCGTGAAGCGCTTCGGCGGTCAGCTCGTCAACGCTGGTGAGATCCTGGTTCGTCAGCGCGGCACCCACTTCCACCCCGGCGCCGGTGTCGGCCGTGGTGGCGACGACACGCTGTTCGCGCTGCAGGCCGGTTCGGTGCAGTTCGGCACCCACCGTGGCCGCAAGGTCGTGAACATCGTTCCGGTCGCCTGAATCATCTGATTCAGCACCGAACGCTTTCGCGAGGCGGACCTCACTTCCCGGTCGGGAAGGCGGGTCCGCCTTTCGCGTGTTAAGCAAGAAACACCCGTACTTTTCTGGAGGCACTGAACCATGACCACCTTCGTGGACCGCGTCGATCTGCATGTCGCCGCGGGTAACGGAGGCCACGGCTGTGCCTCCGTCCACCGGGAGAAGTTCAAGCCGCTCGGCGGCCCCGACGGCGGTAACGGCGGCCGTGGCGGTGACGTCATCCTGACCGTGGACCAGTCGGTCACCACGCTCCTCGAATACCACCACTCCCCGCACCGCAAGGCCACCAACGGCAAGCCCGGCGAGGGCGGCAACCGCTCCGGCAAGGACGGCCAGGACCTGGTCCTGCCGGTGCCGGACGGCACGGTCGTGCTGGACAAGGCGGGCAACGTGCTGGCCGATCTGGTCGGCCACGGCACCTCGTACGTCGCCGCGCAGGGCGGCCGGGGCGGTCTCGGCAACGCGGCGCTGGCGAGCGCCCGTCGCAAGGCGCCCGGCTTCGCGCTGCTCGGCGAGCCCGGTGACCTGCAGGACATCGTCCTGGAGCTGAAGACCGTCGCCGACGTGGCCCTGGTGGGCTACCCGAGCGCCGGCAAGTCCTCGCTGATCTCCGTGCTCAGCGCGGCCAAGCCGAAGATCGCCGACTACCCGTTCACCACCCTCGTCCCCAACCTGGGCGTGGTGACGGCCGGTTCGACCGTCTACACCATCGCCGACGTGCCCGGTCTGATCCCAGGCGCCAGCCAGGGCAAGGGCCTCGGCCTGGAGTTCCTGCGGCACGTGGAGCGGTGCAGTGTGCTGGTGCACGTGCTGGACACCGCGACCCTGGAGTCCGACCGCGACCCGGTCTCCGACCTCGACATCATCGAGGAGGAGCTGCGGCAGTACGGCGGCCTCGACAACCGTCCCCGCATCGTCGTCCTGAACAAGGTGGACGTGCCGGACGGCAAGGACCTCGCCGAGATGGTCCGCCCCGACCTGGAGGCGCGCGGCTACCGCGTCTTCGAGGTGTCCGCGGTGGCGCACATCGGCCTGCGCGAGCTGTCGTTCGCCCTCGGTGACCTGGTCGGCAGGGCGCGCGCCGCGAAGCCGAAGGAGGAGGCGACGCGGATCGTCATCCGGCCCAAGGCCGTGGACGACGCGGGCTTCACGGTCACCCGCGAGGAGGTCGGCGGCGAGCCGCTGTTCCGGGTGCGCGGCGAGAAGCCGGAGCGCTGGGTGCGGCAGACCGACTTCAACAACGACGAGGCCGTCGGCTACCTCGCCGACCGGCTCAACCGCCTCGGTGTCGAGGAGCAGTTGATGAAGGCCGGCGCCCGGTCCGGCGACGGCGTCGCCATCGGCCCCGAGGAGAACGCGGTCGTCTTCGACTGGGAGCCGTCCGTCATGGCGGGCGCGGAGATGCTCGGCCGGCGAGGCGAGGACCACCGCCTCGAAGCGCCGAGGCCCGCGGCCCAGCGACGCAGGGACCGGCAGGCCGAACGCGACGAGGCACAGCGGGAGTTCGACGACTTCGAGCCCTTCTAGGGGGTGTCGTTTGGATCAGGCCGGCTCCGGCCGACCGAGCCTCTTGGCAGACCCGAGCGGGGTCTGGTGCGTGCAGATGCAAGGCGGAGGAGGGAGTCGACGCGTGGGGGTCCCCCCGCGCGAGCCCCATTCGAGCGTGGGGGAGTCGGCGACCGACGACAACGCGGCAGATGTGCGTGCCAGGGCCCGCGACTCCGGCAAGATCCAAACGACACCCCCTAGGCCCGTTCGGCTGTTACATCACCTTCACATGACTGTGCGTCAGCCGTCGCACGAGTGAAATCGGTTCGACGCGCGGGCGGCGATACGGTGACACGGCTGATGAGGGTGAGGAGCGCCTGCGTGGTGCTCCTCACCCATGTACGTCGTGTTTCGTGGGGGAAGACATATGGGCCCCGTGCCCGCCGACCGGCCCGGCCTCACCGTCTCCGTGATCATTCCGGTCCACAACGCGGTCGACCACCTGCCGGAGTGTCTGCAGTCGGTCGCCGATCAGTCGATCGGGTTCGAACGGATCGAGATCGTCGCGGTGGACGACGGCTCCACCGACGGCAGCGGTGAGCTGCTCGACGCGTGGGCCGAGCGCCACCCCGGCCGGATCCGGGTGGTCCACCAGGAGAACTCCGGTGCGCCGGGCGGCCCGCGCAACCGGGCCATCGACATGGCCGAGGGCGAGTTCCTGTTCTTCGCCGATCCGGACGACTACCTGGGCACCGAGGCCCTGGAACGCCTGGTGGCCGCGGCCGAGCGCAACGCGTCCGACGTGGTGCTGGGCAAGATCAAGGGCGTGGGCCGCAAGGCTCCGGTCACCCCGTTCCGCGCCAACGTGGACGGGGGCGACATCTTCTCGTCCAAGGGCGTCTGGTCGCTCACCGCGCACAAACTCTTCCGGCGCTCCCTGGTCATGGAGCACGGGCTCCGCTTCGCCGAGGGCATCCGGCTGGCCGAGGAACAGGTCTTCGTCGTGCCCGCCTACCTGCTGGCCCGGTCGATCTCCGTCGTGTCCGACTACGACTGCTACTACCTGGTCCGCCGCGACGACTTCCCGCACCTCACCCAGGAGACCCCGGACCCGGCCCGCTTCTACGCCAACGTGCGCGACGTGCTGGACATCGTCACGGCCCACGTCCCGGCCGGCAAGAAGCGCGACAAGCTGCTCTACCGCTGGCTCACCCTGGAGATCCTCGGCCGCTTCGACCAGCGCTTCGCCGACCTCCCGGAGGAGACCCGCGGCCTGCATGTGAAGCTGGCCGGGCAGCTGCTGAGCACGTACATGCCGCAGCCGCTCGTGGCCCAGCTGCCGCCGCTGTCCCGGCTGCGCTGCCTGCTGATCTCCCAGGGGCTCGTCGAGGAACTCACCGCCCTGACCACGCTGGTCCCCAGGCCCGAGCCGAAGCCGGCGCCGGCGGCCACGGCGACGCCCCAGCCGCGCGGGAGGCGTGGCCGGTACACCCCCGCCAGGGTGCTCAAGGCCGTCAGACGCCGCCTGCGGCTCGGCCGTTGACCGCGTACGGCAAGGGTGGCGCAACACCGCCAGGGCGGCGCATACAGACGGGGCGGGGCCCGGAGGACATGTCCTCCGGGCCCCGCCCCGTCGGCGTTCGCGTACGGCGCCGTACCTACCGGCTCACAGCTCCTTGGCCTGCTCCAGCATCCGGTCCACGACCCGCGCCGAGGCGTGGCCGTCGTCCAGATCGCAGAACAGGTGGTGGAAGCGGTCGAAGCGGTCCTGGTACTCGGCGGACACCTTGTCGATGTCCTGGATCGCGTCGACCAGCTCCTTGGAGTTGAAGACCAGCGGGCCGGGGGAGTCCTTCTCGAAGTCGAAGTAGAAGCCCCGCAGGGTGTCCCGGTAGTGCTCCAGGTCGTACGTGAAGAACAGCATCGGCCGCTTCAGGTGGGCGTAGTCGAACATGACCGACGAATAGTCCGTGATCATGATGTCGGCCGCCACGTACAGGTCGGCGATGTCCGGGTACTCCGACGCGTCCCACACGAACCCGTTGCCGGCGCCGGGCACCGCGTCCACCACGTTGGAGTGGCGGCGGATGAGCAGGACATGGTCGTCACCGAGGCGCCGCTGCGCGTCCTCGAGGTCGATGCGCAGGTCGAACAGGTACTGGCCGGCGCTGTGCGACTGGTCGTCGCGCCAGGTCGGCGCGTACAGCACGATCTTCTTGCCCTCGGGCAGCCCCAGGTGCTTCTTCACCCGCTCGGTGATGGCGGTCTTGTCCTCGTCCGAGGAGTACAGGTAGTCGTTGCGGGGGTAGCCCGCCTCCTGGATCTCCCCGTCGTAGGAGAAGGCCCGCTTCAGGATCGGCGTGCTGAACCGGTTGGAGGACACGACCAGGCTCCACTGCTTGGCCTCCAGCGCCAGCTTCTCCTGGTAGCGGCGGTCGAAGTGCAGCGTGTCGATGTCGTGGCCGATCTTCTTCAGCATCGTGCCGTGCCAGGTCTGCACGATGACCTGGCCGGGGCGCCGCTCGATCCAGTCCGGCAGGTGGCCGTTGGTGACGATGTAGCGGCTGGAGGCCAGCGCCTCGTACCACTCGCGGCCCCACATCCGGACCCGCTCCACGCCCTCGGGCAGCAGGACCTGCCCGTCACGCACGGCCCACAGGTGCTTCAGGTCCGAGCCACGGGACACCAGCTCCTCGTACATCGCCCGGGGGCTGTCGGAGAACTGCTTGCCGTTGTAGCTGAGGTAGAAGACCTGGTCCTTCAGCGGCTGCCGGCGCAGCGCCTCGTACACCTCCCGGCGCAGCTGCTTCTGCCGGTACGGGCCGCGCTCCAGGTCGTCCAGCTCCGAACGGCAGTTCAGCTGCGGGAAGTCGGCCCAGCGGTTCTCCAGCCAGTAGCGGCGGCCGCCCAGTTCGGCGCGGAGCGGGAACTGCTCGGCGGCCAGCCGGTCGGTGACGAAGGGCACGTCGGGGCCCTGGCCGTCGGCCGGGCGCAGGAAGAGGTTCCAACGGCCCGCGCGCAGCGGCACATTGCCGCTGCCACCGAGCGTGGAGGGGTCGAAGGCGACCTCGAAGCGGCCGTCCTCGAACCAGCGCGGCTCCACGAACCGCTCCTCGAAGCGGGCACGCGGCTTGATCAGCAGCCGGGAGCCGGCGAGGCGGACGTCGGTGCGCCCGGTGATGGTGATACGGCCGTCCCGCAGAGCGACCTGGTCGATGACGGCACGCCGGGTGCGGCCGGACAGCTTCAGGTAGCCGTTGTGCCCGCCGACCACGGCCAGTTCGCACAGCTCGGCCTGCTCGCCCATCGACGCGGGCAGGTTGAACCGGCCGTCGGCCAGGCCCTCCTGGATCACGGTGCTGAACTGGCGCTCGGTGCCCTGCGCATCGGTGGCGACCAGCACGGTGGACCAGACGCGCTTCTCGGGCTGGGCCTTGGCGTCGACGCCCTCGTGGAACACCAGCGCCACGTCGGCCACCGGGACCTCGACCGAGAAGGAGCGGGTGCCGCCGTCCTCGGTGACGTCGACCGGGTACTCGTGGACCTCGGCACCCTTCTGGTTCTTTACCCGGAGCGCCACGCGCTCGCCGACGGCCAGGGGGACCCGGATCTCGCCGGTGATCCGCAGCCGCTCGCCCTCCAGCGTCCAGCCGGTGATCAGCGCGCGGACCTTCTCGACGCGCAGCTTGAGCGCGCCGCCCTCGACCGACGGCAGCATCCGGAAGTCGGCGCTCAGCCAGCGGTAGGGCGGGAAGTTGCAGGCGGCGCCGCCGCTGGACTGCACGGCGGCCCGGCGCACCAGGCCGGAGGCGTACAGGCCGAGGCCCACGTGCCACAGGCCCTCCCGCCACTCACCGCCCTTGCGCAGCTTCGCCGGGTCGAGGGTGACCTCCCAGCCGGCCCAGTCGTAGTTGTAGCGGTCCTGGCCGGAGTCGGTGGTGCACTCGGGGCTCTCCACGTTCCGGGCGGGCAGCAGGGTACGGCGGCGGGACTTGTCCTTGCGCAGCTGCAGGACCTTCACCGAGGAACGCTTCGAGGCCAGGTCGATCTTGTCGATCCAGGCGTTGCCGGACAGCACCAGCTTGCCGTCGGACCAGGTCACGTCCTTCAGCGGGGCGCGCATCTGCAGGTCCGGGTCGATGCGCAGCGCCTTGCGCGGGAAGTCCACGTCGGCGTCGGCCAGGGACGGGAAGGAGGCGTACTTGCGGACCAGGCCGCTGACCTCGATGGCCTCCTTGCGGCGCTGCCCGGCCAGCAGGGTGATCAGCTCGTCGAGCTGGTGCTTGCGGACCAGCAGCCACTGCACGCGCAGCGGGGTCGGCAGGGCCATCACGACCTTGGGGTCGATGTGGTCCAGGAAGCGGTTGGCGGAGCGCAGGAACTCGGCGCGGTACTCCTCGTCGCCGTCGGGCACCACGTTGAGGAACAGCCGCAGGTCGTCCACGAGGACCCGGGTGTCGTACTCGTTCTTCAGGCGGGCGAACGTCGCGCCGGGCTGCTTGCCGAGGAAGTCGCTGATCTCCAGCACCGAGGTGACACGGTCGCGGACACCGGCGGGGTCGGTACGGCGCTGCGTGATCGAGGGGGCGGACTCACCCTCGCGCAGCCGCCAGTAGTAGCAGGGCTCGGAGATCACGTCGACGGCGTCGGCGAGGTAGTGCGCCCGCATGGTGACGGGGGTGTCCTCGTACAGGCGGCCCTCGGGGAAGGCGAAGCCCTGCTTCTCCCAGAACGTCCGGCGGAACACCTTGTTGCAGGCGATTCGGTCGGCGACGAGCTTGGCGTAGCGGGAGATGTGGGTGCGCTGGCGCGCCTCGCCCGCCAGCATCCGCATCAGCGGAACCTGCCAGGACTTCTCGCCCTTGAGGTGGAAGACGTTGCCGGTGGCGAAGTCGGAGCCGGTCTCGTCCAGGCTGCCCACCATCAGCCGGTAGGCGTCCGGCGGAATGAGGTCGTCGCTGTCGACGAAGGTCAGGAACTCCGCCTCGGGGGACATGTGGGCGATGCCGGTGTTACGGGCGGCCCCCAGGCCTCCGTTCTCCTTGCGTATCAGCCGGAACCGCGGGTCGCGCTCCGCGTACGTCGCGGCGATCGCCGCGGAGCCGTCGGGCGAGCCGTCGTCCACCATCAGGACCTCGAAGTCCTGGAACGTCTGCGCCGCCAGCGAGTCGAGACAGGCCGGCAGATAGTGCTCGACGTCGTACATGGGCACGATGACACTGAGCCGAGGGGCCATGCTTGTTGATCTCCTTCTCGGGGTCAGGCCCGCTCGACGGTCGCGAGCGCCTGGGTGGGGGCCGGAGCGTGGGAACGCTCGGCGAACGGCACGAAGGGCAGCGGCTGCGTCTCGCCGAGGAAGACCCGCCGGACCACGCGCTCGGCGGCCCGGCCGTCGTCGAACTCGCAGAACCGGCGGCGGAAGGCGTCGCGGCGCGCGGCCGCTTCCTCACCGCGGTACGCGTCCGAGCCCAGCAGGCCGATCAGCTCGGCCTGGGTGGTGGCCACCGCGCCCGGCGACTCCTGGAGCAGGTTGAAGTAGGTGCCGCGGACCGCGGAGTAGATGTCCCAGTCCGGCGCGTAGATGATGATCGGCCGGTCCAGGACGGCGTAGTCGAACATCGCGGACGAGTAGTCCGTGATCAGCGCGTCCGCGGCGAGGTACAGCTCCTCGACCCGCCCGTGGCCCGAGACGTCGACGATCCGGCCGCTGCGGCGCAGCTCGGCGACGTGCGGCGAGCTGCCGTAGAAGTAGTGGCCGCGCACCATCAGCGTGACGTCGGGCCCCAGCTCGTCGGCGAGGCGGGCGAGGTCGAGGCTCGGCTCGAAGCCGGGCTGGTACTCGCGGTGCGTGGGCATGTACAGGAACGCCCTGGTGCCGTCGGCGAGCCCGAGGGCCGTCCGGGCCCGGCGCACGTCCGCGGAGGTGGCGTTGACGAGGATGTCGTTGCGGGGGTAGCCGCTCTCCAGGGAGACGTAGGAGCACGGGTAGACGCGCTCCCAGACGGTGGTGGAGAAGCGGTTGGAGCTGAGGCTGAAGTCCCAGCGGTCGCAGCGCTCCAGGAGCTTGTCGAAGTCCATGTCCGTCGAGGCGGGGTACTTCTGCTGGTCCAGGCCCATGGTCTTCAGCGGGGTGCCGTGATGGGTCTGCAGATGGACCTGACCCTCGCGCTTGACCACGCTGTCGGCGAAGTTCACGTTGTTGACCAGGTACTTGGCGCGCGCGAGGGCCGCCCAGTAGTCCTTGGAGCCCACCCGGACGTACTCCACGCCCTTGGGGACCTGCTCCACCGCTTCCGGCCGGATGGCCCAGACCCGGCGCATGTGCGGGGCGAGGCGGGCGAGCTCGGCGTCGATGGCCGCCGGGTTGCAGGAGACGCTGCGGCTCCAGTAGGCGGAGAAGAGCGCCAGGTTCTCGTCCAGGGGCAGCCGCAGCTGCGACTGGTAGAAGACGCCCATCGCGCTGCGCTTGGACCGGTTGAGGGCGCTGCGGGTGCGGGTCCGGACCGCGTTGCGGAGCTTCACGACGGCGGTGGCGCTCGCCATGGCGGTGTACGCGTCCTTCTCCAGCATCGCGTACTTGTGGCCACGGCCTCCGCCCGGCCGGGTGAAGCCCTGGGGGAGCCGGGCGCGGTAGTCGGCGGCGGCGCGGTGGAAGAACTCCGCCCGGGCGTCGGCGGGCAGGCGGTCCGGGCGGTCCAGGATGGTCAGGAAGTGGTCGACCATCTTGCGGAACAACGGCGCCCGCCACTGCTCGAGTTCGGGGCGGGCGTCGAGGAACCCGAAGACGCGCTCGTACTGGTCGAAGACGTCGAAGTGCTTACGGCTGACCGTCTTCAGGATGTTCCCGCCCTCGCGGCGCTGGCGGTACATCACACAGACCTTGCTCAGCACCGCGATGCGCTCGGCGCTGATCAGGGAGCAGAAGGTCCAGGGGGCGTCCTCGTAGTAGCCGGGCGGGAAGGTGAATCCCTCGCGGAGGACGAAGTCCCGGCGGTAGGCCTTGTTCCAGACGATCTGCAGCAGGTCCAGCAGCTGCGGCCGCTCGGCGAGCGGGAAGGCCTCCGGGCCGTCGGGCTGGAGCAGGTCGGCGAGCTGGTTGGGGCGGACCCGGCCGTCCCAGTAGCTGCGGGCGTAGTCGAAGACGAGGATCTCGGGATCGTCGGCGGCTTCCAGCCGCTCGGATATCGCCCGCAGGGCGCCCTTGGTCAGGGTGTCGTCGCTGTCCAGGAACAGGACGTAATCGCCCTGAACCTTCTCCATGCCCGCATTGCGCGCGCGGCCCAGCCCCACATTCTCCGTGAGGTGAATCACGTGAATCCGTGCGTCGCGCTCCGCGTACTCGTCGAGAATGGCGCCCGAGCCGTCCGGCGAGCAGTCGTCGACGGCGATGACCTCGAAGTCCGTGTAGTCCTGCCCGAGCACCGAGTCCAGGCACTCGGCCAGGTAGCCCTGCACCTTGTAGACAGGGATGACGAGAGAGAGTCTGGGCATCCTTACACCTGTTCCGAGACTGATTACGTGAGCGTGGGCCGGGACCCTGGCCCGCTCCGTCCGCCGACGGGCCCGCAGTACGCCGCCGCATCAGGGTAAAGGATTCACTTGAAGTTTCCGTGGGCGAGGTAGCGGGGGATAGTCACAGAACTGTCGCAGAGTCCCGCCTCTGCCCATGTGGGACGCATTCTTGCACCCGGCCCGGCGAAGCGGCCATCACCGGTGCCGCCAAAGGCTTTTACATTTGCCTCGATTGTCCGAAATTGCCCCGACTCGATTTTCCGTACTCCATGAACGAGTCTGCTCTCTCATCGGCAGAACCGAGGAGGCGTGGGAATGAGCTGGCTGGTCACGGGTGGCGCCGGGTACATCGGTGCGCATGTGGTGCGCGCCATGCGGCAGGACGGCGAGAACGTGGTCGTGTACGACGACCTGTCGACCGGCAGCGCCGACCGCGTGCCCGCCGACGTGCCGCTGGTCGTGGGCAGCGTGCTGGACCGGGCCCTGCTGGAGCGGACCATGCGCGACCACGCCGTGACGGGTGTGGTGCACATCGCGGCCAAGAAGCAGGTGGGGGAGTCCGTGGAGCGGCCGCTCCACTACTACCGCGAGAACATCACCGGCCTGCAGACCCTGCTGGAGGCGATGACCGCCACCGGCGTCGGCCGGATCGTCTTCTCCTCCTCCGCCGCCGTCTACGGCATGCCGGACGTCGACCTCGTGACGGAGGACACCCCCTGCGTCCCCATGAGCCCCTACGGCGAGACGAAGCTGATCGGCGAGTGGCTGATCCACGCCGCCGCCCGGGCCCACGGCATCCGCGCCGTCTCCCTGCGCTACTTCAACGTGGCCGGAGCCGCCGCCCCGGAACTGTCCGACTCGGGTGTCTTCAATCTCATCCCCATGGTCTTCGAGCGGCTGGAGGCCGGCGAGGCGCCGCGGATCTTCGGCGCCGACTACGCCACACCGGACGGCACCTGCGTACGTGACTACATTCACGTCCAGGACATCGCCTCCGCCCACCAGGCGGCCGCGGTACGGCTGCGCGAGGCCCCGGAGGGCACCTCGCTCGTCCTCAACATCGGCCGGGGCGAAGGCAGTTCGGTCCGGGAGATGGTGGACCGCATCCTGAAGGTGACCGGCAACGAGCACCAGGCGCCCGAGGTCACCGACCGCCGCCCCGGAGACCCGGCGCGGGTGGTCGCGGCCGCGGACCGCATCCAGACGGAACTGGGCTGGACCGCCGGCCTCGGCCTGGACGACATGATCGAGTCCGCCTGGCAGGGCTGGCGCCACCGCCACGGCTGAGCGACGGGGCGGGCGGGTAACCGGAGGAGCCGCGGGATCTTCGGCTCCGCCCGCTCCTGTCAGGCCTTCAGGTCCGCCCTGTCGCCCATCACCACGACAGGGTGGAGCGCCGGGTCGAGCGTGCGCAGCAGATACCGCATCGCCGACTCGGACTGGCTCACGCACGCCGACGTGCCGCTGCCGTGGTCCATGTGCAGCCAGATGCTGCCGCCCTTCGACTGCCCCTCGGGCCGCGTCGGGTCATTGGGCGGAGTGCCCTTGACGCGGTTGTAGTCGATGGCGATGACGTAGTCGAAGTCGTGCCAGTACGCCTTCTTCCAGTAGCGGGGCGCCTGGAAGGCCGCGGACCGGGTGTACGGCAGCTTGACCCCCGGCGCGTCGTACACCCCGCCCGCGTCGCTCAGCGTGAACACACCCACCGGGCTGCGCCGGTCCCCCTCGTGATGGTCCGTCGTCCAGCCCCTGCCCCCGTTGTGCGCCGCCCAGGAGCGCTCCCGCTTCCAGACGGAGCCGTACTTGGTGAAGAGCGCCACGGTGGAGTCGGGGGAGTTCTTCCCGGCGCCGTACACGGCGACCACCTGACGGGAGCCGGCGGGCACCTGCCCCCACAGCCGGTCCCCGATGCCGGGCACCCGCTTCAGGTCCGTCTCCTGCGGCCGTGCGTCGTCCGCGTGCTTCCGTGCCGCGGCGGCGCGCCCGTGGCCCGAACCGCCGCACGCCGAAAGGGACATCACCAGCAACGCACCGCAGGCCGCTCCCGTGACGACCCGTATCAACCCGCTCTTCCGCATGGGTTCCATGGTCGCAGACCGTATTGGACGTGCCTGTAACCGTCCTGTCGCAGTCTCAGGCCGGGCGTAGTGCCGGATGGCTCGCCGAATTGTGTGTGTGGGAGGGAGGAGAGAGAGCCCTACCCACTCGTGCTGTACACGCAGCCGACCAGTTCCGTCGGAATTCCGCGCACGGGAGATGCCTCGTGCCGGGACTGCGCCCGGAGGCGTCCCGGCGGGCCGGACACGGCTCCCCGTCGGTCTCGCGAGCGGCGCTCGCGTACCGGTCCGGCACGTGGACGACGCGAGCACGCTCCGTACACATCGCGTAGATTGCAACAGCCACGTCCGACGGGGCGTGGGCGCGAGGTCGGAGGGAAGCACGTGTCAGCGGCAAGGCAGCAGGTCGCCCAGGCCCGCAGGATCGTCGTCAAGGTGGGCTCCTCGTCGCTCACCACCGCCGCGGGCGGCCTGGACGCCGACCGTGTCGACGCGCTGGTCGACGTCCTCGCCAAGATCCGCAGCGGGGGAGAGCGGGAGATCGTCCTCGTCTCCTCCGGCGCCATCGCCGCAGGTCTCGCCCCGCTGGGACTGCGCCGCCGGCCCAAGGACCTGGCCCGCCAGCAGGCCGCCGCCAGCGTCGGCCAGGGCCTGCTCGTCGCCCGCTACACCGCCTCCTTCGCCCGCTACGGCGTCCGCGTCGGCCAGATCCTGCTCACCAGCGACGACATGAGCCGCCGCGCCCACCACCGCAACGCCTCCCGCACCCTGGACAAGCTGCTCGCGATGGGCGCGTTCCCGATCGTCAACGAGAACGACACCGTCGCCACCGACGAGATCCGCTTCGGCGACAACGACCGCCTCGCCTCCCTCGTCGCCCACCTCGTCCGCGCCGACCTGCTGGTCCTCCTCTCCGACATCGACGGCGTCTACGACGGCGACCCCAGCAGGCCGGGCACCTCCCGGATAGCGGAGGTGCGGGGACCGGAGGACCTCGAAGGCATCGAGATCGGCAGCGCGGGCAAGGCCGGCGTCGGCACCGGCGGCATGGTCACCAAGGTGGAGGCCGCCCGGATCGCGGCCGCCGCCGGCATCCCCGTGGTGCTGACGAGCGCCGTCCACGCCGCCGACGCGCTCTCCGGCGGCGACACCGGCACCTACTTCCACCCCACCGGCAAGCGCTCCGCCGACCGCTTGCTGTGGCTCCAGCACGCCTCGACCCCGCAGGGCTCCCTCACCCTGGACGACGGCGCCGTCCGCGCGGTCGTCGAGCGGCGCACCTCCCTGCTGCCCGCCGGAATCGCCGCCGTCGACGGCGAGTTCAGCGCCGGCGACCCCGTCGAGCTGCGCGACGGCACCGGGCGCGCGGTGGCCCGCGGGATCGTCAACTTCGACGCCAAGGAGATCCCCCAGCTGATCGGACGTTCGACCCGGGAGCTGGCACGGGAACTGGGCCCGGCCTACGAACGCGAGGTCGTCCACGCGGACGACCTGGTTCTCCTGCACGCGTGACCAGCGCGGACCGGCCGCAAAACAGGGCGTATGGACCGCCCCCGGTGGGGGACGTTCCGTAAAACCGCCACGCGGAGCCCGGCGGCCTGCTCAACTTTGTCTCGGAGACGTGTCGGGCGACGTGTCGAAGGGACACGTTCCGTCAAGGGGCCATGCGTGAAGGAGGCCGTTGTGAGACGAGTCCGTCCTGGGGCGGCGTCCCGGGGCGCTCTGACGAGCGTCGCGGCCGGAAACACCTACGAGGAGCCCAAGGACCTGCCCCGCCTGTGGCACGTCACCCTCAGCGTCGCCGGGGAGGACGTCCCCGTGCAGGACCTGCGGCGCGCTCTGGAACAGCTCGCCCACGACCACCCCTTCCTGCTGACCAGCAGATACGCCGGCGACCACGCGGAGATCCGGTACTGGGAGGAGGCCCGCGACCTGCACGACGCGGCCGCCGTCGCCCTGCGCCTGTGGGGCGAGCACCGGCAGAGCGCCGGCCTGCCGCCCTGGGAGATCGTCGGCCTGGAGGTCATCGACCGCGAGACCTACCACCAGCGCATCGCCGAGGGCTACGGTCCCGCACCGGCGACACCCGTAGGCGTACACCCCTTCTGACTTTCACCCCATTGATCCCGTCTCGGGGTGTGGAACGGCCGCTGAGACCGTGCGCACCGCGCACTACCCTTCCCTCATGACCTCGCTCTCGCCGTACGACTCGATGACCCCGGTCACCCAGGCCGCCTACCGGGCCAAGGCCGCCGCCGCCGACCTCGCGCCGCTCCCGCGCGCCGTGAAGGACGACGCGCTGCTCGCCATCGCCGACGCCCTGGAGGTCCGCACGGCCGAGATCGTCGAGGCCAACGCCAAGGACGTGGCCAAGGCCCGGGAGACCGGCACCAGCGAGGCCATCGTCGACCGGCTCACCCTCACCCCCGAGCGGATCCGCGCCATCGCCTCCGACGTCCGCGACGTCGCGAAGCTGCCCGACCCGGTCGGCGAGGTCGTCCGCGGCTCCACCCTCCCCAACGGCATCGACCTGCGCCAGGTCCGCGTCCCGCTCGGCGTCGTCGGCATCATCTACGAGGCCCGCCCGAACGTCACCGTCGACGCCGCCGCCCTCTGCCTGAAGTCCGGCAACGCCGTCCTGCTGCGCGGCTCCGCCTCCGCCTACGAGTCCAACACGGCCCTCGTCCGGGTCCTGCGGGACGCCGTCGGCGGCGCCGGCCTGCCCGCCGACGCCGTCCAGCTGGTGCCCGGCGAGAGCCGCGAGTCCGTCCACGAGCTGATGCGCGCCCGCGGCCTCGTCGACGTCCTCATCCCGCGCGGCGGCGCCTCCCTCATCCAGACCGTGGTCATGGAGTCCAAGGTCCCCGTCATCGAGACCGGCACAGGCAACTGCCACGTCTACGTCGACGCCCACGCCGACATCGACATGGCGATCGACATCCTGATCAACTCCAAGGCCCAGCGGGTCAGCGTCTGCAACGCCGCCGAGACCCTCCTGGTCCACCAGGACATCGCCCCCGCGTTCCTGCCCCGCGCCCTGGACGCCCTCGCCGAGGCCGGCGTCACCGTCCACGCCGACGAACGGGTCATGGCCTACGGCAAGGACTCCAAGGCGACCGTCGTGGAGGCCGTGCCCGAGGACTGGGAGACCGAGTACCTGTCGTACGACATCGCCGCCGCGGTGGTGGACTCGCTGGACAAGGCCGTCGAGCACATCCGGCTGTGGACCTCCGGCCACACCGAGGCGATCGTCACCACCTCCCAGCAGGCCGCCCGCCGCTTCACCCAACTGGTCGACTCCACCACCGTCGCCGTGAACGCCTCCACCCGCTTCACCGACGGCGGCCAGTTCGGCTTCGGCGCCGAGATCGGCATCTCCACCCAGAAGCTGCACGCCCGCGGCCCGATGGGTCTGCCGGAGCTGACCAGCACGAAGTACATCGTCACCGGCGACGGTCACGTGCGCCGCTGAGGTTCACCTCTTCGGCCCCCGGGCCGGCCGTCCGAAAAGGTGTCTCGACGGGCGGACGAATTTCCATACCGTCTGCCCAAATTGACCCCCCAGGTCTACTCTGGACCCGTGCCGGAGGACGTGGGGGGCACGCCGTTCCCTGACGGCTGGGAGCCCGACGACGACCACGACCGCGGGGTGTCGGACGAAGAGTTCGCCTCCGTGGTCTTCGACGAGGCCTTCATACAGGCGGCCACGGTGCACGAGCCGACCGCCGTCGAACGCCTCCTGGCCGCCGCCCAGGCAAGAGCTGAGGCCTCCGAGGCCGAAGCACGCCGCGCCCACGCCAGAGGCGAGCGCTACGACGACGCGTACGGCCCCGAGGGAACCGATTTCGGTCATGATCGGGACGACGACGAGCTGGACGACACCTACGTCCTCGGCGACCACGACGGCTCCGCCGGCCCCTACGGCAAGCAGGTCCGCTGGCACCGCCCCGTCGCCTGGGTGCTCGCCCTCGTGATGGGCATCGGCATGGTCGCGCTGGCCTTCGCCGCGGTCTACCGGGGCGGCTCCTCGGGCACCCGCGACCAGGTTCCGCCCCCTGCCTCCACCGGTCTCGAGCAGGGCAGCGCGGCGGCCCCCTCCGTCTCCACCGACTCCCCCCAGCCGGCCTTCTCGGCGATCCCGCGTTCCCCCTGAGCGCCCCGCACGCTTTGGTGAGAACCTGTCAGAAGTTGTCGTGTACCAGCGCGTTTACCCGAGGCCCCTGAGACCTACTCTGAAAGTATGGGCGGGCCTGGAGACCCACCGGAGGGGACACCCGAGGGCGGCCCCGGAGGTGCGGACGACGAGTACCGATCCGTCGTATTCGACGAATCGTTCGTCCGTGCTGCCCGCCTCCAGGAGTACTCCGCGCAGGAGCGTATGGCCGACCACGCCCCCGCCGTGCGCCGACGCCCGCCCCTGCGCCGCGGACTGACCTGGCAGATCCTCGTTCTCGTGGTGCTCGTCGCCGTCGCCTTCGGCACCGCGATCTACATGGGCGTCCGCCACCCCTACGGCTCCCCGGAGACCCGGCAGCCCGCCGAGCCCCTGCGGATGACCGTCATCCCGCTCGCCCCGCAGGGCAAGGTGCCCGGCGCCGCCAGCGCCAGGACCCTCTACACGCACAGCCCCGCCGCCCAGTTCGAGGTCGGCGCCGCCGGGATACCGCTGCCCGCCACTCGCAGCACCGCGCACTTCTCCGACAGCCAGGTCACGGCCGGCCTGAGCATCGCCAGGACCTACCTGGTGCGCTCCTCGCTCGACCCCGACGTGCTCACCGGCCGCCAGGTCCGCCCCGCCCGGGCCCTCCTCGACGCCGACCAGCTCGACCAGTTCGACCAGAGCTTCGACCACCCCGCCGCGGACGGCCGGCACGCCCCCACCGGCTGGGTGGTCCGGTTCGACCCCGCACGGGCGGAACTCGCCGACGACCAGATCCGCGTCCTCGGCACCCTCCAGGCCACCGAGACCGACCCGGCCACCCTGGAGATCACCTCCGACAGCACCTTCGTCTACGCCCTGCGCCCCGTCGGCACCGGTGACCACTCCGCGGTGTCCCTGTTCACCGTCCGCCGCGCGCTGACCTTCCGCTTCGACCGCGACGACCTGCGCGTGGGCCAGACCCGGCTGGTCACCTCCTCCACCGAGGCGGGCCCGCTGTCCTGCGCGGAGGACTCGACCTCCTACCTCCGCCCGCTCCTGTCCGGCCAGAGCGCCCGGACGGGCGGCCCGGCCGGCACCAACCCCTACACGACGGACAGCGCACCAGCCCTCTGCGGCACGCTGGCCGCTGAGGCCCAGCCGAAGGTGTGAGTGGCGCGGCGGGGTGCCGTGAGGGGTGGGGTGCCGTGAGGGGTGGGCGGGGTGGTTCCTCCAGGGAGAGTTACTCCTCGTCCTGGGGCGGCGTGTCGCGCGGGCCGTCCTTCGGGGGAGCCGGGCTCCTGAAGCCGTCGAAGCCCCGGCGGACCCGGCCGCCCAGGTCGCCGGCACCGCCCGCGAGGTCCGTGACCAGCTTCATCAGCGGGTCCTTGGACGTCTTCACATCGCTGGCGTAGCTCGCCGCGGACTCCCGGAAGGAGTCGCTGACCCTGGTGTCCTTGTCCTCGCTGCGCCGCGGGTAGTGGCCGTCCAAGATCCGCTGGTAGTCCCGGGACTCGGCCCACTTCTTCAGCTCCGCCGCCCTGATGGTGGCGAAGGGGTGCGAGCGGGGCAGCACATTGAGGATCTTCAGCACGGAGTCGCGCAGATCGCCCCCGGACTCGTACTCCTCGGCCTGCTCCAGGAACGCGTCCACGTTCATCTCGTGCAGATGGTTGCCGCCCGCGATCTTCATCAGGCCGCGCATCGAGGCCCGCAGATCCTGTCCCACCAGCAGCCCGGCCCGGTCCGCCGACAGCTCCGACTTGCGGAACCACTCCCGCAGCGCCGTCACGAGCGCCATGACCGCGAGGTTGCCCAGCGGGATCCACGCCACCCGCAGGGCGAGGGTCGTCAGGAACAGCAGGATCGTGCGGTACACCGAGTGCCCGGACAGGGCATGCCCCACCTCGTGCCCGACGACCGCCCGCATCTCCTCCTCGTCGAGCAGCTCGACCAGACCCGTGGTGACCACGATGATCGGCTCGTCCAGCCCGATGCACATCGCGTTCGGCTGCGGATCCTGGTTGACGTACATCGGCGGGACCTTCTCCAGGTCCAGGATGTAACAGGCGTCCAGCAGCATGTCGTGCAGGTGCGAGAACTGCCGCTCCGAGACCCGCACCGAGTCGGACAGGAACAGCAGCCTGAGGCTGCGCTCCGGAAGCAGCCCGCTGAGCGCCTTGAAGACGGTGTCGAAGCCGCTCAGCTTGCGCAGCGCCACCAGAGCCGAGCGGTCGGCCGGATGCTCGTACGCACGCGAGGAGATCCCCGGGAAGCGCTTGCGCTGCCGGCTCGGCACGCGCTCGCGCCCGGTCTGCTCGTGGCCGTCGTCGGACATGTCATCCCCCATGTGCGTGTGAGTGCCCACTGTCCCCCCGAGGCAGGGCCCAGCCTAGGCGGAGATACCGTGGACGGGCAGTACAGCCGAAGGAGCCGAGCCATGGAGCACCACCCCGCAGCCGTCCGGCTGACCGAGGCCGCCGCGAGCGCCGTCCAGCAGCACGGGGCGGGAAATCTGCTCCGTATCGTCCTGATCGTGATGGTCCTGGGCTGCGTACTGACCGCATGGTTCCTGCTGCGCGGGTACAAGCGGAAGGACGACTGACACGGCGGGAAAGTTCCCCGCCGACGCCCCGGGAAGGTTGCCGCGTCCCAGGGGTCCCGGCCACCGCCCCTCCCCAACGGCGGAGTCGGCGTGATCGCCGCCGGGCCGCCCGCTTACGATGAGCCGACATCTTTATCCCGCCCACACGCGATAGGTCCTGCCGAAGATGAGCTTCCACAGCGCCGCTGCCCAGTTGGTCACCCTCGCCGCCGAGGGCGAGGAGCACGGTGGCAACCACAACAGCCTGAACCCGGCCGTCACCGGCGGCGCGGCCCTGGTCATCCTGCTGCTCCTGCTGTGGATCACCACCCGCTTCAACCGCGACCGCTGACCCGGGACCCGGTCCCCGGCCGGGAGCCACAGGACGGGCCGGTAGGGTCTGCACGCATGGGAGAGCAGGACATGCCTACCGGTCCGGCGGACGAGACGGCCGCGCACGCGGCCGACGCCACCGCTCAGCACGCCGACACGGCGACCGGCACGGTGAAGACTCCGTCGTACCCGGCGGGCCACGGCCCCGCCCACACGGGCAAGCGCCGGCTCGGCGTCATGGGCGGAACGTTCGACCCGATCCACCACGGGCACCTCGTGGCGGCCAGCGAGGTCGCCGCGCAGTTCCACCTGGACGAGGTGGTGTTCGTCCCCACCGGCCAGCCGTGGCAGAAGACCCACCGCAAGGTCTCCCCGGCCGAGGACCGCTATCTGATGACGGTCATCGCCACCGCCGAGAACCCGCAGTTCTCCGTCAGCCGCATCGACATCGACCGCGGCGGCCCCACCTACACCGTGGACACCCTGCGCGACCTGCGCGCCCTCAACCCGGACACGGACCTATTCTTCATCACCGGCGCCGACGCCCTCGCCCAGTTGCTGACCTGGCGCGACTCGGCGGAGCTGTTCTCCCTCGCGCACTTCATCGGCGTCACCCGCCCCGGCCACCACCTCACCGACCCCGGCCTGCCCGAGGGCGGTGTCTCGCTGGTCGAGGTTCCGGCGCTGGCCATCTCCTCCACAGACTGCCGTGCGAGAGTCGCCAAGGGCGACCCGATCTGGTACATGGTGCCGGACGGAGTCGTGCGCTACATCGACAAGCGCGAGCTGTACCGCGGCGAGTGAGCCGAGAGGGGCACCGGTGAACGACCGATACGACGCTGGGTACGGGGGCGACCAGTACGAGATCGTCGGCTACGACGAGTACGGCCGGCCTGTCTACCAGCAGGTCCCGGCACAGCAGACTCCGCAGCAGGCCTACGACCCCTACGGCAGGCAGGGCTACGGCTACGACGGCTACGACACCGGCCCGCAGCCGCCCGTGGCCCCGCCCTCCTACGACCCCTACGGCTCCCGGACTTCGCACGACCCGTACGACCCCTACGGCACCGGCGCCCCCCAGGGCCCCGCCACTCCTTACGACCCCTACGGCCAGGCGGCGACCAGCGGGCAACAGCCCCGGGTCGCCGAGCAGACCGCGTACATCCCGCAGCAGCCCGGCCCGGCCGAGGGGACGCATCCGCAGGCTCCCCAAGGGCCCCATGCGCCCCGGGCGGCCGAGGACCCCGCGTCCGGGCACGAACCGGACTACCACACCGGGCAGTTCGCCTTCGTCGAGGAGCCGGACGGTGACTCCGAGGACGTCATCGACTGGCTGAAGTTCACCGAGAACCGCACCGAGCGCCGCGAGGAGGCCCGCCGCCGCGCCCGCAGCCGCGTCATCGCCCTCCTCGTCACCCTCGCCCTCGTCGCCGTCGGCGGCGTCGGCTACCTCTGGTACGCCGGAAAGCTGCCCGGCCTGTCCTCCTCCGGCACCAAGACGGGCACCGCGACGGCGGCCGGCGCCCAGAAACGCGACGTGATCGTCGTCCACCTGCACAACACCGGCAAGGGCGGCACCTCCACGGCGCTGCTGGTCGACAACACCACCACCAAGCAGGGCACCACCGTCCTGCTGCCCAACTCCCTCGGGCTGACCGACGATTCGGGCTCCACTACGACCCTCGCCAAGTCGGTCGACGACGACGGCGCCTCCGGCACCCGCGACCAGCTCGACACCGTCCTCGGCACCAACATCCAGGGCACCTGGCGCCTGGACACCCCCTACCTGCAGAACCTCGTCGACCTGGTCGGCGACATCGACATCGACACCAACGCCGACGTGCCCGACCCGGACGCCAAGAAGAAGGGCACCTCCCCGCTCGTCCACCAGGGCAAGGACCAGACCCTCAGCGGCAAGATGGCCGTCGCCTACGCCACCTACCGCGCCACCGGCGAGGCCCAGAACGCGCAGCTGGAGCGGTTCGGGCAGGTCATGCAGGGCGTGCTGCGCAAGATCTCCTCCGACCCGCAGGGTGCCACCGTCACCGTGCAGACCCTCGCGCAGATCCTCGACCCGCCGCTGACCGACAAGGACCTCGGCACCTTCCTCGCCAAGCTCGCCGACCTCGCCAAGGGCGGTGACTACAAGACGGCCCTGCTGCCGGTGCAGGCCGACGGCACCCTGAGCGCCCGGACCAGCGACAGCGTGGTCAAGGACATCCTCGGCGGCACCGCCAAGAGCCCCGACGCCGGTTCCGCGGTCCGGGTCTCCGTCCAGAACGCCACCGGCGTGAAGGACGACACCGAGAAGGCCCGCGTGGTGCTCCTCAACGGCGGGTTCACCTTCCTCGAGGGCGGCACCGCCCAGAGCGCCCAGACCGCCTCCAAGGTGATCTACTCCGACCCCGCCGACAAGGAGAACGCCTCCGAGGTCGCCAAGACCCTGGGCCTGCCCGCCGGCTCCGTGCGCAAGGGCACGGTCTCCTCCGGCGCCGACGTCTCGGTCGTCCTCGGCCAGGACTACAAGGCCTCCTCCTGACGGGACGCGGACGGGGACGGCGTCGCTGGCGACGCCCCACTCGGATGCGGCCCGGGACGCGGCCACGGAGCCGCGACCGCGGAGGCGCGGCCGGGGCACCCCACGTGATGCGTTAATCACGTGGGGTGCGTCGGGCGGTCCGTGAGACCCTTGAGATCTGGTGACCGCCGACGGGCTGTGCCATGTGGGGGGTCGAATCCCCCACTCCAGCCGATCTCCGACCCCTACCGAAAGCTTCGTAGTGACCGCCACCGACCGTTCCCTTGAGCTCATCAACACCGCTGCCCACGCGGCGGCCGACAAGCTCGCCCACGACGTCATCGCCTACGACGTCAGCGACGTGCTGTCGATCACGGACGCATTCCTGCTGGCCTCCGCGCCCAGCGACCGCCAGGTCAAGGCGATCGTGGACGAGATCGAGGAGCGCCTGCTGAAGGAACTCGGCGCCAAGCCGGTGCGCCGCGAGGGCGACCGCGAGGCCCGCTGGGTCCTGCTCGACTACGTCGACATCGTCGTCCACGTCCAGCACAGCGAGGAGCGGGTCTTCTACGCCCTGGAGCGGCTGTGGAAGGACTGCCCCGAGATCGAGCTGCCCGAGGACGCCAAGGCCACCCGCGGCAAGGCCGAGGAGCACGCCAAGCTGAAGGCCGCCGAGGCCGCCGACGAACCGGCCGGGGAGTGGTGATGAGCGCCACGGGCGAGGTCAGCGACCGCAAGGACCGGGGGCGCCGCATCATCCTGTGGCGTCACGGCCAGACCGCCTGGAACGTGGAGCGCCGCTTCCAGGGCACAACGGACGTCGAGCTGACCGAGACCGGCATCGGCCAGGCCCGCCGCGCCGCCCGGCTGCTCGCCTCCCTGCGACCCGACGCGATCGTCTCGTCGGACCTGCGGCGGGCCGCGAACACGGCTGCCGAGCTGGCCTCCCTCACCGGCCTCGAGATCACGCGCGACGAGGGCCTGCGGGAGACCTACGCGGGCGTCTGGCAGGGGCTGACGCACGAGGAGATCATCGCCCGCTTCGGCGAGCAGTACGCCGCCTGGAAGCGCGGCGAGGCGGTCCGCCGCGGCGGCGGCGAACTGGAGACCGAGGTCGCCGACCGCGCCGCCCCCGTCGTGCTGCGGCACGCCGAGAAGCTGCCCGAGGACGGCACCCTTGTGGTGGTCAGTCACGGCGGCACCATCCGCACCACCATCGGCCGGCTCCTGGGCCTGGAGTCCCAGCACTGGGAGAGCCTCGGCGGCCTCTCCAACTGCTGCTGGTCCGTGCTCGGCGAAGGCGCCCGCGGCTGGCGGCTGCTCGAGCACAATGCGGGCACCCTCCCGGAGCCCGTCCTCGGCGACGACGACTGAGCGGCCGAGGGTCCGCCGTTCCCGGCCCGGGGACCCGGATTTCACTTTCCGGCAGGTCGCAGGCTAAAGTTCTTCTTGTTCGCCCCGCCGAGCGGGAAGAACACCAGGGGCTATAGCTCAGTTGGTAGAGCGCCTGCATGGCATGCAGGAGGTCAGGAGTTCAATTCTCCTTAGCTCCACTGATCGACACTCTGTTGAGTTGTCAAAGATCGGTGATGAGGATCCCGTCCCCTCAGGGGGCGGGATTTTCTGCGTTTCAACGTCGAATGATCTCGGCGGCCTCCTCGTCCGTCGGCGGCCACAGCCGCTGCCTCTGCTCTCTCAGCAACGCGACCTTCGCGCGCGCCTCTTCGTCGGCCGGCGTGTAGACCACGATCCGGCACTCGGGCATCCCGTCGATGGAGAGCGACTGCGAGGTCATCCGCATCTCGCCCACCGCCCCGTGACGGAACGTCTTCACCCGGGGCCCCGGAGGTGTCACCTCACCGCTCGCCCACAGCTCGGCGAAGTAGGGGCTGGCCGCCGACAGCCCGCGTATGTACTCCTCCCACGCCGGCTCGCCCACGTGTCTGCCGTACGCCGACCGCAGTGTCGCCACCATCACCGGCAGCTCGCCGTCCCGGTGCACCACTGGGCAGGTCTCCTCCGGCACCGTGAACAGCGTCCACAGCACGTTCGGCACACCGATCCGGAGGGTCTCCGGCACCATGAACAGGTCGCGGTAGGCCGGGTTGGTGGCCAGGACGTCATAGCGGGAGTTGTAGACCACCGCGAGCAGGGGGTCGAGGGCGTCGATGATGCCCTGCACCGCGGGGTCGACCCGGCGGGTCAGGCCCTCCGCCGCCGGTTCGAAGGGCACCTCCGCCAGCCGGTACAGGTGCTCCCGCTCCGGCGGGTCCAGGCGCAGCGTGCGCGCGACCGCGTCCAGCACCTGCGCCGACGCGTTGATCGGCCGGCCCTGCTCCAGCCACGTGTACCAGGTCACCCCCACGCCCGAGAGCTGGGCGACCTCCTCCCGGCGCAGCCCCGGCGTGCGCCGCCGCAGCCCCGGCGGCATACCCACGTCGGCCGGTGTCACCCGGGCCCGCCTGCTGCGCAGGAAGGCGGCCAGCTCCGGCCTGCGGCGTCGTGTCGTCGTCCCCATCGTCGTCTTCCCCCGTCCCCGTTGTCCCGTCCCCATCGTCGGCAGCGGGTCCCGGCCCTGCCAGGTGCTGCCAATACCAGCATCAGCGGGCACTCGGCACCTGTACCGGCGCGTCGTCAGGCTCGACGCCATGACGACGACATCCCGGACCGGGCCGGACTCCGTGCCTGTCCCGAACCCTGCGATCAGTGAAGCACCCGCCACTGACAGTGAAGCATTCGCCACCGACAGTCGGAGCGAAGCATCCGCTGCTGACCATCGATCCGGCGCCGGTACCGGCGCCCATGGCCGCGAAGCGCCCGCCATCGACGGCCGACGGTCCAGCGCCGACGGTGCATCATCCGTCACCGACAGTGAAACACCCGCCACTGACAACCGGTCCCGGCTGCTGCTCGGGGCCCTGCTCACCGCCCTGTTCATGGCGGTCCTCGACGTCTTCATCGTGAACGTCGCCGCCCCCACCATCGGTTCCGAGCTCCAGGCCTCGGGCGCCGACCTGCAGCTGGTGGTCGCCGGCTACGCCATCAGCTATTCCGTCCTGCTGATCACCGGCGCCCGGCTCGGCGACCGCCTCGGCCACGGCCGGGTCCACCTCGTCGGGCTCGCCGTGTTCACCGCCGCCTCGCTCGCCTGCGGTCTGGCGCAGGGCGCGACCGAGCTGATCGTGTTCCGGCTGGTGCAGGGCGCCGGAGCGGCCGTGATGATCCCGCAGGTGCTCAGCCTCATCCAGCGGACGTTCACCGGCGAGGCCCGGGTCCGGGCACTCGGCGCCTACTCGGCGGTGCTGGCCGTCGGCGCGGCGGCCGGGCAGGTCGCGGGCGGGGTGCTGGTCAGCGCCGATCTGTTCGGCACCGGCTGGCGGCCGGTGTTCCTGGTCAACGTGCCGGTGGGCGTTCTCCTGCTGGTCCTGGGCAGGAAGGTCCTGCCACTGGGCGGTGGAGCAGGGCGCGAGCGGGCCCGCGCCCTCGACATCCCCGGACTGGTGCTGCTCGCCGCGGCCGTCTCTCTGCTGACGGTGCCGCTGGTGCTCGGGCAGGAGGAGGACTGGCCGCTGTGGTCGTGGCTGTCGCTGGCCGCCGCCGTACTCCTGTTCGTGCTGTTCTGCGGCTACGAGTCCCGGCTGGCCCGGAGCGGTGGTGCCCCGCTGATCGCACCGCGGGTCGTGCGCCATCCCGGCATGGGGCCGGCCGTGTTCCGGCTCCTGGCCGTGATGTCCGTCAACGCCGGGTTCCTGTTCGCGCTGACGCTGCACGTGCAGGGCGGGCTCGGCTACAGCGCGCTGCGAGCCGGGCTGAGCTTCGCGCCCACCGCGGCCGTCTTCGGCGCGGTCAGCCTGACCTGGCGCAAGTGGCCCGGGCAGCGCCTGCTCGCGCCGGCCGGATTCGCGCTGGCCGCGGCGGGGGCGGCCGGAGTGGGCCTGGCCTTCCACGGCGGGGGTGACGGGGGAGCGGCGCTGTACGCGGCCTACGCCGCGGTGGGCGCCGGGCTCGCCCTCGCCTTCAGCCCCACGTTCACCGGGGCCCTCGCGACCGTGCGGCCCGAGGACGCCGCGGACGCCAGCGGACTCCTCGCCACGGTGACCCAGCTGGGTCAGCTGATCGGCGTCGCGGCATTCGGCACACTGTTCCTCAACCGGCTTGAGTCACTCGGGGCCCCGACGGCGTATACCTCTGCGGAGGCGTTCTCGGTGTCCGCGTGGGCGCTGGCCGGAACGGCGGCGGTGGGTGCCGTGTCCGGACTGGTACTGAGGCGTCGCTGACCGTATTGCTCCGGCCGTGGCAGAATCAAACGGCCGGAAGGGGGCGCGGCCCGACGGGAGGGAGTAGCGATGCCTGCGAGCATCCTTGAGGAGGGCGGCCACCTCCTCGGTGCGGCGTTGATACGGGACACAGCCACCCGGCTCAGCTGCCCTTCCTGCGGTTCCGCGCATGTGGCCCAAGTTCTCGGCGACAACGGCGGAATCTCCTACGTGTGCACGGCCTGCGGCCACAGCTGGAGCTGATCGATGGGTGCACACAGGCGAAAGTGCGACTGGTGTGGGAGCGGTACGCCGATCGTCCGTGACATGGAGCCGATCAATCCCGACTACCAGTACTGGTGCGAGGAATGCGCGCGGGCGCTGATCATAAAAGGCGACCCGATCGAGACCTACCGCGAGCTGGAGGGCGAGCCGATCTACGGCCGTCTGCTCGAGGAGCACTGCACGCTCAAGAGGTTCTATTCCTTCGTGACGGCCTGACCTGTCCGTGACGGACTGGCCTGGGCCCGGCCGCGCCCGCGACTCGGCAACGACGTCCAGGCCAGTGCGAGGAACAGCGCACCGGCGCCTCCGTAGAGGGCCGACAGCGTCAACTCGGCGCCCGTCTGGTGCAGTTCCGGTCGCCCTGGTCCGTGCGGCACCCACCAGGGGGCGTACGAGCAGAAGACGAGCAGCGTGCCCAGGGCGGCTGCCCGGAGCCGGTGCGTCCACAGCCGGAGCACCAGTGGCACGCACCACACCCAATGATGCGTCCATGACACCGGGCTGATCAGCAGCGCGGTCGCCGCGCAGGCGCACACCGCCCAGGCCCGCCGCCCAAGCAACTCCGCCTGGACCGCCACCGCGAGCCCCAGGGCCGCCACCACGGCCGCTGAGGCGACCCAGAGGGCTCCCGGCTCGGCCGTGTGCAGCAGACGGGCCAGAACGCCGCGCAGAGCCTGGTTGGCGGTGTCCTCGGCGTACCCCACCCGGTCCGTGCGGACGACCATGTCCGTCCAGAACCGCCACGAGTCGTACGGCAGGACGATCGCGGAGGCCAGGGTCGCGCCGGTGAACGCGACGGCCGCCCCGCGCGCGTGGCGCAGCCATGGCCTTCCGTCCCCGCCCCTGAGGCGCGCCACGACTCCGGTGGCGAGCAGGAACACCGGAAACAACGCAGGAGTCAGCTTGACCGCGGTGGCCAGTCCGAGGCCCGCCCCCGTCCAGCGGTCGTACCCGCCGGCCGGGCGGCGCGTCAGGTCCCACAGGACCAGGGCGGCCAGCAGCAGGTTGACCTGGCCGTAGCGCAGCGTCGTCCACACCGGCTCGCACCACACGGCCAGCGCCGCGACCCACCAGACGGTCTCCACGCGCGCGTGGCCGACGAGTTTCAGCGACTGCCGGACGAACACCACCAGGAGGGCGAGGTTCCCGGCGGTCGCCAGCGTGCGCAGGGGCGCGGGGTCGATCAGAGTCAGCGGTGTGAACAGCAGGGCCGCGAACGGCGGATAGGTGGTGGGCAGGCGGTCCGCGGTCGCCCGCAGGGCGTACAGGTCGCCGCCCGCGCGGACGGTGGCTCCCTCCGCCCGGTACACCAGCAGGTCGACCATCGACACGTGCGCGGCCCGCTGCGCGGCCCAGAAGGCCGTGAACGACACCAGGCACGCGACCAGGGCGATCGGCGCCCGACGCCAGGCTCCGGGGAACGCCGTCTCGGTCACGAACCCCGACATTAGTGCCCGTATGGGAGCAGAGCGGAAACCGATTTGGTACTGCACCCCTGTGACCGTGTAATGTTGGCGTCGCCGCCGGGGAAACCGGGCGACACGGTCGACAAGCGGCTTCGCCGCGAGGCCACAAGGGGCTATAGCTCAGTTGGTAGAGCGCCTGCATGGCATGCAGGAGGTCAGGAGTTCAATTCTCCTTAGCTCCACAGAAGTCGAAGGCGGATCATCCGAACGGATGGTCCGCCTTCGGCGTTTTCCACGGCGTTCTCAGGAGCCGACGACACGACGGCGGGCCACCCGACCGGGTGACCCGCCGTCCGTGCGCCGTCGGCCCGTGCGCTCGGTGTCCCTGTGCTCAGCGTCCCAGGGCGCGGCGGCCGCGGCCCTGGGATAGGACCGGCAGATTGCGCGAGGGCGCCTGCCCGCGCGTGTCCTCCTCGAGTCGCAGCGCCAGCGCCGGGCAGCGGCGCACCGCCCGCAGCGCCTTCGCCTCCGCGTAGCGCGGCACCTGCGCCTGGGCCACGGTCGGGAAACCGTCCGCGCCCAGTTCGAAGACCTCGGGGAGGATGTCCGCGCACAGGCCGTGGCCCCGGCACAGGGTCCAGTCGACGTAGATCTTCTGGCGGCTGGAGCCGGTTTCCTCGGGCTCTCCGCCGCCTGGGATGCCCGTAGGCGCCCTGCCCCCCTCGAAGAGCGGCAGAACGCCCTCCACGGGCCTTCCGCAGCCGTTTCCGAGGACGTGCGCGGCCAGGTCGTCGGTGAACGCCTTGATGGTCGACTCCAGGAACATCGCGGAGCCGTCCGGGTGCGAACACGCCCCGCGCCGCTTCACGTTCTTGGCGACCTGCTTCAGCGCCTCCAGGGCGGCCGGTCCGCCGCCGTTGAGGATGTCCTCCATGCCCCGCGCGGCGGCGGGCAGTCCGAGGTAGCAGGGGCCGCACTGGCCGGCGCTCTCCTCGGCCAGCCACTGGGCCACGCGCAGCGACTCGCCCAGCGGGCAGGTCTCCTGGGTGATCGGCAGGATCGCGCCCGCGCCCAGCGAACCGCCCACCGCGTCCAGGGAGTTGCGGGAGACGATCGCCTCGTTGACGGTCGCCGCGTCGATCCACTTGCCGTGGTAGCCGCCGGTCAGCACGCCCTGCGGCACCGGCGGGGCGCCGGCCAGCTGCAGGACGTAGCGCAGCGGCACGCCCGTGGGGACCTCGAGCACCATGGGGCGGGCGACCGCGCCGGAGACCGTGAGCATGACGGTGCCCGGCTCGTCGTACAGGCCGGTGTTGCCGTAGCGCTCGGGGCCGATGCGGGCGGCGATGGCCAGCTGGGCGAACGTCTCCGCGTTCGACAGCAGGGTGGGTGCCCCGCCGACGCCGCTCTGGGAGGCACTGATCTTGCGGCCGGGCGGGATCGCCGGGCCGCCGTCGATGGAGCGGATCAGCGACGCGGCGGCGCCGGTGACCATCCGCACCGGGTTGCGCTGCACCCACGCGCGCAGGGCCGACCTGCGGCTGTTGCTCAGCCCGCGCTCGGCCAGCGCGGCCTCCATGGAGCGTTGGGTGGACTCCCGGGTGACCCCGATCACGAGCGTGCGGGCACCCAGGGCCTCGGCGCACAGCAGGGCGCCGTCCAGGATGAGGTGCGGGGCGCGGTTGATGAGCACCGTGTCCTTGCGGCAGGCCGGTTCGTCCTCACTGCCGTTGACGACGACGACCGGCCGCACCCCACGCTTGATCGCCGACTCGGCGACCGAACGCAGCTTCTTGTGGAACGGGAAGCCCGCGCCGCCGCGGCCCTTGAGGTTGATGTTCTCGGCGAGCTGGGCGAGCTGTTCGCCGCCCAGGGGGTCGAGCGGGCCGTGCACCTTCAGGTGCATGGGCAGGTCGAGCCGTTCCACAAGGTCGAAGCCCGACGTGAGCTGGGGAAGCCCGACCACGCGGACTTCGGGGACGTCGGGCAGGGCCTCGTTCACCTATAGCCTCCGGAGGGCATGTTCCAAGGTTCGCCCGAACCCGGCGTGTCGTACGACGTGCCGGGGTTTGGTTCGGTGGCGGGACCGCTGTTGAACGTGTCACCCGAGTTGTACGTGCCATAGAGGGTGTTCGGCTCACCGGTGTCGTACAGATCACTTCCGCCGTATCCGGCGGTGTCCGGATTGCCGTAGGCCGGGATGGTGTATCCGGTGTCCTGGAGCGGGTCGTAGGCCGACGGGGGAGCCTCGCCGACCGGTGGCGGGGACGGGATCGGCCAGCTGCCCGAGGTGCCGGCGGGGCCGTCCACGCGCGGGATCGCCTCCGTGGCGAGCAGGTCGACCGGCAGGTCCATGCGCGCGGTCTGGCCGGCCGCGAACGGCTGCTGGGGGCGGCCCTGGGTGTTCACCGCGCGGTAGGCCGCCGCGAAGCCGGGCACGGGGTCCGGGGCCGGGGTCGCGGGCGTCTGGTACAGCGGCGAGGCGGCGGGCGAGTCGGCCGGCGACGCCTTCGGCGCGCGCCGGCCCTCGAAGCCGGCCGGGCCGGACTCGGCGACCCGGGAGCGGCTCGCGTCCAGGTCCTCGAGGCCCTGCCGCTCCTCGGTGCCGATGAGCGCGACGATCCGGTCGGCGACCTTGCGCTTGAACGGGCGCGGCGCGGCCCGCAGCGCGAGCGCGGCCATGATTCCGACCAGGCACAGCTCGTACGACACCATGAAGAACGGCTTCGCCGCGCGCCCCGCGAACAGACCGTGGATCAGCGCCGCGCACAGGGCCGGGTAGGCCAGCATGTGCATGGCACGCCAGCGCGCCGCCACCGGTGCCGGAGAGGCGAACTGGTTGCGCAGCGCGCCGGTGACACCCACGAAGATCATGAGCAGGCCTGCCAGCGAACCGAGGCCGATCAGTCCCGCGCTGCCCTCGACGCCGAGGCCGAAGGGGATCAGCGCGGCGATCAGGACGGTGTGGCCCAGCGCCAGCTTGATCGTGATGTGCACCAGGAGAAAGGCGATCGAGGCGACGGCGAGCACCCGGTGGACGGCCTGGGCGATGATCCGCTGACGGGTGTTGAGGATGAGCCGGTCCTGGGTGATCAGGCCCCAGATCACCGAGGAAGTCAGGCTGACCAGGGACAGGACGCCCGCACCGAAGTTCAGGAAGTCCTGGAGCCAGCCGCCTCCGTACACCACCACCACGGGTATGAGCAGCAGAACGACAGCCGTCGCCACCCCATAGGCCGAGCGGCCCGGTTTGGGGAGGGAGCTGTTACTACGACGAGGGTTCATGGGGGCAACTCCGAGCAGTTTCGGGAAGGCGGTCCCGCTGCCGAACTCTAGGTGGCGCCATACCGATCAGTACGAGGTTTGAGTTATTGCGTTGTTATCAAAGGACAATGCGACTGAGTCGATGTCCCTTAGTGGCTGTTACGCGAAGTAATCCTTGACCTTCGTTCAGTTCTGGTCGGGTTCGTGGCATGTCCACAAGGCATACGGAAGTGCGTCGCGGCTTGCTCAAGGGCTGCGGTACCCTAGCGCCATGCGTGCCGTACGCCTTCTGCTTAGCGGGCCGCGCTGATCAGTACCGACCGCCGGTGAAGCCGTGTGGTCGGCATCGGCGCGGCGTCCCCTCCTGTGCGAGGGGTTTTTTCGTTTCTAAAAGGACACAGCCGCAGGCAGAGACGATCGATGGAGCTTTGAGGATCATGAGCGAGACGAACCCCGCTGCCACCGCCGAGGTGGCCGCGCCGCACCGCTACACGGCCGCCATGGCAGCCGAGATCGAGGCACGCTGGCAGGACTTCTGGGACGTCGACGGCACCTACGCGGCGCCGAACCCCAAGGGTGACCTGGCCGGCGACTCCGCTCTGGTGGCCAAGCCCAAGAAGTTCATCATGGACATGTTCCCGTACCCGTCCGGTGCGGGCCTGCACGTCGGCCACCCGCTGGGCTACATCGCCACCGACGTCTACGCCCGGTTCCAGCGCATGACCGGTCACAACGTCCTGCACACCCTGGGCTTCGACGCCTTCGGCCTGCCCGCCGAGCAGTACGCCGTGCAGACCGGCACGCACCCGCGCGTGTCCACCGAGGCCAACATCGAGAACATGAAGGCCCAGCTGCGCCGGCTGGGCCTGGGCCACGACAAGCGCCGGTCGTTCGCCACGATCGACCCGGACTACTACAAGTGGACCCAGTGGATCTTCCTGCAGATCTTCAACTCCTGGTACGACGACGAGGCCCGCAAGGCCCGCCCCATCTCCGAGCTGATCGCCCAGTTCGAGTCCGGTGAGCGCGGCGTACCGGGGCACACGCGCGCGTGGAACGAACTGACCGCCACCGAGCGTGCCGACGTCCTGAGCGAGTTCCGGCTGGCCTACGCCTCCGACTCGCCCGTCAACTGGTGCCCCGGCCTGGGCACCGTGCTGGCCAACGAGGAGGTCACCGCCGACGGCCGCTCCGAGCGCGGCAACTTCCCCGTCTTCAAGGCCAAGCTGCGCCAGTGGAACATGCGCATCACCGCCTACGCGGACCGGCTGCTGGAGGACCTGGAGGAGCTGGACTGGCCCGAGGCCATCAAGCTGCAGCAGCGCAACTGGATCGGCCGCAGCGAGGGCGCCCGCGTCGACTTCCCGATCGACGGCGAGCACATCACGATCTTCACCACCCGCCCGGACACCCTGTTCGGCGCGACCTACATGGTGCTGGCGCCCGAGCACCCGCTGGTCGAGAAGTTCACCCCCGAGGCGTGGCCCGAGGGCACGCACGAGGTGTGGACCGGCGGCCACGCCACCCCGGCCGAGGCCGTAGCCGCCTACCGCGCGCAGGCCGCCTCGAAGTCCGACGTCGAACGCCAGGCCGAGGCCAAGGACAAGACCGGCGTCTTCACCGGCGCCTTCGCGACCAACCCCGTCAACGGCGAGAAGGTCCCGGTCTTCATCGCCGACTACGTCCTGATGGGCTACGGCACCGGCGCGATCATGGCCGTCCCGGCGCACGACAGCCGCGACTTCGCCTTCGCGCGCGCCTTCGAGCTGCCGATCCGCTGCGTGGTCGAGCCGACCGACGGCCGCGGCACCGACCCCTCGACGTGGGACGAGGCCTTCGTGTCGTACGACGCGAAGATCGTCAACTCCGCCACCGAGGACGTGAAGCTGGACGGCCTGGGCGTCGTCGAGGCCAAGGCCCGCATCACCGAGTGGCTGGCCCGCAAGGGCATCGGCGAGGGCACCGTCAACTTCCGCCTGCGCGACTGGCTGTTCAGCCGCCAGCGCTACTGGGGCGAGCCCTTCCCGATCGTCTACGACGAGGACGGCGTCGCCCACGCGCTGCCCGAGTCGATGCTGCCCCTGGAGCTGCCCGAGGTCGAGGACTACAGCCCGCGCACCTTCGACCCGGACGACGCCGACACCCAGCCCGAGACGCCGCTGTCGCGCAACGAGGAATGGGTCAACGTCACCCTGGACCTGGGCGACGGGCCGAAGAAGTACCGCCGCGAGACCAACACCATGCCCAACTGGGCCGGTTCCTGCTGGTACGAGTTCCGCTACCTGGACCCGCACAACGAGCACCAGCTGGTCGACCCCGAGATCGAGCAGTACTGGATGGGCCCGCGCGAGGGCCAGCCGCACGGCGGTGTCGACCTGTACGTCGGCGGCGCCGAGCACGCCGTGCTGCACCTGCTGTACGCGCGCTTCTGGTCCAAGGTCCTGTACGACCTGGGGTACGTCTCCTCCGCCGAGCCGTTCCACAAGCTGTTCAACCAGGGCATGATCCAGGCCTACGTCTACCGCGACAGCCGTGGCATCGCGGTGCCGGCCGCCGAGGTGGAGGAGCGCGACGGCGCCTACCACTTCGAGGGCGAGAAGGTCACCCGCCTGCTGGGCAAGATGGGCAAGTCCCTGAAGAACGCGGTGACCCCGGACGAGATCGCCGCCGAGTACGGCGCCGACACCCTGCGCCTGTACGAGATGGCCATGGGCCCGCTGGACGTCTCCCGGCCGTGGGACACGCGCGCGGTGGTCGGCCAGTTCCGGCTGCTGCAGCGGCTGTGGCGCAACATCGTCGACGAGAACACCGGCGAGGTCACCGTCACCGACGCCGAGCCCGACGAGGAGACGCTGCGCGCCCTGCACAAGGCCGTCGACGGCGTGCGCCAGGACCTGGAGGGCCTGCGCTTCAACACGGCCATCGCCAAGGTCACGGAGCTGAACAACCACCTGACCAAGGCCGGTGGCGCCCTGCCGCGCTCGGTCGCCGAGCCGCTGGTGCTGATGGTCGCCCCGCTGGCCCCGCACATCGCCGAGGAGCTGTGGCGCAGGCTGGGCCACACCGACTCGGTCGTCCACCAGGACTTCCCGGTCGCCGACCCGCAGTACGTGGTGGACGAGACCGTGACCTGCGTCGTGCAGATCAAGGGCAAGGTCAAGGCCCGCCTGGAGGTGCCGCCGGCCATCTCCGAGGAGGAGCTGGAGAAGGTGGCGCTGTCCGACGAGAAGGTCGTCGCGGCGCTGGACGGCGCGGGCATTCGCAAGGTGATCGTGCGGGCGCCCAAGCTGGTCAACATCGTTCCCGCGTGACGACGGTGCGCCGGGTGCGGCCGGCGTCGGGGTAGTCCCCTACGGGCAGGTTCGGGGTTCTTCCGGAACTCCGGACCTGCCCGCTGCGTTTACCGTGGAGAGTGCGGCGGCCGGTGCCGTGACAGGCGAGGAGGAGCGTCATGGAAACAGTGGTCACCGTGTTCGTCCTGCTCTTCCTCCTCTTCGTCGGCCTCGGCGTCTACGCCACCGTCAAGGCCGTCGGCGCCGCCAAGCGCGGAGTGGACCGCACGATCGCCCAGGCCCGCCGCACGGTCGAGGACCACACCCTGCGCGCCAAGTCCTTCGCCCAGCCCGGCCCGGTCGGCGAGATCGCCCAACTCCGGCTCGCACTGCGCACGTCGATGCGCGCCACCCAGGACGCGCTGCACGCGGGCGTGGCCGAGGACGAGTCGCTGAAGGAGTCCCTCGCCCTCTTCGAGCGGCTCAGCGCGCACGGGCTCGAACTGGACGCCGACCTCAAACGCCTGGAGTCGGAGCCGGACCGGGCCACACTCGCCGCGCGGCTGCCCGAACTGCACAGCCGCACCGAGCGCATCACCAAGTCCGCGGACTCCCTGCGCTGGGCCGCCCGCGACCGCGCCCACCGCTTCGCCGAGGACGACCTGGACGTGCTCAGCGCGCAGATCGACGTCGAAGCGGGAGCCCTGCGCCACTGGACACGCACCGACACGGCGCCGGGTGCCACGCCCTGGCCCGACGCCCCGCCGGCCGCCGACGGTCCGGCAACCCGGCAGCAGACCTGGCCGGAAACACCCGGCTCACGTCCGGGTGAGCAGCCCACGAACCGCGCGATCACCCCGCCGACGGGGCGGCCCACCTACCCGTGGGAGAAGAAGCCCCGCCCCGAGAGCACCGCGTGAGCCTGCCCCTCATGGTCATGCAGGCAGGGGCCGGACTGCCGTGCGGGCGCTACGACAGGTAACCTCCAGCTCATGTCCCGCCATGTCGCGATCGTCACCGATTCAACGGCCTACCTGCCGCCGCTGACGATGGAGCGCCACGGCATCACATCGGTGCCGTTGACCGTGGTCCTGGGTGACGAGGCGCTCGAAGAGGGCACCGAGATCTCCACCCGCTCGCTGGCCCAGGCACTGCAGAAGCGGCGCCCGGTCACCACCTCCCGCCCCAGCCCGCAGGAGTTCGCGGAAACCTACCGCAAGGTCGCCGAGTCGGGTGCGAGCGGCATCGTCTCCCTGCACCTGTCCGCCGAACTCTCCGGCACGTACGACGCCGCGGTCCTGGCGGCACGCGAGGCACCCGTGCCGGTGCGGGTCGTGGACACCGGGATGGTCGCGATGGCGCTGGGCTTCTGCGCCCTGGCCGCGGCCGAGGCGGCAGAGTCGGGCGGCACGGTGGACGAAGCCGTGACGGCCGCCGAGAAGCGGGCCGCGGGCACCTCCGCCTACTTCTACGTCGACACCCTCGACTACCTGCGCCGCGGTGGCCGTATCGGCGCCGCACAGGCCCTGCTCGGATCCGCGCTCGCCGTCAAACCACTGCTCCAGCTGGACGGCGGCCGCATCGACCTCCTCGAGAAGGTCCGTACGGCGTCCAAGGCGATCGCCCGCCTCGAAGAGATCGTCATCGAGCGGGCGGGCGGCGCCGATGTCGACATCGCCGTGCACCACCTCGCCGCCCCCGACCGCGCCTCCGCCCTCGCCGACCGGCTGCGCGAGCGGGTACCTGGGCTGGCGGACCTGCATGTCAGCGAGGTCGGCGCGGTGATCGGGGCGCACACCGGGCCCGGTCTCCTCGGCGTGGTCGTCTCGCCGCGTTGACGTCTGGCCTACGGGGTCCGCCCTCACCCGTACGGGTGGCGCGGTTTTCCACAACTGGGCGGTAATCCCCGGGAATTGACCAAGATCATCGTGAAGCGGCGAGATGCCCGATCCTCGTCGCATGGCACTTCGATCACGTTCACGCACAGCCGCTCCGACCAGCGGTCCCGGTCGCGGCCCCGCCTCCGACGGCCGCGTCCGCCACCGCCGGCCCACCGAGCACCGCCGAGCCCGGCACCGCCCACCCGCTCCCGCGGAGGAGCTGCGCCGCCGTGCGGAACTCATCTTCGGCGAACGAGCCGGAGTCTGGCGGGAGTCGGGCAAGGGCCCGCCGGAAGGTGAGGCGCGGGCGCCGGCGAGCACGGCGGCCGTGACGGGGGTGGCGGTCGGGTTGCGGACGGCCGGGGCCGGGCCGGACGGTGTGGCGCCTGGGGGCGGGCAGGACGGGGCTGCGGCTGAGTCTGGGACTGCGACTGCGGGTGGGGCGAGTGGAGCGCGGGCCGCGGTCGACGAGGCGCGAGAGCGTGTCGTGGAAGCGGCGGGGTCGCCCGAGCCCGCGGACGCTCCGGGCGACACCACCACAGCCGCGCGGCAACTCGCCGATCCGGCAGGCGATGTGGGGGAGGAAGCGGAGTTTCCCGGGCCGGGCTGGCGGGAGCGGGCGGGGCTCGCGCTGCGGGAGCGGGTGCCGGTGTGGGTGCAGGCACGGTGCGGAGTGGAGCGGCGAGGTGTGATCGCGCTGGCCGTGGTGCTCGTGGCCGCCGGTGCGTTCGCGGCCCAGCACTTCTGGGCGGGCCGCACGCAGACCGTGAGCGCCCCTCAGGTGGTGCGCGCGGAGGCGTCGTCCGCCACGAAGGACGAGGGGGCGAAGCCCAGTGGATCCGTGAGTGCTGCGAACTCGCCGGGCGGGGAGATCGTCGTGGACGTCAGCGGCAAGGTCCGCAATCCGGGGATCCGTCGCCTGCCGGCCGGCGCACGTGTGGTGGACGCGCTGAAGGCGGCGGGCGGGGTGCGGCCGGGTGCCAGCACCGAGGGGCTCAACCGGGCCCGCTTCCTGGTGGACGGCGAACAGATCGTCGTCGGCGTGCCCGCACCCCCAGCGGCGGCCGCACCTCCCGGGCCGGGCAGCGCGGCCGGTCCGGCCCCGCCGGGCGGGCCTGCGGGCGGCCCCGCGGCCCCGGTCTCGCTCAACACGGCGACCGCGGACCAACTCGACACTCTGCCCGGGGTCGGCCCGGTGCTTGCCCAGCACATCATCGACTACCGCACCCGGCACGGCGGCTTCCGCTCGGTGGACGAGTTACGCCAGGTCAACGGCATCGGCGACCGCCGCTTCTCCGATCTGCGCCCCTTGGTGCGGCCATGAACGGGTCGCTGGACGACGCGGCGCCGGAGCGCGGGGAGCGGTCCCCGGGGCGGGGAGCCGAGCGGCCACACATGTCGGCCGCCGCTGGTGTGCAGGAGAGGAGCGCTCGGCCACGGCAGGAAGCCCCGTCGGACCTGCGGCTCGTGCCGCCCGCGCTCGCGGCCTGGGCGACAGCGGCCGTGGTCGTGGTTGCTCCGCCGGGTTGGGGCATCGGTGTCGCGGTCGTCTGTCTGATCGTCGGGTTCGTCATGCTGTCGACTCGGTGGCCGATGCCGTTGCGGTCGAGGCGGTCGAGGCGGAAGGCGCCGTCGGGACGGCCAAGTCCGTCGAGGCGGGCGGGCGCTCGAAACCCGCGTCGGCCCGCGCGACCTGTGAACTGGCCTGGCCCTGCGGGTGGACCTGTGGGTGGCCCTGTGGCTCGGCTCGCAACTGCTCGGCCCGGGTGGGCCCGTGTGCCGATCGCCGCCGTGTTGCTCTGTGTGGCCGCGGCAGCCCTCTCGGCCGGGCTGCACGGGGCGGATGTGCGGCGCGGGCCGGTACCTGAGCTGGCTCGGCGGTTCGCGATCGTGACCGCTGAGGTGGAGCTGAATGGCGACCCTTGGCTGAGCAGACCGCGGGTGCGGGGCGATCACGCGGCGCCGGTGGCGGTGCTGGCGCGGGCCGAGGTGCTGCGTGTCGAGGACGGTGACGGGGCAAGGGCCGGGGCCGGGGCAGGCGCAGGCGTGCGGACGCGTAGTCCGGTGCTGCTGGTCGTCGACGCGGAGGTTCCGGCACCGGAAGGGGCTGCCACGTTGGGGGCGAGGACCGGAGGCTCAGCGGGACGGATCGGGCCGCCGGGGCCGCCTGGCAGCGGGGCCCGGGAAACGAAGGGGGGACGCTCGGCCTGGCTCGGGCTGCTGCCCTCCACACGGCTGCGCGTGAGCGGGCGGCTCGCACCGGCCATGACGGGCGGTGACCGGACCGCGGCCGTGCTGCGGGTGCGGGGGCGGCCGGGTCCCGAGGTCGTGGCGGGGCCGAGCGGATCGCAACGGCTGGCGGGCCGGCTCAGGGCCGAGCTGCGCGAGGCGACCGAGGGGCTTCCTGCGGATGCGCGGGCGCTGCTCCCCGGGCTGGTCGTCGGGGACACCTCGCGGATCACCCCTGAACTGGACGATGCCTTCAAGGAGACGGACCTGGCCCATACCCTCGCCGTCTCCGGCAGCAACCTCACGATCCTGCTCGCCCTGCTCATCGGTCCTCCCGGCCTGGCCCAGCAGATCGAGCGCCGTGGACTCGCCCCGCGTCTCGGGCTCTCGCTGCGGGCCACCGCCCTGCTCGCGGGGGTGCTGACGCTGGGCTTCGTGATCGTGTGCCGGCCCGACCCCAGCGTGCTGCGGGCCGCGGCCTGCGGCTCGGTCGCCCTGCTGGCCCTGGCCACCGGGCGCCGCAGATCCCTGATCCCCGCGCTGGCCGCGGCCGTCCTGCTGTTGGTGCTGTACGACCCGTGGCTGGCCCGCAGTTACGGCTTCCTCCTCTCGGTGCTGGCCACCGGCGCGCTGCTCGTGCTGGCGCCCCGCTGGAGCGAGGCGCTGCGGCGGCGCCGAGTGCCCGCGCGGCTCGCGGAGGCGCTGGCGGCGGCCGCTGCCGCGCAGGCCGTGTGCGCGCCGGTCGTGGTGGTGCTGTCGGCCCGGGTGAGCCTGGTGGCGGTGCCCTGCAACCTGCTGGCCGAGATGGCGGTCGCGCCGGCCACCGTGCTGGGGTTCGCGGCGCTCGCGGCGGCGCCGGTGGCCATGCCCCTGGCCAAGGCGCTGGCCTGGTGCGCGGGTTGGCCGGCCGGATGGATCGCCGGGGTGGCCAGGACCGGGGCGGCGCTGCCCGGTGGGGGAGTGGACTGGCCGGGCAGCTGGGCGGGGGCGCTGCTGCTCGCTGCCGTGACCGTGGTCGTCGTCCTCGCGGGGCGGCGGTTGCTGCGGCACCCCTGGTGGTGCGGTGCGCTCGGCGTGCTTCTGCTGCTGGCGGTGGTGCGGCCGGCTCCGCTGACCCGGGTGGTCACGGGCTGGCCGCCGCCGGGTTGGCGGTTCGCGATGTGCGATGTCGGGCAGGGCGACGCCACGGTGCTGGCGGCCGGGGAGGGGACGGGGGTGGTCGTGGACGCCGGGCCCGATCCGGAACTGGTCGACCACTGCCTGCGGGAGCTGGGCATCACCCGCATCCCGCTCGTCGTCCTGACCCACTTCCACGCGGACCATGTCGCGGGCCTGGCCGGCGTGCTGCGGGGCCGCTCGGTCGCCGGGATCGAGACCACCGGCTTCGAAGAACCCGCGGACCAGGTCGCGTTCGTGCGAAGGGAGGCGGCCGAGCGGCACATCCCGCTCACCCGGGCCGTGGCGGGAGAGGAACGGCGCACCGGAGCGCTCACCTGGCGGGTGCTGTGGCCCTTGCCGGACCCGGCACCGGAGCCGGACGGCCCGAATGACGCCAGCGTCGCACTGCTCGCTCGCACCGGCGGACTGCGGCTGTTGTTGCTCGGGGACCTCGAACCTCCCGCCCAGCAGGAGCTGTTGCGGTCACCGGTGGCGGCCGAGCTGGCCGGGGTGGACGTGCTCAAGGTCGCCCATCACGGGTCCGCGTATCAGGACCCGGAGCTGATACGGCTGGCGGCCCCGCGGATCGCCCTCATTTCTTGTGGCACCGACAACCCCTATGGCCACCCGGCACCGGCGACCGTGGCGGCCCTGCGGGCAGGCGGGGCGGTGGTGCTGCGCACGGACCGGGACGGCGCGCTCGCGGTCGGCGGGAGCGGAGGGGCGGATGGAGGGCTGCGCGTGGTCAGACAGGGCAGTTGAACCCGGCGGCCGAACCGAGAGGGGGGCCGGCTCGCCACCGAACTCCACCGCGACGACTGCAGGGTCGGCCGGCAGACCATGTCGGCGCGGAGCATCGCGGCGGTCGGCCCGGCATCCGCGTCGGTCTCGACGTACAGATCGTGCCCGGGCACTGACCTGGTGCTTCCGCGATGTCGGGGTGCCGGAGAATGGCCCGGTGAGCGATGTGAGACACGTGCTGGTGCTGCCCGACCGCGACGCCGCCGAGGAGGCGGCCGAGGCGCTCGGGGAGCGGTTCGGCATCGACGAGGAACCCCGGCTCGTCCGGGACGCCCTGGCCGGCGAGGACGACGCCGAGGACGCCCAGTGGCTGGTCGTCCTGCACGACGAGGACGAACGACTCGACCCCGCCGAGCTGGACGCCTTCGCCGGCGAGTGGGACGGCTGGCGCGAGGAGCCGTGACCGTCCGAGGCCGCCCTCGGGCGCGGGGAGCCGCCCCCGGTCGTGACGAGCCGAGACCGTGCAGCCACCCCGTCGTGAGGAGCCATGACCGTGCAGAGCCGCCCCCAGGAGCGAGCAGCCGGCCCCCGGCGCGCAGGGGAGTCGTGCGCCCCTGAGGCGGGTTCAGGGGTCGGTCGGGGACCGGTCAGGGGTCGGGGCCGGTTCGTTGTCAGTGCCGCGTGGGATGCTGTGAGTGATGGCCAGGAAGACTGCGAATGACGACCCTCTCGCCCCGGTGACTCTCGCCGTGGGCCAGGAGGACCTCCTGCTCGACCGTGCCGTGCAGGAGGTGGTGGCCGCCGCCAGGGCCGCCGACGCCGACACGGACGTACGAGACCTCACCCCGGACCAGTTGCAGCCCGGCACGCTCGCCGAGCTGACGAGTCCGTCGCTCTTCGCCGAGCGCAAGGTCGTGGTCGTACGCAACGCGCAGGACCTGTCGGCCGACACGATCAAGGACGTGAAGGCGTACCTGGGGGCGCCCGCGGAGGAGATCACGCTCGTGCTGCTGCACGCGGGCGGCGCGAAGGGCAAGGGGCTGCTGGACGCCGCGCGCAAGGCGGGCGCGCGGGAGGTGGCCTGTCCGAAGATGACCAAGCCGGCGGACCGGCTGGCGTTCGTGAGAGGGGAGTTCCGGGGGTTCGGACGGTCGGCCACGCCCGAGGCGTGCCAGGCGCTCTGCGACGCGATCGGCAGTGATCTGCGGGAGCTGGCCTCGGCGGTCTCGCAGCTGGTCGCCGACGTGGAGGGGACGATCGACGAGGCGGTCGTCGGGCGGTACTACACCGGCCGGGCCGAGGCCTCCAGCTTCACGGTCGCCGACCGGGCCGTGGAGGGGCGTACGGCGGAGGCGCTGGAGGCGCTCAGATGGTCGCTGGCGACGGGAGTGGCGCCGGTGATGATCACCAGTGCGCTCGCCCAGGGCGTGCGGGCGATCGGGAAGCTCTCGTCGGCCCGGGGCGGGCGGCCTGCCGACCTGGCGCGTGAGCTGGGGATGCCGCCGTGGAAGATCGACCGGGTGCGGCAGCAGATGCGGGGGTGGACGCCGGATGGGGTGGCGGTGGCGCTCAGGGCTGTCGCCGAGGCCGACGCCGGGGTGAAGGGGGGCGGGGACGATCCCGAGTACGCGCTGGAGAAGGCGGTCGTGGTGATCGCACGGGCCGCTCGGTCGCGCGGGCGCGGTTGAGCGCGCCGGGGCTCTGCTCCGGTGACCCAAGCCCCGCATGCGGCACCGAGCGCCCGTGTGGCCCAGTCCCCGCATGCGGCACCGAGCCCTCGCGTGGCGCAAGCAAGCTCCGCGTGCGGCGCTCAGCCCCGCGTGGCCCAATCCCTGCGTAGGCACCGAGCCTCGCGTGGCACCGAGCGCCCCGTGCGGCACCTCAACCCCCGTATGCCAAAAACCCCGCCACCTGCCCTGGGGAAGGGAAGGTGCCGGGGTTTCCGGTTCAAGCTGGTGGTGAGCCCGTACCCGCGTGGCGAACGCAGGCCGCGTACAGGCTCGGGGGTGCCGGGCGGGAGCGGATGAGAGAGGGCCCGCTCTGGGTCCTTCCGGCGGTCAGATCAGAAGGGAGTTTCAGCCCTTGAGGGACGCGACCTTGGAAGCAAGCGCCGACTTCTTGTTGGCGGCCTGGTTCTTGTGGATGACGCCCTTCGAGACGGCCTTGTCGAGCTGACGCGCGGCAGCGCGCTGGTACTCGGTGGCCTTCTCGACGTCACCCGCGGCAGCGGCCTCACGGGCCTTGCGGATCGCGGTCTTCAGGGAGGACTTGACGGCCTTGTTGCGCAGCCGAGCCTTCTCGTTGGTCTTGATCCGCTTGATCTGGGACTTGATGTTCGCCACGAAGGAGCCTTTTCAGGTTCTGGTGCGGGGCCGCTCGGGTCCCGTACCGGTGATCCAAAAATTTTCTGTCGCGCCTCGCGCTGAGAGGGCATGAGGCACAGCCATCTACAGTACCAGCGGCCCCGCGGACGGCCCAAAACGGTCGCCGCTCGCTCCGCGTGGGACCATGGAGACTACGTAACGATCCGACCCGAGGCATAAGGCGCCTCAAGAGACAGGACCCTGCGTGCCCGCGACCCCTAACCATGTGCCCGAGCCGAGCCGTACCGACCCGGCTCTGATCCGCAATTTCTGCATCATCGCGCACATCGACCACGGCAAGTCCACGCTCGCCGACCGGATGCTCCAGCTGACCGGTGTGGTCGAGCAGCGGCAGATGCGTGCTCAGTACCTCGACCGGATGGACATCGAGCGCGAGCGCGGCATCACGATCAAATCCCAGGCGGTGCGTCTGCCCTGGGCCCCGACCGAGGGGCCCGACCAGGGCACGACGCACATCCTCAACATGATCGACACCCCGGGGCACGTCGACTTCACCTACGAGGTCTCGCGGTCGCTGGCCGCCTGTGAGGGGACCATCCTCCTCGTCGACGCCGCCCAGGGCATCGAGGCGCAGACCCTCGCCAACCTGTACCTGGCGATGGAGAACGACCTCACGATCATCCCGGTGCTGAACAAGATCGACCTGCCGGCCGCCCAGCCGGAGAAGTTCGCCGAGGAGCTGGCGAACCTGGTCGGCTGTGACCCGGAGGACGTGCTCAAGGTCTCCGCCAAGACCGGCCTCGGCGTCGACGCGCTGCTGAACAAGGTCGTCAAGGAGATCCCGGCGCCGGTCGGGGTCGCCGACGCACCCGCCCGCGCGATGATCTTCGACTCGGTCTACGACTCCTACCGCGGTGTCGTCACCTACGTCCGTGTCATCGACGGCCAGCTCAACAAGCGCGAGCGCATCAGGATGATGTCGACCGGCGCGACCCACGAGCTGCTGGAGATCGGCGTCAACTCGCCCGAGATGCTGCCGGCGGACGGCCTCGGGGTCGGCGAGGTGGGCTACCTCATCACCGGTGTGAAGGACGTCCGGCAGTCCAAGGTCGGTGACACCGTCACCAGCCAGGCCAAGGGCGCCACCGAGGCGCTCGGCGGCTACAAGGACCCGAAGCCGATGGTCTTCTCCGGTCTGTATCCGCTCGACGGCTCGGACTACCCCGAGCTGCGCGAGGCCCTCGACAAGCTGCAGCTCAACGACGCCGCGCTGGTCTACGAGCCGGAGACCTCCGCCGCCCTCGGCTTCGGCTTCCGCGTCGGCTTCCTCGGTCTGCTGCACCTGGACGTGATCCGGGAGCGGCTGGAGCGCGAGTTCGGCCTCGACCTGATCGCCACCGCGCCCAACGTGGTCTACCGCGTGGTCATGGAGGACGGCAGCGAGCACGTCGTCACCAACCCGAGCGAGTTCCCCGAGGGGAAGATCGACGAGGTCTTCGAGCCGGTCGTGCGGGCCACGATCCTGGCGCCCACGGAGTTCATCGGCGCGATCATGGAGCTGTGCCAGACCCGGCGCGGCACCCTGCTCGGCATGGACTACCTCTCGGAGGACCGGGTCGAGATCCGCTACACGCTCCCGCTCGCGGAGATCGTCTTCGACTTCTTCGACCAGCTGAAGTCCAAGACCCGCGGCTACGCGTCCCTGGACTACGAGCCCACGGGCGAGCAGACCAGCTCCCTGGTCAAGGTCGACATCCTGCTGCACGGCGACAAGGTGGACGCCTTCTCGGCGATCACCCACAAGGACCAGGCGTACGCGTACGGCGTACGGCTCGTCGCCAAGCTCAAGGAGCTGATCCCGCGGCAGAGCTTCGAGGTGCCGGTCCAGGCTGCCATCGGCTCCCGGGTCATCGCCCGCGAGACCATCCGAGCCATCCGCAAGGACGTCCTCGCCAAGTGCTACGGCGGTGACATCTCCCGTAAGCGGAAGCTGTTGGAGAAGCAGAAGGAAGGCAAGAAGCGGATGAAGATGGTGGGTTCCGTGGAGGTTCCGCAGGAGGCCTTCATCGCCGTCCTCTCCAGTGATGACAGCGCGGGGTCGGCCAAGAGCAAGAAGTAGCCGTCGGTTACCGCGGGTTACGTCCGTAAAGCGGGCACACAGGGGCTCGTCGTACGAAAGTGCGGCGGGCCCCTACGCGTGCGTAACGTCGCTCTCGGTGGAAAGTGACAGGCCGATGCCCCTTACGCAGCGGCCGGTCGCGCCTTACGCTGATCCCTGCTCGATAGTTACTCGCGAGTTAAACAAGCTCGAACCCCACCGTGAGTTAACCCAGCCGCACCGAGTCAGCCGCACTGCCGCGGGCCCCGGAGGATGTCGTGAGCGACACACAGACCCTGATCGAGAACCGTCCGCCGTCCGTGGCGGCCCTCTTCCTGGAGCGCGTGACGGCGACACCGGACGCGGAGGCCTACCGCTATCCGGTCCCGTCCGCCTCCGGCCAGGGGCCCGACGACTGGAAGTCGCTGAGCTGGGCCGAGGCGGCCCAGCGGGTGTACGCGATCGCGGCCGGCCTCATCGAGCTGGGCATCCAGCCGGAGCAGCGGGTGGCGCTCGCCTCCTCCACCCGTGTCGAGTGGATCCTCGCCGACCTCGGCATCATGTGCGCGGGTGGCGCCACCACGACCGTCTACCCGCAGACCAACGCGGACGAGTCGGCGTTCATCCTGTCCGACTCCGAGAGCCGGGTACTGATCGCCGAGGACGCGGCCCAGGTCGCCAAGGCCGTCGAGAAGCGCGACGAGCTGCCCGCGCTGACCAAGGTCGTCGTCATCGACCCGGCCGGCGTCGAGACCGGCGACTGGGTGATCACCCTCGCGGAGCTTGAGGAGCGCGGCGCCGCCTACCTGGAGAAGCACCCCGAGCTGATCAAGGAGCGGGTCGCCGCGCTCACCAGCGACCAGCTCGCCACCCTCATCTACACCTCCGGCACCACCGGCCGCCCCAAGGGCGTGCGCCTGCCGCACGACAACTGGGCGTACATGGCGAAGGCCATCGCCGCGACCGGCCTGGTCAGCGGCGACGACGTGCAGTACCTGTGGCTGCCGCTCGCCCACGTCTTCGGCAAGGTCCTCACCTCCGGCCAGATCGAGGTCGGCCACGTCACCGCCGTCGACGGCCGCGTCGACAAGATCATCGAGAACCTTCCGGTGGTGCAGCCGACGTACATGGCGGCCGTGCCGCGCATCTTCGAGAAGGTCTACAACGGCGTCGCCGCCAAGGCCCGCGAGGGCGGCGGGGCCAAGTACAAGATCTTCCAGTGGGCCGCCGAGGTCGCCCGCGAGTACGCCAAGGTCTCGCAGGACAACTTCCGGCGCACCGGCACCCACGCCGTGCCGTTCGGCCTGGCCGCCAAGCACAAGGTCGCCGACGCCCTCGTCTACTCCAAGCTCCGCGAGGCCTTCGGCGGCCGGCTGCGCGCCTGCGTCTCGGGCGCCTCCGCCCTCGCCCCCGAGATCGGCTACTTCTTCGCCGGCGCCGGCATCCACATCCTGGAGGGCTACGGCCTCACCGAGACCTCCGCGGCCTCCTTCGTGAACCCCGGCGAGGCCTACCGCACCGGCACGGTCGGCAAGCCGCTGCCCGGCTGCGAGGTGCGCATCGCCGAGGACGGCGAGATCCTGCTGCGCGGCCCCGGCATCATGGAGGGCTACCACCAGCAGCCCGAGAAGACCGCCGAGGTGCTGGAGTCCGACGGCTGGTTCCACACCGGCGACATCGGCGAGCTGTCCCCCGACGGCTACCTGCGCATCACCGACCGCAAGAAGGACCTCATCAAGACCTCCGGCGGCAAGTACATCGCGCCGGCCGAGGTCGAGGGCCAGTTCAAGGCGGTGTGCCCGTACGTCTCCAACATCCTGGTGCACGGCGCCGACCGGAACTACTGCACCGCCCTCATCGCCCTGGACGAGATCGCCATCCTCCAGTGGGCCAAGGACAACGGCCTGGAGGGCAAGTCGTACGCGGAGATCGTCACGGCGCCGCAGACGGTCGAGATGGTCGAGGGCTACGTCAAGCAGCTCAACGAGGGCCTGCAGCGCTGGCAGACCGTCAAGAAGTTCCGGCTGCTGCCGCGGGACCTCGACGTGGAACACGGCGAGATCACGCCGAGCCTGAAGCTGAAGCGGCCCGTGGTGGAGCGGGAGTACAAGCACCTGATCGACGAGATGTACGCGGGCACCCGCGAGGCGTGACCCAACCGCCCGGCCCCGGAAGCACCTTGCCCTTCCGGGGCCGAGCCGTGTCCCGAACAGAGCGCCTGAGCTGGGGGCGCGGGGCACGGACCACGGGGCACGGGAGTGCCGGAGCGGGGGGCGATGGCCGGACTATGCCTCAGGCACGTGGGTGACCTGATTCCGCACCTTTTCCGACCCCGTTCGAGCACACCTGTAGCACAGTTCGCGCCCATCGCCGGCCGCTTCCGTAACTCATCGCTTATGGGCGCCCCCGTTCTGTCACCCTGACCGCATGGACATGGCGGCCATACCGACGCAGCGGGAGAGTGAGACCTACGGCCGTGGGGCGCAGGGGCACGCAGTGCTGCCCGGAAGCCCCCTCGCGCCGGGGTGCGCGCGTTCCCTGGTGCGGGCTGCCCTCGGCGAGCGGGGCGTGAGGGCGCCCGGGGACGCCGACGGGCGGTTGGTGGACGATGCGATGGCCGTGGTCAGCGAGCTGGTGACCAACGCGGTCGTGCACGCCGGTACGGACGTGGAGGTCGACTGGCGGCTGGAGGAGTGCGGGGCGTTCGTGGTCGAGGTCACCGACCGGCATCCCTCCCGCGCGCCCCGCAACCCCGTCGGCGGCGAGGCGTCGTACGACTCCCTCGAGTACGGGCGCGGCCTCCGCCTGGTCGCCACCCTCGCCGAGTCGTGGGGCATCACCTACCGCGTCGGCGCCAAGACGGTGTGGGCCCGGCTGCCCGCCGGTGGCAGGCCGGAGCCGGTCGGGCCCGCGCCGGCGGACGCCCTGGACGCCGCCGAGGCCCTCGCGCCGCAGCCGGGGCGGCGCGGCGGCGACCGGGACTGGCTCGGCCGGGGCGCGCTGTCCTTCCTCGCCGAGGCCTCCGACCTGCTCGCCGGACAGCTCGACGAGAACCTGGTCGTCGCCCTCACCGGCCAGCTGATCGTGCCCCGGCTCGCCGACTGGTGCGCGGTGTGGCTGGAGGACGAGGCGACCGTGCGCGGCGGCGACGGCGGCGGGCCCGCCCGGGTCTGGCACGCGTGCGAGAACCGCATCGAGGAGCTGCACCGGACCCTGGAGAAGGATCCGCCCCGTTCGCTCGAAGGGGTGCGGTCCGGACCGGATCCGTATCCGTGGCCCGGCGACGTGCTCGGCCCGGAGGGCGCCGAGGGCACCGCGCTCGCCTACCGGCTGATCGCCGGCGGCCGCCCGCTGGGCACGCTGGTGATCGGCCGGTGCGGGGCGGCCGGGTTTCCCGACGAGGTCACCGGTCTGGTCGAGGACCTCGGCCGCCGCGTGGCGCTCGCCATCGGCGCGGCCCGCCAGTACGCCCGCCAGGCCACCATCAGCGCCGTCCTGCAGCGCGGGCTGCTGCCCGGCGCGGTCGCCGAGATCCCCGGCGTGAGCAGCGCGCTCGTCTACGAGCCCTGCGACAAGGGCGGCCCCAGCGGCGACTTCTACGACCTGTTCCCGGCCGGCGACGGCCGCTGGTGCTTCGCCGTCGGCGACGTGCAGGGCAAGGGCCCCGAGGCCGCGGTCGTGATCGGGCTCGCCCGGCCCTGGCTCAGGCTGCTGGCCCGCGAGGGCTACCGGGTCGCCGACGTCCTCGACCGCCTCAACCAGCTCCTGCTGGACGACGCCACCGAGGCCGCCGACGCCGCCGCCCGCGCCCTGGTCGCCGCCGGCGGCCGGCCGATGGCCCACGCGGACGGCTCCCAGACCCGCTTCCTCTCCCTCCTCTACGGCGAGCTGGCCCCGTACGACGGCGGGATCCGCTGCACCCTCGCCTCCGCCGGACACCCGCTGCCCCTGCTGCTGCGCCCCGACGGCGAGGTGCGCACCGCCGCCCGCCCGCAGACCCTGCTGGGTGTCGTCGAGGACGAGACCTACACCAGCGAGACCATCGAACTGCGGCCCGGCGACAGCCTGCTGTGCGTCACGGACGGGGTGACCGAGCGCCGCTCCGGCTCCCGCCAGTTCGACGACGGCGACGGGCTGGCGCGTGCCCTGTCCGGCTGCGCGGGCCTGAACGCCGAGCAGATCGCGGAGCGGATCCGGCACCTCGTGCACGACTTCGGCGGGGGCCTGCCCGAGGACGACCTCGCGCTGCTGGTTCTCCAGGCCGAGTGAGCGTGGTCGTACGTCGGCACCCTCGGGGGCAACCGCCGGCGTACGGGACAATGGAGTACATGCCTTCCGCACTCCCCGACGGCGAGCCCGTCCCCGACGACGGCGCGCTGCCCGCCTCCGCGCTCGCCGGGGCAGCCGGCCGCCCCCTCGGGTTCTACCTGCACGTCCCGTACTGCGCGACCCGCTGCGGCTACTGCGACTTCAACACGTACACCGCGACCGAGCTGCGCGGCACGGGCGGGGTGCTCGCCTCCCGGGACAACTACGCGGACACCCTGACGGACGAGATCCGCCTCGCCCGGAAGGTGCTGGGGGACGATCCGCGCGAGGTCCGTACGGTCTTCGTGGGCGGTGGCACGCCGACGCTGCTGGCCGCCCACGATCTCGTACGGATGCTGGGGGCGATCCGCGACGAGTTCGGGTTGGCGGCCGACGCGGAGATCACCACGGAGGCCAATCCGGAGTCGGTGGATCCCGCCTACCTGGCCACGCTGCGCGAGGGCGGCTTCAACCGGATCTCCTTCGGCATGCAGAGCGCGAAGCAGCACGTGCTGCGGGTGCTCGACCGGACGCACACCCCCGGCCGCCCCGAGCGTTGCGTGGCCGAGGCGAGGGCCGCCGGCTTCGAGCACGTGAACCTGGACCTGATCTACGGCACCCCGGGGGAGAGCGACGACGACTGGCGGGCCTCGCTGGAGGCGGCGCTGGGAGCCGGGCCGGACCACATCAGCGCGTACGCGCTGATCGTCGAGGAGGGCACCCAGCTCGCGCGTCGCATCCGCCGGGGCGAGGTCCCGATGACGGACGACGACGTTCACGCGGACCGCTACCTGATCGCCGAAGAGACCCTGTCGGCCGCGGGCTTCGACTGGTACGAGGTCTCCAACTGGGCCACCTCGGAGGCGGGCCGCTGCCTGCACAACGAGCTGTACTGGCGCGGCGCCGACTGGTGGGGCGCGGGGCCGGGGGCGCACAGCCACGTGGGCGGGGTGCGCTGGTGGAACGTCAAGCATCCGGGTGCGTACGCGGCCGCGCTGGCCTCCGGGCGCTCACCGGGCGCGGGCCGGGAGCTGCTGTCGGACGAGGACCGCAGGGTCGAGCGCATCCTGCTGGAGCTGCGCCTGTGCGAGGGCGTCCCGCTGTCCCTGCTGAAGGAGCAGGGGCTCGCGGCTTCCCGGCGGGCGCTGGCGGACGGGCTGCTGGACCCCGGTGCGTACGACGAGGGGCGCGCGGTGCTGACCCTGCGCGGGCGGCTGCTGGCGGACGCGGTGGTGCGGGACCTGGTGGACTGAGGACCGGTGCACCCTATGGACCCTGTGAGCCCTATGGACCCTGTGCACCCTGTGCCGGTGCCCGTGGCTACGCGGGAGCCGTGACGAAGTCGATCAGCTCCTCGACCCGGCCCAGCAACTCCGGCTCCAGGTCCCTGTACGACCCCACGCGCGCCAGGATCGCCTGCCACACCGCACCCGTGTTCTCCGACGGCCAGCCCAGTGCCCGGCACACGCCTGTCTTCCAGTCCTGGCCGTGCGGAACGCGGGGCCACCCCGGGATGCCCAGGGACGACGGCTTCACCGCTTCCCAGATGTCGATGTACGGGTGGCCCACCACCAGCGCGTGTTCGCTCGTCACCGACTCGGCGATGCGCCACTCCTTCGTGCCCGGCACGAGGTGGTCCACCAGGACCCCCAGGCGGGCGTCCGGGCCCGGGGCGAAGGAGTCCACGACAGACGGCAGGTCGTCCACGCCCTCCAGGTACTCCACGACCACGCCCTCGATGCGCAGGTCGTCGCCCCACACCTTCTCGACCAGCTCGGCGTCGTGCCGGCCCTCGACGTAGATGCGGCCGGCGCGGGCCACGCGCGCGCGTGCGCCGGGGACGGCCACCGAACCGGACGCCGTACGGGTGGGCCGTACCGGAGCCGCCGGACCCGAGGAGGGCCTGACCAGGGTGACCACCCTGCCCTCCAGCAGGAAGCCGCGCGGTTCCAGCGGGAACACGCGGTGCTTGCCGAAGCGGTCCTCCAGCGTCACCGTGCCCGCCTCGCAGCGGATCACCGCCCCGCAGAACCCGGTGCCGGGCTCCTCCACCACCAGTCCGGGCTCCGCCGGGACCTCCGGCACGGGCTGGGGCTTCTTCCAGGGAGGGGTCAGGTCGGGGGAGTACTGGCGCATTCGGATGACGATAGGAGAAGCCGCCGGCCGGCACTCACGACACGCCGAAACGCGCCGCCAGCTGGTCGCGCTGCCGTCGTACGAAGGCCGCGTCGACCACCGCTCCGTGACCGGGCACGTACAGTGCGTCCTCGCCGCCGAGCGCGAGGAGGCGGTCCAGGGCGTCCGGCCAGCGGGCCGGTACGGCGTCCGGGCCCGCCTGGGGTTCGCCGGACTCCTCGACCAGGTCGCCGCAGAAGACGATCTCCGGGGTGTCCGGGGTGCCGGGGACGAGGACCGCGAGGTCGTGGGCGGTGTGGCCGGGGCCGACGTTGGCCAGCAGGGCCTGGCGGCCGTCGCCGAGGTCGAGGGTCCACTCGCCGCAGACCAGGTGGCGGGGCGGGGTCAGCGCGTCCACCGCCTCGTCCGCGTCCGCCGCCGGCAGGCCGTGCCTGATCGCGTCCAGCCGCAGGTCCTCCCGCTCGTACGCGAACACCGCGTCCAGGCCCACCGCCGCGTACACCTCCGCGCCGGCGAAGGCGGCGGCGCCGAAGACATGGTCGAAGTGGGGATGGGTCAGCGCGAGATGGGTCACACGCCGGCCGGCCAGCCGCTCCACCGCCGCCCGCAGCCGCGCGCCCTCCGCGAGGCTCGACCCGGCGTCCACCAACAGCGCCGTGCCCGCGCCCAGGACCAGCCCCACGGTGCAGTCCCAGCCGGGCAGCCGGCACCGCCCGGCCCCCGCGGCCAGCCGCTCCCATCCCAGGTCTTCCCAAGTCACCGTCATACCGCGACGCTAGCTCCACGAGCCGTTGCAGCGGGACCGACCTTGCCCAGGGCGTACCCCACGGCCGTACACTGGGCCGGGGAAGTCTGGCACTCGCACACGCAGAGTGCCAGGCCCATGACCCGAAGGGCCAAGGGGACGACGCGATGGAGGTGCGCGCGGATGCTGAGTGAACGCAGGCTGCAGGTTCTGCGCGCCATCGTCCAGGACTACGTGGGCACCGAGGAGCCGGTGGGCTCCAAGGCGCTCACCGAGCGGCACAACCTCGGCGTCTCCCCGGCGACCGTGCGCAACGACATGGCCGCCCTGGAGGACGAGGGGTTCATCGCCCAGCCGCACACCAGCGCGGGGCGCATCCCCACCGACAAGGGCTACCGGCTGTTCGTCGACAAGCTCGCCGGGGTGAAGCCGATGACGGCGCCCGAGCGCCGGGCCATCCAGAACTTCCTGGAGGGCGCCGTCGACCTCGACGACGTCGTGGCGCGCACGGTGCGGCTGCTCGCGCAGCTGACCCGGCAGGTCGCCGTCGTGCAGTACCCGTCGCTGACCCGCTCGACCGTGCGGCACGTGGAGCTGCTCTCGCTCGCCCCCGCGCGCGTGATGCTCGTGCTGATCACGGACACCGGCCGGGTCGAGCAGCGGATGATCGACTGCCCGGCGCCCTTCGGCGAGACCTCACTGGCGGATCTGCGGGCCCGGCTGAACAGCCGGGTCGCGGGGCGCCGGTTCTCCGACGTGCCGCACCTGGTCGAGGACCTGACCGAGGCCTTCGAGGCCGAGGATCGCGGTACGGTCTCAGCGGTGCTCTCCACCCTGTTGGAGACACTGGTCGAGGAGAACGAGGAGCGGCTGATGATCGGCGGCACCGCCAATCTCACCCGCTTCGGACATGACTTCCCCCTCACGATCCGGCCCGTCCTGGAGGCACTGGAGGAGCAGGTCGTGCTCCTCAAACTCCTCGGCGAGGCGAAGGATCCGGGCATGACCGTGCGCATCGGGCACGAGAACGCCCACGAAGGACTCAACTCCACCTCCGTCGTGTCGGTCGGCTACGGTTCGGGCGGCGAGGCGGTTGCCAAGCTCGGCGTGGTCGGACCGACCCGCATGGACTACCCGGGAACGATGGGAGCGGTACGCGCAGTGGCACGGTACGTCGGACAGATCCTGGCGGAGTCGTAAGTGGCCACGGACTACTACGCCGTTCTCGGCGTGCGCCGCGACGCGTCGCAGGATGAGATCAAGAAGGCGTTCCGGCGGCTCGCGCGCGAGCTGCACCCGGACGTCAACCCGGATCCGAAGACCCAGGAGCGGTTCAAGGAGATCAACGCCGCTTACGAGGTGCTGTCGGACCCGCAGAAGAAGCAGGTCTACGACCTCGGCGGCGACCCGCTCTCGCAGGCCGGCGCCGGCGCGGCGGGCGGCTTCGGGGCCGGTGGCTTCGGCAACTTCTCCGACATCATGGACGCGTTCTTCGGTACGGCGTCGCAGCGCGGGCCGCGCTCGCGCACCCGGCGCGGCCAGGACGCGATGATCCGGATCGAGATCGAGCTGGACGAGGCGGCCTTCGGGACGACCAAGGACATCCAGGTCGACACCGCGGTCGTCTGCAACACCTGTAACGGTGAAGGCGCCGCTCCCGGCACGTCCGCCCAGACGTGTGACATGTGCCGCGGCCGTGGCGAGGTCTCCCAGGTCACCCGGTCCTTCCTGGGCCAGGTCATGACGTCCCGCCCCTGCCCCCAGTGCCAGGGCTTCGGCACGGTCGTGCCGAACCCGTGCCCGGAGTGCGCGGGCGACGGGCGCGTACGGTCGCGTCGCACCCTCACCGTCAAGATCCCGGCCGGTGTCGACAACGGCACCCGGATCCAGCTCGCCGGCGAGGGCGAGGTCGGCCCCGGTGGCGGTCCGGCCGGTGACCTGTACGTCGAGATCCACGAGCTGCCGCACCCGGTCTTCCAGCGGCGCGGCGACGACCTGCACTGCACGGTCACGATCCCGATGACGGCGGCGGCCCTCGGCACGAAGGTGCCGCTGGAGACGCTGGACGGCATGGAGGAGGTCGACATCCGGCCCGGCACCCAGTCCGGCCAGTCGATCCCGCTGCACAACCGGGGCGTCACGCATCTGCGTGGCGGCGGCCGGGGTGACCTCATCGTGCACGTCGAGGTGCAGACGCCGACCAAGCTCGACCCCGAGCAGGAGCGGCTGCTGCGGGAGCTGGCCAAGCTGCGCGGCGAGGAGCGGCCCCAGGGTCAGTTCCAGCCGGGTCAGCAGGGGCTGTTCTCACGGCTGAAGGACGCGTTCAACGGTCGCTGAGCCGGAGCCGGGGAGAAGGGGCTCTGCCCCTTCGACCCCGCCAGGGGGCTCCGCCCCCTGGACCCCCGGCCGGCCCACCCACCACCCGACTCGGTGGGCTGGAAAGCGGCTGAAAAAGCGGCCCCGTAGCGCTCCCGGCACCCCCTGTGCCAATGGCCTATGCCATGGGAAGGCCGGATTCGGACTTGTTCGGGGGACGTGACAACATGCGGTCATGTCCTCCGCACTGACCGATCTCTTCCCCCACCCGATCGTGCAGGCCCCGATGGCGGGCGGTGTCTCCGTGCCGCAGCTCGCCGCTGCCGTGTCCGAGGCCGGTGGGCTGGGGTTTCTCGCCGCCGGGTACAAGACGGCCGACGGCATGTATCAGGAGATCAAGCAGCTGCGAGGGCTCACCGGCCGCCCCTTCGGCGTGAACGTCCTCGTGCCGCAGCCGGAGTATGCCGAGTCCGGCGCGGTCGAGCTGTACGCCCAGCAGCTGGCCGGTGAGGCCGCCTGGTACGAGACGGAGCTGGGCGATCCGGACAGCGGCCGGGACGACGGGTACGACGCCAAGCTCGCGGTCCTGCTGGACAACCCGGTGCCGGTGGTCTCCTTCCACTTCGGCGTGCCGAGCCGGGAGGTGCTGGAGGCGCTGCGCCGGGCCGGCACCCTCACCCTGGTCTCGGCCACCACCGCCGAGGAGGCCCTCGCGGTGGAGCGGGCCGGCGCGGACGCGGTGATCGCGCAGGGCGTGGAGGCCGGCGGCCACCAGGGCACCCACCGGGACACCCCGGAGAACGACGGCGCCGGCATCGGACTGCTGTCGCTGATCGCGCAGATCCGGGAGACGGTGGCCATCCCCGTCGTCGCCGCGGGCGGCATCATGCGCGGCGGCCAGATCGCCGCCGTCCTCGCCGCCGGTGCCTGCGCCGCCCAGCTGGGCACGGCCTTCCTGCCCGCCCCGGAGTCCGGCGCCCACCCCCAGCACAAGCAGGCGCTGACCAACCCCCTGTTCGCGCGCACCGAGTTGACCCGCGCCTTCACCGGACGCCCGGCCCGCGCCCTGGTCAACCGCTTCCTGCGCGAGCACGGCCCGTACGCCCCCGCCGCCTACCCCGAGATCCACCATCTGACCTCCCCGCTGCGCAAGGCCGCCGCCAAGGCCGGTGACGCGCAGGGCATGGCGATGTTCGCGGGGCAGGGCCACCGGATGGCCCGCGAACTGCCCGCCGGGGAACTGGTGGAGGTGCTGGCGGCCGAACTCGCCGCGGCCAGGACAGCGTTGTCGGATGTCAGATGGCCCGGAGGTGACGCGCGATGACCGCGCCCGTTTTCGTCGTGGACCAACTCGACCGCATCGGGCCGGAGTTCGTGCTCGACGGCCCCGAGGGCCGGCACGCCGTCTCCGTGAAGCGGCTGCGGCCGGGCGAGGACGTCGTCCTCACCGACGGGCGGGGACGCTGGGCCGAGGGCGTCGTCAAGGCCGCCGAGGGCAAGGACCGCCTGGTGGTGACGGACCTGGAGTCCGTCCACGAGGAGCCGTGGCCCACGCCCCGCATCACCGTCGTGCAGGCCCTCCCCAAGGGCGACCGGGGCGAACTCGCCGTGGAGACCATGACCGAGGTCGGCGTCGACGCGATCGTGCCGTGGCAGGCGTCCCGCTGCATCACCCAGTGGAAGGGCGACCGCGGTCTCAAGGCGCTCGGCAAGTGGCGCTCCACCGCCCGCGAGGCCGGCAAGCAGTCCCGCCGAGTCCGCTTCCCCGAGGTCGCGGACGCGGCGACGACCAAGCAGGTTGGCGCGCTTCTGGCCAAGGCCGACTTCGCCGCCGTGCTCCACGAGAGCGGCGAGGAGCGGCTGGCCACCGCCGAACTCCCCGCGGACGGCGAGATCGTGCTGGTCGTCGGCCCCGAAGGGGGCGTCTCCCCGGAGGAGTTGGCGCTGTTCGCGGAGGCGGGGGCGCGGCCGTACGTGCTCGGTCCTACCGTGTTGCGCACATCCACCGCCGGCACCGCCGCCGCGGCCCTTCTCCTGGGCCGCACCGGCCGCTGGTCCTGACACCTGGGGGAACACCATGGAACTCGCCCAAGTACGCCTCCTCGTCACCGACTTCCCCGCCTGCTACCGCTTCTACGCCGAGGTCCTCGGTCTCAAGCCGCAGTCGGGGGCGACCGAGGGCCCGTACGAGAAGTTCAGCCCGCACACCGGCTCCGCCGGGATCGCGCTGCAGGACCGGGCGATGATGGCCGAGGTCCTCGACGAACTGGGCGAGACCGCCTGCGGCCACCGCTCCCTGGTCGTGCTGCGCGTCGACGACCTCGACGCCTACTGCGCGGAGATCACCTCCCGGGGCGCGACCGTGCTGCACGGCCCGGCCCCCATGACCGACCGGATGCGCGTGGCCCACCTCAAGGACCCGGAGGGCAATCTGGTGGAACTCCAGGAGTGGCTGCTGCTGCGCGGCTGACCACGACGGCGGGCAGCAGCTCCCAGCCGTCCACCTGTCCGGCCTCGGTCCCGCGTCGGCGCAGCTCGTCCACGAACGCCCGTACGACACCGGGCTCGTGGAGGTTGACCCAGCGTCCGTGCTCGTCGCAGACCAGCCCCGAGTGGCTGTAGGGCGCGCTGCCGGCGACCCGCCCGGGCCCGCCCCGGAAGACGATCTGCACCCGGACCCCGTCCCGGTTCAGCGCCAGCACCTCCTCGCACGGCTCGTCGTCCCCGTGCCGGTGCCGCACACGCCACCGGTACAGGGTCCCGTCCGGCACGGTCAGCCGCCTGAGTCTGTCTTCGCCGCCCATCGGCCCAGACTACGGCGGAACCCGGACCGGCACTCGAACGAGTGAGTGGCCGTATGCGCCCTTCCGCCCCGCATGTGTCGGTGGCACTCTGCCGTTCATGGGGGTATTGAGAAGAATTCGGTATCGGCCGCGACCCGCGAGGGCGATGGCCGTGGCGGGGCTGGCGATGGTGGCCGTGGGCGGGATGGTGGCCTGCGAGCCGGGCGGGCTCGGCTCGGCGACGGTGGCGTACACCACCGACAAGACCGCGACCGACGAGCTGAAACGGCGGCATGTCGACGTCAGTTGGCTCAGCTGCACCGCCGACAACGGCAACCACGGCTACACACCCGGCCGTTCGCCCTCGCCGAAGGAGACCATCGTCGTCTCCGTCGACTGCCAGGGACAGACCCAGGACCGACGGAAGATCACCGTCACCGGGAAGGTGACCAAGGCCGTCGACGGCGCCTGTGTGCGCGGGAGTCTGACCGCCACGGTCGGCGGCCGCCGGGTGTTCCACGTCAGCGGGCTCGGCGACTGCGACGCCACCCCCGGGCCGGTGTTCACCCCGCCCACCTACAGTCCCCCGGGGCAGCCCCGGCCCACCGTGACGGTCACCGTCACCCGGACCCTGTGGTGCAAGGGCGACCCGACCTGCTGGCCCGTCGAGGGCAAGTGATCGAAAACCGGGGCCGGGAGCACCGGGTCGCGCGTAAGGTGACGGAGTGACTCAGGGCGCTTCCACGGAAACCACGGAAAGTTCCTCGTACCTCCGATTCCCCCATCTCCACGGCGACTTGGTGACCTTCGTCGCCGAGGACGACGTGTGGCTGGCGCCGCTGGACGGCGGGCGGGCCTGGCGGGTCAGTGCCGACAACGTGCCGGTGAACCACCCCCGTATCTCGCCCGACGGCACCACCGTCGCCTGGACCTCCACCCGGGACGGCGCCCCCGAGGCACACATCGCCCCGGTCGCCGGCGGGCCCGCCAAACGGCTCACGTACTGGGGGAGCGGGAAGACCCAGGTGCGCGGCTGGACCCCGGACGGCGAGGTCCTCGCGGTCAGCACCCAGGGCCAGGCGAGCCTGCGCCGCACCTGGGCGCGCGCGATCCCGCTGGACGGCGGACCGGCCACCACCCTGCCGTACGGGCCTGTCGGCGACATCGCGTACGGCCCGCACACCGTGCTGCTGTCCGCCCCGATGGGCCGCGAGGCCGCCTGGTGGAAGCGCTACCGGGGCGGCACGGCGGGCAAGCTGTGGATCGACCGTGCCGCCGAAGGCGAAGCAGGCGCCGGGGAGTTCGTCCGGCTGCACGAGGAACTGGACGGCAACATCGAGTATCCCGTGTGGGTGGGGGACCGGATCGCGTTCCTGTCCGACCACGAGGGCACCGGCGCGCTGTACTCCTCCCTCGCCGACGGCTCCGACCTGCGGCGCCACACGCCCCTTGGGGGCACCTCCCGCTCGAGCGAAGCCGAGAGTGGGGGAGGTTTCTACGCCCGGCACGCCGCGACCGACGGCCGCCGGGTCGTCTACTCCAGCGCCGGCCGGCTGTGGATCCTGGACGACCTCGACGGCGCCGCACCGCGCCCGCTGGACATCCGGCTCGGCGGCCCACGCGTGGACCTGCAGCCCTTCCCGGTGAACGCCTCCCGCTGGTTCGGCTCCGCCGCCCCCGACCACACCGCGCGCGGCAGCGCGGTCTCCGTGCGCGGCGCCGTCCACTGGGTCACCCACCGCTCCGGACCGGCCCGCGCGCTCGCCGCCCAGCCCGGCGTACGGGCCCGGCTGCCGCGCACCTTCCGCGCCGAGGGCGAGGAGTGGGTGGTGTGGGTGACGGACGCCGAGGGCGACGACGCCCTGGAGTTCGCCCCCGCCACCGGCCTCGCCCCGGGCGCCGTCCCGCGCCGGCTCGCCGCCGGACAGCTCGGCCGCGTGCTGGCCCTCGCCATGGCCCCCGACGGCAGCCGGGCCGCCGTCGCCTCGCACGACGGCCGGCTGCTGCTGGTCGAGCGCGAGACCGGCGAGGTCCGCGAGGTGGACCGCAGCGAGCACGGCGACGTGAGCGGCCTGGCCTTCTCGCCCGACTCCGGCTGGCTCGCCTGGTCCCACCCCGGCCCCCGCCCGCTGTCCCAGCTCCGCATAGCCCACACCACCGACCTGTCGGTGACCGAGGCGACCCCGCTGCGCTTCCAGGACTACGCGCCCGCCTTCACCCAGGACGGCAAGCACCTCGCCTTCCTCTCCAGCCGCTCCTTCGACCCGGTCTACGACGAGCACGTCTTCGACCTGGCCTTCGTGGAGGGCGTCCGCCCCTACCTGATCACCCTCGCCGCGACCACGCCGTCCCCCTTCGGGCCGCAGCGGCACGGCCGGCCCTTCGGCACCCCGGACAAGGACGAGACCCCCGACAGCGAGGGCACCCCGACCACCCGGATCGACCTCGACGGGCTCGCCGACCGCATCGTGCCCTTCCCGGTCGAGGCCGCCCGCTACTCCAACCTGCGCGCCGCCAAGGACGGCGTGCTGTGGCTGCGCCACCCGGTGCGCGGCGTCCTCGGCGCCTCCCGCGCCACCCCGGACGCCCCCGACCCGAAGACCGAGCTGGAGCGCTACGACCTCGTCCAGCAGCGCCTGGAGCACCTCGCCGCCGACGCCGACCACTTCGAGGTCAGCGGCGACGGCAAGCGGGTGCTGCTGTGGACCGACGGCCGGCTCAAGGTCGTACCCGCCGACCGGCGCGCCCCCGACGACGAGGACAGCGACGGGAACATCACCGTCGACCTCGGCCGGATCCGGGGAACCGTCGACCCGGTCGCCGAGTGGCGGCAGATGTACGAGGAGACGGGCCGCCTCATGCGGGACAACTTCTGGCGGCCCGACATGGGCGGCGTCGACTGGGACGGCGTGCTCGACCGCTACCGCCCCCTCCTCGACCGCCTCGCCACCCACGACGACCTCGTGGACCTCCTGTGGGAGGTGCACGGCGAACTCGGCACCTCGCACGCCTACGTCACCCCGCGCGGCGGCTACGGCGACGGCGCCCGGCAGGGCCTGCTCGGCGCCGACATCTCCCGCCACGAGGACGGCAGTTGGCGCGTCGACCGCGTCCTCCCGTCGGAGACCTCCGACCCGGACGCCCGTTCCCCGCTCGCCGCGCCCGGCGTCGCCGTCCGCCCCGGGGACGCGATCACCGCGGTCGCCGGACACCCGGTCGACCCCGTGGCCGGACCCGGCCCGCTGCTCACCGGTACGGCCGGAAAGCCCGTCGAGCTGACCATCTCCCCCGCGGGCGGGGGCGACCCCCGGCACGCGGTCGTCATCCCCCTCGCCGACGAGGAACCCCTGCGCTACCACGCCTGGGTCGCCGACCGCCGCGCCTACGTCCACGAGCGCTCCGGCGGCCGCCTCGGCTACCTCCACGTGCCGGACATGCAGGCCCCCGGCTGGGCCCAGATCCACCGTGACCTGCGCGTCGAGGTGGCCCGCGAGGGGCTCGTCGTCGACGTCCGCGAGAACCGCGGCGGCCACACCTCCCAGCTCGTCGTGGAGAAACTGGCCCGCCGGATCGTCGGCTGGGACCTGCCCCGCGGCATGGGGGCCGAGAGCTACCCGAGAGACGCCCCGCGCGGCCCCGTCGTCGCCGTGGCCAACGAGTTCTCCGGCTCCGACGGCGACATCGTCAACGCGGCGATCCGCGCCCTCGGCATCGGCCCCGTCGTCGGCACCCGCACCTGGGGCGGCGTCATCGGCATCGACAGCCGCTACCGCCTGGTCGACGGCACCCAGATCACCCAGCCGAAGTACGCCTTCTGGCTGGAGGGTTACGGCTGGGGCGTGGAGAACCACGGCGTGGACCCGGACGTGGAGGTCGTCCACAAGCCCCAGGACTGGGCAGCGGGCCGGGACCCCCAGCTGGACGAGGCGATAAGGCTGGCATTGGCGGCACTGGAAACCTCACCTGCAAAAACACCGCCGAGTCTGCCGACCTAGGGGCGCAGGACTGTATCGATGTGCGGCTCCGCCGCGTGGGCGCGTGCAACCCCCACCGGGCCCGCACTCAGAACGACTACCATGCCCCCGTACCGATCACCGGCGAAAGCGAGCGCAGCGCAATGGCGGGAGAACCGCAGGACGACTGCCTGTTCTGCAAGATCGTCGCAGGCCACATCCCGGCGACGATCGTCCGCGAGACCGAGACCACCATCGCCTTCCGGGACATAAACCCCCAGGCCCCCACCCACGTCCTGGTGATCCCCAAGGCCCACTACAAGAACGCCGCCGTGCTCGCCGCGTCGGCGCCCGCGCTCGCCGCCGACGTGCTGGCCGAGACGCAGGCGATCGCCGACGAGGACAAGCTGGAGAGCTACCGCATCGTCTTCAACACCGGCAGCGGCGCCGGCCAGACCGTCTGGCACGCCCACGCGCACGTCCTCGGCGGCCGTGGCATGGAATGGCCCCCCGGATAAGTCGTCATGTCCGTCCGTGAATTGGTGGTCCTCGGCACCGCCAGCCAGGTCCCGACCCGGCACCGCAACCACAACGGTTACCTGCTGCGCTGGGACGGCGAGGGCATCCTGTTCGACCCCGGCGAGGGCACACAGCGGCAGATGCTGCGCGCCGGGGTCGCCGCCCACGACCTGAACCGGATCTGCGTCACGCACTTCCACGGCGACCACTCCCTCGGCCTCGCCGGAGTCATCCAGCGGATCAACCTCGACCAGGTGCCGCACGAGATCACCGCGCACTACCCGCGTTCCGGTCAGCGCTTCTTCGACCGGCTGCGGTACGCCACGGCCTACCGGGAGACGGTCCGCCTCACCGAGGCACCGGTCGACGTGGAGGGCACCCTCGCGGCGACCCCGTCGTACACGCTGGAGACCCGCAAGCTGTCCCACCCCGTCGAGTCCTACGGCTACCGGCTGGTCGAACCCGACGGCCGCCGCATGCTGCCCGACCGGCTCGCCGCGCACGGGATCGAGGGGCCGGACGTCGGCCGGATCCAGCGCGAGGGCGCCCTCGGCGGCGTGACGCTGGACGAGGTCAGCGAGGTGCGACGCGGGCAGCGGTTCGCGTTCGTCATGGACACCCGGCTGTGCGAGGGCGTGCACGCGCTTGCCGACGGCTGCGACCTGCTCGTCATCGAATCCACGTTCCTCGACGAGGACGTCGAACTCGCCGTGGACCACGGACATCTGACCGCCGGGCAGGCGGCCGCCGTGGCCCGGGACGCGGGGGTGCGGCACCTCGTCCTCACCCACTTCAGCCAGCGTTACTCGGAACCCGAGGAGTTCGAGCGGCAGGCGCGCGCGGCCGGGTTCGAGGGCGAGCTGACCGTGGCGCACGACCTCCTGCGAGTGCCGGTTCCGAAGCGCCGATAAAACACGCTTACGATGCTTTGATGCCCCTCCCCAAAGCAGAACTGCACCTCCACATCGAAGGCACCCTGGAGCCGGAGCTGGCCTTCGAGCTGGCCGCCCGCAACGGCGTCGAGCTGCCCTACGCCGACACCGACGCCCTGCGCGAGGCGTACCGGTTCGAGGACCTCCAGTCCTTCCTGAACCTCTACTACGAGCTGATGGCCGTCCTGCGCACCGAGCGGGACTTCGAGGACCTCGCGAACGCCTACCTCGCCCGCGCCGCCGCGCAGGGCGTGCGGCACGCGGAGATCTTCTTCGACCCGCAGGCCCATCTCGCCCGGGGCGTGGCCATGGGCACGGTCGTGGAGGGGCTGTGGCGGGCGCTCGGCGGCAGCGAGGAGAACCACGGCGTCTCCACGAAGCTCATCCTGTGCTTCCTGCGCGACGAGTCCGCCGAATCCGCCCTGGAGACCCTGGAGGGGGCCAGGCCGTACCTGGACCGGATCACCGGGGTCGGCCTCGACTCGGCCGAGGTCGGGCACCCGCCGGTGAAGTTCCGGGAGGTGTACGAGGCCGCGGCCGCGCTCGGGCTGCGCCGCGTGGCGCACGCCGGTGAGGAGGGGCCGCCCGAGTACATCACCGAGGCCCTGGACGTGCTCGGCGTCGAGCGCGTCGACCACGGCCTGCGCTGCATGGAGGACCCGGCGCTGGTCGAGCGGCTGGTCCGGGACCGTGTCCCGCTGACCCTGTGCCCGCTGTCGAACGTCCGGCTGCGCACCGTGGACACGCTGAAGGACCATCCGCTCCCGGCCATGCTCGACGCCGGCCTGCTGTGCACGGTCAACTCGGACGACCCGGCCTACTTCGGTGGGTACGCCAGCGACAACTACCACGCCGTCCGCGACGCCCTCGGCCTGGCGAAGGAGCAGATGCGCGAGCTGGCCCGCAACTCCTTCCTCGCCTCCTTCCTGGAGGACGACGAGGAACGGCGGGCCCGTTACCTGGCCGAGGTCGACGCGTACGAGTTCGCGTAGGCGGCGGTGTCGTAGGCCTCCTGGGCGGGCACGGCGGGCGACTCCAGCGGGAGTTCCACGACCGGCAGGGGCCGCCGCCCGCCCGACCGCACCGCCACCACGGTCATCGGCACCGCCACCCCGAGCAGCCCGAGGGCGAGGACCGCGCCCATGCCCGGGTAGCCCGCCCATGCCGCGAGCGCGCTTCCGGTCAGCGGGCCCGCCGCCGTGCCGAGCGACGCCGCCGAGCCGACCAGGACCGCCCAGCGGCCGCGCGGGTCCAGGGAGGCGGCGAGGCCGATGACGTACGACAGCACGACGGGGTAGACCAGGTTCCAGGCGATCTCGCCCCCGGCGAAGGACGGCAGGTCCGTCGCCGACGCGCTGACCGCGATGCAGGCCGCGATCAGCGCCGTACCGCCGCCGATCGGCACCGCGCGGCCGAGGCGCGTCCCGAGCGCCCCCGCACCCACGACGCCGACCAGGCCGGCGCCGAGGGCGACCGCGAACACCGCGCCGACGCTGACCTCGGTGAGGTGCGCCTGGCCGAGGCCGATGCGGCCGCTGACGCCCCACAGGGAGTTCTGCGCCAGGGACCAGAGGGGCATGACGGCGGCCAGCAGCAGCCCGGCGCGCGGGCGCGGGAGCCGGCCCCGTTCGGCGGTGGAGGCGCGGGGCGTGGCGGCCGGGCCGGGCAGGCGGGAGGTGAGCGGCCAGGCGGCGAGAGCCGTCAGGGCGATCGTGGCGAGCGGCTGCCCGTGGCCCGGGCCGAGGTGGGGGATCGTCAGGTAGAGGGCGCCCGCGAGGGCGGAGACGCCGAGCAGGCCCAGTGTGGTGACCCGGTGCGGGTCGCGGTGGCCGGCGATACCGCTCGCGGCGACCGCCGTGGCCGTGCCGGACCCGAACCCGCCGACGACCGCGCCCGCGACGACGGCCGGGACGAGCCCGGTGAGCGCCGCCCCGCCGTAACCGAGGAACGCGAGGGCGAGGCCCAGGCGGGCGAGCGCCCGGGCGCCGATCCGCTCGACCCGGCAGGCCAGCAGGAAGCCCGCCGACGCCGAACTCAGCAGCAGCGCACTGCCGATGGCCCCGGCCTGGGTGGCGGAGAGCGGAAGCCCGGTGTCGAGCCGGCCGACCGTGGTCGGCAGCAGGTACGGGGCGAGATACCCGGCCGTGAAGAGGGCGACGAGGGGCCAGGGCATGGAGCGGGGGGCGGGCACGGGCGTTCCAGGGCAGGCGAAAGGAAGGGCAAGGCAGGGCTGGAAAAGGGGGGGAGGGCGACGCCTGTCGACGGACAGGAACCCGCGAGGAAGTTGTACCAAGCACGCGGTTCGAGGAAGAACGGTCGGGCGTGCGATCTGCGTCACTTTTCGGTTTGCCTGGTGGGGGCCCGGGTATGAACGCTATGCTCGTTCGCATATATAGACGATATTCACAAGGGGAGATGGTCGGGGTGGGTGGCGATCCGAGTCCGCGGGATGTGGCGCGACGGCTGCGGGAGGGGATGGCGCGCGGTGTGCTGTCCTTCCCGCTCACCGCCTTCCATGACGACGGCTCCCTCGACCCTGACGGCTTCCGCGCCCACGTCGCGGCCCGGCTGGCGGCCGGACCCGGCGCGGTCTTCCCGGCCTGCGGCACCGGTGAGTTCTTCTCGCTGGACGAGGAGGAGTACCGGCAGGTCGTCACGATCGCCGTCGAGGAGGCGGCCGGCAGGGTGCCCGTCGTGGCCGGGACCGGGTACGGCTGGGCGCAGGCCGCCCGGTTCGCCTGGATCGCCGAGGAGGCCGGCGCCGACGCCCTGCTCGTGCTGCCGCACTACCTCGTCGCCGCCCCGCAGGAGGGCCTCGCCGCCCAGCTGGAGCAGCTCGCCGCCCGCACCCGGCTGCCGGTCGTCACCTACCAGCGCGGCCAGGTCGCCTATACGGTGGCCACATTGCGGCGCATCGCGCGCATCCCGAACGTCATCGGCCTCAAGGACGGCCACAGTGACCTCGACCGGCTCCAGCGCCTCACCCTCGCGGCCCCCGAGGACTTCCTGTTCTTCAACGGCGCCGCCACCGCCGAGCTCCAGGCCCGTGCCTACGCCGCCGTCGGCGTCCCCGCCTACTCCTCCGCCGTGCACGCCTTCGCCCCCGAGATCGCCGGCGCCTTCTTCACCGCCCTGCGGGACGGCGACCACGGCACGACCGAGAAGCTGCTGCGCGACTTCCACGTCCCCTTCGCCGAACTCCGCGACCGGGCGCCCGGATACGCGGTGTCCCTGGTGAAGGCCGCGGCCCGGCTGCGCGGTGAGCGCGTCGGCCCCGTCCGCGCCCCGCTCACCGACCCCTCGCCCGCCGACCTCGCCGAGCTGAAGGCCCTGCTCACCGCCGGACTCGACCTCGTAGGAGCCTCCCTGTGACCCGTGACCTGTCCATCTCCGAGGTACGGCTGACGCCGATCCTGGTCGCCGACGCGCCGCTGCTGAACACGCAGGGCGTGCACCAGCCGTACACCCCCCGGCTGATCGTGGAGGTGGTGACGGCGGACGGCGTCACCGGCCTCGGCGAGACCTACGGCGACACCAAGTACCTGGAGCTGGCCCGCCCCCTCGCCGAGCACCTGACCGGCCGGTCGGTCATGGATGTGAACGAGCTGTTCTCCTTCGACCTCGCCGTGGACGAGAGCCGGGTCCGGGGTGCCGTGGACGCGGGCGGTCTGCGGGGCGTCCAGAGCGCCGACAAGCTGCGGCTGTCCGTGCTGTCCGCCTTCGAGGTCGCCTGCCTCGACGCCCAGGGCAGGGCGCTCGGGCTGCCCGTGCACGCCCTGCTCGGCGGCAGGCTGCGGGACTCGGTCGAGTACAGCGCCTACCTCTTCTACAAGTGGGGCAGCCACCCCGAGGGCGTGGCCTGCGAGCCGGACACGTGGGGTGCCGCCCTGGACCCGGCCGGAGTGGTCGCGCAGGCCCGCACCTTCAAGGAGCGGTACGGGTTCACCTCCTTCAAGCTCAAGGGCGGGGTCTTCCCGCCCGACGAGGAGATCGCCGCCGTACGCGCCCTCGCCGAGGCCTTCCCCGGACACCCGCTGCGCCTGGACCCCAACGGCGCCTGGTCGGTGGCGACCTCGCTGAAGGTGGCGCAGGAGCTCGGGGACGTCCTCGAGTACCTGGAGGACCCGACGCTCGGCACGCCCGCCATGGCCGAGGTGGCCGCCGGGACCGACGTCCCGCTCGCCACCAACATGTGCGTGACCACCTTCGGCGAGATCAAGGAGGCGTTCACCAAGGACGCCGTCCAGGTGGTGCTCTCCGACCACCACTACTGGGGCGGGCTGCGCAACACCCGCCACCTGGCCGCGATCTGCGCCGCCTTCGGCGTCGGCGTGTCCATGCACTCCAACACCCACCTCGGCATCAGCCTCGCCGCCATGACCCAGGTGGCGTCCACCGTGCCGAACCTCCACCACGCCTGCGACTCCCACTACCCCTGGCAGTCGGAGGACGTCCTCACCGAGCGGCCCGCCTTCACCGACGGCAGGGTCGCGGTGTCCGACGCGCCCGGACTCGGCGTCGAGCTGGACCGGGACGAGCTGGCCCGGCTGCACCGGCGGTGGGCCGAGGACGACGGGTCGCTGCGCGAACGGGACGACGCGGCGGCGATGCGGCGGGGCGAGCCGGAGTGGCGGACCCCGGTGATGCCCCGCTGGTAGCAGGGCAGCGCGAGCGGGCGAGGGCGAACGGCCGTGTCCGACAGGCGTATATGACAGCCTTGTCAAGGGTGCGATCTGGTGCACACTGGCCAGATCCGCACCACGTCAGGGAGCGCACCGTGACCCCGTCCCACGCGATCGCCGGAGAGGAACCGGAGCACCTCACGCAGGCAGCGCGCTGTCAGGCCCAGATCGACCCGCTGGCCGCCCTGCGCACCCCCGCCGATCCGCCCTGGGACGTCTACCTCACGGGCACCGTCTTCCTCGACATCATCTTCACCGGCCTGGACTCGGCGCCCGTGCGCGGCACCGAGTCCTGGGCCCGGGGGATGGGGTCCAGCCCCGGCGGCGTCGCCAACATGGCCGCCGCGCTGGCCCGCCTCGGCCTCAGGACGTCCCTCGCGGCGGCCTTCGGGGACGACCACTACGGGGACTACTGCTGGGACGCGCTGGAGCAGGGCGAGGGCATCGACCTCACCCCGTCACGCACGGTGCCCGGCTGGCACTCGCCGGTGACGGTGTCCATGGCCTACGAGGGGGAGCGGACCATGGTCTCCCACGGGCACGAGCCGCCGCCCGAGGAGCCGGCGCCGGACTGCCCGCCCCGGGCGCGGGCGGCGGTGGCCTCCCTCACCCCCGGGAAGCGGGCCCCCTGGATCGCCCAGGCCGCCCGGCACGGCACCCGGATCTTCGCGGACGTCGGCTGGGACGACACCGGCGCGTGGGACCTCGCGGGACTCGCCGATCTGGAGCACTGCGAGGCGTTCCTGCCCAACGCGGAGGAGGCGCGACGGTACACCGGGGCGGACTGCCCCCGGGCGGCCGCGCACGCGCTGACCGAGCACGTGCCGGTGGCCGTCGTCACGCTCGGGGCGGAGGGGGCGTACGCGGTGGACCGGCGTACCGGGGAGACGGCCGAGGTGCCCGCGATCGCGGTGGAGGCGCTGGATCCGACCGGGGCGGGGGACGTGTTCGTGGCGGGGTTCGTCACCGGGACGCTGGCGGGGTGGCCGCTCGCCGACCGGCTCGCCTTCGCGGGGCTCACGGCGGCGCTGTCCGTGCAGGAGTTCGGGGGGTCGCTGTCGGCGCCGGGGTGGTCGGAGATCGGGGCATGGTGGCGGAAGGTGCAGTCGGTGGCGGGGCAGGATCCCGCGGCGCTACGGCGGTACGCGTTCCTGGACAGCGTGGTTCCTGCGGAGCTGGACCGGCCGTGGCCGTTGCGCAGGGCTGTGCCGACCATTGGGTTCCGTCGGACGGGCTGAGCGCCCAGGGGGCTCCGCCCGGGAAAGGCCCTGCGAAAAGCCCTACGGTCTTGTCTGTGCACCGTCGTACCCTGGACATGCGAGGCCGCCCTCAGCTACGCGGCCGTGACGAGGAGGAACCGCAGGCCTACAGAGCCGGCCCATGACTCAGACACCCACAGCTCACACCCCCGCGCAGGAGCAGGCGCGAGCACAGATCAGCATTCCCGCCCAGCACCCCATGGTGACCGTGCTGGGGTCCGGCGACTCCCTGCTGCGCGTGATCGAGAAGGCCTTCCCGGGGGCCGACATCCACGTCCGGGGCAATGAGATCAGCGCGGTCGGCGACTCCGCGGAAGTCGCCCTGATACAGCGCGTGTTCGACGAGATGATGCTCGTGCTCCGCACCGGGCAGCCGATGACGGAGGACGCAGTGGAACGCTCGATCGCCATGCTCAAGGCGAGCGAGAACGGGACGAGCGACGGTCCGGAGACCCCGGCTCAGGTACTGACGCAGAACATCCTGTCCTCGCGCGGCCGCACCATCCGCCCCAAGACCCTCAACCAGAAGCGGTACGTCGACGCGATCGACAAGCACACGATCGTCTTCGGTATCGGCCCCGCCGGTACGGGCAAGACCTACCTGGCCATGGCCAAGGCCGTCCAGGCCCTGCAGTCCAAGCAGGTCAACCGGATCATCCTGACCCGCCCGGCGGTGGAGGCGGGGGAGCGGCTGGGCTTCCTGCCCGGCACGCTGTACGAGAAGATCGACCCCTACCTGCGCCCGCTGTACGACGCGCTGCACGACATGCTCGACCCGGACTCGATCCCGCGCCTGATGGCCGCGGGCACGATCGAGGTCGCGCCGCTCGCGTACATGCGTGGCCGTACGCTCAACGACGCCTTCATCATTCTCGACGAGGCCCAGAACACCAGCCCCGAACAGATGAAGATGTTCCTCACCCGCCTCGGCTTCGATTCGAAGATCGTGATCACGGGTGACGTGACGCAGGTCGACCTCCCCGACGGGACCAAGAGCGGCCTGCGGCAGGTCCAGGAGATCCTGGACGGCGTCGATGACGTCCACTTCTCCTGGCTGTCGTCCCACGATGTCGTACGGCACAAGCTCGTCGGCCGTATCGTCGACGCGTACGAGAAGTACGACAGCAGGCACGGCACCCAGAACGGCATGCAGAAGAGCCGGGGCAAGTCCGGGCACAAGGGGAAGTAGACCAGCACGACCATGTCGATCGACGTCAACAACGAGTCCGGCACCGAGGTAGACGAGCAGGCGATCCTCGACATCGCCCGCTATGCGCTCGCGCGGATGCGCATCCACCCGCTCTCCGAGCTCTCGGTGATCGTCGTGGACGCCGACGCCATGGAGCAGCTGCACATCCAGTGGATGGACCTGCCGGGTCCGACCGATGTGATGTCGTTCCCGATGGACGAGCTGCGGCCGCCGTCCAAGGACGACGACGAGCCGCCGCAGGGGCTGCTCGGCGACATCGTGCTGTGCCCGGAGGTCGCCGCGAAGCAGGGGGCCGAGGCGCCCACGCAGCACTCCATGGACGAGGAGCTCCAGCTGCTCACCGTCCACGGCGTGCTGCACCTGCTCGGGTACGACCACGAGGAGCCCGACGAGAAGGCCGAGATGTTCGGCCTGCAGGCCGCCATCGTGGACGGATGGCGGGGCGAGCGCGGGCTGACCGGTCCGTCCCCGGCGCCGACCGTCTCGTAAGAGGGGCGTATGAGTCCGCAGATCGTGCTCGGGGCGATCGCGCTGGTCGTCGTCGCCTGGCTCGCCGCCTGCGCGGAGGCGGGCATCGCGCGCGTCTCCAGCTTCCGCGCCGACGAGGCTGTGAAGTCGGGCCGCCGGGGCAGCGCCAAGCTCGCCCAGGTGGCCGCCGACCCCACGCGCTACCTCAATGTGGCCCTGCTGGTCCGCGTCGCCTGCGAGATGGCGGCCGCGGCCCTGGTGACGTACGCCTGCCTGCAGGAGTTCGCCGCCACCTGGGAGGCCCTGCTGGTCGCCATCGGCGTCATGGTCCTGGTGTCGTACGTGGCGGTCGGCGTCTCCCCGCGGACCATCGGCCGCCAGCACCCGCTGAACACGGCGACAGCGGCGGCGTACGTGCTGCTGCCGCTGGCGCGGATCATGGGCCCGATCCCCTCGCTGCTGATCCTCATCGGCAACGCGCTGACGCCCGGCAAGGGCTTCCGGCGCGGCCCGTTCGCCTCCGAGGCGGAGTTGCGCGCGCTGGTGGACCTCGCCGAGCAGGAGTCGCTGATCGAGGACGAGGAGCGCCGTATGGTGCACTCGGTCTTCGAACTCGGCGACACCCTGGTGCGGGAGGTCATGGTCCCGCGCACCGACCTGGTCGTCATCGAGCGGTACAAGACCATCCGGCAGGCGCTCACCCTCGCCCTGCGCTCCGGGTTCTCCCGCATCCCGGTGTCCGGTGAGAGCGAGGACGACATCGTCGGGATGGTGTATCTGAAGGACCTGGTCCGCAAGACCCACATCAGCCGGGACGCCGAGAACGACCTGGTGTCCACGGCCATGCGCCCGGCCGTCTTCGTGCCCGACACCAAGAACGCAGGCGACCTGCTGCGCGAGATGCAGAAGGAACGCAACCACGTCGCCGTCGTCATCGACGAGTACGGCGGCACCGCCGGCATCGTCACGATCGAGGACATCCTCGAGGAGATCGTCGGCGAGATCACCGACGAGTACGACCGCGAACTCCCGCCCGTGGTGGACCTCGGCGACGACCGCTACCGGGTCACCGCCCGCCTCGACATCACCGACCTCGGCGAGCTGTACGGGCTGGAGGAGTACGACGACGAGGACGTGGAGACCGTCGGCGGACTGCTCGCCAAGGCGCTCGGCCGGGTGCCCATCGCGGGCGCCTCGGCCCAGGTCGAACTACCCGACGAGCGCCGCCTGCGGCTCACCGCGGAGGCGTCGGCCGGCCGCCGGAACAAGATCCTGACGGTTCTGGTGGAGCCGGTGGGCGGGACCGTGGCCGAGGAGGAGCCGGAGGAGTGACGCCGATGGCGGAGGGGGGACCGGTGGCCCGGATGCGGGTGACCAACCGGGGCCACGGCAACGAGATCGAGTGCGCTCACGGCCGACCGGACACCGGTGAGGAGACTCCCGCATGACCCCCCAGGAACTGCGCGCCTTCTGCCTGTCCTTCAATGCGGCCGTGGAGGACTTCCCGTTCGGGCCGGACGCCTCTGTCTTCAAGGTGCTGGGCAAGATGTTCGCGCTGAGCCGGCTGGACGCGGAGCCGCTGACGATCAACCTCAAGTGCGACCCGGAGGACGCGCTCCGGCTGCGCACCGAGCACGAGAACCTGATCATCCCCGGCTACCACATGAACAAACGCCACTGGAACACCGTGACCGTCGACGGCGGCCTCCCGGACCGGCTGGTGAAAGAGCTGATCGAGGACTCGTACGACCTGGTCGTCGCAGGCCTGCCGAGGGCGGAGCGCCTGCGGCTGGACCGGCCGTAGTCCGGGCCTTTCGTCCAGACCCTCGGCCGACCCCGGCGTGGGTTCGGCGACCGGCTTCGTATGCTCGGGGCATGACCGACAGCAATGGGCTTGATCCTGAGGACCGCAAGATTGTCACGTTGGCTCGTTCCGCGCGGGCTCGTAATGCCGTGCCCGAGGGGGCGGCCGTGCGGGACGAGACCGGGCGTACGTATGTCGCCGGGTCGGTGGAGCTGGCCTCGCTGAAGCTGAGTGCCCTGCGGACCGCCGTGGCCATGGCCGTGGCCTCCGGGGCGAAGTCGCTGGAGGCGGCGGCGGTGGTGAGCGAGGCGGAGGCCGTTCCGGCCGAGGACCTGGCCGCCGTCGCCGATCTCGGGGGTGCGGGGACGCCGGTGCTGCTCGCCGGGCCCGACGGGGCCGTGCGGCTGACGGTCCGGGCGGGCACCGCGGAGTAGTCCGGACCGCCCGGCGGGGTCGTCGGGTCCGCCGGACTGAGCGATCTGTTCCGGATGCCGCAGAAACTGATGATCCGTCAGATTTCTGCGGCGTCTCCATTGACTTCTCACCCCCGCTCCACATCAATGCCCCCTGTCGGCGCAGACGAGCCGCTGCGCCCGCGACCCTCAGGAGGGGGCCTCATGGGTTCGACACCCCCAAGATCCCGACGGCGGCGCTGGGCGTCGCTGATCGGGGCGACCGCCCTCGCGGTCACCGTGGGCGGCGCGCTGGCCGGTCCGGCCGGTGCCGCCGGCGCGAACGTGGACTTCGCCACGCACTGCATCCCGCCCGCCGTCTCCGGCCTTCCGCCGATCGACGGCACCACCACCGCGAGCGTGTCGGTGGACAACACCAGCCCGAAGGTCGGCGACACCGTCACCGTGACCTACACCGTGGTCACACCCGCCGCCGGCAACCCCACCGACCTGGCCCTGCCGGCCGACATCATGACCCCGACCGGCAAGGTCACGCTCGGCGGCGCCCAGACCGGGTCCGTCACGGTCGCCGGGCCGAAGAAGAACGCCCCGGTGCCGGGGAAGGCGCCGTTCCCGTCCTTCTCCATGACCGGGACGTTCACCGTCACCAAGGCCGGCCGGATCACGCTCTCGCCGGGCGACTACAACATCCACACCAGCTACATCCTGGAGCTGGACACCCCCTGCACGGTCACCAACCCGCCCGCGCCGACCTCCGAGACGGTCACGGCGACCGACGGAACCCCAGCCAACACCCGTGCCATCTCGCTGAGTTCGGCCTCCGGTGACCCGGGTGCAGGGGTCACGGTCCACGGCAGCAACTTCACGCCGGGCGCCACCGTCACCCTGGCCGGGCGGGCCGGGGCCACCCAGACCGCGGACACCGCCACCGTGACCGCCAATGCCCAGGGTTCCTTCAGCGGTTCGCTGGTCGTCAACGACAAGACGACGACCGGGATCGTGGCCTACGAGGGCGCCTCCTGGAGCGCGGACAAGGGCGCGGGCCCCGCGGCCTACGTCGTCAACGACAACACGCCCGTCCCGCCGGGCAGTCAGAAGCTGACCACCACCGTCAAGGCGGGCACCCTGTCCATGTCCCAGGCCGGGGACGCCGTCGCCCTGTCGGCGGTCGACTTCGGCAAGGGCGGCGCCTCGACCGGAACCCTGCAGACGGTGACCGTCAAGGACTTCCGCGGCGGGCCCGCGGGCTGGTCCCTGACCGGCAAGGTCACCGACTTCACCGGTCCCGGCGCCAAGATCGACGCGGGCAGGCTGAGCTGGACGCCCGCCTGCGCGACCAAGCCGGGCAGCCCGAGCACCTGCAAGGCCGGTTCGACGGGCGCCGTGGGCCCCTCGGGGGCGACCCTCGCGTCGACCGCCGACGGCACGGTCACCGGCGGTGAGTTCACCGTCGACGCCGGACTCTCCCTGGACGTACCGGCGTTCACACCTCCGGGCGCGTACTCCGGTGTGCTCACGCTGACGCTCACCTGAGCGTGCGGGCGTCCGCACCCGCCCGTTCCCGCACCTCTCCTCCGTGGGGGTCCGCACCCATGCGCAAGCTGTACGTCCTCCTCCTGGGCCTCCTGCTGGCATGGCAGGCCACGCCCGCGCACGCCGCCGACAACGGCAGCTGGTCCGTCTATCCGGTCGCCTCGAAGATCGCCGCGCGGCCCTACTTCTACCTCTCGGCCGACCCCGGTCAGACCCTCACCGACAAGGTCGCCGTCCAGAACAAGACCGGCAAGCCGCTCACCTTCCGGCTCTACGCCGCCGACGCCTACAACACCGCCCGCGACGGCGGGTTCGCCGTACGGACTCTGAAGGAGCGGATGCGCGGGGTGGGCGCGTGGGCGAAGCCCGCGAAGTCCCGGGTCACCGTGCCCGGACACAGGACCGTCACCGTGCCGTTCACCCTGCGTGTGCCCCAGGGCGCCGAACCCGGCGACCACCCGGGCGCGATCGTCGCCCTGGACGAGCGCGTGGACCCGGGCAGCGGTTCCCTGGCCCTCGGTGTCCAGCGGGCCGTCGGCGCCCGTGTCTACCTCCGGGTCGGCGGGCCCACGCTGCCCGCCCTCTCCGTCGAGCAGGTGCACATCAGCCACCACCAGCCCCTCGTCCCCGGCCTCGGCGACAGCACGGCGACCGTCTCCTACACCCTGCACAACACCGGCAACGTCACCCTCGACCCGAGGGTGCGGCTCACGGCGCGCGGTCTGTTCGGCCGGACGCTGCTCGACCGCGACCTGACCGGGGTCCCGTCCGAGCTGCTGCCCGGGCAGCGGGTGCGGCTCACCGAAACGTGGTCCGGGGCGCCCCAGCTGGACCGGGCGGACGTCACCCTGACCGCGAGCGCGCAGGGCACACGGGAGTCGGCGAGCGCCTCCTTCCTCGCGCTGCCGTGGCTGCTCGCCGGCCTGGTGTTCGTCGCCGGGGCGGCCGTGGGCGGGCTGCTGGTCAGAGCGCGTCGGGGCCGCGTTCGCCGGTCCGCACGCGGACGACGGTCTCCACGGGCAGTGCCCACACCTTCCCGTCCCCGATCTTCCCCGTCCGCGCGGCGTTGACGACCGCGTCGATCGCCTCGTCGGCGACGGCGTCCTCGACCACGACCTCGATGCGCACCTTCGGCACCAGGTCGACGCGGTACTCGGCGCCCCGGTACACCTCGGTGTGGCCGCGCTGACGGCCGTAGCCGCTCGCCTCGGTCACGGTCAGACCGTGCACGCCCAGCTCCTGCAGGGCGGTCTTGACCGCGTCCAGACGGTACGGCTTGACGATCGCGGTGATGAGCTTCATGCCTGGCTCTCGACCTTCTGGGTGGGGGACTTGCCGGCGGCGGCGAGGGAGTGGGAGACCGGGGCACCATGGCCCAGGACCCCGTGATCGTAAGCCGTCTCGGCGTGCACCGTAAGGTCGAGGCCGGTGTGCTCCTGCTCCTCGCTCGCCCGGAAGCCCATCGCCTTGTCGAGCAGCCTGCCCAGGCCGTACGTCACGGTGAAGGCGTACCCGGCGACGACCACGACGGCCACCAGCTGCTTGCCGAGCGGGGCGAGCCCGCCGCCGTAGAAGAGGCCCTCGACGCCGCCGGTCATGGCCTTCTCGGCGAACAGGCCGATGAGGAGGGTGCCGATGATGCCGCCGACCAGGTGGACGCCGACGACGTCCAGGGAGTCGTCGTAGTTCAGCCGGAACTTCCAGCCGACCGCGTAGGAGCAGACGACACCGGCGGCGAGACCCACGACCAGCGCGCCGAGCAGCGAGACCGTGCCGCAGGACGGGGTGATCGCGACCAGGCCGGCCACCGCGCCGGAGGCGGCGCCGAGGGTGGTCGGGTGGCCGTCGCGCCGCTGCTCGACGAAGAGCCAGCCGAGCAGGCCGGTGCAGCCGGCGGCGAGGGTGTTGAGGAAGGCGGCCGCGGCGAGGCCGTTGGCCCCCAGGGCGGAGCCCGCGTTGAAGCCGAACCAGCCGAACCAGAGCAGACCGGCGCCGAGGATCACCATGGGCAGGTTGTGCGGACGCATCGCGTCCTTCTTGAAACCGAGGCGCGGGCCGAGCACCAGGCACAGGGCGAGACCGGAGGCACCCGAGGTGATCTCGACGGGCAGACCGCCCGCGAAGTCGAGCGCGCCGAGCTTGTCGAGGATCCAGCCTCCGGGGCCCCACACCCAGTGGGTGACGGGAACGTATACGAGGAGCGTCCAGACCGGCACGAAGACCAGCCAGGCCGAGAACTTCGTGCGGTCCGCGACCGCGCCGCTGATCAGGGCGGCCGTGATGATCGCGAAGGTGAGCTGGAAGGTGGCGAAGAGCAGGGTGGGGACCGTGCCGTGGACGCTGTCCGGGCCGAGGCCGCTCATGCCGGTGTGCTTGAGGCCGCCGATGAGCCCGCCGAAGGTGTCGTCGCCGAAGGCGAGGGAGTAGCCGGCCGCCAGCCAGACCACCGTGACCAGGGCGATCGACACGAAGCTCATCATCAGCATGTTGAGGACGCTCTTCGTGCGGACCATGCCGCCGTAGAACAGGGCCAGGCCCGGGGTCATCAGCAGGACGAGGGCGGTGGCCGCGAGCAGCCAGGCGGTGTCGCCGGTGTTCACGTGCGCGGCGGCGAGGGTCACGGGCGTCTCCAACGGTGTGGGGGCTCGTCAGAGGGTCACCGGTGCCGGTTTCCGGATGCGTACGGGTGTGTTTCCGTGACGTTTCATTGCCTGAGGGTTACCGAAACCTCACGGTACGGCGGGGGCTCGTGGATCAGGGACAATGAACGGCATGAGCGTTCGCACCCAGTCATCCGAGCAGCCGGCCGAGACCGTCCATCGCGCCGGCTTCGCCTGCTTCGTGGGCCGCCCCAACGCGGGCAAGTCCACCCTCACGAACGCTCTGGTCGGGCAGAAGGTGGCGATCACCGCGAACCAGCCGCAGACGACGCGGCACACGGTGCGCGGCATCGTGCACCGGCCCGACGCCCAGCTGATCCTCGTGGACACCCCCGGGCTCCACAAGCCGCGCACCCTGCTCGGCGAGCGGCTCAACGACGTCGTACGGACGACGTGGGCCGAGGTCGACGTGATCGGCTTCTGCCTCCCCGCGAACGAGAAGATCGGCCCCGGTGACCGCTTCATCGCCAAGGAGCTGGCCGGGATCCGGAAGACCCCGAAGATCGCCATCGTCACCAAGACCGACCTGGTCGACTCCAAGACCCTCGCCGAGCAGCTGATCGCGATCGACCAGCTGGGCAAGGAGCTGGGCTTCGAGTGGGCGGAGATCGTGCCGGTCTCGGCGGTCGGCGACAAGCAGGTGAATCTGCTGGCCGACCTCCTGATCCCGCTCCTCCCCGAGGGCCCGGCCCTCTATCCCGAGGGCGACCTCACGGACGAGCCCGAGCAGGTCATGATCGCGGAACTCATCCGCGAGGCGGCCCTGGAGGGCGTCCGTGACGAGCTGCCGCACTCCATCGCGGTGGTCGTCGAGGAGATGCTCCCGCGCGAGGACCGCCCCGCCGACAAGCCCCTCCTCGACATCCACGCCAACCTCTACATCGAGCGCCCCAGCCAGAAGGGCATCATCATCGGCCCCAAGGGCAAGCGCCTGAAGGAGGTCGGCATCAAGTCCCGCAAGCACATCGAGGCGCTGCTGGGCACGCCCGTCTTCCTGGACCTCCACGTCAAGGTCGCCAAGGACTGGCAGCGCGACCCGAAGCAGCTGCGCAAGCTGGGCTTCTGAGGTACTGGGGCGCTGCCCCAGACCCCGCCAGGGGCTCTGCCCCTGGACCCCGTTTCCCACCCGCCCACCCGTCTCGGTCGGCTGGAAAGCCGGCCTCACAGGGCTTCGCCCCAAACCCCGTGGCGTGTGCTGTGGGCTTCTAGCCGGTGGCTCCCTGGGGGGTCATGTCCTGCAGCCCCACCACCCTCAGCAGTTGAAGCCGTTCGTAGGAGTCCGTGTCCGGGCGGGCGGTGTGGATGATGAGGTGTTGGTGGGTCTCGTGGCTCAGCAGGACCTCGCAGTCCAGTTCCAGCAGGCCCACGACCGGGTGCAGGAAGCGTTTCTTGTTCGGTCGACGGGTGGAGACCTCGTGCTCGTCCCAGAGCCGGGCGAACTCCTCGCTGGACGCGCGGAGTTCGGCCACGAGGGCGGCCGGTTCCGGGTCGTGGGGGCGGGCCGCGGCCACCGCGCGCAGGTTGGCCACATGGTCCCGCGCGTGTCCCGGCAGGTCCTCGGGCGGGAAGAGGGCGCGGGCCGTGGGGTCCAGGAAGAACCGCCGGGTCAGGTTCCGCTCGCGCGGCGGGCGGGCGGACGCGTCGCCGACCAGGGCCTTGGCCAGCGCGTTCTGCGCCAGCACCGCACCGCAGTCCGTGACCACCTGCGCCGGTGAGTCGTACAGCCGGTCCAGGACCAGCAGCAGGCCGGGGCGGACGTGCGCCGAGGCCGCGTCCCGGCGCGGGGGCTCCTCGCCCACCAGGTGGAAGAGATGGTCCCGTTCGTCGTCGGTCAGGCGCAGCGCACGGGCCAGCGCCGTCAGCATCTGGCGGGACGGGCGTGGGCCGCGGGACTGTTCCAGGCGCGTGTAGTAGTCCACCGACATCCCGGCCAGCGACGCCACCTCCTCCCGGCGCAGTCCGGGTGTCCGGCGGCGCGCGCCGGGGGCGAGGCCCACGTCGGACGGTTCCAGCCGGGCGCGGCCGCGGCGCAGGAAGTCGGCGAGTTCGGGTCGGTTCACCTCTCCAGCGTGCGGGAGTCCGTCCGGCTTATCCAGGGACTGCCGATCCCCTGATCGACGGGTCTCTCCCGGCGGCGGCATCCCCGCTGAAAGCTGGGTCGGGACGAGAGGAGCAGAACATGCTGACACTGGTGACGGGTACGACGGGACAGGTCGGGCGGCGCTTCGTGCCGAGGCTGCTGGCGCAGGCCCGGCCGGACGAGCGGGTGCGGGTGCTCGTGCGGGACGCGACGCGCGGGGAGCGGTTCGCGGAACTGGGTGCCGAGGTCGTGGTCGGGGATCTGCGGGATACGGAGGCGCTCGGCAAGGCGGTGGCCGGGGCGGATGCCGTCGTGAACGTGGCGGCCTCCTTCCGCGGGGTGCCGGACGACGAGGCCTGGGCCGTCAACCGGGACGCGGCCGTGGAGCTGGGCCGTGCCGCGCTGGCCTCCGGCGTGCGGCGGTTCGTGCAGGTCAGCACGGGGCTGGTGTACGGCCTCGGGCGGGGGCGCCCGGTGACCGAGGAGGACGAGAGCCGGCCCGGCGGGCCGATGTGGGGGGCCTACCCCGCGTCCAAGGCCGCGGCCGAGCGGGAACTGCTCGCGCTGGAGGGCATGGACGTACGCGTGGGCCGGCTGCCCTTCGTCTACGGCGAGGGCGATCCGCATCTCGCGCAGTCGCTGATGTGGGCCCGGAACTGGGCGGCCACCCAGCGGCTGCAGATGGGCCACCACGCGGATGTCGCCCAGGCGCTGCTGCGCATCCTGCACGCGCCGGGCATCGCCGGCCGGATCTACAACATCGCCGACGACGCCCCTCTCACGGCGGTCGAACTGCACCAGCTCAACGGCGCCGACATCCCCGCCGAGCTGTACACCCGCACCGACCCGGACCCGTGGTACGTCATCACCTCCACCGACCGCATCCGCCGGGAACTCGGCTACCGCCCGCTGTACCCCAGCGTCTACGCGGCCAGGGACGCCGGAGCCCTGTAAGGCGCTCCGGATCGCGTGGACGCCTCAGTCCACCCCTCTGATCCGGCCCACCAGCACCGCCCCCGCCAGCCCGATCACCGCCGCCACCAGGTACAGCACCCGGTAGCCGCCCAGGTAGGTCACGATCGGTGCCGCCAGCGCCGGGGCCGCGACCTGGGGCAGGGCGTTGGCCACGTTGATCACGCCGAGGTCCTTGCCCCGGTCCAGGGCCGTCGGCAGGACGTCCGTCATCAGGGCGAAGTCGACGGAGGTGAACACGCCGAAGCCGATGCCGAGCACGGCCGCCGCCACGATCGCGCCCGGCCAGGTCTGCCAGCCCGCGAGGGCCGCCGTCGCCACCGCCATCAGCACGCCCGACCACACCACGAACGGCTTGCGCCGGCCCACCCGGTCCGACCAGATCCCGCCGAACACCACGGTCGCCACCAGGGTGAGGCTGTTGACGGCCGTGAGGACCAGCACGCCCTGGTCGGGGTCGGCGTGGTGGAGGCGGTCGCGGAGGTAGTAGAGGAGGTAGAGCAGGACGAGGGAATTGCTGAGGTTGATCAGAAAGCGGGTCAGCCAGGCCCAGCCCAGATCCGGGTGACGGCGCGGGCTCAGCCAGAACCCCGCGAGGAAGGACCGCCAGGACCAGGCCGGGCGGTCCTCCGCCGCCAGCCGCAGATCCTCGTAGGCCAGCACGTACGGCAGCACGCCCACCACGGTGAACACCGCACAGGCCGCGTACCCGGCACCGATCCCGCCCGCCGCCGTCGCGAGCCCCGTGCCCGCGACCACGCCCAGGATCTGGGCCGCGCCCAACCAGCCGCCGACCGCGCCCCGTTGGAGCCTCGGCACCCGGTCCGGGACGGCCGCCGTCACCGCCGCGAACGCCGCGTTCAGGGTCAGCTGCACCAGGCACCAGCCCAGCGCCATCGTCCACGGTCCGTCCGCGCCCGCGAGCAGCAGCAGCGCCAGCGCGCCGCCCCCGCTCCCGGCCACGATCCACGGCGTACGGCGGCCCCGGCGGGCGGTCGTCCGGTCGGACAGGGCGCCGAAGAGAGGGTTCGCGAGCAGGGAGACCACCGCGCCCGCGCCCGTCACCCACGCCAGCAGGGACTCCTTCGACGTGCCGGAGCCGGGCGCGAAGTCCTTCGCCTGGGAGGCGAGCAGGATCTGCAGCGGGCCGAACCAGCCCACCCAGATCGCCCCGTTGGCCAGCGACAGCGCGGCCGTCCAGCCCCGGCCCACCGGTTCGGCCGGCTCGGTCAGGGCGGCCGGGGCGCGGACGGTGGTCACCGGGTCACCGCTGCGCCCGCAGCAGGTCCCGGAACCAGTGGTACGACGCCTTCGGGGTGCGCTTCTGGGTGGCGTAGTCGACGTGGACCAGGCCGAAGCGGCGCGCGTAGCCCTCCGCCCACTCGAAGTTGTCCAGCAGGGACCACACGAAGTAGCCGCGCACGTCCACGCCGGCCTCCGACGCCCGGTGCAGTGCGCGGACATGGGCGTCCAGGTAGGCGATGCGGTCCTGGTCGTCGACGCCCTCGTACGAGCAGCCGTTCTCGGTGATGACGATCGGCGGGAGCCGGTCGCCGTAGCGGTCGCGGAAGCCGGTGAGCAGCTCGGTGAGCCCCTCGGGGACGATCGGCCAGCCGAAGTCGGTGACCGGCCGGCCCTCGATCTCCTGGACGGAGAAGGGGAGTTCGGGGGGCATGGTGATCCCGCCGAACTCGATCTCCGTGCCCTTCGGCGCGCCCACCTGTGTCGGCGCGTAGTAGTTGACGCCGTAGAAGTCGACCGGCTCGGCGATGACCTTGAGGTCGGAGTGCACGTCTCCCGGCATCAACTCGCCGATGCCCTCCGGGTACGCGCCCAGGACGACCGGCTCGGCGAACATCCGGTTCAGCAGGACGTCGTAGAAGTCCGCCGCCTCCACGTCGGCCTGGTCCGCCGATGCCGGCCAGACCGGCCCGTGCGAGTTGGCGATGCCGACGTGCGTGGCACCGGCCGCGCGCAGGGCCCCCACCGCCAGACCGTGGGCCAGCAGCTGGTGGTGGGCGACGGGCAGGGCGTCGAACAGCAGCCGCAGGCCGGGCGCGTGGACGCCCAGGGCATGGCCCAGCAGGGTGTGTTCGGCGGGTTCGTTGAGCGTGATCCACGTGGGCACGCGGTCGCCCAGCCGCTCGGCCACGACCGACACATGGTCACCGAACCGGGCCGCTGTGTCCCGCTCCCGCCAGTCCAGCGAGGCGGGCAGGTCCCAGTGGAAGAGGGTGGGCACGGGCCGTACGCCCGCCGCGCACAGCTCGTCCACCAGACGGTCGTAGAAGTCCAGGCCGCCGGGGGAGTTCACCCGGGGCCAGGAGACGGAGAAGCGGTAGGCGTCCACGCCGAGGCCGGCGAGGAGGGCCACGTCCTCCCGGTAGCGGTGGTAGTGGTCGCAGGCCACCGCCGCCGTCGAACCGTCCTTCACCCGTCCGGCCTCGGCCGTGAACACGTCCCACACGGACGGCTCGCGTTTCTCGACGGCGCCCTCGATCTGGTGGGCGGAGGTCGAGACACCCCAGAGGAAGCCGTCCGGGAAGCGGGGTACCGGGTTCGTCGAGCGGGGTACGGGGTTCGTCGCCGTGCGCGCATCCGTCGCCATGCGCGCGATCATCCTTACCGGAGGTAACGGAAGTCAACGCCCGTGCGGGAAACGGCGGTTACGCTCCCTCGGCCGCGCTTCCGGTCAGGCCCCTTCCTTCAGCACCCGCGAGATCAGGCTGCGCTGGTCCTCGGTCAGCCGCGGATCGGCGCAGTACACCGTGTGCTCGTCCACCGTGATCTGGTAGTTGAAGCCGTCAGGTACCCCGATGGGGGGCGTGGCCCGGCCCTCGGCCAGGGCCTTTTCGACCAGGGCGTGCCATTCGGGGGCGTCGGGGCGCCCCGAGGTGTCCACCTCGGCGTGCCGCTCGATGCCCCCGAATCCACCCGTCCGCCTCACCTGAATACGCATGGGTTCCTGTCTACTACCGATTCAGGGGGTCCGCACCCCGACCTGCTCCCAGGCCTTCTGCACGGCCTGGAGTTCGTCGCCCGCGCCGTACCGCTTCCGGGCGGCCTGCGCGGTCAGCTTGGCGAAGTCGGCGAAACGGGCGTCCTCCTTGAGGTGGCCGCCGGTCAGGACGTCGTACCAGATCTGGCCGGCCCGCTCCCAGGCGTAGCCGCCGATCGCCGTGGCGACGAGGTAGAAGGCGTGGTTCGGGATGCCGGAGTTGATGTGCACACCGCCGTTGTCGCGGCCGGTGGCGACGTAGTCGTCCATGGAGGCCGGCTGCGGGTCCTTACCGAGGACGTCGTCGTCGTAGGCCGTGCCCGGGGCCTTCATCGAGCGCAGGGCGGTGCCCGTGACGCGGGGCGCGAGCAGGCCCGCGCCGATCAGCCAGTCGGCCTCCTCGGCGGTCTGGCCGAGCGCGTGCTGCTTGATCAGCGAGCCGAAGACGTCGGAGAGCGACTCGTTGAGCGCGCCGGACTGGCCGAAGTACTCCAGGTTGGCGGTGTACTGGGTGACCCCGTGGGTCAGCTCGTGGCCGATGACGTCGACCGGGATGGTGAAGTCCAGGAAGATCTCGTTGTCGCCGTCGCCGAACACCATCTGCTCGCCGTTCCAGAAGGCGTTGTCGTAGTCCTTGTCGAAGTGCACGGTGGCGTCGAGCGGCAGCCCGTTGTCGTCGATGGAGTGCCGGCCGTACGCCTTCCGGTACAGGTCGAAGGTGGCGCCGAGGCCCGCGTAGGCGCGGTTGACCGAGCCGTCCGTGCCGGGCTCGGAGCCCTCCTCGCGGACCTTGGTGCCGGGCAGGTCCTGGGTGTGGCCCGCGTCGTAGATCGTGCGGTGCGGCTGGTCGGCCGCGGCGCCGGCGGGCGGGGCGACGGAGGGCGCGCCGATCACCGTGGTCAGGCGGCGCTTGGTGCGCTCGTAGGCGTCGCGCTCCAGGGAGCGGCGGGCCGGGCCGGAGACGGCGGCGTCCTCGTGGCGGGCGAGCCGGTCGAGGAGGTGCGGCGGGACGATCGTGCAGAAGACGGGCTCAAAGCCCCCGTTGGTCGTCATGCCCGGCACCCTTGCACTGCGTCATCGCGGTGTCACTACCTGCGACCATGATTGGTGAAATAGGGTGACAATCCGGTGGTCGCGCGCTCGCGCTCCGTAGTTCACGTGATATGGCGCACCTATTGTCCGTTTTGTCCGTGCGGTCCCGCATACTGATACGAGCCCGCGCAACCGGCGCGGCTCGGCTACGCTGCGGAGCATCATGCGTTTCGGGCTGCTTCTCCTTAGCTGCCGCGGCGAGGGCCTGTAGTCAAAGGCCGACTCCCTCCCCGCGGAGCTCTGGCGTTGCGTCGTCGGCCGTCCATCCGGACCTCCCTAGGAGCCCACGCAGTCATGGTCAACCGCCAGCAGCCCAGCCCCATGCCGATCCACAAGTACGGCCGCTACGAGCAGGTGGACATCCCGGACCGGACCTGGCCCCAGAACCGTGTCACCGCCGCCCCCCGCTGGCTCTCCACCGACCTGCGCGACGGCAACCAGGCCCTGATCGACCCGATGTCGCCCGAGCGCAAGCGCCGGATGTTCGACCAGCTGGTCAAGATGGGCTACAAGGAGATCGAGGTCGGCTTCCCCGCCTCCGGCCAGACCGACTTCGACTTCGTACGCTCGATCATCGAGGAAGAGGGCGCGATCCCCGAGGACGTGACCATCTCCGTCCTGACCCAGGCCCGCGAGGACCTGATCGAGCGGACCGTGGAGTCCCTCAAGGGCGCCCGTCGCGCCACCGTGCACCTGTACAACGCCACCGCCCCGGTCTTCCGCCGGGTCGTCTTCCGCGGCTCCAAGGACGACATCAAGCAGATCGCCGTCGACGGCACCCGCCTGGTGATGGAGTACGCCGAGAAGCTGCTGGGCCCGGAGACCGAGTTCGGCTACCAGTACAGCCCGGAGATCTTCACCGACACCGAGCTGGACTTCGCGCTGGAGGTCTGCGAGGCGGTCATGGACGTCTGGCAGCCCGGCCCGGGCCGCGAGATCATCCTGAACCTGCCCGCCACCGTGGAGCGTTCGACCCCCTCCACGCACGCGGACCGCTTCGAGTGGATGCACCGCAACCTGTCCCGCCGCGAGCACGTCTGCCTGTCCGTCCACCCGCACAACGACCGCGGTACGGCCGTGGCGGCGGCCGAGCTGGCCCTGATGGCCGGCGCCGACCGCGTCGAGGGCTGCCTGTTCGGGCAGGGCGAGCGCACCGGCAACGTCGACCTGGTCACCCTGGGCATGAACCTGTTCTCCCAGGGCGTCGACCCGCAGATCGACTTCTCCGACATCGACGAGATCCGTCGTACGTGGGAGTACTGCAACCAGATGGAGGTCCACCCGCGCCACCCGTACGTGGGCGACCTGGTCTACACGTCCTTCTCCGGCTCCCACCAGGACGCCATCAAGAAGGGCTTCGACGCGATGGAGGCCGACGCGGCGGCCCGCGGGGTCACCGTGGACGACATCGAGTGGGCCGTGCCGTACCTGCCGATCGACCCGAAGGACGTCGGCCGCTCCTACGAGGCCGTCATCCGCGTCAACTCGCAGTCCGGCAAGGGCGGTATCTCCTACGTCCTGAAGAACGACCACAAGCTGGACCTGCCGCGCCGCATGCAGATCGAGTTCTCGAAGCTCATCCAGGCGAAGACCGACGCCGAGGGCGGCGAGATCACGCCGAAGGAGATCTGGGCGGTCTTCCAGGACGAGTACCTGCCGAACCCCGAGAACCCGTGGGGCCGCATCCAGGTCAGGACGGGCCAGTCGACCACCGACACGGACGGGGTCGACTCCCTGACCGTCGAGGCCACGGTCGACGGCGAGGACACGGTCCTGACCGGTACCGGCAACGGTCCGATCTCGGCCTTCTTCGACGCGCTGGAGTCCATCGGCGTCGACGTACGCCTGCTGGACTACCAGGAGCACACGATGAGCGAGGGCGCCTCCGCGCAGGCCGCCTCCTACATCGAGTGCGCGATCGACGGCAAGGTCCTGTGGGGCGTCGGCATCGACGCGAACACGACGCGTGCGTCGCTGAAGGCGGTCGTCTCCGCGGTGAACCGCGCGGCCCGCTGACCCTCCTGACCGGGTCTTTCGGCGCCCCGCCCGTGGTGTACGACGGGCGGGGCGCCGCGCGTAGCCGCAGGGGCGCGCCGGGGACGAGGGGGCGAGCGCGCGGAGGCCCGAAGGGTTGAGCACGGTCGCCCCCTCGTCCCCGGCTGAGGCGCACCGGAGGCGGAGCCAAAAGCACTGCTTATCGGCCAGCGCGCCCCGCAGGTCACAGAGAGGTCTCGTACGGGGTACTGACTCAGCCTCCGTGATGTGGCTAACATCACGCCAGCGCTGCGATGTTGCCGCGCGGTTACGGAGGTGCGACGTGCTGCCAGTACGGGGACGAGACGACCGTGCCGCGAGGGCTGCGCGCATCCTGGGCACCCGCACCGCGTGGACACCCGTGGGAGACGGCGAGTTCTTCTGCCCCGGCTGCGGAGGCGACCGCAACTACCAGCGGCTGACCGGGCGTCGCCGGTTCACCCTCCTCGGGGTGCCCGTGCTGCCGCGCGGGGTCACCGGGCCGGTCGTGGAGTGCGCCGCCTGCCGCCGGCACTTCGGCACCGACGTCCTCGACCATCCCACCACGCGCCGCTTCTCCGCGATGCTCCGCGACGCCGTGCACACCGTCGCCCTCGCCGTGCTCGCCGCCGGCGGCACCGGTTCCCGTACGGCCCTGGAGACGGCCGCCGCCACGGTCCGCGCCGCCGGCTTCGACGACTGCACCGAGGACCAGCTCGCCGCGCTGGTCGAGGCCCTCGCCGCCGACACCGGCCGGGTCCTCGGCGGGCCGAGCGGCGCGAGCCTGGCCATAGAGCTGCACGAGGCCCTCGACCCGCTCGCCCCGCACCTGGCCTGCGCGGGCCGCGAGTCCCTCTTCCTCCAGGCCGCCCGCATCGCCCTGGCCGACGGCCCCTACACCCCGGCCGAACGCGACGCCCTCACGACGATCGGCGCGGCGCTGACGATCTGCACCGACGACGTGAACCGACTGCTGGCCGCCGCCCGGACCCCGTCCTGACTCTCCGCCAAGAACGACCGGGCGGGCGGAGCACGCCCCCGGCTACTCCCCGGGGAGTAGTCCGCCCGCCCGGTCACCCCGCGCAGTACCGCCGAACTCGCCCCCACGCCCGACGAACCCGCCCCGTTCCGGCGGAAGTCTGGAAGCCGTATCCAGACATCCGCTCCGGAGGGAGGGCCCGGTTTCATGGGGGCCGCGACAACACGTGTGAGAGGCGGGCGACGGGGCCTGCCGTGGCTGGTGCTGGGCCTGTGGGTGGCCCTGCTCGCCGTGGCCGGGCCGTTCGCCGCCAAGCTGGCCGACGTCCAGCACGACCGACCGACCGACTACCTGCCCGCCTCCGCCGACTCCACGCAGGTGGCCCGGCTCCAGGAGCGCCTCCCGGGCGGGCAGACCACCGAACTGGTCCTCGTCTACCACCGCGCGAGCGGCCTGACCGCCGCCGACCGGGCCACCGCCGGCGCGCAGGTCGCCGCCATCGCCCACCGGCACACCCTCACCGGCCGGACCCCGCAGGGCATCCCGTCCGCCGACGGCACCACCCTCATGTACCCGGTCACCAGCAACGAGCCCGGCATCGACGAGAAGAAGCGCGACGCCTTCGTCGACGACGTCCGCGGCACAGCCCATGACACGGGCGGACTCACGGTCGACGTCGGCGGTCCGGCCGCCCTCGCCACCGACGCCGCGGGCGTCTACCAGTCCCTCGGCGGCCCGCTGCTCTACACCACCGTCGCCGTCGTCGCGATCCTGCTGATCCTCATCTACCGCAGCCCGCTGCTGTGGCTCGTCCCGCTCGTCGTCGCCGGTGTCGCCGACTTCCTCGCCCAAGCCGCCGCGTACGCCCTCAACCAGGCCTTCGGCACCGCCGTCTCCGGCGCGAGCACCGGCATCATGACGATCCTCGTCTTCGGCGCCGGCACCGACTACGCCCTGCTCCTCGTCTCCCGTTACCGCGAGGAGCTACGACGCCACGAGCGGCCGTACGACGCGATGCGGGCGGCGCTGCGCGGCTGCGGGCCAGCCGTCCTCGCCTCCTCCGGCACGGTGGCCGCCGGCCTGCTCTGCCTGCTCGCCGCCGACCTCAACTCCAGCCGGGGCATGGGCCCGCTCGGCACCGTCGGCGTGCTGTGCGCGCTGGTCGCGATGCTGACCCTGCTGCCCGCCGTCCTGGTCCTGCTGGGCCGCCGCCTGTTCTGGCCGCTCGTCCCCGCCTACGGCAGCACGCCCAAGGCCGGCCGGTCGCTGTTCGCCGCGATGGGCTCCTCCGCCGGGCGCCGTCCGGGGACCGTCCTCGCCTCCGGCGCCGCCCTGCTCGGCGCGCTGGCGCTGGGCGCGCTGAACCTGCCCGGGCCGGCCAAGCAGCTGGACGCCTTCGTCGACCGGCCCGAGTCCGTGACCGCCATGCGGACCCTGGCCGAGGCCTACCCGGAGCGGTCCGCGCAGCCCATCGAGATCCTCGCCCCGGCCGGCCGCGCCGACGCCGCCCTGGCCGCGATCCGGGGCACGAAGGGAGTGGCGGACGCCCGGGAGGGCCGTACCGGCGGCGGCTGGACCGAGATCACGGTGACCGCGTCCGCCCCGCCCCAGTCCGCCGCCGAGACCGCCACCATCGAGGCGCTCCGGGACCGGCTCGACGGTTCCCACGTCGGCGGGCCCAGCGCCCAGCAGCTCGACCTCGCGGACACCAACGCCCGCGACCGGCTGGTCGTCGTGCCGATCGTCCTGCTGTCCGTGCTGCTGATCCTGATCGCCCTGCTGCGCTCCCTGGTCGCTCCGCTGCTCCTGGTGGTCGCCGTGGTCGCCGTGTGGGGGGCCGCCCTCGGCCTCGGCGGGCTGGTCTTCGGGCCGCTGTTCGGCTTCCACGGCACCGATCCCGGCCTCGGCCTGCTGTCCTTCGTGTTCCTGGTCGCCCTCGGCGTCGACTACGGCATCTTCCTGATGCACCGGATGCGGGAGGAGTCGTTGAAGGGCGCGGAACCGTCGGCGGCCGCGCTGACCGCGCTGCGCACCACCGGCGGGGTCATCGCCTCCGCGGGGCTCGTCCTCGCCGCCACCTTCGCGGTGCTCACCAACATGGGCCTGGTGCAGCTGGTCGAGCTGGGCTTCGTCATCGCGGTCGGGGTCCTGCTGGACACCTTCCTCGTCCGCACCTACCTGGTGACCAGCGCGAGTGTGGCGCTGGGCCGGAGGGTGTGGTGGCCGGGGCCGCTGTCCAGGACACCGGACGCGGCGAGCACCGAGCGCACACCGCAGCCCGTGGGCTGAACCACCCCCGCAAGCCTGTGTGCTGAACCAACGGGCGCCCCCACCCTCGGCGGGGGCGCCCGCCTACCGGAAGATGAACCCCGTGCAGGCAACCATCACCCAGGCCGCCCCCGCCGGGCGGCTCCGCGCCGTCCTCGGGCGGGACCCCGTCGACCTCCGGCGCCAGGACGCCTGGCTCGCCGTCGCTCTCGCCGTCCTCGCCTCGGTCCTGGCGGTCACCGTCGGCAGCGGCCGGCACCCCGACGCGCTCGGCTGGACCCTGCTGCTCGGCGCCCACCTCGCGCTGGTCTGGCGCCGCCGCGCCCCGATGACCGTGCTGTGGATCACCGTGCTGCAGGTCCTGACGTACCACGAACTGGACTACAACCACAGCGCACCCACCCCCGCCTCCGTGGTCGCCCTGTACACGGTGGCCGTCGCGGGCAGCTTCCGCCGCACGCTCGCCGTCGGCGGCGGAGTCGTCGGGCTGATGGTCGTCTTCAAGCTGCACGACGGGATGACCGGGGTCGAGGAGATCGGGCGCATCACCGGCTGGGTGCTGGCCACCCTCGTCATCGGCAGCTATCTGCGCGCCCACCGGGAGAACGTGGCCGCCGCCCTGGAACGCGCCGAACGCGCCGAGCGCACCCGCGAGGAGGAGGCCCGCCGCCGGGTCGCCGAGGAACGCCTGCGCATCGCCCGCGACCTGCACGACCTGCTCGCCCACAGCATCACCCTCATCGGCGTGCGCACCTCGGTCGCCGCCCACGTCCTGAACGCCGACCCCGACCGCCTCGACCGCGCCGCCGTCGCCCAGGCCCTCGACGACATCGCCGACACCTGCCGCACCGCCCGCGGCGAACTCCGTACCACCCTGGAGGTGCTGCGCGAGCCCGACGCACCCGACGCGCGCGGCCCGCTGCCCGGACTGCACGGCCTGGCCGGCCTCACGCGGTCGGTCGTGGGCGCCGAGGTGAGGCTCACGGTCACGGCGGGCGAGGTGCCGCCCGCCGTGGGCGCGGCGGCCTACCGGATCGTCCAGGAGGCGCTCACCAACGCCGTGCGGCACGGCGGACGCGAGGACCTGACCGTGGACGTGCGGGTGTCCGCGGAGCCGGGCGCCCTGCGGGTGCTGGTCCGCGACGACGGCACGGGCGGCGGCGGGCCCGGCACGCCCGGCTTCGGGCTGGTCGGCATGCGGGAGCGGGCCCGCAGCGTCGGCGGCACGGTCGAGGCAGGACCGCGCGAGAACGGGGCCGGCTTCGAGGTGACGGCCGTACTGCCGATCGACGGAGCCACGGGAGGAACACGATGAGCCCGGTCCGGGTCCTGCTCGCCGACGACCAGACCCTCGTCAGAGCCGCGTTCGCCATGCTCGTGGAGTCCGCGCCGGACATGGAGGTGGTCGGACAGGCCGGCACCGGCCGCGAGGCCGTCGACCTCGTCCGCGCGCGGCGCGCCGACCTGGTGCTGATGGACATCCGCATGCCCGACCTCGACGGCATCGAGGCCACCCGGCTGATCGCCGCCGACGAGGACCTCGCCGGGGTGAAGGTGCTGGTCCTCACCACCTACGACACCGACGAGAACATCGTCGAGGCGCTGCGCGCCGGCGCCTCCGGGTTCCTGGTGAAGGACACCCGTCCGGCCGACCTGCTCGACGCGATCCGCACGGTCGCCGCGGGCGAGGCGCTGCTCTCCCCGGGGCCGACGGCACGGCTGATCGAGCGATTCCTGCGCAGCCCCTCCGCACCGGTCACCGGCGGCCCCGAATGTCTGTCCGACCGCGAGCGGGAGGTGCTCACGCTGGTCGCCCGGGGCCTGAACAACACCGAGATCGCCGAGGCGTTGGGGCTCAGCCCGCTCACCGCGAAGACCCACGTCAGCCGCATCATGGGCAAGCTGGGCGCCCGGGACCGGGCCCAACTGGTCATCGTGGGGTACGAGTCGGGGCTGGTGGTGCCGGGCGGCAGATGAGTCGGCCCGCAGGACATGGGGGAGCATGTCGGGCGTGACCTCGTTGCGCCGCGCGCTTCTCGCCGCCACCGTGCTGCTCAGTCCCCTCGCCGCCGGCCCGCCGGCCCACGCCGCGACCCGCTGCGTCTCCTCCGTGCCCTACGTGTCGGGGGAGGGCGGCTACGACACCTACCGCATCCCGGCGACCATCGTCACCGGGCGCGGCACGGTCCTCGCCTTCGCCGAGGGCCGGCACCACAGCGCGGGTGACACCGGGGACATCGACGTCGTCCTGCGCCGCTCCACCGACGGCGGCTGCACCTGGGGCCCGCTCACGGTCGTCGCCGCCGGGCAGGGCGACACCCGGGGCAACCCGGCCCCCGTCATCGACCCGCGCACCGGTGCGATCGTCCTCCTCACCTGCTTCAACAGCGGGGCGGTGACGGAGGCGCAGATCATGCGCGGCGAGGTCGGTCCCGAGCAGCGCCGCCGGGTGTTCGTACAGCGCAGCACGGACGACGGCCGCCACTTCTCACCCCCACGGGACATCACGGACCAGGTGAAACCCGCCGGCTGGCGCTGGTACGCGACCGGCCCCGGCCACGCGGTGGCCCTGACCCGGGGCCCGCACGCCGGACGCCTCGTCGTCCCCGCCAACCACTCCGCCGCCCCGCCCGCGGGCTCACCCGACACCGGCCGGGAGCCCCGCTACTACGGCGGCCACGCCCTCTACAGCGACGACGGCGGCCGTACCTGGCACCTCGGCTTCGTGGCCGCCACCGACGACGGCGTGACGCACGCCAACGAGACCAGCGCCACCCAACTCCCCGACGGCCGCCTCTACTTCGCCGCCCGCGACCAGAACGGCACCGCCCCCGGCCACCGCCTGGACACCTACTCCCGCGACGGCGGCCGGACCCTCACCCACCCCTAGACGGTCAACCCCACACTGAACGACGTCCCCGTGGTCCAGGCCGCCGTCCTCCAACTCCACGGCCCCCGAGCCCCGCTCCTGCTCTCGGCCCCCTCCCTTCCCACCGCCCGCCGATCCATGGCCCTCTGGTCCAGCACGGACACCGGCCACACCTTCACCCGACTCCACACCCTCTCCGACCACCCGGCCGCCTACTCCGACCTGACCCAACTCGACCCCACCACACTCGGCATCCTGTACGAAACGGGCACGAAGGGCCCGTACGAGACCATCGAGTTCCGGCGGCTGCGTGTCACCGGCGTAAGGGCCGATCGCCGCTAGAGCAACCCCGCCGCCGCCAGGAACTTGGCGACCTTTTCGACTTCTTCGCCGGACAGGGGGACCTGGGGTTCGGCGGTGATGGGGCAGGCGATGACGCCGCGCAGATGCAGGGCCGCCTTGAAGGCGCCCAGGGCGGAGGAGCTGCGGCCCATGCGGGTGGGGTCGCCGGCGTGGACCAGGCCGAAGAGGGCGCACAGGCGTTCCTGTTCGGCGCGGGCTCCCTCCCAGTCGGCGGCCCGGCACTGGCGGTAGAGGCGGACGTAGCCGTGCGGATCCACGTTGGCGAGGCCCGGTACGGCGCCGTCGGCGCCCAGGGCCAGCGCCGAGTCGACGATCAGCTCGGAGCCGGTCAGGACGCTGAAGCCGGGGTGGGCGCGGGCGCCGGTGACGATGGCGCGGAAGGCCGCCAGGTCCCCGCTGGAGTCCTTCAGGCCGGCCAGTACACGGTCGGCGGCCAGGCCCAGCACCACGTCGGCGGGGAGCTTGGTGTGCACGGCGGACGGGATGTCGTAGGCGATGACCGGGACCGGGCTCGCGGCGGCGATCCGGCGGTAGTGGTGGACGATCTCGGACGGGTGGGTGCGGGCGTAGAAGGGGGCGGTGACGACGACGGCCCCGGCGCCCGCGGCGGTGACCGCCGTGACGTGGTCCAGGACGCGCGGGGTGGTCATGTCGATGGCCCCGGCGAGCACGGGCAGTTGCGCCCCGACATGGCCCACGACGGCCTCGACCACCTGCCTGCGCTGCCGGTCCGTGAGGAACGCGGCCTCCGACGTCGACCCGAGCACGAACAGCCCGTGCACCCCGCCCTCCACCAGATGGTCGACCAGCCTGAGCAGGGAGGGCACGTCCACCTCGCGGTCCGGGGTCAGCGGCGTGCAGACGGGCGGGACGACACCGGTCAGGGGGACGGGAAGGGTCATGGGGAGCTCCGGGGCGGGTTCTGGCGCACGAGGTCGCGGGTCGGCTGGTCCTCCTCCACAGGATGGTGACAGCGACAGCGGTGTCGGGGCCGGGATGCGGCCGCCAAGTCAGGCGTCGTGTCGGCGAGCCATCGACTCCCTGAGCTGGTCCGCCAAGCACGAGTTCGACCGTGTGCGTGTCAGGAATGGCACAGCCGCCAAGGGGCCGGATCAATGACACGGTGAAATGGCGGGAGTTGGTGCTGGCCCGTGCGTACTAGCAGATTATTTTCGAGCCTCCCCGACGGTTCAACTGGAAAGGCGGTGGGTTTTGGTGCATGGGGCAGTCAAGGGAACAGACTCTCGCGGGCCGGGCGCATGCTCAGGCCACCGCCGCGCAGGTGGCGCGGATCGTCCAGGAGGCCGGGGCGAAGGGCAGCCTCGGGAGTCTTCGGGCGGCGGTCACGGGGACGGTCATCTCGAGGACCGGCGTGAACATCCGTCAGCAGCCCTCGATCGGCGCGGCGGTCCTGGGCTCGCTCCGGTACGGGACGAGCGTCAGCATCCTGTGCTGGGACACGGGCGCTTGCGTGGGCGGGGACACCCGCCCGACGGGCCCGACGGGCCCGACGGGCCCGGTCGGTGCGACCGGCCCGCAGGGCGTGCAGGGCCCGCAGGGTGCCACGGGTCCGACGGGTGCCACGGGCGACACTGGTCCGACCGGCCCGTACGCGCAGCCGCTGACGGTGACCAGCACGATCCCCGCCGGCGCCACGCAGCGGGTCCCTGATCCCGAGCCTTTCAGCGGTCCGTGCCGCCATGCCTCTCCGGCGGGCGGCACGGACCGCTTTCTGCTGTGCGCGTCCCTGTTTTTGGGATCGGTCCGAACACCGCGAAACGCGGTGATATTTTCATACCGAATCGCGCCGGAGTGCGGTTTTGCCGCGCCCTCCGCAAAGGTGGGTACGCCATGCAGTGACGGATGGGTGTGCGCTCCGCCGAATGCGCGAATCGGTTGGAAATCTCTTGCGATGATGGTCACTTGAATGGATTACTGAATGGTGTGAGGCCGACCGATTCATCCGCCTCTGAGTTCGGGATTGAATGGGAAGTGGTGCCATGGTCGTGTTCAACTGCGGCTGAAGCCGATGCCGACATGGGCCCCGCCCGGACGCTCGACTCCCTCTGTCCTTCTGTCCTTCCCTGTCACACCCTCACCGTCGAACCGGCCTGGGACGCGCCGCCGTTCCGGTGAGGCTCAGGACGTCACGCGCTTTGGTCCTGGTGCCGGACCGACCCAGGACGTCAACCGTTCCATGTATGCCCAAGGCTTCCGGATCCGCGAGTTCGCCGGGGCTCTTCCGCTCCCTGCCACGCGCAAGCGGCTCGGCATGACCCGCCCCTGCTGCACGGCTCACAGCGCGCCGGCGGCCTGACCGAAGGCGCCGTCGCCAAGCCGGTGGCGCAAGGACCTGAGCAGCGACACGGCCCGCACGACCATGCGTCGGTGCCGGACGCCCCCATCGTTCAGCCGGCCCTTGCGCGCACATCCTCCCCAACTCCCCCGCCCACAAGGCCCGTCAGCCCACGCAACCACGGCCGATCACACGGTCAACCGCGAGAAAGGACGCATCATGGCAACCATCACCTCGTTCAGCACGGGCAGTCCCGGCTCGGTCGGGCAGACGCTGACGATCAACGGGACCAGCCTCTCGAGCGCCACCAAGGTGAACTTCGGGACCAAGTCGGCCACCGCCACCGTCGTCAGCGCCACGCAGATCACCTGCACCATCCCGTCGCTGTGCGCCGGGCAGTACAACGTCAACGTGACGGTCGGGACGGGGACCACCAATGCCCTGCCGTTCTTCTACGCCGCCACCCCGGTCGTCTCGTCCGTGAGCCCCGCCCTCGGTGCGGCCAGCCCCGGCACCATCACCGTCAACGGCAGCGGTTTACTCAACGCCTCTGCGGTGACGTTCGGCGCCATCGGGGCCGGCACCAGCGTGACCGTGGTCAACGACGGCCAGCTCACCGTCACGGCTCCCGCGCACGGGGCCTTCACCGGATGCCTGGACACCGTCGACATCACGGTCACCACCCCGGGCGGAACCAGCACCACGAGCGCCAACGACCAGTTCGTCTACTACGACGCGCCCGCCGTCACCGGAATCAGTCCGACCACGGGCGCGGCCGACACGAACGTCACCGTCACGGGCACCTGCTTCGACAGCGTCAGCAACGTGACCTTCACGCCGACCGGCGGTGGCGCCTCGATCTCGGCGACGAGCATCACCTCCGTCAGCGAAACCCAGCTGATCGCCGTCGTCCCCGCCGGGCTCACCCCGGCCGCGACCTATGACATCCGGGTCGTGACCCCGGGCGGTACCAGCGCGATCGTCGCCGGCGACGTGTTCACCGCCGCCTGACCCTCCACCGCCCAGGGGCCGCCCCTCGTCCCCCCTCGAAAGGGGCCGCCCCTGGGCACGCACTCGGGAGTGCGCGGACCGCCGTGCCCCGGCCCCGCTCCTGGCCGGGGCACGGCGCGCCCGCACTGTCACGTGGAAAGGAGCACGTCATGGCGCCCACCCTCACCAGCGTCAGCCCCAACCAGGGACCGGCCTCCGGCGGTACGGCCGTCACACTCACCGGCAGCAACTTCACCGGCACGACATCGGTGCGCTTCGGAACGAACCAGGCGCAGTTCGCCACGATCAGCGACACCAAGATCAGTTGCACGGCCCCCCCGGGGTCGGATTCGCCCGCCGTCACCGTCACCACCCCCGGCGGGACCAGCAACGGCGTGACCTTCACCTACCTCACCAGCCCGGTCATCAGCTCGGTCACTGCGAACCAGGGCCCCACGGCCGGAGGGAACACCGTCACCGTCACCGGCACCAACCTCTCCGCTGCCACCGCCGTCATGGTCGGCAGCCACAGTGCCACCATCACCGGCAACACCGGCACACAGATCACCGCCCAGGCCCCCGCGGCGTCGCCCGTCAACGTCACGGTCATCACGGCGGGAGGCACCAGCAATCCGTTGCCGTACTCCTACGTCCCCCCGCCGACCGTCGTCAGCGTCGACCCCGCTCTGGGGCCCACTCTGGGCGGCAACACCGTCACCATCACCGGGAGCAACCTGTCCTTCACCAGCGCCGTACGCTTCGGCTCCCGATCGGCCCTCGGCATCATTGTCGTCTCGGACGACCAGATCACCGCCATTGCTCCTTCCGGCTCCGGAACTGTCAGCGTCACCGCCACCACGCCGGGCGGCACGAGCCTTCCCACCGTCGGCAATCCGTACTACACCTACGTCGGGCAGCCTCTCGTCACCGGTCTCAGCCCCGACCAGGGGCCGGCCGCCGGCGGAAACAGCTTCACCATCACCGGCAGCAACCTGACCTACACCGACAGCATCAGGGTCGGGGGCATCCTGGCTTCGTTCGTCACCGTCTCCGACACCAAAGTCGTGGCCGTCGCGCCAGGAGGCGCCCCCGGCAGCGTCAGCGTCATCGTCCACAGCCCGGGCGGCACCAGAAGCGTCAGCTACCAGTACGCACCGTGACCTCGCACCTCTGGCCGCAGCCGCCCTCGAGGCAGTCGCCCCGCCGCGCCGGAGAACGAAGCATTCCCACGCCGCCTGACGCGAACCGTCGGCCACGGCCCCCCTCGCGCTGCCCCACACATGGAGGACGCAGACGCGCGCCGATTCTAGATGCGCAACGTCATCCCGGGGACACAAAGCGTGAAACCCGAAAGGGGAGGGGAGCCATCTGACGGCACGACCTCGGCGCGCTGCGTCGAAGAGGCGGAGGAAACGGTGAAGGAATTGCGGTCGGTGTCCGCGCGAGCCGTCCAGGCGGCCGCCCGGCTCGCGGCGGTCCTGCGGTGAGCGCCCGAGAGCTGCCGCTCGGTACGTATGTCGTCGACACCCGCGACGGGAGGCTGGGCATCGTCATGGGGCACGAGGGGCCGTACGTGCAACTCAGACCGCATGGGGGCGGGAAGGAGTGGGACTGTGAGCCCGGGGCGATCCGGCATGCCACGCCCGCCGAGCGGCTCAGCGCGGCGACCGCGTACGCCAACGCCCGCAGTCGGGGCGAGGTGCCTTGACGTAGGCTGCGGGCCCATGGGTCCCTGGAACTGGAGAGCCTGGAGAGACCAGAGAGTCTGGAGAGACTGGAGAAAACCGAGGACCGTCAGCCGGTATCCCGGTCGCCTCACCACGCACCAGTTCTGGATGGTGTCGCTGAGCGCCCCGGTGAGCCGGGACCGGAACGCCTCGCGGACCACCCTGTATCCGTTCACGCGCATCGACGAGGCCGGCGCCCGCAGCCGGCTGGCCGACCAATGGGCCATCACCTCACGGGACGAACTGGTCGGCCGCCTCGACGGGCTGGCCCGCGTCGGCTACCGGGCCCGGGCGCAGCGGCTCCTCGGCGTCTCGCCACTCGCCTGGGACGCGGCCCTGTACGTCGACATCTCCCGCCTGGCCTTCGGCTGCGGGATCATCACCGAGGCCGAGGCCTGGACCGCGCTGAAGAACATCGTGCCGGCGGTCGCGGGGGCTTACGCCTCCTGGCAGGAGTACGCCGATCACTGCCTGCTGGGGCGGAAGGTGTGGCAGGACGGGCCGCGGGGCACCGCTGACGCGGATCTCCCCGCGCTGCAGGCCGCCGCCGACGCCCACCTGCGCTTCCTGCTCGACCCGGCGAATCGTTCCAGCCCCTGGAACCAGGTCCCCTGGGACGCCATTCGTCACCCCGACCGCACGCGCTGACGCCGTACGCGACAATGGGGCCATGAGCCTGTTCCGCGACGACGGCATCGTGCTGCGCACCCAGAAGCTGGGTGAGGCGGACCGGATCATCACCTTGCTCACACGCGGTCACGGCCGGGTGCGTGCCGTGGCCCGGGGCGTGCGGCGGACCAAGTCGAAGTTCGGGGCCCGGCTGGAGCCGTTCTCCCACGTCGACGTGCAATTCTTCGCGCGGGGCAGCGAGCTGGTCGGGCGTGGGCTGCCGCTGTGCACGCAGAGCGAGACGATCGCCCCGTACGGCGGCGGGATCGTGACCGACTACGCCCGCTACACCGCCGGCACCGCCATGCTGGAGACCGCCGAGCGGTTCACCGACCACGAGGGCGAGCCGGCGGTCCAGCAGTACCTGCTGCTCGTCGGCGCCCTGCGCACCCTCGCCCGCGGCGAGCACGCCCCGCACCTCGTCCTCGACGCCTTCCTGCTGCGCTCCCTCGCCGTCAACGGCTACGCGCCCAGCTTCGGCGACTGCGCGAAGTGCGGCATGCCCGGACCCAACCGGTTCTTCTCGGTCGCCTCCGGCGGCAGCGTCTGCGCCGACTGCCGGGCGCCCGGCAGCGTCGTACCCTCCCCGGGGACCCTGGTACTGCTCGGCGCGCTGCTTACGGGAGACTGGGAGACGGCGGACGCGTGCGAGGCGCGCTACGTCCGGGAGGGCAGCGGACTGGTGTCCGCCTACCTGCACTGGCATCTGGAGCGCGGGCTGCGCTCGCTCAGGTACGTGGAAAAGTCGTAAGCACCACAGAGGAGACGAGAAGCACATGGTCGTACGCGGGATCCTGGGGCGCCAGCGCCGCGAGTACCGGACGCCGGAACCGCACCCGTCCGGCGCCCGCGCACCTAAGCTCCCCGGCGAGCTGGTCCCGAACCACGTGGCGATCGTCATGGACGGCAACGGCCGCTGGGCCAAGGAGCGCGGCCTGCCCCGCACCGAGGGCCACAAGGTCGGCGCCGAGCGCGTCCTCGACGTGCTGCAGGGCTCCATCGAGATCGGCGTCAAGAACATCTCCCTGTACGCCTTCTCCACCGAGAACTGGAAGCGCTCGCCCGACGAGGTCCGCTTCCTGATGAACTTCAACCGCGACTTCATCCGCAAGACCCGCGACCAGCTCGACGAGCTCGGCATCCGGGTGCGCTGGGTGGGCCGTATGCCCAAGCTGTGGAAGTCGGTCGCCAAGGAGCTGCAGGTCGCCCAGGAGCAGACGAAGGACAACGACCTGCTCACCCTCTACTTCTGCATGAACTACGGCGGCCGCGCGGAGATCGCCGACGCCGCGAAGGCCCTCGCCGAGGACGTGAAGGCCGGCCGGCTCGACCCGTCGAAGGTCACCGAGAAGACTCTCGCGAAGTACCTGTACTACCCCGACATGCCGGACGTGGACCTGTTCCTGCGCCCCAGCGGCGAGCAGCGCACCTCCAACTACCTGATCTGGCAGAGCGCCTACGCCGAGATGGTCTTCCAGGACGTCCTGTGGCCCGACTTCGACCGCCGCGACCTGTGGCGTGCCTGCGTCGAATTCGCCTCCCGCGACCGCCGCTTCGGCGGGGCCGTCCCCAACGAGGAACTCCTCGCCATGGAGGCCGCGATGAAGGGCGAGTCCACCTCGTAGCCGTCGCGGTTCACGCGGGCCGCCTCGGTATAAGCGCGAGCGCTGCATGATCGGCTTATGTACGATCCCGCCTCATGGTCATGGACATGGGGCTTCTCGCCCGGCATGCTGGTGGCGGCGGTTGTGGCCACGGTTGTGTCGGCGCTGACTCCGTGGTTGCAGGCCCGCACGGTCCAGCGGCTCGCGGAGCGGCAGGGCGAGTTCCGGGTGACGGTGACGGAGGGCGGTGTCACGGTGGCCACCGACAACAGCACGGCCTCCGTCAACTGGGCCGCGCAGCCCCGGTACCGGGAGACGGCCCGCGTGTTCGTGCTTCTCAGCGACGACAAGAACGCCACGGGGTTCACCATGCTCCCCAAGAGCTGCCTGACCGACCCGGCGGACGTCGACCGGTTGCGCGCGATCCTGGACCGCCACCTCAGCCGGGTCTAGGGCCCCGCGTCTGAGACAGGATCCGCCGGACAGGCCCTAGGCACGTCGGTCGTGCTGCACCACGCACTCCGCGCAGTCGGCGCAGGTGCCGAAGATCTCCACCGTGTGGGCCACGTTGACGTAGCCGTGTTCGGCGGCGATGGCCTCGGCCCACTTCTCGACGGCGGGGCCCTCGACCTCGACCGCCTTGCCGCAGCTGCGGCAGACCAGGTGGTGGTGGTGCTCGCCGGAGGAGCAGCGGCGGTAGACGGACTCGCCGTCGGAGGTGCGCAGCACGTCGACCTCGCCGGCGTCGGCGAGGGACTGGAGGGTGCGGTAGACCGTGGTCAGGCCGACCGAGTCGCCCTTGTGCTTGAGCATGTCGTGCAGTTCCTGAGCGCTGCGGAACTCGTCGACCTCGTCCAGGGCCGCAGCCACGGCCGCACGCTGCCGGGTGGCGCGGCCCCGCACGGGCGGTCCAGCGGTCGTCACCGGTTGCCTCCTTCGATGGCGCGTCTCGCGTCTGCCCGGGCCATTGTGCCAGTCCGGGCCTTCGGCGGTCAGACGCCGACCCCGTCCCCGGCCGCCCGGGTGGCCGGAATCGCGCACTCCGCCGGGTCCCCGGCGGGCAGTGCCGCGGCGGCCGCGCGGGCCCTGCGACGGGCCAGGGGAGCGGCCAGGGCGGTGAGGGCGACGAACACCCCGATGGTCAGCAGGACGATCGTCGCGCCGGGCGGCACGTTCTGGTAGTACGACGTGACCGTGCCGCCGATCGACACGGTGACGCCGAGGGCGACGGCGATCGCGAAGGTCGCGGCGAAGCTGCGGGTGAGCTGCTGCGCGGCGGCGACCGGTACGACCATGAGCGCGGACACCAGGATCAGGCCGACGACCCGCATGGCCACGGTGACCGTGACGGCCGCCGTGACGGCGGTGAGCAGGTTCAGGGCGCGCACGGGCAGCCCGGTGACCCGCGCGAACTCCTCGTCCTGGCTGACCGCGAACAGTTGCCGGCGCAGCCCGAGGGTCACGAGCATCACGAACGCCGCGAGGATCACGATCGCGGTCACGTCCGAGGGGGAGACCGTCGACAGCGAGCCGAACAGGTACGACATCAGGTTGGCGTTGGAGCCGCCCGGCGTGATGTTGACGAACAGCACACCCCCGGCCATGCCGCCGTAGAAGAGCATCGCGAGGGCGATGTCGCCGCGCGTCCTGCCGTACCAGCGGATCAGTTCCATCAGGACCGAGCCGAGCGCGGCGACGGCCGTGGCCATCCACACCGGCGAGGCGTTCAGCAGGAAGCCGAGGCCGACGCCGGTCATCGCGACGTGCCCGATGCCGTCGCCCATCAGCGGCTGGCGGCGCTGGACGAGGTAGATGCCGATCGCGGGTGCCGTGATGCCGACCAGGACGGCCGCGACCAGCGCCCGCTGCATGAAGTCGTAGTTCAGGATGTCCATCAGCTCAGCAGTCCCGTGCGGATCGGTTCGGCGCCCGCGGGTGCGTGCGGGTGTACGTGGTCGTGGCCCGGCAGGGCGTGCTGGCCGAGGGCCTGCGGGGGCGGGCCGTCGTGGACGACGCAGCCGTCGCGCAGGACGACCGCCCGGTCGATCAGGGGCTCCAGCGGGCCCAGTTCGTGCAGGACCAGCAGGACGGTCGTACCGGCCGCGACCTGCTCGCGGAGGGTGCGGGCGAGCACCTCCTGGCTGGCCAGGTCGACGCCCGCCATCGGCTCGTCCATGATCAGCAGCTCGGGCTCGGCGACCAGGGCGCGGGCGATCAGCACCCGCTGGTGCTGGCCGCCGGACAGCGCGGTCACCGAGTCCTTGGCGCGGTCCGCCATGCCGACCAGCTCCAGAGCCCGGTGCACGGCCTCCCGGTCCGCCCTGCGGAAGCGGCCGAAGCGGGTGCGGGAGAGCCGCCCGGAGGAGACGATCTCGGTCACCGTGGTGGGGACCCCGGCGGCGGCGGTGGTGCGCTGCGGTACGTAGCCCACCCGCGCCCAGTCCCGGAAGGACCGGCGGGGGGTGCCGAACAGCTCGATCGTGCCGCCGCTGACCGGCACCTGGCCGATGACGGCGCGCACGGCCGTCGACTTGCCGGAGCCGTTCGCGCCGAGCAGCGCGACGACCTCGCCGCGGCCGACGGTGAGGTCGATGCCGCGCAGCACGGGCCGGGCGCCGAGTTCGGCGGTCACCCCGCGCAGGGCTATGACGGGCTCGGTGGTCATCTCGTCGTCTCCCGTCACTTGGCGCCCAGAGCCTGCTGGAGCGCCTTGAGGTTGGCTTCCTGGACGGAGAAGTAGTCCTTGCCGCGGGACCGGTCGGTGATGCCCTCGATCGGGTCGAGGACGTCCGTCCGCAGACCGGCGTCGTGTGCGACGGTCTTGGCGGTCTTGTCGCTGACCAGCGTCTCGTAGAAGACGGTGGTGACCCCGTCGGCCTTGGCCATGTTCTCCAGGTCCTTCACGCGCGCGGCGCTGGGCTCCGACTCCGGGTCGAGGCCGCTGATGGCCTCCTCGGTGAGGCCGTAGCGCTCGGCGAGGTAGCCGAAGGCGGCGTGCGTGGTGATGAAGACCTTCGACTTGGTGTGCGCGAGGCTCTGCTTGAACTCGAAGTTCAGGGCGTCCAGCTTCCCGACCAGCTTCGCGGTGTTCTTCTGATAGTCGGCCGCGTGCTTCGGGTCGGCCTTGGCGAAGGCGTTGCCGACGCCCTCGGCGACCTGGGCGTAGCGCACCGGGTCGAGCCAGATGTGCGGGTCCTTGCCGCCGGACTCCTCGCCCTCGTGGCTGTCGTGCGCGGCCGCGTGGCCGCCGACCTCGTTGCCGTGCTCCTCCAGCGTGGTCAGGGAGGCCGCGTCGATCTTCGTCTTCACCGGGGACTGGGCCACCGCGTCGTCGACGGAGGGCTGGAGGTTCTTCAGGTACAGGACGGCGTCGGACTCCTGGATTCCGGCGATCTGCTGCGGGCTGAGCTCCAGGTCGTGCGGTTCCTGGCCGGGGGAGGTGAGCGTCGTGACGTGCACGTGGTCGCCGCCGATCTGCTCGGCGAGGAAGGTCATCGGATAGAAGGACGTGACGACGTCGAACTTGTCGGTGTTCCTGGCCGCGGCGCTGGTGGAGCAGGCGGAGAGCGTGCCGGTCCCGAGGGCGGTGACTGCCGTGATCACGGCCGCGGGTATGAGGCGTCGTCGTACGTTCATGACAGTCATTTTCAACAAACATGGAAACCGTTGTCAACAAGCCCGGTGGGGAGCCTCTGGCAGGGGGGCCGATTTGGCCGAGGGGGAGCCTGCGCCGGTAACCTGAATCATTCGCTGGAAGCATCTCGCTTCAACGCCCGTCGTCGTAATGAAGAGAGCACCGTGGCCGCCGACAAGATCGACACCATCGTCAGCCTGAGCAAGCGCCGTGGCTTCGTTTTCCCGTGCAGTGAGATCTACGGCGGACAGCGTGCCGCCTGGGACTACGGACCGCTGGGTGTCGAGCTCAAGGAGAACATCAAGCGTCAGTGGTGGCGCTACATGGTGACGTCGCGCGAGGACGTCGTCGGTATCGACTCGTCCGTCATCCTGGCCCCGGAGGTGTGGGTCGCCTCCGGCCACGTCGCCACCTTCACGGACCCGCTGACCGAGTGCACCTCGTGTCACAAGCGGTTCCGCGCCGACCACCTGGAGGAGGCGTACGAGGAGAAGAAGGGCCACGCCCCCGCCAACGGGCTGGCCGACATCAACTGCCCGAACTGCGGCAACAAGGGCCAGTTCACCGAGCCCAAGCAGTTCTCGGGTCTCCTCTCCACCCACCTCGGCCCGACCCAGGACTCCGGCTCCGTCGCCTACCTGCGTCCCGAGACCGCCCAGGGCATCTTCACCAACTTCGCCCAGGTGCAGACCACCGCGCGCAAGAAGCCCCCGTTCGGCATCGCGCAGATGGGCAAGTCCTTCCGCAACGAGATCACGCCCGGCAACTTCATCTTCCGCACCCGCGAGTTCGAGCAGATGGAGATGGAGTTCTTCGTCAAGCCGGGCGAGGACGAGCAGTGGCAGGAATACTGGATGGAGCAGCGCTGGAACTGGTACCGGGGCCTCGGTCTCCGTGAGGAGAACATGCGCTGGTACGAGCACCCCAAGGAGAAGCTCTCCCACTACTCCAAGCGCACCGCCGACATCGAGTACCGCTTCCAGTTCGGCGGCAGCGAGTGGGGCGAGCTCGAGGGCGTCGCCAACCGCACCGACTACGACCTCAGCGCCCACTCCAAGGCCTCCGGCCAGGACCTCTTCTACTTCGACCAGGAGGCCGGCGAGCGCTGGACCCCCTACGTCATCGAGCCCGCGGCCGGTGTCGGCCGCACCATGCTGGCCTTCCTCCTCGACGCCTACGTCGAGGACGAGGCGCCGAACGCCAAGGGCAAGATGGAGAAGCGCACGGTGCTGCGCCTGGACCACCGCCTGGCCCCGGTGAAGGTCGCGGTGCTCCCGCTGTCCCGTAACCCGGAGCTGTCCCCGAAGGCCAAGGGCCTCGCGCAGGCGCTGCGCCAGCACTGGAACATCGAGTTCGACGACGCCGGCGCCATCGGCCGCCGTTACCGCCGTCAGGACGAGATCGGTACGCCGTACTGCGTGACCGTCGACTTCGACACGCTCGAGGACAACGCGGTGACGGTTCGCGAGCGGGACTCGATGAAGCAGGAGCGGGTGTCGCTGGACCAGATCGAGGGGTACCTCGCGGGTCGCCTGCTCGGCTGCTGAGGCCCCCGGCGCCTCAGCCGCTTTTTCGCCCACCCACCACCCGACTCGGTCGGCTGGTGGGTGGGCGTTTTGGTGGGGGCTGTCGTCCGTCGGTTCACGCCCCCGAGTGGTCCCCCATGACGGCCCGGGATTGGCCCTGTTCGGCGATCGCCGTGATCAGCAGGGTGGCTCCCATGAGCCTCGCCTTTCTCCTGACCACCCTCGTCGTCGTCGCCACCCCCGGCACCGGTGTCGTCTACACCCTGGCCGCCGCTCTCGCGCACGGCCGCCGCGCCGGTGTGATCGCCGCGTTCGCCTGCGCGCTCGGGATCGTGCCGCATGTCCTCGCCACCGTCACCGGGCTCGCCGCGCTGCTGAACGCCAGTGCCGCCGCCTTCCAGGTCCTCAAGTACGCCGGTGTGGCCTATCTGCTGTACATGGCGTGGGCGACGCTGCGGGACAAGGAGGCGATCGTCGTCGAGGAGGACGGCGGGCCCCGGTCGGCCGGGCAGGTGATCGTCCGGGGTGTGCTGATCAATCTGCTCAACCCCAAGCTGACGATCTTCTTCTTCGCGTTCCTCCCTCAGTTCGTGGACCTGGACGAGCCGCACGCGCTGCCGCGGATGCTGGGGCTGAGCGGCGTGTTCATGCTGGCGACCTTCGTGGTCTTCGCCGCGTACGGCGTCCTCGCGGCCTCGGTCCGGGGCCACGTCACCGCACGGCCGCGCGTGATGACGTGGCTGCGGCGGAGCTTCGCGGGATCGTTCCTCGCGCTGGGCGCCAAGCTCGCCGTCACGGCCAAGTGAACGTCAACGGCCCTGAAGCGCCTTGACGTTGTCGCCGAAGGTCCAGTTCTTCGAGCCGTCCCAGTTGACCGACCACGTCATCAGGCCCTTGAGCGAGCTGCCGTAGTGCCGCCAGGCCTGGGAGACCAGGGACGGTGACATGTAGCCGCCGCCCGCGCCGGGCTGGGCGGGCAGGCCCGGGACCTGCTTGTCGTAGGGCACCCTGATCGTCGTGCCCTGCACCACCAGGCCCCTGCCCAGGCAGTCCGTCTGGGCGGTGAACCCGGCCACCGTGCCGGCCGCGTACGAGTCGCCGGAGCAGCCGTACATGCTGCCGTTGTAGTACTGCATGTTCAGCCACCACAGACGGCCGTTGTCCGCGTACTTCTTGATGATCGGCAGATACGCGCCCCAGATCGAGCCGTAGGTGATGCTGCCGCCGGTGACGTACGCCGTCTCCGGGGCCATGGTGAGCCCGAAGCCGGGCGGCATCTGAGCGAGGATCCCGTCGATGATGCGGATCAGGTTGGCCTGGGACGTGGAGAGTCGGGTGATGCTGCCGCTGCCGACCAGACCGGTCTCGATGTCGATGTCGATGCCGTCGAAGTTGTACTTCTTCAGGATCGGGACGATGGTCGCCACGAACCGGTCGGCCACGGCGGAGGAGTTGAGGTCGATGCCGGCCGCCGCGCCGCCGATGGACAGCAGGATCGTCCGTCCGGACGCCTTGGCCGCGCACATCTCGGCGGGCGTGGCCACCTTCACCCCGCTGTCCATGCCGTCCTCCCACAGCGCGGTGCCGTCGGAGCGGATCACCGGGAAGGCCGCGTTGAGGACGTTGTAACCGTGCGCCGGGATACGGGAGTCGGTGATCGGGGTCCAGCCGAAGGGCGGGTGAACGCCGCCCGCGGCCCCGTCCCAGTTCTCCCAGTAGCCCTGGAGCACCTTGCCGACCGGGCGGGACTTCACCGCGCAGGTGTCGGCGGCGGAGGCGGCGGGGGCGGCCGGGAGCTGGGTGAGACAGGCGGTCGCGAGTGCGGCGGCGAGCAGGGACAGCGTGCGGCGGATCATGCGGGGCCTCCCGGTGGGGTCGGGGTGGGTGCGCGCTGATGTCGCAGACATGACAGTCGGTGTGGTCGTAGACATGACAGTGCTCTGGTCCAGACCTTCCGTCAATAGGTCTGGACCAGCCAGGGTCTACTGACAACTATGGACTGACAGATATTGAAATCTGTCAGCTGTCATGGCAGGCTGGAGCACATGACGATGCGAACCCGAACCCTCGGAACCACCGGACCCCAGGTCTCCGCCCTCGGCCTCGGCTGCATGGGCATGTCCCCCCTCTACGGCGACAGCGACCGCGCGGAGTCCGTCGCGACCATCCACGCCGCCCTGGAAGCGGGCGTGACCCTGCTCGACACCGGCGACTTCTACGCCATGGGCCACAACGAGATGCTGGTCGGCGAGGCCCTGCGCACCGCCCCGGCCGCCCTCCGCGAGCAGGCCCTGACCAGCGTGAAGTTCGGCGCCCTGCGCGACCCGGAGGGCAACTGGACCGGCTACGACGGCCGTCCCGCCGCCGTGAAGAACTTCGCCGCCTACTCCCTCCAGCGCCTCGGCGTCGACCACATCGACGTCTACCGGATCGCCCGCCTCGACCCGGACGTGCCGATCGAGGAGACCGTCGGCGCGATCGCCGAACTGATCGAGAAGGGGTACGTCCGGCACATCGGACTGAGCGAGGTCGGCGCCGAGACCATCCGCCGGGCCGCCGCCGTCGCCCCGATCGCCGACCTCCAGATCGAGTACTCGCTGATCAGCCGGGGCATCGAGCGGGAGATCCTGCCCACCACCCGTGAGCTGGGCATCTCCGTCACCGCGTACGGCGTCCTCTCGCGCGGACTGATCTCCGGGCACTTCGCCCGCGACCGGCAACTCGCCGCGAACGACTTCCGCGCCTACTCGCCCCGCTTCCAGGGCGACAACCTCCAGCGCAACCTCGACCTCGTCGACGCGCTCCGCAAGGTCGCCGAGCAGAAGGGCGTCAGCGTCGCGCAGACCGCCATCGCCTGGGTGCTGTCCCAGGGCGAGGACATCGTGCCGCTCATCGGCGCGCGCACCCGCGAGCGGCTGGCCGAGTCGCTGGGCGCGCTGGACGTGACCCTGGACGCGGCCGACCTGGCGGCCGTCGAGGCGGCCGTGCCGGCGGACGCGGCGGCGGGCGACCGCTACCCGGCCGCCGCGATGGCCCACCTCGACAGCGAGCGCTGACCATGCCGCCAGGTACGGTCTAGGACATGGCAGCGACCACCGAGACCCTGACCGCCGAGCGCATCCTCGAGGCGACCGAGGAGGTGCTGCGCCGTCACGGCCCGGCGAAGGCCACCGTGGTCGACGTGGCCCGGGCGCTCGGCGTCAGCCACGGCAGCGTCTACCGGCACTTCCGCACCAAGGCGGCGCTGCGCGAGGCGGTGACCAAGCGCTGGCTGGACCGGACCTCGCTGCGGCTCGCCGGGATCGTCACCGGGGACGGCACTCCCGAGGAGCGGCTGCGCTCCTGGCTGGCGGCCCTGTTCGAGGCCAAGCGGCACAAGGCGGGCGACGATCCGGAGCTGTTCGCCACCTACAGCGTGCTGGCCGACGAGAACGGCACGGCGGTCGGCGAGCACATCGCCGACCTGACCGCGCAGCTGACCCGGATCATCGAGGCCGGTGCCGGGTCGGGCGCCTTCCGGGTGTCCGACCCGGCCGCGGCGGCCCGCGCCGTCTTCCAGGCCACCGGCCGCTTCCACGACCCGTGCTACGCGCGGGAGTGGCAGCGGCCGGGCGTCGAGGAGGAGTTCAGGGCCGTCGTGGACCTGTTGGTACGCGGTCTCAGCTGACCTTCACCGTGACGGTGGGCGAGTGGACCTTGCCGGAGGTGTTCGCGCTCGCGACGCGCAGCTCCTCGGTGCCCTTGGTGTTGAGCTGGGCGATCAGAGCGTACGAGCTGCCCTTCTTGACCTTGGCGGTCGCCCTCAGCGCGTTCCACTTGCCGTTCTTCTCGTGCTGGAGCACGAGCGGGGTGCCGATCTTCAGGCCCTTGGTGCGGCCGGTGAACGTCACCTTGTCCCCGGCCTTCACCGAGGACTTGTTCGCCTTGACCGTGATCGAGCCGGCCATGGGGCTGGGCTTGGCGGTGTCCGTGGCGGCGAAGGCCGTGGCCGCCGAGCTGCCGGAGAGCAGGGCCACGGACAGCGCGCCGGCGCCGAGCGCGCGGCCGTAACGGTGGCGGAGTACGGAGGTCATAGGCGTCTCCCGTCCTGTCGCTCGTTGGACCTTCTCAGGCTGGCGCCGGTCGGTGCGGGCGGCCAGCCGAGATCGTGGCAGAACGAGTCAGAACGAGCCGTCCTCTGTGTAAGACCGCAGGTCACCGCCCGGATCGCCGGTCGGACTTCTTACCGTGCGCCTACCGTGCGACCCGCCAGAAGTCCCGCATCAGCGGTGTCGGTGTGGGGTTGGCCATGTACACCTGGGTGAGCAGCAGGGCGACGGTGCCGGTGGCCGGGACCAGGTGGGCGGTGGTGCCCGTGCCGCCGACCCAGCCGTAGCGGCCGGGCACGTTCCAGGGCTGGTCCGGCATGACGTCGACCTGGGCGCCGTAGCCCCAGCCCTGGCCCTCCAGGAAGAGCCGGCCGATCTCCCGCTGGCGGGCGCTGAGGTGATTGCTGGTCATACGGCTCACCGAGGTGGGCGTGAGCAGCCGTCGGCCGCCCGCCTCGCCGCCGGCCAGCAGCATCCGGGCGAAGGACAGATAGTCGTCGGCCGTGGAGACGAGCCCGCCGCCGCCCGAGGGGAACGCGGGGAGCCGGCTCCACTCGCCGTCGGGGGTGTCGGCGACCTCCAGTGTGCCGTCGGCGCCCGGCCGGTAGGACGTCGTGAACCGGTCCCGCCGGCCCGCGGGCACCTCGAACGCCGTGTCCCGCATCCCGAGCGGCTCGAAGACCCGCTCGGCCAGGAACTCCGGCAGGCTCCGGCCGGACACCCGCGCGATCAGCACCCCCTGCAGATCGGAGGAGGTGTGGTACAGCCACGCCTCCCCGGGCTGGTACAGCAGCGGCACCCGGGCGAGGGCGGCGAGCCAGGTGTCCGGGGCGGGACAGGCCTGTGGGGCGCGGCCGTCCTTCTGCACCTCGAACAGCGCTCCCACCGCGGGCAGCGAGAAGTCGGACGGGAAGCCCCAGCCGGTCCGCGAGCTGAGCAGGTCCTCGACGGTGATGGGCCGGACGGCCGGCACCAGGTCGTCCGGCGGGCTCGACGGCGTCCGCACGACCAGCGGCTTCGCCAGCTCCGGAAGCCACGCGTCCACGGGGTCGTCGAGGCCGATCCGGCCCTCCTCCACCAGCATCAGCACCGCCGCCGCCGTCACCGGCTTCGTGATCGACGCGATCCGGAACAGCGAGTCCCGGGCCATCGGCGCCGTGCGCCCGGTGTCGGCGTGTCCGACGGTCACCACCTCGACGTCGTCCCCGCGGGCGACCAGGGCCACCGCGCCGGGCACGGTCCCGTCGTCCACGTACCGGCGCAGGGTGTCGTGCAGTGCGGTCATGGTCCAGGCCCTCCGGTCGGCGGTCGTCGTCGTACGGGGTTGTCGTCGTACGCGGTTGTCGTCGCTGTTGTCGTACGTACGACTCCTGCCGCCGCCGGAAGTCATCGACCGCACCCGGGCACCCGTGACCGCCGTGCCGCCCTCAGCGTGACGGCTGTCGGTCCGCCGTCGGGTCCACCGTGGCCTGATGGGCCTCCGCCAGATGCTCCTCCGCCTTCAGCCAGGGCAGGAACTGGGCCGCCTTCCGCCAGCCGCAGGTGTCGCATCTGAGGGTGCGCTGGATGCCCGTGCGCTGCACCCGGACCACGTGCTCCCGCCCGTGCTGGTCCCAGCGGCTGACCTTGCTCATGGTGTTGTTCTGCGGCATGACGTCTCCCACGTCCGCTGGTGCCGTTGTCCGACGGCAAGGAGTGTGCAGCAAACGCAACATCAACAGGGAGAGCTTCCCGGCGAGTTCGCCGGGCCGTCGCCGGGCTCAGCCGACGGTGCGGGGCAGCCGCAGGCTGAGCAGACCGGTGAGCACGATGCCGGCCAGCTGCACCAGCAGCGCGATGACCAGCGCGTCCCGCATGCCGTGGTGCGGGACCAGGGAGAGGAAGAGGGTGCCCAGGGTGGCCACGCCGAGGGCGAGCGCGGACTGCTGGGTGGTGACCATCACACCGCTGCCGACGCCCGCACGGGCCGGCGGCACCTCGGACATGACGATCCGGAACACGTTGGGGAGCTGGAGCGCCTGTCCGGCCCCGGCGACGGCCGCGCCCGGCAGCAGCGAGCCGAAGCCCAGATGCGGCCAGTCCCGCCAGGCGGCCAGCACGATCAGCAGCACCCCGACGCCCTGCACGAGCGAGCCGGCGGTGACCACCCGGGTGCCGTAGCGGGCGATGAGCCGGGGCCCGGCCAGCGAGACGAACAGGAACACCACGGCCATCGGCGCGAGCGCCAGGCCCGCCGGCACCGGTCCGAGCCCGGCCCCCTTCTGGAGCGCCAGCGCGATGACGAACATGAACCCGCTGAAGCCCATCGAGAACGGCACCATCAGCACCAGCCCCCGCCGCAGCGACGCCAGCGCGAACAGGCTCGGCGGCACCAGCGGGGTCCGGCCCGCCCGGTCCGCCCGCCGCTCCACGGCGTAGAACGCGGCCGCGGCGACGGGGAACGCGGCCAGCGCCAGCCACGTCCACAGCGGCCAGCCCGCCGCCCGGCCCTCGGTGAGCGGCGCGAGCAGCGTCAGCAGGGACACCGCGAGCAGGATCGTGCCCGGGCCGTCGACCGGCTCCGGGTGCTGCGACCGCGTCTCCGGCACGTGCCGGACGGCGAGCACCAGGCCGAGCAGCACGACCGGCACGTTGACGAGGAAGATCGTCCGCCAGCCGCTCCCGGCGAGGTCAGCGGCGACCAGCACCCCGCCCAGGATCTGCCCCGCCACCATGGACAGTCCGGCGGTGGCGCCGTACAGGCTCATCGCCCGGGCCCGGCGGGTGCCGCTCGTGGCGGCCTGGATGGTGGCGAGCACCTGCGGCAGCATCGCGGCGGCCGAGGCGCCCTGCGCGATACGGGCGGCGACCAGGCTCCACGCGCCCGGCGCCAGCCCGCAGGCCAGCGAGGTCAGCCCGAACGCGGCCATGCCGCCGAGGAACAGCCGCCGCCGCCCGAACAGATCCCCGAGCCGCCCGCCCAGCACGAGCAGCACGGCGTAGGCGACCCCGTATCCCGCCACGACCAGCTCCAGTACGGCCTCGCCCGCGGCGAGATCGGCACCGATGGTCGGCAGGGCGACGTTGACGATGAAGAAGTCGACCAGCGGCAGCGCCGCGGCCAGCAGGACGGTGAACAGCCCCGGCCCGCTGAGCGCGGGCGCCGCCGGGGCACGGACGGCCGGAGTGGTGACGGTTTCGGTCATGTCCCCGAGCCTGCGCCCGCCCGCAGACGGGTACCAGAGTGTTCTGATCCTGGTAGAAGAAGTACCCGGAAACAGGCTCTGCCCGGCCCCTCAGGCAGGTAGCGGGCTGTGCTCATCCTGGTAGTGGCACCACCTGGAAACAGCCTGCGTCCGGCGGCACCCTGGAGGGATGACGACAATGGCCCAGGAGACCGCCGTCCCGGCGACACGGGGCGCCGAGATCCGGCGGCACGAACTGGCCGCCTTTCTGCGCAGCCGGCGCGAGCGGATCGCACCCGAGCAGGTGGGACTCCCACGCGGTGCCCGGCGCCGCACCCCCGGTCTGCGCCGGGAGGAGGTCGCCCACCTCTCCGCGGTCGGTGTCACCTGGTACACCTGGCTCGAACAGGCCCGGAACATCCACGTCTCCGTGCAGGTCCTGGACGCCCTGGCGCGCACCCTGATGCTGGACCCCAGCGAACGCGCCCACCTCTTCCAGCTGGCCGGCGCCACCGACCCGACCCCCGCCGCGACCTGCCCCAGCATCACCCCGGCCCTGCGCGAGATGCTCCGCCGGCTCGAGCCGGTCCCGGCCTGCATCCAGAACAGCCGGTACGACATCCTCGCCTACAACCGCACCTACGCCCGCCTCCTCGGCGACCTGGACGCGGTCCCGCCCGAGGACCGCAACTGCATGCTCCTCGTCTACACCGACCCCGAGTGGCGCGCGGCGATCGTCCACCTCGACGAGACCATGCGCCTGATGGCCGCCAAGCTGCGCGCCTCGATGGCCGGGCACCTCGGCGAGCCCGCCTGGAAGATGCTCCTCAAGCGCCTGAAGGCGGCGTCCCCGGAGTTCCGCGAGAACTGGGAGCGCTACGAGGTGGTGGGCACCCGCTCCAAGACCAAGGAGTTCCTCAACCCCTACGTGGGCCATCTGACGCTGGAGCACACGGACCTGTGGCTCGGCCCGGAGCCGGGCCCGCGGATGGTGACGTACACACCGAAGAACGAGGAGACGCGAGAGCGCCTGGAGAAGCTGTACGAGCTCGCGCGGGCGAGCTGACCAGCGTCTTCGGGAACCTCCCCGGGAGGGCACGCATCTCTCTGGGCGGTGAGGCAGGAGCGGCGGCACTCGGTCCCGCAGGTGTGCCGTCACCCAGGGGGAAGATCTCATGGCAAGGCGGACACTGGCGGTCTCCGCGCTCGGCCTGGCGGTGCTGCTGGGTGCCGCTGCCTGCGGCAACGACCAGGGCCCGGCGGACGCCCGTCCCGCAGCATGCGGAACGCCCCAGCTGAGCTGGAAGATGGTCCGTCTCCCCGGCAAGCCGCACAAGACGCCGGCGGCCACCCTCAGCGCCAGGAACAAGGGACCGAAGTCCTGCGCCTTCGACGGCTACCCGGCGCTCAGCGTGTACGTCGGCAAGGGGCCGTCGGCCGACGCGAAGCCCAAGAAGGCCACGCCGGTCCATCTGGTGCTGGACTCGGGCCGCACCATCGAGTTCCCGGTCTTCTACGACCCGATCGGAGCCCCCGGGGACTGCGACGTCTCGGCCGAGTACAACCCTCGCGTCGACGTACGGCCCCCGCACCCCGCCGCGCACGACTACGGCTCCCCGGTACGGCTGACCGACGCCAAGGGGCACCAGGTGCGGGCGCAGGTGTGCGGCCCCGACATGCTGCTGGGAGCGCCCCGACTGCGGTGAGCAGCCGGTGAATCAACGAACTGCTGGTGAATCGACGGTGGGCGTGCGCACGGCAACGGCTGCTCCCGGGATGCTCGTTCCGCCCTGCCTGCCTCAGTGGGAGAAACCTGAATTGCTCGACAAACGAATACGTCTCGGAGCCGTCGCGGCGCTGAGCGCCGCGCTGCTGCTGGGCAACGCCGCGGCGGCCCAGGCCGGCAACCCGAGCGCTGTCCCCGGCACACCCGCGCCGGCCGCTGACACGCGGGTGCCGGCCGCCGATGACACCTGGACGGCCCAGGCCGCCATGCGCTTCTGGACGCCCGAACGCATGGCCTCGGCCACCGACCCCTCGGGCCGCACCACCCCTCCGAAGAGCCTGGCGGCGGCGGGGGAGCAGCGCTCCGCGAGGGGCATCACCGCCCAGCACTTCAAAGGCATCAAGTCCGTCGGCACGATCTTCAAAATGGGAGAGGGCGAGCGGGCCCACCGCTGTTCGGCCAGCGTTGTGCGCAGCGGGGGGCACAACCTGATCCTCACCGCCGGCCACTGTCTCGGCGCCAAAGCCATGTTCGTGCCCATGTACGACCACACCAGGACCGCGGCGCAGCAGAAGTACGGGGTCTGGGCGGTCGACACGTGGTTCCGCGACAAGCGGTACGCCTCGGACAGGAGCAAGAACTCCGACCTGGACTACGCCTTCGCGAGCCTGAAGCCGAACGGCGGCAAGAACGTCCAGGACGTCGTGGGCGGCGCCAACACCCTGGCCCGTACACCCGGTTATGCCAACAAGGTGACCGTCGTCGGCTACCCGATGGTCGGGCACAACCCGCAGGACACGGCGGTCCGCTGCCCCGACGTCTACACGACCGCGCTGTCCGGCTACTACCAGATGCAGATCTTCTGCGGCGGCATGTGGGGCGGGGTCTCCGGCGGGCCGTTCTTCTCCAAGCTCGACGCCTCCGGGGACACCGGCACGATCATCGGTAACGTGGGCGGCTTCAACCAGGGCGGCCCCGATGTGCCGGGGTCGGATCCGCGGTACAACGAGATCACCTACAGCCCGCTGCACGGTGACCGCTTCTTCAAGCTCTACGCCGATGCCCAGAAGGGCCGTAACCCCGACTACGGTCCCTACCGGCAGCCGCCGCTGCCCTACACAATGGGCTCCGGTCCGACCTGGAAGCACGCCAGGCTGATGGCCTCGGGCGACTTCAACGGCAAGGGCCACAGCGACATGATCGTGGTGTGGGACGACGGTGAGACGACCCTCTACAACAGCGACGGCAAGGGCGGCTTCTCCGGCGAGCGCCGGCTGCTGCCGAGGAACTCCACCTGGAAGAGCGCCCGGACCATCACCGCGGGCGACTTCACCGGGTCGAACCGGTTCGACCTGCTGGTGCGCTGGTCCGACGGCGAGGTCACCCTGTACGGCGACGTCGGCACCAAGGGCCTCGACCGGTCCGGTACCCGGATGATCAAGCCCAACGACCGGTGGAGGAACGCGACCCAGATCGCGGCGGGCCGCTTCAACGCCTCCCGGTACGTCACCGACCTGATCGTGCGCTGGGCCGACGGGGAGGTGACCCTCTACACCGGGGTCGGCGCCGGCACGTTCGGCACGGAGCACAAGCTCAAGGACAAGAACGACACCTGGCGGAACGCCACGCTGCTCACCGCGGGCGAGTACTCCGGCAGCGCCAAGTGGGACCTGATGGTGCAGTGGACCGACGGCGAACTGGACAACTACGTCAACACCACCACCTCCGGCCTGGGCCGCGAGCAGCGCATCATGGATCCCAACGCCCTCTGGCGGCACAACAAGGTCATGACCACGGGCGACTTCACACAGAACCACCGCACCGACGACCTCGTCGTCCGCTGGTCCGACGGCGAGACCACCCTGTACAGGGACACGCGCGCCGCCCGCCTCGGCGGCGAGGAGACCCTGGTTCACGCCGGCTGAGCCCTGCGACCACGCCCCACACCCCGATGCCCCGGCACGCGCCCCTGCCGCCCGTGCCGGGGCATCGCGGGTACGGCTACTCCCGTCCGGAGACCGCGACCGCCTGGCGCACCTCGGGCGACTCCAGCCGCTCGGCCGTCCGCTCGGCGGTCCGCCGCGCCCAGCGCCCGCTGGTGACCAGCCCGAGGACCAGCACGGCCAGCCCGCACACCGTGAGGATCCACCACCCGGGCCGGGCCGCCGACACGAACGCGTCCTTGTACGACGACGAGCCGATCCCCGCGGCCAGTACGGCGCCCACGATCGCCACGCCCAGCGTCTGCCCCAGCTGCCTGCTGGTGGAGGCGACCGCGGCCGCGACCCCCGCCTGGGCGCGCGGCATCCCCGACACCGCCGTGTTCGTGATCGGCGCGTTCACGAAGCCGAAGCCGATGCCGAACAGCACGTACCCGGCGAACAGCGTGGCGTTCGAGGTCTCCGCCTCGAAGGCGGCGAACAGGATCCCGCTCGCGGTCATGGCCGCCCCGGCGATCAGCAGCGGCAGCCGGGGGCCGCGGCTGCCGACCAGCCGCCCGGACAGCGGCGCGCACAGGAACGTCGGCGCGGCCATCGGCAGCATCCACAGGCCCGCGTGCAGCGCGTCGAGGCCGCGTACGTTCTGCAGGTACAGCGTCGACAGGAACAGGAAGCCGCCGAGCGCGGCGAACGCGCTGATCGCGATCACGGTGGCGCCGCTGAACGGAGCCGAGCGGAAGAAGCGCAGGTCGATGAGGGGTTCCGGGCGCCGGGGCTCGTACCGGAGCAGGCCCAGCAGCGCGACGAGGGCGACCACGGCGAAGGGGGCCACCGTGCCGGGGCCCGAGTCCGGTGCCTCGATGATCGCGTACGTCAGCGCGCCGAACAGGGCGATGACCAGCAGCTGGCCGACCGGGTCGGGGCGGCGGGCCCGGGGCGCGCGGGACTCGGGGACGAAGCGCAGGGTGAGCAGGAGGGCCGCGAGGCCCACGGGGAGGTTGACCCAGAAGATCGAGCGCCAGCCGACCGACTCCACCAGCAGACCGCCGACCATCGGGCCGGCCGCCATGGATATGCCGACCACGCCGCCCCACGCCCCGATGGCGCGGGCACGCTCGCGCGGGTCCGTGAAGGTGTTGGTGATGATCGACATGGCGACCGGGTTGAGCATCGAGCCGCCGACCGCCTGGACCATGCGGAAGACGACCAGCAGCTCCAGGTTCGGGGCGAGCGAGCACAGCAGCGAGCCGACCGAGAAGATCACCAGCCCCGCCATGAAGACCCGCTTGCGGCCGATCCGGTCGGCCGTCGAGCCCGCGAGCATCAGCAGCGAGGCCAGCACCAGCGTGTAGGCGTCGATCGTCCACTGCAGCCCGGACGTGGTGGCGTGCAGTTCGCGCTGCATCGACGGCAGCGCCACGTTGAGGACCGTGTTGTCGAGGCTCACGATCAGCAGGCTCATGCAGCAGATCGCGAGCACGAGCAGACGTCGGCGGTGGCTCAGCTCCGGCATGCGTCCCATCGTACGCCGATTTCAATAGTGCGGTTAACTAATGACCGTTACATGATCTCTGCCGGTGCGCGACAATGGGGCAATGCCCACGTCGCCCACGTCGTCCGAGTCCCCCCTGCAGATCGGCCCGCACACCGTCCGGCCGCCCGTCGTGCTGGCGCCGATGGCCGGCATCACGAACGCGCCCTTCCGCACCCTGTGCAGGGAGTTCAGCGGCGGCAAGGGCCTGTTCGTGAGCGAGATGATCACGACCCGGGCGCTGGTCGAGCGCAACGAGAAGACCATGCAGCTGATCCACTTCGACGCGACAGAGAAGCCGCGCTCGATCCAGCTGTACGGCGTGGACCCGGCGACCGTCGGCAAGGCCGTCCGCATGATCGCGGAGGAGGACCTCGCCGACCACATCGACCTGAACTTCGGCTGCCCGGTCCCCAAGGTGACCAGGAAGGGCGGCGGCTCCGCCCTGCCCTACAAGCGCAACCTCCTGCGGGCCATCCTGCGCGAGGCCGTCTCCGGCGCCGGTGACATTCCGGTGACGATGAAGATGCGCAAGGGCATCGACGACGACCACATCACCTACCTCGACGCCGGGCGGATCGCCGTCCAGGAGGGCGTCACGGCCATCGCCCTGCACGGCCGCACCGCCGCCCAGCACTACGGCGGCACCGCCGACTGGGACGCCATCGCCCGCCTCAAGGAGCATGTGCCGGAGATCCCCGTGCTCGGCAACGGCGACATCTGGTCGGCCGAGGACGCGCTGCGGATGGTGCGGGAGACGGGCTGCGACGGAGTGGTCGTCGGCCGGGGCTGCCTCGGGCGCCCGTGGCTGTTCGCCGACCTGGTGGCCGCCTTCGAGGGGCGTACCGAGGACATCCTGCGGCCGACGCTGCGGGAGGTCGCCGACATCATGGTCCGGCACGCCACCCTGCTCGGTGAGTGGATCGGCGACGAGTCGCGGGGCGTCATCGACTTCCGCAAGCACGTCGCCTGGTACCTGAAGGGCTTCGCGGTCGGCTCCGAGATGCGCAAGCGGCTCGCGATCACCTCCTCGCTGGAGGAGCTGCGGACCGGCCTCGACGAACTGGACCTCGACCAGCCGTGGCCCGCCGGGGCCGACGGCCCGCGCGGCCGTACGTCCGGCAACAACCGGGTGGTGCTGCCGGACGGCTGGCTGAAGGACCCGTACGACTGCGCGGGTGTCAGCGAGGACGCGGAGCTGGACACCTCCGGGGGCTGATCAGCCCTTCTTCGGGTGCGGGGTGGATCCGTACGCGGTCAGGAAGCGGTCGCGGAAGGCGCTCATCTTCCACACCGGCGCGTCGTGCGCGGGACGCAGCCCGTCCGACCAGCCCCACCCGGCGATCCTGTCGAGGACCTTCGGGTCCTTGGCGACGATCGAGATCGGCACGTCACGGCTGGCGTGGTTGCCGCTGACGCGGGCGATCGGCTGGTGGTCGCCGAGGAAGACGAGGACGGTGTCCTTGCTGCCGTAGCGCTCCAGCCACTCGGTCAGCGCGGTCACCGAGTACTGGATCGACTTGCCGTACTCCTCGCGGGACTTGGTGGTGTCGGCGATGACGTCGGCCGGCTTGTTGCCCGCCGCCTGGATGTCCTTGAAGACCGAGCCGTCGCCCAGCTGGTCCCAGCCGACCATCTTCGGGATCGGCGCCCAGGGCTGGTGGCTGGAGGTGAGGATGATCTCCGACATCATCGGCTTGGCGTGCTTCTTGCCGTGCACCCGCTGCTGGAACTGCTCCAGCGCGTACTGGTCCGGCATGGTCGACCAGCTGAACTTCGGCCCCTTGTAACCGAGTTCGAAGGCGTTGTAGACCGTGTCCAGGCCGTAGAAGCTCTGCTCGGGCCAGGCCTTCTGCACGCCCGGCATGACCCCGACCGTGTCCCAGGCGCCGGACTTCTTGAAGGCCTTGGTGAGGCTGAGGTGGTCGCTCGCCATCACCGTGCGGTAGCGCTGCTGGTTGTTGACCCAGAGCCCCGACAGGGCGGTGGAGTGGCCGAGCCAGCTGCTGCCGCCGTAGGTCGCCGAGGTCAGCCAGCCGCTCTTGGCGTGATAGCCCGCCTTCGCCAGCGCCTCGGTGCGCTCGGCCAGGGTCTTGTCGACCCCCGGGGACATGATCGGGTCCTCGATGGCGCTACGGCCGTAGCTCTCGATGAACGTGAAGATCATGTCCTTGCCGCGCAGGTCGGGCACCAGCTGGGAGGCGGGGGTGTTGCCGAAGGCGTCCACCTTGGCCACCTTCCGGAACTCCGCCTCGTCATGAAGGGTGTCGGCCACCCGGCGGGCCTGGACCTTCAGCGCCGTGGCCGTGCGGTCCGAGGCGATCGGCACGCCGGATATCTGCAGGCCGAGCGAGGAGCAGGTGATCCACACGACGCCCGCGATCAGCGTTCCCCGGGTCGCGGTGCCGGTGTGCCGGGCGAGCAGGTTGCCCAGCCGGACCATCGACAGCGCCAGCAGGAGGAAGAGGAGCAGGACCACCGCGATCACACCGGCTGTGGCCGCGAGGGTGGCCGTGCGCCCGAGCGAGTCCTCCAGGTACGACTCCGCGTCACCGAGCAGTGTCCAGTCCAGGACCAGGTTGAAGTTCCGGCCGAGGTACTGGTTGAACCCCATGTCCAGCAGGTTCAGCACGGTCATGCACCCGAGCGCGACCCCCGACACCGCCGCCAGCACGATCCGCGGCCGCCGCGGCAGCGCGATCAGCACCGCCGCCCCGATCACCGCCTCCCCGGGTATGCGCGTGAACTTCGCCGGCCCGAGCCCGACCACCGTGTTCGGCAGCACCAGCGCGATGACGACGAGGGCGGCGGCGAGCAGGGTGACGGTGAGGGAGAGGGCCCGGGCGGCGGCCGGGTGACCCTCGCGCCAACGCCCCACCCAGCCGGACCACTTCGACCAGGGGTGGGACGCGGCGCGGGGTGGGGCGGGTTCCTCGACGACGGATTCTTCGGCGACGGGCTGTACGAGGGCGGGTTCTTCGGCGACGGATTCTTCGACGATGGGTGCTACGGAGGTGGGTTCTTCGGCGACGCCCGCCGGCGCCTCCTCGGACGTGGCGTCGGCGGTGCCCTCCAAGGCGTCTTCAGCCGTGTCCTGCCGCGTGGTCGTGTGCTGAGACAACCCGAAGGTCCTTCCGTGCGAGACCCATGATGCTCACTCGTACGGCCGTACCTTCGTCCCTGTTCACGCCCCCGGGCAAACACCCGGCAAATCCCTGGCCAAGAGTCCGCTACGCCCCGCCCACCGCCGTCAACAGCGCCAACGGAGCCGCCGCCGACCGGGATTCCCGGACGCAGGCATGCGGATACGGGACCGGTTCCGGATGCGTGTCGCGGCCGTAGCCCGCCAGTACCTCCGGCAGCCGGTGTCCGGCCGCCGTGGCCGCGTCGACCAGGGCGTGCGCGACGGTACGGGCCTCGTCGTGCAGGCCGTAGCGGGCGAGGCCCAGCGTGATCAGCGCGTTGTCGTGCGGCCACACCGAGCCCCGGTGATAGGAGAGCGGGTGGTACGCGGGCTGGCCGGAGGCGAGCGTGCGGACGCCCCAGCCCGAGAAGAAGTCCGGTTCGAGCAGCCGCCGGCCGACCACCTCGCCGTACTCCTTGTCCAGCAGCCCGGACCACAGCAGATGCCCGGCGTCGGAGGCGAGCGCGTCGACCTGGCGGCCCTCCCCGTCCAGCGCGAGCGCCGGGAAGGACCGGTCCGGCATCCAGAAGTCCCGCTGGAAGCGGTCGCGCAGGTCGGCCGCCGCCTGTTCCAGCAGGGCGGCGTACGTCTCGTCGTCCCACACCGTGCGCGCCACCCACGCCGTGCGGCGCAGCGCGTCGTACGCGTAGCCCTGGGCGCCCGCCGCCATCACGGCCCCGGTGGGGCGCGTGCCGTCGGACCAGCAGATCGCGCCGGGGGAGTCCTTCCAGTTCTGGTTGGCGAGGCCGCCCTCGTCGGCGCGGTAGACGAGATAGCCGCGCGAGGTCAGCCCGCCGTGGTCCAGCATCCAGCCGATGGCGGCACGGGCGTGCGGTTCCAGGCGGCGGGCCAAGTCCGCGTCCCCGGTCCGCTCGACGTACGCCCCGAGCAGGATCAGGAACAGCGGGGTCGCGTCGACCGAGCCGTAGTAGCGCCCGAACGGCACCTGCCCGAAGTGGGCCAGCTCGCCGTGCCGCACCTCGTGCACGATCTTGCCGGGCTGGGCGACGGCGGATCCGATGCCGCCCGCCGTCGCCTGGGTGGCGGCGAGCGCGGGGAGGGTGGCGGCGGCCAGCCGGGGGCGGTACGGCAGCGCGAAGAGCGAGGCCAGCAGGGCGTCCCGGCCGAGCAGGGTGAGGAACCAGGGGGCGCCGGCCGCCGGTACGCGCAGCTCCTCGCCGTCCGGTCCGGTCGCCGGGACCTGGAGCGCGGCCAGGTCCGCGAGGCCCCGCGCGCAGGCCGCGGCCAGCTCCGGCCAGCCGGTCGGGAAGGCCACGCCCTCCATGAACGCGCCTTCCAGTGCGAGGAGTTGTTCGTGCACGGCGGCGGGGGAGCGGGGCACGCGCAGGGCACGTTTGTCGCCGTGCGGGCGGGCCATCACGCGCAGCACCAGCTCGGTCGTGCCGTGCGGGGCCAGGTCCAGGGTCCACACCAGGCGCCGGGCGCCGGTGCCGGTCTCCTCGACGGCGTCCGGGGCGGGGTCGGCCGTGATGGTCGTACAGGAGTGCCACTCGGCCCGCCGGTAGGCGAACTCGATGCCGTCGTCGAGGACCTGGCGGGAGCGTACGGCGCCGGGTTTGACGTAGGTGCGGTGGTCGGAGCGGAGTTCGAACTGGTCGGTGAAGTCGGCGTCGGCGGTGATCGCGAGGCGCACGGTGGTCGGCACCGGGCGGTTGCTGGTCACCTTCAGCGATTCGATGAACGCGCTGTCGCCGACGGCCTGTTCCCGGAAGAGGGTGTGCGCGGGCGGCTCCTGCCGGCCGCCGCGCGGCACCAGCACGCAGCGCGCCGCGTCCCCGTCCGAGACCGGCGTGAGCACCTCGGGCACCGCGCCGTCGACGGTGAGCTGCCAGCGGCTGAGATGCCGGGCGTCCCGTACGAACAACCCGTCCGGGGAGCTGCCGCCCCGCACCCCGCTGATGTCACCCCGGTCGCCCACGGCGGCGAACGTCGCCCCGTGCACGAGCAGATGATGCCGGTCCGTCATCCCCGGTCCCCTCCCTTGTCACTCCTGTCGAAGCCACCTCTGCCGAGGTCGCCTGCACCGAGGCCGCCTGCGCCGAGGTCGCCACTGCCTAAGCCGCTCCGGTCCGGGCCGCTCCGGTCCGACCCGCTCTGGTTCAACCCGCTCGGGTCCGGGCCGCTCGGGTCCGGGTTGCTCCGGTCCAACGCGCTCGGGTCCGGGTTGCTCCGGTCCAACGCGCTCGGGTCCGGGTTGCTCCGGTCCAACGCGCTCCGGCCCGGGTTGCTCTGGTCCGACCCGCTCCGGTCCGGGCCGCTTCGGTCCGGGCCGCTCCGGTCCGGGCCGCTCCGGTTCAACGCGCTCCGGTCCGAGCCGCTCCGGTCCGACGCGCTCCGGTCCGGGCCGCTCCGGTCCGGGCCGCTCCGGTCCGGGCCGCTCCGGTCCAAGGCGCTCCGGTCCGGGCCGCTCCAGTCCGACCCGCTTCTGTCGAACGTGCCGGTGGCCGTCCGGGACACGCCGTGCTCCCGCGGCTGGTGCAGCAGGTCGAGCGTGAGCGCGGCGGTCCAGCCGAAGCCGGTCGCGCCGCACGCCTCGCCGGTGTACGGGTCGACGTACTCGGCGAAGTCGGTGGTGTCGGCCAGGCGCAGCATCGCGTCGCGCAGGGCTCCGGCCGCCGCCCGCTCGCCGTGCGTGCGCAGCCCCCGCTCCACCAGCCAGCTCGTGTTGAACCAGGCCGGGCCGCGCCAGTACCGGTGCGGGTCGAAGGCCTCGCCGAGGAGGTCGTAGCTGGGAACGAGCCGGGTGCGGTCGCCGAGCGAGAAGTGCGGCCCGCGGAGCGTGCGGACGAGGGCGGCGGTGATGTCGCGCGGCAGCCCGGGCAACAGCAGCGGGACCAGCCCGGTCACGCTCCGCTCGCCGATCGGCCCGCCGCCCCGCACGTCCCGGCACAGGAACATCCCGGCCGCCGGCTCCCACAGCCGCTCCACCAGCGCCGCGGTCAGCCGCTCGGCCCGCGCGTGCCGGGCGGTACCGGCCGCCCCCAGTTCCTCGGCGATGTGCGCCAGCGCGTGCTCGGACGCGATGAGCAGGGCGTTGAAGGCGGGGTCCTCGACCGCGAACTCCCCGTCGCCGTCGGCGTACCCGGCATCCCTGTAGTCCGCGGCCAGCCGCACGTACCGCCCGTAGTCCAGATCCGTCGGCCGGTCCTCGGCGGCGCCGTGGTCGAGGTCGGCGCGGCGGAAGGAGCGGGCCGGGGCCGGGGTCACCCGGGAGAGCGGGGCGTCCCAGCAGGGGCTGTTGTCCATACCCTGTTCCCAGGGGTGCACGACGGACACCAGCCCGCCCCCGCCCAGGTCCCGCCGGTGCAGCAGATACCGGTGCCAGGCGGCCAGCCGGGGATACACCCCGGCGAGGAAGCCGCGCGCCCGCGACAGGACCGGGTCGGCGCGGTGCACCAGCCAGGCCGCCAGCGCGTGCACCGGTGGCTGCACGATGCCGGACGTCTGTACGGTGCGCGGGGCGCCCGCGGCGCGCCCCGCCGTCGAGGAGCGCCAGAAGTCGGGGCTCGGGAAGTACGCGTCGAGCGGTACGGAGGGGTTGAAGACGATGTGCGGGACGCGCCCGTCGGCCCACTGGGCGGCCAGCAGCGTCTCCAGCTCCGTCTGCGCCCGCAGCGGCGAGACGTGCCGGAGGCCGATCGCGATGAACGCCGAGTCCCACGACCACTGGTGCGGATACAGACTCCGGGAGGGCACCGTCGACGCGCCCGTCCAGTTCGCCTCCAGCACCGCGGCCGCCCTGACGTGCAGGGATGTGGCCGACGTGGCCGAGGGCGGCGGATCGTATGCGATCTCGCGCTCCGGGACACGGGCCGTGGCACGGCCGGTGACATGGGCCGTGGCACCGGCAGTGAGCTGGGCAGTGCGATCCACTCGGGGCTCCCCGAAGACGTCCGGCCGACCGGGTTTGGCTGCGTCTACCGCAGGGTTACGTCTATTTAACACGCAAAACTCAGCATGTAAGGCAAACTTGAGAAGCACAAGGGGGTGCGCATGACCGGACGGCCCGGCAGGACCGGCAAGGCGACACGGGGCGGTACTCCGGCCGGCGCCGGCGATCTGCTCGAACTGGTGCGCAGTGGGCGAGCCGTCACACGCGGAGCGCTCCAGCAGGCCACCGGACTCTCCCGCGCCACCGTCGGCCAGCGCCTCGACCGGCTGTTCCGGGCCGGCTGGCTGCGCGAGGGCGCCGGCGGCCCGGTCGACTCACCGCTCGGCGGCCGCCCCTCGATCACCCTGGAGTTCGACGACTCCCACGCGGTCGTCCTCGCCGCCGACCTCGACACCCGGCACGCCCGCGCGGCCGTCCTCACCCTGACCGGCGAGATCCTCGCCGAGCACTCCGGCACGCTCGTGGTCGAGGACGGGCCCGAGGCCGTACTCGGCGAACTCGGCCGCTGGTTCGGCGAGCTGCTGACCAAGACCGGGCACCGGGCGGAGGAGGTCTGCGGCATCGGGCTGGCCGTGCCGGGACCGGTGGACAGCGAGACCGGCCGGGTCGTCCAGCCGCCGATCATGCCCGGCTGGGACGGCTACGACATACGCGGCCGCCTCTCCCGCGCCCTCACCGAGCACACCGGCGCCCCGGCCGTCCCGGTCCTGGTGGACAACGACGCCAACCTCATGGCCTTCGGCGAGCAGCGCACCGGGTACCCCGACTGCTCGGCGTTCGTGCTGGTCAAGGTGTCCACCGGCATCGGCGCCGGGGTCGTGGTCGACGGCTCGCTGTACCGGGGTGTCGACGGCGGCGCGGGCGACATCGGGCACATCCGGGTGGGCGCCGACGCGCTGTGCCGGTGCGGGTCGTACGGCTGTCTCGCCGCCGTCGCCAGCGGCGGCGCCGTGGCCCGGCGGCTGGCGGAGTCCGGGGTGCCGGCCGCGTCCGGCTCGGACGTACGGGACCTGCTGGCCGCCGGGCACCCGGAGGCGGCCGCGCTGGCCCGGGAGGCCGGGCGCCTGGTCGGGGACGTGCTGGCGACGGTCGTGACCCTGCTCAACCCGGGCGTGCTGATGATCGCGGGCGATCTGGCCGGAACCCCCTTCCTCACCGGCGTGCGCGAGCTGCTCTACCAGCGTGCGCTGCCCCGCTCCACGGCCCACCTGGACGTGGTGACCTCCCGGCTGGGGGAGCGGGCCGGGCTGATCGGCGCGGGCGCGCTGGTCGTGGAGCACCTGTACGCGCCGGAGCGGGTGGAGGAGCGGCTGTCGGCGCTGGGTGTGTGACCTAGGTGTTTCCGTCCTGGATCCACGTCCGCATGGTGAAATCCGACCCTCTGTGGCAGCGTGATTCTCGCCACCCTTGATAGGGGTCGCGCTCAGATGAGCGGATCACTGCGCGTCTGCACTTCTCCAAGGGGTGGCACTCAGTGCCACCCCTTGATCGTTCATCGATCGAACTCAGATGCGCCGATGAGCCGCTCATCTGAGCGGTAGTGCGGGCTCTCGGGGTGTGTTGCATTCAAGAGTTGAAGACATGCGCCCGTCTCTGCTTGCCAAGCCTTGACTTTCGATCCGCTGGCTGGCGAGTGGTTACGGGCGTATGACGCGCAAGTGGACGTACCCAGATGCCTTCGATCTGGGTATGTTCCTCGGCGTCAGGGCAGCCACCGCGGCCTCAAGGAGTCGAGACCCGTGTCGGAAAACAAAGATCCTCAGGTAGCGAAGTTCGTTTACGACTTCACCGAGGGCAACAAGGACCTCAAGGACCTCCTCGGTGGCAAGGGCGCCAACCTCGCCGAGATGACGAACCTGGGCCTTCCGGTGCCTCCGGGCTTCACCATCACCACCGAGGCCTGCAAGGTCTACCTGGACAGCGGCGAGGAGCCCGCGGCACTGCGTGACGAGGTGAGTGCGCACCTCGACGCCCTCGAGCAGAAGATGGGCAAGAAGCTCGGCCAGGCCGACGACCCGCTGCTCGTGTCGGTCCGCTCCGGCGCCAAGTTCTCCATGCCCGGCATGATGGACACCGTCCTGAACATCGGCCTCTCCGACAAGTCGGTGCAGGGCCTGGCCAAGCAGGCCGGCGACGACCGGTTCGCCTGGGACTCCTACCGCCGCCTCATCCAGATGTTCGGCAAGACCGTCCTCGGCGTCGACGGCGACCTCTTCGAAGAGGCCCTCGACAAGGCCAAGGAGGCCAAGAAGGTCACGGTCGACACCGACCTGGAGGCCGCCGACCTGAAGAAGCTGGTCACCGCCTTCAAGAAGATCGTCAAGAAGGAGGCCGGCCGGGACTTCCCGCAGGACCCGCGCGAGCAGATGGACCTCGCCATCAAGGCGGTCTTCGACTCGTGGAACGGCGACCGCGCGAAGCTGTACCGCCGCCAGGAGCGCATCCCGCACGACCTCGGCACGGCCGTCAACGTCTGCTCCATGGTCTTCGGCAACCTGGGCCCCGACTCCGGCACCGGCGTCGCCTTCACCCGTGACCCCGCCAGCGGCCACCAGGGCGTCTACGGCGACTACCTGCAGAACGCGCAGGGCGAGGACGTCGTCGCCGGTATCCGCAACACGGTCCCGCTCGCGGAGCTGGAGTCGATCGACAAGAAGTCGTACGACCAGCTCATGCAGATCATGGAGACCCTGGAGAACCACTACAAGGATCTCTGCGACATCGAGTTCACCATCGAGCGCGGCCAGCTCTGGATGCTCCAGACCCGCGTCGGCAAGCGCACCGCCGGTGCCGCCTTCCGCATCGCGACCCAGCTGGTGGACCAGGGCCTGATCGACGAGACCGAGGCGCTCCAGCGCGTCACCGGCGCCCAGCTGGCCCAGCTGATGTTCCCGCGCTTCGACGAGAGCGCGAAGGTCGAGCAGGTCGGCCGGGGCATCGCGGCCTCGCCGGGCGCGGCCGTCGGCAAGGCCGTCTTCGACTCCTACACCGCCGTCAAGTGGTCCCGCTCGGGCGAGAAGGTCATCCTGGTCCGCCGCGAGACCAACCCCGACGACCTGGACGGCATGATCGCCGCCGAGGGCATCCTGACCTCCCGCGGCGGCAAGACCTCCCACGCGGCCGTCGTCGCGCGCGGCATGGGCAAGACCTGTGTCTGCGGCGCCGAGGAGCTGGAGGTCGACACCAAGCGCCGCCGGATGACGGTCCCGGGCGGCCACGTGGTGGAGGAAGGCGACCTGATCTCCATCGACGGCTCCTCCGGCAAGGTCTACCTGGGCGAGGTCCCGGTGGTCCCGTCCCCCGTCGTGGAGTACTTCGAGGGCCGCATGCACCCGGGCGCCGACGACGCCGACGAGCTGGTCGAGGCCGTGCACCGCATGATGGCCTTCGCCGACCGCAAGCGCCGCCTGCGCGTCCGCGCCAACGCCGACAACGCCGAGGACGCGCTGCGCGCCCGCCGCTTCGGCGCCCAGGGCATCGGCCTGTGCCGCACCGAGCACATGTTCCTCGGCGAGCGCCGCGAGATGGTCGAGAAGCTGATCCTCGCGGACACCGAGGAGGAGCGCGAGGCCGCGCTGCGCGAGCTGCTGCCCCTGCAGAAGAAGGACTTCGTCGAGCTGTTCGAGGCGATGGACGGCCTGCCGGTCACGATCCGCCTCCTCGACCCGCCGCTGCACGAGTTCCTGCCCGACATCACCGAACTGTCGGTCCGCGTGGCCCTCGCCGAGTCCCGCCAGGAGCCGCACGAGAACGAGCTGCGCCTGCTCCAGGCGGTCCACCGCCTGCACGAGCAGAACCCGATGCTGGGCCTGCGCGGCGTCCGCCTCGGCCTGGTCATCCCCGGCCTGTTCACCATGCAGGTCCGCGCGATCGCCGAGGCCGCGGCCGAGCGCAAGACGGCCAAGGGCGACCCGCGCGCCGAGATCATGATCCCGCTCGTCGGCACCGTCCAGGAGCTGGAGATCGTCCGCGAGGAGGCCGACCAGGTCATCGCCGAGATCGAGGCCGCCACGGGCACCTCGCTCAAGCTGGCGATCGGAACCATGATCGAGCTGCCCCGCGCCGCGCTCACGGCCGGCCAGATCGCCGAAGCCGCGGAGTTCTTCTCCTTCGGCACGAACGACCTGACCCAGACGGTCTGGGGCTTCTCCCGCGACGACGTCGAGGCGAGCTTCTTCACCGCCTACCTGGAGAAGGGCATCTTCGGAGTCTCCCCGTTCGAGACGATCGACAAGGACGGCGTCGGCTCCCTGGTGAAGGCTGCGGCGAAGGCGGGCCGCGAGACCCGTCCCGACCTCAAGCTCGGCGTCTGCGGTGAGCACGGCGGCGACCCCGAGTCGGTCCACTTCTTCCACGAGGCCGGACTCGACTACGTCTCCTGCTCCCCGTTCCGCATCCCGGTCGCCCGCCTCGAGGCCGGCCGCGCGGCGACCAACTCGGAGGGCAGCGACCACCGCTGATCCGACGGACGGCACCTTGTGCGGGGTGCCGTCCGCCCAGACCCCGGAGCCGCCGTCGGTCCCCGACCCTCAGACCGATCGGCGGCGGCTCCGGCGCCACGAAAGAAAAGGGGCGGCACCCTGTGCGGGGGTGCCGCCCCTTCGGCGACGGCGCGTCAGAAAGTGCCGTCGTTGTTGACCGGGCCGGTCTGGAAGATGCCGGAGCAGATGGTCCAGTGGGCCGGGACGAGGATCGCGGTGTGCGAGGCCGGCGGATAGATCCGCAGGTAGGTGCCGGTGCGCAGGCAGGGCCCGCCGATGGGGCCGTTGGCGGTGCGGATGACCGCGACGGTGGAGCGGGCGGGGGCGAGCGTCACCGTCGAGGAGGACTCGCCGGTGCGGGTGGCGGCCGGACCGATCTGCCGGTGCGCGGTGTCCAGGACGCTCACGCCCGGGTAGCCGCGCAGGGCGCACGTGCTGGTGCCGGTGTTGGTGAACCGGATGGACCAGTAGAGCGAACCGGCCGCGCCCTCCTTGCGGCCCATGGAGAGGTAGAGATCGCTCGCGGAGCAGGTAGGGACCCCGGCCGACGCCTGCGCCGCCGTCGAGGTCACACCCCAGGCGGCTCCGCCGACCGTGAGCCCGGCGAGCGCGGCGGTCAGCAGGGCGACCGTGCCGCGACGGGAGAAGCGGTGAGAAAACAGAGACATGGCGCATCCGCCTCCACAGGGCGAATGGGTGGATGTGGGTCATTGTGTTCGATGCGCGCCCACCCGGAAAAGTTGTGCCGCTCACCGGGAAAAGAACGACGGTCGCGGTGAGCGGCTTGGTCAGCGAGCCGATCCGAACGAACAGGTCGGCCCGGCCGCCGCGGCCAAGCGCCGCTGCCCGGTGTGGAGCCGGGAGCCGGCGAGGGCTACTGGTCCGTGTCGCCGTTCACCGGGCGCAGGAGGACCGGGAGTCGCTGGTGGCCGTTGCTGATGAGGGAGGGCACCGGGCGCAGGTCTCCGGCCGGTCCCGCGAGGGAGAGGTCGGGGAAGCGGTCGAAGAGCTGCCGCAGGGCCTCCGCAACCTCCAGGCGGGCCAGCGGGGCGCCGAGGCAGAAGTGCACCCCGTGACCGAAGGCCAGGTGGTCCTTGACGGTGCGGGTGATGTCGAAGGTGTCGGCGTCGTCGCCGTGCCAGTCCGGGTGCCGGTTGGCGGCGGCGTACGAGGCGAGGATGGCCTCGCCCTGGGCGATGGTCCGGCCGTCGGGCAGCTCGATGTCGGTCACGGCGTAGCGCAGGGGCAGGTGCTTGACGGCGGGTTCGTGCCGCAGGGTCTCCTCCACGACGTCGTTCCAGCCGGCCTTGCCGGTGCGGACGAGGTCGAGCTGGCCGGGGGAGGTCAGCATCGCGACGACGGCCTGGTCGATGACGTTGACGGTGGTCTCGTACCCCGCGCTGATCATCAGCAGGAGCGTGTCGCGGAGTTCCTCGGCGGTGAAGCCGGTGCCGTCCGCCTCCTCGTCGCGGGCCGCGATGAGCAGGGAGGTCATGTCGTCGCCGGGAGTGTCGCGCTTCGTGGCGATCAGCTCGTCGAGGACGCCGTAGAGACGGACGGCGTTGGCCTGGGACTCCTCCTGGGTGAGCGTGGTGTCGAAGACCCCGTCCACGAGCTGCCGGAAGTCGGCCCGCTGGTCCTCCGGCACGCCCATCAGGTGGCCGATCACGGAGATGGGCAGCGGGTAGGCCAGCCGCTCGCGCAGGTCCACGACCTCTCCCGCGGGCACCGTGGCGAGGTCGTCGATCAGCTCGGTGACCATGGCCTCCACGGCCGGGCGCAGCTCGGCGATGCGACGCGCGGTGAAGGCGGGGGCGACCATGCGCCGCAGCCGGCGGTGGTCGGCGCCGTAGGCGGTGAACATGTTCTTCACCGCGACCCACAGGGCGAGCGGCCACGTCGCGACCGTCTGCTCGAAGGCGGGCCAGTGGGCACGCGCGTCCTTGGACACGTCGGGGCTGGTCAGCAGCTGCTTGAGCAGGGCGGGGTCGGTGACCGCCCAGGCCTGGACGCCGAGGATGTCCACACGCGTGGCGGGGCCCTGGGCGCGCAGGGTCTCGTGCTCCAGGTGCCGGGCGGCCCCGGTGGGGTCGAGGACGAGCGGAGTGTGCTGGGACAAGGCCGGGTCTCCTTCGGATGACGGCAGGACAGGCGACGGATACGGCAGGACAGGCGAAGCCTGACGGCAGAACAGGCGACGGCTGACGGCGGATCAGGCGACGGCGGGGAAACGGACGGGCAGGGCTTCCAGGGCGCGGTGGAACGGACCGGGCCGCCACACCAGATCGGACACGGGACAGGCGAGGTCGATCTCGGGAAGCGCGTCGAGCAGGCAGGCGATGGCCGTCTCGGCGATGAGGTACGCGTGGGTGCGGGCCGGGCAGGTGTGCGGGCCGATGCTCCAGGACAGGTGCGCGCGGTTGCCGGTGAGCGCGCCGGCGCCCAGGCCGCCGGTGACGGCCGGGTCGTTGTTGCAGGCGGCCATGGAGATGACGACGGGCTGGTGGGCGGGCAGCAGCACGCCCTCGACATCGATCGGGTACGGCGGGTAGCTGATGCAGTAGTTGGCCATCGGCGGGTCGGTGTACAGGACCGTGTCGAGCGCGTCCCGCACGGGCTGCCCCGCGTGCAGGCCGGCCGAGAACTGCTCGTCGGTGAGGATCCTGAGCACGGTGTTGCTGATCAGGTTGGTCAGCGGTTCGATGCCCGCGCCGTACAGCGTGACGAGCTGGTGGGACATCTCGACGTCGTCCAGCCGGGCGCTGTGCGCGATCAGCCGGGAGGTGATGTCGTCCCCGGGGTACTGCCGCCGCAGCGCGACGAGTTCGGCCAGGGCCTCGCCGAGGATCCGGTTGCCGAGGGCTGCCGTCTCCGCCTCCGACTCGAAGATCTTGGCCATGCCGTCGGCGATGCGCATGCCGATCTCGTCGGGGCAGCCCAGCAGCGCGCTGAGGACGTGGAACGCGATGGGGAACGAGAACTGGGTGAGCAGGTCGGCCCGGCCGAGGGACTGGAAGGCGCCGATGGCCCCGGAGGCCACCTTCTCCACCAGGGCCCGCAGCTCGTGCTGGTCGACCGCCTGGATGCTGTCGGTGTTCGCCGTCCGGTAGCGGGTGTGCTCGGCGCCGGACGAGCGCAGCGCGTTGGGGCGCCACTCCATCATCGGCCGGACCGGGCAGGTCTCGGGCACGGACTGCTGCCAGATCCGCGGGTCGGCGGGGAAGTGCAGCGGGTCGTTGAGGATGCGCCGGGCCTGATGGAAGCCGATGACCAGGGTCGCCGGGATGCCGGGGGCGAGATCCACGGGGACCAGGGGGCCGTGGACGCGGCGCATGCGCTCGTACCCGGCATGGGGGTCCTCGGCGAACGCGGCGTCGTAGAGCGCGACCCGCGCCGGTGGGCTCGCGGTGCCGGGGTCGGGGGTGGTCATGGAAGGGGCTGCTCCACAAGAGAGGCGGGAACGGGACGGGTGGTCAGGTGCTCGACGAGGGTGATCAGCGCGTACACGCAGGAGGTGCGGTCACGCGCGTCGCACTCGGTCAGCGGGGTGTCCGGATCCAGCGCGAGCGCCTGCCGGATCTCGTCCAGGGGGTAGCGGGGCGCGTCGGGGAAGACGTTGATGACGACGGAGTACGGCGTCTGCTGCTCCTCCAGCAGGCTCAGCACCTCGTGGCAGCCGTCGAGGTCCCGGGTGTCGGCCAGGACGACCGCGCCCAGCGCTCCCTCGGTCAGCCCTTCCCACAGGGGCCGGAAACGGGCCTGGCCCGGAGTGCCGAACAGGTAGAGCACGAGGCGGTCGCCCAGCAGATGGATGCGCCCGAAGTCCATGGCGACCGTCGTGGTCGACTTGTGCGGGGTGCCGCGCAGATCGTCCACGCCGACGCTCGCCTCGGTGATCGGCTCCTCCATGCGCAGCGGTGTCACCTCGGAGACACTGCCGACGAAGGTGGTCTTGCCGACCCCGAACGCCCCGGCGACGACGATCTTCGCCGACCGGGCCACGCCGGGGGCCACGTAGTGGACGGGGGGCCGGTCGGACGGCTGGTCAGACCAGTTCGCGTAGTCCACGCAGCACCTCCTGCAGCAGGTCGAGTCCGGGCCGGCCCTCGGCGGGGGCCGGGCTGGCCAGAAGGCCGCTGTCCATCAGCTCGGAGACGAGGATCCGTACGGTGGACGGCGGCAGCTCCAGCGCGGCGGCGATGTCCGCGACGGCCAGACCGCCCCTCCCGCCGGCGAACAGGCGCATCACCCTGCGGGTGTCCGGCCCGAGCGTGTCGGTCGGGCCGGACGTGGCGATGACCACCGTCTCCAGCCGCACATCCGGGCGGGGCCGGTTCCGCCCGCCGGTGCGGACGTAGGGCCTGATCAGGTCCGGGTCGTGCCGCGGACCGCTCACGTCGCGGTGCTGTCTTCCGGGACGGGGCGCCGGTCCCCGACTTCCAGTTCGTGGCCGAGCCGCGTCGCCAGCCGCACCATGTGATGGCTGATCAGACCGACATCGGCCTCCGGCCCGGTCGTGACCACCGACAGCATCGAGTTCCGCGCGGCCGCCGTGGTCAGCCCGATACGGCCCTGCGACTCGATCAGCAGCTGGCACATCCCCTGGCCACCGACGTGCTCGTCCCACGCCTTGCCGGCGGCGCGCAGCGACGCGGTGAGGGCGGCGAGTTTCTCCGCGTCCTCCTGGCCGATCGTCTCCGTGCGGGCCTGCAGGAGGCCGTCGCTGCTCATCAGCACGGCGTATGCGACGCCCTCGACAGAGCCCAGCTCCTGGTCGAGCAGCCATCCCAGGCCGTTGCTGTGCGTGTCGCGCATGGTCAGTTTCCTTCGGTGGGTCCGGTGTTTTCCTCGGGCCGGCGTCCCCGGCGGCTGCCCGCCGCCCAGGCGGCGGCGACGCTCGGCCGCCCCGGCACGGCCGGTGTCTCGGGCGTCGCCGGGGCGGCAGCGCGCACCCGGGCCGGGCGCTGACGGACGGTCAGCCCGCTCGCGGTGGTCGCGGCCGGCGCCGGGGTGGACGCCTGGGTGGGCGCGGGCGTGGGCGTCGGTGTCGGCGCCGGGGAGACGGAGTCCTGCGCGGCCGGCGCGGCGGCGGACGGGGGCTCGGCTGCGGACCTGGGCTCGGCGGCGGGCTGGGCCGCGGCCGGCTGAGGGGTGGCGGCGGAGAGCACCAGGAGGTTCTTCGGCAGGACCAGCACGGCCCGGGTGCCCTGGTAGATGTTCGGCGCGGTCAACTCGACCCGGAAGCCGTAGTTCTCGGCGAGCAGCGAGGCGACCCGCAGGCCGGTCTGCGGATGCGCGCCGAGCCCGGTGATGTCGTCGCGCTGCTTGCCGGACATGACGTCCTTGGCCCACATCAGCCGCTCGTCGTCCATCCGCAGACCGGCGTCGTCGACGATCAGGAAGCAGGCGTGATGGCCTTCCTCCACCGAGACGTGCACCCGGGCGGACGGCGGCGAGTACCGCAGGGCGTTGTCCAGCAGCAGCGCCAGGGTGTGCACGACGGCCTCGACCGCCCGGCTCTCCACCGCGATGGTGTCCGACTCGTGGTGTTCCACCCGCTGGTAGCCCTCGATCCGGCCCATCGCGGCGCGGATCACATCGGTCAGCGAGGTCCGCGGCCAGCGCCTGGAGAGCTTGTCCCCGGCCAGCACCGCGTAGCCCTGGGCGGTCAGCAGCATCTGCTGCGCGATGTGGTCGATGTGCACCAGGGTCGCGTACGCCTCGTCGTCCTGGTGGGAGCGCACCCCCTTGCTGATCTCCCGGCTCAGCCGGGCGGCCCGCGCCACCACGTTGGACGCGAAACTCCGCACGGCCGCGCGCGTCGCCTGCTGCGACTCCAGACGGGCCTTCGCGACCTCGTCCTCCGCGGCGGACCGGATCTCGGCGACGCGCTGGTCGGCGGACGCCTGCGCGGCCTCCCGCACCCGCGCCACGGTGGCGACCGCCTGACCGGCGACGTCCCGGAGCCGCCCGGCGAGGGCCGTGTGCGCCACCGGCACGGGCAGGGGGAGGTCGGCGCCGTGCGGCTGTTCGGGCCGGCCGGCGGCGCCCGCCGCGGGCAGCACCTCGAACGCCAGCTGCCCGAGGGCGTACTCCACGGCACCCAGCTGCTGGGTGAGCTGATCCGTACGGCTCTGGAGCTGGTCGGCCCTGCCTCGCTCCCGCCGGTACGCGCGGTGGTAGCGCCATGTGGTCCCGCCGGCCGCCAGGGCGACCGCGGCGCTCACGGCCGGTATCAGATCGGTCATCAAGTCCTCTCCAGAGTGTCCGAGCCGCGCATCCCGCGTGTCCCGCCCGCTGCTGGGGCGATTCTCTGGACGCGGGCATGACAGACAAAGGCTCGCATACCGGGCGAGGAAGGAACCGGGACCGCGGGTGAGCGGTCGGTCCGAACCGGCCTGATCCGGAAGGAGGGTCGTAAGACGGGGAGCGCGGCGGGCCCTGGGTCGGGGAGCGCGGCGGGCACAGTGTCCTCCGGGTACGCGGTCATGTCGGCCTGCGTCACGTCTGCGACGCCCGGTGGCCTTTCCGGTCTGCCAGAGCCTATCGGCAAACGGCACCGCGTTCGATGGCCCCCAACCGGAAGGCTGTGAAGGAACTATGACGAACAATCAGACAACGGGCCTGCCGCCGTGCACGATCAGGTCGACGGCCGCCGTCCGCCACCAGATCGGTACCGACGACAGACGACAGACGACAGACGACAGACGACAGACGACCGACGCCGCGTCGGCCGAGGCCGGATGGAGGACAGCCGCGGCGGCCTCCCCGGCCGCGCAGACGCGGCGTCGGACGAACCCGGCGATCAGGCCGCCCGTACCTCGTACGCCGTCACCCGCGCCCCCTCGTCGTCCAGGCACTGCCCGGAGATCAGGTCGAAGCGCTGCTTGAGCAGCGGGGACGCCACGAACGGGCGGCCCTGGTGGGTGCCGGTCAGGCCGCGGGAGAGGACCGCCGCGCCGGTGAAGGGCTCGCGGTTGTCGATGGCGTACAGGCGGTCGGCGCGGTCCCGGAAGAGGGCCACCTGGCGGCCGTCCGGCAGCAGGGCCGCCACCCCGCGGCCCGGGGTGAGCGCGCTCAGGTCACAGGCCGTGAACCAGTCGTCGTCGGCGAGCCGGAGCTGGACCTTCAGGTCGGTGGTCTCGACAGCCAGGGTCATCGGGCGCTTCCTTCCAGGACGTCGTCGGCGGGCCGCAGGCCGATGGCGAGCAGCGGCAGGTCGGGCTTCATCTGGTCGCGCTCGGGGACGAAGGCGACGACCGGGTCCGGGGTGTCCGGCGCGTTCACGAAGGACACGAACCGGGCCAGCTTCTCGGGGTCGTTGACGGTCTCGGCCCACTCGTCGCGGTAGTGCGACACATGCGCTGCCATCAGGGACTCCAGCTCCTCGCAGATGCCGAGGGAGTCCTCCACGACCACTTCCCGTACGTGGTCCAGGCCGCCCGGGATCCGCTCCAGCCAGGTGGAGGTGCGCTCCAGCCGGTCGGCGGTGCGGATGTAGAACATCAGGAACCGGTCGATCAGGCGGATCAGTTCGGCGTCGGAGAGGTCCTGGGCGAGCAGGTCCGCGTGGCGGGGGGTCGCGCCGCCGTTGCCGCCGACGTACAGGTTCCAGCCGTTGGAGGTGGCGATCACGCCGAAGTCCTTCGACTGGGCCTCCGCGCACTCGCGGGCACAGCCGGACACGGCGGACTTGAGCTTGTGCGGCGACCTGAGCCCCCGGTAGCGCAGCTCCAGGTCGATCGCCATGCGGACCGAGTCCTGGACGCCGTAGCGGCACCAGGTCTGGCCGACACAGGACTTCACCGTGCGCAGCGACTTGCCGTACGCGTGCCCGGACTCGAAGCCCGCGTCCACCAGCCGTGCCCAGATCAGCGGGAGCTGCTCCACCCGGGCGCCGAACATGTCGATCCGCTGGCCGCCGGTGATCTTCGTGTAGAGGCCGAAGTCCCGGGCGATCTCGCCGATCACGATCAGCTTCTCGGGCGCGATCTCGCCGCCGGGGATGCGCGGCACCACCGAGTACGAGCCGTTCTTCTGCAGATTGGCGAGAAAGTGGTCGTTGGTGTCCTGAAGGGCCGCCTGCTCGCCGTCCAGGACATAGCCGCTCGCGCCGATCGAAGGGGCGAGGGAGGCGATGATCGAGGCCACGGCCGGCTTGCAGGTCTCGCAGCCGTCGCCGCCCCGGGCGCCCTCGCGGCCGTACCGGTCCAGCAGGTCCCGGTACGACGTGACGCGCAGCGCGAGGACGATCTCGTACAGCTCCTCGCGGGTCTGCGAGAAGCAGCCGCACAGCCCCTTGTCGACCTCGACGCCGGACGCCTCCAGTTCGGCGTTTACCAGTTGCCCGAGCACCTTCACACAACTGCCGCAGCCGGTACCGGCCTTGGTGCACTTCTTCACCTCGGGCACGGTGGTGCACTTGTGCTCCGTCACCGCCCCGCGGATCGTGCCCTTGCTGACGTTGTGGCAGGAGCAGATGATCGCCTCGTCCGGCAGCGCGGACGGGCCGAGCTGGGCCCCCGAGTCGGCTCCGGCGGGCAGGACGAGCGACTCGGGGGAGATGGGAGGCACCGAACCCGTCAGCGCGCGCAGGGTGCCGTACGCCTCCGCGTCCCCGACCAGGATGCCGCCCAGCAGGGTGCCGTCCCGGCCGATGACCAGCTTCTTGTACAGGCCCGCGCGGGAGTCGGAGTAGACGACGTCCAGGCAGCCCTCGGCGGTGCCGTGCGCGTCGCCGAAGGACGCCACGTCCACGCCGAGCAGCTTGAGCTTGGTGGAGAGGTCGGCGCCGGTGAACTCCGCCTCGTCGGCGGCGATCGTCGCGGCCGCCGTCTGGGCCTGCTCGTAGCCCGGCGCGACCAGGCCGTACACCCGGCCGTCGACGGCCTGCGCGCACTCGCCGATCGCGAACACGTGCGGGTCGGTGACCGTGCGGCACTGCGCGTCGACGGTGATGCCGCCGCGCTCGCCGACCGCCAGACCGCAGTCCCGGGCGAGCTGGTCGCGGGGGCGGACACCGGCGCTGAACACCACCATGTCGACGGCGAGTTCGGAACCGTCGGACAGCTTCATGCCGCTGACGACGCCGTCCTCACCGGTCACGATCTCCTGCGTGCCCACGCCGGTGTGGACGGTCAGGCCCATGCCCTCGATCGTGCGCAGGAGCGCGGCGCCGCCGCCCTCGTCGACCTGGACGGGCATCAGCCGGGGCGCGAACTCCACGATGTGGGAGGTGAGCCCGAGGCCCTTCAGCGCGCCGGCGGCCTCCAGACCGAGCAGCCCGCCGCCGACCACGGCGCCCACCTGGGCCCTGGCCTTCGCGTACTCCTCGATCGCGAGCAGATCCTCGATCGTGCGGTAGACGAAGCAGCCCTCGGCGTCCTTGTTGGGGACGGGCGGCACGAAGGGGTAGGACCCGGTGGCGAGGACGAGGGTGTCGTACGCGAAGGTCTGTCCGGAGCGGGCCGTGACCGTCCTGGACGAACGGTCGATCGTCTCCGCCGGATCGCCGACGTGCAGCTCGATGCCGTGGTCCTTGATGAACTCCATGTCGGTCATGGAGAGTTCCTCGGGCGTCCGCCCCGAGAAGTACGAGGTGAGCTGGACCCGGTCGTACGCGGGACGCGGTTCCTCGCACAACACGACCACGCGGTGCGTGGCGGTCAGGCCGCGCTCGGCGAGCGCTTCGAGGAAGCGCTGGCCGACCATGCCATGGCCGACGAGCACGATCGTGGGGGTGGCCCCCAGGTTGGCGGTCATCAGGAGCCTCCATCGTTGGTGAGCAGGTGGAGCAGGGGGCCGTCGTCGGGGAGCGGCTCCGCTCCCTCCCAGGCGCGGGCGAGGGCGCCGACCGTGCCGAGTTCGCCGACGAGGACCCCGCCGACCAGGCGGTCGTCGCGGACGACGACCTTGCGGTAGGTGCCCCGGGTGGCGTCGGCGAGCCGTACGACGTCGTCGCCGGGCCGGGCCTCCGTCTCGCCGAACGCGGCGAGGTCGAAGGGCGAGTCCGGGCCGGTGAGGGTCAGCCGGGTCAGGGAACGGGTGCCGGTGTAGCGGGCGTTCGCGTCCCCCGCGAGCAACTCGGCGAGGATTTCCGCCTGTTCGAGGGCGGGGGCGGCGAGACCGTAGACCGTGCCGTCGTGCTGGGCGCAGTCGCCGACGGCGTGAATGTGCGGGTCGGAGGAGCGCAGGGCGTCGTCCACGAGGACGCCGTTGTGGACGGCGAGACCCGCCTGCTCGGCGAGGCCGGTGCGCGGCCGCACCCCGCACGCGAGGACCACGAGGTCGGCGTCGAGGGCGTAACCGTCGGCCATCTCCACCGAGCGGACCGCGCCGGCCACACAGCGCACGTCCCGCACCCGGCACTCGGTGTGCACCTCGACACCGAGGTCCGTGAGGTGCCGCAGCACCAGCCGGGAGGCGTCCGGGTCGAGCTGGCGCTCCATGAGCCGCTCGGACTGCTGGGCGAGCACCACCTGGGCGCCGCGCACGGCCAGCGCCCGGGCCGCGGAGACCCCGAGCAGCCCGCCGCCCACGACGACCGCGCGCACCCCGGGCCGCACCGCCTTCGACAGCCCCAGACAGTCGTCCATCGTGCGGAACGCGTGGACGCCCTCGGGGAGTTGACGATCCGGCGTGAACAGCCCGCGCAGCGGCGGCAGTACCGGATTCGAGCCGGTGGCCAGAACCAGCGTGTCGTATGCGATCGAGGAGCCGTCGGCGCACTCCAGGGACCGGGCGGCCCGGTCGATGCCGGTGATCCGGGCGCGCACCAGGTTCTCGGGCGCGGGGAGGGAGATCACCTCCGGGGCGTACCGGCCGGCCAGCACCTCGGCCAGCAGGACCCGGTTGTACGGCCGGTGCTCCTCCTCGCCGACGAGCAGCGCGGGCACGCCCAGCTCGCCGAGCCGCCGGGCGAGCCGTGCGCCCGCGAGGCCGGCGCCGATCACCACCACACGCGTTTTCGAGGTCATGCCCCTGAGCGTGCGACGCCGACGTTACCCGGCCGCATCCCGTCTGTTTCCCACGGGGAACGCTGCCCTCAGCAGACCCGGAGCAGACGTGTGAGGGGTCTGCACGGACTCCGGACAGCCCTGTGAGATGCCGCCCCGGCCGCTTACCCGCTGCCCGGGCTGTCCTCTGCCCGGCCGCCCGGCTGTCCGCTCAGCCGCGCAGCATCTCGACCAGCCCGGTCGTGTCCTCCTCCCCGTGCCCGTCGGCCAGGCGGCGGCGCATCAGCTCCAGGAACGGGGTGAGCAGCTCGGCGCTGACCCCCTGTTCCCCGGCCGTGCGCAGCAGCGTGCCGGTGCCCGCGACCTGCATGGCCAGGCTGGAGACGACCCCGGTCGTCAGGTCGCCGCTCTCCAGCCGCTCGGCCGCCCCGTGCGCCATGCCGGACATCGCGTTCAGCCACGGCACGAGCAGCGCGGCGAACGCCTTCAGGTCCACGTCCTCCCCGCGGACGAGCGCGAACGCGTGCGTGATCCCGGCGAACATCCCGTACATCCCGCTCAGCAGCGCCACGTCGTGCAGCGCGGCCAGACCTGGGTCCGCGCCGACGTACTCGGTGCCGGCCGGCACGGCCAGGACCTCCCTGTGCTCCTCGAACAGGCCTCCGTCCCCGCTGTACAGGACATAGGCGCCGGGCGCGCCGATCATCGGCGGTACGGCCATGATCCCGCCGTCCAGGAAGCGGGCGCCGCGCTTCGTGGCCCAGGCGGCCCGCGCCCGGGCCTCGCCGGGGGTGCCGGTGGTGAGGTTCACCAGGTCCCGGCCGGTCAGGTCGGCGTCCTTCAGTGCCTCGCCCACCGAGGCGTCGTCCAGCAGGCACGCCACGACGAGCCGGTTCGCCGCGACCGCCTCCGCCGCGCTCCCGGCGACCGCCGCCCCCTCGGCGGCCAGCGCCCCGGCGCGCCCGGGCGTGCGGTTCCAGACGGTCAGCGGATGCCCGGCGGCGAGCCAGGCCCGGCCGAGCGCGGTGCCCATGGCGCCGGTGCCGAGCAGGGTGAGGGAGGTGCGGGGGCCGGCGGAAAGGGGGCTGGAGGAAAGGGAGGTGTCGGTCATGGCGACTAGGCTCGCTCCAGGGAGCCGCCCGCGTAAGTACCTACTTGGAAGTGGGTGGTTACCCGCAGGGAAGTGTGCAGGTGACGAAGGGGGAGAGGATGGCGATCGGTCGGCGGCCGGGGGCGTACGTCTGCGGAATCGACGCGGCGATGGACGTCATCGGCGGCAAGTGGAAGGTGCTGATCCTCTGGGCGTTGCACGAGCGCCCGTACCGCTTCGGAGAGCTGCGCCGGCAGCTGCCCGGCGTGACGGAGAAGGTGCTCGCCGCGCAGCTGCGCGAGCTGGAGACCGACGGCATCGTGCACCGCGAGGAGTACGACGAGGTGCCGCCCCGGGTCGAGTACTCGCTGACCGGGCGCGGCACGCTGCTGAACGAGGCGCTGGCACCGCTGGGCGCGTGGGGCAGAGAGCACGTCCTCGGCGGCGAGGTGCCGGCGCACTGAGCCCCGGCCGCCGCCGGTCAGCTGTGCGAGGACGACAGATGCGCGAAGACGACCACGTTGCCCTGGTAGCCGGTGGTCTTGGAGTAGCCGCCGCCGCAGGTGATGACGCGCAGTTCGGGGCGGTGGGCGGCGCCGTAGACCTTGTCGTCGGGGAAGTTCCGTGCCGCGTAGACCTCCACCGCGTCCACGGTGAACACGGCGACCGTGCCGTCCTCGCGGTCCACCTCGATGGTGGCGCCCCGCCTGAGGGCGCCGAGGTCGTAGAAGACGGCGGGTCCCTCGGTGTTGTCGACGTGGCCCGCGACGATCGCGGTGCCGGTCTCGCCGGGCGTGGTGCCGGCCTCGTACCAGCCGGCGAGGTTCTTGTCCGCGGCGGGCGGCACGTCCAGGCTGCCGCTGCTGGTGAGGGAGAGGCCCATCAGGGGGGCGTCCACGCGGATCGCGGGGATGCGGATGCGGGTGGGCGGCGACGGCTCGAGGCCGGGCGCGGTGAGCCGCTGCCCGCCCGGGTCGGCCCGGCCCTCGGCGGCCGACGGCTGCGGCGGCGCGGGCGCCCCGGTGCCGCCGAGCAGCCACACCCCCGAGCCGAGGGCGACGACGGTGACCGCGGCTATCGCGGCGTCCTCGATCCCGCGCCGACGAATCCTGCGCGTACGCATCCTGCGCATACGAACCCCTTAGTGGAGGCCTTGCTCGGGGGCCCTTGAGGGGGCTGACCCCTTCCCCCTCCGGGCCGCGAGGGGCGTCGGACCCGGAGGGGGCGGGACGTGCGGTACCGGCGGACGGACAGCGGAGGGTGTCCGTCAGATCCCGTCGCCTCTCGCCCGGCGATGCAGGAGCCAGGTACCGCCCGCGGCGGCGACGGCCAGAGCCGCCACACCCGCCGCGGTCTGCACGGGGTCGGGACCGAGCGCGCCGCCGACCCCCGTCTTCACGCTTCCCCGCGGCTGCACCTGGTCGTGCACCGCGCTCAACGCGACCATCAGGTCGCCCGTCACCTGCTTGTCGCCCACGGCGCACTTCGCGACGATCTCGTACGTCCCCGGCTGCGCGCTCGGCGGCACCCGGAACTGGCCGATCGCCTCGCCCTCGTGCGTACTGGGCGCCAGAGGAAACGTTCCGGCACCGACCGCGCCCGCGTCGCCCAGCGCCGAACCGCTGCTCCCGCAGGCCGCCGTGTTCACCGTGACGTGAGTGCCCGGCACCGCCGTGGACGGATACACCTGCAGGCTGCCGGCCGCGGTCACCGTGCGGACGGGGCCACCGCCGTGGGCCGGGGCGGCGGAGAGTCCCGCCGCCGCTGCGGCGAGCGCGGTACCGGTCAGCAGACGGGCGGTGCGACGCATGGTGCTCCCCAGGCTTGTCCGACTCGGGCGTGGCCGACTCGGGTTCCGACTCGTTCAGGGGCGAGCCCCTGCTCTACCGAGGTAAGTGGCACCGCGGCCGGGCCGCCTCCTGAGAATCCGTCGGCGCTGCGGTGAACGGGTGGCGCCCACGGCCCCCACACGGACTAGCGGCGCCGAGTTCCGGCAGGTCATGGGCGGGTGCGAGCGTGTCGGCGAAGAGCACACGAATGGAGCGCCGGTCACCGATGAACGGGTGACCGCCCCCCTCGGCCGCGCCGGAACGCGAACGCCAACGCGAAGGGCCGCCACGGCGCATCCGGCCGGGGCGGCCCCTGTCCTGCCCGTGGTGTCGGGGTCAGTTCACGTTGACGGCGCTCCAGGCGGCCGCCACCGCGTTGTACTCCGCGCTGCCCGCGCCGTACAGGTCCTTGGCGGCGTTCAGCGTGGCCGTCCGCGCGCCCGCGTAGTTCGTGGAGGAGGTCATGTAGACCGTCAGCGCCCGGTACCAGATCTTGCCGACCTTGTCCCGGCCGATGCCCGTCACGGACTGGCCGTTGGACGTCGGCGAGTCGTAGTTCACGCCGTTGATGGTCTTCGGGCCGCTGCCCTCGGCGAGCAGGTACGCGAAGTGGTTGGCGACGCCCGAGGAGTAGTGCACGTCGAGGTTGCCGACCGAACTGCTCCAGTAGTCCGCCGAGTTGCCGTCCTTGGACGGCTTGTCCATGAAGCGCAGGGCGGGCTTGCCGAAGCCGGACTTCACGATCTTCTCGCCGATGAGGTAGTCGCCCTGGTCGGAGGGGTTGCTGGCGTACCACTCGACCATCGTGCCGAGGATGTCGGAGGTGGCCTCGTTCAGGCCGCCGGACTCGCCCGAGTAGGTCAGCGCGGCCGTCTTCGAGGTCACCCCGTGCGACATCTCGTGCCCGGCCACGTCGAGCGCCACCAGCGGGCCGAACGTCGTCCCGTCACCGTCGCCGTACGTCATGCAGAAGCAACTGTCGTCCCAGAAGGCGTTGTTGTAGTTGCTGCCGTAGTGGACGCGGTTGTACGAGCCCTTGCCGTCGCCGGCGATGCCGTTGCGGCCGTGGACGTTCTTGTAGTAGTCCCAGGTCTCGTTCGTGCCGTACTGGGCGTCGACGGCCGCCGTCGCCCGGTCGGAGTTGACGCCCGTGCCCCAGTGGTTGTCCGCGTCCGTGAACAGGACGGCGGGGGCCCGGCTGAAGCAGATGCCGAAGAAGCACAGGTCGGTCTTGTTCTGCGCGTCACCGGTGTAGGTGTTGCCGCGGGTCGGGTCCTTGAGCTGGTACGACGACCCGGACAGGGTCGTCTCCAGCGGCACGGTTCCGCTGTAGAGGGACTTGCCGTCGCCGGCGGCCGTCTCGATGCTGTCCCAGGCGTCGATCTGGGCGCCGGTGCGGGCGTCGGTCAGCACGGTGCGGGCGACCGGGTTGCCGAGCGAGTCCTGGCCGACGGCGTTGGTCCGCCAGGCGAGCCTCGGCGCACCGTGCAGGGCGTCGACGACCAGCTCCGGCTTGGCCTTGACCTGCCGCAGCGGCTCGCCGAGGTTGGCGGCGCGCAGGGCGTTCACGGCGAGGTCGGCGGCCTTCGGCGCGGACAGCTTCGGGGTGACGGTGGGGAGGGATATCAGGCTCCTGGTGGCCCGGTCGGCGCTCCTGTAGCCGCCGCCGGGGGCCAGGTGGACCACGAAGTCGCCGCCCAGCACCGGGAGTTGGTGGTACGTGCGGTCGTAACGGACGTGCTGGGTTCCGTCCTTGTCGACGATCACGTCACGGACGCTGGTGTCCTGTGCGGGGGTCAGGCCCAGGCTCGTGGCGTGCGTGAGGAGTGCCGAGGCCGCGTTCTCGATCGCGGTGGCCCGGGTCGGTCTGGCGTCTGCGTGAGCGGTGGGAGCGAGTGCGGCGGCCAGCAGAGTGGCCGTGGTGGCGGCGAGGCCGGCCGTGGCGAGACGACGGGATCCTCGGACGTGCTGCCGTATCCGACTCATCTGTCTCCTTGGGGGAGGCGCCTTCGAGGCGTGGGGGTGGCGCTGATGTCGACTGAGATTTAAGAGTGCATGACATGTCATGTCCATAGCGCCGCCATGGAGATGTGTGGGGAGCCGGAGCAGGTCCAGAATCGTTTCCGTGATCACCCCCGCCCCCGCGCCGCCCCCGCCCCTCCCCTTCTTCGTCTACGGCACCCTGCGCCCCGGCGAGGCCAACCACGACCTCTTCCTGCGCGGCCGCACGGAATCGGAGGAACCGGCACGCCTCGACGGGGCCGTGCTGTACGACGGCCCCGGCTACCCCTACGCCGTCGAGGAACCCGGGGGAGAGGTGCGCGGCGAGCTGGTCACCGCGCTCCCGGGGGCGTACCCGGAACTGCTCGCCGACCTGGACCGCCTGGAGGAGTACACCCCCGGCGACCCGCGCAACCTGTACGAGCGCGTCGCCCGCGACATCGTGCGCGCCGACGGCACCACCGCACGGGCCTGGGTGTACGTGGCCGCCCCACGCGTCGCCGCCGAGCTGCGGGCCCGCGGCACCCGCATCCCGGACGGCGACTGGCTGACCCGCCGCTGATCAGACAGGCGGCGCCGGCCTGTTCGTCACCGATCAGCGCAGCAGCCTGAGCCCCTCGGGCACGGTGATGCCGAACTCCTCGTCCACCACCCGGCGCGCCTCCGCCTCGTCGGCCAGCTTGCGCTCGGTCACCGTGCCGTCGGCGCGGGTCTCGACGAACCGGTCGCCGTCGAGGGAGAGATGCCGTTCGGCGGTGGTCCGCTGGAGATAGGGGCGCTGGGTCACCTTCTCGGCCGTGAACGGCCGAGCTTGTGCGCTCGGTCGTTCACACCTCGTCGCGCTCCCGACTGCCCCCTACGACGGGACGGTCACGGGTCGCATCCACCCAGCCCCTCCAACGTGTGTCAGGGGGAGGGTGCGGGTGCGGTGACGAACACCCACGCCGAGCGTGCGCGGTCGCGCACGTTGACCCCGGCGACGTGGTCGGCCGGGCCAGCGAGCCCGCACCGACGACAGCGGAAATGATCCCGGTCGGGCCGGTTGGCCCGCTCGGTGTGCCCGCAGCGCGGACAGCGCTGCGAGGTGTAGGCGGAGTCCACCTCGAGGAACGGCACCCCGGCCTTCTTGGCCTTGTAGGCGAGGTGCTGTCCGAGCTGGTGGAAGGGCCAGGAGGAGAGGGTGTCCCGCTGGTCGCGGCGTAGCCGTACCCGCTCACGGATCCCGCCGAGTGCCTCCACGGCGATCCCGCGACCGGTGCGTTGCGCGACGGACACGATCTCCTTGCTGATCTTGTGGTTCACGTGGTTGGCATGGCGCTTCTCCTTCTGCGCGCGGCGGGCGAGGCGGCGGGTGGCCGAGGGGGTCTGCTTCGCCTGGAGTTCGGCGCGTTTGCGGGCCTGCCAGCGCCGGTAGCGGCCCAGGCGACGCCCTTGGTAGTTGGTGCCGTTGGATGTGGTGGCCAGGTTCACGATGCCCCGGTCCACCCCGATCCAGTCGACCGGCTCGTACACCTCGGGATCCGGGAGGTCGCAGGTGGCGATCAGATACCACTTCCCGCCCCGGCAGATGAGGTCGCTCTCGCCCTTGCGGTACTGCACCAGGGTCTTGAGATGATCAGCAGAGCAGGCGAACCGGACCCCCCTCATCCGCCCGTCCACGGTCCAGATCGACACGGTACGCGCGTCGTACTGCCACGACAGACAGCGGTCGTCGAACGGCTGCGCCGCCTCCGGACGGAACGAGATAGGCGAGCCCACAGCCTTGCGGTACCGCCTGGACGTGGGCCGGCCCAGGTTCCCGGATTGCAGTTTGGCCTTCAGCGCCGCGTAGGCGTCGACGACCTTCTTCACCGCCCGCACCGCCGGCTGCGCGGACAGCCCGAACGTGGCCTTCAGCTCCCTATACACCTGCTTCTGCAGGCCGTTGCGCTCCTTCAGCCCTTGGGTGAAGGCAACCCGCGAGGCGTAGGTGGCGGCCCGGTTGCAGGCGCGCAGGGTCGCCTCCAGCGCCGACGCTTCCTGCGGTGTCGGCAGCAGCTTCACCTGGACCACCAGCCTCATGAGACCGGACCGTAGTGCGACAGCCGCACACGCGACCGGCACTTCTGCATCGATCACCAGTCCCGGTGATCGATGGGACGGCTGTTCGCATTCCTCGGCTCCGCCGTGCGGCCGTTCTGTTCGGTGTCGGACATGCACCGAACCTATGCGACACCCTCCTGTGGTCCCAGGGCCTCCACCCGCACCGCGCACGTCTTGAACTCCGGCATCCGGGAGGTCGGGTCCAGGGCCGGGTTGGTGAGGGTGTTGGCGCGGCCCTCGCCCGGCCAGTGGAAGGGCATGAAGACGGTGTCGGGGCGGATGCCCGTGGTGATGCGGGCGGGGGCAACCGCGCGGCCGCGCCGGGAGACCACGGCGAGGGGATCGCCCTCGGCCGCGCCGAGCCGGGCCGCGAGGCGCGGGTGCAGTTCGACGAACGGGCCGGGCGCGGCCGCGTTCAGCTCCGCCACGCGGCGGGTCTGCGCGCCCGACTGGTACTGCGACACCACCCGGCCGGTGGTCAGCAGCAGCGGGTACTCGGCGTCCGGCTCCTCCGCGGCGGCCCGGTGCGCCACGGCCACGAAGCGAGCCCGGCCGTCCTCGGTGGCGAAGCGGTCGAGGAAGAGACGAGGGGTCCCGGGATGCGGATTCCCGGCTTCCCCGGCTTCCCCGGCTTCCGCGGCTTCCGCGGCCTCCTCGGCCTTGACGAACTCCCCGGCTTCCCCGGCCTCACCAGCCTCCCCGGCGGGGTCCTCCGGCAGGGTGTCGAGCGTCGCGTCCTCGCCGTCGTCGATCCCGGAAGGGTCTGCCGGGAGGCCCGCCCGGGGGTCGGCCGGAGTGTCTGCCGGGAGGTCAGCCTGGGGGCTCGCCGGAGTGTCTGCCGGGAGGTCAGCCTGGGGGCCCGCCGGAGTGTCTGTCGGGAGGCCCGCCTGGGGACCGGTCGGAGGGTCTGCCGGGCACGGCCAGAAGACGCCGTTCTCGTCGGCCAGCCGCTGGTACGTGATGCCCGAGTAGTCCGCGGGGCCGCCCGCGCTGGCCCTGCGCAGCTCCTCGAAGACCTCCTCGGGGTCGGTCGGGAAGCCCTTCTCCACGCCGAGGCGGGCGGCCAGCTCGTGCAGGACGTACAGGTCGCTGCGGACCCCGGCGGGCGCGGTCACCGCCTGGCGGCGCAGCAGGACCCTGCCCTCCAGGCTGGTCGTCGTGCCCGTCTCCTCGGCCCACTGGGTGACCGGCAGGACGACGTCGGCCAGCTCCGCCGTCTCCGAAAGCACGACGTCGCACACGGCCAGGAAGTCCAGCGAGCGCAGCCGCTCCTCGATGTGGGCCGCGCGCGGCGCCGACACCACCGGGTTGGACCCCATGAGCAAGAGCGAGCGGACGTCCGTGCCGAGGGCGTCCAGCAGCTCGTACGCGCTGCGGCCGGGACCGGGCAGGGAGTCCGGGTCCACGCCCCACACCTCGGCCACGTGCCGCCGGGCCGCCGGGTCGTCCAGCTTGCGGTAGCCGGGCAACTGGTCGGCCTTCTGGCCGTGTTCGCGCCCGCCCTGCCCGTTGCCCTGCCCGGTCAGACAGCCGTACCCCGACAGCGGCCGGCCCGCACGGCCGGTCGCCAGGCACAGGTTGATCCACGCCCCCACCGTGTCCGTGCCCTTGGACTGCTGTTCCGGCCCCCGCGCGGTCAGCACCATCGCGGACTCCGGCGCGCAGAACAGCCGTACCGCCTCCCGGAGCTCGGGAACGGACACCCCCGTGATCCGCTCCACGTACTCCGGCCAGTGCGCCATCGCCGCCGCGCGGGCCTCCTCCCAGCCGGTCGTACGCTCCCGGATGTACTCCTCGTCCGTACGGCCCTCGGCCACCACCAGGTGGAGCAGGCCCAGTGCCAGCGCCAGATCGGTGCCGGGGCGGGGCGCGAGATGCAGGTCCGCCTGCTCGGCCGTCTTCGTCCGGCGCGGGTCCACGACGATCAACGTGCCGCCGTTCTCCCGCAGTTCGCGGAAGAAGCGCAGCGAGGGCGGCATGGTCTCGGCGAGGTTGGAGCCGACGAGGATCACACAGCCGGTGCGCGGGATGTCCTCCAGCGGGAAGGGCAGCCCCCGGTCCAGGCCGAACGCCTTCGTGCCGGCGGCCGCCGCCGACGACATGCAGAACCGGCCGTTGTAGTCGATCTGTGAGGTGCCCAGCACCACCCGCGCGAACTTGCCGAGCGCGTACGCCTTCTCGTTCGTCAGGCCGCCCCCGCCGAACACCCCGAGCGCGTCGGCACCGCTCTCCGCCCGCACCGACGCCAGCGCCCCGGCGATCCGGTCCAGCGCCTCCTCCCAGCTCGCCTCCACCAGCCGGCCGCCGTCCCGCACCAGTGGCGAGGTCAGCCGCACCCCGGCCGACAGCACCTCCGCCGCCGTACGCCCCTTGCCGCACAGCGCGCCCTGGTTCACCGGGAAGTCCGGCCGTTCGGTCACCTCGACGCCCCCCTGGGGCAGGGGCGAGACGGTCATCCCGCACTGCAGGGCGCAGTACGGGCAGTGGGTGGGCGTCGAGGTGTTCTCCATGCGGTCCAGCGTGCGTCGGGCGTGTTACGACCCGGACCCGCTGCCTGTTACACGCCCGGCACGGCGACCTCCCCGCAGGGCCGGGCGCGGCGTGAGGTCCCGGTTCCGTTCTCCCTGCTCGCTGCCGGTGAGGCGCGCTACTGCCGGTTCAGGGAGCTGCTCGGGTTCAGGGAGCTACTGCCGGTTCAGGGAGCGGGTGACGCCCGCCGCGATCGTCGTCGCCAGCACCCAGCCGGTGGCGATCAGCACGTACGACAGCCACTGGTACCAGCCGCGCGGCGCGAACGCCGCCTCCTGGCCGAAGTCGATGATCGGCAGCAGCAGGTCGAGGGTGTAGAAGAACGGGTTGAACGCGGGCGCCTCGGCGTGTTTCAGCTCGGGCGGATGGTGCAGGGCGAACGCCAGCGTGCCGGTGCACAGCAGCAACAGCAGCCAGCCCGCGGCCCGCATCGGGCGGAAGCCGTAGCCGACGGCCGCGTCCTGGAGGTAGCCCCACAGCCGGGCGTACGCCGGGAGGGTGCGGCGGTGGCGGCGGAGCTTGGCCAGCTGGACGGTGCGCGCGGCGGCGTCGTCGCCCACCGTGCGGTAGGCGGCGGTCAACTGCTCGTAGGGGTGGGGGAGATAACCGTCCGGCTGGCGCTCCAGCAGGGGAAGGCGCCGCTCGGCCGGGAGGTGCGGGCTCAGGACGCGGTAGCTGAGCCCGTCGATCAGGACCTGCCCGGGCCACACCTCGGGCGGTACGTGCAGCAGGTCGAACTGGGCACGGCGCAGATTGACGGCTCCCTCGATCGGCGCGGCCTCCCGCAGCCACAGCTCACCGATGACACTGCTGCTGGCGCGCAGGACCTGGCCGCCGGGGTTGGACAGACGGGCGTAGGCGAGGTTGAGCTGGCGGGGGATCCGGGCACCGCCCAGATTGACCCGGCCACGGACCCGCAGCCGCATGGCGTGCAGGTCGGTGCCGACGGTCAGGACCTCGGCGTTCAGCACGGTCTCGCCGGGGGCGTTCAGCTCCGCGTCGTTGAGGTTCACCTGGTTGCGGACGATCGCCCCGTTCAGGTGCACCTTGCCGTGCGTGACCAGCTCCGGGGCCCATATGTCCGTGCCCAGCTCGGCGTGGTTGAGCTGGAGCACGGGCTCCTCCGGGACCTCGTCGGGAGTGCCGAGCCGCGCCCTGTCGGCGAACAGCGCCCCGGACAGCTTCGCCCCCTGCAGCCGTACCGGCCCCGTGGTCCGGCAGCGGCTGATCCGTACGACCCCCTCGGCGCGCAGATTTCCGGCCATCAGCCCCGGCAGCACCGAGTCGCTCAGAATCAGGGCGACGACCCGCGCCCCGTACAGATTGGGTTCCTCCTCGAAGTGGCAGGAACGCAGCCGGACGGAGTGGCCGACCGTGCCGTACATGAGGTTCAGCTTCCCGGTGATCCGCGCGCCCGTCACCTTCAGGCCGGCTATCCGCCCCTCCCGCACCGGCCCGTCCAGCAGCAGTTCCCGTAACACCTCCGCCCGCAGGGTGCGTTCGGGACCCCAGGAGGCGCCCTGCGCGGGGTCCTCGTCGTCGGCCTCCCGGAAGTCGACGCCCCCGCCGAGCGGGAAGGCGTCCAGCACACGGCGCTCGGCCGGCGTCAGGTCCGTGATCTCCATGCTCAGTCCCGCGCCCCCGCCCGCGCCCCAGCCAGTGCCTTCGTGACGCCCTGCTCGCGCGGCCCGAGGAAGGTCGGATCCGGATGGAACGCCGCGTCCAGCGCCGCCTTGCCCGCCGCGAACACCTCGCGCGTGCCGCCGTAGTACCAGGTCGCGTCGTGCTTGTCCTGGACCCCGACGCCGTACGACTCCACCCCCGCCGCCTCGCACAGCGCCACCGCCCGGCGGATGTGGAAGCCCTGGCTGATCAGCACCGCCCGGTCCACCCCGAAGATCTTCTTGGCCCGCACACAGGAGTCCCAGGTGTCGAACCCGGCGTAGTCGCTGACGATCCGCGCGTCCGGCACACCGTGCCGGGTCAGGTAGGCGCGCATCGCGTCCGGCTCGTCGTAGTCCTTGCGGCTGTTGTCCCCGGTGACCAGCACGACCTTGATCCTGCCCGCCCGGTACAGCTTCGCCGCCGCGTCCAGCCGGTGCGCGAGGTACGGCGACGGCTCCCCCTTCCACAGCCCGGCGCCGAAGACGACGGCGACCTCGGTGCGCGGCGCGTCCGCCGTCGTACGGAGCCGGTCGGCCGTCGACACGTACAGCCAGGTGACCGGCAGCAGCGCCAGCACACACGCGGCCATCACGGCCTGCACCAGCCGCCGCTGCCCGGTACGGGTGCGCGGCAGCCGCGGTCGACGGATCCTCATCCGGTCCCCCATGTGTTCGGTTTCCGACCATGGAGGACGCGAGGGACACCGACGCGGTTCGCCTCACGTCGCCTCACGCCCCACGGCCGCCCGCGGTGATCGTACGGAAAACGCCTGTGACGGCCCGGCAACGGGGTCGCAACCTCGCACCGGCAGGATCCTTCCATGACGGCGTCGAACCCTCCCCGCGACGAGCCCCGCGTCCACCGCGACAACCCGGCGGACCTGAGCCTGGCGGACCCCAGCGCGTCGGACCTGAGCACGGCGGACCTCAGCGCGGCGCACCTGCTGAACAGCATCAGCAGCCGGCTCGCCGGACAGCTCAGGCTCGTCGCGCCGCCCGGGCGCCGCCGGCCGGCCCCGCCCGCCCTCGTCCTGGTCGCCCACGGCAGCCGCGACCCGAGCGCGCTGTCCACCGTCCGGGCCCTGATGGACCGGGTACGACAGCTGCGCCCCGGCCTCCCCCTCCACCTGGGCCACATCGAGCTGAACGAGCCCCTGCTCCCCGACACGCTCGCCGCCCTCGGCGACACCCCCGCCGTCCTCGTCCCGCTGCTCCTCGGCCGCGGCTACCACGTCAAGCAGGACATCCCCGAGATGGCGGCGGCCTCCCCCGTACGCGCACGCGTGGCCGCGCCTCTCGGCCCGCACCCGCTCCTCGTGGAGGCCCTGCACGCCCGCCTGACCGAGGCCGGCTGGCCCCCGGCCATGGACGACACCGACCGCCGCTCGACCGCCGTCGTCCTCGCCGCGGCGGGCTCCCGCGACCCCGACTCCGCCGCCGACACCCGCCGCACCGCCCGCCTCCTCGCCGCCCGCCTCGACGTCCCGGTCGTCCCCGCGTACGCCTCGGCGGCGAGCCCGACGGTCCCGACGGCCCTGCGCGCCCTGGCGTCGAGGGGCCGCCACAGAGTGGCCGTCGCCTCGTACTTCACGGCCCCGGGCCGCTTCGCCACCCAGTGCGCGGACCAGGCCCCCTGGATAGCCTCGGCCCCCCTGGGCGCCCACGACGCGATGGCCCGCCTGATCCTCCACCGCTACGACCAGAGCCTGTCAACACGGTCGACGGAAGCTGCCTAAGGGGCGCGGGGAACTGCGCGACCAGCCCCACACCACCTGCACTCGCCCAAAAACAGAACTACGCAGGCGACTAGGCGCACCGACGCACCCCAATTGTCACTGCCGACCCTTACTGTCGAACCATGGAAGGCACCGCAGGTACCGGCACCGCACCACCCCCCGGCTACGACCCGGCGTCAGCCGACCGCTGGGCACCCGAACCCGACAAACGCCCCGGCCGCACCGCCTTCCAACGCGACCGCGCCCGCATCCTCCACTCCGCGGCCCTCCGCCGTCTCGCCGGCAAGACCCAGGTCGTCACGCCAGGCGAGCGCAGCGCCCACGCCTGGGACGCGAGCCCCCGCACCCGGCTGACCCACTCGCTGGAGTGCGCCCAGGTGGGCCGGGAACTGGGCGCGGCCCTCGGCTGCGACCCCGATCTCGTCGAAGCCGCCTGTCTCTCCCACGACCTCGGCCACCCCCCTTTCGGTCACAACGGCGAACAGGCGCTGAACGAGTTCGCCGACGACTGCGGCGGCTTCGAGGGCAACGCCCAGTCCCTCAGGCTCCTCACCCGCATCGAGCCCAAACGCTTCACCGCCGAAGGCTCCGTCGGCCTCAACCTCACCCGCGCCGCCCTGGACGCCGCCACGAAGTACCCCTGGCCGCGCGGCGCCCACCCCACGAACCCGGCGTCCCCGAAGTTCGGGGTGTACGAGGACGACCGCCCGGTCTTCGACTGGGTCCGCAAGGAGGCCCCCGGCACCCGCACCTGCTTCGAGGCGCAGGTCATGGACTGGTCGGACGACGTCGCCTACTCGGTGCACGACGTCGAGGACGGCCTGCACGCCGGCCACATCGACCCCGACTGCCTGCACGCCGAGCCCGAACGGCAGGCGGTGTTCGAGGTCGCCATCGGCCGGTACGTCCCCACCGGCACCGATCCCGCCGAACTCGCCGCCGCCCTTGACCGCCTCCAGGGCCAGGAGTGGTGGCCGCACGGCTACGACGGCACGGCGGTCGCCCAGGCCCGCCTCAAGGACGCCACCAGCCAGCTCATCGGCCGGTTCTGCCTGGCCGCCGAGGGCGCCACCCGCGCCGCCTACGGCAGCGGCCGGCTCACCCGCTACGGCGCCGAACTCGTCGTACCCCACGAGACCCGGTTGGAGTGCGCGGTGCTCAAGGCCGTCGCCGACCGGTACGTGATGCAGCGCGCGGAACAGGAACGGCTGCGCGCCGACCAGCGTGTCGTCGTCGCCGAACTGGCCGAGGCGCTCACCGCCCGCGCCCCCGACGGCCTGGACCCCCAGTTCCGGACCCTCTTCGAAGAGGCACCCGACGACCACGCCCGCAAGCGGGTGATCGTCGACCAGATCGCCTCCCTCACCGACGCCTCGGCCCGCTCGCTGCACGCGAGACTCACGGGGCATATGTGAAGGGAAAGTGACCCTGGATGGCCTGATCGGGTCACTACCCCTTCCCGCACCACGCCGTGTGCGGGACGCTCGCATGTGGCGACATCCTTAAGAGGAGGCATCAAGTGGTCGACGCGGATCAGACATTCGTCATCGTCGGAGGCGGCCTCGCCGGCGCGAAGGCGGCCGAGACGCTCCGGGCGGAGGGCTTCACCGGGCGCGTGATACTGATCTGCGACGAACGCGACCAGCCGTACGAGCGGCCGCCCCTGTCCAAGGGCTACCTGCTCGGCAAGGAGGAGCGCGACAGCGTCTTCGTGCACGAGCCCGCCTGGTACGCGCAGAACGACATCGAGCTGCATCTCGGCCAGACCGTCGACGCGATCGACCGCGCCGGGAAGACCGTGCGCTTCGGGGACGACGGCACCGTCGTCCGCTACGACAAGCTGCTGCTCGTCACCGGCGCCGAACCCCGCCGCCTGGACATCCCCGGCACCGGTCTGGCCGGCGTCCACCATCTGCGCCGCCTCGCCCACGCCGAGCGCCTCAAGCACGTCCTGCACAACCTCGGCCGGGACAACGGGCACCTCGTGATCGCCGGCGCAGGCTGGATCGGCCTGGAGGTCGCGGCGGCGGCCCGTGAGTACGGCGCCGAGGTCACGGTGATCGAGCCGGAGCCGACCCCGCTGCACGGCGTGCTCGGCCCCGAGCTGGGCAACGTCTTCGCCGAGCTGCACCGCGAGCACGGCGTCCGGTTCCACTTCGGGCGGCGGCTCACCGAGATCGTCGGCCAGGACGGCATGGTCCTCGCGGCCCGCACCGACGACGGCGAGGAGCACCCGGCGCACGACGTCCTCGCGGCGATCGGCGCGGCACCGCGGGTCGCGCTCGCGGAGGCCGCCGGGCTGGAGCTGGCCGACCGGGCGCGGGGCGGCGGTGTCGTGGTGGACGAGCGGCTGCGCACCTCCGACCCGGACATCTACGCGGCCGGTGACGTGGCGAACTTCCCGCTCGCCCTGTTCGACACCCGGCTGCGGGTGGAGCACTGGGCCAACGCGCTCAACGGCGGCCCGGCGGCCGCGCGCGCGATGCTCGGGCAGGACGTCGTCTACGACCGCGTGCCCTACTTCTTCACCGACCAGTACGACCTGGGCATGGAGTACAGCGGATGGGCGCCGCCGGGGTCGTACGACGAGGTGGTGATCCGGGGCGACGCGGGCAAGCGGGAGTTCATCGCGTTCTGGGTGAAGGAAGGACGCGTGCTGGCCGGGATGAACGTGAACGTGTGGGATGTCACAGAGCAGATCCAGAAGCTGATCCGCTCCCAGGCCCAGGTGAACACCGAGGCCCTCGCTGACCCGCACGTCCCCCTCGAGGGCCTGGCCTCCTGACCGCCGCGAGCGCCATCGCTGTCACACCGCCCCCGTAGAATTCATCCGTGGCAGGACGGATCAACGACGAGGACGTGAAGGCGGTACGGGACGCGGTCCCGATCGACGCCGTGGTCTCGGAGTACCTCCAGCTGCGCAACGCCGGTGGCGGCAACCTCAAGGGGCTGTGCCCCTTCCACGACGAGAAGTCGCCGTCCTTCCAGGTCAGCCCGAGCAAGGGACTCTTCCACTGCTTCGGCTGCCAGGAGGGCGGCGACACCATCACCTTCGTGATGAAGGTGGACCACCTCTCCTTCTCGGAGGCGGTGGAGCGGCTGGCCGGGCAGGCCGGCATCACGCTGCGCTACGAGGAGGGCGGGTACAACCCCGCCCACCAGCGTGGCGAGCGCATCCGGCTGGTCGAGGCGCACAAGATCGCCGCGCAGTGGTACGCCGAGCAGCTCGCCGTCAGCCCCGAGGCCGAGACCGGCCGGATCTTCCTCGCCGAGCGCGGTTTCGACCAGGCCGCCGCCGTCCACTTCGGCGTCGGCTACAGCCCCCAGGGCTGGGACCACCTCACCCGCTATCTGCGCGGCAAGGGCTTCACCGACAAGGAGCTGGTGCTGTCCGGGCTGTCCCAGGAGGGGCGCCGCGGGCCCATCGACCGGTTCCGGGGCCGGCTGATGTGGCCCATCCGGGACATCGGCGGCGAGGTCGTCGGCTTCGGCGCCCGCAAGCTGTACGAGGCGGACAACGGCCCGAAGTACCTGAACACGCCCGACACCGCGATCTACAAGAAGTCGCAGGTCCTGTACGGCATCGACCTCGCCAAGCAGCACATCGCCAAGTCCAGCCGGGCCGTCGTGGTCGAGGGGTACACCGACGTCATGGCCTGCCATCTGGCGGGCGTGACGACGGCCATCGCGACCTGTGGCACGGCCTTCGGCGGCGACCACATCAAGATCCTGCGCCGGCTGCTGATGGACAACGGCTCGGCCCGCGTGATCTTCACCTTCGACGGCGACGCGGCCGGCCAGAAGGCGGCCCTGCGCGCCTTCGAGGACGACCAGAAGTTCGCCGCCGAGACGTACATCGCCATCGCCCCGGACGGCATGGACCCCTGCGAGCTGCGCCTCGCCAAGGGCGACGAGGCGGTCGCCGACCTGGTCGAACCCCGCACTCCGCTCTTCGAGTTCGCGCTCCGCCAGATCGTGAGCCGCTACGACCTGGACACCCCGGCCGGCCGTGCGGCCGCCCTGGACGAGGCGGCGCCCATCGTCGCCCGCATCAAGAACAGCGGCGCGCAGCACGAGGTCGCCGTCGAGCTCGCCGGCATGCTCGGCATCCTCGACACCCAGTTCGTGGTCAAGCGGGTGGCCCAGCTGGCCCGTTGGGCCCGTGAGCGGGGCGGCAAGGGCGGCCCGCAGCAGCAGCCGCGCGGCCCGCAGCAGCAGTGGGAGGCCGCCGCCCCCCGCCCCGCGAGCAGCGGCCCGGCCCTCACCCTGCGCAACCCCGTCTTCGCCACCGAACGCGAACTGCTCAAACTCGCCCTGCAGCGCCCCGAGCTGGTGTCGCCCGCGTTCGACGCGTACGGCGTCGACGAGTTCACCGCGCCGCCCTACGCGGCGGTCCGCCAGGCGATCGCGGAGGCGGGCGGCGCCGAGTACGGCACGCAGGACGCGCAGGAGTACCTGGTCCGGGTCCGCGAGGCGGCGCCCGACGACACGGTGCGGGCGATGGTGACCGAGCTGGCGGTGGAGGCGATCATGCGCCGTACCGTCGACGAGGCGTACGCGGGCGAGCAGCTCGTCGCCGTCCGCCGCAGGGCCGTCGCCCGTCGGCTCACCGATCTGCAGAGCACGCTGACCCGGCTCGGGCACTCGGATCCGGCCCAGTCGGCCGCCGTCCAGAACGAGATGATGATCCTCACCAGGTACGAAAGGGCCCTCCAGGACGAGGGACCGTCGGCCCTCTGAGGGGCCGGGATCACCAGGCCGTCACGGACCGAACGCAAAAAGTCACCGCACGCCCCTCGTGGCGGGCATGTGTCGTACTCCACACTGGGTGCGGTGCCCGAGTCATCGGAGCGCAGGCCGTCGACTCTCCGCTCCCGAAGTGCCGCTGCCGCACACCTTGAGCAGCGATCATCCTGGAGGTCGCCCCCGTGCAGACCCAGACCCTCACCCAAAACGACAGCACCACCAGCGCAACCGCCGACGAGGCGGACGCCGACTCCGACGTCCTCGTGGCCGTGCCCCCGCAGAGCCGTGGCCTCCACCACCCGGAGGCGGCCGACGAGCCGGCGGAACCGCCCGCCGAGGCGCTGACGGACGACGCCGACGAGCCCGGTGCGGCGGGCGAGGCCGCGGAACCCGTCGAGGCGCCGGTCACCGCGCGTGCCAACGACACCGGCGGCCCCTCCTCGGACCTGTTCCGCCAGTACCTGCGCGAGATCGGCCGCATCCCGCTGCTCACCGCCGCCGAGGAGGTCGAGCTCGCCCGCCGGGTCGAGGCCGGGCTGTTCGCCGAGGAGAAGCTGAGCAACACGCCCGACCTGGACAGCCAGCTCGCGCTCGACCTGGACCGGCTCGTCGTCATGGGCCGGATGGCCAAGCGGCGCCTCATCGAGGCCAATCTGCGGCTCGTCGTGTCCGTGGCGAAGCGGTACGTGGGCCGCGGGCTGACCATGCTCGACCTGGTCCAGGAGGGCAACCTCGGGCTGATCCGCGCGGTGGAGAAGTTCGACTACGCGCGCGGCTACAAGTTCTCCACGTACGCCACCTGGTGGATCCGCCAGGCCATGTCCCGCGCCCTGGCCGACCAGGCCCGCACCATCCGGGTGCCGGTGCACGTCGTGGAACTGATCAACCGGGTCGTCCGCGTCCAGCGCCGCATGCTGCAGGAACGGGGCTACGAGCCGACCCCGGACGAGGTCGCCGCCCACCTGGACCTGCCGCCCGAGCGGGTGTCCGAGGTGCTGCGCCTCGCCCAGGAGCCGGTGTCCCTGCACGCCCCGGTCGGCGAGGAGGACGACGTCGCCCTCGGCGACCTCATCGAGGACGGCGACGCCGCGAGCCCCGTCGAATCGGCGGCCTTCCTCCTCCTCCGCCAGCACCTGGAGGCGGTCCTCTCCACCCTCGGCGAGCGCGAACGCAAGGTCGTCCAACTCCGCTACGGCCTCGACGACGGCCGCCCCCGCACCCTGGAGGAAATAGGCCGCCTCTTCGGCGTCACCCGCGAACGCATACGCCAGATCGAATCCAAAACCCTCAACAAACTCCGCGACCACGCCTACGCGGACCAACTGAGGGGCTACCTGGACTGAAGAGGGGGCGCTCACTGACGTGAGCGCCCCCTGTCTCGATACGAACGACCCTCGAAGGTCAGTCGACCTCGGCCACCGCCTGCGCGAACTGGGCCTTGTACAGGCGCGCGTACGCGCCGTCCGCCGCCAGCAGGTCCGTGTGGGTGCCCTGTTCGACGATGGAGCCGTTCTCCATGACGAGGATGGTGTCCGCGTCCCGGATGGTGGAGAGACGGTGGGCGATGACGAACGACGTGCGGCCGTCGGCGAGTTTGGCCATCGCCTTCTGGATCAGCACCTCGGTACGGGTGTCGACGGACGACGTCGCCTCGTCCAGCACCAGGATCGTCGGGTCGGACAGGAACGCCCGCGCGATGGTGATGAGCTGCTTCTCACCGGCGCTGACCCCCGTGCCCTCGTCGTCGATCACGGTGTCGTAGCCGTCGGGGAGGGTACGGACGAAGCGGTCGGCGTGCGCGGCACGCGCGGCCTCCTCGATCTCGCCCCGGGTCACCTCCCGCGCCGCGCCGTACGCGATGTTCTCCGCGATGGTGCCGCCGAACAGCCAGGTGTCCTGCAGCACCATGCCGATCCCGGACCGCAGTTCGTCCCGGGACATCTTCCGGATGTCCACGCCGTCGAGGGTGATCCGCCCGCCGGAGACGTCGTAGAACCGCATCAGCAGGTTGACCAGCGTGGTCTTGCCCGCGCCGGTCGGGCCGACGATGGCGACCGTGTGCCCGGGTTCGACCGTCAGCGACAGGTCCTCGATCAGCGGCTTCTCGGGGTCGTACCGGAAGGACACGCCCTCCAGCGCCACCCGCCCGCGCAGCCGCTCCGGCCGCTCGCCCGGAACCGGGTCCGCCTCCTGCTCCTCCGCGTCCAGGAGTTCGAAGATCCGCTCTGCCGAGGCGACACCGGACTGCACCAGGTTCGCCATCGACGCGACCTGCGTCAGCGGCATCGAGAACTGCCGTGAGTACTGGATGAAGGCCTGCACGTCACCGATGGACAGCGTGCCGGAGGCGACGCGCAGACCGCCGACCACGGCCACCAGCACATAGTTGATGTTCGACACGAACATCATCAGCGGCTGCATCACACCGCTGTTGAACTGCGCCTTGAATCCGGCCTCGTACAGCGCGTCGTTCTGCTCGGCGAACAGCTTCGCGGACTCCTCCTGCCGCCCGAACACCTTCACCAGGGTGTGCCCGGTGTACATCTCCTCGATGTGCGCGTTCAGCTTGCCGGTGGAGCGCCACTGCTGCACGAAGTGCGGCTGCGACCGCTTGCCGACCCGGGTGGCGACCACGAAGGACAGCGGGACGGTCACCAGGGCGACCAGGGCCAGGATCCAGGAGACGTAGAACATCATCGCGAGCACGCCGATGATGGTCAGCACCGAGTTGATCAGCTGGCCCATCGACTGCTGCAGCGTCTGCCCGATGTTGTCGATGTCGTTGGTGGCCCGGGACAGCACCTCGCCGCGCTGGCGCTTGTCGAAGTACGACAGCGGCAGCCGCGACAGCTTGCCCTGCACGGCCTCGCGCAGCCGGTACATCGTGCGGTTCACCGCCCGGTTGACCAGCCGGGTGGCGACCGCCATCAGCAGACCGGCCACCAGGAAGGTGACCAGCGCGATCAGCAGGACCTCCCCGACGGCGTCGAAGTCGATGCCCTTGCCGGGGGTGAAGTCGGTGCTCTTCAGCATGTCCGCGACGGAGCCCTGGCCCCGCGCGCGCATCGAGTCGAGCACCTGCTCCTTGCTGGCCCCGGCCGGCATCTGCCGGCCGATGATCCCGGCGAATACCAGGTCGGTGGCCTTGCCGAGGATCTTCGGGCCGATCACGTTCAGGGCCACGCTGATGACGACGCATGTCAGCAGCGCGTAGATCGTGACCCGTTCCGGTTTGAACTGGGCGACGAGCCGTTTGCCCGACCCCTTGAAGTCCATCGAGCGCTGGTCGGGGCCGCCCCCGGCCATCATGCGTCCCATGGGCCCGGCCATCAGGCAGCCTCCGCTTCCGTGAGCTGGGAGAGGACGATCTCCCGGTAGGTCTCGTTGCTCGCCATGAGCTCGTGGTGGCGGCCGGAGCCGACCACCCGGCCCTCGTCGAGGACGACGATCCGGTCCGCGTCCCGGATGGTCGCCACGCGCTGGGCGACGATCACCACGGTGGCCTCGGCGGTCTCCTGGCCCAGCGCCGCGCGCAGCGCCGCGTCCGTGGCGTAGTCGAGCGCGGAGAAGGAGTCGTCGAAGAGGTAGATCTCCGGGCGCTGGACGAGCGTGCGGGCGATGGCGAGACGCTGGCGCTGACCGCCGGACACGTTGGTGCCGCCCTGCGCGATCGGCGCGTCCAGCCCGCCCTCCAGCTTCTGCACGAAGTCCTTGGCCTGCGCCACCTCCAGGGCGTGCCACAGCTCCTCGTCGGTGGCGTCCGGATTGCCGTAGCGCAGGTTGGTGGCGACCGTGCCCGCGAACAGGTACGGCTTCTGCGGCACGAGGCCGACGGTCCTGGCGAGCAGCCGCGGCTCGACCTCCCGGACGTCGACGCCGTCGACCAGCACCTCGCCCTCGGTGGCGTCGAACAGCCGCGGCACCAGCCCCAGCAGGGTGGACTTGCCGCTGCCGGTCGAGCCGATCACGGCGGTCGTCTCGCCGGGCCGGGCGACCAGGTCGATGGACTTCAGCACCGGCTCCTCGGCACCCGGATAGCGGAAGCCCGCCCCGCGGATCTCCAGATGCCCGTGCCGGCGCAGCTCGGCGACCGGCGCGAGCGGCGGCACCACGCTCGAGTCGGTGTCCAGCACCTCCTCGATGCGCTCGGCACACACCTCCGCGCGCGGCACCATCATGAACATGAAGGTGGCCATCATCACGGACATCACGATCTGCATCAGATAGGCGAGGAACGCGGTCAGGTCACCGATGCGCATCCCGCCGCTGTCGATGCGGTGCGCACCGAACCACACCACCGCGATGGACGACAGGTTCACCACCGTCATCACCATCGGGAACATCAGCGCGAGCATCCGGCCGGTGGCCAGCTGCATCTCCGTCAGCTCGCCGTTGGCCTTCCCGAACCGCCCCTGCTCGTACTCGTCCCGGACGAAGGCGCGGATCACCCGGTTGCCGGTGATCTGCTCGCGCAGCACCCGGTTCACCGTGTCCAGGCGGACCTGCATGGTCCGGAACAGCGGCCGCAGCCGCCGGACGATCAGCGTCACGCAGATGCCCAGCACCGGCACGACCGCGACGAGCACTCCGGACAGCGGCACGTCCAGGCCGAGGGCCAGCACGATGCCGCCGACGCACATGATGGGCGCCGACGCCATCAGCGTGAACGTCATCAGGGCCAGCATCTGGACCTGCTGGACGTCGTTCGTCGTACGGGTGATGAGCGAGGGCGCCCCGAAGTGACCCACCTCACGCGCGGAGAAGGCCTGCACCCGGTCGAAGACCGCGCCGCGCACGTCCCGGCCGAGCGCGGAGGCGGTCCGGGCGCCGAAGTACACGGCGCCGATGTTGCACACGACCTGCGCCAGCGAGATGCCGATCATCAGGGCGCCGGAGGACAGGATGTAGTCCGTGTCACCCTTCACGACACCGTTGTCGATGATGTCCGCGTTCAGCGTGGGCAGGTAGAGAGTGGCGCAGGTCTGCAGGAACTGCAGCAGCACCAGAAGGGCTATGGGTTTCTTGTAGGGCCTGAGGTAGGTCCGCAGAAGTCGTATGAGCACGCTACGTCTCTCGGAGTCGGCGGTAGGGGGCTGAGGTGGTTGCCCCTGGCCCCTATCGTCGAACACTCCACCGGTGTTACCTCAACCGATTAACCCAACAGCGGACAACCGTACGGCTGTACGGCTACGGCCCGCTCCCAACAGGTTTACGACCTTCCGGACATCCCAAGCGCTATGCCCGGAACGCACCCGGATGGGTCTGCTCCCGCACCGCCACGAACTGCTGCCGCACCGCCTGGCCCACGGCCAGCTCCTCACCCGGCTCCAGCACCTGCGCGGCCGCGCCCCGCCAGGACGGCGGGGTGCGCGGATCGAGTGTGCCCTGCGACACACCGAGCGCCCAGGCGGCCTGCCGGGCGGCGCCGATCGCCGTGTAGTCGGCGGGCTGCGGTACGACGACCTGCGCGCCGAACAGCGCGGGCGCCGCGGACTGCACGGCGGGCAGCTCGGCGGCCGGGCCCAGCAGGAAGATCCGCCGCACGTCCACGCCCCGCCCGCGCAGCACGTCCAGCGCGTCCGCGAGCCCGCACAGCATGCCCTCGAACGCGGCCCGCGCCAGATGCTCCGGCCGCATCGACTCCCGCCGCAGCCCGGCGATCGTGCCGGCGGTGTGCGGCAGGTTGGGCGTCCGCTCACCCTCCAGATAGGGGAGCATGACCAGCCCGTGGGAGCCCGGTGTGGACTTCATCGCCAGCTCGGACAGGCTCTCCAGGTCGGGCAGGCCGAGCAGTTCGGCGGTGCCGCGCAGGGTGCGCACGGCGTTCAGGGTGGTCACGACCGGCAGGTGCATGCCGGTGGCGTCGGCGAGCGAGGTGATCATCCCGGACTGGTCGGCGAGCGCCTCCGGGTGCACGGCCATCACCGAGCCGGACGCTCCGAGCGAGACGACCGCGTCCCCCATCCCGATCCCCAGCCCGAACGCGGCGGCCATGGTCTCCCCGGTCCCGGCGGAGATCAGCAGCCCCTCCGGGGTCGTACCGGCGGCCTCGGACGGGCCGATCACCTCGGGCAGCATCGCCTGGTGGCCCAGGGCCAGCTCGACCAGGTCGGGCCGGTAGGCGCCGGTGGCCGCGGACCAGTAGCCGGTGCCGGACGCCCCGCCGCGGTCGGTCGTCCTGCGCACGGGCCGCCCGAGCAGCTGCCAGACGAGCCAGTCGTGGGCCTGCAGCAGCACCGCGGTCCGGCGGGCGTTCTCGGGTTCGCTCTTCGCCAGCCAGCGCAGCTTGGTCACCGGCTGCGCGGCCCCCGGCACACTGCCGACCGCCTGAGCCCAGGCCTCCCGGCCGCCCAGCGCGTCGATCAGGTCGGCCGCCGCGACCTGCGCCCGCTTGTCGCCGCCGATCATCGCCGGGCGCACGGTGTTGCCCTGCGCGTCGAGCGGGACCAGCGCGTTCTGCTGCGCGGAGACGCCGATGGCCTGCACGCCCTCCAGCAGACCGCCCCCCGCGGCCTCGCCCAGGGACAGCAACCAGGCCTGCGGATCCACGTCGCTGGGGCGGCCCTCCATCGGATGCGGGGCATACCCCTGCCGCAGCACGGCACCGGTGTCCGTGTCGCAGACCACGATGCGAGTGAAATCGGACGAGCTGTCCAAGCCGGCGACTATCCCCATACGGAGAATTTTGCAGCATCGCCGCGCGGGCTTTGGCCGTGGGCGGTCAAGCAGGTGGGAGGGGCGCGGTGGGGCGCGCCGTGGGGGCGCGCCGCGGGGGCGATCCCCTACGTGTTGCTCGTGCCCCAGTCGTCCTCGGGGGTGCCGTTCATGTGGCGCAGGGAGCGCATGCGCTGGGCCACGGCTTCGGGGACGCGGTCACCGACTTTGTCGCTGACAGTGTGGAAGGCCTTGCCGGCGTAGACGCGGCCCTGCTGGGCGGCGGTCTCGGCGGTGTTGCGGACGGCGGGGTTCTGCGCGATCCGCTGAGCGGACTTCTTCAGCTGCTCGTAGCGCTCGCGTCCGGCCCTGGTGCCGAGGACGTAACCGAGGGCGAGTCCGGCGACGAACGTGAGCCGGTAGCGCATGGCGGCCACCCTTCCCTTGCGTAGGTCTCTGGTGCGGCGTCGGGGCCTGGGGATACCGATTGGCGGAGCACCCCCCTGCTTGCGCTAATGTATGTGTCGCAGCGAGCGCCCGCCCCCTGGCGATTACCCAGGTAGGTGCGTTCGATGCAACGAGGCGATCCTCCGTAGCTCAATTGGCAGAGCAGCCGGCTGTTAACCGGCAGGTTACTGGTTCGAGTCCAGTCGGGGGAGCTTCGGTCCTCCGTAGCTCAATTGGCAGAGCAGCCGGCTGTTAACCGGCAGGTTACTGGTTCGAGTCCAGTCGGGGGAGCGCAATGAACGAGGGCCCCTTGGGGGTCCTTTTTCATGTCCCCGGGAACCGCCGCGGCCTGCGCGGATGTCCTCAAGGTCAGGAAGCAGCGCAGAAGCCGACCATCCGAGGCAGGAGATCGTATGAGCGGCTATGCTGCGGCAGACGGCGCGCACACTTGTACGCGACACGCCGCTATGGGGCGGTAGCTCAGCCGGTTAGAGCAGCGGACTCATAATCCGTCGGCCGTGGGTTCGAGTCCCACCCGCCCCACCTTCGCTGGTCGGCGCAGGAACGTTTTCACCTGCGCCGACTGTGCACCGCCCGCTCCGCGGTCTCTTGGAGCGACACGCCGGAGATCGTTAGCTCAGCCGAAGCTCAACCGAAGTGCAGGCGATCAAGGTACGAAGAAGCCCCGACCGACGAGGTGCCGGCCGGGGCCATCGGGATCGTGCTCTGCTGGTCTCAGGCGAGGGCAGGGGCTCCGATTCCCAGCGGGCACGGAGTGCCCGGGTGGAAGAGGTTCGGGCAGCACACGACGGACAGCGAGAGCAGGCTGCGAGCCTGGGTGTAGTGAACCCAGGCGATGTCCACCCCTCGGGGGAGAACGTCGGACGTGTACGCGATCTTCGCGTCCAGGCGCTCGTATGCCTGGCCGCCGTCGGTCCGCTCGAATGGCGGGTTGTCGGTGTAGTGCCGCGTCAGCCACTCGATGGCGTCGCTGACATCCGTCCAGGTGCGGTCGGCCGCGACTTGCCCCTGCTTCACCAGCCAGTGACCGGACATCAAGGGCGGCAAGCTGGAGGTGGCGAACTCGCCGGCAGCTTGCTGATACCGGTCGGCGTGGCCTGCCTCAGGCGCGGGCCGTACAGGGTGGGGCGGCCGTCGGTTGCCTTCCTTGGCGTAGTCGACTGGTGCGCCGATCCAAGGGCCGAACCCGTGCCAATGGCCCTTCCAGGTCTGGCTGGTGACCTGGGGTACGTCGGGGGCAGTGATGGTCATAAGTCCTCCAGGTATCGGCCCCGGCCGGATCGGCGTCCGGCCGGGGCCTGCCCGTGCCCGGCACGCCGTCGCGCCGGGTCCGGGAGCCTACTGCCGGGGTCTGACACCTACCCGCCGTACCGGGCCGGTCTGGCGGGGCACCGGCTTGCACCCCCCTTGTGGACGTACACCGTGCTGCCGGGCCCGGAGGCCGACATGTTGATGAGCGGCTCGGGCTCGCCCTCGATCGGCTGGTTGCAGCGCGCGCAGATCATCGCCGGACACCCCCGCGCTCTGCGCGGCGGGCCGTTGACCACGCGCGGCGGAGGCGGCCCGCCTCGGGGCACGCAACGGCGGTGTTCCTGTGACAGGCGCGGCAGGTGCTGCAGTGCTTCAGCAACGCCTTGTACTCGGCTGCTGCAGGCACCGCCTGGATGGCTTTAGTCTTCTGCACGTCGACGCTCCTCACGTGGCGTTGGCCGCGCCCCGGGAGGCCCGCCGCTTCGCCGGGGTTTCGTCTGTCTCAAGAAGCTATGAGTGAGGTGTGCAGCACAGCCAGCGATGTGCATCGATGTACACGCGTCTTGTTTCGCCCCTTGACCTGCCAAGCCCTGCGCATGACGGTGGTGTACATCTCTGAACACGAAGCGTGCAGGAGGCGGTCATGCCCTTACGGTTCATCGGGATCGACCCGAATACCGGCACAGGTGAAAGCCCCACGGTGTGGGTCGACGACAGCAAGAACGAACTGGTTATCCAGGGATGGAAGCCAGGCCCTGAACTCGAAGCAGAGTGCGCAACGTTCGAGGTCCCCGGCCACGCGTCAGGCATCCCTGAGCATGAGGCAGTTGTCCGAATCCCGGCCCGCATGGTGCCGATCCTGAGGAAGGCGTGCGATGCCGCAGAACGTGCCGAGCTTCGATGAGCTGCTGGACGGCGCGCAGAGCTCAGCCGTCCACCTCGAGATGCGAGACGCCTACGGAGTCGCCAGCGAGGCCGACGACTTCGCCCGCTGGAAACGCACCGGGCAGCGTGACACTGACCCCGACTCGCCCTACTGGGGTCCGTGGGTGGCGCTCATCCGCCGCACCGTCGCCCGCGGCGTGACCGTGCGCCGTGCCCGCATTGTTTCCGAGCCGGTGAGCGACTACATCCGGTACGAGCATGCGAGCACCGTCGTCAACCTAGGGGCCGGCGAACAGGTGCGGTGGCTCGCGCGTCGGCGCGCCTCCGATATCGCGCTTCCGGGCAATGACTTCTGGCTGATCGACGGCCGCCTGGTCCGGTGGAACCACTTCACCGGGAACGGTGCATCGGCGGGTGGCGAGATCAGCGAGGACCCGGCCGCGGCGAAGCTGTGCGCCGACGCGTTCGAAGCGGTGTGGGCACGCGCCGTCCCGCACGAGAACTACAAGATCACCTAACGTGAAAGTGACCAGGCCGGCTCATGCCCCTCTCCCCGTCCTCCTCGGCCCAGGCCGCCCGCGAAGCCGTCGCGCAGCGCCTGAAAGAACTCCGCGCCGACGCCGGGATCACCGGGCCTGAGCTGGCCGCACGCTGCGGCTGGTCACACCCCAAGACGTACCGGATCGAGGGCGCCCGCACTCCGCCGTCCGCCGACGACATCCGCCGCTGGTGCGAAGCCTGCGGCGCCGGGGATCAGGCGGCCGACATCATCGCCCAGTCCCGCACCGCCGAGTCGATGTACATGGAGTGGCGGCGCAAGATTCGCACCGGGCTGAAGCAACTTCAGAACAGCTACGTGCCACTGTTCAAAGCGACCAAGCTGTTCCGGGTGTACTCGCCCACGATGGTGCCCGGCCTGCTGCAGACCGAGGGTTACGCGCGCGGACTGATGACCTCGATCACCCGCTTCCGGGACATCCCCGACGACGTCGCCGACGCGGTCGCCGCCCGGCTGGAGCGATCCCGGATCATTCACGAGCCGGGGCACCGGTTCGCGATGGTCATCGAGGAGCCGGTCCTCCACTACCAACTGGGCGATCCGGATGCGATGGCCGCGCAGCTCGGCTATCTGCTCACGGCGGGGGCACTGCCGCAAGTGTCGCTGGGCATCATCCCCAGCGCGGTCCAGGACCGGCCGATGTGGCCGCAGGAACTGTTCCACGTGTACGACGAGACGCTCGTATCGGTCGAGTTGCTCGCGGCCCGCGTGCAGGTGACACAGCCCTCCGAGATCGCCCTGTACGTGAAGGCGTTCGAGCAGCTGCGCGGCATGGCCGTGTACGGCGCCGACGCCCGCGCGCTCATCGTGAAGGCTCTCGACGCGCTCCGTTGATCCCGGGCATGACGAAACGCCCCCAGCCACGGGCGTCATGACCATGACTGGGGGCGCTCGGGGTTCAGCGTGCGAACAGGGCGGTGGCGCCCGTGGCGGCGCCGACCACGCCGGCGAGGACGCCGATGATGGGCAGGGGCCAGCGGGAGCGCTCCAGGCTACGGAGCCGTGTCTCGTGGTCGGCGACGTCCTTCCCGAGGTCTGTCAGCCCCTGGCCGATGCCGTCGAGCTTCGTCTCCACCCGGGTCAGGCCGACACTCAAGGACCGCAGCTCCTGGTCTCCAGGGCCTCGATGACGGCGCCCTTACCGTTCTGCCGCGGTACCCAGACGCTGTTCTTGAACGAAGCCCAGGAGCCGTCGGCCTGCTCGCCGAGGCCGTGCGTCAGCACCAGCTGCTGGGCTGGGCGCATGCGGTGGGGATCGAGGGGCTGGTCGCTGTCGACGCTGATGGGTACGAGGTGATCGGCTTCGCCTGCTCCGTCGTGTCCGCAGAGGTGGCAGATGGTGCCGTAGATGGCGAACATCTCGCGGCGTGCCCGCTGGTACGGGCGGCCCGACCGGTGTCTGCTGCGGGCCATGCTCACCCCCGGCATGAAGAGACCCGGCTGCACGGGTGTGCGGCCGGGCCGGTGTGTGCTGGGGTCAGACCTTGCAGAAGCCGAGACCCTTCAGGGCCTCGTTGATCTGCTTGCCCTGGGCCTCGGTGGTCGTGACGTCCTTGTAGGTGAAGCGCTGCGACGCTGCCCAGTCCGCCTTGGCGCTAGCGCTGTTGATGGCCGAGCACTGGTTGCGGGCCGCGTCGATGGCCTTGTCCTCGTACTTCACCGTGTCCGGCGCAGCCTTCTTCAGCGCGTTGAGCAGCTGCTGCCGCTTCTCGCCGGTCGGCTTCGGCGGAATGCCGGCGGCCTTCTCGGCGGCGCTCACGTCCGGGCTGGGCTCGCTCTTCGCGCTCGGTGTGGGCTTCGCTTTGGCGCTGTTGCTTGCGGTGGTGTCCTTGTTGCTGTCGCCGGAGTTACCGCCGTTGGCCAGAGCGCCGATGGCCATGAGGCCGAGGAACACGCCGCCGACAATCTTGAGCTTCTTGCTGACGCGCTTCTTGGGAGGCTGTGGTGCTCCCCATCCGGGCTGCTGCTGCGGGTGCTGCTGGTGCATGGGTCCCCCCTGGGACGGTTGTGCTTGAGGGCACATCATCCGCAGCGTGTGGGGTTTGCGGTAGTGCTGTGATGATCCTGTGATGGCGCGGGTGGTGCGGCCGGGCGGGCTTGAACTGTCCTGGACCGGGCGATCAGCTCCGGCTTGGCAAGGCTGCGGCCGCATGGTGATGGCACGACGAAGCCCCGGCGGGTGGTCCGCGCCGGGGCTTCGCTATGTGGTCTGTGGTGCCGGTTGTGGGCACAGTTGTACACCGGGGTCGTTACACGCTGTCTGACCTGCGGTCAAGCGGCCTTGGGTGCGGCGCGCTTGGCGGAGAGGGCGGCGACGTCCGGGATGGCGTACCAGGTTGCCGGGCAGTCCCGCCGGAGCGCTGGAGTTGGCCGCGGTGGACGAGCGGGCGGACGCCGCCGAGGGTGATGCCGAGCTGCTGGGTCGACCTGGTGGGCGGTGAGGTGCCCTGGCCGCAGGTTGGTCGACTCCATGGCCCCATGATGCGTTAGCGCGGGCTGACTGCAGGCGGCCTCCCCGGGGCTATCACTGGGGCCCAGGGGGTTGTGGGGTACGAGGGACATCTTGCCCCTGGATGACGCCGAGCGCGCGATCTGCCGTGTTGGTGGCGGCCTTGATACCGAAGTACGCCGTTGTTGTGGTGCTCAGGGCCACGAATGCGCCTGTAAGGATGCCGGTGATTTCTGAGGACGCATCAGCAGTACCAGACACATGGACAATCCCAACCCACGCCACAATCGCGATGGCAGCGTCACCGACAAGCACAGCCGTGACTCCGGCCGCAGCCCGGATGCGCTCTGTCCCTAAACGGACGCGGTTCTTGCTTATGTCCGGCTCCCTAGCCATGACCGTCCCCCCGCTCGTGCCTGCTAGGTGAGCTGACAGTAGCGGCCGGTACAGGTCTCGCCAATGGCGCCCGCGGGTCGAGGCGGCCGAGTTCGGCCCGACCGGCCGCAGTCGGCCCCATTTAGGTGGGCAGGCTCGGGGCGTCGGGGTTCTGGGTGAGCAGGATCAGGATGATGCCGTAGGCGCGGGCCTTCTTGATGAGCAAGAACATCAGTGGACCCCGGAAGAGAGCGCGCCGAAGACCGACGGCAGCGCGGGCACGATCGCGCTCGACAGCCTCAACGTGGCCGTCCTCCGCGCGCACCGCGAGCGCCGGCTGGCCGAGCGAGAGGCGTGGAACAGGCATGCGGCCGAGGAGCGGGCGAAGGGCAAGGAGACGGCGGACTGGGCGGACACGGGCAAGGTCTTCGTGGACGTCGACGGGGTGTGGCTGCACCCGGAGAAGGTGTCGGACGCATTCCGGCGGATCTGCCGGCGCGCGGACCTGCCGCCAATCAACTTGCGGGACCTCAGGCACTGCGCCGCAACATTGATCCACGCAGGCGGGGAGACCTGCATGCGATCAAGGAGACGCTGCGCCACTCCACGATTTCGAGTCCCACCCGCCCCACCTTCGCTGGTCGGCGCATGAACATTTTCACCTGCGCCGACTGTGCACCGCCCGCTCCGCGGTCTCCTGGAGCGACACGCCGGAGACCGCCAGCCCCTCACTGCCGGCCTGAGAGGCAGGCGATCAAGGCATGCAGAAGCCCCGACCGGCCGGGGGCCGACGCTTCCTCGGTCCCCGGGCGCCTAATTGCTCTTTTTGGTTACTTTGTAGTATTCGGGGGCAGTGAGGTCGAGTTCGAACAGCATGCTGTACTGCCTCCGGGTTTCGGCAACTGTCCTATGGGCTGGTTCGCGTGTGCATCGGATCAGGGGAGGGCGGCCGGCTGGGCACGGGTCTGGTTCGGCAACCGGATGATCCGCCCGGGTGGGGTGGACGGGGTCCCAGGCCAGGGTCTGTGAGGCGTCGAAGAGTTCCGGGGTGGGTTCGGGGACTTCCTGCCCCTTGGGCTGCGAACCGGCCAGCGGGTTGGGGCCTTTGCCCCGGTAGTAGGCGACGAGATGGTCCCCGTAGTAGGTGTGACCGAGGGTGATGCCGGTTCCGTGCTGGTCGCCTGCGGTGAAGATGCTGTCGAGCACGTCTCCGACGTGTTTGCGGTCGGCTCCGTAGTAGGCGGTGGCGCGCATGGTGCAGTTGACCTTGTAGCTGTCGTCGCCGTTGGAGTCGATCCACTGACGCGACCTGCCTGGCAGGCACATGTCACGTACGACGGTCAGGGTGAGAGTGAGGGAAGTGCGCTGGTCGTAGGAACGAATCGTTCGAAGCAGTGCTTGCTGTGCCTGCTGGCGTGCGCGGACAGCAGCCTGGCTGGAGGCGAGCTTGCTTGCCTCCTTGTCGCTGGTCGCGCCCGAGGAACACGCGGAGACCGCGATGAGCGCCACGGCCGCGACCGCACCCCGAACGGTCCTGTTCTTACGGAATTCAGGCATGGGCCCATCCTTCCGCCGAGGAGGAAGCCAAGCATGAGTACAAGTACCTACAGACGGCGTGCACGACTGACGCTGCTTGACTCACGAGGCGTTCATGTGCCGGCGATGCTGATCCCGGGCATGACGAAACGCCCCCCGCATAGCCCGCATCGGGGCCGCACAGGGGGCGTTCAGCGTGCGAACAGTTGAGGGCCTGCTTCTGAGGCAGGTGGTCAGTGGCGTACCGCTCTGCCGACCGCCGCGCGCACGTCGCCGGTCAGTTTGCGGTTGCTGGTGGCCGTGGCGTCGCCGGTGGCACCCGCGGCCACGTTGTCGACCGTCACCACGACCACGTCCAGCAGATTGCCGCTCGGGTCGGTGAAGTTGACCTGTACGGCGAAGGACTTGGCGGAGTCGGCGGTGTTCCTGGCGGTCACCTTGACCGCTGCCCGGCCGTCGCCGTCGGTGGCGGGGGAGCCGAGCTTCACATCTTCCTTGGCGTTCACCCCGTTCTTGATCTCGCCCAGCTTCCGCCCGGCCTCCGCCGAGGCGGACGCCAGCACGTCCGCCCCCTTGGAGGCGAGGGAGGAGGCGGCGGAGGCCGCCTTGCTCGCGGCACCCGACCCCTTTCCGGAGCCGTCGGAACACCCGGCCGCCGCGACCCCGACGACCACGGCCAGCACAGTGCCCGCCGCACCCCGCATCCACTGCCCTGCCATACCGAGCCTCCCGTGACTGACGAACGGTCTTCCCGCCCCAGTGAAGGGGCGCCTGTGCGGGCCCGCACGCCGGGAGGGGTATCCGGGTCACTCGCCGGGCCCGGACGGGTCGCCCCGGGTGGGTCGACCGGGCGACCCGGCTGAAATTCACCCGAACGGCGGTACCTGACCGGCGCCGTCCGGGGGTCCGGACGGATAGTGGTGCCGGTATGACGTTCCGACGGCTCTGCCCCGGTACAGGAGGCTTCATGCGCTCTTCACGGTCGCTGGCCGCGCTCACCGGCATCGCACTGCTCGGCATCGCGCTGACCGCCTGCCAGGATCAGGCGTCCGGCACGATCGTGGGGCGCAACGGTCTCACGCTGGTGGAGACCTTCTCGAACCCGTCGATCCACGGGTGTCACCGGTTCCGAGAGGGCGTGACCCACGTCGACAACTACACGCAGAGCGACATGCTCCTGTACACGACACCCGACTGCACCGTGCCGGCCGGCGGCGCGAGCATCTACCTGGACATCGGGGGCATGGCCGAGGCGGTCAAGGCGACCGGCCCGTGGCGCAGCTTCACCTTCGCCCCTGAGTGAACGGACGCCGGGGGCCCTCTGACCGGCCCCCACGCGGTGATCCGGCGGTCATACTGTGCGCATGGAACGCATAGGGGGGTACCTCGTCGAGCGGAAGCTCGGTGAGGGCGGGATGGGGACCGTGTACCTCGCCCGGACGCGGGGCGGGCGTGCGGTCGCGCTGAAGGTCGCCAGGGCGGAGCTGGCGGCGGACCCGGTCTTCCGTGAGCGGTTCCGCAGCGAGGTCGAGGCGGCTCGTACCGTCGGCGGCTTCCACACGGCGCCGGTGGTGGACGCCGACGTGGACGGTGATCCGCTGTGGCTGGCGACCGCCTACATTCCCGGGCCCACCCTGGCGGCGCGGCTCGCCGCCGAGGGCGCGCTGGACGAGCCGCGGCTGCGGGCGCTGGCCGCCGCGCTCGCCGAGGCGCTGGAGTCCATCCACGCCCGTGGCCTGGTGCACCGCGATCTCAAGCCCGGCAACATCGTCATGGCGGACGACGGGCCCCGGGTCATCGACTTCGGGATCGCCCGCGCCGTCGAATCCACGCGCCTCACCGCGACCGGCACCGCCTTCGGCACCCCCGGCTTCCTCGCCCCCGAACAGGCCCTCGGCAACGATGTGACCGGCGCCGCCGACATGTTCGCCCTCGGCGCCGTCCTGGTCGCCGCGGCGGGCGGCTGCGCCTGGGGCGAGGGCACGCCCATGGGGCTGATGTACCGCTCCGTGCACGAGCCGCCGGATCTGTCCGCCGTGCCGCCCGGGCTGGCGGACCTGGTGGCGGCCTGCCTGGCGAAGGACCCCGCGGCCCGGCCCACGCCGACCGAACTGCTCGACCGGCTGGAGGGGGTGGAGACGGAGCCGGGGGAGCAGGGGAAGCAGGGGAAGGAGGGAGAGCAGGGAGAGCGGGAGGCCGGGCAGAGCGTGTCGTACGTCCCGACGGTCACCGGCGTGCCGACGCCCCCGCAGGTCCCGGCGACGCCCGCGCAGGTTCCGTGGACGCCGGTCCACCTTCCACCGGCGCAGGCGACGCCTCAGCACCTCCCACCGACGCCTTCGACACCCCCGCACCTCCCCGCACCGCCCTCGACGCCTCCTCAGTTCGCGCCGCTCGCCGCCGCGTCTCCGGTCCCGTACGGGTTCGGGCCGCCGATGCCGTACGGCCCTCCGGAGGCCGTGCTCGCCGACGGTGAGGCGCGGGTCGTCGTGAACGCCACCGGGGTGATCCTCGAAGTGGCGGGGGTCGCCGCGGACTTCGAGTGGGCGGAGATCGCCACCGTGGGGCGTACGCCCTCCTCGCGCGGCAGCCGGCTGACGGTGACGGTCCAGCTCTGGGACGGCAGCGTGTACCCGTGCGAGCTGAACGCCCGCCGGTCGGCCCGGCTCACCGAGTGGCTCGGCCTGCTCGACCACACCCTGGCCCGCTATCTGGCCCGGTAGCCGGTCCGTCCCCAACGGCCCGATGGCCCCCTCAATTGGCCATATGGGCGGGCTTGGTCGGGTGAATGGTATCGAGTCCGTGTCATTCCTCCCGAGTCTGTTGAAAGCGGAAACCGTGCAAGCGCTTGCTGCCGTCATCATGTGAAGCCTGCGCAGGGAGACGTGGAAGACCTTGGGGGGTCGTGTGGAGACTTTGCGTGCGCTGGGGGCGGGGGATCCCCACCAGGTCGGGCCCTACCGGGTGGTGGGCCGGCTGGGGACCGGCGGCATGGGCCGGGTGTATCTGGCCCGGTCCAAGGGCGGCCGGGCGGTCGCCGTGAAGGTCGTACGGCCCGAACTGGCCGAGGACCGCGAGTTCCGGATGCGGTTCGCGCGCGAGGTCGCCGCCGCCCGCCGGGTGAACGGCGTGTTCACGGCGGGCGTGGTGGACGCGGACCCGGAGGCGGACCCGCCGTGGCTGGCCACCGCCTATGTCCCGGGCATCTCGCTGGACACCGCCGTCGCCCGGCACGGCGCCTGGGCGGCCGGCCCGGTGACCACGCTGGCGGCCGGGCTCGCCGAGGCGCTGGAGGCGATCCACGGGGCGGGGCTCGTGCACCGCGATCTGAAGCCCTCGAACGTGCTGCTCGCCGCCGACGGTCCCCGCGTCATCGACTTCGGCATCTCGACGGCGTCCGAGGCGAGCGCCATCACCCGGACGGGTGTGGTGATCGGAACACCCGGGTTCATGTCGCCGGAGCAGCTCACCGGCGAGCGGGTCGGCCCGGCCAGCGACGTGTTCGCGCTCGGTGCGGTCCTCGGGTTCACCGCGTCCGGCACCGGCCCCTTCGGCACCGGCTCGGCCCAGGGCCTGATGTACCGCATCGTCCACGGCGAGCCCGACCTGGACGCGGTGCCCGAGCCGGTACGGGGTCTGGTCGCGCGCTGCCTGGCCAAGCGTCCCGAGGACCGGCCGACCGTCGACGCGCTCCTCACGGAACTCACCGACGCGGCGGGCGCGGCCCGCACGACGCTCCTGTTCACCAACGCGTCCTGGCTGCCCCCGACGGTGGCCGAGACGGTACGGGAGGCAGGGCCCGGGACGGGAGCGGCGGAGGCGGCGACCCCGGGCGGGGCGCCCCCTGGGGCGGCGACCCCTGAGGCTGCCGCGCCCGGGGCGGACGGCGGGCATGCGGACGGCGGGCATGCGGCCGGCGGCACGCCACCGCCCCCGCGGCCCGTCGCGCCGCCCTCCACCCCGGTCGGCCCCGCCCACCAGGCGCCCACGATGACCGGGCCGGTGCCGCCGACCCCGCCGCCCGCCTACACGCCCACCGCGTGGGCGTCGGACGCGCCGGGAGGCGGTGCCCACACCCCTCCGCCGACAACTCCGATCCCGGGTACCCCACTCCCTGGAACCTCGTTCCCTGGAACCCCGCTTCCCGGCACGCTCCCGACCCCGGTGCCGGGCACGTTCGGTCCGCCCACCGGCAAATCCGCCCGCAGACGGCGCGGGGCCGTGATCGGCTCCGTGCTCGCCGCGGTGCTGGTGATCGGGCTCGGTGCGTGGCAGGCGAACGCGCTGTTCGGCGGCGACTCCGCATCGGACTCGGGGGACTCGCACTCGTACGCGTCGCCCTACTCCTCGCCGTACGACACCCCGACCCCCTCGGACCCCCCGACCTCGCCCGCCGAGACCCCGGTCGAGTCGCCGGACGAGGAGACCACGCCGGTCGAATCGCCGGACGACGAGACCGTTCCGTCCTCGCCCGCCGCGACCGTGACCGGTCTCTCGGGCCAGTGGAACGGCAGCTACGTGTGCAACCAGGGCATCACGGGCCTGGTGCTCACCATCGAGGACCACGGCGACGGCACCGTGAACGCCGTGTTCGCGTTCTATCCGGCGCCCTCGAACCCCCAGGTGCCGCGCGGCTCGTTCGCGATGGCGGGCACCCTTCAGAGCGGCGTGCTCACGCTGCGGGCCACGTACTGGATCGACCAGCCGCCGAACTACCTGGCGGTCAACCTCCAGGGCACCGCGGACCCGTCCACGCCGAACCACCTGGACGGCCGGGTCTACGGCCCGAACTGTACGACGTTCTCGGTGGACCGCTCCTGAAAGGGCGCCAGGAAATGACAAGTTGGTCATTTCCTGGCTTGGACATGCCGTGTCCGGGGCACGGTCCTCCTACCGGCGTCCACTGCCGGAACCGTGCCGGCAGGAGGAGGGCGTCATGGACCGTCGGATCCGAGTACGTGTCAGTCGTCGGCCCGCGGCCCCGCGCGGGCAGGAGATCGACCGCAGGACCCCCTCGGGGCGCATCCTGCCGTACTGAGCCGGGGTCGGCTCAGGCGGCCAGGGGGTCCAGGACCAGGGGTTCGATCCGGCCCTCCATCATCGCGCCCAGCCCCTGCGCGGCGCAGATGTCGGGCTGCTCGGCGATGTGCACCGGCATTCCGGTGGCCTGCCGCAGCATCTGGTCGAAGCCGGGCAGCCGCGCGGAGCCGCCGACCATCATGATCCCGCGGTCGGCGAGGTCGGCGACCAGATCGGGCGGGCAGACGCGCAACACCTTGCCGATGCCGTCCAGCACCGCCGTCAGCGGGGTCTGGATGGCGTTGCGCACCGCGGCCGTGTCGACCTGCACGCTGCGGGCGAGCCCGGTGGCCACGTCCCGGCCGTGGATCTCGGTGGTGGACGGCCCGTGCGCGGTGAGCCCGTTGTCGGACAGGGCGATCTGCAACGGCCGTACCGACTGGCTCGGCAGTATCAGCTCGTGCGCGTGCCGCAGGTGCTGCACGATCGCGTGGTCCACCGCCTCGCCGCCCACCGGGACCCGCTCGGCCGTCACGATCGAGCCGAGGGAGAGCACGGCGACCTGGGTGGCCGCCGCCCCGCACACCATGATCATGGTGGCCTCGGGCTGCTCCACGGGCAGCCCGCAGCCCACGGCGGCCGCGATGAGCGTGTCCACCAGCTCCACGCGCCGCGCGCCGAGCCCGACCAGCGTCTCGATCGTCGCCCGCTGGGCCAGCGGATCGGCGTCGTGCGGGGTGCAGGCCGCCGCGCGCAGCCGGGGCTTGCGGCGCAGGGCGCGACGCATCCGGTCGCCCATCAGATGCCTCAGCATGCGTTGCGCCATCTCGATGTCGACGACCGTGCCACCGGACACCGGCCGTACGACCTTGATGTAACTCGGCGTCCGCCCCGTCATCTTCTCGGCGAGCTCACCGACCGCGATCAGCGCGCCGGTACGGGTGTTCATGGCCGCGGCCGAGGGCTCGTCCACGACGAGGCCGGCGCCCTTCACATACACCCGGGTGCGAGCCGCGCCCAGGTCGACGGCGAAGTGGCAGCGGCGCAGCTGCTCCAGGCTGACGGTCACGGCAAATCCTCCCGAGTACGCGGGCTTTTGGCGAGGGCCCGTAGCACGGGGCCTCACTGGCATCCTGCGCGGCGTACGGGGGTGCGTGCCTTCTGGAGGGGGCCGGGCGGGGTGCCGCTGAATGGGGGGTTTCCGGCGTGTCGCAGCGTGTACGGCGTGTCGCGGGGCGCTCGCGGGGTTTCAGAGAGTCCGGGCGGCGCGGAGGAGGGGGAGAAGGCCCGCGCTGTACAGGACGGGGGCGTCGGGCGCGGCCCGCCCCGGTCCGGGGCCGACGTCGACGTCGGCGTCGATGAACCTGACACCCGCCGCCCGTGCCGCGTCCCGCTCGGGGCCGGTGGCGCCGATCATGAGGCAGCGACCCGGGGGGACACCGAGCTGCCGGGCGGCCTCCAGCAGACGGTACGGGTCGGGCAGCAACGGGGCGGACAGGCCGGAACGCCCGTGCACGCCGCCGAGGAGACGGTGGTGCAGCTCCTGCCTCTCCAGGTACAGGACGACCGCCTCGGTCGAGCAATTCGTGACCACGGCCAACGGAAGGCGCTTGTCGTCCAGGGTGCGGAGCAGCAGATCGGAGTAGGCGAGGGAGGGCGCGTCCCCGACCGCTGCCACTTCCTTGTTCCTCAGCTCCACTTCCTGCGCCGGGGTGATCGGGTCGGAGAGCTGCTCCAGCCGGAGCAGGTCGAGCGCGTCGCTGTGGCGGTCGGGCGACTGGCGCTCGTACCGGGGATCGAGGTCGACGGTGTCGTTGGCCAGCCGGGTCAACGTGCCGTCGAAGCCGAAGAGGACGGCGTCCGCCGCCCGCAGGGCGGCGACGAGGTCCGGGTCGGCCGGCTCCGATGGCGAGGCCGCGCCGTCGGCGGCTGCGGGCGACGGGCGGACCCGTGCGAGGGTGACCGTCCAGCGGATCTCGTGCCCGGGCAACGACAGGCCGTCCAGCCGCGCGTTCAGCGCGGTCCGTGCCTCGTCGAGGCTGCTGGCGGGGTAGGCGGACGAGACGGTGTACAGGCAGTCGTCGAGGTGTCGGGTGAGAGCGTCGGGGGCAGGCTGACGTTCTTCTTTCCGCACGACGCCCTCGACCGGGTCCTTGATCCGCCAGACCGCAGTCCCCTTCGCCTCGAACACCGGCGTCCCGTCGACGGGCGGTCCGATTCTGTCCAGGCCCGTGCTGCGTTCGGTGAGGTCCACCTCGTAGTAGAAGGTCTCTTCCCGGGGACGGGAGAGGGTGAGCCCGGTGCCGTGCTCGCTGTACACGAGGGCCCTGGTGCCGCCCCTCGGCAGTGGCAGGGGGGACCGGGCCGGCAGGCGGAAGGGGCCCTGGACCGGAGGGACCGTGTCCGCGGCGACGGGGTGCGCGAGCAGGTACCAGCCGTCCTCGGCCGTGCTGAGGGCCATGGTCCGCAGCACGGGGAAGGGCCGCCCGCTGCCGTCCAGCTCGTCCCGAAGGGCGTTGGAGACGGCGACGATTCCCGGGGCATCGCTCGCATCCAGGACGTCCTCGATGAGCTCCCGGGGGCGCCACTCCTCGTGGTTGCCCTCGATGCTTCCGGTGTCCGCGAGCCCGTGGAACATGACCCGCCAGCGCAGGCCGCCCGTCTCGGCGACCCGGTCCGTGAACTCCTGAAGGGTGACGGCGAGCAAGGGAAGCTCCGACACCCCGAGTCGCAGCCGCACTTCGTAACCGGTGCCTTGGTCCCACAGTTCGTAAAGGTCCGGATCCAGCCCGCTCGCCACGAGCAGCCGCACGACCGCCCGGCCCAGGGCCTCATGGGCATCGGGGCCATGGGGCCAGTCCGCGTACTCGAAGGATGCCACCGCCCGGGACGACGCGAGGCGCTCGTCGGGATGGTCGTCCTCCCCGGCGAACAGGCTCTCCGGCACCTCGTCCCGTGGCAGGGGCCGCTCCTCGGATGAGTCCTCGGGGCCGTAGAGGAGGGACGGCTCCTCGGTGGGGTAGGGATCCTCGCCCGGGGCGGACGTGGCGCCGTCGTCTGGATCGGCGTTGTATTCCTCCGCCCCGGCCACCGGGTCGTCGTAGTCGGCGTGCTCGCCGCGCAGTTCATGACCCAGGGCCAGGATCGTGGGATCGTCACCGCCCGACCACTCGTACTCCTGGAACACCTCCAGCGCGTCGTCGATACGATCCAGTTCCCGAAGAGCGATCAGCAGCAGACGGCGATAGTCCTCGCGGTCCGGGTTCATGCCCAGGAGCATGCGGAGATAGGTGGCCGCGCGCTCGTACTCGCCCATGTCCATGTGCAGCTCGGCCCACTTGCGGTAGAGGTCGAGCCGGAGCTGGAGGAGGTTGGTGCCGGCCGCGCGGGCCGAGGGGCCGGGGACGTTCACGAGGGGGCCCTCGTCGCCCCAGAGGTCCAGTGCCTCCTGCAGACACTCCCGCGCCTCCTGGTGGGACCCCCGCTCGGCCAGGACGGTGGCTCTGCGGTCCAGTTCCTCGTAGTGGACCAGGTCCACGTAGTCGGCGCTGGTGTGCAGGGCGTAACCGCCAGGCACTGGCGTCAGCTCGCCCGCCCCCAGGGTGTGCCACAGTCGGGAGGCGATCCGTTCCAGGACGGACGGTGCGTCCTTCGGCTCCTCGTACGGTTCCCACAGGCCGGACCTGAGCTGGTCGTAGGTCACCGTGCGGCCGTTCTTGAGCAGCAGAAGGGCGAGCATTGCCCGTTCCAGCGGTGCGAACTCCGGTGACGTGCCGTCCGGGAGTTCCACGCGCAGCGCACTCAGGACGTAGTAGCGCCGCTGGTCGTATGCCTCCCGGGCCCGGGACAGCAGTTCGTCCCTGGTGAGCAGGGCCGCACCCTGATCCTGGTCCGTCGGCGACCGCGACAGCAGCAGGGTGAATGCCTCGGCGTACGAAGGCCGCAACGCCTGGTGCAGCCGCACGAGCGTTTCGGGCCTGATGGGCAGCGCCAGCGGGGCGGACCGCGTGGTCAGCCCCAGCATCACCCCGCACAGGGCCCGTAGATCCTCCTCCCGCCCGGTCGGCCCCGAGGTGCGGCCCGGTTCAAGGGGGGTGAGCTTGGTGGTGCCGTCAGGCAGGAGCATGATCCGGGACATGTCGATCCCGCCGTGCGTGGCGCCGGCGGCGTGCAGGGCTGTGACGGCGTGAGCGAGGTCGCTCCCGACGGCTGCCACCAGTGGGGGTGGAAGGCGATAGCTGTTGAGCTCCGCCAGGTCCTTCAGGGCGATGCCGTCCACGTACTCCATGGCGAGATAAGGGACGTCGCCTTCGATTCCGAAGTCATGCACGGCCACGACGTTCGGGTGGGTCAGTTCCTTGAGCCGTGCCGCGTCCCGCAGGAAGGCCGCCCGGCGCACCGGCTCGGTGACGGGCTCCAGCAGCCGCAACGCCACCCGCTCCCCGTCCGCCACCCGCTCGGCCAGCCACACGGACTCGCTGGCAGGGAGCAGCCGTACGGGCCGGTATCCGGGGACGAGACCGCGCGGTGCCGAACTCTGCCCCGACAGCCGGCGCGCGCTCTCCGGGCGGACCGTCGCGAACGCGTCCCCCTCTGCCGCCGCCGGGCCCGCACCGCCCGGCGCGGGCGTCACCGCCCGGAACTCGCCGGGTGCCGATCCCGCGCGCTCCTCGATCAACCCGCCCACCCGCGCGAGCAGTTCCGTCGTCCGTCCCCGGGCCGAGCGCGGCAGGCTGCGCAGCAGCAGGTCCCGTACGCCGGGTCGGAAGGCGTACGACCCCGGCGGCCCGGGGACGGCGGTGAGCAGGCCGCTGAGGATCACCTCGGCCAGGTGCTGCGGACGCGGGTCTGCCGCCACCGCGCGCTGCACCAGCCGCATCACCGGCAGGTCGGGCCGGCCCAGGGCCAGATGGCCGGCCAGCCGGAACGCGTCCGGGGAGGAGGTCGCGCGAAAGCGCAGGACCAGGTCCTCCGGCGCCAGCCGGGAGAGGTCCGTACGGGTCGCCGGGTCCGGGGGCGCGCCGAGCAGGGCGGCCGAGCCGGGGTACGGGGTGCCGCCGGCCGAGGTCAGCAGGGCCGCCCAGTTCGCCAGCCACCTCGGGTCCGGCTCCAGCACGGGCAGCGGCACGGCGCCGGAGGGGGCGTCGTCGTGGCCCTCGTACGGCGCGAAGGTCAGGGCGGCCGTCGGGGCGGCCGGATGCGGGGCCGACAGGAGGCCCGGGGCGGCGGGCAGCGCCGTGTCGCGCCACAGGTGTTCGGGCAGAGGCTGTACGACGGCCACGGGCATCTGCCGGATCCAGCGGCGCAGGGTGTCGTACCACCGCCGCCCCGCCTCGCCCGGCCGCCACTGCGGGCCCATGCAGTCGCTGAGCACGAGGGTGACCGTGCGGCCGTCGGCCGGGGCGTGCGCGCCGTGGCCGTGGACCGTGCCGTCGGGGTCGGCGCGGACGGGGGTCACGGTGCGGAAGATGCCCGACTGGGCGAGCGCGGTGTGCAGTTCGCGGACCAGCGGGCGCCAGACGGGCATGGTCGGGCCGGTGTCGTACACCAGGTTCAGGCGCAGCCAGCGCTCCCGGGCGGGGCGCAGCACCGGCAGCCACCACTCGGGGGCCGCGCCGAGGCGGGCGATGCGGTCGGCCGTCGCCCGCTCGTCCAGCCGGTGACCGGAGGGGGCGTCGGCACGGCGCTTGAGGGGGCGCAGGGCGCGTTGCAGGCCCAGCGGGTGGCGGAGCATCGGGGGCGCCGGGGAGAGGAGGTCGGTGTGCGAGCCGGGTGCGGAGGATGCGGGGGAGGGGAGATGGAGAGGGACCCGGGGTGGTTCCTGAGGCTCGGGTGGTGCCGGGTCCGGGGCGGGCGGGGTGGCCGGGGGTTCCTCCCGGGGTGATGCGGGCGGCTGCCGAGGTGCGTCCGTGGTGGTTGGGGCGGGCTCGGCCGGCGTCGGCCCCGACTCGTCGCCCCGTGGCTCCATCTGGCGTGCCAGCCACAGCAGTTCCGCCAGTTCCCGCGCGGTGGGGCGCACGCCGTCCGCCGCCTCGGCCAGGACGTCGGCGAGGCGGGCGAGCGGGTCCGGGGAGCCCGGGCGGTCAGCCGGCATGACGGTCAGAAGGCGTCGGGGCGCTGGGCGGCCTCGCCGAGATACGGCATGAGCTGCTTCGCCAGCGCGTCCAGGGAGTCGGTGGACAGGTCGGAGGAGCGGGCCAGGTAGATCGCGTTCAGCAGTTGGTCGGTGGCCAGGTCGCCGCCGCCCACGCGGGACAGGAAGCGGCTGATCAGGGTCTGTGCGTAGGCGTCCGGCTCGCCGTCGAAGTGGGCGCGGACGATGTCGGCGAGGTGGCTGTCGTCGGGCTGGCGCAGGCGCAGGGTGACACAGCGGCGCAGGAAGGCGGGCGGGAACTCGCGCTCGCCGTTGCTGGTCAGTACGACGAAGGGGAAGGCCCGGCAGCGGACCCGGCCGCGTTCGACGGGGACGCGCTCGTGGGTGCCGTCGACCATGACCTCGGCCCGGGGGTGGCCCGCGGCGGCGGAGCGGACCAGCTCGGGGATCTCGTACTGCCCCTCCTCCAGAGCGTTCAGCAGGTCGTTGGGCAGGTCCAGGTCGCTTTTGTCGATCTCGTCGATGAGGAGGGCGCGGGGGCGGTCGTAGGGCAGGAGGGCGGTGCCGAGGGGGCCGAGGCGCAGGTGGTCCTCGATGCCGGCCTCTGGGGTGGCCGGGGAGGCCGGGGCGCCGGGGGCAGCGGTGGCGGAGGCAGCGGCGGCGGCCTGGCGGGACGCGTACAGGCGGGAGAGGGGGTCGTACTGGTAGAGGCCGTCGTGCAGGGTGCTGCGGCTGGTGATGTTCCAGCGCAGCACCGGGCCGAGCTTCAGCTCGCGGGCCACCGCGTAGGCCAGCGAGGACTTGCCGGTGCCGGGCGGGCCGGTGACGAGGAGCGGCCGGCGCAGGTAGAGGGCCGCGTTGACGAGCTGGACGGTCTGCTCGGTGGCCCGGTAGGTGGCGGCGCGGTGCGTGCGGTCGGGGGAGGTGGCCGCGCTGTCGGCGTCGTCGGCGGGCGTGTCCAGCGCCGGGCCGCCGTCGAAGTCCCGCCAGGGCGGGGGAGCGGGCAGCTCGGTGATGCCGTCGTGCGGCTCCTTCGTGCCGGTGTACACGGGCCACAGGGGCATGGGTTCCTTCTCCGTTGAGGCGGCGCGGGCGGCTGGGCGGCTGGGTGGCGCGGGCGGCTGGGCAGTGAGGGCGGGTTGCCGATGCGTAGGGCGGGTTCAGGCGACGGGGGAGTGCAGGCTGGCCGGAGGGGCCGGGAAGCAGCGTGGGTCGTCCCACAGGAGCTGGACGTCCCGGGCCCAGTGCCGGTCCGGTTCGTCGGCGGCTGCCACCTCCTCTCGCAACTCCTGGATGACACGGGGGAGTTCGGCGGGAGGGACCCCGTCGACGTACGGGGCGAGTCCGTCGAGGAAGGTGGTTCCCGCGCAGGGTGTCGTGTGGTCGGTGCCGGGGCAGCCGGTGCGCGGCCAGAGGAGGACCGGGACCGGGGTGGTCAGGCCGGCCTCGAACCGGTCCGGCGCCGCGGTGGGCGGGGTGGCGTAGCCCGCCAGCTCGGTCTCCCCCTCCCGGAGCCGCTTGCGCAGGCCGGCCGGGTTGTCCCGGCTGCCGCAGTCGACGCGGTACAGGGCCGGGGAGCCGGTTCCGCTCCCCGACTTCTGCCATTTCTTGCCCAGTTGGTGGCGCAGCCGGCCGCTGCGGTGCCGGAACCGGTCCGCGACGACCACGGGGTGGGCGCAGCCCAGGGGCGTGGAGTCCTCCGGCCCGCACTCCCAGTGGGCCACGGGCTCGTTCAGCCACTCGCGCGGCAGCACGAAGGTGATCAACTCCTCGGCGCCGGGGGCGAGATGGTCGAACGCCACGTCCACGCACTCCTGGACGTAGGCCCGTACCCGGGCGCGGGGCAGCCGGACGGTGCCCACGGGCCGGCGCTGCCCGTCCCGGTACGCGGACACCTCGACGGTGACCTGGTCGGCGCCGGCGCCGCTGCGGTCCAGCTCGACCAGGATCGGCGACCAGGAGACGACGGAGGAGGTGGAGGTGGAGGCGGAAGTGGCGACGGAGGCCGAGGCGGAGCCGCGGGGCGCGGACAGCAGCTGCTCCAGCCGGTCGGCGAACCGGGCCAGCGCCTCGGCCGGCTCCGCGACCTCCCACTGCACATAGCCGACCGCCGCCCGCAGGGAGGGGAACCCGCCCGGCGGCGGGGCCGGGCCGAAGTCACCGACGGCGTCCACGAACAGCCGGTCCGGTGAGCACTCCAGCCCGGCCGCCTCGGCCCGCCGCACCAGTTCGTACAGCCGTCTCGTCGGGTCCTGGCCGTCCCGGCCGCCGTCGCGCGCCGGCACCAGCTCGCCCAGCCCCGGCCAGTAGCGGGCCATCACCTCGGTGGGCAGCATCCGGGCGACGCGGACGTCCTGCTCACCCGCCACCTGCGTGACCATGCCGACCACCCGGCCGTCCTTCAGGGTCACCGCGGCCCCGCTGAAGCCGTGCGTCAGCGGCTGCCCATGCGCGGTGGCCGCCACCAGCTGCACCCACTCGCCGGCGATGAGCGTGGCGGACGAGGCACGGTACTCGGCGACCTGGCCCTCGTCGTACCCGTCCGGGAAGCCGTAGGCCTCCAACGCCGGGGCAGGCAGGCCCTGTTCGGCGCCGGGCGGCGCGAAGCCGGCCGGGCCGATCGGCACCTGCCGGTCCAGTTCGAGGACGGCGAGATCGCCGGGGTCGGTGTCGCCGCCCGCCCAGCCGCCGTGCACGGCGACGCTCGCGGGGACGGCGGCGAGGTCCCGGTGGCCCGGGAAGGAGACGGTCAGCGGTGCCCCGTCGCCGTCCCGTACGACATGGGCGCAGGTGAGCACCGTGCTCGGCGTCACCAGGAAGCCGGCCCCGATCACCACGCCCCCGGACTCGATCCGGGCGTTCCAGGAACCGCCTCTCATGAGCGGGGTGCCGGCTCCGCCAGGGGCGTCGCGGGACCGGGCAGGGTGCCGGGCGCGGACGAGGTGTTCGCCGACGCGCCCGCGCCTGCGCCAGCGCCTTCGTCCACTACGGCACCCGCGTCCGGCGCCGAGCGCTCCGACGTCCACGCCAGCCGCACCACCAGCTGCCCCTCGCCCGCGCCCTTGGCGATGATCGCGCCGGCCTCCGCGGTGAGCTTCACGCCGAACTCCAGCTCCACGGAGTCGGGGCGCAGGCTGCCGTCCCGAAAGACGCGCAGCGCGGAGAGGGTCGCCGCGCGCACTCCGTCCAGGGCCGCCTCGAAGGTGCGGACGGCCTGGGCCGCGGGGCCGCCCCCGTCGCGGGAGACCAGCCGGGTACCGCCCGCGCTGTCCGTGGCCTCGACCACGACGACGGCGCCGTCCTCCGTGGTGAACTCCATCAGCTTGTTCATGACGACGTCCGCCCCCGTGTCCCGTATCCCATGTCCCGTGCTCGTGCTCGTGCTCGTGCTCCACGGCCAACTCCATTGTTGCGGACGGGAACTGGCGATGTAATCCGTTTGGTCCGCGTCACGAACGGCCGTTGGCGAGAACCCGCCAGGGCGGTTTTCCGCCGCTGACGCCCAACACCCCCGCAACACGAGGCACATGACACTCGTCCCAGCACTCGACGCACTCCACACGAGATGAGGCGTGGATGACCAGAGGACCAGTCAGCCGCGGAGCGGCGCTGCTGTCGGCGGGGCTCGTGATCGCCCTGTTGCCGACCGGCTCGGCGGGCGCGCGAGAGGCCGTCACCGCGGCCCAGCGCACCCCCGGTTCCCCCGCTACCGCCACCACCGCCACCACCGTCACCCTCGTCACCGGTGACAAGGTGACCGTCACCGACCTGGGGCAGGGGCGGAGGACCGTCTCCGTGCAGCGTCCCCGGGGGGCCACCGGAGCCGTACGGACCCAGATGAGCGACGGTGACATCAGCGTCGTACCGGACGAGGCCCTGCCCTATCTGCGGGCCGGCACCCTGGACCGGCGGCTGTTCGACGTGAGCGGGCTGATCCGGCAGGGGTTCGCGGACGCCAAAGCGGACTCGCTGCCGCTGATCGTGACCTACGGTAAGTCCCGCGCCGCCACCACCCCGGCCGGCACCGAGCGGACCCGGAGCCTGCCGAGCCTGCGCGGGGCCGCCGTCGAGGCGGACCGGGGGCGCACCTTCTGGCGGTCCCTCACGCATGGCAAGAGCGTCGGCAAGGTCTGGCTCGACGGGCGCGTGAAGGCCGACATGGCCGAGAGCAACGCCCAGATAGGCACGCCGGCCGCCTGGGACGCGGGGCTCACCGGGAAGGGCGTCACCGTCGCGGTCCTCGACACCGGCGCCGACCTGAGTCACCCCGATCTCAAGGACCGGGTGACCATCAGCAAGAGCTTCGTCGAGGGTCAGGAGGTCGCCGACCGCAACGGCCACGGCACCCACACCGCCTCCACCGTCGGCGGCAGCGGGGCCGCCTCCGACGGCAAGGAGAAGGGCGTCGCGCCCGACGCCGGTCTCGCGGTCGGCAAGGTGCTCGGCGACGAGGGATCGGGCAGCGAGTCCGAGATCATCGCCGGCATGGAGTGGGCGGCACGGGACGTGCACGCCCGGGTCATCTCCATGAGCCTCGGGTCGAGCGAGCCCAGCGACGGCACCGACCCGATGGCCCAGGCGGTCGACACCCTCTCCCAGGAGACCGGCGCCCTCTTCGTCATCGCCGCCGGCAACACCGGCGCCCCGTCCTCCATCGGCTCGCCCGGCGCCGCCGACGCGGCCCTCACCGTCGGCGCGGTCGACTCCGCGGACGAGGCCGCCTACTTCACCAGCGGCGGGCCCCGGTACGGCGACAACGCCCTGAAGCCGGACATCTCCGCACCCGGCGTCGACATCCTCGCCGCCCGCTCCCAGCTCGTCCCCGGCAGCGGCTACTACACCTCGATGAGCGGTACGTCCATGGCGACCCCGCACGTCGCCGGAGCCGCCGCCCTGCTCGCCCAGGCCCACCCCGACTGGACCGGCGCCCAGTTGAAGGACGCGCTGATGTCCAGCTCGAAGCGGCTCGACGCCTCCGCCTACGTGCTGGGCACCGGGCGGCTCAGCGTCGCCGACGCCGTGAAGGCGGACGTCACCGCCACCGGCAGCGCCGATCTCGGCTTCTACAGCTGGCCGTACGACGCGAACAAGCCCGTCACCCGGACCCTCACCTACCGCAACTCCTCCGACCACGACATCCAGTTGAAGCTCTCCGCCGAGGGCGCGGCGGACGGCGTCGCCACCCTCGCCGACTCCTCCCTCACCGTCCCCGCGCACGGCACCGCCTCCACCACCGTCACCGGTGACGGCGCCAAGGCGCCGGTCGGCGAGACCAGCGGGCAGATCGTGGCCACCGGCACGGACGGAACGCCGCTCGCGCACACCGTGTTCGGGATGGTCAAGGAGGAGGAGCGGTACACGCTCACCGTCCACGTCAAGGACCGCGACGGCGCCCCCACCGGCGCCTACCTCGCCGTACAGCCGCTCGCCGAGGGCGAGGACGCGTTCCCCGAGCAGGTCGGCGACTCCGGGACCCTCAAGCTGCGCCTGAAGCCGGGCAGCTACAGCCTGTCCTCGTTCCTCGACGTGCGCGGCAGCCACGGCGCCGACTCGCTCGGCCTCGGCTTCCTCGCCGACCCCGAGATCGTCCTGGACCGCGACCGTGACGTCACCCTGGACGGGCGGAAGCTGCGCGAGATCAAGGCGGATGTCGACCGGCGCACCGAGACCCAGCAGCTGACCATGGAGTACGACCGCGCGGCGAACGGGTCCGACCTGTTCGGCGCGGTCCAGGTGCCCCTGACCTACGACAGCGTCTTCGCCGCGCCCACCCACAAGGTCACCCAGGGCACGTTCGAGTACCGGACCGTGTGGCGGCTCACCAAGCCGCTGCTGGAGGTCAAGGGGGTCACCGACGCGACCGTGCAGTCGGGCGGCACGCTCATCGAGGGGCGGACGCGGCTGCCGCTGGTCGACGTCGGGGACGGACCGGTCACCGGGGTGTCCGGCAAGGCGGTGCTCGCGCGCCTCACCGACGGCGCCGACCCGGCCGCGCTCGCCCAGGCCGTCCAGGACGCGGGCGCCAAGGCCCTGTTCGTGACGGACGACGCGCCCGGCCGGCTGATGCACTGGTGGGGCGCCGACGACGGCTCCGACCGGCCCCTGCAGATCGCCACGGTCGGCGCGGCGGACGCGGCGAAGCTGCGCTCGCAGGGCAGGGTCGACATGACCGGCACCCGCAACTCGCCGTACGTGTACGACCTGTCCCAGGGCCACCCGGGCACGATCCCGGACCGTGACCTCACCTACGCGCCCACCGAGGACCAACTGGCCGCCATCCACGTCAAGTTCCACGCGGCGCGGCCGGTGAGCGGGGGCGAGTTCCGGTACTCGATCACCGACACCTTCACCATCGGCCTCGGCTTCCAGCAGCGCGTCGACTTCCCCGCCGAGCGCACCGACTACGTCTCCACCGGGCCCGGACAGCGCTGGCACGAGTCCGTCACCGCCCGCGACGGCGCGCTCGAAGAGCGCAGCGGACTGATCCGCTACGACGGCGGAACCCGGACGGTGCGGAACTGGTTCCGGCCCGTGTGGCACCCGTATCTCGGCACCGGGCTCGGCTGGGGACAGCAACGCGCCGGGAACGAGATCCAGTTGAACACCCCCGGCTGGGGTGACTCCGGACCCGACCACACCGGCTTCGGCGACCCGTGGAGCCCGGACAGCGGGATGACCCAGACCACCGGCGTCTACCTGGACGGCAGCCTGGTCGACCGGGTCCGCACCGGCTCCGGCGCCTACGTCTGGGACGCGCCCGCCGACGAGCACACCTACAAGGTGGTCACCGACACCGCGCTGGACGCCGGAACGTGGCAGCCCGCCTCGAAGGGCCACAGCGAGTGGACCTTCCGCTCGGCCGCCACCCCGGACGACCACTGGACCTACCTGCCGCTGATCAACCTCTCCTACGACGTCGACACCGACCTCGCCGGCAAGGTGCCCGGCGGCAAGCGGATACCGGTCGGGCTCGGCGTCGAGTACGTCGTGGGGGCGGCCGGCACCGGCACCCTCGGCGGTGGCCGGCTGGAGGTGTCGTACGACGACGGCGCCACCTGGCGGACGGTCCCGCTGACCGCCGGCCGGGGCGCCTCCTGGCACGGCACGCTGAACGTGCCGGACACCGCCGCCCACATCTCCCTGCGGGCCTCGGCCCGCGACGACAGGGGCGGCTCGGTGACCCAGGAGATCATCCAGGCGGTGGCCGTGAAGTAGTTCAGGGGCGAGGGTGGTCCGCGGTTTCGGTGTCGGTGTCGGTGTCGGCTTCGGTGTCGGCGTCGGTTTCGGTGTCGACGATGCCCCGGACCACCCCCAGCTCCACCAGGTCCTGCGGCCGGATGCGCAGCTGTCCCGCGGTCGTCTCGACCTCCTCCGGCGGGCGCTTGAGGATGGCCGCCGCGAGCTCCGGGGCGATCACCGAGAAGTAACTGTCCGGCGTGGCCCAGGTGTTGCCGGGCGCGGCCAGCGCCAGCGCCCCGCCGGAGCCGCCCTCGCCGATGACCAGCGTGGTGATCGGCACCCGGGCGGAGGCCACCTCCCCGAACAGCCCGGCGATCGCGGCCCCGGCCCCCTGCCGCTCGGACTCGGCGCCGTTGGCCGCGCCCGGCGTGTCCACCAGCGTCAGCACCGGGATGTCGAGGCGGTCCGCGAGCCGGATCAGCCGGGCCGCGGTGCGATACCCGGCCGGCTTGGTCGCCGCCCCGGTCTGTGCCGCGTACGCGACGGTACGGCCGTCCCGCTCGCCGAACCCGCACAGCATGCCCTCGGGGTCCGTGCCGCCGCAGCGGTCGCCGCTGAGGGCGACCCGGTGGGTGAAGTAGGCGTCCAGGTAGGCCTGGGCGCGGGGGCGTTCGGGGGAGCGGGCGCGCTGGACGGCCTCCCAGCCGGTGCCCGGGAGGTCCGGTGCGCCGAGTGCGCGCGGCGCCGGGGCGTCCCCCGCCGGGGTGGTGAGCAGGCGCAGCCACCGCCCCAGCGTCTCCCGCAGCTCCTCGGGCCGTACGACCGCGTCCGCGGACCCCGCCGCCACCTGCGCCTCCGCCGTGTAGGCGGCCGGGTCCGCGTCCGGGGGCCGGACCCGGGAGCCCGCGAAGCCCACCTGGGCGCCCGGCAGGGCCAGGATCACATCGGCGCCGGCGCCGAGGGTGGCCCAGCCGCCGCCGGTCGTGGGGTCCCGCAGGACCGCGATCTGCGGCAGGCCCGCCTCCCGGGTGAGCGCCGACTCGCGGGCCACCCGCTGCAGTTGGGTCAGCGCCAGCATGCCCTCCTGCATCCGGCTGCCGCCGGTCGCCACCAACGGCACCACCGGGAGCCGATGTGCCCGGGCATGGTGGTACGCCGCCTCGATGCGGTCGCCGGTGCGCTCGCCCAGGGATCCGCCGAGGTAGCCGAACTCGAACGCGATCAGCACGGCCCGGGTGCCCCCGACGCGCGCGGTGCCGCAGACGACGGACTCCTCCTCCCCGGTGCGCCCGGCGGCACGGGCGCGCGAGGCGTCGTACCCCTCCCAGGCAAGCGGGCCGTCGGTCTTCGGTTCCCTTATCCGGCCGGGGAGTTCGGTGAACGTCGCCTCGTCCGCGACCAGCGCCAGCACCTCCCGGGCCGACAGCCGCTCAGGCATCGGCCACCAGCGCCCGCTTCATGATCTTCCCCATGTCGTTGCGGGGGAGCGCGTCCAGGTAGCGCACCACACGCGGCCGCTTGTGCGGCGCCAGCCGCCGGGCCACATGGTCGGCCAACTCATCGGCGACAGGCGGTGATTGAGGATTGACCGGGACGATCCAGGCCACGATCCGCTCGCCCAGGTCCGCGTCCGGCTCCCCGGTGACCGCCGCCTCGCGCACCCCCGGGTGCTCCAGCAGCGCGTTCTCGATCTCGCCCGCCCCGATCTTGTAACCCCCGCTCTTGATCAGGTCGGTGGCCTTGCGCCCCACGATCCGCACATACCCGTCCGGCTCCCGCACGGCCATGTCCCCGGTCCGGAACCAGCCGTCGGCGGTGAACGCGGCGGCGGTCGCGTCGGGCCGGTTCAGGTACTCGGTGAACAGGTTCGGGCCGCGCACCTGGATCTCGCCGACGGTCTCCCCGTCGTACGCCGCCACCTCCGTGCCGTCCTCCTCGACCAGCCGCAGCTCCACACCCGGCAGCGGCAGGCCGACGGTGCCCGCGCGGGCCTCCCCGTCGGCGCGCACGCTGGTGTTCATCAGCGTCTCCGTCATGCCGTACCGCTCGATCACGCGTCGGCCGGTCGCAGCCGCGATCCGCTCGTGGTCGTGCACGGGCAGCGCGGCCGAGCCGGAGACCAGCAGCCGGGCCCCGGACAGCGCCTTCGCCAGCTCCGGATCGTCCGGCAGGGCCTCGGCGATCCGGTGGTACATCGTCGGCACCCCGAACAGCATGGTCGCGCCGCCGTTCAGCTCCCGGGCCACCCCCTCGGTGCTGAACCGCCCCAGGTGCCGGACGCCGCCACCGCGCCGCAGCGGGCCGAGGACGCCCAGCACGAGTCCGTGCACATGGAACAGGGGCAGTCCGTGCACCAGCACGTCCTCCCCGGTCCACTGCCAGGCGTCGGCCAGCGCGTCCAGGGTCGCGGCGAGCGCCCGGCGCGGGATGACGGCACCCTTGGGCGGACCGGTGGTGCCGGAGGTGTAGACGATCAGCGCGGGGTCCTCGTCGGAGGCCCGCTCCTCCGGGACGGCGTCGGCCTCGGACGCGTCGACGTCGAGCCGCGCCAACTCACCCAGCACACCGGGAAGTTCCGCACCGGGCGCCGTCAGGATCACGTCCGGCGCACTGTCGCTGACGATATGAGCCAGCTCCTTCTCGCCCGACTTCGGGTTGAGCGGCACCGCGGCCACCCCGGCGAGCAGCGCGCCCGTCACCGCGACGGCGGTCTCCAGCTCCGGGGTCGCCCACACGGCCACCCGGCCGGCGCCCCGGATCCGGGTGGCGACCGCGCCCGCGGCCGCCGCGAGCCCTCCGTACGTCAGCGACTGTTCGCCGAACCGCAGGGCGACCCGCTCGCCCGGACCGTCCGCCAGGGCGGGAAAGAGGGAGGACACGCGGCGCACTCCTCGAGTCTCGGGGACATCTGCACCCTTCCTACACCAGCCGCCGCGTTCCGACGACCGTGCTCAGATCGTCCGCGAGCCGCAGTTCCGCCGACCGCAGCGCGGGATGCTCCAGCCAGTGCAGCCGGGCGAGGTCGGGCGCGCCCTCGTGCAGCGGCGGCCACCCGGTGGCCGGGGTGAAGTCGTCCACGACGACCGTCCCGCCGGGCACCAGCAACCGCTCGACATCGGCCGCCGCGTCCCCGGGCACCTTGCCCTGCCCACCGCCGTCCAGCACGAGCAGATCGAACGGACCGTACTCCTCGATCCCCCGCCAGTCCCCTCTGAGCACGGTGACCTCGGGGCGCTCGGCGAACACCCCGGCCGCCGCCCGAGCCCGCTCCGGATCCCTCTCCACGCTGTACACCCGCACCCCGGCCCGCGCCCCCGACACCAACCACGCCAGCCCCACCCCGAACCCCGTACCGGTCTCCCCGATACGGCCCCGGGCACCGCCTGCCAGGGCGTGCAACAGGCGGCCCTGCTCGGGGCGGCAGGAGTACGGAAAACGATGGGCGCGGGCGCGACTCAACGCCTCCCGCACGAGGGGTGGGAGCCCGTCGATACCGTCGTACGCATCGGTGCCGTAAGTCGCCATGGGCACAAGTTTCACTTGGCCCGTCAGCCACATGAGGTGTCTATTCGACAGATACGGGCGGGTGGGTCGGCGGGACGACGTCGGCGACGACACAGCTCACGTTGTCCGGGCCGCCCGCCGCGTTCGCTTCGGCGATCAGCGTGCGCACCGCGTCCTCGCCGGCGAGGAGTTCCTTGATCCGCTCGTCCGGCACGACCCCGGTCAGCCCGTCCGAGCACAGCAGATACCGGTCACCGGCTCGGGCCTCGTGCAGTCGCAGGTCCGGAAGCGGGGCCATGCCGCCGCCGAGGGCCTTCAGGAGCAGTGTCCGCTGCGGATGGCTCTCGGCCTCCTCCGGCGTCAGCCGTCCCTCGTCGATCAGGGACTGCACGACGCTGTGGTCGTGGGTGATCCGGAACAGCTCGCCGTCCCGGAGCAGGTACGCCCGGGAGTCCCCGATGTGGACGAGGGCGAGCTTCGAGCCCGTCCACAGCAGCGCGGTCAGCGTGGTGCCGTTCTCCTCGCCGCCCTCCGCGAGATCGTGGACGGCCTCGCTCGCCCCCCGCACCGCGTCCTCCAGCACGTTCAGCACGCTGCCGGCGGCAAGCTCCTCTCCCTCGTCCAGAAACCGCAGTGCCTCCACGGCGGCACCGCTCGCGGACGCCCCCGCCGGGCCGAAGCCGTCGGCGACGGCGAGCAGTCTGCGGCCCGCGTAGACGGTGTCCTGGTTGGCGGGGCGGACGTGCCCGCGGTCGGTGTGGGCGGCGTAGCGCAGTTCCAGCATGGTGGTGTGGTCCCTTCTCGACTCGACGTCTCCTGACTCCACGGTCAGCTGGTCGACGAGGAACGCGGCGAGATCCCGCCGCACGGCCGTCTCTGCCTCGACACGCGCCCAGTACGCCCGGATCTCGCGTGCGGCGCCCGCCGCGTCCAGGGCGCACACCGTGCGGATCTCGGCGAGCGGCATGCCGAGCCGTCGCAGCCAGGCCACGAGCCGGGCCTGCGGGAGCTGCTCGACGGCGTAGTACCGGTAGCCGGTGTCGGGGTCGACCCGGGCGGGCCGCAGCAACTCCAGCTCGTCGTACAGCCGCAGCGCCTTCGGCGACAGCCGGCTCGCCTTGGCGAAGGCACCGATCGTCAGCAACTCCATGAAGCTCCTCGCGCTCCTCGTCGTCCGCCACCGATGCTGGGGCTTCACCGAAGGTGAAGGTCAAATGGGCTGGGCCGGTTCCGCGAGCGCTTGTTAGCCTCGCAGCCGATCGAACCGTCGTACGACAGGGAGCCCCGCTGTGCCCCGTATCGCCCTCGCCACCTACGACCCCGGCGCCGAGCCGGGCAAGGACAGCGACCTGCCGGTGCTGGTGCGGGCGCTGCGGGAGGCCGGGGCCGAGGCGGAGAGCCGGTACTGGGACGACCCGGACGTCGACTGGGGCCGCTACGACCTCGTCGTCATACGGTCGACCTGGGACTACAGCTGGCGCGCCGCGGAGTTCGAGGCGTGGGTGGAGCGGGTCGGCGCCGTGACGCGCCTGGCCAATCCGGCCCCCGTGGTGCGCTGGAACAGCGACAAGCGCTACCTCGGCGAACTGGCGGCGGCCGGCGTGCCCACCGTCCCCACCCGCTACTTCGCTCCGGACGAGCCGGCCGACCTGCCCGACCACGAGTACGTGATCAAGCCGACCTCGGGCGCGGGCGCCCGGTTCGCCGCCCGATACACCCCCGCCGAACACGAGACGGCGCTACGGCAGCTCGCGCGGATGCACGCGGAGGGCTTCACCGCGATGGTGCAGCCGTACGTGTCCGGCATCGACGTCAGCGGGGAGCGGGCGCTGCAGTTCTTCGGCGGCCGCCTGCTGCACGCCAGCCGCAAGGGCGCCGTCCTCGCCCCCGGCACGCCGTACGACGCCGACAAGGTGGCCCACCCGGGTCTGGAGCCCTGGCAGCCCACGGACGCCGAACTCGCCGTCGCCGAGAAGGCGTTGACGTCCGTGCCCGGCGGCTCGGACGGGCTGCTGTACGCGCGCGTGGACCTGGTCGACGGGGAGGACGGACAGCCCCGCGTGATGGAGCTGGAGCTGGTCGAGCCCAACCTGTTCCTCTTCCTCCATCCGGCCTCGCTGCCGCGCGTGACGGAGGCGATCCTGGCGGCGGCCGCGGACGTCACCGGCTGACCGTCCTGCGGCACGCCTCCGCGTACGCCCGGACCAGCGGCCGTTGCCCGTCCTCGCGCCGCCACGCGAGCGCATAGCGGCTCGGGCCGATCCCGTTGACCGGGCGGGTGGTGACGCCACCCAGGGTGATCAGAGGGGCGTTGCCCTCGGCGACCAGGCAGATGCCCAGGCCCGCGACCAGGGCCTCGTAGGTCTCCTCCGCCCCGGCGATCTCCGCGCCGATCCGGGGCGGGCGGCCGGCGCGGGCGTCCAGGGCGAGCCAGTAGTCGCGCAGCGGGCCCGCGCTCGCGGGCAGGGCGAGGAACGGCTCGTCGAGCAGGTCCGCGAAGTCGACCTCGGCGCGGGCGGCGAGCGGATGCGACTCGGGCAGGGCGACCAGGCGGGGCTCCTCGGCGACCACCGTCCAGCCGTAGCGCTCCTCGTCCGGCAGCGGCAGCCAGACGAAGGCGACGTCCACGGTGCCGTCCGCCAGCCCCGCCGTCGGATCGTCCCAGCTCAGCTGGCGCAGCCGGACGGTGACCTCGGGATGCGCGGCGGTGAAACGGGAGCGGATCGCGGGCAGCAGGCCGCCCCGGCCCGGACTGGTGCTCATGCCCACGGTCAGCGTGCTGCGCTGGGCCGCCTTGGCCGCCTCCACGGCCGCCGCGCCCGCCTCCCACGCGGCCAGCACCGCGCGCGCATGGGGGAGCAGCGCCTCGCCCGCGGCCGTCAGCGCCACCCCGTGCCGGTCGCGCCGGAACAGCTCCGCCCCCAGCTGCCGCTCCAGCGCCCGGATCTGCTTGCTCAGCGCGGGCTGGGAGACGTACAGCCGCTCGGCCGCGCGCGTGAAGTGCAGCTCCTCGGCGACCGCGACGAAGTAGCGCAGATCGCGGGCGTGGACGTCCATGGTCATAGCCGTTGGTTATCACCGAGGGTCTTGGACGGGCAACGGGGTGCGGCCGCAGTGTTGTTCATGTCGAAGCCGATGAGGCCCAACGGGAGTTGTGATGAACAAGGTATGGCTGGTGACGGGCGCGAGCAGCGGTTTCGGGCGGGCGATCACCGAGGCGGCGGTGGCCGCCGGTGACGTGGTGGTCGGCGCGGCCCGGCGGGCCGAGGCCCTGGACGATCTGGTGGCCGCGCACCCCGACCAGGTGGAGGCGCTGCGGCTGGACGTCACCGACACGGCCGCGATCGAGACGGCCGTACGGGATGTGGTGGCCCGGCACGGGCGGATCGACGTGCTGGTCAACAACGCGGGGCGCACCCACGTCGGTGCCGTCGAGGAGACCACCGACCAGGAGCTGCGGGACCTGTTCGACCTGCACGTCTTCGGCCCGGCGGCCCTGGTGCGGGCGGTGCTGCCGCACATGCGGGAGCGGCGCTCGGGCGCGATCGTGCAGATGAGCAGCATGGGTGGGCAGATGTCCTTCGCGGGCTTCGGGGCGTACAGCGCGACCAAGTTCGCGCTGGAGGGCATGTCCGAGGCGCTCGCGGACGAGGTCGCCGAATACGGCGTCAAGGTGCTGATCGTGGAGCCGGGCGCGTTCCGCACCGCGCTGTTCGAGGCCGGCCGGGCCCAGGCCAGCGGGGACAGCGGGGCGTACGCGAAGGTGAGCGAGACCCGCGGGTTCGTCGAGGGCGGCCACGGCACGCAGCCCGGCGACCCGGCCAAGGCGGCGGCCGTCATCCTGGCCGCGCTGGAGGCGGAGCCCACCCCGCTGCGGCTGCCGCTCGGCGACGACTCGGTGAGCGCCGTGCTGGGCCACCTCGACCAGGTCCGCGAGGACGTCACCGCCTGGGAGAAGCAGAGCAGGGCGACGGCGTTCGACGCGTAAAGCCCTTCGCGTAAGACGCCTTACGTGCGGATCATGCGCGGATCGCCGTCCGCTGGAGCAGCCCCCACGTGAACTCGGCGACGACGTCATGCTGTACGCCGTCCCCGTCGGGGGCCGTGAAGGCGAGGCCCCAGCGGGTGGGTGCCGTGCCCTCCAGCGGGCGGGCCGGGGCGAAGGCGCGGGCGGCCTCGTCCACCGTGCAGGACCACGGGGCGAGGTCGTCCAGCGTGCGCAGCGTCGGGGCCGGGGCGCCCCGTGCCCGTACCAGCCACTCGTTCCAGACCGCGCCGTCGGGGGAGACCAGCACCTCGAAGCGCAGGTCGGGCCAGAGGGGCAGCGTCCACTGCCGAGCCTCGCAGTCGACGTCACCGAGGCGGCGCGGGACGACGGCCTCCGGGGGCCCGAGGACCGACCGGTACCGGGCGGCGGCGGACCGCGATCTGGGCGACCGGACCATGGCCTGCCAGCGCTTGTTCGCCTCCCTCATGTCCGCGAGGGACGCGCCCAGCCGGCGCCGGGCGTCGTCGACCAGATCCGGGTTGTGGTCGGCCATGCGGCGCAGCAGCACCAGCTGGAAGTCGAGGTCCATGGCACCCATGGTGCCCGGGCTCGTCCGGGCGGTGTGCGGCTGGCTCGTTCCGGCGGTGTGTGTCCGGCTCGTTCCGGCCCATTGCCCGCGTAAGGCAGGGTGACTAGCCTGTGTTCGTTATTCCGATCGCCTGTTGAAATTTCGAACACACAGGGAGGAGGCCGGACGTGGGACGCCTCGTGCCTGCCGTGACCCGGGCTCTCGACATTCTGGAGCTGTTCCTCGACGGGGACGGGACGCTCTCCGCCCCCGACATCGTGCGCAAGCTGCAGCTGCCGCGCACGACCGTGCACGAGCTGGTCACCACGCTCGCCGCCCGCTCGTACATCGTTCAGGTGCCGGGCCAGCCCGGACGCTACCGGCTCGGCGTACGCCCGTACCAGCTCGGCAGCCGCTACGCCGAGCAGCTCGATCTCGCCGCCGAGGGGCAGCAGGTGGCCCGCTCGGTCGCCGAGACCTGCGACGAGACGGTCCACGTGGCCATCCTGGAGGACACCGACGTCATCTACATCGCCAAGGTCGACTCCACGCACGCCGTCCGCATGGTCTCGGCGGCCGGCCGCCGCCTCCCCGCCCACTGCACCTCCGTCGGCAAGATGCTGCTGGCCGCGCTGCCCGAGCAGGAGCTGGCCGCGCGGATCCCCGACGACGCCGAGCTGGCCGCGATGACCCCGAACAGCATCACCGACCCCGCCGCGCTGCGCGCCGCCCTCGCGGAGATCCGGCAGCGGGGCATCGCCGTCGAGAGCCGCGAGTCCAACCCCGACGTGAGCTGTGTGGCCGCACCGGTGCGCGACCGCAGCGGGCGGGTGGTCGCCGCCCTGTCCATCTCGGTCCCGATGATCCGCTGGAGCGAGGAGCGGCGCGCGGAGCTGGAGCAGCTGGCCGTGAAGGGCGCGACGGAACTGTCGGAGCGGCTCGGCCACCGGGGCGCGGCATGACGGCACCGTACGAGGTGGCGGTACGCGCGGAGGCCACCCTCGGCGAGGGGCCCACCTGGGACCCGGCCACCGGCCGGCTCCTCTGGGTGGACATCCTGGGCATGCGCGTGCACTCCTACGACCCCTCCTCCGGCCGCCGCACGATCCGCACGACGGACCAGCACGTGGGCGCGGTCAAGCCCCGCGCCGACGGCGGTCTGGTCCTCAACCTCCGTGACGGCGTGGGCCTGCTGGACCCCGACGACACCTTCCGCTGGCTCCACCACGACCCGGCACCGGGCCGCCGCGGGAACGACGCCGCCGTCGCGCCGGACGGCTCGCTCTGGGCCGGCACCATGCGCTACGACGAGGCACCCGGCGGCGGCACGCTGTCCCGCCTGACCGGCGACGGAGAGGCGACGACGATCCTCCCCGACGTCACCGTCAGCAACGGCACGGCCTGGAGTCCGGACGGCCGCCGCCTGTACTACGCCGACACCCCCACCAGACGTGTGGACGTCTTCGACTACGACCACGACTCCAGCGGCATCCACAACCGCCGCCCCCTGGCGGAGATCGAGAAGGGCGCGGGCTTCCCCGACGGCCTCACGGTCGACGCGGACGGCTGCGTCTGGGTGGCCCTCTGGGACGGGGGCGCGATCCACCGCTATACGCCCTCCGGCGCCCTGGACCGCGTGATCCCCCTCCCCACCCCCCGCACCACCGCCTGCGCCTTCGGCGGCCCCGACCTGACGGACCTCTACATCACGACAGCCCGCGCGGGCCTGCCGGCACCACACCCCCTGTCGGGCTCAGTGCTGGTGATCCCGGACGCGGGCAGGGGCCTCCCCCAACTCCCGTTCCAGGGCTGACCGCACGCGCACACGCACCGCCTCGATCTCGCCGGGACGACACAGCGCCCGGGAGATCGGGCCGATGTCCTGGAGCAGGCCCGCCGCGTCGGCCCCGGCAGCCGGCTCGGACCGCTCGGACCCCTCGGGCCGGTCGGGCCGCTCGGGCCGTTCGTGCTCCTCGGCCGGCTCCGAGCCGCCGCTTCTCGCCTCGATCGCGGCCAGGATGCCCACCGCACCCGCCAACGCCCGCGCCCGCTCCGGCCCGTGGCCGAGGGTGAGGGCGGCGTCGTGGGCACGCCGGGTCAGGTCCGTGTCGATGTGGCGGGCCAGCGGGAGCAGCAGGTCCCGGATGAAGGTCTCGCGCTGGGTGAGGCGCAGTTCGGGACCCGCGAGGGGTGCCGCCGGCGGCGCGGACTCGCCGCTCGTGCCGCGCAGCAGCTCGTACAGGGGGCGCAGGTCACGGTGGGCGCGGCGGATCCGCCGGCGGTCCTGAAGGTACTGACCGGCGTGCGGGAGGATGAACCCGGCCGCGACCAGGATCGCCGACAGCGCGGCGACCGGCGGGGCGAGATCCGTGCTCAGCCAGTCCAGGTCACCGTCGCCCCCCGACCAACGCGCCCCGACGGCGGCCATCTTGGCCGCGTCGAAGGCCAGGTTCAGCACATACCCGGCACCGAGCAGACGCAGCCCCCACCGCAGCCACGCGTCCAGTCCCTCGGTGCGCACCCATCTCCAGATCAGCCGGGACGTGATCACACAGGCCACGGCGTGCGCGACGAGGTAGAGCAGGATCTCCTCGCGCATGAACGGCGTGGTGGCGTAGTACGTGTCGAGGTCGTGCACCCGCTCCACCGGCACGTCGGCGAGCAGGAACAGCCCCCACAGGGCGACGATCACCCCGCAGTACACCGACACCACCCAGCGGATCGCGCACCGGGTGACCGCCGACCGGTCGGACGGGCCATTGCGCCAGGTGATGATGAGCAGCAGGCAGGAACCGCACAGCGCGGTGATGAGCGAATAGCACCAGGGCGCCGCGATGTTGGGCACGCCGGTCAGCCGGTTGACCCAGGCGATCATGGATGGCACGCAGAACACGAAGACGGCGCAGGCGAGCAGCAGCATGCGGCCGACCGCGCGCAGCAGCGGGTCCCGCCACAGCCGGATGATGGCGGGCAGCTTCATCAGCAGGGCGACGGTGAGGACGGCTGTGGGGATCCAGAACGAGATGTAGAGCTGGTCGAGGAGGCGCGAGGGGGCGAGCGCCAACGGGGTCACCGGGCGGCCCCGCCCCGTCCGCGGTAGCCGAGCGAGCGCTGCACCGGGTCGAGCGGGCCGAGCGGGGCGTCGGGGGCGCGTTCGGTGAGGTACGGCCGGAACAGCGTGGCGAGCCGGTGGCCGAACTCGTCCGCCTCGGCCTCCTCGGCGGCCCGGGACCCGTTGCGGGCCGCGACCGTCAGCGCCCGCTCACGCCACCCGGGCCCGGCCGCCAGGGCCCGCTCACGCCACCCGGGCTCATCGGCCAGCGCCCGCTCACGCCACCCCGGTTCGTCGGCCAGCGCCTGCGCCGCCGCCTCCCCGGCCGGGGCATGGTGCCGGTGCCCGGCGTGCAGATGCCACAGCTCGTGGCCCAGGATGACCAGTTGCTGCACGGCCTCCGCGCGCTCCTCGACGATCACCAGGTCGAAGTCCTGGAACTCCACCCACAGCCCGGTGACCTCGATCTCGTCCGGGAAGCGCTCGAACCGCAGCTCCACCGGCCGGCCGCCCCGCCGTGCGCTCATCTCCTCGCACAGCGCCCGGCACAGCTCCCGTACGCCGTGCGGCGGTTGCGGCCGGGCACGGACGGCGGCCGCGAGTCCGGCGGCCAGGGAGCGCCGCGACGAGCCCGGGCGGGGCCGGACCAGCCGCGCGGCCACCTGCGCCGCCCGCCGTCGCGCGCCGCCCGCGAATGCCATCTCTCCCCCTTCGCACCGCCGCTGAGCGGCCCGTCCGAGCCTACGCGCCCGGGCGCGCGCACGTCATGCGATCAGGCGACCCTCGTTGATAGGTGAACAAGGCCGAACGCGATCAGCGGCCGGGCGACTCCACCGGCGTCACCGGCACCCCGCCCACCGCCGTCCCCAGCAGCGTCAGCTCGACCTTGCCCGGTCCGGACAGCGTCGTGAACTCCGAAAGGACCGCCAGCGCCAGGGTGTTGCTGCCCCGGGTGCGCAGGATGCCGTTCGGGAGGACGAAGGTGTGCTGGGGGCCGACGTTGTTGATGTACTGGCCCATGTTCCAGCCGTTGAGGAAGATCTGCGCCCGGTAGGCCCGGTACGGGTCGTCCTCCAGGGTGAGTCCGATCGAGGCGTCGACGTCCTGCGGCACCGACAGCCGGAACGTGGTCCGGTACCAGGTCACGCCCTGCCGCCGCTCGGCGCGCGGGAAGGTCACCTTCTGCCAGTCCCGGTCGGGGAGGCCGGGCAGGTGCCAGCCCTCCCGCTCGCCGCACAGGCCGCCGTTGTTCTGCGGACCGCGCACCGGGTCCGGGGCCGCCTCGCCCTGGATCCGCCAACCGACGTGCGGGGCGGCCCCCTTGAAGACGGCGGCGGTCAGGCCGCGTGCCACCTTGTGCGTGTCCTGCGCCTTGCCGTCCTGGTCGTGCTGCATGCGCCGCACGAGGACGGACAGCACATGCCGGCCGGGCGAGCGCAGCCGCTCACGCACCGGGAAGACGGCGGTGGCGTCCCAACTGCCCTTCCTGATGGTGGTGTCCTTGTCCGGCACCGGCATCCGGTGGGTGCCCAGCGGCTCCCCGTCCAGCCATGCCATCAACAGCCCCTGCGTGCCGGTGCTGTAGGAGAGCGAGACCTCCTCGATGCCGGTCGAGTCGCTGAACGTGCCCCGGTACCAGACGTCTCCGTAGTGGAAGCCGTAGTCGTCGGCGAACAGCACCGGCCCGCCCTCCGGGACCGGGGTGACGCTGTACGACGACGTCCTGTCGGCGACCTTCCACGACGAGTCGTCGAAGCTCGGCCCCGCCTCCGGGTTCTCCGTCCGCGTCCGCCAGCCGTCCAGTGCGGGCAGTACCACCTCCGGCACGGCGGGCAGCATGTCCGTCGTCATCAGGCTGCCGGACATGGTCACCCGGGTCGGCACCCTGCGCCCGTTCCACACCAGGCTCGCGATCCCGCGCGGACCCCACACCTCCAGCGTGGTCTCCCCGGTGACGTCACCCGTCAGATGGACCTCGGAGCCGCGCACCTCGGCGTGGCGCAGCAGCTGGGGGCCGTACACCAGCAGGGTGCCGGACGGGGTGTCGTACGGGAACATCCGTACGGCCGTGGCGTCGTCGGCGAAGAGCAGCAGCAGCGGGGTGTCGCTCTCGCCCTTCTCGACCAGCACCCGGGTCAGCCCGCCCTGTCCGAGGGGCGCGTTGACGTGCAGTTCGTCGCCGTCGTACGCCCAGGCCGCCTCCGGGTCGAGGCGGGTGACGGACGGCTCCACCGGGGACTTCAGGACCAGGTCCGCCATGTCGCCGTGCCGCCCGGTGAACACGGCGACGTCCTGCCGGCCGACGGTCAGGGACATCATGGGCTGGGCGGTGGAGTACTTCAGCGTCCGCCGGCCGAGCGCGAGTCCGGTGGTCAGCAGGCGCGCGTCGCGCGCGGGCACGGTGATCCTGAGCTTCCCGGCGTTCGTCGGCAGGTCGCCGGTGACGGCCTCCGTGCCGTCGTTGCGGGCGACGTACACATGGGTGCCGGTGTCCGGGTTGGTCAGGTGGTAGACCTTCAGCCCCGCCGCCTTCACGTCCGCCGCCCGGTCCAGCCGGGCGAAGTCCGGCACGCGCTGGAGCAGATGCCCGAGCTGGTGCATCGGGGCGATCTTCTCGGTGACGTTGCGGCCCTCGTCGATGGCCGCCCCGTAGTCGTACGACGTGTAGACCACCGGCGCGGGCAGCCAGCCCCACGACGTCCCGCCGAAGGTCATGTACACGTTGTGCAGGGTGATGCCGTTGGCGAGGTTGGTGAGGTAGAAGCGGCGCTCGTAGGCCGCGTCCCGGGTGCGCCGCGACTCGGCGTACCCCTTGCCGTCGAACCAGGCCCCGCCCCACGGGTCGAACCAGCCGCCCCCGAACTCCGGTACGAACCCGGGCGTACGCGGCGAGGCGGTGGCCCCGCCCGTCGGCCCGCCCTTCCCGAAGTGCCCCCAGTCCGGCGGCGTCTGGGACGGCGACGGATACCCGTCGAACCCGTACAGCCAGCCGCCCGTCTCCCCGTCGGTGTCGAAGGACCCCGGAACCCAGTAGCCGTTGCGCCCCTTGTCGTTGTGGAAGAGGGGCACGTCGATCCCGTCGCCCCGGACCTTCCGGTACAGATGGGACATGTAGTCCCGCCCGGTCGCCTCCCCGACGTGGGAGTCGTACTCGTTCTCGATCTGGTACAGCAGGACGGTCCCCGTGCCCTGCGTGAACAGATGCCGCCGGACGATCCGGTTCACCGCGGTGAGCCACTCGTCGACGTGCGACAGATACGTCGGGTCGGCGGTGCGCGCCGTCCCCTTCGTCGCCGTCAGCCAGCCCGGGAAGCCGCCGCCGTCGATCTCGGCGTTGATGTACGGGCCCGGCCGCAGGATCACGTACAGCCCGGTCTCGGCGGCCGTGCGCAGGAACAGGTCGAGATCCCGGACACCGGAGAAGTCGTAGTGCCCGGGCGCGGGGGAGTGGTAGTTCCAGGACACGTAGATGCTCACGGCGTTGTACCCGTGCGCCCGCATCTTCTGCAGCACGTCCCGCCACAGGGAGGGGCTCGGCAGCCGGAAGGGGTGCATCTCGCCGGACCACACCACCAGTCGTCGGCCGTCGACGATCAGCGAGTAGTTGTCGTACCCGATGGTGTGACGTTCCCCGTCGGCACGCGGCGGGGCGGGCGCCGGACCGGTGGGCACGCTGTGCGCCGCGAACGCCGAGGGCGCCCCGGGACCGCCGCTGCCGCCCAGGGCGAAACCGAGCGCGGCCGAGCCGGCCAGGGCACTGAAGGTACGTCTGCTGAGCGCCAAGGTGGATCCTCCCGGGCGATCTTACGGGGGCGCGGTCCGGCCATTGTCCACGGAGGTACGCCCCACAACGGACGCATGAGGATCTCGGCACGGGCGGATTACGCGTTACGGGCGGTACTGGAGGTGGCCGTCCGGCAGGACGACGGCCCGGTGAAGGCCGAGGAGATCGCCGCCGTACGCCCGACGGGCCTGTCGTACACGGGAACCGCGCAGCCCCTGCTGCCCCTGTGGATCGCCCTGCGCGCCAATGTGCGCCGCATCCTGGAGGGCGTCACCATCGCCGACCTCGCGGCGGACGCGCTGCCCGAGCCGGTACGGGCACTGGCGGCGGAGCCGGCGGCCTGGGAGAACCCGTAGGTCCCGCAGGTGCTGTAAGTCCTGTAGGTCCTGTAGATCCCCCTGCAGACGGGTGAGTGAAAACCCCGAAGTGAATGGCCGGAGTTCGCCCTGCCGGGCGGAAGCGGGGCTTCCTACGATTCCCTCGCCTCCCCCGCCTTCACAGGTTCCACACAGTTTCTGCCAAGCATGTCTCGCGGACGGGTCGGAGGCGTAACCCCCCACTCGACAACCGGGAGAAACCATGGCTGGTGGCCTCCTGCTGAGCGGCGCGGTAGCCGCTCTGCTCACCACCGCGATACCCGCTTCGTCCTCGTCCCCCGTCTTCGACGACCCGCCCCCGGACAAGATCGTCATCGACGTCGCCACGGTGAACGGCTCCGGCTGTCCCGCCGGTACGGCCGCGGTGGCCGTCTCTCCGGACAACACCGCCTTCACCGTCACCTACAGCGACTACCTCGCCCAGGCCGGCGGCAACTCCGACCCCACGGCCTTCCGCAAGAACTGCCAGCTCAACCTGGTCGTCCACGTCCCGCAGGGCTTCACCTACGCCATCGCCAGCGCCGACTACCGGGGCTTCCTCTCGCTCCAGCCCGGCGCGAGCAGCACGCAGAAGGCGTCGTACTACTTCCAGGGCTCCCCGAACACGGCGTCCAAGACCCACCCCTTCGGCGGCCCCTACAACGACGACTGGCAGGCCACCGACAGCACCGACTGGGCCCAACTCGTCTGGGCCCCCTGCGGAGTGCTCCGCAACTTCAACATCAACACCGAGCTGCGCGTGAACGCGGGCAGCTCGTCACCGGGCAAGGTCAGCTTCATGACGATGGACTCGACCGACGGGGACATCAGCACGGTGTACCACCTGGCCTGGAAGCAGTGTCCGGGGAAGTAGAGCCCGGACACGTGACGTAGGCCGACTACTGCCGAGGCGCGTCGAACTCCCGGGAGACCACTTCGACGCGCCCGGTGGCGGGGTCGGAGCGTACGGTGTCCAGGCCCATGCGCTCCAGCTCGGCGAGCGTGTCGGCGTGCGTGGTGGTGTTCAGGGCGATCATGCCCACCTGGGGGCTTTCCTCCCCGAGCACCACCTCCCCGCCGAGCAGCGCCTCCATCATCCGGTGCGCGGAGGCCGACGGCAGCGGCTCGTCCACGGCCACGTGCAGCATCAGGTGCTCGAACCCGGTCTCCATGCGCCGCGCCTGTGACACCCAGACGGTACGGATCGCCGGGAAGTCCCGTATCCGCCGAGAGAGGGCGTCCCGCAGCGCCACGGCGACGGGGTGGGTCGACCAGGTGAGCTTCAGTTGCTGCCCTCCGGCCTGCTGACCTCGCTCGCGCAGCGTCTGGGCCAGCAACGGCATCGGTACGCGGGCCCAGTTCGTGGCCGAGTGCAGCGCGAGCACGCCGACGCCGGTCTGCTGGGAGATGTCCATCAGCCGCAGGGCGTCACAGTGGACCGACCCGGCCGCCTCCGGCAACTGCTCGGCGCAGCACGCTTCGCTGACGTAGCCGGGGAGGACGGGGGCGCCGTCCTCTCCCCGGAGGAACATCACCGACCCGTTCGCCTGCGCGGGCACGAAGACGCCGTGGTCGGCGAGGGCGGCGAGCAGTTGCTGCGCCTCCGTCGCGGCGGCGCCACGGTCGAGGATGTCGGCCAGGGCCGTGTTGATCGTCATGCCTCCATCATCGCTGCACGGCGTACGTGAGGAAGTCCGCCCAGGCGGTGGGGGAGAGGGCGAGGGTGGGGCCCTGCTGGTCCTTGGAGTCGCGGACGTGGATGGTGGCGGGGGTGTGGGCGACCTCGATGCAGTTGTCGCCGGAGCCGCTGCTGTAGCTGCTCTTGAACCACGCCAGTTCGGAGGTGCTCATAGGTCTCCTCGCATCCGTTGCAACAGGCTCACGGAGTCGTGGATGGTGAGAGCCTGTGAACGCATCCTGGCATACCGGCTCTGGAGCACGCTGATCGACTTCGGGTCGGCGATGAACTGTCCGCTCTCCTGCCCCTCGCTGTACGCGAACCACCTGTTCTGCGGATTCTCCAGCAGGGCGATGGGCCCGTGCAGTCCAGCATGCGACGTCTGGACGAGCGGCATGATCTGCACCTCTACGTTGCGCAGTTGAGCCATCTCAAGTACGTGGTCGATGGCCTCGCGGGTGACATCCACCCCGCCTGTACGCCGTAGGAACACCTGCTCCTCAATGATGAAGTTGAAGGCGGTGTTCGGTCGCTCGCGCAACAGTTGCTGACGCTCGGCCCGGGCAGCCCAGCTGGCTTCGATCTGCTCGTTGCTCAGAGGTGGAAGCTCGTCGGCGAACAACTGCCTTGCGAATGCCTCCGTCTGCAACAGCCCAGGAAGCATCCGGCACTCGTAGTTGAACAGGTTGATCGCCGTCTTTTCCAGCCCGGCCCACCGCCGGAACCAAGAGGCCAAGCCGGGCTGCCGCTCAAGATGCCCCGCCGCCTTCCTTAACGCGCCCGTGTTGCCCAGCACCCCCTCCGCCGCCTCCACGAACCCCACGTCCGGCATCCGCCTCCCCAACTCCACGGAGGCCACCGTGTGTTTGGAGTACCCCACAAGGCGGCCGAACTCCTCCCTGCTCAGCCCGTGATACTCGCGCAGCGCCTGCACGACCGCTCCGAACGTCCGCAGGCTGTCCGACGACTCCGGCTCACCGTTGCTTCCCGCACCCATGAAGGTCATGGTCACGGCCCGTCACGAGTACTGTCCAGATCGTCACCGCGTACGCTGATGCAGCGTACGCGGCGCGCACCTGGTGAAGCCTCCTTCACGCCCCCCACATTGGGCGCATGCTCACCCAACGCCTCAGCCCGACTCCTCGCGGCGCCCGCCTGGCCCGGCATCTCGCCCTCGCCCAACTCGACGCCTGGGGCATCCCGCACGGCACCGACGCGGCGGACGCCGTAGCGGTGATCGTGGCCGAACTGGCCGCCAATGCCGTAACTCATGGACGCGTACCCGGACGGGACTTCGAGCTGCGGCTCGCGCTGCTCGCGGGGAGTGTGCGGATCGAGGTGACCGACACCCGGGCCGAGCAGCAGCCGCCCGGCCCCCAAGATGTACGGGAGCCCGCACCCCTCGCGGACGCGGGGCGCGGGCTCGTGCTGGTGAACGCCTTCGCCGACCGGTGGGAGGTGGTCGACCGCGATCCGCCCGGGAAAACCGTACGAGCCGAGGTCGACCTGCCGCCGTCCCGTCTGACCGCGGGCGTTCAGCGCGTGTGGAACCACCACGCCGACGCGAGGTGAAGGACGGCGAAGACGCCGGCACAGATGGCCATGCCCTTGTTGCGCTGCTGAACCCCGATCGCGGAGTCGCCGATCTGGGCCAGACCGGCGATGGCGAGAACAGGGGCGACGACGGACCGGTCGCCCAGGGCGAACAGGGCGAGGGTGACGGCGGCGAGGGGGATCGCCCTGGCGCCGTAGGCGTTCGCGTACAGACGCGTACCCCCGTTGACGGCCATGCCCTTGGGCAGGGCGAGGCCGGGCCTGATCATCCCGGCGACGCACGAGCCGGCCGAGACGAGGGAGGCGAGGGCGTTGGCGACGACGAGGACGGTCTGCACGGTGGACGAGTTCATGATTGCGTTCCCCCCTGAATCATTCTGACTGTGAACGATACTGGGACGCTACCATTCTCGGCATGAGCGATGTCAATGGGGAGGCGAAGGCGGCAGGCGACGCCCCGGGCCTGACCTCGACCGTGGTGTTCCGGCTCGGCACTCTGGGCACGGTGGCCACCGACCGGTTCACCCGGGAGATAGAGCAACTGGGCCTCAAGCCCAAGCACGTCGGCCTGATGGCTGCACTCAGCCTTGCCGCGGCCGCGTCCCAGCAGGAACTGGCCGCACGGATGGGCGTCGCGCCCAGCCTGGTGGTCTCACTGGCCGACCACCTGGAGAGCCTCGGCGCGGTGCAGCGCATCCGGGACCCTCAGGACCGCCGACGGCAGGTGCTGACCCTCACCGAGGAGGGACAGGGCCTCCTGAAACGCTGCACGTCCATGGCGCGAACCCTGGACGAGGAATTCACGGCGGGGCTGACGAAGACTCAACGAAAGGCGCTGACCGAAGCCCTGCGCGTGATGGCGAAGGACGCGGGCTTGCCGTAGCGGCGAGCCCCGGGCGCTGCTAGCCTGCCTGTCCCATTCCCGCCGCGTTCGGCCAGCTCTGTGCGTTGGGCCAGCCGGTGGCCGGGGCCGGGGTCAGGTCGGTGGCGGGGGCCGTCATGCCGCGTACCTGGGCGGCCGTGAGACCCCCGCGGGCCGGAACGCCCGGCGGGGTGGGGGCGACCGCGACGGCAGCGGCCGGAACGGGGACGGGGACGGGGACCGGCGTCGGAGCAGGTGCGGGGGCCGCGGGTGCGGGAGCCGGTACCGGCGTGGGGAAGGGCGTCGGCGCCGGAACAGGGGCCGGGGCTACCGGCTGTTGTACCGGCACTGGTACCGGCGTCGGCTGCTGCATCGGGACCGCCTGCGCTGCCACCGGCACCGGCTGGGCTGCCGCCGGCATCGGCATGCTGCCGCCGGTCGGCGCGGCGGCGGGGAAGGGCATGCCGGTGCCGGCGGCCGGAGCGGCGGCCGGGGCCGGGGCGACGCCGGCCGCGAGGGCCCCCGCGTCGAGCCCCGGTATTCCGGCGCCGTTGGTCTCGCTCATCAGCCGGTCCACCGCCGCCGTACCCGAGCTGTAGCTGGTCCCGGTGCTCAGCTCGGGTACGGCGGCTCCCCTCCTGGTCCCGTAGAGCACCTGTTCCAGGCCGGACACCAGGCGACGCACGTCGACCTGGGGGCGCACCACGAGTCTCAGGAAGCGGCTGGACGAACCGATCTTGTTGCCGCACTCGCGGACCAGGATCCGGTGCTCGGTGAGCAGCCGGTCGCGGACCACGGTGCCTTCGGCGCCGACGGGGAGGCGTACGAACAGGAAGTTGCCCTGGGAGGGGTAGACCGTGAGGCCGGGGAGGGCGGAGAGGTGGCTGGTCATCTCCAGTCGGTCGCGCCGTACCTGCATCAGGCTCTGCGCGTACTCCGTGCCGTGCTCGCGCAGCATGAACACCACGTGCTCGGCGAAGGAGTTGAGGTTCCACTTGGGCAGCATCGAGCGGACCCTGCCCGCGATCGCGGGGTTCGCGACCAGGTAGCCGAAGCGGATGCCGTGCAGGCCGAAGTTCTTGCCGAGGCTGCGCAGGACGACGACGTTCGGGCGGAGCATCGCCTCCTGGACGACGCTCGGTTCCGCCTCCGCGTCGGCGAACTCCAGGAACGACTCGTCCACGACCACCAGGTCCAGGTCGGCCATCGCGTCCATGAACTGCACCACCTGCTGCTTGTGCAGGTAGCCGCCGTCGGGGTTGTTGGGATTGCAGATGACCGCGACCCGGGTGCCCCGGGCCCGGATGAACTCGGCGTACTGGGCGAGGTCCAGCGCGAAGCCGTTCGCCTCCTGGAGCGGGAACATGTCGACCCGCTTGCCGGTCTCCATCGGCTGGTCGGTCCAGCGGCCGAAGGTCGGCACGGGGATGGCCAGGGATTCGCGGACCAGGAGGTGGTCGATCCAGGTGATGAGTTCGGTGGAGCCGTTGCCCATCGCCACGCACTGCGGCGGCAACTGGAGCAGGCTGCACAGCTCGGCCGTGATGGTGTCGGCGCTGCTCGGGTAGTACGTGATGATCTCGCGCAGCCGGACCGCCAGCTCCTCGAACATGGCGGGAGTGGGGAAGTACGGGTTGCACGGGATGCAGAAGTCCACCGGGCCCGACCCGTCGCTCTCCCGCGTCAGCGCCGCCATCGAGGGGCTGTGCGCCGCGGTGTTGCGGAACAACGAGGTGACGTTGTCAGGCAAGGGAACCTCCGTCCAAGGGTGGCCCGTGCGGGGGAGCACGGGCCACCCATGAGTACGGAGGCGCCGGAGGTGTTGTTCAACTCACGGGGCACGTGAGCCAGTTCACGCCGCGCGTGTCACGTCACACCCCGAACGTGTGGATCGTCGTCGTCCGGTACGTCCGGCCCGGCCGCAGCACGGTCGACGGGAAGTTCGCGTGGTTCGGCGAGTCCGGGAAGTGCTGGGTCTCCAGGCACAGCGCGTCCCCCTGGCGGTAGGTGCGGCCGCCGGTGCCGGTCAGGGTGCCGTCGAGGAAGTTGCCGGAGTAGAACTGCAGCCCCGGCTGGTCGGTGGCGATCTTCAGGGTGCGGCCGGAGCGCGGGTCGCGCAGGGTCGCCACGTGCTCGGGCTTCGCGGTGACGCCCTTGTCCAGCGCCCAGTTGTGGTCGTACCCCTTTGCCTGCACCTGCTGCTCGTGGCCGGCCCGGATGTCCCGGCCGATCGGCTTGGCGTGGCGGAAGTCGAAGGGGGTCCCGGCCACCTTCGCCAGCTCCCCCGTCGGGATGAGGCCCGCGTCGGTGGGGGTGTAGCGGGAGGCGGCGATCGTGAGCTCGTGGTCCTCGATCGTGCCGCTGCCCTCGCCGGCCAGGTTCCAGTAGACGTGGCTGGTGAGGTTGACGACGGTGGCCTTGTCGGTGGTGGCCTCGTAGTCGATGCGCCAGGCGCCGTGCCGGGTGAGGGTGTACGTCACCGTCGCCCTGAGCGTGCCCGGGTAGCCCATCTCCCCGTCGACGCTGGTGTAGTGCAGGCGCAGTCCGACGTCCGAGCCCTCGGTGAACGGCTCCACGTCCCACACGTGCTTGTCGAAGCCCTGCTTGCCGCCGTGCAGGCTGTTCACGCCGTCGTTGACGGACAGCTGGTACGCCGTGCCGTCCAGGGTGAACTGCCCCTTGCCTATGCGGTTGCCGTAGCGGCCGATGAGCGCGCCGAAGTACGGCGTCTTCGCCACGTAGTCGTCGATGCGCGCGAAGCCCAGCGAGACGTTGGCGTGGCGGCCGTGCCGGTCGGGGATCTCCAGGCTCTGGACGACACCGCCCCAGTTGAGGACCTTCAGCCGCGTGCCGCCGTTCTCCAGCGACCAGCGGTAGATCCTCGTGCCGTCGGCGAGCTTGCCGAAGGGTTCCTTCACCGGCTTCCTTCCCGAGGCCGAACCGGTGGCGGCCTGGGCGCTGCCCGTGCCGAGGGTGGTCGCGGCGATACCCGCTGCCGCGGCTCCCGCGATGACCGTGCGTCTGTTCAGTTCCATGTGTGCGGCTCCCCTTTGTTTGGGCGCTCGTTCGCCTCCGGGGCGCTGGATGCCGGTGTCGAGAGCCCGATCGTGCTCAGCGCTTCGCGCCTCCGCGCGTTCGGTCTCTCGACACCGGCGCGCCCCTTCGGCTCACTCGCTTGCTTACGAACCGGACTTGCGCTTGTTCCACACGTCGAAGCCGACCGCCACCAGCAGGGCGAGGCCCTTGATGACCTGCTGCCAGTCGGTGCCGACGCTGAGGAGGTTCATGCCGTTGTTCAGCACGCCCAGGACCAGGCCGCCGATGATGGCGCCGAGGACGGTGCCGACACCGCCGCTCATGGACGCGCCGCCGATGAACGAGGAGGCGATCGCCTCCAGTTCGAAGTTGACGCCAGCCTTCGGCGAGGCCGCGTTCAGCCGGGCCGCGACCACCAGACCGGCCAGGGCCGCGAGGACGCCCATGTTCAGGAAGACGTAGAAGGTGACCTTCTTGTCCTTCACGCCGGACAGCTTGGCCGCGGGAAGGTTGCCGCCGATCGCGTAGATGTGCCGGCCGAACACCGCGTTGCGCATCACGTAGCCGTAGCCGACGACCAGCGCGCCGAGGATGATCAGCACGATCGGGGCGCCCTTGTAGCTGGCGAGCAGGAGGGTGAGGACGAGGATCGCGGCGACCAGAGCCGTCAGCTTGAGCAGGAAGAGGCGGGTGGGCAGCACGTCCAGCGCGAACTCCTGCTGGCGGCGGCGGTCCCGGACCTCCTGCCAGACCACGGCCACGATCAGGGCGAGCCCGAGCAGCAGGGTCAGGTTGTGGTAGTTGGTGTTCGGGCCGGTCTCGGGCAGGAAGCCGTTGCCCATCTTCTGCAGGCCGTCGGGGAAGGGGCCGAGGGTCTGCCCCTTGAGCAGGATCTCCGTGAGGCCGCGGAAGAGGAGCATGCCCGCGAGCGTCACGATGAAGGACGGTATGCCGAGATAGGCGATCAGAAAGCCCTGCACCGAGCCCGCCACCGCGCCCACCAGCAGGCACAGCACCAACGCGATCGGCCAGGACAGCCCGTGCTGCACGGTCAGCACGGCCGCGAAGGCGCCGACGAACGCGGTCAGCGAACCGACCGACAGGTCGATGTGCCCGGCGATGATCACCAGCATCATGCCGATCGCGAGGATCAGGATGTAGCTGTTCTGCAGCACCAGGTTGGAGACGTTGCGCGGCAGCAGCAGGTCCCCGTCGGTCCAGATCGCGAACAGGACGACGATCAGGCCGAGCGCGATCAGCATGCCGTACTGGCGCATGTTGCGCCGCAGGCCGTCCAGCATCAGCCGGAGCAGACCGGAGTCGGCGGCCGATCCGCTCCTGCCCGGCGGCGCGGGGGCCGGGCTCTTGGCGGTCACATCCGTGCTCATCGCGTTACCTCTTTGTCGGTCTTGTCCTTCGTCATGTGACGCATCAGCACTTCCTGCGTGGCCTCGGCCCGCGGCACCTCACCGGTCAGCCGGCCGGCGGCCATCGTGTAGATGCGGTCGCACATGCCGAGCAGTTCGGGCAGTTCGGAGGAGATGAAGACGACGGCCTTGCCCTGGGCGGCGAGCTGGTCGATGACCGTGTAGATCTCGTACTTCGCGCCCACGTCGATGCCGCGCGTGGGCTCGTCCAGGATCAGCACGTCCGGACCCGCGAAGATCCACTTGCTGAGGACGACCTTCTGCTGGTTGCCGCCCGACAGCTTGCCCACCGGTTCGAACACGGTCGGCGCCTTGATGTTCATGGAGGTGCGGAAGCCCTCGGCGACCTGCCGCTCCTCGTGCTCGTCCACCACACCCCGCTTGGCGACCTTGGTCAGCGCGGTCAGCGAGATGTTGCGGTTGATGGTGTCGATGAGGTTGAGGCCGTAGTGCTTGCGGTCCTCGGTGACGTAGGCGATGCCGTGCCGGACCGCCTCCGGGACGGTCCTGGTCCGGATCTCCTTGCCGTCCTTGAGGACCGTGCCGCCCGCGTACCGGCCGTAGGTCCGCCCGAAGACGCTCATCGCGAGTTCGGTGCGGCCGGCGCCCATCAGGCCCGCGATGCCGACGATCTCCCCGCGGCGGACCTCGAGCGACACGTCGTCCACGACCTTGCGCTGCTGGTCGATGGGGTGGTGCACGGTCCAGCCCCGGATCTCCAGCGCCGGGGCCGCGCCCTCCTCGGGCCGGTGCGGGGTGCGCTCGGGGAAGCGGTGGTCGAGGTCGCGGCCGACCATGCCCGCGATGAGCCGCTCCTCGGTCGTCTCCGGCGCCTTGACGTCGAGGGTCTCGATGGATCGGCCGTCCCGGATGATCGTCACCGAGTCGGCGACCCTGCGGATCTCGTTGAGCTTGTGGGAGATGATGATCGAGGTGATGCCCTGGTCCTTCAGCTCCAGGATCAGGTCGAGGAGTTTCCCGCTGTCCTCGTCGTTCAGGGCCGCCGTCGGCTCGTCCAGGATCAGCAGCTTCACCTGCTTGGACAGCGCCTTCGCGATCTCCACGAGCTGCTGCTTGCCCACGCCGATGTCGGCGACGCGGGTCTCCGGGTGCTCGTCCAGACCGACCCGGCGCAGCAGTTCGGTGGCGTGCCTGAGGGTGTCGTTCCAGTTGATGAGCCCGCGCCTGGCGTGCTCGTTGCCCAGGAAGATGTTCTCCGCGATGGAGAGGTACGGCACCAGCGCCAGCTCCTGGTGGATGATGACGATGCCGTGCTGCTCGCTCGCCCGGATGTCCCTGAACCGGGACACCTCTCCCTCGAAGAGGATGTCCCCCTCGTAACTGCCGTACGGGTGGACGCCGGACAGCACCTTCATCAGGGTGGACTTGCCGGCGCCGTTCTCCCCGCAGATGGCGTGGACCTCGCCCTGCCGGACGGTCAGGGTGACGTCCGACAGCGCCTTGACACCGGGAAAGGTCTTGACGATCGAGCGCATTTCCAGGACGGGTCCCGCCATGGTCGTGCCTTCCAATCCGTTGCGATCCGTAGGGGCGGGCGCTTACTTGAGCTCGGACGCGGTGTAGTAGCCGCCGTCGATCAGGACCTGCTGGTAGTTGGACTTGTCGACGCTCACCGGCTGCAGCAGGTAGGCGGGCACGACCTTGGTGCCGTTGTTGTACGACGTGGTGTCGTTGACCTCGGGCTTCTTGCCGTTGAGGACGTCGTCGACCATCGTCGAGGCGACCTCGGCGAGCTTGCGGGTGTCCTTGTAGACGGTCTGCGTCTGCTGACCGGCGATGATCGACTTCACCGAGGCCAGCTCGGCGTCCTGGCCGGTGATCACCGGCAGCGGCTTGCTCCCCGAGCCGTAGCCGTCCGACTTCAGCGACGACAGGATGCCGATGGAGATGCCGTCGTACGGGGAGAGGACCGCGTCGACCTTCTCCGACTTGTAGGAGGAGGTCAGGATGTCGTCCATGCGCTTCTGCGCGGTGGCGCCGTCCCAGCGCAGGGTGGTGACCTTGTTCAGCTCGGTCTGGCCCGAGCGGACGACCAGCTGCTTCTTGTCCATGTACGGCTTCAGGACGCTCATCGCGCCGTTGAAGAAGTACCGGGTGTTGTTGTCGTCGTTGGAGCCGGCGAACAGCTCGATGTTGAACGGGCCCTTCTTGCCGCTGTCCAGGCCCAGCTTGTGCACGATGTACGTGCCCTGGAGCTTGCCGACCTTCTCGTTGTCGAAGGACGCGTAGTAGTCGACGTTCTTGGTGCCGAGGATCAGGCGGTCGTAGGCGATGACCGGGATGTGCGCGTCCGCGGCCTCCTGGAGCACGTTGTTCAGGGACTTGTTGTCGATCGCCGCGACGATCAGGCCCTTGACGCCCTGCGTGATCAGGTTCTCGATCTGGGAGACCTGGGTGTCCGGGTCGTCCTCGCCGTAGACCAGCTTGGTCTTGTAGCCCTTGGCCTCCAGGTTCTTGACGACGTTCTTGCCGTCGGCGATCCAGCGCTCGGAGGACTTCGTCGGCATGGCGATGCCGATGGTGCCGCCCTTGGCGCTGCCCTTCTCCGCCTTGCTGCCGCCGTCGCTGTTCTGGCCGCAGGCGGACAGGGCGAGGGCGAGGGAGGCGGCTCCGGCTATCGCGGTGAGAGCGGCTCTGCGGTTGCGCATGGTGATCCGTCCTTGTTCTTCTCGTCGTTGAGCGGGGTCACGCGGTGGTGATGGGGAAGCGGTTGAGCGGGCCGGGCAACCGGGAGCCGAGCGGCGCCATGCCGTCGTCCGCGCCGTGCCGGGCGAGCAGGTCCAGGGCGAGCCGGCCGCGCCGCACCCGCTCCCGGGCGGTGTCCAGGGTCACGTCCCGCAGATGGGTGCCCCACGGGTAGATGCCGGGAGCCTTGGACAGGCCGAACTTCAGATAGAGCGGTGCGCCGCGCCGGATCAGCTCGGCGACCTCGTACATCCGCACATAGCCGCCGAGATCGTCGGGGGCCTCGATGTACATGTCCATGGGGGCGCCGGACACCCGGCGGATCTCGGTGAGGTGATCGAGCGTCAGATCGCTGGGCACGTTGATGGAGTCGGCCCCCAGCCCCTCGTACACCGCGTACGCGGCGGGGTTGACCGGTCCGATCAGCGCCGAGACCTTCAGGGTGGTGTCGGCCGGGATGATCCCGGTCTGGCGCGCCCGGTGCAGGGTCCACAGCACGCCTTCGTCGGCGACCAGCAGGCACTTGACGCCCAACTCGGTTGCCCTGACGGCGTCTTCGACGCAGCCGGCGACGGCGTCGTGGCCGCGGGCGCGCAGTCCGGCCCCCCGCGAGTCGGAGCGCACCGAGCCGCCGATGTCCCAGGTGCCGCGCGGGCCGGTGAACAGGCACAGCTCGATGTCGCGCTCGCCGGTCGCCTCGACCATCTCGGTGATCTCGGCGTCGGTGAGCATCCACACCCCGCTGCCCTGGCTGATCCGGTGGATCGGCACGTCGAGGCGCGAGGCCTCCTTGAGGACGACCGCGAGCGCTTCGGGACCCTCGCACGAGGGGATCTCGGTGCGCCAGCGGCCGCCGCCGGGGAAGCCGTGGGCGGAGGCGTCGGCGGGGTCGAGGGCGGGCGCGCCCAGGCCGAGAGCGGCGAGCGCCTGCTCACCGGGCCTGCGGGCTGCCGGGGCGGAAGCGTCGGTCACAAGCTGTCCTTCTCGTTCGTTGCGTTTCGTTGCGTGCGGTGGGCGCTCGTTGACATCGGTGCGTGCGCTCGTCGACTTCGCGTTCGATATTTCGGACAAGGTTCGGGACTGTGGGTACGGGAAGACCTTGGTGGTGCGCCGGTCGGGGCGCCGTTCAGGTCACACCCCGGCCGGCGCACGACTCAGGGGTGGAGCAGCACCTTGCCCACCTTCGGATCACCGGCCCCCACCAGCTCGATGGCCTGCGGGAACTCGGTCAGCGGCAGCTCGTGCGTGACCAGCGGCAGCGGGTCCAGCAGACCGGCGCCGAACACCCGTACGGCATGCGCCCAGGCGTCCGGCGGCGCCCCGAAGACCGTGTGCACCTCCAGCTGTCGTACGACGAGGTCGGTCGGGTCGAGCCCATCCGCGCCCGGCGCCGGGATCCCGGTCAGGACCAGGCGTCCACCGCGCCTGAGCAGGGAGGCGGCGGTGCGCGCGGCGGACGCGGACCCGGCGGTCTCGATCACGACGTCGTAGTCCTCCGGCAGCTCCTGGTCCCGGAGCCGGAAGTCGGTCGCCCCGAACTGCCGGGACAGCGCCTCCCGGTCCCGTCCGGTGCCCACCACCAGCAGCTCCACCGGCGAGATCGCCTTCAGGAACTGCACGGCGAACATCCCGAGCGTGCCCGTGCCGACCACCGCGACCCGCTCGCCCGGCCGGGCGTTCGCCTTCAGCGCGGCGGCCGCGACACAGGCGGCCGGCTCCAGCAGGGCGGCGGCCGTGAGGTCGGCGCCGTCCGGCAGCGGATGCAGCAGCCGGGCGGGCAGGGTGAGCGTGCCGGCCATCGCGCCCGGCTGGGTGAACCCCGTCTCCTCGTACCCCGCCGTGCACAGCGTGGTCTCGCCCGCGTGACAGCGCTCGCACACCTGGCAGTTGCGGAAGCCCTCCCCGACGACCTTGCGGCCGACGAGGGACGCGGGGACTCCCGGGCCCACCTTCGCGACCGTCCCCGACCACTCGTGGCCGGGCGTGAGCGGGTAGCGCACGTACCCCTCGGGCCGGTTGCCCTGGTACACCTCGCGGTCGCTGCCGCAGATGCCCACCGCGTGCACGGCGACCAGCGCCTCGCCGGGACCGGGATCGCGGGGTGTGTGCTCGACGAGCCGGTGCGCACCGGGCGCCTCGATCACGACCTGCCTCAGTGTGCGGGCGCTCACTTCGACCCCTTCGGCCGGCGCTGCTCCCAGCCCTCGGCCCACAGGTCGAACCGGGCCTGCTGCTGCGGGAACTCGGCGGCGGCGTCGGTGTCCAGCTCGACACCGAGGCCGGGCTTGTCGGAGAGGTGGAAATAGCCGTCCACGACCTCCGGCGCCCCCTTCACGACCTTCTTGATCTCCGCGTCCGCGAAGTCGTTGAAGTGCTCCAGGATCTTGAAGTTCGGGGTGCTGAAGCCGACTTGGAGGCTCGCCGCGGTCAGCACGGAGCCGCCCACGTTGTGCGGGGCGACCAGCGTGTAGTGGGTCTCGGCGGTGGCGGCGAGCTTACGGGTCTCCCAGATGCCCCCGATGTGGCCGACGTCGGGCTGGATGATGTCCGCCGCCTGGCTCTCGAACAGCTCACGGAACTCGATCCGGTCGTGGATGCGCTCACCGGTGGCGACCGGGATGTCCACCTTGGCCGCGACCTTCTCCAGCGCCTTCAGGTTCTCCGGCGGCACGGGCTCCTCCAGCCAGGCCGGCCGGAAGGGCGCGAGCTCCCGTGCCAGCCGTACGGCCGTGGCGGGGGAGAAGCGGCCGTGCATCTCCAGCATCAGCTCGGCGTCGGGCCCGATGGCATCCCGCACGGCCTCGATGAGCGAGACGGCGTACCGGGTCTGCTCGTGGTCCAGCTCGAAGTGGCCGGTGCCGAACGGGTCGATCTTCAGCGCGCGGTACCCGCGCTCCATGACCGCCCGGGCCGCCTTGTGGTAGGCATCCGGGGTTCGCTCGGTCGTGTACCACCCGTTGGCGTATGCCTTCACCCTGTCGGTGACCTTGCCACCGAGCAGCTGCCACACGGGCACGCCGAGCGCCTTGCCCTTGATGTCCCAGCAGGCCATCTCGACGACCGCGATGCCGGACATGACGATCTCGCCGGCCCGCCCGTAGTCGCCGTACTTCATGCGGCGCACCAGATCCTCGACGGCGAACGGGTCGGATCCGACGATGTGGTTGGCCTGGGCCTCCCGCAGATAGCCGATCAGCGCGTCGGTGCGGCCGAGCATCCGGGTCTCGCCGACCCCGGTGATCCCCTCGTCGGTGTGCACCTGTACGTATGTCAGATTGCGCCAGGGCGTCCCGACCACGTGGGTGCTGATTCCGGTGATGCGCACGGCAGTTGCCTCTCGCTGTTCGAGATTTCGTCACACGTTCGAAATGTTGGCGTGACAGTAAGGATGGGACGGCGAGGGTGTCAATGGGGCGAACAGGTAACGGTTTCGGCAAGGGTTTCGAGAGAATGTGCCATCTCCCACGAAACCTTCACAACGCCGCCTAGGAACGGGACGGGTGCGGAATCTAGTCTTCCCGCGTCATGGACTACTGCCACCCGTGCCAACGGCACCTCAACGGCGCCCTGGCCTGCCCCGGCTGCGGCGCCCCGGCGCAGACGGCCGACGCGCCCGCGCACGTACCCGTCGCGCACGGATACGGCGGCACGGTGGCCGACCCCTACGCACCAGCCGGACCCACGGGCGGCCACCCGAGCCACGCCCCCTACGCCACGCCGACACCCCCCGCGGGCGCACGGATCCCCCGCCAGGGCGGCGCCCCCGAGGCATACGACTCGCCGGACGCACACGCCGCCCCCGCGGCCGAAGGCGAGTACGGCGACGAGTACGAGGACGGGTACGAGGACGCCTACACGGACGGCTACACGGGCGAGTACGCGGACCGGTACGAGGACGAACGCGGCGGCGACACAGCGGACGACACAGGGGACGACACAGGGGACGACTCAGGAGTCGACGACGGCCACGCGCCCGACGGCCATGCCCCCGACGACTCCGCACCCCGCTCCGGCCGCCGCCAGACCCGTGCCGAGGGGAGCCGCCGGGACCGCAAGGCCGCCGCGCACCGGCGCCGGCGGCGTCGTACGGTGCTGATCACCGCGGGACTGGTCCTGGCGGCGGGCGGCCTGACCTTCGCCGAGGTCGGCATGGACGCCCCCTTCTCCACCGGCGGCCCCGCGGCCTCCGAGGACACCTCCACGAACGGCGACGCGACCTCCACCTCCCCGGACAGCAGCACGGCCACCCCGCTGAACGGCACCTCGGGCGTCACCTCGGCCGGCCACACCTCGGCCTCCCCGGGAGCGTCGGCCTCCGCGTCCGCGTCCGAGTCCCCGAAGGACAAGGCCTCCACGTCCCCGAGCGCCACGGACAAGGCCGCGCATTCGGCCACGACCGGCCCCCGCCCGTCGGCCACGGCCGCCCCGCCGACCTCCGGCCCGACCAGCACCCCCACCACCGCTCCGACCACCTCGGTCCCGACCCCCCATCCCTCACCGACCAAGACGTGCAACCGCTTCCTGTGGTGGTGCACCTAGCCCCACCCGGCCGTCCGTGCCTCCGTAGTGCCCGTGGCATCGGCCATCCGGGCTAGCGGTGATACCAACCGGGGGCCGGGGTGGTTGAGTCGATCAGGTACGTCTCGTCGTACTCGACGCCGGGAACGCCCGAAGCCGGAGCGGGCGTTGCGTCGAGGGGGAGCAGCGAGCAGCGGCTCAGTCTGAGGAGAGCGGATGACGCAGGAGATCAGCGTGCACGGCACCGTCGCCGAGGGCTTCGAGGCGGTGCGTGAGGAGTTCGCCGAATTCGTCGCCGGGGAACGGGGCGACTACGAGGGCCAGTTGTGCGCGTACGTCCACGGCCGGCGGGTCGTCGACCTGTGGGCGGGCGAGGGCGCCGACGGGGACTCGCTGTACGGCGTGTTCTCGTCCACCAAGGGCGCCGCCCACCTCGTCGCCGCCCTGCTGGTCCAGGACGGCACGCTGGAACTGGACCGCAAAGTCACCTACTACTGGCCCGAGTTCGGCGTCGAGGGCAAGGGCGCGCTGACCCTGCGCGACCTGCTCGCGCACCGCGCCGGTCTGGTGGGCACCGACACCGGCTTCAGCGCGGCGGAGCTGGCCGACGACCGCGCGCTGGCCGAACGCCTCGCCGACCAGCGCCCGTTCTGGCGGCCGGGCATGGCCTTCGGCTTCCACGCGCTGGTGATCGGCGCACTCACCGGCGAGGTCGTCCGGCGCGCGACGGGCCGTACGATCCAGGAGCTGTACGAGGAGCGGATCCGCGCCCCCTACGGCCTGGACTTCCACCTCGGCCTGCCGGCCTCCCGCGAGCCGCGCTTCCGTACCACGCAGCCGATGCTGCCCACCCCCGAGCAGCAGGCGCAGCTCAACGCCCTGCCGACCGGTCCGCACACGCTCACCGCGATCGCCTACAACCGGCACGCCCCCGAGCCGACCGACCTGGAGTCCCTGCCGAACGACCGCACCGTCCGCGCGAAGGGCCCCGCCTCGGTGGGCGGCGTCGCCTCGGCGCGCGGCCTGGCCGGGATGTACGCGGCGATGATCAGCGAGGTCGCCGAGAAGGCGCCGCTGCTGAAGGAGGACACGGTCGCGGAGTTCGGGCAGCCGCACTCCGTCGGGTACGACCTGGTGGCCCGGGCCCACAAGTCGTTCGGCCTGGGCTTCCAGGCCACGGCCGACACCTGGTACCCCTTCCTCGGCGCCGGCGCGATCGGCCACAGCGGCGACGCTGGCTCCCAGGCCTTCGCCGACCCCCGCAGCGGCCTCGCCTACGGCTACACCCGCCGCCGCTTCGCCTTCCCGGGCGGGGCGGCCCCGGAGAACGACCGGCTGGCACTGGCCGTACACCGGGCGGCACTGGCGAGCAGATGACGGAACACGGCAGCCGCACCCCAGAGCGAGGATGCGGCCGCCGCTGTACGCAACGCTCGCTGTCAGCCGAGTGTCACGGTGACATTGCCCCGCGTCGCCTTCGAGTAGGGGCACACCTGGTGGGCCTTCTCGATCAGGCTCCGCGCGGTGTCCGCGTCGACGTTCGGGATGCTCGCCGAGATGTCGACGATGATCCCGAACCCCTCCTCGTTCTTGCCGATACCGACCTTCGCGGTGACGGTCGACCCGGAGATGTCCGCGCCCTCCTGGCGCGCGACAACCCCGAGCGCGCCCTGGAAGCAGGCGCTGTAACCCGCGGCGAACAGCTGCTCCGGGTTGGTGCCGGCGCCGCTGCCGCCCATCTCCTTGGGCGGGTTCACGACGACGTCGAGCTTGCCGTCGTCGGTCGCGACGCGGCCGTCGCGACCGTTCTCGGCCGTGGCGACGGCGGTGTACAGGACGTCGGAGTGCTGGATGGGCATGCGGTGTCTTCCTCCTCGGTCCGCCGCGACTCGCGCCCACGATCGACGGCGTATTTCGGAAAGAAGTTACCGCATGCCGAAAAGGCCGGGAAGGCTAGAGCTTGACGACCATCTTGCCGATGTTGTCGCCCCGCAGGACCCCGAGGAACGCCTCCAGGGTGTTCTCGACGCCGTCGACCACGGTCTCCCGGTACTTCAGCGCGCCCGAGGCGACCCACGGGCCGACCTCCTGGACGAACTGCGGCTGCAGGTCGTAGTGGTCGCCGACCAGGAAGCCCTCGATCCGGCCCCGGGTCTGGATCAGCCGGGCGAGGTTCCTCGGGCCGGGCGCGGGCTCGGTGTTGTTGTAGACCGAGATCATGCCGCAGACCGCGATCCGGCCGCCCTGGTTGAGCGAGCCGATGGCCGCCTCCAGGTGGTCCCCGCCGACGTTGTCGAAGTAGACGTCGATGCCGTCGGGCGCCGCCTCGCGCAGCTGCTCGGCGACCGGGCCGTTCTTGTAGTTGAACGCGGCGTCGAAGCCGTACTCCTCCACCAGCAGCTTGACCTTCTCGTCGGACCCGGCCGAGCCGATGACCCGGGAGGCGCCCTTGAGCTTGGCGATCTGCCCGACCTGGCTGCCCACGGCACCGGCCGCGCCGGAGACGAAGACGACGTCGCCCTCCTTGAAGGAGGCGGTGCGCAGCAGGCCGGCGTAGGCGGTGAGGCCGGTCATGCCGAGTACGCCGAGGTACGTCGACAGGGGAGCAGCCTCCGGGTCGACCTTGACCGCGTGCTGCGCGTCCATGACCGCGTACTCGCGCCAGCCGAAGAAGTGCAGGACGTGGTCGCCGACGGAGATGCCCTCGGCGTTGGAGGCGACGACCTCGCCGACGGCGCCGCCCTGCATGGCTTTGCCCAGCTCGTAGGGGGCGGCGTAGGACTTGGCGGCCGACATCCTGCCGCGCATGTACGGATCGACGGAGAGGTACTCGTTCCGCACCAGCACCTGGCCCTCGCCGGGGGTCGGGACCTCGGTCTCGACCAGGGCGAAGTCCTCGGGCTTCGGCCAGCCGACCGGCCGGCTCAGCAGGTGCCACTCACGGTTGATCATCACGGTCCCTTTCCGAAACTCCTCGGCGCCGATTACTTCAGCACCTGAAACAACAGTGCATCTGAATATTTCAGGTTGTCAAGTAATGAGGTATCCTGGGGGTTATGGCCACACCGCAGAGCACCCGTCCGGACGAACTGACCGTGGAGGTCGTCGAACTCATCGCCGAGGTGGTGGCCCGTTACCACGCGGACTACGAGGAAGCCGCCTCCGGGCACGCGCTCACCGGCGCGCAGGCGAAGCTGCTCAGCCTGCTGGCCCTCGACCCGCTGCCCATGCGCAAGCTCGCCCAGAAGCTGAAGTGCGAGCCGTCCAACGTGACCGGGATCGTGGACCGCCTGGAGTCCCGCGGCCTGGTCGAGCGCCGGCCCGACCCCGCCGACCGCCGGGTCAAGATGGCCGTCGCCACCGACGAGGGCCTGCGCGTGGTCCGCGAACTGCGCGAAGGTCTCCGCTTCGCCCGCGCCCCCCTGGCCGGCCTCTCGGACGACGAACGCCGCTCCCTCCGCGACCTACTCCGCCGCATGCTCGACACCTGAGCCACCCCAGCCTCCGGCCCCGGCCGGCCCCGCCCCCCGCTTCCGCTCCGGCCCCCGCCCCGGCCCGGGGAGGCGGACTCGGCCCACCGCGCGACCCCGGCCCCGGCCCCGGTCCGCCTCACCGTCCCCGGTCCCGTCTTCCCGCCTCCCGGCCCCTGGGTCCCGGCTGGCCCCCGCGTTGGTCTGGGGGCCGGACTCGGTGCCGACCGAGCGGCCCCGGCCCCGGTCCGGCTCCCCGGCCCCGGTCCTGTCTTCCCGCCTCCCGGCTCCCGGCCCCTGGGTCCCGGCTGGCCCCCGCGCTGGCCTGGGGGCTGGACTCGGCCGACCGCGCGATCCCGGCCCCGGCCCCGGTCGGGCTCCCCGGTCCCGGTTCGGTCTTCCCGCCTCCCGGCCTCGGGCCCCCGGGTCCCGGCTGGCCCCCGCGCTGGTCCGGCCTCCCGGCCGCCCCCGGCCCGGCCCCCCCGGCCGACCGCGCGACCCAGGCCCCGGGCCGGCCCCAGGTAAAGTCTTCGTCATGCGTGATCTTGGGGTGGGGTTCGGGTATCTGCTGAGGGGCCAGCGCTGGGTGGGTCGGCATGGCCGGCAGTACGGGTTCGGGCTGCTGCCGGGCCTGATCGCCCTGGTCCTGTACGTGGCGGCGCTGGTCGCGCTTGCGGTGTGGGGGCCGGACGCGGTCGCCTGGGCGACCCCGTTCGCGGACGACTGGTCCAGCCCCTGGCAGGGCCTGTTCCGCGGCTTCCTCACGGCTGTCCTGTTCGCCCTCGGCCTGCTGCTGGCCGTCCTCACCTTCACGGCCGTCACCCTGCTGATCGGCCAGCCCTTCTACGAGAGCCTCTCGGAGAAGGTCGACGAGGACGTCTCGCCCGACGGCACCGCGCCGCGGTCCGGCCTGCCGCTCTGGCGCGAGCTGTGGATCTCCGCCCGCGACAGCCTGCGGATCCTGGTCCGGGCCGGGCTGTGGGGCGTCCTGCTCTTCGCCCTCGGCTTCCTGCCCGTCGTCGGGCAGACGGTCGTCCCGGTGATCGGCTTCTTCGTCACCGGTTTCTTCCTCACCGAGGAACTCGCCTCCGTCGCCCTCCAGCGCCGAGGCGTCGACCTCCGCGCCCGCCTCACCCTGCTCCGCTCCCGCAAGACCCTGGTCTGGGGCTTCGGCGCGCCCCTCGGCCTCGCCTTCCTGGTCCCGTTCGTCGCCGTGTTCCTGATGCCGGGCGCGGTCGCCGGCGCCACCCTCCTCGCCCGGGAACTGCTGGGCGAGGAGAGCGCGGACGACGAGGAGGAGTCCGCGGCGAACGGCGACGACGCGCAGGTCACTTCCTGAACGTGGCCTCCGCCGCCACCCGCACGATCGACCGCACCTGCGCGATGATGTCCAGCCGGTTGCGCACGAACTCGGGGTCGGTCACCGCCCCCGTCGCCGGGTCGGTGTTGCCCGCCCCGAACTGGAGCACGGGGGTGTGCACATGGCCGCCCGGCAGCCGGTCGTGCAGGCCCAGCCGGTCCCGCAGCAGCGTCGCCCGGTAGGCGATCTCGTTGGAGAGGTAGTCGCCGCCGCCCCCGGCCCGCGCCGTCGAGCGACTGGTCGGACCGTCCGGCCGTACGACCGGCTCGGTGCCCCCGGCCGGGATCTCGGTCACCTCCGTGTGGTCGTACACGGGGAACCGGCCCGTGTCCGCGGCCGTGACGGCGGCGTACGGCAGGGTCGTCGTGGTCCACTGCGGCTGCGTGGCCGGGTCGGTGACCGGGACGGTGCCGGTGGCCGAGACGTTGTCGTTGTCGGGGAAGCCGCCCCGCCAGGCCCCGTTGTTGCGCTCGATGTCGAAGCGTCCCACCCGGCCCTGGCTCACGGTTGTGAACAGGTCGACCTCCGGCAGACATGGCCGCAGGGCGCGCTCCACCGTGCCGTCCGCGAAGTCCCCCCAGCGCACCGGGAACACGGCCGTCTCCACCCGGGCCGGACCCTCGGCCGTCTCGATCACCGTCCCGTCGAGCGCCAGCGCGCTCGCCCCGGACGGATTGGAGATGCGGATGTCCCGGTCCAGCGTGAACGGGTCGAAGCCGGTGAGGAGGACGCGTCGGACATGCCCGCGCGCGGGATAGCGGATGTCGGTCTGGCCGCGTGACGTCCGCTCCAACTGGTCGAGCAGTGCGGCGCGTTGGGCGTCGTTGAGGATGAACTCCGGCTCCCAGGCGCGCACTTCCCTGGTCAGTTCCAGCCGGGCCCAGTACAGCGGCCGGTCGTCGTCCCGGCTCAGGTCGCCGCCCGTCGGCCCGCGTCCCTGCGCCCGGTCGACGGCCCTGCGCCACAGCGCGGAACCCTCCCGTACGACGATCCGGCGGGCCAGCGCGTAGGAGCGGGTGCCGGCCAGCTCCCGGACGAACTCCGGTGCCACGTCGTCGAATCCGGAGCGCCGGAGGATCTCCCGCGGTACGGCCTTGTCGAGCCGCTGCTCCTCGACCGTGGGGGAGAGGGCCGTTCCGGCGGCGGCCGGCGTGATCGGGACCGCCAGGCCGGCCAGCAGGGCCATGCCGAGGACGGCGGTGCGTATGCGTAACGAGGTCAAGGGCGTTCGGTCCTTCCGTCGCTGTGGGGCGCGTGGTGCGGGGGACGGCGGAAGTATCGCGTGACGCACGGGAACTACGCCATGGCGTCTTCGAGCCGCGCGGCCTCCTCACGCAGCACCGCCAGGAACGCCCGTACCGCCGGCGCCTGCGACCGCCCCCGCACGGTCGCCGCGTACACCGCCCGCACCGGCGCCCGCTCGTCGCGCACCGGGAGCAGCACGACATCCGGACGCACCGAGGGCGCGGCCAGCCCCGGCACCAGCGTCACGCCCAGCCCGGCGGCCACGTACCCCTGCTTGGCGGTCCACTCGGCCACCACATGCGCCACCCGGGGCCGGAACCCCTCCCGCAGGGCCGCGTCCAGCAGCGTGCCCTCGGGGCGCGCGCTGCCGGAGACCCAGTCGGCGTCGGCGAGCTGGGCGAGCCGCACCCCGCCCGCACCGGCCAGCGGATGCGCGGCCGGGACGGCGACGTACAGCGGCTCGTCCAGCAGGTGGTGCAGGTCGTACGGCTCCGGCGGGGTGCCGCCCGTCGAGGAGACCACGGCCAGCTCCAGGTGCCCGGCGGTGAGCCGGTCCAGCAGCCGGGGCGTGAGCCCCTCCTCCCGCTCGACCCGGACGGCCGGATGCCGGGCCCGGAAGGCGGCCAGGGCACGCGGGACGAGCGCCGCGTCCGCCGTCGCGAACGCCCCGAACCGCAGCCGTCCGCACGCCACTTCACGCAGCGCGACCAGCTCCCGCACCGCGCCGTGCAGCGACTCCGTCACCGCCTCCGCGTACGGCACCAGCGCCCGGCCCGCCTCCGTCAGCCGCACCCCGCGCGGCAGCCGGTCGAACAGCGGGCCGCCGGCGAGTGCCGCCTCCAGCGAGGCCACCTGCCGGGACACCGCCGACTGCGTCCAGCCCAGCGCCCGCGCGGCCACCGTGAACGAACCGGCCCGGGCCACCTCCAGGAACACCCGCAGCCACACGGTGGACAGATCGGGGGCCTGGTCGTACGAGTGGTCAGGTGAGTGGTCGTGCGAGTGGCCATGCGGGAGAGGCATGGCAGCCATGCTAGACATTCGCTTGTCGCATCCCTCGGTCGGTCCTAGCGTCGACGGCATGCAGATCAGCATCGGCAACCCCGCCTCCGCACCCCAGCCGCTCAGCCCGTACTACTCCCAGGTCGCCCGGGTCGAACACGCCGACGGCAGCGCCCTGTTGTACCTGTCCGGGCAGATCGCCGAGGGAGCTACCCTCGCCGAGCAGACCAGGGGTGCCTTCGAGACCATCGACGCCCTGCTCAAGGCCCACGGCGCGACCCTCGCGGACGTCATCAACATCCGCACCTACCTCACCGACATCACCAGGCTCGACGAGTACGGCGCGGTCCGCCGCCAGTTCCTCACCGGCACCCCGCCGACCAGCATGACCTTCGAGGTACCGCGCCTGTTCCGCCCCGAGGCCCAGGTCGAGATCGAAATCGTGGCGGCGGTACCGGCGGACAGGTGATACTCCCCGCGTGAAGACAGCGAAGGCCGTGAACCTCGGCGTCATATTCCTGACCGAACTCGGCGTCATCGTGGCCGTCGCCTACTGGGGGTTCGGCACCCTCCACGCCCCCGCCTCCGCGATGGGCGTGTTGGGACCGGCCGCCCTCGTCGGGCTGTGGTCCCTGTTCGGCTCCCCGAGGGCGAGGTTCAAGGTGCGCGGCGCCGTTCGCTTCGCCTTCGAACTCCTCTGGTTCGGCGCGGGCGCCGCCGCCCTCTACGCCGCCGGGCAGCACGCCCTGGCGCTCGTCTTCGCGCTCGTGTGCGCGGTTAGCAAGGCCCTCGCCTTCGCCTGGGAGCGGGAGCCGGAGCGGGCGCGCTGACGCGTCGGAGTCGTGGGCGTGTGTGAAGGGTTCGTACGAGATCGCCGCCGGCCGCTCGAACTCCAACCATGAACCGAGCGCGGCGATTAGGGTCAGATCCGGGAAAAGTCCCCCACGCACAGCCCCGGTCCGTGACCTGACACACGGTCCGGGGCTCGGGACTTCCGGCGCCTTCCCGGCGCCCCTTCGGTCCGGCTAGCGCACCGACAAGCCGTACACCGTCTCGGAGCGGAACACCCCGCCCGGCCGCAGGAGCGTGCTCGGGAAGTCCGGGTGGTTGGGGGAGTCCGGGAAGTGCTGGGTCTCCAGGGCGATGCCGCCGCCGGGCGCGAACCGGCCGCCCAGCTGGTCGGCGGTGTAGAGCTGGAGGCCCGGCTCGGTCGTGGCCACGGTGAGCACCCGCCCGGAAGCGGGGTCGTACAGCTCGGCCACCTCCTCGGCCGTCTCGGTGACACCCTTGTCCAGCACGAAGTTGTGGTCGTAGCCGGAGCCGGTCTTACGCGGCGTCCGGAAGTCGAAGCGCGAGCCGGTCACGTCCGCGAGGGCCCCGGTGGGGATCAGGCCGGCGTCCACCGGGGTGTACCGGGAGGCGGCCAGCCGCAGCTCGTGGCCGCCCGCGTGACCGGAACCGCTCAGGTTCCAGTACCCGTGACTGGTCAGGTTGACGACCGTCGGGGCGTCCGTCACCGCCTCGTACGCGATCCGCAGCGCACCAGAGGCGTCCAGCGTGTACGTCACCGTCACCGCGAGCCGGCCCGGGAAGCCCTCCTCGCCGTGCGGGCTGACCCGGCTCAGCCGCAGCCCGTGCCCGGCCGGCTCCACCTCCCACACCCGCTTGTCGAACCCGCGCGCCCCGCCGTGCAGCGAGTTCGGCCCGTCGTTCTGCTCCAGCGCGTACGTGACGCCGTCCAGCGGGAAGCGGCCCCCCGCGATCCGGTTGGCGTACCGGCCGATCAGGGCGCCGAGATACGGTTCCGGGTGCGCCAGGTAGCCGTCGAGACCGGGGAACCCCAGCACCACGTCCGCCGTGCGCCCCTCCCGGTCCGGCACCTCGACCGACTGCACGATCCCGCCGTACGACAGCACCCGCACCCGTACCCCGCCGCGCTCCAGCGTCCAGCGGTGCACCGGAGTGCCGTCGGAAAGTGTGCCGAAAAGTTCGCTCATGTGGGAAACCCTAAGGCAGGCCCCAGGTCACGGGCGTTCGGCCGTGATCGTCCGGTACGCGATCTCGGCGAGCCGCGCCTGCCCGTTCCGGCTCGGGTGGAACCAGTCCCAGTGGCTGAGCTGATCGGTGCCGAAGCGGAAGTCGAAGACCGCGTTGCCGTCGAAGCGGCAGCGGCGGTCCTTGGCGCAGACCTCCTTCAGCACCGCGTTGTACGCCTCCACCCGCTGCTGCACCTTCTCCCGCCGCTGCACGGCCGAGCGGGTCAGATCGTCCGCGTCGCCCAGCATCGACGGGCAGATGCCCAGCTTCCACACCTGCTTGCCCAGCGGATCCGCGCGGCCCTCGGCCCACAGCCGCATCAGGTTCGGCACGCTCGCCACGTACACCTGCGTCTTCGGCAGCGCCGTCCGCAGGGTGCTCAGCGCCTTCTCGAAGTCCGCGCGGAAGTCCGCCACCGACGTCATCGCCCGCACCGAGCCGCGGCAGGCGTCATTGGCGCCGGCCATCACCGTCACCAACTCGGGGCTCCGGGCGGCCGCCTGGGCCATCTGGTCGGGCAGGTCGGCCATCCGGGCGCCCGTCACCGCGTAGTTCCAGCTGCGCTCCGCCGCCCCCGTCACCCCCAGCAGGCGTACGGCCAGGCTGTCCACCTTCGCGTCACTGCCCGTCGCCCACGACACCTCGGGGCAGTCCGAGAACACCGTGCACGCGTCGAAGCCGCGCGTGATGGAGTCGCCGACCGCGGCGATCGAGTCCGGGCTGCGGTCCCACACCGGAGCCGGTCTCGGGGCGGGACGGGACGCGCTGTCGGAATCCTTCGTACCGGAGCCGCCCCCGCCGAAGGCGCCGCACCCCGTGGCCAGTACCGCCGCCGTCACCACGGCGACGGCGGCCCGCACACGGTGGCCTCGCTTCCGCATCCCTGCTGGTCCCCTCACTCGTCACTCGTCGCCGCGGCACTCGTCGCCGTGGTGCTCCCTCCCATAACAACGTGCGGGAGTTCCCGGCCGGGCCCCCTGGAACGGCGCACCCCCGTACAAGCGTCCCCCTGGGTGAATGGCAGTGGATTCCTGGCAGCGGGACCGACGGTACGTCACACTCCTTGCACCGCCGCAAGGTAGCCTCGCCATGAACGCGGCCGTCGCGCCACTGCCGCCAGCCAGTCCGCAAGATGTCCCGCTCTGCCCGGAGGTTCCGGTGACGACACGTGGAGTTCTGTACGTGCACTCCGCGCCGCGCGCGCTGTGCCCGCACGTCGAGTGGGCCGTCGCCGGCGTGCTCGGCACACGCGTCAACCTCGACTGGATCCGGCAGCCCGCGGCCCCCGGCACCTGGCGCTCGGAGTTCTCCTGGCAGGGCGAGGCCGGCACCGCCTCCAAGCTCGCCTCCGCCCTGCGCGGCTGGCACCTGCTCCGCTTCGAGGTCACCGCCGAGCCCTGCTCCACCGCCGAGGGCGAGCGCTACAGCTGCACCCCCGACCTCGGCATCTTCCACGCCGTCACCGGCATCCACGGCGACATCCTCATCCCCGAGGACCGTCTCCGCGCGGCGCTGACGCGGTCCCAGCGCGGAGAGACGGACCTGGAGGCCGAGATCGCCAAGCTCCTGGGCAAACCCTGGGACGACGAACTGGAACCTTTCCGCTACGCGGGCGAGGGCGCCCCGGTGCGCTGGCTGCACCAGGTGGTCTGAGCAGAGCCGCCTGTACGAGGAAGGGCCCCCACCGGCTGGTGGGGGCCCTTCCTCACGTTCTCAGATGGTGCCTCAGATCGTGCGGAACGCCAGCACCACGTTGTGGCCGCCGAACCCGAACGAGTCGTTCAGCGCGGCGATCCGGCCCTCGGGGAGCGCCCGCGCCTCACCGACGACCACGTCCGCGTTGACCTCGGGGTCCAGCTCGCTCACGTTGATGGTCGGCGGAGCCACCCGGTTCACGAGCGCCAGGATCGACGCGACGGACTCGATACCACCCGCACCACCCAGCAGGTGACCCGTCATCGACTTGGTCCCGGAGATGGCCATGTGGTCGACGTCGTCGCCGAACACCTTCCGCAGCGCCTTGATCTCGGCGACGTCGCCCTGCGGCGTCGACGTGGCGTGCGCGTTGACGTGCACGACCTCGGCCGGCTTCAGGTCGGTGCTGTCCAGCAGGTTCTGCAGCGCGTGCGCGATGCCGTTGCCGGACGGCTCGGGCTGCGTGATGTGGTGGCTGTCGGCGGAGATGCCCTGGCCGACCGCCTCGACGTAGATCCGGGCACCGCGGGCCTTCGCGTGCTCCTCGGACTCCAGGACGATCACACCGGCGCCCTCGCCGAGCACGAAGCCGTCGCGGCCGGCGTCGTAGGGACGCGAGGCGCCCTGCGGGTCGTCGTTGTTCTTGGACATCGCCATCATGTTGCCGAACGCGGCGATCGGCAGCGGGTGGATGGCGGCCTCGGTACCACCGGCCACGACCACGTCCGCACGCCCGGTGCGGATCATCTCGATCGCGTACCCGATGGCCTCCGCGCCCGAGGCGCAGGCCGAGACCGGGGTGTGCACACCGGCGCGGGCACCCAGCTCGATACCGACGTTGGCCGCCGGGGAGTTGGGCATGAGCATCGGCACGGTGTGCGGGGAGACACGGCGAACGCCCTTCTCCTTCAGCACGTCGTACTGGTCCAGCAGGGTCGTCACGCCACCGATGCCGGAGGCGATGACCGCACCGAGCCGGTCGGGGTTCACGGACGCGTCCTCGCCCGCCTTGGCGGTGAACCCGGCGTCCTTCCAGGCCTCCTGAGCGGCGATCAGCGCGAACTGCGCCGAACGGTCCAGCTTGCGGGCCTGCGGCCGGGGGATGATCTCGCCCGGCTCGACGGCGATCTGCGCGGCGATACGGACCGGCAGCTGGGCCGCCCAGTCCTGCTCCAGGAGGCTGACACCGGACGTGCCGGCGAGCAGGGCCTCCCAGAACGAAGCTGCGTCGCCACCCAGCGGTGTGGTTGCGCCGATACCGGTGACGACCACGGTGCGATTGGTCGGGCTCACGGGAATTCTTTCTCCAACGGATGCGGGATTCATACGGCGCCACCGCCGGGTGGCGGGGCTGTGCAGCCTGACGGCCTGGGACGGCCTAAGGGATGACTCAGGCCTGGTGCTTGAGGATGTAGTCGGTCGCGTCGCCGACGGTCTTGAGGTTCTTGACGTCCTCGTCCGGGATCTTCACGTCGAAGCGCTCCTCGGCGGCGACGACGACCTCGACCATGGACAGCGAGTCGACGTCCAGGTCGTCGGTGAAGGACTTGTCCAGCTGGACGTCCTCGACCGGGATGCCGGCGATCTCGTTCACGATTTCGGCGAGACCGGCGACGATCTCTTCCTGGGTGGCGGCCATGTCAGGCGCTCCTTCTTCGATATTCCAGACGGTTTTACGGCGCCCGCCGCGCGCGCGGCGGGTGGTGCGACACGTGCGCCGGATCGCATGATCCGGCACGGAGTGCCTAGGGGAGGGTAACGACCGTGGCGGCGTAGACGAGACCCGCCCCGAATCCGATGACGAGCGCGGTGTCGCCGCTCTTCGCCTCCCCGGTCGCCAGAAGCCGCTCCATCGCGAGCGGAATCGAGGCGGCCGAGGTGTTGCCGGTGGTACGCACGTCACGGGCGACCGTCACGCTCTCCGGCAGCTTCAGGGTCTTCACCATCGAGTCGATGATCCGCATGTTGGCCTGGTGCGGGATGAAGACGTCCAGGTCGTCCGGGGTGATCCCGGCCGCGTCCAGCGCCTGCTGGGCGACCTTCGCCATCTCGAACACGGCCCAGCGGAACACCGCCTGGCCCTCCTGCGTGATCGCAGGGAACTTGATGTTGCCCTCGGCGTCGAGGGGCAGCTCGGCGACGTCGCCGATCCGGAACCGGTCCCACGGGACGGTCTGCTTGATGGTCTCGGCCTTGTCGCCCTCGGAACCCCACACGGTCGGGCCGATCGCCGGCTCCTGGGAGGGGCCGACCACGACCGCGCCGGCGCCGTCACCGAACAGGAAGGCCGTCGCCCGGTCCTCCAGGTCGGTCAGGTCGCTCAGCCGCTCCACGCCGATGACGAGCACGTACTCGGCGGAGCCCTCCACCACCATGCCCTTGGCGAGGGTCAGGCCGTAACCGAAGCCCGCGCAGCCCGCCGAGATGTCGAACGCGGCGGCCTTGTTCGTGCCGAGCTGGTCGGCGATCGAGGTGGCGATGGCCGGGGTCTGGCTGAAGTGCGAGACGGTCGACACGACCACGGCGCCGACCTGCTCAGCGGTGATGCCCGCGTCCGCGATCGCCTTGCCGGCCGCCTCGACCGACATCGCGGCGACGGTCTCCTCGGGGCCGGCCCAGTGCCGGGTCTCGATGCCGGAGCGCGAGCGGATCCACTCGTCGGAGGAGTCGATCTTCTCGAGGATCACCTCGTTCGGCACGACCCGGACCGGACGGTAGCCGCCCACGCCGAGAATGCGCGCGTACGGGGAGCCCTTGCTGGGCTTGATCTTCGCCATGATCGCTACGCTCCTTAGGCGTTCGCGAGCTCGGAGACGAGCGCGCGTGCCGCGTCGAGGTCGTCGGGGGTCTTCAGGGCCAGCGTCCTGACGCCCGGCAGGGCGCGCTTGGCCAGTCCGGTCAGCGTGCCGCCCGGGCACACCTCGATGAGCGCGGTGACGCCCAGTTCCTTGAAGGTCTCCATGCACAGGTCCCAGCGGACCGGGTTGGCGACCTGGCCGACCAGCCGCTCCAGCACCTCGGCGCCGGTGGCGACGGCCCGACCGTCCTTGTTGGAGACGTAGGTGACCGTGGGGTCGGCGGGCGTCAGCTCCGCGGCGGCCTTGGCCAGCGTCTCGACCGCCGGGGCCATGTGGTGGGTGTGGAAGGCGCCGGCGACCTTCAGCGGGACGACCTTGCGGACGCCCTCGGGCTTGTCCTCGTTCAGCGCGGCGAGCTGCTCCAGCGTGCCCGCGGCGACGATCTGACCGGCGCCGTTGATGTTCGCCGGGGTCAGACCGAGCTTCTCCAGGTGCGCGACGGAGACCTCCGGGTCGCCGCCGAGCAGCGCCGACATGCCGGTCTCGGTGATCGCGGCGGCGTCGGCCATGGCCAGACCGCGCCCCCGGACGAGGCGCAGGGCGGAGGTGTCGTCCAGGACGCCCGCGAACGCGGCGGCGGTGATCTCACCGACGCTGTGCCCGGCGACCGCGCCCGGCCCGAGGTCGGACATGTCACCGAGTGCCGCCGCCGACAGGATCCCGGCGGCGACCAGCAGCGGCTGGGCGACGGCGGTGTCGCGGATCGCGTCCGCGTCGGCCTGCGTGCCGTAGTGGGCGAGGTCGAGTCCGATGGCGTCCGACCAGGCGGCGACACGGTCGGCGGCACCGGGGAGTTCGAGCCAAGGGGTCAGGAAGCCGGGCGTCTGGGCGCCCTGGCCGGGAGCGACGAGTACGAGCACTCTCACACTCTCTCTTGGGGACGGCCGCGGCCGCCCGTGGGGACAGGGACGAAGAACACGGAGGGCTTTTGTGGGCCCTCGACAAAAAGCTAGGGCTGGGGGTCTCCATCGGCCAGACGCCCGAGGATCAGGGCGATCCGCAGTGTGAACGCGGATCGTACATCGGATGGCGACCAGCCGGTGACATCAGTCACACGTCGGAGCCGGTAGCGCACGGTGTTCGGGTGAACGAAGAGCATCCGGGCGGCGCCCTCCAGGCTGCTCGCCTGCTCCAGGTAGACGCTGAGGGTCTCCAGGAGCGCCGAACCCGCTTCCTCGAGCGGTCTGTAGATCTCCTCCACCAACTGCTCGCGCGCCCCCGGATCGCCCGCGATGGCCCGCTCCGGCAGCAGATCGTCCGCCAGAACCGGCCGCGGGGCGTCCTGCCAGGCCGAACACGCCTTCAGGCCCGCGGCGGCGGCCTGCGCGGACCGCGTGGCGGCCAGCAGGTCGGGTACGACGGGCCCCGCGACGACCGGACCGGCGGCGTACGGCCCGATCAGCGACTTGGCCACGGCGAGCGGATGCGGGCTGCCCCCGGCGATCACGACCAGCCGGTCCCCGAGCACACCGGTGAGGACCTGCAGCTTGGCATGGCGCGCGGCCCGCCGGATGGCTTCCACGGTCAGCTCGCTGTCCCCGTCGGGCGCGGTCCCGAGCACCACGCACACGTGCTCGGGGGAGTTCCAGCCGAGCGCGGCGGCCCGGCTCACCGCGCCCTCGTCCGCCTCCCCGCTGAGCACGGCGTTCACGACCAGCGACTCCAGCCGCGCGTCCCAGGCACCGCGTGCCTCGGCGGCCTGCGCGTACACCTGCGCGGTGGCGAAGGCGATCTCCCGGGCGTACACGAGCAGGGCCTCGCGCAGCACACTCTCGTCGCCGGGCGCCGCCACCTCGTCGATGGCGCTCTCCATGACCTCGATGGTGGTCCGCACCATCTCCACGGTCTGCCGCAGCGTGATGGCCCGGGTCAGCTCACGCGGCGCGGTCCCGAACACGTCCGTCGAGATGGCCTGGGGCGTTTCCGGGTGCCGGAACCACTCGGTGAAGGCGGCGATGCCCGCCTGGGCCACGAGCCCGATCCAGGAACGGTTCTCCGGGGGCATGGCCCGGTACCACGGCAGGGTCTCGTCCATGCGCGCGATGGCCTGCGCGGCGAGACTTCCGGAGGATTTCTCCAGCCGCTTCAGGGTCGCGGAGTGCGGGTGGACGTCGTGCGCTGCGAGTTCGCGGTGACGGGATTCGGGTTCGGGCACGTGGACAAGACTGCCTTATCCGGACGCGGGCGTGTGCCGCCGGGTCCGGATCAGCTGCCGGAGGGGGCCTGCGGCGGGGCCCGGACCCGGTTTACGGTGGTGCCCGTGATGGAGTGGTGCCTGTGATGGCTGTGGATGTCCGGCGCGCCGGTGAGCGCTACCGGGGGGGAGACCCCGAGGCCGGGATCGACACCCGGCACGCCTTCTCCTTCGGCCCGCACTACGACCCCGACAACCTGCGCTTCGGCGCGGTGATCGCCTGCAACGAGGAGCGGCTCGCGCCGGGCGCCGGGTTCGACGAGCACCCCCACAGCCACACCGAGATCGTCACCTGGGTCGTCGAGGGCGAGCTGACCCACCGCGACTCCACGGGCCACGAGACGAAGGTCCGCCCCGGCGACGTCCAGCACCTCAGCGCGGCGGCCGGCGTCCGCCATGTCGAACGCAACGACGGCCCCCGCCCCCTGACCTTCCTGCAGATGTGGCTGGCCCCGCTGGAGCCCGGCGGCGAACCGTCCTACGACATCGTCCCCGGCATCGCCGACGCCACGCCCTACGCGGTCCCGGGCGCCGGCGCGATGCTCCACGTCCGCCGCTTGGCTGCGGGCGAGCGCACGGCCGTACCGGACGCGCGGCTCGTGTACGCCCACGTCGTCCAGGGGGAGATCCGTCTGTCCGGCGAGACCCTGGGCCCCGGCGACTCGGCCCGCATCACGGGAGCGGAGGGGCTGGATGCGACAGCGATCACACCGACGGAACTTCTGCTCTGGGAGATGACGGGCTGACGCCGGCCGAAGCCCCCCGCCCAGCCCCCGCCGACCTCAGCCGCGCAGGTCCGCCAGTACCGCGTCCGTGAACGCCGGCCACGCCTCGACCGCCCAGGGGCCGAACGCGCGGTCGGTCAGGGCGGCGCACGCCACCCCCGCGTCCGGGTCGATCCACAGGAACGTGCCGGACTGGCCGAAGTGGCCGAAAGTGCGCGGGGAGGAGGAAGACCCGGTCCAGTGCGGGGACTTGGAGTCCCGGATCTCGAAGCCCAGCCCCCAGTCGTTCGGGTTCTGGTGCCCGTACCCGGGAAGCACGCCCTTCGTCCCGGGGTACTGCACGCTCATCGCCTCCGCGACCGTCCGCGGGTCCAGGAGACGCGGCGCCTGTATCTCCGCCGCGAACCGCAGCAGGTCCGCCACGGTCGACACCCCGTCCTTCGCCGGCGACCCCTCCAGCGACGTGGACGTCATCCCCAGCGGCTCCAGCACCGCCTGCCGCAGATACTCCGCGAACGGAATGTCCGTCGCCTTGGCGATGTGATCCCCGAGCTGCTCGAACCCGGCGTTGGAGTACAGCCGCCGCTCCCCGGCCGGAGCCATCACCCGGTGCTCGTCGAAGGCCAGCCCGGACGTGTGCGCGAGCAGATGGCGGACCGTGGACCCGGCCGGCCCCGCCGGCTCGTCCAGCTCGACCGCCCCCTCCTCGTACGCGACGAGCGCCGCGTACGCTGCCAGCGGCTTGGTCACGGAGGCCAGCGGAAAGCGGTGCCCGACGGGCCCGTGGGTCCCGAGGACCGTACCGTCGGCTCGTACGACCCCCGCCGCAGCGGTGGAAACCGGCCAGTTCTCGATCAGTGCCAAGCTGTGCAACGACATGGCAGTGAGCCTATGCGGCACGGCGTCCGCGCCGCATCAAGGGTCGGTTGCCACCAGGCTCCGCCCGGATTCCGCTTGCTTGGAGTGCACTCGAAGGTCATAGCGTGGGGGTCATGACGGTGATGCAGACCACGCCAGCAACCACCGGGCCCGCCACCCCCGCCGACATCTGCTCAGCCCCGCCCCCGAGCCATCCCCGGCCCGAGGGCCAGGACCGCTACACGATCAGCGAGGTCGTCGCCTTCACCGGCCTGACCGCGCACACCCTGCGCTGGTACGAGCGGATCGGCCTGATGCCGCACGTCGACCGCTCGCACACCGGCCAGCGCCGCTACAGCAACCGCGACCTGGACTGGCTGGACCTGGTGACCAAGCTGCGCCTGACCGGCATGCCGGTGGCGGACATGGTCCGGTACGCGGAGCTGGTGCGCGAGGGCGAGAGCACCTACGGGGAACGGCAGGCCCTGCTGGAGGCGACCCGCAGGGACGTACTGGCCCGGATCGCCGAGCTGCGGGACACGCTCGCCGTGCTCGACCGCAAGATCAGTTTCTACGCAACGGAGGGAACCCCCCGATGACCGACGCCACGATTCCGACGGTACGGCTCGGCGCAGGCGGACCGGAGGTCGGCGTACAGGGGCTCGGCTGCATGGGCATGAGCTTCGCGTACGGACCCACCGACGCCGACGCGTCGCGGGCGGCCCTGGAACGGGCGCTCGAACTGGGCGTCACGCTGTACGACACGGCGGACGCATACGGCGACGGCGAGAACGAGAAGTTCCTCTCGCCGTTCTTCAAGGCGCACCGCGACGAGGTGGTCATCGCGACCAAGTTCGCGCTCTCGATCCCGCCGGAGGACCCGACCAAGCGGGTCATCCGCAACGACGCCCCGTACATCCGCCAGGCCGTCGAGGCCAGCCTGAGGCGGCTGGACGTCGACGTGATCGACCTCTACTACATGCACCGCCGCGACGTGAACGTCCCCATCGAGGAGACCGTCGGCGTCATGGCGGACCTGGTCCGCGAGGGCAAGGTGAAGCACCTCGGCCTGAGCGAGGTCACGGCCGACGAACTGCGCGCCGCCCACGCCGTCCACCCCATCGCGGCCGTGCAGTCGGAGTGGTCCCTGTTCAGCCGGGACATCGAGGCGAAGGTGGTGCCGGCCGTCCGTGACCTGGGCGTCGCGCTGGTGCCGTACTCCCCGCTGGGCCGCGGCTTCCTCACCGGCGCCTTCGCCGACGCGGGCAAGGACCTCACGGCCGACGACTTCCGCCGCCAGCAGCCCCGCTTCACCGGCGAGAACGCCGCCGCCAACGTGGCCCTCCTGGACCCGATCCGCACGATCGCCAAGGCTCACGACGCCTCCCTCGGCCAGATAGCCCTGGCCTGGGTCCAGCAGCAGGCCACCGTGCACCACCTCCCGGTCGTCCCCATCCCGGGCACCCGCAAGCCGAGCCGGGTGGAGGAGAACGTGGGTGCCACGGCCATCACCCTCACCGGCGAGGAGCTGTCCCTCCTCGAACCGATCGCGGGCCAGGTGGCGGGCGAGCGCTACGCGGACATGACCTTCACGTCCGCCGGCCGGGAGTAGCCACGCCGGCCGGGAGTAGCCACGCCGGCCGGGAGCAGCCACGCCGGCCGGGAGTAGCCACGCCGGCCGGGAGCAGCCGCAAGGAAACGGCTACAACTCGGCCAGCAGTTCCGCCTTCTTGGAGGAGAACTCCTCATCGGTGACCAGCCCGGCCTGATGCAACTCCCCGAGATGGCGGATCCGTTCGGCGATGTCGGCGGGATCCCTTCGCGCGGGGGCCGGTGCCACGGGTACCGGCCCCCGCGTGCGCACGGCCGCCAGCACGGCCGCCGCGAACGGCAGCGACTCGTGCACGGGCCCGTAGCCGAGCCCGAAGACCACGGCCGCCGGATCCTGGTCGGGCTGCACGGACCCCACGGGGCCCGCCGCCTCGGCGGAGCGTTCCAGTAGACGGAGATGGCCCTCGAAGACCTCCGGCGACCGCCACTCCACGCCGCTGAGGTCCGCCACCGTGAAACTCTGGTCGCCGGCCTTCCACTTCGCCGAGGACGCGCCCGTCCAGGACCAGCGGAACTGCACGGTCGTACCGTCGAAGAACGCCTTCCCGTCGTACGCCTTGAACTGCAGCGGCCCCTCGGGCACCTCGACCAGGAACCGGTCGGCGGGACCGGACCCGGACTCGGTCAGCAGCCCCTTCAACTCGTCGGCGTAGTACTCGGCGAGCGTCTCCCGCTCGGCCGGCAGGACCAGCCGGTACGGATCGGAGCCCTCGCGCAGCTGCCCGGCCGCCGCCTCCATCAGCGGGTCGGCGCCGGCGCGCGGCTGGAGCCGCAGCACGACGGTGCCGCGCTTGCCCGGCGCGAGGGTCACGCCCTCCAGCGCGGACAGCGGGACACGCCGCTCCCCAAGAGCCTGAAACAGCTTCGGTGTTCGAATCCCCCGTTCGTAGCGGATGAGCACGGAGTCGGACTCGAACTCCCAGACGGCATGAAAACCCGCCAGTACGTCACCCATGCGGCTCATCGTATGCGGCACGTGCTCCTCCGTCGCCACCCGCGCAGACCGCACTTCCTGCTGTTTCTACGCGCGTCCGGCCGTCGTCGTGCCGGTCAGACCGGTCCGGCACACGTCGTTCTCGCGGGCACAGGTCACCTCGTCGTACGCGCCCACCCCGACCGCGGCGAGGTTGCGCAGGCTGTCCGTGCCCGGCTGGAAGTAGCCCGCGTGGCCCTGCGCGTCCCGCGCGGACAGCACCCGGGCGCCGAACCCCGAGGACACCGGGTCGGCACCGTGCCCGAGCCCGCCGACCTCCAGATACGGCACGTCCTGCACCCAGTCGGTGGCGTCCCGCATGGCCCACACCCGGGCCCCGGTGCCGAGGCCGGAGGCCCTGGAGACGCGCATGCCGGGGCTGGCGGCCACCGCTATGTCGCTCACCCGGCGGGGCATGTCGTGCGCGGCGACCCCGCAGACCACGGAGCCGTAGCTGTGGCAGAACATCGACACCGGCGCGCTGCCGGGCAGGGCGCGCAGCAGCGCGTTCAGGCGCAGGGCGCCCTCCGCGGCGCGCAGCCCCGTGGCCGCGTCCACGCCGAGTCCGTCCGGCGTGGTGTAGTCGGCCCAGGCGATCACGGCCGTACGGACCTGGGGGCTCGCCGCCCGCTCGGCCGCGTAGAGGGCCTTGGCCATGCCGACCGGGGCGCTGTACTGACGGTTCGTCCGCTGAAAGGTGAGCAGGTCGGTGTCGACGCCGGGGACGACGACGGAGATCCGCTCGGCCCGGTCGAGGTCCCCGAACACCTCGGCGACCCGGCCGGAGCCCGCGGGGTCGAAGGCGAGGATCTGGCGGCCGGACTCCATCAGCGCCTCGTAGCGGTGCATACGGCGACCGGCGTCCTCCTGCCCGGCCGCGCTGAGCCGGTCGTCGTGCATGCGGCCGTGCTCGACCTTGCGGGCCTGCTCCAGCGCGACGCGGTTGGCGCGGTAGCGCAGCGAGACGGGCGCGCCGTTCATGTTGCCGACCGCGAGCGGATAGCGGTGGGCGAGGCGGTCGCGCTCGTGCGGGGTGAGCGAGGCGAAGAAACGGGTGAGCAGCGCCGGGGCTGCCTCGGGGTCCGGCAGGTGCCGGCCGTGGACGCTGCCGGCCGACCACCGGTCCAGGGAGGCCTGCAGCGCGGTGGACTCCCGGTGCGTGCGCAGGGCGGTCCAGCCGGTGGTCGCGAGCATCACGAACACGACGGCCAGCGCCAGCAGCGCGCGCCCGACGTTGAGTTGCGGGGAGGTGTCGAAGGAAGTCACTGGGAGGACACACTAGGAGAACGGGAGGGTCTCGCGGTAACCGAGTGACAGGGATCACGTTTCGTGATCTCTCGAACGGAATGCGAACGATCTCGGGGTGCTGTGCGAACGATCTCGGGCGGCGCGCGAGCGACTTGGGCAGGGTGCCGGTGGTCGACGGGCCAACGTGCTCAGGTGGTGCGCCAGTTCCCCATGAGCGCCGGTCCCACCTGATCGAGGTACGACGCGGTGAGCGCGCGGATCGCCTCCAGGCTGAAGTCGGCGCCCGTGCTCCACTGCCGCTCGGTGACCCTTATCACCCCGCCGAAGACGGCGACCGTCAGCCGGGGCCGGGGGTCGGTGTCCACGTCTACGCCCTCCCGTTCGGCGAGCACCCGGGCGATGGTCTCCTCCGTCGCCGCCGAGCGGCGCAGATGGGCGGCGAGCAGCGCGGGCGTCGACTCGATCGTGCGGTACATGCGCAGATACAGCTCGACCGGTACGACCGACTCGACCGTCTCCCGGATCGCCTCCCAGCCCTCCAGGACCGCCTGCCGCAGCGCCTCCATCGGCGCCTCCTGCGCCGGACGCGCCCGCACCGCGGCCACGAAGTGCTCCTCGGTCATCTCCTGGACGGCGAAGGCGGCCTCCTCCTTGCCGGCGAAGTAGCGGAAGAAGGTGCGCTGCGAGACGTCGACGGCCTCGGCGATCTCGTCGACGGTCGTCTGTTCGTACCCCTGCGTGGTGAACAGTTCGAGGGCGGCCCGCACCAGCGCCTCGCGCGTACGCCGCTTCTTGCGCTCGCGCAGCGTCTCCATGGCCTCTCCCTGTGAACATGTGAACATGCGGCCGGTGTGAACGTCCGGCCTGCTCAGCCTATGCGCCGGTGTCGTGTCAGTTACCGACTAGTGAATCGATTCGTCAACTGTCAGTGGCTGCCATTAGCCTCGAAGGTATGACTAGTCAGACCACCATCGAGACGGCAGGACCGGAGGACGGAGCACCGGTCCCTCTGTCCAAGCCGGCCCCGGCCCCGGCCCCGGCCACGGGCCTGCGCGGCCATCCCTGGTTCACCCTCATCACCGTGGCCGTGGGGGTCATGATGGTGGCCCTCGACGGCACCATCGTGGCCATCGCCAACCCCGCCATCGCGGACGACCTGCACGCGAGCTTCTCCGACGTGCAGTGGATCACCAACGCCTACTTCCTCGCCCTCGCGGTCTCCCTCATCACCGCGGGCAAGCTCGGCGACCGCTTCGGCCACCGGCAGACCTTCCTCATCGGTGTCACCGGCTTCGCCCTCGCCTCCGGTGCCATCGGGCTGTCCCACAGCATCCCGGCGGTCGTCACCTTCCGCGTCTTCCAGGGCCTGTTCGGCGCGCTGCTGATGCCGGCCGCGCTCGGCCTGCTGCGGGCCACCTTCCCGGCCGAGAAGCTCAACATGGCGATCGGCATCTGGGGCATGGTCATCGGCGCCTCCACCGCGGGCGGCCCGATCCTCGGCGGTGTCCTGGTCCAGCACGTCAGCTGGCAGTCGGTGTTCTTCATCAACGTGCCGGTCGGCCTGCTCGCCCTCGCGCTCGGCCTGCTGATCCTGCGCGACCACCGCGCCGAGAACGCGCCGCGCTCTTTCGACATCCTCGGCATCGCGCTGCTCTCCGGCGCGATGTTCTGCCTGGTCTGGGCGCTCATCAAGGCACCCACGTGGGGCTGGGGCGCGGGCCGGACGTGGACGTTCATCGCCGCCTCGGTTCTCCTCTTCGTGATCTTCTCCATCTGGGAGACGAAGGTCCGGGAGCCGCTGATCCCGCTGGCGCTGTTCCGCTCGGTCCCGCTGTCCGCGGGTGTCGTCCTGATGGTCCTCATGGCCATCGCCTTCATGGGCGGCCTGTTCTTCGTGACCTTCTACCTCCAGAAGGTGCACGGGCTCAGCCCGGTCGACGCCGGTCTGCACCTGCTCCCGCTCACCGGCATGATGATCGTCGGCTCCCCGCTGGCGGGCATCCTGATCACCAAGCTGGGCCCGCGCATCCCGCTCGCGGCGGGCATGGCGGTCACCGCGGTCGCCATGTACGGCATGTCGACGCTGAAGGCCGACACCGGCAGCGGGGTCATGTCCGTCTGGTTCGCCCTGCTCGGCCTCGGCCTCGCGCCGGTCATGGTGGGCGCCACGGAGGTCATCGTCGGCAACGCCCCCATGGAGCTGTCCGGTGTCGCGGGCGGTCTCCAGCAGGCGGCCATGCAGATCGGCGGCAGCCTCGGTACGGCGGTGCTGGGTGCCGTGATGGCCTCCAAGGTCGACAGCGACCTGCCGGGCAACTGGGCCGACGCGGGTCTGCCGAAGCTGACGCCGTCCCAGCTGGACCAGGCCTCCGAGGCCGTCCAGGTCGGTGTGGCGCCGGTGACGAAGGACATGCCGGCGGCGATCGCGGCGAAGATCACGTCGGTCGCGCACGACACCTTCATCTCCGGCATGAGCCTCGCCTCCCTGGTGGCGGCGGGCGTGGCGGCGGTCGCCGTCCTGGTCGCCCTCCTCACCAAGCGGGGCGAGAACGCGGAGGCCGGCGCGGGCGTGGGCCACATCTGACGTCACATCCGACGTCACATCTGGCGACGCCTTTTCCTGCCTGATCCGTGGGGAGTTCCCCTATCAGGGTGACTCCCCTAAAGATCCCCTCGCCCTCGACCCACCCCCCGAGTCACAGTGGGTCACGTCTTCCGCAGGGCACGGGAGGACCGCCAAGCCAGACCGCGCGCTGCCGGAGGGGGGCAGCGCGGGGCCGGCGGCGCTTGGCCGCACTCGCCCAACCGCCGTTCGGGATCCGGCCGTCGCGCGTCTACGGGTGCGCGGTGGCCGATCGCGCAGTTCCCCGCGCCCCTAGGGAACTGCAGTGCCCTTAGTCGTGTCGTCGTCCTAGCTGCGGGCAGTCGTGCCGCTGGGGCGGCACGGTGGGCGCAGCGGCACCGGCCAGCGCCGGTGAGCGAATCCCCCTCGCTCAGCCGCCGCACCGGGTGCCGGATCAGCTCCGTTGCTCTTCTCGCTCCGCAGCCAACCGAGACACTTCAGCCCGCAGCAAGCGAACCTCCTCGGTCAGCGCGGCGATCGCCTCCGTCTGGCGCCGCTCCTCCACGTCGTCCTTCTCGAAGCGGGAGATGAACCAGGCGGCGATGTTCGCGGTGATGACACCCAGCAGCGCGATCCCGGACAGCATCAGCCCGACCGCGATCATCCGCCCCAGCCCCGTGGTCGGCGCATGATCCCCGTACCCCACGGTCGTCATCGTCGTGAACGACCACCACACCGCGTCACCCAGCGTCCGGATGTTCCCGTCCGGCGACTCCCGCTCCACCGACAGCACCGCCAGCGACCCGAACATCAGCAGCCCGATCACGGACCCCACCACATACGTGGTCAGCCGGATCTGCGGAGCCATCCGCGCCCGCCGCCCCACCAGCAGCAGCGTCGACACCAGCCGCAGCAGTCGCAGCGGCTGCAACACCGGCAGCACCACCGCGCACAGGTCCAGCCAGTGCGTCCGTACGAACTCCCGGCGCAGCGGCGCGAGAACCAGCCGCACGAGGTAGTCCACGGCGAACGCCGCCCACACCACCCACTCCACCACCGTGCACCAGGCCGTGACGGAAGGGCCCGTCGAACTGTCCACGATCGGCACGGCGTACGCGACGGCGAAGGCCACCGCCAGCGCCAGCAGGGGCCGTTGGCTGCGCTGCTCCCACCGGGCTTGCGCCGTTTGTTCCTCCATGCCCCGATCGTAAAGAACATGCAAGGGCGGTGGAGACTCGAGCTCCACCGCCCTCACCAGTTCCACTGCAGCTCAGCAGCCGCTGAAGCCGCGCAGCGCTACGCGTCGCCGCCCGCCGCCCCCGGATGCGCCGCCGAGACGTCCAGCAGCTGGTACCGGTCGATGGCCTGCTTCAGCACGGACCGGTCGACCTTGCCCTCCTTCGCCAGCTCGGTCAGCACCGCGACCACGATGGACTGCGCGTCGATGTGGAAGAACCGCCGCGCCGCACCCCGGGTGTCCGCGAAGCCGAACCCGTCCGCGCCCAGCGACTGGTACGACCCCGGCACCCACCGGGCGATCTGGTCCGGAACCGACCGCATCCAGTCGGACACCGCCACGAACGGCCCCTCGGACCCGCTCAGCTTCTGCGTCACGTACGGCACGCGCTGCTCCTCCTCCGGATGCAGCAGGTTGTGCTCCTCGCAGGCCACGGCCTCGCGGCGCAGCTCGTTCCAGGAGGTCGCGGACCAGACGTCGGCCTTGACGTTCCACTCCTCGGCGAGGATCTTCTGCGCCTCCAGCGCCCAAGGCACCGCGACACCGGACGCCATGATCTGCGCCGGGACCGTGCCGCCGGTGCCCTCGCTGAGCTTGTGGACGCCCTTGAGGATGCCCTCGACGTCCACGTTCTCCGGCTCGGCCGGGTGCTGGATGGGCTCGTTGTAGACGGTGAGGTAGTAGAAGACGTCCTCGCCGTGCGGGTGCTCCGCGTCGCTGCCGTACATGCGGCGCAGACCGTCCTGGACGATGTGCGCGATCTCGTACGCGTACGCCGGGTCGTAGGCCACGCACGCCGGGTTGGTCGAGGCGAGCAGCTGCGAGTGGCCGTCCGCGTGCTGGAGGCCCTCACCGGTCAGCGTCGTACGACCGGCCGTCGCGCCCAGCACGAAACCGCGCGCCAGCTGGTCGGCCATCTGCCAGAACTGGTCACCCGTGCGCTGGAATCCGAACATCGAGTAGAAGACGTACACCGGGATCAGCGGCTCGCCGTGCGTGGCGTACGCCGAGCCGGCCGCGATCAGCGAGGCCGTGCAGCCCGCCTCCGAGATGCCGTCGTGCAGCATCTGGCCGGTCGGCGACTCCTTGTAGGCCAGGAGCAGGTCCCGGTCCACCGACTCGTACTGCTGACCGAGCGGGTTGTAGATCTTCGCGCTCGGGAAGAAGGAGTCCATGCCGAACGTGCGGTACTCGTCCGGCGCGATCAGCACGAACCGCCGGCCGATCTCCTTGTCCCGCATGAGGTCCTTGAGGAGGCGCACGAAGGCCATCGTCGTCGCGATGGACTGCTGACCCGTCCCCTTCTTCACGGTCGCGTACGTCTTGTCGTCCGGCAGCGCGAGCGGCTTGGAGCGCACGACGCGCGTCGGGACGTACCCGCCGTGCGACTTGCGCCGGTCGTGCATGTACTGGATCTCCTCCGAGTCCCGGCCCGGGTGGTAGTACGGCGGCGGGCCGGACTCCAGCTCCTTGTCGGAGATCGGCAGGTGCAGGCGGTCGCGGAAGCGCTTGAGGTCGTCGACCGTCAGCTTCTTCATCTGGTGCGTGGCGTTGCGGCCCTCGAAGTTGGGGCCCAGCGTCCAGCCCTTGATCGTCTTCGCCAGGATGACCGTGGGCTGGCCCTTGTGCTCGACGGCGGCCTTGAAGGCCGCGTAGATCTTGCGGTGGTCGTGTCCGCCGCGGCCCAGGTGCAGGATCTGGTCGTCGGTCATGTTCTCGACCATCGCGCGCAGCCGGTGGTCGTCGCCGAAGAAGTGCCGGCGGATGTAGTCGCCGGACTCGGTGGCGTACGTCTGGAACTGGCCGTCCGGCGTGATGTTCATCTTGTTGACCAGGATGCCGTCCCGGTCCTGCGCCAGCAGCGGGTCCCAGGTGCGGTCCCAGATCAGCTTGATCACGTTCCAGCCGGCGCCCCGGAAGACCGACTCCAGCTCCTGGATGATCTTGCCGTTGCCGCGCACCGGGCCGTCCAGGCGCTGCAGGTTGCAGTTGACGACGAAGGTCAGGTTGTCCAGGCCCTCGCGCGCGGCGAGGGTCAGCTGGCCGAGCGACTCCGGCTCGTCCATCTCGCCGTCGCCGAGGAACGCCCACACGTGCGACTTGGAGGTGTCGGCGATGCCGCGCGCCTCCATGTAGCGGTTCATCCGCGCCTGGAAGATCGCGCCGAGCGGGCCGAGGCCCATGGAGACGGTCGGGAACTCCCAGAAGTCCGGCATCGAACGCGGATGCGGGTAGCTGGACAGCCCGTTCGGGTACTTCGACTTCTCCTGCCGGAAGCCGTCCAGCTGGTCCTCGGTGAGGCGGTCGAGCATGTACGCGCGCGCGTAGATGCCCGGGGAGGCGTGTCCCTGGAAGAAGACCTGGTCGCCGCCGTCGCCCTCGTCCTTGCCCCGGAAGAAGTGGTTGAAGCCCACGTCGTACAGGGAGGCGGAGGAGGCGAAGGTGGCGATGTGGCCGCCGACGCCGATGCCCGGGCGCTGCGCGCGCGAGACCATCACGGCCGCGTTCCAGCGGGTCGCGTTGAGGATCTTGCGCTCGATCTCCTCGTTGCCGGGGAAGAACGGCTCGGCCCGGGTGGGGATCGTGTTGACGTAGTCCGTGCTGCGCATCTCGGGCACGGCCACGCGCTTCTCGCGGGCCCGCTCGATCAGCCGCAGCATGAGGTAGCGGGCCCGCTCCCGGCCGCGCTCGTCCACGGCGGCGTCGAGGGAGTCGAGCCACTCCTTGGTCTCTTCGGGGTCGAAGTCAGGAACCTGACTCGGAAGGCCGCCAATGATGATCGGGTTGCGATCGGATCCGGAAGCCACGCTGATCCTTACCTGTCAGAGGGCCTCAGAGGGCCGCTGTTTCACCCATGCCTACTGCTTGTGCCTGCGCCGCTCCCCATCGTGTACCTCGGGGCGGCGTACGTCATCTCCATCTGCGCTGTCCCCCGGTCAAAACGCAACGATACGCCCGGGGTGTGACGGGCATGGCAAAGTTGTTCGAGCTGCGTAACGGAGGATGATTCCGAATCGGGCAAACCGGGCACATCGGGATGATGTGGTTCCTCGTGAATCGGGATACGGTGCCAGGAGTTGCGACGACACGGCCGGGATCGTCACCGTTTCGGCGGTCCGGACGGCCGGGTACTTGCGCGATCCGTCCCGCCCGTGTGGACTACGGCCAATGCTTCGCGCACGCGCGTGGCTGAGATATTCACCAAGACATGATCAGGAGGCAACCCGTGAGCGCGACCGCGGACCACGCGGAGGAGCGGACGAACCCTGCCGCCAGGCTGGGGTTCCAGCCCGGGCAGGTGGTCCAGGAGATCGGCTACGACGACGACGTCGATCAGGAGCTCCGCGAGGCCATTGAGGAAGTCATCGAGAGCGACCTCATGGACGAGGACTACGACGACGTGGCCGACGCCGTTGTGCTGTGGTTCCGTGACGACGACGGAGACCTCACGGATGCGCTGGTGGATGCCACCACGTACATCGAAGAGGGCAGCGCCATCCTGCTCCTCACGCCGAAGACCGGCCGTGCGGGGTACGTGGAGCCGAGCGACATCTCGGAAGCCGCGACGACCGCCGGCCTGACCGCGTCCAAGAGCGTCAGCGTCGGCAAGGACTGGAGCGGAAGCCGGCTGGCGACGCCGAAGGCGGCCAAGTCCAAGCGGTGACCCCTCACCGGTGATCCTTCACCGGTGACCCCGGGCCACGACAGGCCGATCGCGCCGGGCTGGGCCGAAAACCCAGCCCGGCCGCCACACGGGCCCCGGTGATCGCTGCGTAGGGTGGTTCCGAGCGTGTGCTGTGCTCTCACCCGAACAGCCCCACCGAAGGGATGCACTCCGATGGCAATCCAGGTCGGCGACAAGGCGCCCGACTTCGAACTCAAGGACAACCACGGCCGCAGCGTGAAGCTCTCCGACTTCCGCGGCGAGAAGAACGTGGTCCTGCTCTTCTACCCCTTCGCCTTCACCGGCGTGTGCACCGGCGAGCTGTGCGAGCTGCGCGACAACCTGCCGCAGTTCTCGGACCGCGACACCCAGCTGCTCGCCGTCTCCAACGACTCCATCCACACCCTGCGCGTCTTCGCCGAGCAGGAGGCGCTGGAGTACCCCCTGCTCAGCGACTTCTGGCCGCACGGCAACGTCTCGCGCGCCTACGGCGTCTTCGACGAGGACAAGGGCTGTGCCGTCCGGGGCACCTTCATCATCGACAAGGAGGGCGTCGTGCGGTGGACCGTCGTCAACGGCCTGCCGGACGCCCGTGACCTGAACGAGTACGTGAAGGCGCTCGACACCCTGTGAGCCGGTCCGCGCCCCGACACCTGTGATCCTTCGGGGCCGGGGTCTGCGGGGCGCGGGAACCCGTCACTAGGATCGGCACGTTGATCCCATATCCGAAGCACGACGGGGCTTCCCGCCCCCGGACACCACATGGAGGACTCGTGGGAGTCAGCCTCAGCAAGGGCGGCAACGTATCGCTGACGAAGGAGGCCCCCGGCCTGACCGCCGTCATCGTCGGTCTGGGGTGGGACGTGCGCACCACGACCGGCACCGACTTCGACCTCGACGCCAGCGCGCTGCTGCTGAACAACTCCGGCAAGGTCGCGAGCGACCAGCACTTCGTCTTCTTCAACAACCTCAAGAGCCCCGACGGCTCGGTCGAGCACACCGGTGACAACCTCACCGGTGAGGGCGAGGGCGACGACGAGCAGATCAAGGTCAACCTGGCCGGCGTCCCGGCCGACGTCGAGAAGATCGTCTTCCCGGTGTCGATCTACGACGCCGAGAACCGCCAGCAGTCCTTCGGTCAGGTCCGCAACGCGTTCATCCGCGTCGTCAACCAGGCGGGCGGGCAGGAGATCGCCCGCTACGACCTGAGCGAGGACGCCTCCACCGAGACCGCCATGGTCTTCGGTGAGCTGTACCGGCACGGCGCGGAGTGGAAGTTCCGCGCCATCGGCCAGGGCTACGCCTCGGGCCTGCGGGGCATCGCCCAGGACTTCGGCGTCAACGTCTGACATCTGACAGACGTCCGACACCGAGGACCGCACAGAGTCCGTCCGGCGCCGCCTCGTTTAGGGGCGGCGCCGGACGCGCAGGACAACCAGGGAAGCAGCACTAGGGGAGGACCAGCATCATGGGCGTCACGCTCGCCAAGGGGGGCAATGTCTCCCTCTCGAAGGCCGCACCGAACCTCACCAACGTCATGATCGGGCTCGGCTGGGACGCGCGCTCGACCACCGGCGCCCCCTTCGATCTGGACGCCAGCGCCCTGCTGTGCGGCGCCGGGAACCGGGTCCTGGGCGACGAGTGGTTCGTGTTCTACAACCAGCTCAAGAGCCCCGACGGGTCGGTCGAGCACACCGGCGACAACCTCACCGGTGAGGGCGAGGGCGACGACGAGTCGATCCTGGTGGACCTGACCAAGGTCCCGCTCCACTGCGAGAAGATCATCTTCCCCGTGTCGATCCACATGGCCGACGAGCGCGGCCAGACCTTCGGCCAGGTCTCCAACGCCTTCATCCGCGTCGTCAACCAGGCCGACGGCCAGGAACTCGCCCGCTACGACCTCAGCGAGGACGCCAGCAGCGAAACGGCCATGATCTTCGGCGAGCTCTACCGCTACCAGGGCGAATGGAAGTTCCGGGCCGTGGGCCAGGGCTACGCCTCGGGCCTGCGGGGCATCGCCCTGGACTTCGGGGTCAACGTCTCGTAAAACCGGATCAGGCCTGTGCCGCGACCTGTGGTTTTGTGCCGGAGGTCGCCCTCGGCTCCACCGTCGCCAGGGTGCCGCCTACACTCGTGGTCAACGTTTAGCAAAGCCGAGTACGGCGCGGGGGAGACCCGTACACACACGATGGGGTAGCCAGTGCTTCTGAAAACCTTCGGCTGGTCGTTCGCGGTCACCGCGATCGGTCTGGTCGCGGCGGTCTTCTACGGGGGGTGGAAGGCCTTCGGCATCGTGGCGATCCTTTCCATCCTCGAGATCTCGCTGTCGTTCGACAACGCGGTGGTCAACGCCGGAATCCTGAAGAAGATGAATGCCTTCTGGCAGAAGATCTTCCTCACGGTCGGCGTACTCATCGCGGTCTTCGGCATGCGACTGGTCTTCCCCGTCGTCATCGTCGCGATCAGCGCCAAGATGGGCCCGATCGAGGCCGTCGACCTCGCCCTCAACAACAAGGACCGCTACCAGCAGCTGGTCACCGACGCCCACCCGGCGATCGCGGCCTTCGGTGGCATGTTCCTGCTGATGATCTTCCTCGACTTCATCTTCGAGGACCGGGACATCCAGTGGCTGCGCTGGATCGAGCGGCCCCTGGCCAAGCTCGGCAAGGTCGACATGCTGTCGGTCTGCATCTCCCTGATCGTCCTGCTCATCACCTCCTTCACCTTCGCCACCCACGCCCACCAGCACGGCGGCGCCCATGCCGACAAGGCCCAGACGGTCCTGATCGCCGGCATCGCCGGCCTGATCACGTACATGATCGTCGGCGGTCTCTCCGGCTACTTCGAGGACAAACTCGAGGAAGAGGAGGAGCGCGAGCACGAGGAGGAGGAAGAGGCCGCCCGCTCCGGCAAGCCCCGCTCGGCGATCGTCCTCGCCGGACAGGCCGCGTTCTTCATGTTCCTCTACCTGGAGGTCCTGGACGCGTCCTTCTCCTTCGACGGCGTGATCGGCGCCTTCGCCATCACCAACGACATCGTCCTGATGGCGCTGGGCCTCGGCATCGGCGCCATGTACGTCCGGTCCCTGACCGTCTACCTGGTCCGCCAGGGCACCCTCGACGACTACGTCTACCTGGAGCATGGCGCCCACTACGCGATCGGCGCCCTGGCCGTGCTCCTCATGGTCACCATCCAGTACGAGATCAACGAGGTCATCACCGGCCTCGTCGGCGTCGTCCTGATCGCCTGGTCCTTCTGGTCCTCCGTCCGCCGCAACCGCGCGCTGTCGGCCACCGAGGGAAAAGCGGACTCGGACGAGAAGGCTGAGATCTCGTCCGGCGTCTGACACCGGAACCCACACCCTGAAAGGCCCCTAGGGGCAGGATCAGGGGCGTGACGGGGTGTGGCGCCCCGCGCGACGAGGAACGCTCTGTTCGGGGCGGCCGACGTGGTCGGCCGCCCCGACGGCGTGATGACGAGCATCTGGGGGCGGGAATGGGATTCTTCGACGGGCTGCGCGGAGGGCGCGCCGAGTTCGACTCGGGCAGCGCCGGCAGCAACGCGATCGAACTGACCCGGCGGCACCAGCAGGTGTCCCTCACCAAACAGGACGCGGCCACCGGCCATCTGCGCATCAACCTCACCTGGCGCATGCGCACCTCCGACTTCGACGGCAACCAGCGCACCAGCCTCCTGCGGCACCCCTTCAAGGCCCTCAAGCCGCCGGAGGTCCTCGGACACGGCCAGAGCATGGTCAACGTCGACCTCGACCTCGGCTGCCTGTACGAACTGACCGACGGCACCAAGGGAGTCGTCCAGCCCCTCGGCGGCTATCTGGGCGACGTCAACTCACCGCCGTACATCAAGCTCAGCGGCGACGACCGGTTCGGATCGGCGTCCGGCGAGACGATGTACGTCAACCTCGACCACCGCGACGCCATCAAGCGGCTGCTGGTGTTCGTCTACATCTACGACCAGACGCCCGCCTTCGACCGCACGCACGCCATGGTGACGCTCTACCCGAGCAACGGCCCCCGCATCGAGATAGGCCTCGACGAACGGCACCCCCAGGCCCGCTCGTGCGCCGTCGTGCTGATCGAGAACGTCAAGGGGGAGCTGGTCGTCCGGCGCGAGGTGAAGTTCGTCTACGGCTTCCAGGGCGAGCTGGACCGGTTGTACGGGTGGGGCCTGACATGGGGGCGGGGCTACAAGTCGAAGGTGGACAAGTAGGCGCCCCCGGGCCGGCCGGTGTCAGCGGCCGATGAACTGCGGACCCTGGGGCGGCAGACGGAAGTTCGGGTCCAGCGGGGCCGCCAGGGCGGGCTGGGACTGGGGGTAGCCCGGGGCCGGCCGGCTCACCGGCTGGGGATAGCCGTACGCGGGCTGCGCGGACGCCGGCTGCGGGTAGCCGTATGCCGGCTGGGCCGGGACCGACGTCGGCTGCTCCGGCGGAAGCGGCAGGGACACGGACTCGGGGCGGCGGGGCTCCTCCTCGGCCTCCGACTCGTCCACCGAGATCCCGTAGTCCGTGGCCAGGCCCTTCAGCCCGTTCGAGTAGCCCTCGCCCAGGGCACGGAACTTCCAGCCCTCCCCGCGCCGGTACAGCTCACCGCAGATCAGCGCCGTCTCCGCGCCGGTCTCCGGCTTGATCTCGAACCGGGCCAGCGGCTCGGCGTCCGCGAGCGCCGCGTCGTACAGCGAGATGCACAGCGCCGGGACACGGTCGAAGGAGACACCGTCCGCGGAGGCCACCAGCAGAATGCGGTCGACGGCCGGCTCGACCCCCGCCAGGTCCGACTGGATCGTGTCGGTCAGACCCTCGGTGACCCGCTTCTTGCCCAGCCGCCACACCTTCCCCGAGGGATGCCGGGGCTGGTTGTAGAAGACGAAGTCCTCGTCGGAGCGCACCCGGCCGTCGGAGCCCACCAGCAGCGCCGACGCGTCCACGTCCGGGACCCCCTGCCCGGGAGTCCAGCACAGCACGGCACGGACCGTGGTGGCCTCGAGCGGGACGTTCGACCCCTTCAGCATCGCGTGCGTCATGCGGTCATCCTGCCTTCTCCGTCCTGGCCACGACAACGCGGGGGGTGTTCCCGTCTACACGGGCGAGTTACCCGAAATTCATGCCCGCAGGGAACCCTCGACACAGGTCCCTACGTACTATTACCGGCCACCCTTTACCGAACTCATAGACACGGCAAGCACCGTGAGGGAGTCCTATGCGTCATTTCGGGCACATCGCCCCCGACGTGCGAGAGCGTCTCTTCCACCAGGAGCCGTGCACGTTCACCGCCGACTCCCCGGCCCGCCTGCTCTCCGCGGCCCTGGGCGCCACCCTGTACAGCCCGGCCACCCGGCCGCGGCTCGCCGACGACGTGCTCAAACAGGCGGCGGGCGGCGTGGTGTCGATGGTGCTGTGCCTGGAGGACTCCATCGACGACGCCGACGTCACCGCCGGCGAGGAGAACCTCGTCCGCCACTTCGCCGACCTCCACTCCCGCCCGGGAGCCGAGCCGCCCCTGCTGTTCATCCGGGTGCGCACGCCCGAGCAGATCCCCGACCTCGTCCGGCGCCTCGGCCCCTCCGTACGGCTGCTGTCCGGCTTCGTCCTGCCCAAGTTCACCGAGGAACGCGGCATCCCCTTCCTGGAGGCGCTCTGCGCCGCCGAGGCCGCCAGCGGCAGACGGCTGTTCGCCATGCCCGTCCTCGAATCGCCCGAGCTGCTCTACCGCGAGTCCCGCGTGGACGCCCTGGAGGGCATCCTCCGCGCCGTCAACAAGTTCCGCGACCGCGTGCTCGCCCTGCGCCTCGGCGTCACCGACTTCTGCTCCTCCTACGGGCTGCGCCGCGCCCCCGACATGACCGCCTACGACGTCCAGATCGTCGCCTCCGTGATCGCCGACGTCGTCAACATGCTCGCCCGCGCCGACGGCACCGGCTTCACCGTGACCGGCCCCGTCTGGGAGTACTTCCGCGTCCCGGAGCGCATGTTCAAGCCACAACTGCGGCAGAGCCCCTTCCTGGAGGTGCAGGCCGTCGAACTGCGCGAGAAGCTGATCGAGCACGCCATGGACGGGCTGCTGCGGGAGATCTCCCTCGACCAGGCCAACGGCCTGCTCGGCAAGACCTGCATCCACCCCTCCCACGTCCTCCCCGTGCACGCGCTGTCCGTGGTCAGTCACGAAGAGTTCAGCGACGCCCAGGACATCCTGCGGCCGGAACGCGGCGGCGGGGGTGTACTCAGGTCCGCCTACACGAACAAGATGAACGAAGTGAAACCCCACCGCGCCTGGGCGGAGCGCACCCTGCTGCGCGCCGAGGTCTTCGGTGTCGCCAACGAGGACATCGGCTTCGTGGAGCTGCTCGCCGCCGGAATACCCGGTTGACCACCCAACCCAAGGAACGCATGAACAACGCAGTGAACGACGGGGTCTGGTCCGGCACCTGGGTCGCCGAGCGGCTCGGGGTCGAACTGGAGGGTGACGACGGCCTGACGGCCCTGCTCGGGCTCGCGCTGCGCCGCAACCCCAAGCGGGCCCACCTGCTCGTCTCCCACGTGCTCGGCAAGCACGTCCCGCAGTCGCCGTCCGTGGTCTACGGCCACGGATTCCGGCTCGGCCGCCGGGTCCGCGAGCTGCTCGGCGAGACCGACGCGGCCTCGGCCGTCGTCCTCGGCTACGCGGAGACCGCCACCGGCCTCGGCCACGCGGTCGCCGACGGCCTCGGCCACGCCCCGTACCTGCACTCCACCCGCCGCCCCGTGCCCGGGATCGCCCCCGCGGGCGGATTCGAGGAGTCCCACTCCCACGCCACCTCCCACCTGCTGCTCCCCGAGGACCCCGCCCTGCTGGCCGGCGACGGCCCGCTGGTCCTGGTCGACGACGAGTTCTCCACCGGCAACACGGTCCTCAACACCATTCGTGACCTGCACGAACGCTATCCACGCGGGCGGTATGTCGTGGTCGCCCTGGTCGACATGCGCTCCGCCGAGGACTCCGCCCGGCTGGAACGATTCGCCACGGAGATCGGCGCCCGAGTGGACCTGGTCGCGGCCGCCTCCGGGACCGTACGCCTGCCGGAGGGCGTACTGGAGAAGGGGCAGCAACTGGTCGCCGCGTACGAAACCGGCACGTCCGCGTCCGGTGAGGGCGCGGACCCCGAGGGGTCGTACGAGGCGCCGTACGACCACGTCACTCACGCCACCCACGTCACCCACGTCGACCTGCGGTGGCCCCGCGGGCTGCCCGACGGCGGCCGGCACGGCTTCACCCCGGCCCACCGCGCCCGGCTGGAGGCCGTGCTGCCCGCCATGGCCGCCCGGGTCGCCGAAGCGCTGCCCGCCGACGCCCGGCGGGTGCTCGTGCTCGGCTTCGAGGAGCTGATGTACGCCCCGCTGCGCATCGCCCGCGAGCTGGAACAGATCGTCCCCGCCGAGGTGCGCTTCTCCACCACCACCCGCTCACCCGTCCTCGCCGTCGACGACCCCGGCTACGCGATACGCACCCGCCTCGCCTTCCCCGCCCACGACGACCCCGCCGACGGCCCCGGCCCGCGCTACGCCTACAACGTCGCGGGCGCCGGCTTCGACGCCGTCGTCGCCGTCGTCGACTCCGTCGCCGACACCCCCCGCCTGCACACGCCCGACGGCCTGCTGGCCCGCCTCGCGGCCCACGTCCCGCACGTCCTGCTGGCGGTCCTCCCGTCCTACACCCCCGCGCCCCGCACCTCTCCCGAAAGGCCGGCCATGCTGCCCGAGCCCCTCCGCGGCCCCGCCTTCTCCTCGTACGCGCCCGAGGAGGTCGGCTGGCTGCTCCAGGACCTCTCGGACGTCACCCTGGAAGCGCCGACCGAGGAGCGCGAGGAGGCCATCCAGAGCGGCGGCGCGCACTACGCCGAGTCGCTGCCGGTGGAGTACCAGCCGAGCGAGCAGTACCAGCAGCTCTTCCACGCCGCCCTGGACACCTCGGCCGCCCGGATCGCCCAGGCCGTCGGCGTGGTCACCGAAACGGTGATCGCCGAGCGCTCCCCCCGCCCGGTCCTGGTCTCCCTCGCCCGCGCCGGCACCCCGGTCGGCGTGCTCATGCGCCGCTGGGCCCAGCACCGCTACGGCCTCCAGCTCCCGCACTACGCCGTCTCCATCGTCCGCGGCCGCGGCATCGACGCCAACGCGCTGCGCTGGCTCGCCGCCCACCACGACCCCCGGGACGTCGTCTTCGTCGACGGCTGGACCGGCAAGGGCGCCATCACCCGCGAACTCGCCCAGGCCATCGAGGAGTTCGAGGAGCGGGAGGGCATCACCGGCTTCGACCCCGAGATCGCCGTACTCGCCGACCCGGGCTCCTGCGTGCGCACCTACGGCACCCGCGAGGACTTCCTCATACCCTCCGCCTGCCTCAACTCGACCGTGTCCGGCCTCATCTCGCGCACCGTCCTGCGCGCCGACCTGGTCGGCCCGGACGACTTCCACGGCGCGAAGTTCTACCGCGAACTCGCCGGCGCCGACGTCTCCGTCGCCTTCCTCGACGCCGTCTCCGCCCGCTTCCCGGAGGTCGTCGAGGGCGTCGCAGCGGCGGTCAAGGACCTGATGGCCGAGGACCGCGCCCCGACCTGGGAGGGCTGGCGGGCCGTCGAGCGGATCAGCGAGGAGTACGGCATCCACGACGTCAACCTCGTCAAGCCCGGAGTCGGCGAGACCACCCGGGTGCTGCTGCGCCGGGTGCCCTGGAAGATCCTGGCCAAGGCCGGCGCGGGCGCCGACCTGGACCACGTACGCCTGCTGGCCGAGCAGAGAGGAGTCCCGGTGGAGGAGGTCGGCGAACTGCCGTACACCTGCGTGGGGCTGATCCACCCCAAGTACACGCGGGGCGCCACGGGCGCCGACGGCAAGGCGGTGAACGTCTGATGCCGGTGCTGGTGGCGAGCGACCTCGACCGCACGCTGATCTACTCCTCGGCCGCCCTGGCCCTGACCATGCCGGACGCGCGGGCGCCCCGGCTGCTGTGCGTGGAGGTCCACGAGAGCAGGCCGCTGTCGTACATGACCGAGACGGCGGCCCAGCTGCTGACCGACCTCGGCGACACCGCCGTCTTCGTGCCGACCACGACCCGCACCCGAAAGCAGTACCAGCGCATCAACCTGCCCGGCCCGCAGCCGGCCTACGCGATCTGCGCCAACGGCGGCCATCTGCTGGTCGACGGGGTCACGGACCAGGACTGGCACGCGGCGGTGCTGGCGCGGCTCGCCGACGAGTGCGCGCCGCTGGAGGAGATCCGCGAACACCTGCTGAGGTCCGCCGATCCGGTCTGGGTACGCAAGCACCGGGTCGCCGAGGACCTGTTCGCCTACCTGGTCGTCGAGCGCGAGCTGCTGCCCGAGGAGTGGGTGAAGGAGCTGGCGGTGTGGGCGGAGAACCGGGGCTGGACGGTCTCGCTCCAGGGCCGGAAGATCTACGCCGTCCCCAAGCCCCTCACCAAGAGCGCCGCCGTCCGCGAGGTCGCCCGCCGCACCGGCGCGGAGCTGACCCTGGCGGCCGGGGACTCCCTCCTGGACGCCGACCTGCTCCTCGCCGCCGACCGCGGCTGGCGCCCCGGCCACGGCGAACTGGCCGACACCGACTGGACCGCACCGGCGATCTCGGCCGTGGCGGAGCGGGGAGTGCTGGCCGGGGAACGCATCACACGCGAGTTCCTGAGGGCGGCGCGTGGGGCGTAGGCCAACAAGCGTGGGCAAGCGAACGTTGGCCTACATGTGTAGGCCAACGCCTGTTGATCAGCCGCGGCAGCCTTAGCCGCAGCAGCCTCCGCCGCAGCAACCGCCGCCTCCGCCCCCGCCCGCCCGGGGCGCCGGGGACGGTGCCGCGGACGTGCCGCCCACGGCGACCGTCGAGAGCAGCTTGACGGTGTCGTCGTGGCCCGCGGGGCAGGCCGCGGGGGCGGCGGACTCCGCCATGGGGCGGCTCAGTTCGAAGGTGTCGCCGCAGGTCCGGCAGCGGTACTCGTAGCGAGGCATGCGCCCAGGTTAACCGCCGGACCCGCCGGACGGGATCTGCTTCCCCTCCGGCTTCTCCGGCGTGACCGCATCAGGGTGCCGGGCCCTCCAGTACGGGTTGTCGTGCGGCAAGGCCGAGCCGACCCGGCCGTACATCCCGAACGTCATCAGCGCGATGCCGATCACGAAGCTGAACAGCACGTTCTGGATCTTGAACGCGAGGAAGTTGTGGGGGGTGTCCAGCAGGCCGAGGTTCAGGAAGCCGCTCAGGATGAACAGCACCCCCAACGTCATGTTCAGCGTGGACGCGAAGTTGCCGCCGATCACCATGCCCACGAAGAGGAGCAGACCGACGCAGATCGACAGCACACTCAGCGTGCCGTTGGTGTTCAGACCCGTGACGGTGTCACCGCCGGTGTCGAAGAACCCGATGTGGTGGATCACACCGAGGATGCCGAAGACCAGCAGAAACAGGCCGATCAGGCCCGCACCGATCCGGTAGATCGTGTTCAGGCGGTGGTCGACGGGCAGGTGCTCGTCGAACCGGATCCGCCGCCGGGTGGGTCGCTCGTGCACTGCGTGTGTGGCCATGGCCGCCTCCCTCGGGCGCTAGCGGAGGCCATCCGTCCATTGACTCAATATCCGCCTGCCCGCCCCAGACCGCCACCACACACCGCTCAGCACCCCGTGCCGCCACCGCACACCGCTTCAGTGCCCCATGCCGCCCCCGACACCGCTCAGCAGTGGCCCATGCCGCCCCCGCGACACCGCTCAGTGGCCCGCGCCGCCCCCGCGCTCCTCGCGGATCTGCGTGACCACCCGGGCCACCGTCTGCCGCACCGCCTCCGTCTCGGTCAGGAAGTGCCAGTAGTCGGGGTGCCGGCCACCCTCCAGCGAGCCGATCGCCCGCTCCAGCCGGGCCACCGCGTCGTCCAGCGGCCGAGCATGCCGCGGATCCGGCGTCGTACGGCCCGTCATGGCCAGCCGCTGGGCGTCCCGGATCGCGAACCGGGTCCGCTGGATCTCCGCCTGCGGATCCTTCTGGACGGCGTTCAGCCTGGTCAGCCGGTCACCGGCGGCGGACACGGCCTCGTCGGTGGTGTTCAGCAGGGCCCGTACCGTCGACAGCAGCGAGGTCGCGTCCGCCCAGCGCTGGGCGTCCCGCGCGGACTGCGCCTCGCGCAGCTTCAGCTCGGCCTGCCGCACGTTCTCCCCCGCCTGCTCCGGCACGTGCTGCAGGTCCTGCCAGCAGGCGGCCGCGAACCGCCGCCGCAGCTCGCTCAGCACCGGGTCGACCTGCCCGGCCCGCGTGGTCAGCGCCTGGGCACGGGTCCGCAGGCTGACCAGCCGGTGATCGATCTCGGCGGCCCTCTGCGGCAGCCGCTCGGCCTCCGCCAGGATCGCCGCCGCCTCCCGCTGCACCCGCTCGGCCCGCTCCAGCGTCTGCGCCACCCCGTGCTGCCCGGCCCCCTGGTTCAGCTTCGTCAGCTCGGGGGAGAGCGCGGCGAGCCGGGCGGCGAGGTCGTCGGCCCGCAGGTTCTTCGCGCGTACGGCGTCCAGGGCGTTGCTCGCACCCAGCAGCGCCTGCCGGGCCCGCTCCACGGCGGGGGCGAGCCGCGCCAGCTGGGTCTCTGCCTTGCCCAGCAGCGGACCGAGCGAGGTGCCGAAACGGTCCAGCTCCTGCTTGACCCGAACCAGTTCGTCCTTGGCGGCCGTCAGCTCCCCGCGCGCCCGCACCGCCGTCGCGGCCTCCAGGTCGTCCCGGTCGAGGTCATGGGCGTCGACGGCCTGGATGTACCGCTGGCTGGCCTCGTCGATGCGCCGGCCCAGCGCCTCGAAGTCGGAGACCGCGCGCCGGGCGGCGGGGGAGTCGTCGACAGCCGTGATGGTCTCGACGGAGATCCTCAGGTCCCGCTGGGCGGTGTCGAGTTCGTAGAACGCTGCCGCTGCCGCGTCCTTCGCGGCCTGCGCCTCCGCCCGCTGGCTCTCCGCCCGCCCGCCGAACCAGCGCCGGGTGCCGCCACCCGCGAACGCGGCGGGCAGCGCCAGGAGCGCCAGCAGCGGCAGACCCATCACGGTCAGGGTGTCGCGCAACGGCGAAGGCCCGCGCCGGTGTCGGGCCCATGCGGTCGACGGCGGGTACGGCTGCGAAGGTGGCGTGCCCGGTGTCGCCGTCACATCCCTCTCCCGTGCTGTGGTTCGCCCTGGGGGTCATATTCTCCCACTCGTTGAAGACGAACACACGGGTCGGTCAGTTCGCCGTGCGCACCGTCACTTTCCGCTCCGAGCCTCTCCGAGCAGTGGGCCCGGCATGATCGGGATGCGCGTCATCCCCGGGAGGAACAGGTTTGCGGTGCACCGCCCCGGGCAATGTAGGCTGTCGACTCGTCCTTGGGCACGTGGCTCAGGGTTCAGGGTGCGTAGCTCAGTGGTAGAGCGCCTGCCTTACAAGCAGGATGTCGGCGGTTCGAAACCGTCCGCGCCCACATCTGGGGAAGCCCCCGGCCGAGTGCGGCCGGGGGCTTTTTGCGTCGGGTCTTCGGTGGTCGTGTCAGTTCTTCTCCGGGGTCTCTTCGTGGGCGTGCTTCAGCCGCATGCGGGCTTCGACGCGGTCCGCTATGGCGACCTCGGCCCAGAAGCGGTGGCCGCTGACGAAGACCGCGAGTTCGTGTTCACGGCGCCGCAGTTTCTCGACCTCGGCCTGTTCGTCCGCCGTCCAGCCGGGGGAGGCGGGGCGCTCGACCTTGCGCCAGCCGTTGTCGTCGCTGAAGCCGTCCAAGGGCTCGACCGACCAGGGCAGCCGCTTGAGCAGGGCCGACAGCTCGGCCCGGACCTGATGCAGCTCCTCCTGACCGGCGAGGAGGTCACTGGGGAATTCATAGGTCGTCGCCACGCGGCAATGCTACGCCTGTTCGATTTTGGGTGGCGAGTTCGGTCGCGAGGTTCAGTCGAACGAGTGGGCGTACGCGTAGGGGCGGGCACTGGTGGTCACCAGTGCCCGCCCTTGGCGGTGTCGGCTACGGCCGTGTGGCCGGCTGAAGAGTCCTCCCTTTCGAGGGTTTCGGGGCTTTAGGGATTTTCGGGACTTTCGAGATCAGAGGCCCGGGAACGGGAAGGGCAGGGGGAAGGGGAGCGGCGGCAGCGGGATCGGCAGCGGCAGCGGCGGCAGCGGGATGGGCAGCTTCGGCAGCGGCGGGAGCGGGATCGGCAGCTTCGGCAGCGGGACGGGCTGCGGGACCGGCTGCGGGAGGGGGATCGGCAGCTTCGGCAGCGGGACCGGCTGCGGAATGGGCTGCGGGACGGGCTGAGGGAGGGGGAGCTTCGGCAGCGGGAACTTGGGCAGCGGGAGGGGCTCCGGGGCGGGCTGCGGGATGGGGTGCGGTGCCGGGCCGACCGGCGGCTCCGGGGCGGGCTGCGGCGCCGGGGCGGGCTGCGGCGCCGGGTTGGGCTGCGGCATCGGGTCGGGCATCTTCGGCGCGGGCTTGGGCCAGTCCTGCTTGCCCGGGTCATGCTTGCCCTGGCCGTGCTTCCCGTCGTGGTCGCCCCATCCTCCCTTCTTGCCCTTCCAGCCGCCGCTGTCGCTCGAGCTGTCATGGCGGCTGCCGCTGTCACTGCCGTGGCTGCCGCTGCCACTGTCGTGCCAGCTGTTGCCGCCGCTGTTGCCGCTGTGGCTGTTGTTGCCACCGTTTCCGCTGTCGTTTCCGCCGTGGTCGCCCTGGGCGAAGGCGGTGTGGCCGGCTGTCGTGAGGGTGGCCATGTCGGTGTGCGGGGTGGCGGCGAACGCGCCGGTGGGAATCATCGCGCCGCCCACCGCCAGCGCGGCCGTCACGGTTGCCGCTGCCACCAGGCGCCGGGGCTTGAAGGTACGAGTCATGGGAATCTCCTCCTGCATGGGTAGGTGATCGGTTCCGCCGGGAGTGCCCCGGACGGTTCCGGTTGGTCACTGTCTGCGTGACCTCGTGCTTCAAGTACGCCGCAGCCGGTGAGTCCCGTCATGGCCCTGCAATTCGGGACTTGACATGCCGCGTCCTGGCCGCCTATCCATGCGCAGCCCCCGGCCGTGCCCCGCTGACGCAGAAGAGGCGCAGGAGGGTGGGGAGGGGGCTGGTGGGGGTGAATCGACTTCGGCCCAGCGGGAGTTGGCCGCTGGGCCGAGTGGGATCAGTGGCCCGCGTCGTGAAGTTCCCGTACCAGGCGGGCCGTTACCGGTACCGGTACGCCGTGCCGGTGGGCCGCGCGCAGCAACGCCCCGCCGATGGCGTCGAGTTCGAGCGGCCGGCCCGCCTCCGCGTCGTGCTGCATGGAGGACTTGGCGCCGGGCGGGAAGGCGTCGTAGCGGGCGAGAGCCTGGGCGGGGTCCGCGGGGGCGCCGCAGGCGCGGCTGACCGCGGTGGTCTCGGCGACCAGGGACTCCAGTTCCTCGCGGTGGCGGGTGCGGGCCTCGCCGAGGGGGAGGCCGTACCGGGTGGTGAGCAGGGCGAAGGGAGCGAGGAAGGCCATCTTGGCCCACAGTGCCGTCGTCTCGTCCCCGACCACGCGGGCCGTCGTACCGGCGGCGGACAGGGCGGCGGCGAGGGCGTCGACGCGGGGGCGGGGAGCGGTGTCGGCCGTCAGGTCGATCTCGACGAACGGGCTGCCGTGTTCGATCACGACGCGTCCGCCCGCAGCGGGAGTCGCCGTGTCGGCCGGGGCCTCCTCGTCGCCGCGGTGCGCGTCCTGGGCTCGGGTCGAGGCCACGCGGATCACCGCGGGGGCCACGCGGTCGGGCCGGTAGCGGGCGCGCAGGGTGGCGGGGTGTTCGATGCCGTTCAGGAACGGTACGACGAGGGCGTCGCCGAGCGCGGCCGCCGGTACGCGGGTGAGGGCGTCGTCCAGGGTGGTGTGCTTGACGGTGATCAGGCAGGCGTCGACGGGTTCGCGCAGTTCGGTGTCCGCCTCCACGGCCGCCGTGAAGTCGCCGAACTGGCGGCTCCGGACCTGGATTCCGCCGGTGCGCAGGGTGTGTGCCGTGGTGTCCCGGGCCAGGCAGATCACGCGGTGGCCGGAGCGGGACAGGAGGGCGGCGAGGAGGCCGCCGATGCCGCCGGGGCCCAGAACGGCCACGGTCGTCTTGCTCGTCATGAGGTGGTCCTCTCGTCGGTCGGCCCCGGGATTCGGTGGCCGCCTTCGGCGGGATCCTCGCAGGGGCGCGCCGTGTGCGTGAGACTGGGGGGCATGTGCCGGAGTATCAAGACGCTGCGTCCGCCCGTGCTGCCCACCGAGGCCACGGAGGACGACATCCACGCGGCCGCGCTGCAGTACGTACGGAAGGTCTCGGGGTTCCGGGCGCCCGCCGCACACAACCGCGAGGTGTTCGAACGGGCCGTCGCCGCCGTCGCGGAGGCCACGGCCGAACTGCTCGGCGGGCTGGAGGTACGGGGGCAGGCGGCGCGGGGTCAGGCCGTGCGGGGTGCCGATGCCGATGCCGGTGCTGATGCCGGTGCCGAGCAGTCCGTGGCCAGGGCCGGATAGATCCTGGCCGGAGCGTCCGTGGTCCCCGCTCACGCCTCCGTGGTCGCGGGGCGTCGGCGCATCAGGTACGCCGCCACGGCTCCCGCGCCGAAGAGCGCGGCCACCGACACCCCGGTGGCCAGCCAGGTCGCGCCGAGCCAGCGGGCGCCGAAGTAGCCGAGGGCCACGCTGTAGGCGGCCCAGGAGAGGCCGGCCAGGGCGGACCAGGGGAGGAAGTCGCGGGCGCGGCGGTGGGCCGCGCCCGCGCAGAAGGACACGACCGAGCGGCCGGCAGGGGCGAAGCGGGCCAGGACGACCAGGGCGCCGCCGCCCCGGGAGAGGGCCTCGCCGAGACGTTCCTGCGCGTTGGTCAGGCGCCGCGAGCGGGCGATGGCGCGGTCCAGGCGCTCTCCGCCCCGCCAGGCCAGCCGGTAGGCCACCAGGTCACCGAGGACCGAGGCGGTCGAGGCGGAGAGGATCAGGACGAGGATGTCCGGCACGTCGTGCGGGACCTGGCCCGTGGCCGCGCCCGAGCCCGCCGCCGCTGCCGTCGCCGCCGTGATGACGAGGACTCCGCTCGGCAGCACGGGTACGAAGACGTCGAGCAGTACCGACAGGGCGACCACGGCGTAAATCCATGGACCGGCCGCTAGTGACCCCACGCTCTCCCACACGATGACTCCCCGTTGCTCCCCCGATACAGCCGTACAGCGTACGCGGGGGGTGTGACAGGAGTTTCACGAGGGGCTGGAGCGATCGACACAGCGTGTTCACGCCATCTGGCGGCGGCGCCACGACGGCATCGGCGCGGGGGATCGGATGCCTGCTGGTCAGGCGGCTATCGGGTTCTGCCCCGAGGCCCGCTCGGGCGTCGTCGCGGTGCGCCGGGTGAGGAGCCGGTCCAGGCCGAAGGCGCCGGAGCCGGTGAAGACCAGCAGGAAGAAGGTCCAGCAGAACAGGGCCGACAGCTCGCCGCCGTTCTGGATGGGCCACAGGGCGGCCTGCTGGTGGACGTCGAAGTACGCGTACGCCATCGAGCCCGAGGCCACCAGCGCGGCGGCGCGGGTGCCGAGGCCGAGCAGGACGAGGCCGCCGGCGACCAGCTGGATCACGGCCGCGTACCAGCCGGGCCAGGTGCCGGTCTCGATGGTGCCGCCGTTGCTCCCCATGGCGCCGCCGAGGACGCCGAAGAGCGAGGCGGCGCCATGTGCGGCGAACAGCAGGCCGACGACGATGCGGAAGAGCCCGATGACGTAGGGCTGGGCGGAGTTGAGGCGTGCGGACATGGGGGGAGTTCTCCTCTTCGGTGTCGGTCGGGTCGGTCGTGGGGGTTGCGATACCGAACGAGGGGCAAGGTTAGGCGTACCTAACTCATGCTTGCAAGTTCAACATTCGGCCATCGTTCCGCTACGACTACGACGGTGACGCCGGGCCGGAAACGGCGGCGACGGCCCGCCCCGGCCGGGGAGGCCGTGGGCGGGCCGTCGCTGTGGCCGGCCTGCTGGGGGTGGGGTGATCAGCAGCTCGCCAGGTAGTTCTGCAGCGCGCTCTTCTCCGCCGAGTCGACCGAGAGGTTGTAGTAGTACTTCACCTGGACCCAGGCGCGGACGTACGTGCAGCGGTACGCGGTCCGGGACGGCATCCAGGTCGCCGGGTCCTGGTCGCCCTTGGCCTGGTTGACGTTGTCGGTGACCGCGAGGAGCTGCGGGCGGGTGACGTCGTTGGCGAAGGCCTGACGCTGGGCGGTGGTCCACTTGCTCGCGCCGGAGTCCCAGGCCTCGGCGAGCGGCACGAGGTGGTCGATGTCGAGGTCGGAGGCGGCGGTCCAGGTGGCGCCGTCGTACGGGGAGTACCAGCTGCCGCTGACGGCGGCGCAGGCGGAGTCGGTGACGACGTTCGAGCCGTCCCGCTTGAGGATCCACTCGCGGGTGTTGCAGGTGCCCGAGATGGTGATCCAGGTCGGGAAGAGGTCGCGGTTGTAGCCGGTGCGGTTCTCGGTGGCCACGGTCAGCTGGGAGAGGTAGCTGCGGGCGGTGGCGCCGCTGACCGGCGTGGGGAGGGCGGCGGAGGCGCTCGGGGAGTTGAACAGGGCGACGGAGGCTATCAGGCCCGTGAGGGCCGCGAGTATGCTCAGCCGTCGACGCGCGTAGAACTTCGGCTTGGACATGCGAACTCCCTTGAGGGGTGGGGATGGTGGAGCGCGAGCGAGGGGAATGCTGGCGATGCCGCGTTGCGGCCGGGTGAGCGTTCGGTAAGAAGCTAATGACGTGTTCATGACACAGCAAGGTGGACGACGGAACTTTCACGTCCCGTACCATGGGTGACGCAGAAGGGGAGTAGCTCTTCGCCGGACCGTCGACATACTGCTCAGCCAGCCTGAGCCGGCGCCCGGAGGCGGATTCCGCGAGGACCGCCCAGCGAGACCTTCGGCAAGCAGTGCACGCCCGTGCCCTCCGGCACGGGCGCCGAACGCGCTGCCGTGCCGAGGTGTCTCATGTGAGGTTCAGCACTCTCGGCGGGGCAGCCCCCGACCGATTGAGGACTCTTGATCAGCATCACCGTGACGGCGCTCGTCTTCGGCGTCATCTTTCTCGCCGAACTGCCGGACAAGACCGCGCTCGCCGGCCTCGTCCTCGGCACCCGCTACCGCGCCTCGTACGTCTTCGCGGGCGTCGCCGCCGCCTTCCTGCTGCACGTCGTGCTGGCCGTCGCGGCCGGCAGCGTGCTGACCCTGCTGCCGCAGCAGATCGTGCACGCGCTCACCGGTGTCCTCTTCCTCGGTGGTGCCGCGATGCTGCTGCTGAAGAAGGACGAGGACGAGGAGGAGATCCGCAGGCCGGCCGACCAGTCCTTCTGGAAGGTCGCGGGGACCGGCTTCATGCTCATCCTCGTCGCCGAGTTCGGCGATCTCACGCAGATCATGACGGCGAACCTCGCCGCGCGTTACGACGACCCGATCTCCGTCGGCCTGGGCGCGGTCCTCGGTCTGTGGGCGGTGGCCGGGCTGGGCATCGTCGGCGGGAAGGCCCTGATGAAGCGGGTGCCGCTGCGGCTGATCACGCAGATCGCGGCGCTGCTGATGCTGGGGCTCGGAGTGTGGAGCCTGTACGAGGCGGTGGCGGGCTGAGCCGGGTCGGGTGCCTGTCGGGCTGAGCTGAACGGACGGTGAACCCTCGTCGGAGGTGGTGGCGGGATGCGGAGCTGTTTTGTACCGTGGAGGAACAAAGTGGCTCCCGCTCGTTTTCCCTGACCGGCGAGCGGGGCCGCCTTGTTCCTCCGCACCTTGAGGTCCCTTGTTTCTGGAGCTGCCCATGTCGGCCACCGTCCTCACCACCCGCGCCCTCCTGCTCGACATGGACGGCACCCTCGTCAACTCGGACGCCGTGGTCGAGCGGATCTGGCGGGGGTGGGCGGAGCGGCATGGGCTGGACGGGGACGAGGTGATGAGGGTCGTGCACGGGCGGCAGGGGCATGCCTCGATGGCTCTGCTGCTGCCCGATCGGCCGGTCGAGCAGAACCTCGCCGACAACGCGCGGATGCTGGCGGCGGAGACCGCCGACATGGACGGGGTGGTCGAGGTGCCGGGGGCGGCGGCGTTTCTCGCGTCGCTGGTCGGCGTGCCGCATGCGCTGGTGACGTCTGCGGATGTCGCTCTGTCCACCGCGCGGATGGCTGCCGCCGGTCTGCCGCTGACCGAGGTGCGGATCACGGCCGAGTCGGTGGGGGCGAGCAAGCCCGACCCTGAGGGGTTTCTGAAGGGGGCCGCCGAGTTGGGGGTCGAGCCGGCGGACTGTGTCGTCTTCGAGGACTCCGGTGCGGGGATCGCGGCGGGACGGGCGGCTGGGATGCGGGTGGTGGGGGTGGGGTCGCGGGCCGGGTTGTACGGGCCCGATGTCGTGGTGCCGGACCTCACGGGGGTGCGGGTCGAGGCCGTGGGGGACGGGGTCGTCCGGCTGCATGTGGGGTGACGCCTGAACGGCCTCGTCCTCAAGCGTCGTACGGGCCGGCGCTGTCGGCCGTGCTGCCGTAAGGGCTCACGGCTCCGAGGTTTCCGATTCCAGGCTGGTCCGTGTGGCCGGACCGTAGACGCCGAGGGTGTCGGTGGTGATGCCTCGGGCCCATTGGTAGGTGCGTACGGCGTCCTCCACGGGGCGGGTGAAGATGCCGCTCGCGTCGTCGCCGTAGAGGTTCAACTGCTTGAGGCGGAGCTGGAGTTCGGTGACCTCGGGGCCCTTGTCGCCGCGTCGGAGCACCGGGGCCGCGGTGGGGGTCGCGTTCGGGGCGGAGTCGGTCGACGCCGACGCCGTCGGGGGCGGTGAGGGCGTGCGGGACGGGGTGGGGGACGCCGTGGGGGTCGGGGCGGATGAGGAGACGCTGGGGGACGGGCTCGCGGAGGGCGTGGCGGAGAGGGAGGAAGAGGGCGAGGCCGGATCCGTCGGCTCGGGTGCCGTGGGCGTCGGCGAGGTGTCCGGTGTCGTCACGTCCGGGACGCTCTGCCGGACCTCCTGGGCAGCCCGGTCCCGCGACGGCGCGTGGTACGAGAACATCCCGCTCGCGAAACCGGCCGTCGCCACGACCACGGCACCCGCACCCGCGACGGACAGCAGGACCAGGCGGGGGGAACGGCGGCGCCGGGGTCCGTCCGCTGGAAGCGGTGCCTCGCCACCGTCGGCCCCGGCCACGCCCGCCACGGCCGTGCCCGCCACACCAGCCGCATCCGCCACACCGGCCACTCCGGCCGACCCGGCCGCCTGATCGAAGAGCCGCAGGTCGGTGGTGTTCGGGCCCGCTGCTGGGTGCAGGGGCAGGGTGGTCTCGAGGGCCGGCACCGCTGCCGCCGGCGCACCCTCCGTCGGTACACCCTGGGCCGGTGCACCCGGTACCGGGTGGGTCTCCTCCGCGACACCGACGTACGGCCGTATCCGCAGCGGCGTGAAGTCCTCCGCCGCTGCCGCCTGCGCGGTGCGGGCCTCGCGCAAGGCGTCGGACGCGCGCCGGGTGCAGTCGCAGGACGGGGTGTTGTCCGTCCCCCTGGGCGTGCCGCATTCCGGGCAGGTGTGGGCCTTCGGTTCCGTCACGTGCTTGTCCCCTCCCCTCGGGAAATCCCGAGTTTATGCAGACGGCCTTCACATCCGCCGAGGCGGGACACGCCGTGAACCGGCCACGGAGGGGCGCCGACAGGCCGTAAATCGTGAGACCGCCGAGGATGGAGGGGAGTGCAACCCGGCAACCCCGGCCCCGGGAGGTCTCCATGACCCTGGACACGCACGGCACGGCGAAGGGCGTCAAGGACGCCGAGCACGTTCCCGGCAATGTGTTCGTCCCGATCGGGGCGCTCCTGCTCGGGCTGCTGCTGGCCGCGCTCGACCAGACCATCGTCTCGACCGCGCTGCCGACGATCGTCAGCGATCTCGGCGGGCTCGAGCACCTGTCCTGGGTTGTCACGGCCTATCTGCTGGCGTCCACCGCCGCGACCCCGCTGTGGGGCAAACTCGGTGACCAGTACGGGCGGAAGCGGCTGTTCCAGACCGCGATCGTGATCTTCCTGATCGGGTCCGCGCTGTGCGGCATGGCGCAGGGCATGGGGCAGTTGATCGGCTTCCGGGCGTTGCAGGGGCTGGGCGGCGGCGGGCTGATGGTGCTGTCGATGGCGATCGTCGGCGACATCGTGCCGCCGCGCGACCGGGGGCGCTACCAGGGGCTGTTCGGTGCCGTGTTCGGTGCGACGAGTGTGCTCGGGCCGCTGCTCGGCGGGCTGTTCACCGAGCAACTGAGCTGGCGCTGGGTGTTCTACGTCAACCTGCCCGTCGGTGTCGTCGCGCTCGCCGTGATCGCGACCGCCCTGCGCATCCCGCGCCGTACCGCCCGCCACGTCATCGACTACCTCGGCACCTTCCTGATCGCCTCGGTCGCCACCTGCCTGGTGCTGGTCGCCTCGCTCGGCGGTACGACGTGGGCCTGGGGGTCGCCGCAGATCGTCGGGCTGGCCGTGCTCGGGGCCGTGCTCATCGTGGCGTTCGTCGCCGCCGAGCGCCGGGCGGCGGAACCCGTTCTGCCGCTCAAGCTGTTCCGGATCCGCACCTTCACGCTGTCCGCCGTCATCAGCTTCATCATCGGCTTCGCCATGTTCGGCGCCATGACCTATCTGCCGACCTTCCTGCAGGTCGTGCACGGCATCTCGCCGACCCTGTCCGGGGTGCACATGCTGCCGATGGTGGTCGGGCTGCTGCTGTCCTCGACCGTCTCCGGGCAGATCGTCAGCCGCACCGGCCGCTGGAAGGTGTTCCCGATCGCGGGCACCGCCGTCACCGCCGTCGGCCTGCTCCTGCTGCACCGGCTCGACGAGCACAGCCCGACCGCCGAGATGAGCGTCTACTTCTTCGTCTTCGGTCTGGGCCTCGGCCTGGTCATGCAGGTGCTGATCCTCATCGTGCAGAACGCGGTGTCATACGAGGACCTGGGCGTCGCCACCTCCGGCGCCACCTTCTTCCGCTCCATCGGCGCCTCCTTCGGCGTCGCGATCTTCGGCACCGTCTTCGCCGGCCGGCTCGGCGACCAGCTCGCCGACGCCTTCCGGGGCGTGCGGCTGCCGCCCGGCGTCTCGGCCGACACCCTCAAGGCGGACCCGCGCGGCATCGGCGCCCTGCCGCCCGCCCTGCGCCCGGCCGCCCTGCACGCGTACGCGTCCTCGATCACCGACGTCTTCCTGTACGCGGCGCCGGTCGCCGCGCTCGGCTTCGTGCTGGCATGGTTCCTGAAGGAGGACCGGCTGCGCGGCTCGGTGACCGCGCCGGACGCGTCCGAGACCATCCCGCCCAACCCGGTCGAGCGCTCCTCCTACGACGAGTGCTGCCGCGCGCTGTCCGTGCTCGGCACCCGCGAGGGGCGCCAGGAGATCTACCGGAAGATCATCGAGCGGTCCGGCTACGACCTGCTGCCCGCCGCCGGCTGGCTGCTGCTGCGCATGCGCAGGTACGGCTCGGTGGAGCCGGGTGTGCTCGCCGAGCGCGTCGACGTCCCCGTGCAAGTCATCCTTGCCGCCGAGCGCCAGGTGGAGGAGCGGCGTCTCGCCGAGCGCCGGGGCCTGGACCTGTCGCTCACCGAGCGGGGCCGGGAGGTCGCCGAACGGCTCGCGCGGGCCCGCGAGGAGTCCCTGGCCGAGCTGCTCGGCGACTGGTGGCGGCCGGGCCGCTCCACCGACCTGGACCGTCTGGTGAAGGAACTCACCGGCGAACTGTGCGGCTCGGAACGCGAGCGGCCACACGACGGGACGAAGACCCTCTGACGGCCGGGACGGGATGGGACGAAGCCCGTCTGACGGCCGGCCCGGGACAGTCGGCCACGAAGGTCCTCTGACGGCCGGCCCGGCACGGTTGGTCACGAAGGCCGGCATGACGGCCGGCCGGGACGGTCACGAAGGCCGGCATGACGGCTGGCCGGGACGGTCACGAAGGCCGGCATGACGGCTGGCCGGGATGGTCACGAAGGCTGGCATGACGGCTGGCCGGGTCACGAGGGCCGGCATGACGGCTGGCCGGGACGGTCACGAGGGCCGGCATCAGGGCCGGCCGGGATGGTCACGAAGGCTGGCATGACGGCTGGCCGGGTCACGAGGGCCGGCATCAGGGCCGGCCGGGACGGTCACGAAGGTCGGCATGACGGCCGGCCGGGACGGTCAGGAAGGCCGGCTGGCGGTCTCGGGTGCCGTCAGGTCCTTGCGGAACCAGTGTTCGGCGTACTGGTCGTCGTTGTGCGGGCCGGTCTCGGTGTAGCCGAGGCGGGCGTACAGGGCGCGGGCCTCCACCAGGTCGCCGCGGGTGTCCAGGATCAGGCGGCAGGCGCCCAGGGCGTGGGCGGCCTCCTCGGCGGCGGCGACGAGGAGCGCGGCCCCGCCCCTGCCGCGCATTCCCTCGTGGACGAACACCCGGGTCAGCTCCGCCGTGTCCGGGTCGAGCAGCCGTACCCCCGCCGAACCGGCCGGCTCACCGTCGTACCGCCCGATCAGCAACTGCCCGGTCGGTGGCGTGAGTTCGGAGCCGGTGGTGGCCGCGATCTCCCGCTCCAGCTCGTCCGGGTCGGTGCGGTGCCCCTCGTGCAGCAGATACCAGCGGTCGCTGACCTCCGTGTAGTACGCCCGCCAGAGCGCGGCGGCGGCCGGGGAGTCGTACGGTTCCGGGGCGATCGTCCACGTCATGCCGGCCATTCTCGGCGGCCGTCGCGCACCCTCCGCAACCGAATATGCGGGCCCTCCTCACGCCTCCGGTCCCGCCGCGCCCCCCGTGGCCTCGGCGGCCCTGCGCCGGTGCCACTCGCGCACGACCTCCTCGACGTCGTAAGGCTTCTTGCCCAGGGGCGGGCCGGGCGGGGGCTTGAACATCATGTCGCGGATCTTCACGTTGACCTCGGTGATGATCTTCCGGACGATCCGTTCCGAGGGGGCCGCGTAGGCCGCCGCGAGGGCGTCCTCGGCCTCCTTGCGCAGCGCCAGCGACGGGGGCAGCACGGCCAGCCCCTCGCGGGCCATCTTCCGCTTGACCCACCACAGTTCGTCGTACTCGGAGTCGAGCCCGGCCGGCAGCGGCTCGCCCGTGCCCGGCAGCCGGTCGAACTCGCCGCGGCGCTGTGCGGCGAGGATCTGGTGGTCGACCCAGGACTCGAACGGGACACCCGGTGGCTTTCGCTCGGTCATGAACCCATTGTGCCGGACGCGGCCCGGCCGGGCGTTTTATCATGCGGCGGCGACGGGGCAAACCGGGCCCCGCGCAAGGACGGTTCAGGGGGAACGCACGTGCTCGAACTCACCATGGCTTCCGTCTCCGGCGAGGACGCGGGCGCCACGGCCGGTATGACGATGGCCGAGGCGCCCAGCACGCCGGGTGCCGTGCTGCGGGTGGGCCGGGACGGATCCGTGTGCCGTCTGGTCACGCCCGACGACTGGCTGTTCGTGTCCCGGGTCCACCTGGAGTTCCTGTGCGGCCCCGACGGCGGCTGGCAGCTGTCCTGGCTGCGCGGCTCGCAGGCCGAGCCGTCCTCCGAGGTGCGGCTGACGGCCGGCGGGTACACCCAGTCCCTCGCCTACGGCGGGACCGTACCGCTGCCGCGCGGCGGGTCCGGCGAGATCGTCATCCAGGAACGCACCGCGCCGCGCAGCGTCAACGTGGGCTTCTATCACGAGGTGTGACCGTCCCGTACTCACGGTTCCGCGAGTGGTGCCGGGCCCGTACTCCATGGTTTCCCGAGGCGTGACGGGCCCGTGCCTCACTGTTCACGGGGTGTGCCGGGCCGCGAGGCGGAGCGTCAGCCGGTCCGTGTACCGGCGCAGGGCGCGCCCGTGGTAGACGGCGTGGGCGGCGAACGCGACGCCGGCCGCGGCCAGCCCCGTGACCACCGTGCCCCCGGCCGGCCAGTCGGCGATCCGGGCCAGGGCGCCCGCGGCGAAGCCGACGACCCCGCTGTTGATCGCGCCGGCCGTGCCGGCGAGCCCGGAGAAGGGCCGCGCCGAGCCGGCCGGAGGCACGTCCTGCGGGTTGAGCACCGGCAGCAGGAAGTACGGCTTGAGCTCCGGTGAGCGGTGCAGGAGATAGGCGCGCAGCGAGTTCATCGCCAGCGAGTACTCGTGCTGCACCGCCGTGAACTGCACCAGCCGGACGAAGACCGCGGCGCCGAAGGCGACGAACACCGCCCCCAGGGCAGCCGCCGTCACCAGCTGGACGCTCGCCCCGCCGTTCTTCTGCGAGGCGAGGGCGGCGACGGCGGCGATGGTTCCCGACGCGGCGACCATGTAGAAGTTGAAGCGGGCCGTGCTGCGGTCGGTGTTGGTCTTGCGCAGCTCCCGTATGAACTCGTACTCGGCCAGCGCCACCGTCAGCGCGACGTCGGGCTCGGACGGAGGCGGCGCGCCGGCCGGACCCGGCTGTGTGGTCGTCGTGGTCATGCCTAGTCCTTACCCCACGCGGTGAGCGCCTCCGCCACGTCCGCGGCGAACAGGAAGGCGAGGAAGCGGTTGTCCGGCGCGTCGCTGTCGGGGTAGCGGGCGAAGGGCAGCAGCGAGGCGAACAGGGCCCACTGGTACTCGGAGTCGTGCATCGGCCACAGCGGCTGCTCGCACTTCTTCAGGATCGTCCGCAGCTTGCGGACGGCCAGCAGCGTGCTGCGCACCTCCGGGTCGACGTCCTCGGGCACCTTGGGGTCCCACAGCGACGGACCGGCCAGTGCCTCCACGAACCAGGTGCGCAGCCCCTTCAGCTGCTCCGGCTGCCAGGTGAACACCCGCGACCACAGCGCGGACTCCAGGCGGGCGAAGTCCTTGCACACGTGCCCGATGTGCGTGGTCTCGAAGTCGATGATGTGCAGCTGGGGCCGGGTCGGGTCGTCGCCGCTGATCAGGACGTTGTCGCCGTGCAGGTCCCCGTGGGAGGTGCAGCTGAGGTAGCTGGTGGTGGTCAGCCCGTGGTCGGGATGGTGCAGGAGGCTGTCCACCAGGGCCGGGGTCTCCCCGTCGTCGCCCGGGACCTCGCCCACCTGTGCCGCGAGCCAGAGCGGGTTGGTCCGGGGCGCGTAGTCGAAGGCCTGCGCCAGTGCGCCGGCGCCCAGCGCCGAGCCCTCCAGGAGCGGCGCGAGGGTGGGGTGGCGCCAGTCCAGGCCGCCCGGGACGCCGAAGGTCTCGGCCACCTCCGGGAGGCGGAAGCTGGCGAGTTCCGTGCCGGCGTGCCGGGCCGGTCCGAAGGTGGTGCGCTCGAAGCCGGCCGGGCGCAGCACCGGGTACTCGGTGCGCAGATCGCCGACCCCCCGGCGGGCGTTGCTCAGCCAGGGCCGCAGGGCCTCGACGAACAGCTCCTCCAGCACCGGCCCGGGATCCTCGACCTTCCGCTCGCGCAGCCAGCCGGTCAGCGTCTTGGGGACGTCACGCCGCCGGAAGACGTACGAGGTGCGGATGCCCTGGTATCCCTCGCCGCTGCTGCTGTTGGTGACGACGGTGGTACCCACGAGGCACTCGCTGGCCCGGTAGCTGCCGTGCAGCTTCTTGGCGTACTTGTCCCAGTTGTGCTTCTCCCGCCGTACCCGGTCGACCGCGTCGATCTTCAGCACGCCGAACGCGCCGTCCTCGTTGTGGCACAGGAACGTGGGCACCCGGCTGTCCCGGAAGGGCGCGCCGTTGAGCACCGTGCTGGGCTGGTCGTCGAACAGCTCGCCCGTCACCGCCTTCAGGACCCGGTCCGGTAGCTGCACGGAGGCGTCCCGCTCGCTCGTGGACAGCGAGTTGGAGACCGAACTCGCCACCACCCAGGGGTTCTTGACGACGTGCACGGTCCGGGAGGTCGCCAGCATCTCGGAGACCTCGGCCTGCCAGACCTCCTTGACCCGCCGGGTCTCCGCCGCGGTCGGCCCGGCGGCGTACGGGTTGTTGTGGAACAGGATGGTGAGCATCCGGTCGACCCGGTCCGTGTTCCAGCCGGAGAGGATCAGCAGCGCGAGGGCCACGCTGGTCCGCTTGTCCTGCTCCTTCTCCGTCGCCCACTCGGTGAGCAGGTGAACGGCCCAGTTCTCACGGCCGAGATGGCGGTTCGGCGCGTTCGGGTCCTGGACGCGCCGGTCGAACTTGCTGTCCTCCGGCATCGCCGGTTCCGGCCCGCCCACCAGCAGATGCGTGCCCACGGAATGGCGCAGCCACTGGTGCACGAACTGCACCTTCTGGAGTTCGGTGTCCCGCAGGTTCAGGGTGAGCAGGGGGATCAACTCGGTGGCGGCGAGGAGCACTTCCCGCTCGTCCGGGTTGTACCGGGTCTGGATCTGGAGAGCCGACAGATAGCCGAGGATGTCGGTGACGACCTGGTGGAGATTGGTCTTCCACACCTGCTGCAGGGCGAAGTTCCACGTTCCCGAGGCCAGCCAGCGGATGCGGACCTCGGCCTTCTCGGACGGGTCGACCAGATCGGCGTCATTGGTCTGATCCGACAGACAGCACTTCCGGGCGTTGACGGCGCGCGTCCAGATCGACCGCGGAGCCGTCCCGGGGTACATCAGCCCCTCGAACTCGCCCCGCAGCGCCGCGAAGTCCTCCCGCAGGGTGGGGAGCAGCAGCTTGGCCGCGCCGGGGGTGCTCTGCAGCCGGGCTTCCATGTCCTCCTGGAAGCGGTCGATCAGCTGCTCGACGGAGAGGTCGCCCCCTTCGGCGTGCCAGTCCTTCATGAGACGGGGCCAGGACAGGCCGGACGAGGAGTAGCGCTCGTTCGTGTCGGGGCTCAGGGGGTCAGACGTGGCGGAGGCGGAGGGGACGGTGGAGGTGGGAGAGGAGGTGGGTGCGGAGGGGGCCGCGGCCGCGGACATCGCGGAGGTGGCGGTGGCGGTGGCGGTGGGGGCGTTGGGGGTGGCCGGGACGACTGGGCCGGCCGGGCCGGTGGGCTCCCCGGGTGCGGCCTCCGCGGCAAGGGCACCGGTGGTGGCACTCGCCCCGGGCACGGCGTCCGGGGCGCGGAGCACGGCCTCGGTGACCTGCGCGGGGATGGTGGGAGCGACGGGCGGGAGGCCGCCGGCGTCGATGGCCGGCGCAGCCGTGGCACCGGAGGTGCCAGGGAAGGCTGTGGTGCCGGGGATGCCGGTGGTCGACGGGATCACCGCCTCGATCGGTTCCGGCTCCGGCGCGACATCGCCCAGCGCGGCGAGCCGGGTCCGGCAGAAGTCCAGCGTCTTGGTGTAGTCCCCCTTGCCGCTGATCGAGTCCAAGAGGCGGAGGGACAGCCGCAGCAGGCTTGCCGCCCGCGCCGGATCCGTCCGGAAGTAGACGTCGTTCCCGAGCGTGCTCGCGGGGTTGGCGATGCGGTACGCGGGGTGGAAGCAGTCGCCCTGCGCCAGTTCCTCGGCCGCCTTTTTCAGGCCCGGCCCGGCGGGTTCCAGCTTTTGCAGGATCCTGGGCTCCAACCCCGGCGTCGCCAGCGCGTCGTTCAACGCCTTCAGGACGATCTCGCGGGCCTGGTAGAGGTCGTGCGGCTCCAGCATGGTGCTCCCCCCACGCTCATGACTGTGAGCCCGTGCTCACAGCGGGACTCGACACGTCAGCAGAGCTGTGTGTCCTGTGCCACATGAATGGTCGAGCACTCCCCCGGATAGGGGGATATTTTCGGCCAGTGACCGGAGGGGGCACAGTGACAGAAGGGGCGAGCGGGACACGCCCGCGCTCGCCCCTGCCGACGGGCCGACGGCCCCTACGCCAGCACCCGCGCCAGTGCGAAGCCGTCGTAGCCCTTGCTGCCCACGGTCTGGAGGGCCGTGCCGCTCAGCCTCGGGTGGGAGGCGATCAGTTCGATGGCGGCGCGGGTGCCGACGACGTCCGGTTCGGTGCTGTCGGAGTCGGCGACGCGGCCGCCGCGCACCACGTTGTCCACGATGATCAGGCTGCCCGTGCGGGTCAGCTTGAGCGCCCAGTCGACGTAGTGGGCGTTGTTGGCCTTGTCGGCGTCGATGAAGACCAGGTCGAAGGGGGCCGGGTTCTCGTCCGCGAGCTGGGGCAGCAGTTCGAGGGCCGGGCCCACCCGCACCTCCACGATCCGGTCGAGCTCGGCCCGGGCGATGTTGCGGGTGGCGACCTCGGCGTGCTTGGGGTTGTACTCCAGCGAGATCAGCCTGCCGTCGGCGGGGAGGGCGCGGGCCAGCCAGATCGTGCTGTAGCCGGCGAGCGTGCCGATCTCCAGGATGGTCCTGGCCCCCTGGACCTGGGCGAGCAGCTGGAGGAACTTGCCCTGTGTGGCCGTGACGCTGATGTGCGGCAGCCCGGCCGCCTCGCTCTCGCGCAGGGCGGCCTGGAGCGGCTCGTCGTCCGGTGTGAGGTGGCTGGCGAAGTAGAAGTCGACGTCGTCCCAGAGCTGCGACCCGCTCATGCGTCTGCTGCCTTTCCCGAGTGTCTTCTCGAGTCTCTGCCCGAGTCCTTGGCGCTTCCCCTTGGATGGTCTCAGCCGAGCGGCGTGGACGGCGTGATCTCCGGCGTCGGAGTCTCCGGCCGGCGGGAGCGTCGTGCGTCGATCAGCGCGACGACCGTGAGGACGAGCAGCACCGCGCCGCCGACCGTCAGCAGCCATGCCGGGATCCCCGCCACCTCGCGCAGCTCGTCGTCGTAGATCACCTGCCGGACCGGGGTGTCCGCAGCCGTCCGGCGCAGTTCGTGGTCGCCGGAGATCCGGTCGGGGTACGGGAACTCCTGCGTCAGCGCCGTCAGATACGGCGTCCCCTCGGCCATCGCGCCCAGGGCGCCGGCCGGCTTGCCGAGGCGGCCCGCGAAGACCACCTTCGGCGCGTAACCGCCGATCGAGGTGCGCGGTTCCATGCGGTGCGCGGCGAGCACGTACAGGCCCAGGGACTGCGGGAGGCTCGCGAGCCGGGACAGCCGCATCGGATAGACCGGGCGGTCGCTGGCGAAGGTGAGGTGCAGCGGGTCGAGGGCGCCGTGCAGCGGGGTGCCCGAGGCCTGGGGAGCGAGCCGTACGGCGACGTACTCCCAGTGCTGGTCGACGTACGGCTGGAGCGCGGTCCGCAGCCGGGGCGGGAAGGTGAAGCCGTGCTCGCGCAGCCAGGTGTCCAGGGCGGCCGGGTCGGTGGCGGTCAGCCGCGCCACGTCGAACGGACCGAGCCGCTGCCGGTCGACGACGCCGACGCCGGCCCCCGCGCCGGGCGGGGCGGCGTCGCCGGCGGCGTCGCTGTCGTCGAAGGGCCAGTCGCCGTTCCGCGGCCAGAAGTAGTGGCGGGTGCGGTGCACCGGGGCAATGGCCTTGCCGAGCTGGTCGAACAGGGCCGGATCACCGAGGCGGACGGCCGCCCGGTGCGGGACGGGCATGATCCAGGCGGCGTCCTCGGCGGTCCCGCTGACGGTCAGCCGCATCACGATCTGCTCCGACCGCCCGTCCCACCGCAGCACCGACTGCTCACTCGCCACGGCGATCTGCTGCGAGGCCTCCGGCACCATCGCGCCGCAACCGCAGGCGTAGGCGGGCGCGACGAGCCAGCCGAGCTGGATGCCGAGGAGGGCGAGTACGACTGCGAGTATGCGGGCGCGTCCCTGCCGCCGGCGTCCGACCATGAACCCCTGACCTCCGTCTCACCGCTGCCAGGGCTACAGACGACACAGGGTGATCAACGGTTCCGGGCCGCGCCCGGGTCGAAGGGTGCAGCTCAGCGGCTCTCCACCGACGGGGCCGAACCCGGCAGGGGCCGGCCCGCGGATTCGGACATCCGCCAGACCGCGAAGCCGCCCACGACGGCCGCGGCCATCATGTAGTACGCGGGCATCATCATGTTGCCGGTGGCCCCGATCAGCGCGGTGACCACCAGCGGAGTCGTCCCGCCGAACAGGGAGACCGACACGTTGAAGCCGATGGACAGGGAGCCGTAGCGCACCCGGGTCGGGAAGAGGGCGGGCAGCGCGGCCGGCATGGCCGCCGTGAAGCAGACCAGGAGCAGGCCCAGCGCGCCCATGCCGAGGGCCACGGCGAGCAGGCTGCCCTCGCGGATCAGGAGCAGGGCCGGGACGGACAGGAGCAGGAACCCCGCGCAGCCCGCGGCGATCACCGGGCGGCGGCCGACCCGGTCGGTCAGGGCGCCCGCGAACGGCTGGACGATCATCATCAGCGCCATCACACCGAGGACGACGAGAAGGCCGTGCGTCTCGTCGTACTTCAGCTCGCTCGTCAGATAGCTCGGCATGTACGACAGCAGCATGTAGTCGGTGACGTTGAAGACCAGCACCAGGCCCATGCAGATGAGCAGCGCCTTCCACTGGCCGGCGATCATCTCGCGCAGCGGCACCTTCGGCCGGGCCGCCTCCGCCTTCTCGACCTCGGCGGCGAACGCCGGGGTCTCCTCCAGCCGCATCCGCAGGTAGAGGCCGATGATGCCCATCGGGCCCGCGATCAGGAACGGGATCCGCCAGCCCCAGGAGAGGAGCTCGTCCGAGCTCAGCAGGGCCGTCATCAGGGTGACCAGGCCCGCGCCGCCGATGTAACCCGCCAGCGTGCCGAACTCCAGCCAGCTGCCGAAGAAGCCGCGCTTCTTGTCCGGGGCGTACTCGGCGATGAACGTCGAGGCGCCTGCGTACTCGCCGCCGGTGGAGAAGCCCTGCACCAGCCGCGCGGCCAGCAGAAGCAGCGGCGCGCCCACGCCGATCGTCGCGTACGACGGGATCAGGCCGATCGCGAACGTGCCCGCCGCCATCATGATCATCGTGAGGGCGAGCACCTTCTGGCGGCCCACGCGGTCGCCCAGCGGGCCGAAGACCATGCCGCCGAGCGGGCGGACCAGGAAGGCCGCGGCGAAGGCGCCGAACGTGGAGAGCAGCTGGGCGGTCGGGTTGCCGGACGGGAAGAAGACCTTGCCCAGGGTGACCGCGATGTAGCTGTAGACACCGAAGTCGAACCACTCCATCGCGTTGCCGAGCGCGGCCGCCTTCACGGCGCGCCGGACGAGCGCGGGGTCGGTGACGGTGACGTCGGTCCTGGCGTGGGCCTTGGCGGCCCGGGAGGTCTTCAGATGCGGGGTGACGGCAGTGGCGGTCGCCAAAACGGGGCTCGCCTACCTTTCGACGGGGACAGGGACGGGCCCGGACGACGGCACTGCCGTTAGATCGAGCCGAAAAGTGACCATAGGGGGGTTTCGGCCACTTACGTCACGTACGCAGGTCGATGCATAGTGCAGCGAAATGCGGTGTACGCAGGTACGTCTGCCCGCTTCCGCAGGCGAGATCCGGCCGCCCGCTGTGATCCTTCTCGCGCCCGAACCGGACGCCCTCACCCCTCCGACCGTCATCTTCCGGACAAAAGGTGGGCGGACGACAGGTGAACGAGGGGGTGTCCGCGTCTGTCTCCGTGGGGTCTGCGACCCTCGTAAGGGTCCGCGGAGGAATCGGACGCGTGCGCCGCGTCCGGGACGAACGGGGCGGGAGGCCGACGGGGCGTGGCGAACGTGGAGCACGGCGGGCGAGCGGCGGATGGCTTCGGAACGGCTGCGACGGGAGCCCGCCTGCGTGCGGCCCGGCTCGCGCTGTGGGCGGTGGCGGCGATCCTCGCGGCACGGCAGATGACCGTCGTCCTCACCACCCCGAGCGGCGAACGCCTCACCGACCTGGAGACCTGGGTCGGCCCCGAGGGCGTCCTGCACGTGAAGGGCTCGCTGTACGACTCGACGCGCTTCACCGGCACCCCCTTCGCCGGCCTGGTCCTCAAACCCCTCACCAGAGCCGCCGAGCAGGCCCTCGGCTGGGGCTGGACCTTCGGCACCCTGCTCCTGGTCGTCGCCCTCGGCCTCGTCGCCGCCCGCGCGCTGCCCCAGCCGGTCAGCCGCCGCACCTCGCTGCTGGCCGCGCCGGTCGCGATCAGCCTGCTGATGCTGTCCCTGCCGGTCCGCAACGCCCTGTGGCTCGGCCAGACCAGCACCATCCCGGTGCTGCTCGTCCTGCTCGGCTGCTTCACCGTACGCGGCGAACGCGCGAGCGGGCTGTGCATAGGCCTGGCCGCCGCCCTCCAGCCGACCGTGCTGCTCTTCGCCCCGCTGCTGTGGTTCACGGCCCGCCGTAGGGCCGCCCTGTCCGCGGCCGGCACCTTCGCCGCCTGCACCGCGCTCGCCTGGGCCGCGCTGCCGCACGACTCGCGCACCTACTGGGTGCACCACATGGCCGGCGTCGGCCTCGGCGGCGAGGCGGACGCCCTCGCCAACCAGTCCCTGCACGGCGCCCTGCTCCGCCTCGGCCTCACCGGCTCCCTGGAGATCGCCCTCTTCCTGCTGCTCGGCGCCGCCGTCACCGCGCTCGCCCTGCGCCGCGCCGTCCGCTACGCCGCCGACGGACAGCTGCTGCTCGCCGTCGCCCTCACCGGCTGCGCCGCCGTCGCCGTCTCCCCGACCACCTGGCAGCACCAGCTGCTGTGGGTGCTGCTCGCGGTGGTCGGCCGGGTCGGCAAGCGGGCCTCGGACCGCTATGTCTGGCCGGTCGCGGTGGTCCTCGTCACCACCCTCCCGGCGACGATGATGCTGCCGCACATGTCGGTGGTGTACCCGCTGCGGGACAACCTCGTGCTGCTCGCGGCCCTGGCCGCCGCCACCGCCGTACCGTTCCTGTCCCGCACCTCGCCCCACTACCAGCGGCCGATCCCGACGGAGTACGCGCCGCCCGTCCCGGCCCGCTTCCGGAACGTCCCCCTCCTGCCGTTCCTGCGCCGGGTGCTCACCCGCCCCAACCTCCTGCTGGAACTCCTGCTCCTGCGCGTCACGTACGCCGCCTACCAGCAGGTCCGCCTGGCCGCGACCGGCGGCACCAACTCCGGGGGCCGCGCGACCGCCGAGCGCCACGGCCACCTGATCCTCGACCTCGAACGCTTCCTGCACATCGACATCGAGCACGCCCTCAACCACGCCGTGGCGAAGATCGGCTTCCTGCGGGACTTCTTCGACTTCTACTACGAGTCCTTCCACTTCGTCGTCCCGCTGACCGTCCTCGGCGTCCTCTACTGGCGCCGCCCGGTCGACTACCGCTGGGCCCGCGCCTCCCTCGGCTTCGCCACCCTGCTCGCGCTGGCCGGCTTCTGGCTCTTCCCGCTGGCCCCGCCCCGCCTGATGCCGTCGCTCGGCATGATCGACACCGTGCACGGCGTCCAGGACTTCTCCCAGCCGGACTACGGCACCCTGACCGCGCTCACCAACCAGTACGCGGCGATGCCGTCCCTGCACTTCGGCTGGGCCCTGTGGTGCGGAGTGGTCATCGCGGTCATCGCGCCGAAGTGGTGGATGAAGGCCCTCGGCCTGCTGCACCCCCTCTTCACCGTCTCGGCCATCGTCGCCACCGGCAACCACTGGGTCCTGGACGCGGTCGGCGGCGCGGTCGTGGTCGGCGCCGGCTTCGGGCTGTCGTACGCCTTCCAGGGGCCGCGGCCCCGGACGGCCACGCCCGCCACGGCGAGCAAGGCCGCACCGGAGCCGGCGAAGCAGACGGGCTGAGCGGACGGGCTGAGCGGACTGGCTGGGCAGGCCGACTGACCGGACCGGCTGGGCAGACCGGTTGGGCGCCGACACCCCGTGGGTCAGTCCGTGGTGACCTGGAGTTCTTTGACGCCGTTGATCCAGGCCGAGCGCAGCCGGCGGGGGTCGCCGGCCAGGCGGAGGGTCGGCATGGCGTCGGCTATCGCGTTGAAGATCAGGTCGATCTCCAGGACCGCCAGGGACTTGCCCAGACAGAAGTGCGGGCCGCCCCCGCCGAAGCCCAGGTGGGGGTTGGGATCGCGGGTGATGTCGAAGGCGTCGGGGTCGGCGAAGACCTCGGGGTCGTGGTTGGCGGAGGCGTAGAAGAGGCCCACCCGGTCGCCCTTGTGGATCTGTACCCCGCCGAGTTCGGTGTCCTGGGTGGCCGTGCGCTGGAAGGAGTTGACCGGGGTCGCCCAGCGGACGATCTCCTCGGCGGTGGTGGCGGGGCGTTCACGGGTGAAGAGGTCCCACTGGGCGGGGTGGGTGAGGAACGCGTGCATGCCGTGGGTGATGGCGTTGCGCGTCGTCTCGTTCCCGGCCACCGCCAGCATCAGCACGAAGAAGCCGAACTCGTCGGAGTTCAGGTTGCCCTCGTCCTCCGCCGCGACCAGCGTCGTCACGATGTCGTGCGCCGGACACCGCTTGCGCTCGGCGGCCATGTTCATCGCGTAGGCGATGATCTCGGCGGCCGACTGCGCGCCGACCTCCTCGGTGATGGCGTACTCGGGATCGTCGTAGGCGATCATCCGGTTGGACCAGTCGAAGATCTTCGAGCGGTCCTCCTGCGGCACGCCGATCAGCTCGGCGATGGCCTGCAGGGGCAGCTCGCAGGCGACCTCGGTGACGAAGTCGAACGGGCCCGAGCGGGCGCGGGCGGCCGCGACGATCGCCTCGGCGCGGGCGCGCAGCCGGGCCTCCAGCGCGCGGATCGAGCGTGGCGTGAAGCCGCGTTGCACGATCTGGCGCACCCGGGTGTGCTCGGGCGGGTCCATGTTCAGCAGGATCAGCCGCTGGGCGTCGATCGCGTCGCGCTCGATGTGCTCGTTGAAGCGGATGATCGCGGTGTTCAGGGTCGAGGAGAACAACTCCGGGTGCGTGGACACGTACTTGACGTCCGCGTGCCGGGTCACGGCCCAGTAGCCGTCGTCGGCGAAGCCCGCCAGGCCGTGCGGCTGCGGGATCCAGCGGACCGGTTCGGTGCGCCGCAGCTCGGCGAACTCCGGGAGAGGCACACGGTGGTGCAGCAGATCGGGGTCGGTGAAGTCGAACCCGTCGGGCAGCGCGGGGCAGTGCATGGGCGACTCCCAGCCATCTGACGGCCCATCAGTAAGTGCCGTGAACGTAGTAACGAGTTCTAGAACTGGCAAGGGCTACGGCGCTCCCAATTCCGTGCGGAGTTCGTGCAGATCGCTCCATCGGCGCCTGCAAGACCCTTGCGGTGATGGACATCACGTCAGCAGACTGCACAGAGAACTAGAACGCGTACTAGTTCTGGAGGAGAGCCCTCTCGGAGAGGACCCGCACCCATGGCCGCCGAACCCGTGATCGTCGAAGCCGTACGCACCCCCATCGGCAAGCGCGGCGGCGCGCTCGCCAATCTCCACCCCGCCTATCTGCTGGGCGAGACCTACCGTGAACTCCTCGGCCGCACCGGCATCCCCGCCGACGCCGTCGAGCAGATCGTCGGCGGCACGGTGACCCACGCCGGCGAGCAGTCCATGAACCCCGCGCGTACGGCGTGGCTGACCATGGGGCTGCCGTACGAGACGGCCGCCACGACCGTCGACTGCCAGTGCGGCTCCTCGCAGCAGGCCTCCCACATGGTGGCCAACATGGTCGCGGCGGGCGTCATCGACGTGGGGATCAGCTGCGGCGTCGAGGCCATGTCGCGGGTACCGCTGGGCTCCGGCTCCAAGCACGGTCCGGGCAAGCCGTTCCCCGACGAGTGGAACGTCGACCTGCCCAACCAGTTCGAGGCCGCCGAGCGGATCGCCCGGCGCCGGGGACTGACGCGGGAGAACGTCGACTCGCTGGGGTTGCTGTCGCAGGAACGGGCCGCCCACGCATGGGCGGAGGAACGTTTCAAGCGGGAGACCTTCGCCGTCCAGGTGCCCACCACCGAGGAGGAGCAGCACGCCGGACAGGGCATGTGGCGGCTGGTCGACAAGGACGAGGGGCTCCGGGACACGTCCATGGAGGCGCTGGCCGGGCTGAAACCGGTCATGCCCACGGCCGTCCACACGGCCGGCAACTCCTCACAGATCTCGGACGGCGCCGCGGCGATCATGTGGGCGTCGAAGCGGATGGCCCGGGCCCTGAAGCTGAGGCCGCGGGCGCGGATCGTGGCGCAGGCGCTGGTGGGCGCCGACCCGCACTTCCACCTCGACGGCCCCGTTGACGCCACCCACGCGGTCCTGGGCAAGGCCGGCATGACCCTCAAGGACATCGACATCGTCGAGATCAACGAGGCGTTCGCGTCCGTCGTGCTCAGCTGGGCCCGGGTCTTCGAGCAGGACCTGGACAAGGTCAACGTCAACGGCGGCGCGATCGCCCTCGGCCACCCCGTCGGCGCGACCGGCGCCCGCCTGATCACCACCGCGCTCCATGAACTGGAGCGCGCCGACAAGGAGTTCGCACTCATCACGATGTGCGCGGGCGGCGCCCTGGCGACGGGGACGATCATCCAGCGGCTGTAGCGGCTGTAGCGGCGGTGGCGTTCACTCCCGGCCCGATGCCACCGCCGCCAGTACGGCCGATGCCGCCGCCGCGATCAGCAGGGGGATGCCCAGGCCGTGGTGGAGGACGAGCCAGGCGCCCAGCCAGGCTCCGGCGATCATGGCGATCACCGCGGCCGTGCGGCGTGCCGAGCGGCGGCCGCCCGCGTCGCCCAGCCGGGATTCGGCGGCCAGGCCGGTCAGCGTCATCGTCAGGACCGTGGTGGTCAGGTCGGGCACGCCCAGTTTGCGGACGGTCGCGTTGCGCAGGCCCATCGCGAAGGCGGTGAGGGCGATCAGGGCGTACACGGTGGCCGGCCGGCCCGGCCAGGCGAAGGCGGCGGCCCCCGCCACACCGACCATGAGTGCCTCGGCCGTCAGCGTCAGCCGGGTCCATGTGCGACGCGACCCCTGCCGGCAGCGGGCCGCCAGCCGGCCGCCGGCCGCCGCGCCCAGCAGGAAACAGCCCAGCGAGGTGGCCGTGTGGGGCACCGAGAAGCCGGGGGCGCCGGCCGCGGCGAAGCCGAGGACCACCACGTTGCCGGTCATGTTGGCGGTGAAGACCCGGCCCAGTCCCAGATAGCTGACCGCGTCGATCAGCCCGCTCACCACGGTCAGCGCCAGGAGTACGACCACCAGGCGCACCCCGCGCATCTCCGGGTCCGGCGCCGGTTTCGCCGACGCCGGCGGTGGTGTCGGCGGCGCCGGTGGTGTCGGTGGCGTCGTCATCGTTCCTCCGGTCGGCCGGGTGGGCGGGGAGGGGACAAGTCCACCACGGGGGCGGGGAACTCCCGGGCGATCCGGCGCGCGCCGCGACGTGCGGACACGCGCGCGCACCCTCGCCGGACGGAGGCGAGGGTGCGCGGTGCTGTATGGGGGGCCGTCGACCGTGGGTGGTCGTACCGGGCCTGGCGTGCGGGTTACGCGAGGGGTGCGCGCTGGTTCAGCGGCGGGTGGCCCGGGGTGGGAGCGGCCGAGGAGGGGACGGCTCAGTACCAGCCGTTGGCCTGCCAGAAGCTCCAGGCCTTGACCGGGCTGCCGTAGCGGGAGTTCATGTAGTCCAGGCCCCACTTGATCTGGGTGGCCGGGTTGGTCTTCCAGTCGGAACCGGCGGAGGACATCTTCGAGCCGGGCAGGGCCTGGACCAGGCCGTAGGCGCCGGAGGAGCTGTTGGTGGCGGAGGGGTTCCAGCCGCTCTCGTGCTCGACGATCTTGCTGAACGCGTTGAACTGAGCGGCGTCCGGGATCATCTTGTGCGCGATCGCCTGGGCGGAGGAGGCCGAGGTCGTGGCGGCCTGGGCGGGCGCCGCGGTCAGTGCCATGCCGGCGGTGGCGGCGGCCACGGCGGCGACGGTGAGGGCCTTCTTCGGGGAAGCGATGCGGCGGATGAAGGAAACGGACACGTTCAACCTCTTGCGTCGGGGACAGGGGATCGCCGGTGCGTCCGAGCCCCACATCGCGTGGTGGCCCATACGTCGGCGCCGCGTCCCGTGTGGGTTCGTGGCGCCTGGCGACGTGGTCAACAGAAGCAGGCTTCCGAGTCGCCCGCAATGACCCCTTTTACTAGTTGTGGCCGGATCGGCGGCAAAGGTCGTTCGTGTGGCGTGGGTCTCAATCCGCAGGTCAGCGGGGGTGCCGTAAGGGATGTATCGGACATTTGGGTCTACGAGGCCGGGTCGTAGGTGACCTGGGTCATGTGGGGTGCTTCACCGCGCGGCTGACCGAGCGGATACGGCACCTCACCCTGCGGATGCGTCACCCTGCGGATGCGTCGAATGTGACCGCGGTCTCGAAAGCGGCCCTCCGCGTGGCCCGGCGCAGCGCGCGCAGCACGGCCGGACCGAGGACGAGCGTGAGGACGACCGTGCAGACCGCCCGGCCCAGGTCCCAGCCCATGGAGGTGGCCAGGCAGTAGGCGACGAAGCGGGCCAGGTTGGCGGGGACCGTCGCGTGCGGGTCGAAGGAGATGTTCGAGGCCATGGTGCCCATGAAGGGCCAGCCGGCCAGGTTCATGATCGTGCCGTAGGCGAAGGCGGCGAGGAAGCCGTAGCCGGCCAGCAGCAGGAGTTCTCCCCGGCCGCGCAGGCGGGCCTGGCCCGGCAGCAGGCCGGCGCCCATGGTGAACCAGCCCATCGCCAGCATCTGGAACGGCATCCACGGCCCGACCCCGCCGGTGAGCAGGGCGGACGCGAACATCGTCACCGAGCCGAGGACGAAGCCGAAGCCCGGGCCGAGCACCCGGCCGCTGAGCACCAGCAGGAAGAACATCGGCTCGATCCCCGCCGTGCCCGCGCCGACCGGGCGCAGCGCCGCCCCGGTCGCCGCCAGCACGCCCAGCATGGCGACGGCCTTCGGACCGAGGCCGGACTCGGAGATCGTCGCCGCCACCACCGCGACCAGCAGCACCAGCACCCCGGCGAACAGCCACGGCGCGTCCTCGGCGTGCGCGCTCAGCTGCGAGTCGGGCGGCGCGAGAAAGGGCCAGCCGAAGCCGACCACGCCGACGGCACTGACCAGCACGAGGGCGGCGAGGGAGCGGGGGCCGAGGGGGATGGCGCGGACGGGGTGGTGGTGGCGGTCGGGGTGGTTCATGCCAGGGCCTCCCGGACCTCGGTCACTGTCAGCCAGGGCTGCGGGGCCAGGATCTTGGTGACCTGCGGGGCGAAGGAGGGGGAGGACACAACGATCTCCGCCGTCGGGCCGTCGGCGATCACCTCGCCGTCGGCGAGCAGCACCACTCGGTGGGCGATCTCCGCGGCCAGCTCCACGTCGTGCGTGGCCAGGACGATCGCGTGCCCCTCGGCCGCCAGCCCGCGCAACACCGTGACCAGGCGGGCCTTCGCCGCGTAGTCCAGGCCGCGCGTCGGCTCGTCGAGCAGGAGCAGGGGAGGGCGGGCGGTCAGGACGACCGCCAGGGCGAGCGCCAGGCGCTGGCCCTCGGAGAGGTCGCGGGGATGCGTGTCGTCCGTGATGCCCGGCAGCAGCCCGGACACCAAGGCCCGGCAGGTACCGGGCTCGGCCCCCGCGTCCCGGTCGGCGGCAGCGCACTCGGCGGCCACCGTGTCCGCGTACAGCAGGTCGCGCGGTTCCTGCGGGACCAGGCCGACGCGGCGGACGAGGTCGCGGGGCGAGGTGCGGTGCGGTACGGCTCCGCCGACCTGGACCGTGCCGGCGGTGGGCTCGACGAGTCCGACGAGGGAGCCGAGCAACGTCGACTTGCCGGCGCCGTTGCGTCCCATCAGGGCGACGGTCTCACCAGGGGCGACGGTCAGGTCGATGTGCCGCAGCGCGTCCACGCGTCCCCGGCGGACGGCAAGGGCGCGGACTTCGGCGACGTGGGGTGCGGTGGGGGGTGGGGTGGCGGTGGGTGTGGTGGCAGTGCGTGCGGTGGTGCGGCGGAAGAGCCGCTGCCAGAGGGGTGTGGGGGCCGGGGGCGCCTCGGCTTCGCCTTCGGCGCCCGTGTTCCCACCCGCACCACCCGTGCTGGTTTCGTCGTCGGCTGCGGGTGGCCCCTGTGGGGCGTCCGCGACGTCGGCGGCTGCCGGGTCGTCCGGTGCAGCGGGCATCGGCTTGTCCGGCGCAACGGGCATCGGCTTCTCCGGCGGCGAGGCGATCGGCTTGAACGGTGCAGCGGGGACCGGTGCGGGGGCTGCTTCGGATACGGGCTCGGACGCGACCTCGGTGACCGGCTCGGACGCGACGCCGGCCGCCGACTTCGACGCGGCCTCGGTCCTGGGCTTCGGCGCCGCCCCGGTCACCGGCTCGGACGCGACGTCGGTCATCGGTTTCGACGCCACTTCGGCTACCGACTTCGACGCGGCCTCGGTCCTGGGCTTCGACGCCGCCCCGGTCACCGGCTCGGACGCGACGTCGGTCACCGGTTTCGACGCCACTTCGGCCACCGACTTCGACGCGGCCTCGGTCTCGGGCTTCGACGCCGCCCCGGTCACCGGCTCGGACGCGACGTCGGTCACCGGTTTCGACGCCACTTCGGCCACCGACTTCGACGCGGCCTCGGTCTA
>NZ_JBEYUW010000001.1:661186-1178451 GCF_040643735.1 Streptomyces sp. NPDC047085
CTCGGGCTTCGACGCCGCCCCGGTCACCGGCTCGGACGCGACGTCGGTCACCGGTTTCGACGCCACTTCCGCCACCGACTTCCGCGCGACCCCAGCCACCGACTTCGACGCCACCCCGGCCACCGGATTCGACGCCGACTCGGTCGATGGGGTCAGCCGTGCATCGCGTGCCGGGGTTGGCACTCGGGCGGCCAGGCGGTCCCGGAGGTCGGTGGCTTGGCGGCGGGCGTTGCGGATGGTGAGGGGGAGGGGGGACCAGCCGGCGAGGCGGCCGAGTTCGACCACAGGGGGGCATACGGGGGAGACGGCCATCACCTCGGACGGGGAGCCGAGGACAGGGGCCGCGCCGGGGGCGGGGAGGAGGACGACCTGGTCGGCGTACTGGATCACGCGCTCCAGGCGGTGCTCGGCGAGCAGCACGGTCGTACCGAGGTCGTGGACCAGGCGCTGCAGGACGGCCAGCACCTCCTCCGCGGCGGCCGGGTCGAGGGCCGAGGTCGGTTCGTCCAGGACCAGCACCTGAGGGTGCGGGGTGAGGACCGAGCCGATGGCGACCCGCTGCCGTTGCCCGCCGGACAGCGTGGCGATCGGGCGGTCGCGGAGGTCGGCGAGGCCCAGCAGGTCCAGGGTCTCCTCGACCCGGCGCCGCATCACCTCCGGGGCGAGCCCCAACGACTCCATGCCGTAGGCGAGTTCGTCCTCCACCGTGTCCGTCACGAAGTGCGCGAGCGGGTCCTGCCCCACCGTGCCGACCACGTCCGCGAGTTCGCGCGGCTTGTGGGTACGGGTGTCCCGGCCGGCCACCGTGACCCGGCCGCGCAGGGTGCCGCCGGTGAAGTGCGGGACCAGCCCGCTGACCGCGCCCAGCACGGTCGACTTGCCGACCCCGGACGGCCCGACGAGCAGCACGAGTTCACCCTCGGGCACCTCGAAGTCCACGTTCCGGACGGTCGGTTCGGCCGCGCCCTCGTACGTGACGCTGACCTCCTCGAAGCGGATCACGACGGCTCCTTGGAGTGCTTGGAGTCCTGGGGGACGACGAAGGCGGGCAGCAGGGCCAACAGGACGGACGCGGCCGGCCACAGCGGAAGGGCGGGGGCGACGAGCGGGACGACCCCTGGGTTCAGCGCGTCCGGATCACGCACCGACGCGAGCGTGAGCAGCGCGGCGACCGCGGCACCCGAGCCCGCGACCAGCCACGCCCGGGCACCCCACGGCGCCGGCCGGTACCGGGTGCGCGGCGAGCGGCGCCCGCCGAGCCGCAGCCCCGCCAGCGCGGCGGCGACCCCGGCGAGCAGCACCGGAAGCCCGTACGTGCCGCCCTCCGCGGTGAGCAGCCCGTACGTTCCCGCGCACACGCCGAGCAGGCCGCCGAGGGTGAGCGCGGTCGTCGTACGGCGTACGGGGGCGGGGACGTCGGCGGTACGGCCGTAGCCCCGCGCGTCCATCGCGGCGGCGAGCGCGACCGAGCGCTCCAACGCGCCCTCCAGGACCGGCAGTCCGACCTGGAGCAGGCCGCGCACACCCCGGTCGGGACGGCCGCGCAGCCGACGCGCGGCCCGCAGGCGCTGGACGTCGGCGATGAGATGCGGCGCGAACGTGAGCGCGACGACCACGGCCACGCCTGCCTCGTACAGGGCGCCGGGCAGCGACTTCAGCAGGCGGGCCGGGCTGGCGAGGGCGTTCGCGGCGCCGACGCAGATGAGGAGGGCGGCCAGCTTCAGGCCGTTGTACCCGGAGAAGAGCAGCGCCTCCGCGGTGACGTGGCCGCCGAGACGGATGCCCTGCGCCCAGTGGGGGAGGGGGACTTCGGGAAGGGTGAACAGGACGTGCGTGCCCGGGATGGGCGAGCCGAGGACGACCGTGAAGACGAGGCGGATGAGGAGGACGGCGACGGCGAGCTTGGCGAAGGCCGTGTAGGAGCGGGACCAGGGGGCGGTGGCGCGGTGCGTGGCCACGACGTAGCCCGCGGCGGCTATGAGGAGGGCGAGGAGGAGGGGGTTGGTGGTGCGGGTGGCCGCCGTGCCGAGCCCCAGTGACCAGAGCCACCAGGCACCGGGGTGCAGCGGCTCGCGGCGCCTGCGAGGGCCGGTGGGGGCCTGCCGCTCGCCACGCCGAGCGGGTGCCGCCTGCCGCGGGACGGGCGCCGCCCCGGCGGTACGACTGCCCGCGGCGGCACGACTGCCCGCGGCGGCACGACTGCCCCCGGCGGCACGACTGCCCCCGGCGGCACGACTGCCCGCGGTTGCGCGGGCATGGAGAACAGCGCCCGCTTGCGGGCCAGTGGCCGCGGAGCCTTCCCGGCCTGCCGCGCTGTGACTCCCCAGGGGGGCGGGACCCTGTTCGTGAGCGGCTGCGCCGCGGGGCGCGAGCGGCCACTCCTCACCCGCGGTCAGGCGACGGCCTGACCGCGCGGCGCGGCTACGCATTCCCGCGCCGCCGCGCCTGCCACACCGCCCCGCCCGCCAGGAGCGCGACCACGCCGATGCCGATCGGCAGCCCCAGCGAGGGACCACCGTCCGAGTCCTGCCCCTTCTTCGGCTGCGCCTCCTGCGCCTCCTTCGCGGCAGCGCCCTGCTTGCCCGACGCCCCGTCCGCCGACGACACCTGCTCCCCGCACCCGTTGCGCGGATACCCGGAGATGGCGCACAGCAGGGCGTTGGTGTCGTACCGCAGAGGCTTGGCGACCGAGGCCAGCGCCTCCGCCGTCGTCGCGCCGGAAGCGACCCGCGCGCACGCTGTGCGCCGGTGGGCGGGCGGCGTCTCGCCGGACGGCGCGTCCGCGGGCGTGCCGAAGTCGATGACCAGGGCCACCCGCTTCGTACCCGACTTCGCGGGCGTCCCCGCGCAGATGGCCGCGAAGTCCGCCGTGCCGCGCGGCCTGCTCGCGTCCGCGGAATCCGCGCTGACCGCGAACCGGAAACCCTGCACCGCGCCGTCGTCGGGACGCGCGGTCGAGGGACCCTGCGTGGCGTAGGTCCAGTGACCGCCGGCACGCTCCCAGAACGACCAGTAGCGGTACCCGGTGGCATGCGCCCGGGCGCCACCCGCACCGGCCACGACGACGAACGCGGCGACCAGTACGGCCGCGGCACGCACGGCCGCGGCACGCACGGCCGCGGCACGCATGGTCGCGGCACGGCGGACGGCGATCACGGCTGCCGCTTCTTCCGGCCGCTGAGCAGGAAACCGATGCCGATACCGGCGACGAGACCGACACCGACGATCCACCACACGCCGGCGCCGGAGCCGGAGTCCTTCTTCTCGGCCGTCTGCTCGTGCTCGCCGGCCTTCTTCCACTGCTGCGGAGCCGGCCCCAGCTTGTCGAGCGCCTGCACGAGGTCCGTGCCGCCGAAGTTCCGCGGCTGCTCGCCCATCGCGTGCGCGGTGAGGATCAGCTGGGCGTAGGCCGCCGGGCCGGTCTGCTCGGCCCAGGCAACCCCGTTCTTCTCCAGCCAGGCGTACGGCTTCTTCGCCTGCTCGGTCCAGCCGTCCGCGGCGAGCGCGACGACGGTGTCGGCCGTGTTGCCGACGTCGGGCTGGTCCGTCGCGCCGGGCATGGCGGACATGAGGTGGCCGGTCTTGGCGACGGCACCGGCGAGGTACGCGGAGGCGTTGTCCGCCAGTCGGGCCGGCGTGGCCTTGCCGGAGGAGGAGCAGGCGGGGGCCTTGTCACGGAGCTTGCCGGCCGTCACCACGAACCCCTTGCCGAGCGCGCCCAGCACACCGGCGGCGGTCGCGTCCGCGTTGGCGACGAGCGTGCCCTTCTTGTCCGGCTGGTAGGCGAACGCGCCGCCGCCGTCCGCGGAGCAGGCGAGGGACAGCCCGGTCAGCGCCTGTTCCGGGGTCTTGCCCGCGGTGTGCAGCCGGGTGGGGTCCTCCCCGGCGGACGCCAGGGCGCCGATGACGACCGACGTGGAGTTGGTGTCGCTCGGGCCGCCCGGCGAGTAACCCCAGCCGCCGTCCTTGCCCTGAATCCCCTTCAGCCAGGTCACGGCCTTGCGGACCTCGCCGTCGTGCCCGCCGACCGCCTGCAGGGCCTGGACGGCGGCGGCCGTGCTGTTGGTGTCGGGCTGGGCGCCGCTCTTGCCCCCACAGGGCTTCGCGGTGTCCGCCCGGAACGCGGCGAAGCCGCCGTTGTCGCACTGCTGCCCCGCCAGCCAGCCGACGGCCGAGTCGGCCGACCGCTCGCCGGCGGTCCGCTGGGCGAGCAGCGCCAGCGACTGGCGCCAGACACCGTCGTACGTCGGGTCGGCCTTGCCGAACAGCCCGGCGGGAAGCGACACCTTCGGGGACGCGGACGGGGACGCGTCGGCGGCCGTGGCGGGCGCGGCGGCGGCCAGCACGCCTACGGCGGCGAGAGCCGCGGCACTGCGGCGGACGTTCATGGTCGGCGACTGCCTCTCCTGCGGGGAGCCGGCAGCGCACGGGATACCCCCGGGCGGCTCGGCTCCGTAAACCTCGACGGTGCCGTGCTCGGCGGGCCGCCGTGCACGCGAGCCGGTCAACGTCCCGTGCGGGGTGGTCCGGCTCACCGTCGGGCGGACGGCTCACGGTTGCGGGTCAGCGCCGGAATTGCACCGGCTTCCCCCCGTACGGGTGTGATGACGACGCCGCCACTTTACCGGCAGCCGCGCACGGCCCGGGGAGTGGCCGTGAGCACAGGCACTCGGTGACTAGGCTCACGTGTCATGACGGGGAGGGATCCCATGACGGGCAGTCGTTCCATGACGTGAAGGGATCCCATGACGGGGAGGGGGTCCCATGACGGGGACGGGAAGACTGCTGGGCTCGGGGCGTTCGGCCGACGTGTACGAGATCGACGACGCGTGGGTGCTGCGCCGGGACCGCGAGGGCTGGGGCGACGCGGCCGCCGAGGGGGCCGTGATGGCGTACGTACGACAGCACGGGTATCCGGTGCCCCGGGTACGGCCCTCGGGCTCGCGCACCGACCTGGTGCTGGAGCGGCTGTCGGGGCCGACGATGCTCGCCGCGTTCGGGGAGGGCCGGATCGACCCGGCGGAGGTGGGCGCGCTGCTCGCCTCGCTGCTGCGGCGGCTGCACGCCGTACCGGGGCGGGACGCGGACCATCCGGGCGCCCGCGTGCTCCACTTGGACCTGCATCCGGACAACGTGATGCTCACGCCGGACGGGCCCCAGGTCATCGACTGGTCCAATGCCGAGGACGGCGACCCGGGCCTCGACTGGGGCATGAGCGCGGTGATCCTCGCCCAGGTCGCCGTCGGGGGAGAGGAGTTCGCCGCCCTCGCCCATGAGACGCTCACCGCACTCCTCGCCGACCCGTCGGACCTGACCGAGGCGGGCCTGACCGAGGCCCTGCGACGCCGGGCGGCCAATCCGACGATGAGCCGTAACGAGGTCGAACTGCTGGGCGATGCCGAGGAGTTGATCCGTGCGGTGGGGCAACTCCCGCGAGGAGAAGTGGCTGACGCACAGGGGTTCGGCAGTCCCTCCGGCCCTAAGCCACACGTCTCCTGGCCGACGGTGTGACGACCACGCTCAGGGAGTCGGCCGTCCGGCGCAGTTCCTGCTCGCACTCCTCCGGGCACGCGCCCTCCGCCACCCAGTGGGCGAGCCGGTCGGCCGGGCCCGCGTAGGGGGCGGCCTTGACCCGGTCGCCGGGCCGCCGGGTGAGGACCACGCCCCCGGCGGACGGCTCGGGCGCGGCGGCGGAGTCCACCGTGAGGTGGGCCAGCAGTCCGGTCGTGAGCGGGTAGGCGAACTGGATCGAGGCGGCGCGCTGCCGGCTGGGGGTCAGGGCGGGGGACCGGCCGGTGGCCAGCGCGGCGGCGGCCACGGCCAGATCGACTCCGGTGGCCCGCTCGACCAGCAGCGGGATCAGATCGCCGGGCAGGTGCGGGGCGACGCCGGTGACGCGGGGGCCGCGGTCGGTCAGTCGTAGCCCGATGTGGACGACGGTGTGGGCGAGGCCGAGCGCGCGCACGGTCCGCTCCACCGTCTGCCGCAGGAACGGGTTGTGCAGCAGCGCGTCGTGCGCGTGCACGGAGTGCCGCAACGGCTGCCGGGCGGGCGGCGGGCCCAGGGTCGTACGGGTGAGAGCGGCGATGCGGACCTCGTCGTCCAGGACGACGGTCTCGGCGCACACCAGTGGCCCCTCGGTGTCCTCCGGGCAGGCCGGCGGCGCCTTGTGGCGGGCCAGCAGCGCCGACAACGTGTCCGGGTCGGCGCAGGCGGCGGCCGCCTCCTCCGGAATGCCGGGGACTCCGAGCCATGCGGCGATCCGCGCCGCGGCGACCAGGTGCTCCCCGTCCCAGGTCAGCACACCGCGGACCGAGTGCCGGGCCGCGTACCGCGCGACCACCCCGGCCGACACCGCGCCCGGGTCGGCCGCGATGTGCCCGGTCAGCCAAGGGCGCGCCCAGGCGGGTGGGGCGGCCTCGACCAGCACCACCGGGTGGACCGCCGCGATCCGCGCCAGCGCGAAAGCGCCGTACGTCCCCGGGCGGCCGGTCCCGAGGAGGAGGACGGGCTGCGGCATCGGCGGCCTCACCTTCGCGGGGAGAAGGCGGACAGCAGAACGCCCCGGATGCTGCTCCCCCATAGGCGGCACCCGGGGCGAGCCGGCCGGAGCTCGCGCTCCGAGCTTGCTCTCTGTGTCGTGATCCTCACCCGGCGCACCCTCAACTGTCAACGATTGCTGCCTGGTTCGGCAGGAGGCGTTGTCATGTCTGGTGGGCGAGCAGGTGAGCGGGTAGCCTCGCGTGGACTCGGTCAAGGAACGGACGACACACCCAGGGGGCCTCGGTGAGTGACGCCTCTACCCCGCTCGCCGACGTGCTGGACCGGCTCGGGGAGCTGACCGGCCGGCCCGGACGGCTGGCGGAGGCCCTGGACGTGGCCGACCTCTCCCACCGCTCCGGCGTCCCGGTCGGCGTCGTCGTCGACCTGCTCACCGGCGGCCGGGCACCCGAGGCCGACCTGGCCCAACGGGTGCGCCAGCGGCTGGACTTCATCCGTGAGACCCGGCGCCGCCCGGACGGCAAGCGGTACTCGCTGGACGAGCTGGCCCGGATCGCCGGGACCAGCAGGCAGTGGCTGAGCGAGTGGCGCAAGAGCGGCATGCCGAGCCTCGAACACGCCGACCGGCTGCGCAGGTTCTTCGGGCTGCCGGCGGGCTTCTTCACCGCCGACGAGCAGGAGGCGCTGTGGGAGGCTCTGCAGCCGGTGCTGCAGAGCCTGGAGGCGGAGGCGGACCCGCTGCTGCGGCTGCGCGAGAGCGGCCTGGTCCGGCTCGCCGCCCGCGCCCCCCAGATGAACGCCCGCCAGCTCGCCACGCTCGCCGACCTCGCCGAGATGATCATCACCTCGGACCGGGACACGGCGGGCGCGGGCGCGGGCAGCAACACCGCACGGGCCTGACCAGCGCCCTTACCGTGCCGCCGCCTTGGGCGTGGGACCGCCGAAGGGCAGGTGCAGGGTCCGGGACGCGATCAGCCACCGCCCGTCCACCCGGCGGAACCGGTCCTCGTAGTGCCCGACCTGGACGGGCGGCCCCGCCGGCACGATTCCGCCGCCGTAACCGTCGACCCGGTGCGTCGAGAAGTACGAGACGGCGTCCGCCGTGTCCTCGGAGGCCACCGTGACCAGGACGTTGGACATCAGGCGCCGGGAGAGCCGGTCGGCGGGACGGGAGCCGAAGTAGGCGCGCAGCGCCGCGCGCCCCTCGATCCGCCGCTCGCCCTCCGGCCACTGCCAGCTGCCGTCCTCGGTGAACAGCTCCGCCACGGAGCCTGGATCCCCGAGGTCGAGCCGGTGGACGAAGTCCAGGATCAGACGCTCACAGGCCCGCTCGGCGAGAAGCAGCTCCAACGAGCCCGCAGACCCCGTAGAGCCCATTGAATCCACCGAGTTCATCGAGTTCATCGAGTTCGTAGAGCCCATGCGGCTGTCTAACACCCGAGATCACGACACGGCGAACGCTTTACACCGCCACATACGCCACCGGCTCACTCCCCGGCACCGCCTCCGCCCGGCCCAGCTTCACCAGGCGCCGCAGATGGGCCTCGGCCTCCGAGACGGCGATGTTCCGGGAGCCGTAGGGGATGTCGGACCAGGGCCGGTTCCACTCCATGTGCTCGGCCAGTTGCCACGGGGTGAGAGGCTCGGAGAGCAGGCTCAGCAGTCCGGTGAGGCGCTCCTCGTGATGGGCGAGCAACTCCCGTACCCGGCCCGCGGCGTCGGTGAAGGCGTGCTGGTGTGCGGGAAGCACCTCGGCGGGGGTGAGACGGCCCACCCGCTCCAGGGAGTCCAGGTAGTCACCGAGGGGATCGGTGACCGTCGCGTCGTCGGGATCCTCGTACAGACCGATGTGCGGAGTGATCTGCGGGAGCAGGTGATCGCCGCTGAACAGCCGTCCATGACCGGGCAGTTGGCTCGGATGCTTTTCCTCCAGGTGCAGACAGACATGGCCGGGGGTGTGGCCCGGGGTCCAGATCGCGCGCAGCCGGCGGCCGGGCAGGTCGAGCAGTTCGCCGGGGACGACCTCGCGGTCCGGCAGGGCGGGGGAGAGGCCGGGAAGAGTACGACGGCCACGCGCCGCACGCAGCGGGCCGACGTGCTCGGCAGGCGCCCCGGCGGCCGTGAGCTTGTCGGCCATGTACGAGAACCAGCGCTCCGGACGCGTCTCCCGTGCCCGGCGCACGATCGCCGCGTCCGCCGCGTGCATCGCCACCCAGGCCCCGGAGGCCTCCCGTACCCGTGCCGACAGCCCGTGGTGGTCCGGGTGGTGGTGGGTGATGACCACCCCGTACACCTCCGCGACGGACGTACCGCAGGCGACCAGTCCGGCCACCAGCGTCTCCCAGGACGAGGGATCGTCCCACCCCGTGTCCACGAGCACCGGACCCCGGTCGGTGTCCACGACGTACACCAGCGTGTGCCCGAGGGGATTGTCCGGGATGGGCACCTGGACGGACCGCACGCCCCCGCCGTGATCGAACGTCCCCGCCATGCGTTCCATACGCCCTCCACCCCACGACACCGCTGCCCCACGACCATTGCCCACTATAACTAGAACTGGTATCAGTTCTGAGGCAGCGTCAGAAACCGTGGCGGGGGTACGGCGGCGGGAGGCAGGCGGTCATGAGCGAACTCGTGGAACACGGACAGCTGTTCATCGGAGGGGAGCTGACCGACCCGCTGGGGCGGGACGTCATCGAGGTGATCTCTCCGCACACCGAGGAGGTCATCGGCCGGGTGCCGCACGCCTCCCGGGCGGACGTCGACCGGGCGGTGGCCGTGGCGCGGCGCGCCTTCGACGAGGGACCCTGGCCGCAGGCCTCCCTGGAGGAGCGGATCGAGGTCGTCACCCGGATCAAGGACGGCATCCTCGCCCGGCACGAGGAGATCGCCCGGGTGATCTCCGCCGAGAACGGCTCCCCGTACTCCTGGAGTGTCCTCGCGCAGGCGCTCGGCGCGATGATGGTGTGGGACTCGGCGATCAGGGTCGCGCGGGACTTCACCTACGAGGAGCGCAGGGACGGTGTGCTCGGCCCGATTCTCGTGCGGCGCGAACCGGTCGGCGTGGTCGCGGCCGTGGTCCCCTGGAACGTCCCGCAGTTCGTCGCCGCCGCCAAGCTCGCGCCCGCGCTGCTGACCGGCTGCACGGTCGTACTGAAGCCGTCCCCGGAGTCCCCGCTGGACGCGTACGTCCTCGGCGAGATCGCCCGTGAGGCCGGGCTGCCGGAGGGTGTGCTCTCCATCCTGCCCGCCGACCGCGAGGTCAGCGAGTACCTGGTCGGGCACCCCGGCGTCGACAAGGTCTCCTTCACCGGCTCGGTCGCGGCCGGCAGGCGGGTGATGGAGGTGGCGGCCCGCAATCTCACCCGGGTCACGCTGGAGCTGGGCGGCAAGTCGGCGGCGGTCGTGCTGCCGGACGCGGACGTCCAGACGGCCGTGTCGGGGATCGTCCCGGCGGCCTGGATGAACAATGGCCAGGCCTGCGTCGCGCAGACCCGCATCCTCGTCCCGCGCGCCCGCTACGACGAGTTCGCCGACGCCTTCGCACAGGCCGCGAGCGCCCTGAAGGTCGGCGACCCGCTCGACCCCGCCACCCAGGTCGGCCCGCTGGTCGCCCGGCGCCAGCAGCGGCGCAGCCTCGACTACATCCGCATCGGCCAGGAGGAAGGCGCCAAGATCCTCACCGGCGGCGGCCGCCCGGCGGGCCTGGAGAAGGGCTGGTACGTCGAACCGACCCTCTTCGGCGACGTCGACAACTCCATGCGGATCGCCCGCGAGGAGATCTTCGGCCCGGTGATCTGCCTCCTGCCGTACGGCGACGAGCGGGAAGCGGTGAAGATTGCCAACGACTCGGAGTACGGCCTGTCCGGCAGCGTGTGGACGGCCGACGTCGAGCACGGCATCGAGGTCGCCCGGCAGGTCCGTACCGGCACCTACTCGGTCAACACGTTCAGCCTGGACATGCTGGGCCCGTTCGGCGGTTACAAGAACTCGGGCCTGGGGCGGGAGTTCGGGCCCGAGGGCTTCGGCGAGTACCTCGAACACAAGATGATCCACCTGCCGGCGGGGGCGTAGGGATGGGCGACCGCTGGCACGTCGAGGTCGACCGGTCCGTGTGCATCGGCTCGGCCCAGTGCCGCCACCACGCACCGGACGGCTTCCGCCTCGACTCCGCCCGCCAGTCCCACCCCGTCGATCCGGACACCGACGCGAGCGAACAGATCCTGGAGGCGGCCGAGAGCTGCCCGGTGGAGGCGATCGTCATCACGCTGACGGGGAGCGGGGAGCCGGTGTTCCCGCCCGAGGAGTAGCGGTTCCCCTTGAGGAACAGGCTTGTTCAGTCGAGCCAGGCGAGCGGGTCTTCCTCGTCCTCCCCGGATTCCCGGACCGTCGTGAAGGTGACAGGGACTCCCAGCTCTGCAAGACCGGCGAGAACGTCCGGCGAGAGGTAGAGCCCCAATCCTGATGATTCGGCAATGCCTGCCAGATCGACCTTCACCGAATTTCCCGCCTCCTTCAGCGCGTCGAGCACCGGCTTGCGGGAGCTGAGGAATCCGATAAGTTCCGTGGCCTGTTCATCGGGGCTTTTCGAGTGCCGCTCGTCAACGGTGAGAGTGGCCCAGCCGGGGCCGGAATAGACGCCCACGCCTTCGGATGAAGAGAACTCTTCACTGTCGGCGAGTTGCAACTCCGCAAGCAGGGAATCGGAATTCACTTCCTGGCCTGATACGACCAGGGACGTGCTCAAGTTGCCCCACGGCTTCAACTTCGCTCCATGTTCCATGACTGTTCTTTCAGCGTTCGTTCATATTGGCCGCGACCCAGAGGGGGAAGCCTAGACGTGCGATTCGCTTGAGTTCCTCCGGCTGGAGGGTGAGGGAGCAGTCGTTCCCGGCGAATCCGTAGATGTCGATGATCACTTTGTATCCCCGCTCGACCAATTGCGCGAGCTCGGTCCGCTTGCTTTCTGCAGTGGAAAGGATGTTGCCCAACTGCTCGTGGAAGTCCCGGCTGACGTTCGAGTCGCAGTTGATCCCCCACTCTCCGTCGATCTCGCCCGGGCGACCCCATTTGCTGGGTCCCGGGTTGCGCACACCAGTGGGCTCGATACCAAGGAAGGATGTGATCTCCTCGGGCTGGAGATCGCGTCCCTTGACGACGAGTGACACATCCGTCAACACCCAGTGGCGTTTTTTTGTTACAGGCATGTATAACTCCTCATAGGTTGGGACATTCTACTTGAGCTCACGGCACGCCGCCCAGTGAACATTTCCCATGCCGGGCTTCAACAGCTCGCTCAGGGCGGTCTCCTTGCCGACGGTCGTCGAATTCTCGAACACACTGAAACCTCCGCCGCCCGTGGAAGCGGGAGGCCCCAGCGTGTAGTTCGGAATTACGTCGCCCGGTCCGAATGTCTCCACGTAACCTCCCGGGTAGACACCTCGCTCGACGGTCAGGCCGTTGAGTCCCGGAAGTGGTTCTCCGTGTTGCACGTAGAAAGATATGGTGGTTCCCTCGGGAACCACGGTTTCGCCGGCCCTGCTTTTGAGATAGCCATGCCCTGCGAAGACTTTCTCCCCGTCCGGGCGGCCACCGGCGAGCACCCGGTCCGCATAGTAACGGCCATCAGTGTCCGGCCATTTCTTGTCCAGTATCTGCGGGTTGGAGTCGCGCAGCGCCTGCATGACGTCGGCACGCTCGGGCATGGGGTCCCCGGCGCCTCTGGCGGCCTGACGCTCAAGGCCCTCCCGCACTCCGCGCTGCGCCGCCGACTCCAGGCCCTCCTTCGTCGCCGTCCGCAGGCCGAGCCGCAGTCCGCCGCGGGCGAGGCCGGCGCCCTTGGTGCCGATCAGCTCGGGGATGAGGCGGCCGACGAACTCCGAGGGGTCCTTCTTGAAGCCGTCCACGGCGGCCTGGACGACCCGTTCGGGATGCGTGGCCGTGGAGACCAGGCCGGAGAGCGTCATGCTGACGTTCTGCAGGTAGGCGGCCGGGTGGGTGAGGTTGTAGGGGTCGGTGGGGTTCAGGCCCCGGACGAAGTTCAGCAGGCCCGCCGTGCCCTTGAGGGCGCCGCCGACGACATGGGTGAGTTCGGTGTTGACGGCCTGGTAGCCGTCGGAGAGGTTGTTGCCGAGGCGCTCCAGCGGCGGGGGTTCGGCGGGTGCGTGCGCGAGAGCCGCCTTGACCTTGCCCTGCGCCTCGGAGGCGGCCGTGTTGCGCTGCTTGCGGGCCTCGGCGAGCTTCTCGGCCGCGGCCTTGATGTCGGCCTTGCCGGGGTCCTTGAACGGCTCGGGCTTGGGGCCCGGGTCCTCGTTCGCCTTGATCTTGGCGTTGTAGGCGTCGACCTTCTTGTTGTACGCGTCGGCCGCGTCCTTGGACGCCTTCACGCCCTTCTTGTAGAGCTCCACGGCCTCCTTGGCCTGGCCCTGCGCCCACTTGACGGTGCCCGCGTACGACTCCAGCGCCCCCGCCGCCGCGTCGCAGGCCTCGGCCGCCTGCGCCCACTTGGCGGGATGGACGCCGAACTTCTCCCGGAACGTGTCGCCGCCCTTGCCCTGCCAGCCGGAGGAGTCGACCTTCCTCAGCCCCGAACTCACCTTGTCGAAGGCGCCGTGGAAGTCCCGCAGGTGCTTGGCACTCTCGCGGATCTTGTCCGGCTTGCCATGGACGAGCTCGTCGGCCTCCTCGGTCTGGCCGAGCTGCTGCTCACCCGGCGTGGCACCCAGGTCGGAGGCGACCTCGTCGCCCCAGTCCTCCACGCTGTCGGCCCAGTCGTGCGCACCGACGTAGTCCAGGCCCTCGCCCACCTTGTCCGTGGCCCAGTCGACGCCCTCGCCGAGCTTCTTCTTGCCCGCGTCGTAGAGGTCCTCCGCACCGCCGAGGAGCGAGTTGGTGAGGTCTCCGAGCCCCATCAGCCCTCACCTCCCTCCTGCCCGGCCGCCTTGGCGCGGGCCTCGGGAGACGGGCCGAAGGTGTCGTCCAGGAACTGGTTGTACTCCTGGTCCGACACTCCCATCGCGCCGTGCAGGTTCTCGGGGTTCAGGCCCGGCACCACTCCGATGGTGCGCGAAGTCATCACGTCCCGGCCCGCGTCCTTCCAGCCCTGCCCGCTGTTGGCCAGGGCCTGGTCGAAGGACTCCTTGCTGTAGTCCACGTTGCCGCCGTAGACACCGGACGTGGCGATGTCGCCCCAGCCCATCTTCTCGACGTCCTCCTCGGAGGCGTACGGATTGCCGATGGCCGCGTTGGTGACGACCTTGAAGGTGCCCTCGACGTACTTGTCGGTCTCGTAGTACGTGCCCGCCGCCAGGCCCGTCTTCTCGGCGAAGCCGTTTCCCTCGTTGATCAGCGACCGCACGCCCCACTCCCAGCGCTCGCAGAACGACTTGAACTCACCCGTCAGCCCCTCGTGGCCGAGTTCCAGCCCGGACAGGGCGATGTCACCGAAGCCGCGCCCGGCCCCGGCCTCGCCTACCATGCCGAGTTCCTTCAGCTCGCCCAGCGCCTCGGTCAGACCCTTGGCGATCAGGCCGAGCCCGTCGGTCTTCAGGTCCTTGCCGCCGTCGGTCACCTCGCGTCCCCCGTCCCCTTGTCGACGTCCACCGCCACCTCGTCCGGCACGATCCCGCGCACGGGCGGAAACACCATGCCTTCCTCGCCGTCCGCGCAGTCCAGAGCCACTCCGCACGGCACCCCGGCCGCGGGCACGGCCACGTCCAGCAGGCGTGCGCCGAGGATCGTCTGATACGTCCACTCGCGGGCCGGTTCGCCGCGCGCGACGGCGTAACGGGCCAGCGCCCGCTCGTCGGAGAAGGCCAGGATGAAGCGGATCCCGCCCAGATCGGCGGTCAGCAGACCGCGTTCGGAGTCCGGGGCCGGGCCGTCGCCCAACGGCACCAGGACGGGGGTGCGGCGGAACTCGCCGAGCAGGGCGGCGAACTCCCGTCTGCGGACTTCGGCTTCGTCCGCTCCGGGAGGGACCCGCTCCTGTGAAGCGCCCGCCGAGGGGACCGCCCGCTCCTGCGACGACTCCGGCTCCTCCCGTGACGGAACCGTCATCTCCGCATAGTCGTACAGTCGTGACCTGGGAACGTCGTCGCGCGGTGCCTCGTCTGCCCCGCCCCCGTGTTCAGACATGCGGCCCATCATCACAAGTGCACCGACAGCGAACAACCTGCCGCCGTCACACCCTTGTCACAGCTGTGCGTCAGCCCGAGGCGCGGGGGTCGGTCAGGTCGATCAGACGGCACACCGTCTCGATGTCGATCTTCACTTGTGCGATGGAGGCACGGCCGGACAGCCAGGTGATCAGGGCCGAGTGCCAGGTGTGCTCGATGACCCGGACGGCGGAGAGCTGTTCGGGGGTCGGGTGCTCCAGGCCCATCGCGTCCAGGATGATCGCCGTGGTCTGCCGGGAGACCTGGTCGACCTCGGGGGAGACGCTGCGGTCGGCGAAGGTGAGGGCACGGACCATGGCGTCGGCCAGGTGCGGCTCGCGCTGCAGGGCGCGGAAGGCCCGCATCAGGGTCTCGGCGACCCGCTCGGCCGGCCGCTCGCCCGCCGGGGGCTTCTTGCGCAGGGTGCCGTGCATGTGCTCCAACTGGTCCTGCATGGTGGCGACCAGCAGATGCACCTTCGAGGGGAAATAGCGGTACAGCGTGCCGAGGGCCACCTGGGAGGACTCGGCGACCTCGCGCATCTGCACGGCGTCGAAACCGCCCCGGCTGGCCAGCTGCGCGCTCGCGTGCAGGATCCGCCGCCGGCGGGCCTCCTGACGCTCGGTGAGCGGCGCCGACAGGGGCCGGGCGCTACTGGCTTCCACCTTGGATTCCGCAGGCATGGGTCCCGCTCCGTGACAGTCGGTGAGGGCATCTGTAGGGCATGTGATCAGACTGGCCGAGCGGGGCTCGCGCCGTGGCGTGAATCACCTGATCCACTGCTCACAGCACCCCTACCTGCCGGTAGATTCAGAGCCTCTTGAACGATCAAGTCTGAAACTTGTTCTAGATTAGCGTCCCGTCGTAGTCTCGCGGGACAGTGCAGGCAGAGAGGGGCCCAGAGTGACCGCTGAGGCCAGTCAGGCGGGTCCCCGGAAGGACCTGGCTGCCGACGGCGAGCGACCGCTCGACATCGCACTCCTCACCTATAAAGGGAACCCGTTCTGCGGCGGCCAGGGTGTCTACGTACGGCACCTGTCGCGCGAGCTGGCCCGCCTCGGTCACCGGGTGGAGGTCATCGGCTCGCAGCCGTATCCCGTCCTGGACGAGCACGAGGACTACGCCGGTCGGCTGACGCTGACCGAGCTGCCCAGCCTCGACCTCTACCGCCAGCCCGACCCCTTCCGCACCCCGAAGCGGGACGAGTACCGGGACTGGGTCGACGCGCTCGAGGTCGGCACCATGTGGACCGGCGGGTTCCCCGAGCCGCTGACGTTCTCCCTGCGCGCCCGCCGCCATCTGCGGGCCCGGCGCGGTGAGTTCGACGTCGTGCACGACAACCAGACGCTCGGCTACGGCCTGCTCGGCGACGTCGGTGCCCCTCTGGTCACCACGATCCACCACCCCATCACCGTCGACCGGCAGTTGGAGCTGGACGCGGCCGAGGGCTGGCAGCGCCGCTACTCGGTGCGCCGCTGGTACGCCTTCACCCGTATGCAGAAGCGCGTCGCCCGCCGGCTGCCCTCCGTGCTCACCGTCTCCGGCACCTCCCGCCAGGAGATCGTGGACCACCTCGGCGTCCGGGACGACCGCATCCACGTCGTCCACATCGGCGCCGACACCGACCTCTTCGCGCCGAATCCCGCCGTCGCCGAGGTGCCCGGCCGGATCGTCACCACCTCCAGCGCGGACGTGCCCCTCAAGGGCCTCGTCTTCCTCGTGGAGGCGCTCGCGAAGGTCCGCACCGAGCACCCGGACGCCCATCTCGTCGTCGTCGGCAAGCGCCCCACCGAGGGCCCGGTCGCCCAGGCGGTCGAGCGGTACGGCCTCGAAGGCGCCGTCGACTTCGTCAAGGGCATCTCCGACGCGGAACTGGTCGACCTGATCCGCTCGGCCGAGGTCGCCTGCGTGCCCTCCCTCTACGAGGGCTTCTCGCTGCCCGCCGCCGAGGCCATGGCCACCGGCACCCCGCTGGTCGCCACCACCGGCGGAGCGATCCCCGAGGTCGCCGGCCGCGACGGCGAGACCTGCCTCGCGGTACCGCCGGGAGACTCCGGGGCGCTGGCGGCGGGGCTCGGCAGGCTGCTGGGCGACGCCGGGCTGAGGGCCCGACTGGGCGCCGCGGGCCGTGAGCGCGTCCTACGGCACTTCACGTGGGCCCGAGCCGCCGAGGGCACGGTCGCCCGCTACCGCGAGGCCATCGCCCGCTCCGCGGCCGCCCCCGCTCCCCACCGCTCCGCGGCCGTACCAAAAAGCGAGCCGGAGATAGCGACCCTGGCCAACGAGGTGACTCAGGCCGACAGGGCGCCCCAGAGCGCGCGACTGACCGAAGCCGTCAAGTGACCGCCCAACCCGTCACCCCCGCCCCCGTGACCGTCGATTCCAACCCCGAAAGCAGGGCCACGTGCTGACCGTCGACTTCTCCCGGTTCCCGCTCGCCCCGGGCGACCGTGTCCTGGATCTCGGCTGCGGGGCCGGCCGGCACGCCTTCGAGTGTTACCGGCGCGGCGCGCACGTCGTGGCCCTCGACCAGAACGGCGAGGAGATCCGCGAGGTCGCCAAGTGGTTCGCGGCGATGAAGGAGGCCGGGGAGGCCCCGGCGGGTGCCACCGCCACGGCCATGGAGGGCGACGCCCTCGCGCTGCCGTTCCCGGACGAGTCCTTCGACGTCGTCATCATCTCCGAGGTGATGGAGCACATCCCCGACGACAAAGGCGTCCTCGCCGAGATGGTCCGCGTGCTCAAGCCGGGCGGCCGGATCGCCATCACCGTGCCCCGCTACGGCCCCGAGAAGGTCTGCTGGGCGCTGTCCGACGCCTATCACGAGGTCGAGGGCGGCCACATCCGCATCTACAAGGCGGACGAACTGCTCGCCAAGATCCGCGAGGCCGGCCTGAAGCCGTACGGCACCCACCACGCGCACGCCCTGCACTCCCCGTACTGGTGGCTGAAGTGCGCGTTCGGCGTCGACAACGACAAGGCGCTGCCGGTACGGGCGTACCACAAGCTGCTGGTCTGGGACATCATGAAGAAGCCGCTGGCCACCCGGGTCGCCGAGCAGGCGCTGAACCCGCTGATCGGCAAGAGCTTCGTGGCCTACGCGACCAAGCCGCACCTGCCCCGGGTGGACGCCAAGTGACGACTCCCCGGACAGAACACCTCGTCCTGCCCGGGGTCCTCACCGCCGAGCAGGCCGCCGCGACCGTCCACGGCATCCTGGCCGTGCAGCGGGAGGACGGCGCGATCCCCTGGTTCCGCGGACACCACCTGGACCCCTGGGACCACACCGAGGCCGCGATGGCCCTGGACGCGGCCGGCGAGCACGAGGCCGCCGAGCGGGCCTACGACTGGCTCGCCGCCCACCAGAACGAGGACGGCTCCTGGTACGCCGCCTACGCCGACGGCGCCCACGACGACGTCACCGACCGCGCCCGCGAGTCGAACTTCGTCGCCTACATAGCCGTCGGCGTCTGGCACCACTACCTGTCCACCGGGGACGACACGTTCCTGGACCGCATGTGGCCGACCGTCTACGCGGCCGTGGAGTGGGTGCTGCGGCTGCAGCAGCCCGGCGGGCAGATCGGCTGGCGCCGCGAGGACGACGGCACGCCCACCGCGGACGCCCTGCTCACCGGCAGCTCCTCGATCCACCACGCGCTGCGCTGCGCGCTCGCCCTCGCCGAGCAGCGTGAAGAGCCGCAGCCGGACTGGGAGTTGGCGGTGGGCGCGCTGCGGCACGCGATCCGCCGGCACCCCGAGCGCTTCCTGGACAAGGACCGCTACTCGATGGACTGGTACTACCCGGTCCTCGGCGGCGCTCTGACCGGACCGGAGGCCAAGGCGCGCATCGAGCGGGACTGGGACCGCTTCGTCGTCCCCGGCCTCGGCGTGCGCTGTGTCGTCCCCAACCCGTGGGTGACCGGCGGCGAGTCCAGCGAACTCGCCCTCGCGCTGTGGGCGATGGGCGAGTCCGACCGTGCGCTGGAGATCCTCCAGTCCATCCAGCACCTGCGCGATCCGGAGACCGGCCTGTACTGGACGGGCTATGTCTTCGAGGACCAGGTCGTCTGGCCTCGCGAGCTGACCTCGTGGACGGCGGGCTCCCTGCTGCTGGCGGTGGCGGCGCTGGGCGGCCACGACGCCACCTGCGCGGTCTTCGGCGGGGAGTATCTGCCGACGGGCCTCGACCCCGACTGCTGCGGCTGAGCGGTCAGTGCCGGTGGCCCATCCGGTTGGCGATGGCGTGGCCCACGAAGAGGTAGACCACGGCGGCGATGCCGTAGCCGACGATCACCTGGGCCCAGGCCTTGTCGAGGGTGAAGATGTGGAGGGACCAGCCGGCCAGCCAGGTGGCGGCGTCGTGCACGAACCGGACCACGTCGTTGGCCCGGTTCGCGCCCAGCAGGTACAGCAGAATCCACAGGCCGAGGATGAGGGCCATGACGTCGGCGGCGGTCGCGACGACCCTCCCGGCCGGATTCGCACCGGTGCGATATCGGAACATGTCTTCCGGATTGCCGCTTCTGGGAAGGTGAAACCTGTACTTCCCGGAGGGTGGAGCCGGGACTTCCCGAAGGGCGATGCCGGGACTTCCCGGGCGGTGAAACGTGGTCTCCCCGGGCGGGAACCCGGACGGAGCCGCCCAGGTGGCGCACGCCTCCGCGCCGGGTGAGGCTGCCGGAGGAAATACCCGCTCGGGGAGACACGTCCGGAGGACCCCGTGCCCGTCCCGATACGGCGCCTCTTCGTTGCGCTGACCCTGTGCTGCGCCCTCATGGCCGGTTCCACCGCCTGCGGCAGCGGCGACAAGACCACGACGAAGGAAGTCTCGGCGGTGGCCGCCGAAGCGGCCACACCCAGCCCGAGCACGTCCGCCGAACGCCAGAAGTTCGCGAAGACCCGGTTCGTGGCGAACGCGGGCCTCGCGGCCGGCGCGACCTACCAGTGGATCGTGAAGCCCTGGAAGGCCGGCAAGTTCAAGAAGGGCGCCAAGGGCCGCAAGACGGCCCTGGTGAAGGCCGGTCTGGCCGGCGCCTTCGCCTACAACCGGCTCAAGGCGGCCCAGCACAACGCCCAGGGCGATCCGCAGCTCGCGAAGGCCCTCGCACCGCTCACGGCGGGGATCAACTCCCTCAAGGACCTCCCGTCCAAGCTGCGCAAGGGCGACGACAAAGCGCCCGACACCTACGACGACCTGATCAACAAGGTGAAGGAAGCGGGCAAGAGCGCCGGCGCCCCGGTCAAGGACCAGGTGCCCTCGGCCTCCGAGCTCTCCAAGGGCTGACCCGGCCGCGCGCCGGTGCTACGAGTTCAGCTCCGCCAGCACCCTCAGGGTGTGCGGTTCCGGTGACAGGGCCAGCAGGTCCGTCACCGGGCCCTTGCGCCACAACTCCAGCCGCTCGGCGATGCGTTCACGCGGGCCCACCAACGAGATCTCGTCGGCGAAGGCGTCCGGCACCGCCAGCACGGCCTCCTCGCGCCGTCCGGCGAGGAACAGCTCCTGGATCCGCCGCGCCTCCTCCTCGTACCCCATGCGGGCCATGAGGTCGGCGTGGAAGTTGCGCGCCGCGTGGCCCATCCCGCCGATGTAGAAGCCGAGCATGGCCTTCACCGGCAGCAGCCCCTCGGCCACGTCGTCACAGACCTTCACCCTCGCCAGAGGGGCCACCATGAACCCCTCGGGCACCTCCCGTACCGCCTCCCCGTACACCTCGGGCCGGCTCGGCGCCCAGTACAGCGGCAGCCAGCCGTCGGCGATCCGGACCGTCTGCGCCACGTTCTTCGGCCCCTCCGCGCCCAGCAGGACGGGCAGGTCGCGGCGCAGGGGATGCGTGATCGGCTTCAGCGGCTTGCCCAGGCCCGTGCCGTCCGGCCCCCGGTACGGCAGCGGATGGAACCGCCCGTCCGACTCCACCGGCGCCTCCCGCCGCAGCACCTGCCGTACGACGTCCACGTACTCCCGGGTCGCGGTCAGCGGCGACGCCGGGAACGGGCGGCCGTACCAGCCCTCCACCACCTGCGGCCCCGACAGGCCCAGCCCCAGCATCATCCGCCCTCCGGAGAGGTGGTCCAGGGTGAGCGCGTGCATCGCGGTCGCGGTCGGGGTGCGGGCGGCCATCTGGGCAACGCCCGTACCCAGCATGATCGTTGATGTCCGCGCGGCGATCCAGGTGAGCGGGGTGAAGGCGTCCGAGCCCCAGGACTCGGCCGTCCACACCGAGTGGTAGCCGAGCCGCTCCGCCTCGCGGGCCAGCGGCACATGACCGGCGTCCGGACCGCGTCCCCAGTAGCCGAGTGCGAGACCGAGCCGCATGCCTGCCTCCTGTCTCCTGTCTCCTGACGAGTCGTCAGTTAGCTTGCCGGGGGCCGACTGTACGACAACGGCCCCCCGCCCGGAAGGGCGAGGGGCCGTGTGCCGAGGGTCCGCGGCTCAGCCGCGCTGGATCCCCGAGGTGTCCTGGAGCACGCCCCGGCGGCCGTCCTGGGTCTGGGCCACCAGCGCGGCACCGCGCTGCTCGACGGCCAAGTACCAGGTACCGGGCGCCAGTTCGGCGATCGGGTTCGGCGAGCCGTCCTCCCCGAACAGCGGGCGGGCCACCGGCACGGCGAACCAGAACGGCGAGAAGTCGCCGGCGGCCGGCTGCGGTGCGGGCGCGGGCGCACCCTGCGGCGCGGCCGCCTGCGGCTGCGCCCCGTACGGCTGACCCGGCCCCGGCTGGGCACCGTACGGCTGCTGGGCCGGGGCGCCCGGGTAGCCGTAACCACCGGGCGGCTGGGCGCCGTAGGGCGCCGGGGCGGCCGGCTTGGCGGCCGGGACCAGGCCGGCCTGGAGGGCGGGGACCAGCGGGGTGGCGATGGCGGCGGCCGCCAGCAGGAGCGCGGCGATCAGGCCGAGGATGAGGCCGGAACCGGCGTCGACGTTCGCGCTGCCGAACTCGTCGCTGAAGGCGCCCAGCGGATCGAGGATCGACCAGAACGAGGTCCACGCGGCGAACAGCGTGAAGGCGACGCCGACCTGGCCCAGTTCGAGGCCGGCGACCTTGCGAGGCTGCGGGAGGGCTCGGCCGACGACGATGAGGACCGCACCGATGATGCCGCCGACGTACATGCTCATCACCAGGCCGAGGTTGTCCCAGGCGTTGGGCACATCACTGCCGGAGGAGTCGAACGTGTCGAGGAACGACGCGATGAACAGCAACACCGCTGCTCCGATCACCACGCCGTCGCCCCTAGTGAGGGAGCGGATATTCACTTCAGGTCCTTCGTAGGTCGTCTCGTCGTCGGTAGACACTATCGTCCGCAAGATCCGCCTGTCCGGTCGGTTCCGCCCACCGGTCACGACTCACGCAGGAAACTCACGATTCCCTCAGAGATCCCCTGCGCGGCCTTCTGCCGCCAGGTGCCACTGGTCAGGCGTGCCGAGTCCTTGCTATCCCGCATGTTGCCGCACTCGATGAACACCTTGGGAACCGTTGACAGATTGAGACCACCCAGATCCGTACGTGTGACGAGACCGGTACCTTCGCCGACATAGTTGGAGGGCGGCTCGTCGGTCACGCGCAGGAAGTTGCCCGCGACGCGCTCGCCGAGGTCGCGGGAGGAGTCGAGGATCGGACGGGTGTCGGCGGCACCGGCGTTCACGGATCCGGGCAGGATGACGTGGAAGCCGCGTTCGCCCTCGGCCACGCCGTCGGCGTGGATGGAGATGGCCGCGTCCGCGCGCGCGGTGTTGCCGATCCGCGCCCGCTCGTCCACACACGGACCCCAGGGCGGGCTGTCCCCGTCGTGCGTCAACTTCACCGTGGCGCCCTGCTGTTCCAGGAGCGTGCGCAGCCGGTGGGCGACGTCGAGCGTGAAACTGGCCTCGGTGTAGCCGTCGTTGGTGGACGTCCCGGTCGTGTCGCATTCCTTGTGACCGTTGCCGACGTCCACCTGGCGGTTGATCTCGGTCGTGTGCTTGTAGTTCCCGGGGTTGTGGCCCGGGTCGATGACGACGACCTTGCCCTTGAGGGAGCCGGAGCCGGAGCCGGAGACGGGGGAGGAGGCGGATGCGGACGGGGTGGGCGTCGGGCTCGCCTGCTTGGCGTCGTCACCGGCCCCTGCCGACCCCGGCTTTGCGGTGCTCGGCGAGGACGAGGCCGCGGAGGCCCGCCCGCCCGCCGTGTCCGAGCCGCCGCCCGAGCCTCCGGGCCCGCCCACCGCCTCGTACACCAGCCAGCCCAGCAGCGCGCCGGGCACGAGCGCGGCGAGCGCGACGGTCAGCGGCCCTCGCCGGGGGCGGCGGGGCTGCGGCGGTTCGAAGTCCGGGCCTACGTACGACACGCCTGCCACCCTAGCGGCCACACAAGTCCTTCACACGGCCGAGAGGGCCGAGCGGGTGGCGGGGCCGGTGGTCGGGCCCGTGGCTGTCCCGGTGGCCGGGCCGGTGGGCGAGCCGTCTCAGAGGCTGCCGACGATCAGCCACCCGGCGACCGCGAGCACGGCCAGGTACAGCCCGACCCCGATGGCCCGGCCGAGCCCCTTGCGCCCGTTGCCGACCATTCCCCGGTGATCGGGGAGAGATCAGGTCAGATCCCCGTCCCCGTCCCCGTTCGCCGCAGTACCCGCATCGAGCCCGTGACGGAGATCTCGGTGAACGCGCCCGACTCCAGCGCGCGCAGGTAGACGCGGTACGGCGCCTGGCCGGTGAACTCGTCCTCGGGGTGCGGGAAGACGTCGTGGATGACGAGTAGACCGCCGTCGGCGACATGCGGCGCCCAGCCCTCGTAGTCGGCAGTGGCGTGCTCGTCGGTGTGGCCGCCGTCGATGAAGACGAACCCGAGGGGGGAGTTCCAGATCCTCGCCACCTGGGGAGAGCGGCCCACCAGCGCCACCACGTGCTCCTCCAGGCCCGCCTTGTGCAGCGTCCTGCGGAACGTGGGCAGCGTGTCCATCAGGCCGATCTCGGGGTCGACCGTCTCGGGGTCGTGGTAGTCCCAGCCCGGCTGCTGCTCCTCGCTGCCGCGGTGGTGGTCGACGGTGAGCGCGGTCACACCGGCTGCCCGGGCCGCGTCCGCGAGCAGGATCGTGGAGCGCCCGCAGTACGTGCCGACCTCCAGCAGCGGCAGCCCCAGCCGCCCCGCCTCCACTGCGGCCGCGTACAGCGCCAGCCCCTCGTCCACGGGCATGAATCCCTTCGCCGCCTCGAAAGCGGCCAGGATCTCGGGCTTGGGAGCGGTGGCGGGCATGGGGCGCCTTTCGGTCGTACGACTCTCCGGCCGCCCATGCTGCCGCACCCCGGGTCACTTATCGACAAGGGGTGCGCACAAAAGGGGCGCGGGGAACTACGCGACCAGCCACGACGGCGCGGCAGACGCGAGACGGCAGTCCTACCCGAGCTCTACGCGCTCACAATCTCCCCCGGCAACGAAAGATCCAGATCGACAGCCCGCTCGTCACCGGAATGCGTCGCCGAAGAGGCAAGCGGCGCGTACCCCGCAGCCCGTGCGGCCAGCACATACGCACCGCCGGCCGGCACCGCCAGGACATAGCTGCCGTCCGCCTCGGAGAGCGTCGCCCCCGCCTGCCGGCCCCGCCGGTCGATCAGCGTGACCTTCGCCCGTGCGACAGGGGTGCCCTCGGCGTCCAGGACCCGCCCGCGGAAGCCCCGCAGCACCTCCTCCGCGCGCTCCAGCACCGCGTCCTCCTCACTGCTCGCCCGCAGTTGAGCGTGCTGAGCCGGGCGGCCCGCCTTCGGCAGGAACACCGCCAGCAGCAGCCCGACCGCGACGGCGGCCGTGGCGATGAGGAAGGAGACTCGGAAGCCGTGCATGGTCGGGACCGCGATGCCGCCCACGTTGTTCGCCGTGTTGGCCAGCACCATGCCGATGACGGCGCTGGAGACGGACGTACCGATGGACCGCATCAGCGTGTTGAGGCCGTTGGCCGCGCCGGTCTCCGAGGCCGGGACCGCGCCGACGATCAGCGCGGGGAGGGAGGAGTAGGCCAGGCCGATGCCCGCGCCGAGGACGACGGACGTGACGATCGTCTGCCAGGCCGCGTCCATCAGGCCGAGGCCGCCGCCGTAGCCGACGGCGATGATCAGGAGGCCGAGGATGAGGGTGGTCTTGGGGCCGTAGCGTGCGGACAGGCGGGCGTACACCGGCGCCGTGAACATCATCGTCAGGCCCAGCGGCGCCACGCACAGGCCCGCGACGACCATGGACTGGCCGAGGCCGTAGCCGGTCGCCTTCGGCAGCTGGAGCAGCTGGGGCAGGACGAGCGAGACGACGTAGAAGCTGACGCCGACCATGATCGAGGCGAGGTTGGTGAGCAGCACCTCGCGGCGGGCGGTGGTGCGCAGGTCGACCAGGGGTGCCTGGACGCGCAGCTCGTACACGCCCCACAGGACGAGCACGACCACGGACGCGGCGAACAGGCCGAGCGTCGTGCCGGAGGACCAGCCCCAGTCGCTGCCCTTGGTGATGGGCAGCAGGAGCAGCACCAGACCGGTGGACAGACCGAGCGCGCCGAGCAGGTCGAAGGAGCCCTCGGCGCGCATCGGGGACTCCGGTACGGCGAGGAGGGTGAGGAGGATGGCGAGCGCGCCGAGGCCGGCGGCGCCGTAGAACAGGGCGTGCCAGTCGGTGTGCTGCGCGACCAGGGCCGCGGCGGGCAGCGCGAGGCCGCCGCCGACGCCGATGGAGGAGCTCATCAGGGCCATGGCGGAGCCGAGCCGCTCGCGCGGCAGCATGTCCCGCATCAGGCCGATGCCGAGCGGGATCGCGCCCATGGCGAAGCCCTGGAGCGTACGGCCCACGATCATGGTGAGCAGCTGGCTGGTGAGCGCGCTGACGAGGGCGCCGGCCACCATCACGGCGAGGCTGAGGATCAGCATGCGCCGCTTGCCGTAGAGGTCGCCGAGCCGGCCCATGATCGGGGTGGCGACGGCGCCGGACAGCAGGGTCGAGGTGAGGACCCAGGTGGCGTTGCTGGGCGCGGTGTCCAGCAGCTGCGGCAGGTCCTTGATGACCGGCACGAGCAGGGTCTGCATCACCGCGACCACGATGCCCGCGAAGGCGAGCACCGGGACCACGGTCCCGCCTGCCTTGCGGCCGGGTCGGTCGGTCGTCGTGTGGGTCATTGGGTGAGGCTCCCCCCGTGTGGACAAGTGTCAGGTGAACCTCGTATGCACAGGCAACTATTCCGTTGCTTCGGGCCCCTAATGAAACCTTGACCCTTCCATGGGTTTCTGATCTTCCGTCAGGGTCTGGTCTGTTGGTGGAACACGTTCTACTCTGGCGCGCCATGAAGGCCTATGTCGCCGGGGTCGGGATGACGCGGTTCGAGAAGCCCGAGACCCGTGAATGGCAGTACTGGGACATGGTGCGGGAGGCGGGCGGCGCTGCACTCGCGGACGCCGGGATCTCCTACAGCGATGTGGAACAGGTTCCCGTCGGCTACTGCTTCCAGCCCTCGACCGCCGGTCAGCGCGCCGCCTACGAACTCGGCCTGACCGGCGTCCCCGTCTACAACGTCAACAACAACTGCGCGACGGGCGCCACCGCCCTCATGCTGGCCCGCCAGCTGGTCGAGGGCGGCGCCTGCGACTGCGTGCTGGCGCTGGGCTTCGAGAAGATGAAGAAGGGCGCGCTCGGGGGAGGCGCCGACGGCGGAGACTTCGCCACATCTCCCGTCGCGCGGCACTACGGCGTCATGGCCGCCCGGCACGGCTTCGAGATGACCCCGCCCACCGCGCAGATCTTCGGCGACGCGGCCCGCGAGCACATGGAGAAGTACGGCACCACCGAGGCCCAGCTCGCCGCGGTCGCGGCCAAGAACCACCGCCACTCGGCGCACAACCCCTACGCCCAGTTCCGGGACGTGTACGAGATCGCCGACATCCTCGCCGCGCGCACGGTGCACCGGCCGCTGACCAAGCTCCAGTGCTCGCCGACCTCGGACGGCGCGGCGGCCGCCGTGGTGGTGTCCGAGCGGTTCGCCGAGGAGCGCGCCCTGACCGGCCTGGTCGAGATCGTCGCCCAGGCCATGACCACCGACACCGAGGAGTCCTTCGCGTCCGGTTCGTGCATCGACGTCGTCGGACAGCCGATGTCGCGGAAGGCGGCCCGGCAGGCGTACGACCGCGCCGGACTCGGCATCGAGGACGTGGACGTCATCGAGCTCCACGACTGCTTCTCCGTCAACGAACTGCTGACCTACGAGGCGCTCGGCATGTGCGAGCCGGGGGAGTCCGGCGGCCTCGTGGAGTCGGGGGCGACGACGTACGGCGGACGCTGGGTGGTGAACCCGTCCGGCGGGCTGATCTCCAAGGGCCACCCGCTGGGCGCGACCGGCATCGCCCAGGCCGCCGAACTGGTCTGGCAGTTGCGCGGCGAGGCGGGGGAGCGGCAGGTGCCCGGCGCACGCGTGGGCCTCGCGCACAACATCGGGCTGGGCGGCGCGGCGGTGGTGACGTTGCTGCGGTCGGTCTAGGTCGCACGAACCAGGTCCCGGTGGTCCGAAATGCCGATGCAAGGACCGTGGGCGGGTTGAGAGCATGACGCCCATGCTCGAAGCCGTCGGCACCACACCCCTGACATCCCGCCGCACCACGCCCCCGGCCTGGCTGGTGGTCGCGCTGGCCTGTGCCGGGCAGTTCCTGGTCGTGCTCGACGTGTCCGTGGTGAACGTGGCCCTGCCGTCGATGCGGACCGACCTCGGGCTGAGCGCGAGCGGCCTGCAGTGGGTGGTGAACACCTACTCCATCGCCTTCGCCGGGTTCATGCTGCTCGGCGGGCGCGCCGGCGACCTCTACGGCCGCAAGCGGATGTTCCTCGTCGGGCTCGGCCTGTTCACGCTGGCCTCGCTGGGCGGCGGACTGGCGCAGGAGGGCTGGCAGCTGCTGCTGGCGCGGGCCGTGCAGGGGCTGGGCGCGGCGGTGCTGGCGCCCTCGACGCTGACCCTGGTGACGGCGGCGGTGCCGGAGGGGGCGGCCCGGGCGCGGGCGATAGCGACCTGGACCGCGGTGGGCGCCGGGGGCGGGGCCGCGGGTGGCGTGGTCGGCGGGGTGCTGGTGGACCTGCTGTCCTGGCGGTGGGTGCTGCTGATCAACGTGCCGGTGGGCGCGGCGGTCCTGGCCGGTGCCGTGTTCTGGCTGACGGAGAGCCGTGCGGGGGACGGCCGGCGGCTGGACCTGCCGGGCGCGCTGCTGGTGACGGCGGGCCTCGGGACGCTGGCCTACGGCATCGTGCAGATCGAGGCGGAGGGCTGGACGGCCGCGGCCACGCTGGTGCCGCTGTGCGCCGGGCTGGCGCTGATCGGTCTGTTCCTGCTGGTCGAGTCGCGTACGGCGGCGCCGCTGATGCCGCTCGGCCTGCTGCGGCTGCGCTCGGTCGCCTCGGCGAACGCGGCGATGTTCGTCTGCGGCTCGGCGATGTTCTGCATGTGGTACTTCATGACGCTGTACGCGCAGAACGTGCTCCACTACTCGCCGCTGGAGGCCGGACTCGCCCTGGTGCCCAGCTCGCTGGCGGTGGTGGTGGGCTCGAAGCTGGCACCGCGGCTGATGCGGTCGGCCGGGGCACGCACGGTGGCGACCGCGGGCACGCTGGTGGCCGTCGCCGGGTTCGGCTGGCAGTCGACGATGAGCGCGCACAGCGCCTACGTCACCGGGATCATGCTCCCGGGCATCCTGATGATGCTCGGCGGGGGCCTGGCCGGGACCCCGCTGGCCGCGCTGGCCACCTCCGGCGCGGCACCGGGGGAGGCCGGGCTGGTGTCGGGTCTGGTCAACACCTCGCGCACGATGGGCGGTTCGCTCGGGCTCGCCGTCATGTCGACCATCGCGGCGGCCGGGACGGGCAGCGACGGCGGGGCCGAGGCGCTGACGGACGGGTACGCGCTCGCCTTCCGCGCGAGCACGGCCCTGCTGGTGGGCGGGGCGGTGCTGATGCGGCTGTGGCTGCCGAGGGCGGCGTCCGCGGCCGTCGCGAAATCCTCCACGGGGTCGGCCGCGAAATCTTCCGCGGGGTGAGGCAACGGTCCGGGGGGCTCATGGACTCCTTTTGACATCAAGGAGGTGCCCATGGGGGATCGGAAGCAGGCTCGGGACGAGGAGTTCCAGAGCTTCATGGTCGGCCGCTGGCCGCGGCTGATGCGTACGGCATTTCTCCTCACGGGGGAGCAGCACGCCGCCGAGGACCTGGTCCAGTCGACGCTCGAACAGGCCTATGTGGCCTGGCGCAGGGTCGGCACGGCCGACGATCCGGAGGCGTACGTACGGCGCGTGATGATCAACGCGCACGCGCGCAAACACAGAAGAAGGCTCAAGGAGTTCCTCGCGCCGAGGGACGACTCCGGCCTGGTGCACGAGGTGCCCGACACGGGCGACCGGATCGCCCAGGCCGACGACCGCAGCGCCCTGCTCAAGGCGCTCGCCCAGCTACCCGTCCGGCAGCGGGAGGCGGTGGTGCTGCGCTACTGGGAGGACCTGACGGAGACTCAGGCGGCGGAGGCGATGGGCTGCTCGGTCGGCACGGTCAAGAGCAACGCGGCCAAGGGGATCGCGAAACTCCGCGCCATACCGGGACTGGCCGACATGGTGACGCAGGGAGGGCGGAAGTGATGAGCGCGGACCAGAACAGGAACCACGACATGACACAGACGGACATCGCCTTCCTCCTCGCGGACGCCGCGGACGAGGTCGAGATCGGTATAGCCCCCGTCCAGGCGGTCATCCGGGCCGGTCGGCGCCGCAGAGCGCGCCGCTGGGCGGTGGCGGCGGCCACGGCACTGGTCCTGGCGGGATCGACGGGCGCGACGCTCGCCTTCGCCGGCCTGCCCGGGCAGGGGGACCGCGGAGCGAACGTGGCGAAGCCGCCGTCCTCGCCGGAGGCACGGCATGTGTACGAGCCGCAGCGGACCGAGCTGGGACGCGGGACCTACCAGGGCAAGGAGTGGAGCGTCAGCGTCCAGGTGTGGGGAGCGCCGCGCAACGAGGCCGAGGCGGACCGGCAGTTCGCTGCCATGGCCGAGCGGGGCCTGTCACCGGCGGAGGCGCGCAAGCCCGCCGACCTGATCGGCAAGCTCTCGTACTTCGCGACCCGGGGCTGGGGCGACGGCGGGCCGCAGCAGGTGATGTTCAACACGGTCGAGAAGTTCGAGCGGTTCTCGGGCACGGACATGCAGTCCATCGCGACCCGTCTGGGACACGGCGGCGAGAGCTCCGGCCGACTGGTGATCGGTATGGTCGCCAAGACCGCCCGGCAGGTCACCTGCCGCTGGAAGGACGGCACGTCGGCCGTGGCCAACCGGGTCGAGGGCTACTCCGTCGACGATCTGGGAGTGGCGATCCGCTCGGTCGACGGCTTCCAGGGGGCCAACTGGTTCGTGTGCACGGCACCGGCGGGGACGTCCTATGAATCGGCGGAGGTGACGAAGTAGGACCCCAGTAGCTCACAGCCACCCCTGCTGCCGGGCCTCCCGTACCGCCTCCGCGCGGTTCCGTGTGCCCGTCTTGCCGATCGCCGAGGAAAGATAGTTGCGGACGGTCGACTCGGAAAGGTGCAGCTTCGTGGCGATGTCGGCGACGGTCGCCCCGTCCACCGACGCCGTCAGCACCTCGCACTCCCGAGCCGTCAGCGGATTCGGCCCGGCGCTGAGCGCGGCCGCGGCCAGCACCGGATCGACCACCGTCTCCCCGGTGAGCACCCGCCGGATCGCCACGGCCAGTTCCTCCACGGGCCCGTCCTTGACGAGGAACCCGGCCGCCCCGGCCTCCATGGCCCGGCGCAGATAGCCGGGCCGGCCGAAGGTGGTCAGGATCAGCACCCGGCAGTCGGGCGCCTGCACGCGCAGCTGTGCCGCCGCGTCCAGGCCGCTGATGCCCGGGAGCTCGATGTCCAGCAGAGCCACGTCCGGCCGGTGCAGCAGCGCCGCATCCACGATCGCGTCCCCGGCCGAGACCTGGGCGACGACCTCGATGTCGTCCTCCATCCCGAGCAGCAGGGCGAGCGCGCCGCGCATCATGCCCTGGTCCTCGGCGAGCAGCACCCGGATGGACTTGGCCGGGCGGTGGTCTCTGGGCATCTCATCGTCCATTGACCCAGGCTACGGCCGACGGGCCGGCTCGGCGGCGGGTGCGGCGCGCGCAGCGCTCCCGCCGTGCCCCGGGGCATCCGTGACGGGGCTCCGCGGCGAACTCGCCGAGGTGCACGACGAACTCGCCGAGGTCCACGGCGAACGCGACGACGGCCACCGTCCGATTCCGGCCGGCCAAAGAGTTTTCATGGATTCGTTCCGCAGGGGTTGACGGTCGTCGGTGGTGCGAAAACAATCGCCCCTGCATTTCCCGAATCCCCGGCAGAATTCACCGCCGAATAGGTTCGGTATTTCGATCGAACAACGTCCGGTATCTCGAACGTCCGCGAAGGTCCTGCACGATCCGCACTGTCCTACGACGAACCCGAGGTGCACGTGTTCCCCACACCCCCCAAACCTCTCCGTCCCCGGCCCCGCTCCCGGCGGGTGAGAAGCGCCGTCCTCTCCGTCCTCGCCGTCTGCGCGACCCTCGCCGCGCTGCTGCTCGGCACCGCCGCGCCGCAGGCCGCCGCCGCGAGTGCACTGCCCTGCGACGTCTACGCCGCCGCGGGCACCCCCTGCGTCGCCGCGCACAGCCTCGTGCGGGCGCTGTACTCGTCGTACAACGGCGCGCTCTACCAGGTGAAGCGGGCCTCCGACGGCGCCACCGCGAACATCGGCCTGCTGGCCGCCGGCGGGTACGCCAACGTGGCCGCCCAGGACTCCTTCTGCTCCGGCACGACCTGCATCATCACCGAGATCTACGACCAGTCCCCGCGCCACAACCACCTCACCGTCGAGGGCGCGGGCGGCGCCGGGGCCGCCGACGTCGGGGCGCCCGCGGACGCGCTCCCGGTGACCGTCGGCGGGCACCAGGTCTACGGCCTGGAGATCTCCGCCGGCATGGGCTACCGGGACAACTCCACCTCGGGCGTGGCCGTGAACGGGCAGGCGGAGGGGATGTACATGGTGACCTCCGGCACCCACGTCAACAACCGCTGCTGCTTCGACTACGGCAACGCCGAGACCAACAACCTGGACACCGGCAACGGCCACATGGACGCCATCAACTTCGGCACCGAGTGCTGGTTCTCGCCCTGCTACGGGCAGGGACCCTGGGTCCAGGCCGACCTGGAGAACGGGCTGTTCCAGTCCGACGCCGGATACAGCAAGAACACCTCCAACACCGGCACCGGGCCGATACCGTTCGTCACCGCGCTGCTGAAGAACAACGGGCAGAACCATTTCGCGCTGAAATACGGAAATGCCCAATCCGGCGGACTGACGACGACCTATTCCGGTGGTGAGCCGACCGCCGGCGGGTACTCGCCGATGCACCAGGAGGGCGCGATCGTCCTCGGCACCGGCGGTGACAACAGCAACGGCTCCATCGGGTCCTTCTTCGAGGGTGTGATGACCTCCGGCATCCCGACCGACGCCGCCGACGACGCGGTCCAGGCCAACATCGTCTCCGTCGGCTACGGCGGCCCGACCGGCAGCACCGGCACGCTCAGCCCCGGCTCGGAGATCTCGCTGCGTGCGACGACCGCCTGCTGCACCACCGAGTACGTCCGCCACCAGTACGACGCGACCGTCATCTCCCCGGTGACGTCGAGCAGTTCGTCCCTCGACAAGAACGACGCGACCTGGATCGTGCGCCGGGGGCTGGCCGACAGCGCCTGTGTCTCCTTCGAGTCGCGCAACTATCCCGGTGACTTCCTGCGCCACTACAACTTCCGGCTGTACCGGCAGCCCATGGACGGCAGCAGCCAGTTCCGGGCCGACGCCACCTTCTGCCCGGGAGCCGGCAAGGGCGGCACCGGCACCTCGTTCGCCTCGTACAACTACCCGACGAGGTACCTGCGCCACTACGACCACACCGTCTACATAGCGAGCAACGGCGGCTCCAACGCCTGGGACAGCGGCACCTCATGGGCCGCCGACGTCACCTGGGCGGTCAGCTCGCCCTGGGCGCCATAGCCACCCCCGCGGCGGCCAGTTCCGGAGGCTCCACCGGGAGTTCGGCGGTGACCGTGAAGCCGCCGCGGGCCGACCGGCCGGCCGTGAGCGAGCCGCCCGCCGCCGCGAGGCGCTCGGTCAGGCCGGTCAGGCCGGTGCCGCCGATGCCCTCGCGGGGGTGCGCCACGGCCTTGCCGGTGCCGTTGTCGGTGACAGTGAGCCGGACCCGCTCGGCGGTGCCGTCGACGGTGATCTCGCAGCGGGTGGCGTCGCTGTGCCGGACGACGTTGGTGACCGCCTCGCGCACCACCCAGCCGAGCAGCGCCTCGGTCGGCGGGTCCAGCGGTGTCCCGGACTGACGCACCACTGGTTCCACGCTCGCCGCGGACAGCGCCGAGCGGGCCCGGGTCAGTTCGGTGGCCAGGCTGCCCTCGCGGTAGCCGGTCACCGCCTCGCGGATCTCGGTCAGCGCCTGCCGGCCCACGGACTCGATGTCACCGATCTGCCCGAGCGCCGCGTCCATGTCGCGCGGGGCGAGGCGCCGGGCCGCCTCCGACTTCACCACGATCACCGACAGGGTGTGCCCGAGCAGGTCGTGCAGATCGCGGGAGAAGCGCAGCCGCTCCTTCTCCACCGCCCGCCGGGCCAGTTCCTCCCGGGCGGCGCGCAACTCCCGCACCGTCTCGGCCAGGCTGAGGATCGCGGCGGTCACCATGCTCGAGATGAAGGTCGCGTAGCCGATGTTCGTCGCGTCGCCCCAGCCGTCACGGACGCCGGAGACGGCACCCGCGTACAGCGCCAGCAGCACGCCGATGCGGCCCAGCCACGGGCCGCGCAGCGTGGCGCCGGTCGCGAGGCCCAGCAGCGGGAAGAACATCAGCCAGTTGCCGCCGTACCCGACGCCCAGACCCGTGGTCAGCAGGGCCATCAGGCCCAGGGCCACCCGCGTGGAGGGCGCCTGGCGCCTGTCCCGGTCGAAGGAGCGGAAGGTGACGTAGATGTACAGGGAGTTGAAGGTGAGCAGGCCCAGGCCGCCGATCCACGGGTTGGAGGTCCGGCCCTGCAGGAGGTTGGAGAAGGCCCCCATGCCCATCAGCAGCCAGGGCAGCAGGGTGAAGCCGCTGGGCGGTGGGCCGGGGTGGTCGACGGCCGGGGCCTTTCCGTTCTTCCGGGCGGCTCGCTGCGCGGCCCGGAAGCGCTCGATGTCCGCCCGCCATCGCGCGCGCTCCGCCCGCACGGCCTGGATCTGGCATTTCGCCTGCGCCCACCACGACATGTCTCTGTTCCCCCGATCAGATGGTCCCCGCCCGGCGGCGGTAGGACAGCACAGCGTACGAACCGAACGCCAGCAGCCACATGGTCAGCACGATGATCGCACCGAGCGCGGGTCCGTGCCCCTCGGCGACCGCCGTGCCGAGCTGGGCGAAGCGGCGGGTGGGGGTGTACGCGGACAGGGTGCGCAGCCAGTGCGGGAACAGGGCGATGGGGAACCACAGACCGCCGATCACCGCGAGCCCGAGGTTGCACACCATGTTGACCACGCCGGTGGCGGGCCCGGTCAGCCGGTAGCCGTTGCCGAGTCCCAGCAGCGTGAAGGGGAGCGAGCCGAGCCACAGCAGCAGCGTGACCGCGGCCCACTGCCAGAGCGCCAGCCGCACCCCGTTGACCAGGCCGCCCGCTGCGAGCACGGCGACGATCGCGGGCAGCACGGTCACCGCGCCGGTCAACGCCCGCCCGGTCACCACCGCGCGCGGGCTCATCGGCGTCACGCGCAACTGCCGCAGCCAGCCCGTCGCCCGATCCTCGGCGACCGCGCCGCCGGTGTTCAGCGCCGAGCCGACCGCGCCGTAGGCAGCCATGCCGACCATCGAGGCGGTCCGCCAACTGCCGTCGCTCTCACCGAGGTTGGTGAACAGCAGGTACATCATCACCGGCATCGCGATCCCGCCGATCACGAAGCCCACGTCACGCAGGGTGCGGCGGACCTCCAGGCGCACATAGGCGAGCATCACACCTCCTCCAGGTCACGCTGGTGGTCGCCCGCCACGTCACGGTGGTGGCCGTCCTCCACGGCACGGTGGAGGTCTCGGCCGGTCTCCGCGTCGCCGTGGCGGTCGCGGGAGGTGAGGGCGAGGAACGCGTCGTCCAGCGAGGCCGGGGCCACCTCCAGGGCGCGGATCGCGTCCAGCCGGGCGAGGGCGATCACGGTCGCGTCGGAGTCGTCGGTGCGCATCCGTGCCCGGCCCCCGCGTACCTCCACCGACCGGACGCCGGGCAGCAGGGCCAGCGCCTCGGGGTCGAGCCCGGCCAGGTCGACGGAGACCAGATTGCCGCCCGCCGCGCGGCGCAGCTCCTCGCCGGTGCCGTCGGCGACGATCCGCCCTCGGTCGATGACCACGATCCGGTCGGCGTACGCGTCCGCCTCCTCCAGGTAGTGGGTGGAGAACAGGACGGTGTGGCCACGCCGGGCGTAGGCGCGCATCGAGTCCCAGAAGGCGTGCCGGGCCTCCACGTCCAGCGCCGCCGTCGGCTCGTCCAGCACCAGCAGGGCGGGGTCGCCCGCCAGCGCCACCGCGAACCGCACCCGCTGGACCTGCCCCCCGGACAGCCGGTCCACCCGTCGCCCGGCCAGGTCCGCGATCCCGGCCAGTTCCAGGGCCCGCGCCACCGGCATCGGCGCCGGGTAGCGGGAGGCGACGAAGCCGACCAGTTCGCCGACGGTGACCCGGGGCACCGGGCGGGCCTCCTGCAGCATCGCCCCCACCCGGCCGGCCCGCACCGACCGCTCCGGCTCGCCGCCGAACAGCTTCACCGTGCCGGCGTCGGGCTCCAGCAGGGCGAGCAGCAGGGAGAGCGTGGTCGACTTGCCGGCGCCGTTGCGGCCCAGCAGGGCCACGGTCTCGCCGCTTGCGATGTCCAGGTGAATGCCGTCCACGGCGCGGACGGCGCCGTACGTCTTGACCGCCCCCGTGAAGGACACGGCGCTCTGCGTCTGTGTCATGACCGCAACGCTAGGCACCCGGACCCGGTGAGCGGGAGAGGCGGATGTACGGACCCCCGCAGTACATATGTCACTGCCGCACCGCCCGCAGCCGAGCTGACACGGCGTCAGGAGCCTTCACAACTCCGGAGCGCTGGGCTATACAGGGGGCGCCGGACTGGAACGCGTTCTAGATCCGCCCGTGGACGACCTCGGTGCGGCCGACGGTGCGGACGTCCGCACCGAGGTCTTGAGACCTGTCAGGAGCCCCATGCCCATCGACGCAGCGAAAGCCCTCGCGGCCGAACCCCGGACCGGTGAGATCTCCTGGACCACCAAGGACGTCCAGCTCTACCACCTCGGTATCGGCGCCGGCGTCCCCGCCACCGACCCCGACGAGCTGCGCTACACCCTGGAGTCCCGGCTGCACGTCCTGCCGAGCTTCGCCACCGTCGCGGGTTCCGGCGCCCCCGGCGTGATCAGCGGGCTGTCCATGCCCGGCGTGGAGGTCGAGCTCGCCAAGGTCCTGCACGGCGGGCAGACGCTGGAGATCCACCGCCCCATCCCGGCCGAGGGCACGGCGACCGCGACCAACCGGCTCGCCGCCGTCTACGACAAGGGCAAGGCCGCCATCCTGGTCCTGCGCACCGAGGTCGCCGACGCCGACGGCCCCCTGTGGACCAACGACGCCCAGATCTTCGTACGCGGGGAAGGCGGCTGGGGCGGCGACCGGGGCCCCTCCACCCGGCTCGATCCCCCCACCGGCGACCCCGACCGGACCGTCGAGCGCCGGGTCCGCGAGGACCAGGCCCTCCTCTACCGCCTCTCCGGCGACTGGAACCCGCTGCACGCCGACCCCGAGTTCGCCCGGCGCGCCGGGTTCGAGAAGCCCATCCTGCATGGGCTCTGCACCTACGGCATCACGCTCAAGGCGGTCGTGGACACGCTGCTCGGCGGGGATGTGAGCCGGGTGCGGTCGTACACCACGCGGTTCGCCGGAGTCGTGTACCCGGGCGAGACCCTGCGCATCCGCATGTGGCGGGAGGAGGGGAGCGTCCGCGTGGCCGTCAGCGCGGTCGAACGGGAGGACGCGCCGGTCCTCGCCGACACCGTCGTACAGCACTCGTAGAACCCGTCCCGTCCTTCCGAGGGGAGCCGCACCATGCGCGCAGCCGTACTGCACGAGATCGGCCAGGAAAAGCTGGAGGTCCTCGACGACGTCGAGGCGGTGGGCTTCGGGCCCGGCAAGGTGCGGGTCCGGGTGCGGGCGACCGGACTGTGCCACTCGGACCTGTCCGCGATGAGCGGGGTGCTGCCGCAGCCGGCCCCGTTCGTGCCCGGCCACGAGGGCGCCGGCGAGATCCTCGAAGTCGGCGAGAACGTCAGGAACCTGAAGCCCGGCGACCGGGTCGTCATCTGCTGGCTGCCCGCCTGCGGCGCCTGCCCCGCGTGCAGGCGCGGGCAGACCGAGCTGTGCCTGGCCGGGTTCATGAACGCGGGCACCCCCAACTTCAGGCGCCCCGGCGGCGGCACGTCCGATGTCTTCGGCTTCGCGGGCACCGGCACCTTCGCCGAGGAGGTCGTCGTGGACGCGGGCTGCGCCGTACCGATACCGGACGACGTGCCCTTCGACATCGCCGCCCTCATCGGCTGCGGGGTGACCACCGGACTCGGCGCCGCCCTCAACACCGCCGACGTGGAGGCGGGTTCGTCGGTCGCCGTCATCGGCTGCGGCGGCGTCGGCATCTCCGCCGTACAAGGGGCGCGGCTGAAGGGCGCCGCCGAGATCGTCGCCGTCGACCCGGTCGCCTCCCGGCGCGAGTCGGCGCTCAGGTTCGGCGCCACGAAGGCCGTTTCGCCGGAGGAACTGGCCGACGCCAAGCAGCAGGTCACCGGCGGCGAGGGCTTCGACTACGTCTTCGAGGTCGTCGGCCGCTCCGCCACCGCCCGCACCGCCTACGAGAACACCCGGCGCGGCGGCACCCTCGTCGTGGTCGGCGCGGGCGCCATGGACGACTTCCTCCAGCTCAACATGTTCGAGCTGTTCTTCGACGAGAAGCGGATCCTGCCGTCCATGTACGGCGGCGGCGACGTCCTGCGCTCCTACGAACGCACCATCGCCCTGTGGCGCGCGGGCCGCATCGACCTCGCCGGCCTCATCACCCACCGGGTGCCGCTGGCGGAGATCAACGAGGCACTGGACCAGATGCGTACCGGGACGGCCCTGCGTACGTGCATCGAGATCTGAGGCGGACACGCATGGCACTGGCACTGCCACTCGAGGGACTCTCCGCCGTCGTCACCGGCGCCGGACGCGGGCTCGGCCGGGCCGAGGCGCTGGAACTCGCCCGGCTCGGCGCGGCCGTCGTCGTCAACGACTACGGCAGCCGGGTCGATGGGGGTCCCCCCGAGCTCGAGCGAAGCCGAGAGCTTGGGGGAGGCTCCGGCGAGGCCTCGGCCGGACCCGCCGAGGAGGTCGCCGCCGAGATACGCGCCCACGGCGGCCGGGCCCTCGCCCACACCGGGGACGTCGCCGACTTCCGGCAGGCCGGCGAACTCGTCCGGCTGGCCGTCGACGAGTTCGGCAGGCTGGACATCCTCGTCAACAACGCGGGCATCCTGCGCGACCGCATGGTCTTCTCCATGACCGAGGACGAGTGGGACTCGGTGATCCGCGTCCACCTCAAAGGCCACTTCAACACCACCCACTTCGCCGCCGCCCACTGGCGCGAGCGCTCCAAGGCGGCGGGGGGACCGGTGTACGGGCGGATCGTGAACACCTCCTCGGAGGCGTTCCTCGCCGGGTCCGCCGGGCAGCCCAACTACGCGGCGGCGAAGGGCGGGATCGTCGGCCTGACCACCTCCACCGCCCTGGCCCTCGCCAAGTACGGCGTCACGGCGAACGCGATCTGCCCGCGCGCCCGGACCCGGATGACGGAGGACGTCTTCGCGGGCTTCCAGGAGCCGGACGAGGACGGTCTCGACCCGCTCGCCCCCGAGCACGTCGCACCGCTCGTCGGCTACCTGGCCTCACCCGCCGCCGCCCGGGTCAACGGCCAGCTGCTCGTCGTGCACGGCGGCATGGTCGCCGTCGTGGAACGGCCGCGGGTGCGGGCGAAGTTCGACAGCAAGCAGGAGACGTTCACGTACGACGAACTCGACGCGCTGCTCACCCCGCACTACGCGGACCGGCCGTCGGGGGAGACGTTCGCGGCGGCAGAGGTGCTGGGCCTCAGACGGGACTGAAGCGAACGAGAAACGAGAGAGGGGGTGCCCGTCGTCCGACGGGCACCCCCTCATTCACTTCCCACTACCGTCAGGCGGCCGCCTCGACCGTCTCCTCGGCCGGCTTGCGGTGCCGGCCGTGCGGAGCCGTCTCGGTCTCCTGGGCCGCGATCGGGCCCCGGTGCCGGCCGTGCCCGGCCGCGTCCTGAGAGTCGGCAGACAGCGGCTGAGTCGTGCTGGTGTCGCTCATCGGAAGAATTCACCCCGTCAACATGATCCTTTACAGCCGGGCGAGTGTAACCAGCACACCACGGGCCGAATCCAGGCGCACACGCCAACCGGCACTACTTCGTTACAAGACGTCCCAGAGGCGCCTGTGCCAGCGGCACCGGACGCGCCACCACCGGTTCCGAAGGATCCGGTTCGGACGGCTCCCGGGGTGCGTTGAGCACCTCGGCAGCCGTGCCGTCCCGGACCGGATCCTCCAGACCCGCGTCCCCCGGTCCCCCCGCTTCCCCTTCCCCCGGAGCCGCGGCGGTCACAGCACCCGCGGCTCCCGTCTCCCCCCTGGGCACCGTCAACTCCGCCACGCCACAGGGGACTTCCCCTGTGGCGTACGGCAGCCGCAGCACCCCGTCCCGCGTCCACAGCCCGGTCCCCGCCAACCAGCCCTCGGGCGCCGGAAGATGACACACCTGCCGCTCGGCCGGCCGCCAGATGCCGACCCAGGTGCCGAACGGGCCGTCGATCCGCAGCGCCACCGCGCAGCTCTCCGGCATCAGCACCTGCCCCGGCTGGATCGCGAACGGCGTCACCACACAGCCCGGCAGCCGCAGACACTCCGGGAAGCGCACCGGCAGCGTGCTGCCCATGACCCCCCAGCCCAATCGTTCCTGCCCGGGGGAGGGCGCGTCCGAGGAGATCACCAGCAGCCCGCTGTCCGGGTCGGCGAGCAGCAGCCGGTCGTCGCTGTGCGCCGCGATCTGCAGCAGCGGCGAGATCTCCCCGCCCCGCTCCAGATCCACCACGACCGTCTTCGTCCGCCCGCCCAGCTCCCGGTCCAGCGCCAGCATCCGCCCGCCGCCGTCCAGCCAGACCCCGCCCGAGCAGCGGCCCGGGACCTCGGCCAGGTGCTCGGGCCCGAAGACATCGCCCGCCACCAGCCACACGGCCGTGGAGCGCGGGCCGACGGCGAGGGCGTACGCCCGCGTGCCGCCCGGCGCCGGAGGCAGCAGCCCGAGCCGGGTGCCGGGCTCCGGGCACTCCACCGCGCCCAGCGGCAGCTCGCCGGTACCGGGGCCGGTCGGGTACAGCAAGGAGAAGGTGTGCCGCCGCTCCACCCGTCGGTGGATCAGCACCCGCCCGTCCCCCATCGGCTGCACCTGGGTGCCGGGCTCCTCCGGCTGGTTGCCGGGCAGCGGCACCGCGTACGGCTCCGGGCCGTCCAGCGTCCAGCGCTCCGGGAACCAGGACTCGCCGTCCAGCGCGAGACGGGCGGCGTACGCGCCGTCCGCCGTGATGGCGTACCCCATCTCCGCGCCCGCGCCCGGGAACTCAAGAGACTCGCCGGACTCACTCGACCCGCCGGACACACTCGACTCGGCGGACTCCCCCGACTCGCCGGTCGACGGGGGTTCGATCGCACAGGCCGTCATGGTTCGGTCACCTCCTGCGACGAAGCTAGTTTTCGCACGCACGGCCGTGGGACGGCCCGACCCCCACTTCACACATACGGGTGGTGCAGAAGCGATTCCTCCGAGGAAACCGGGGCGTATGTGCTGAGCGGGACCAGGTGAAGCGGATGCGGTACAGCCCGGCAGAACAGCCAGGTAGCCTTGCCCACGTGCCCCGTCTGTCAGAAGTCATCGCCGCGCTGGAGAACCTGTGGCCCGCTGAGCGGGCCGAGTCCTGGGACGCGGTCGGCACGGTCGTGGGCGACCCCGACCAGGAGGTCACCCGGGTCCTGTTCGCCGTCGACCCCGTCCAGGAGATCGTCGACGAGGCGGTGAAGCTCGGCGCCGACCTGCTGGTCAGCCACCACCCGCTCTATCTGCGCGGGACCACCACGGTCGCGGCGTCGCACTTCAAGGGGCGTGTCGTCCACACCCTCATCAAGAACGACATCGCCCTGCACGTCGCCCACACCAACGCCGACACCGCCGACCCGGGTGTGAGCGACGCGCTCGCGGGCGCGCTCGACCTGCGGGTCGTACGACCGCTCGTGCCGGACCCCACCGACCCGGACGGCCGCCGGGGCCTCGGCCGCGTCTGCGAACTCGACCACCCGCTGACCGTCCGCGAGCTGGCCGCCCGCGCCGCCGAGCGGCTGCCCGCCACCGCGCAGGGCATCCGGGTGGCCGGCGACCCCGACGCCGTCGTCCGCACGATCGCCGTCAGCGGCGGTTCCGGCGACAGCCTTTTCGACCAGGTCCGCGCGTCCGGCGTCGACGCCTTCCTCACCGCAGATCTGCGCCACCACCCGGCCTCCGAGGCCGTGGCCCACAGTCCTCTCGCGCTGCTCGACGCGGCGCACTGGGCCACCGAGTGGCCCTGGTGCGAGCTGGCCGCAGCCCAGCTCGACGAGATCTCCGACCGGCACGGATGGGACCTTCGGGTCCACGTCTCCAAGACGGTCACCGACCCCTGGACCGCCCACGCGGCGTCCTCCGTCACCACTAGTAGCTAATGGGAGCCCCGAACTGAACGCCGCGCCTGCCGACCAGATCCGACTCCTCGACGTCCAGGCCCTCGACGTCCGCCTGCAGCAGCTCGCGCACAAGCGGAGGTCCCTGCCCGAGCACGCCGAGATCGAGTCGCTGACCAAGGACCTCACGCAGCTGCGCGACCTGCTGGTGGCCGCGCAGACCGAGGAGAGCGACACCGCCCGCGAGCAGACCAAGGCCGAGCAGGACGTGGACCAGGTGCGCCAGCGCGCCGCCCGCGACCAGCAGCGCCTGGACTCCGGCGCGGTCACCTCGCCCAAGGACCTGTCCAACCTCCAGCACGAGATCGCCTCCCTCGCCAAGCGGCAGGGCGACCTGGAGGACGTCGTCCTGGAGGTCATGGAGCGCCGCGAGGCCGCACAGGCGCGGGTCGACGAGCTGACCGAGCGGGTCGGCTCCGTCCAGGCGAAGATCGACGACGCGTCCGGCCGCCGGGACGCCGCGTTCCAGGAGATCGACGGCGAGGTCGCCTCGGTCACCAAGGAGCGCCAGGTCGTCGCCGGGTCCGTCCCCGCGGATCTGCTCAAGCTCTACGACAAGCTGCGCGAGCAGGGCGGCGGCATCGGCGCGGCCAAGCTGTACGCCCGCACCTGCCAGGGCTGCCGCCAGGAGCTGGCGATCACCGAGCTGAACGAGATCCGCGCGGCCGCGCCGGACACCGTGGTGCGCTGCGAGAACTGCCGCCGCATCCTGGTGCGTACGGCCGAGTCGGGCCTGTAGGCCGCGGTAAGGGGCGTCGGGCGTGCGGGAGTTCATCGTCGAGGCCGACGGCGGGTCGCGGGGCAACCCGGGGCCTGCGGGCTACGGGACCGTGGTCAGCGACGCGGCGACGGGGGAGGCCCTGGCCGAGGCGGCCGAGTACATCGGCATCGCCACCAACAACGTCGCCGAGTACCGGGGCCTGCTGGCCGGCCTGCGCGCCGCGCACGCCCTGGACCCCGCCGCCCGGATCCACGTCCGCATGGACTCCAAGCTCGTCATCGAGCAGATGTCGGGCCGCTGGAAGATCAAGCACCCCGACATGAAGCCCCTGGCCGCCGAGGCGAAACGCGTCTTCCCTCCGGGGCAGGTCACGTACGAGTGGATCCCCCGAGAACGCAACAAACACGCCGACCGCCTCGCCAACGAAGCCATGGACGCGGGCGCCAAGGGCACCCAATGGTCCCCCTCCACCTCCCGCGCCGCCCTGGACACCCCGTCGGCCATCCCGGTGCCGTCGGGCCCCCCGGGCGACGCTGCAGCGGGCGCAGCCAAGGCCCGAGCGGCCATGGCGGAGGCCGCAGGCAACGTAGCTGCGGGCAGTCGTGCCGCTGGGGCGGCGCCCGTCCCACAGAAAGCGGCACCTCCCAGCGAGCAGCGGCCCACTACCCCCGTCACCCCCACCGAGCCGCAGCCGACCACGACCCGAGCCCAGGAAACCCCCGGGTGGAGCGCCGCCCCCGACCTGGGCGCCCCCGCCACCCTCGTCCTCCTCCGCCACGGTGAAACCCCCCTCACCCCCCAGAAGCGCTTCTCCGGCAGCGGCGGCACCAACCCCTCCCTCTCGGACGCCGGCCGCGAACAGGCCCGCCGAGTCGCGGAGGCACTCGCCAAGCGAGGCACCATCCAGGCGATCGTCGCCTCCCCCCTCGCCCGCACCCAGGAGACCGCGCGCATCGTCGCCGCCCGCCTCGGCCTGGACGTGACGATCGAAGAGGGTCTGCGGGAGACGGACTTCGGCGCCTGGGAGGGCCTCACCTTCGGCGAGGTCCGCGAGCGCCACCCGGACGACCTCAACGCCTGGCTCGCCGACCCCGAGGCCCACCCCACCGGCGGCGGTGAGAGCTTCGCGGAGACCGCCGCGCGGATGGAGGCCACCCGGGAGAAGCTGGTCGCGGCGTATCAGGGCCGTACGGTCCTGCTGGTCACGCACGTCACCCCGATCAAGACCCTCGTCCGCCTCGCCCTCGGCGCCCCACCCGAGTCCCTGTTCCGCATGGAACTCTCGGCGGCGTCCCTCTCGGCGGTGGCGTACTACGCCGACGGCAACGCGAGCGTACGGCTGTTCAACGACACGTCCCACCTGCGTCCCTGACCCCACCGGCACCCCCAGGCCCACCCGCACCCCCGGGTCCACCCGCGCCCCGCAGTCCGGCCGCGGCTCGCGCCAGCTTCTCGATCCGGGACCAGTCCCCGGCGGCCACCGCGTCCGCCGGGATCATCCAACTCCCGCCCACGCAGCCGACGTTGGGCAGGGACAGATACTCCGGCGCGGTCGCCGGGCCGATTCCGCCCGTGGGGCAGAAGCGGGCCTGCGGCAGCGGACCGGCGAGCGACTTCAGATAGGCCGTGCCGCCCGCCGCCTGCGCCGGGAAGAACTTCATCTCCCGCACCCCGCGCTCCAGCAGCGCGACGACCTCCGACGTGGTCGACACCCCCGGCAGGTACGGCACCCCGGACCCGCGCATCGCCGTCAGCAGCGCGTCCGTCCACCCGGGACTGACCAGGAATCGCGCCCCGGCCGCCACGCACCGCGCCACCTGGTCCGGCGTGATGACCGTGCCCGCCCCGACCACCGCGTCCGGCACCTCGCCCGCGATCGCCCGGATCGCGTCCAGCGCGGCGGGCGTCCGCAGCGTCACCTCGATCGCGGGCAGTCCGCCCGCCACCAGCGCCCGCGCGAGCGGTACCGCGTCGGCGGCGTCGGCGACGACCACCACGGGCACGACGGGCGCGAGATCCAGCACGGAGGCAGGCGAAACGGGGGGCAACGGTGAGGTCATGCCCTCATCGTGCCCAGCGTGTGCAGCCTGCGCAAAGGTCGTTGCACATGCTGCAATGCGCGCGGCCCGGCGGCGCGCGCAGCCGACTCAGTGGATCTCCTCCACCAGCACATCCAGCGACCACGCCGTCCCGCCCTTCCCCGGCGCCTCCGCCTCCACCACGTACCCGAGGTCCCGCAGCGCCTCCACCAGCGCGGCCGGGTCCTTCGGTGCGACGCCCTCCGTGAGCAGGCTCCGTACGATCCGGCCCTTCGTCGCCTTGTTGAAGTGGCTGACGACCTTCCGGGTCGGCGCGTGCAGCACCCGTACGGTCGCCGTGCGCCCGGCGACCTCGCCCTTCGGCTTCCAGGCGGCGGCGTACGCGGCGGACCGCAGGTCGAGCACCAGCCCGTCCCCGGCGGCCTCGGGCAGCACCGACGCCATCGGCGCCCGCCAGTGCCCGGCCAGCGCGCCGAGCCCCGGCAGCTTCACGCCCATCGAGCAGCGGTAGGAGGGAATGCGGTCCGTGACCCGTACCGCGCCCCACAGCCCGGAGAAGACCAGCAGCGAGCGCGCCGCACGCCTCTTCGCGGCCGGGTCCAGCGAGGCCAGGCCCAGGGCGTCGTAGAGGACACCGGTGTAGATCTCCCCGGCGGGGCGGGCGCCGGCCGTGCGCAGCCCGGTGTTCTTCGCGACCTCGCCGCGCAGTCCCTCGCTCAGCCCGAGCACCTCGCGCGCCTTCTCCTCGTCCCCGGAGCACAGCTCGACCAGCTCCCCGAGCACGGCCTCCCGCGCGTCGGTCAGCCCCGGAAGCGACAGCGACTCGGGCTTCAGCGGGGCACCACGGCCCGAGGACGCCTTGCCTTCCGAGGGCGGCAGCAGGACAAGCACGGGTACTCCTTCGACGAGCGGTCTGCCGACTGGCGGTCTGCGCCAGGGTACGGGGTGCTGCACCGGCCCCTTCGACCTACGCTCGACACATGCCCCGCCGCAGGATCCGCGTGAGAGGAGCCCCCGAGGCCCCGCTCCGGGTCGCCCTCGCCGCGCTCCGCGCGGAACTCGGCATTCCGGAGGCCTTCCCGGCCGAGGTGCAGGCGGAGGCCGAACGGTCCGCGAAGGCGCCCGCGCCGCTCTCGTACGACGCGACGGACTTCCCCTTCTTCACCGTCGACCCGCCCGGCGCCGCCGACCTCGACCAGGCCATCCACCTGTCCCGGCAGGGCACCGGCTACCGGGTCCGGTACGCCATCGCCGACGTCGCCTCCTTCGTCGTACCCGGAGGAGTCCTGGACGCGGAGGCGCACCGGCGGGTGAACACGCTCTACTTCCCGGACGAGAAGGTCCCGCTGCACCCCACCGTGCTCAGCGAGGGCGCCGCGAGCCTGCTGCCCGACCGGAACCGGCCGGCCGTGCTGTGGACGATCGACCTGGACGCGGAGGGCCGCACCCTCGCCGTCGACGTGCGCCGCGCGCTCGTCCGCAGCCGGGCCAGGTTCGACTACGCGGGCGTGCAGCGGCAGATCGACGGCGGGACGGCGGAGGAGCCGATCGCGCTGCTCGCGGAGATCGGCCGGGCCCGGGAGAAGCAGGAGTCCGAGCGCGGCGGGATCTCCCTCAACGTGCCCGAGCAGGAGATCACCGAGCGGGACCACACCTACGAGCTGTCCTACCGCGCCCCGCTGCCCGCCGACGGCTGGAACGCGCAGCTCTCCCTGCTCACCGGGATGGCCGCGGCCGACCTGATGATCGCCGCCGGCACCGGCATCCTGCGCACGCTCCCGGCCGCACCCGACGGAGCCGTGGCCCGGCTGCGCCGTACCGCGACCGCGCTGCACATCGACTGGCCGCACCATGTCTCGTACGCCGAGCTGATCCGCACCCTCGACCCGCACCGCCCCGACCACGCGGCCTTCCTCCAGGAGTGCACGACCCTGCTGCGCGGCGCCGGCTACTCGGTCTTCCGGGACGGCGCCCTTCCCGCGATCACCACGCACGCCGCCGTCGCCGCCCCCTACGCCCACTGCACGGCCCCGCTGCGTCGGCTCGCCGACCGCTACGCCGCCGAGATCTGCCTCGCCACCGTCGCCGGTGAGGCCCCGCCCGACTGGGTGCTCGCCGGGCTCGACGCGCTGCCCCGGCGGATGGCCGACGGCGCCCGGATCGCGGGCACGGTGGAACGGGAGTGCGTCGACATCGTCGAGGCCGCCCTGCTGAAGGACCGGGTCGGGGACGTCTTCGACGGCTGTGTGGTGGACGTGTCGGAGACCCGGCCGACCGTCGGCACCGTCCAGGTGGACACCCCGGCCGTCATCGGCCGCGTCGAGGGCGACCACCTGGAGCTCGGCGCCCGCCTCCGCGTCCGCCTCACCCGAGCGGAGCCCGGCACGACGAAGATCCTCTTCGTCCCCGCGTGAGCCCTCGCGGACGTGGACCGGGCCGCCTGGGCCTTCGCGCACGGCATGGTGATCCTGGAGACCCACCGCCGGTCGCCCGACGGCGCAGACCCGGACGCGGCATGGAAGCGGGGGCTGAGGGCGTTGTACCCGTAGGCCAGGACGCGGACGTGGCACGACGAGGGGGACTTCGGTGGCGGAACAGGCGCTGTGGACCAGGGCACGGTTGGGCCGTTGCGGCCCTCCGCTCGACCTCCTGACCGCGAACTTCCGCCGGCACGTCTACGCCCCGCACGCCCACGAGGAGTACACGGTCGGCGTCTGCGTCGGCGGCTCCGAGGTCATCGACTACCGGGGCGGCCACATCCGCACGGGCCCCGGCACCATCGTCGTCCTCGAAGCCGGCGAGATGCACACCGGCGGGCCCGGCACCCCCACCGACGGCTACGCCTACCGCGCCCTGTACGCCGAGCCGTCCCTGCTCGCCGACGGCAGCCTCGGCGGCCTCCCGCACTTCCGCGAACCCGTCGTCGACGACCCCGAACTCGCCGCCGCGCTCCGCCTCGCCCACACCGAACTCAGCGCCTGCCCCGACCCACTGGAGGCCGAGTCCCGCCTGCCCTGGCTGCTGACGGCCCTGGCCCACCGCCACTCCACGGCCCGATCCGCGCCCGCTCTGATACCCGGCGCGGGCAGCATCGCCCTCACGGTCCGCGACCGCCTCGCCGACGAGCTCACCGCCCCGCCGACCCTCTCCTCCCTTGCCGCCGACCTGGGCCTGTCCCGCTACCAGCTCCTGCGGGCCTTCCGTACGACGATGGGGATACCCCCGTACGCCTGGCTCGCCCAGTACCGCGTCACCCGCGCCCGCGCGCTGCTCGCCTCCGGGCTGCGCCCCGCCGAGGTGGCCCCCCTCGTCGGTTTCGCCGACCAGGCGCACCTGACCCGCTGGTTCCGCCGGGTGCTCGGGGTGACCCCGGCGGCCTATCGCAACAGCGTTCAAGACTCCCGCCGCTGACCTGGCCGAAACTCGCCGCATGACTGCACGCGGCTGGTTCCTGTTCTCCCTGATGGGAGTGGTCTGGGGAATCCCCTATCTGATGATCAAGGTGGCGGTGGACGCGGTGTCCCCGCCGGTTGTGGTGTTCACCCGCTGCGCCCTCGGCGCGGCCCTGCTCCTCCCCTTCGCCCTGCGCCAACGCGGCCTCCTCACGACCGTCCGCACCCACTGGCGCCCCATGCTGGCCTTCGCGTGCATCGAGATCATCGGCCCGTGGTTCACCCTCACGGACGCCGAACGCCACCTGTCCAGCTCGACCGCCGGCCTGCTGATCGCGGGCGTCCCGATCGTCGGCGTGGTGCTGGCCCGCTTCTTCGGCCTCGGCGACTCGGAAAGGCTGGGCATACGCAGGGCAGCGGGCCTGGCACTGGGCCTGGCGGGTGTCGGTGTCCTGACCGTCCCGCACCTGACCGGCGGCGACGCCCGCTCCCTGGCCGAGGTCTTCCTGACCGTCCTGGGCTACGCCACGGCCCCCCTGATCGCGGCACGGCACCTGAAGGACGTCCCGTCGCTGCACCTCACGGCCCCCTGCCTGGCGCTGGCGGCGCTGGTCTACGCCCCCGCCGCGGCGGCGACCTGGCCGGCCGAGCTGCCCTCCTCCTCGGTCCTGGCCGCCCTCGCGGGCCTGGGCGTCATCTGCACGGCGCTGGCCTTCGTGGCCTTCCTGGAGCTGATCAAGGAGGTCGGCCCGACCCGCTCGACGGTCATCACGTACGTCAACCCGGCGGTGGCGGTGGCGGCAGGCGCCCTGTTCCTGGACGAACCGCTGACGGCGGGCATCCTCGTCGCCTTCTCCCTGATCCTGGCGGGCTCGGTCCTGGCGACCGCCGCCACCGGTCCGCGCCGGCCCTCCCGCCCGGTACCATGGTCGACACGGCAGACGAGCCGGGCGGGCGGCCGCGTGGAGTCCCCCTAGGGGGCTTCCCGAGGAACGTCCGGGCTCCACAGGGCAGGGTGGTGGCTAACGGCCACCCGGGGTGACCCGCGGGACAGTGCCACAGAAAGCAGACCGCCGGGGGCCTCGGCCCTCGGTAAGGGTGAAACGGTGGTGTAAGAGACCACCAGTGCCCAGGGTGACCTGGGCAGCTAGGTAAACCCCACCCGGAGCAAGGTCAAGAGGAGCGCCGTAAAAAGCGCTCTGCGCGGACGTTCGAGGGCTGCCCGCCCGAGTCCGCGGGTAGACCGCACGAGGCCGGCGGCAACGTCGGCCCTAGATGGATGGCCGTCGCCCCGGGCTCCGCGAGGAACCCGGGGAACAGAACCCGGCGTACAGCCCGACTCGTCTGCCATCAGGGCTCTGCCCCGAGAACTCCTCCTTGTCGCGGACAGTTCAAAGCGGTTGAATTCCCTCACCTCCCACAGGAGAACGCCCGCCTCACATCCGTCGAAGGGGTTCTTCTTGACCGCCGTACGTGCCACCGCCATCACCGCAGCGGCCTGCGCCACCGTGCTCGCCGCCGCGCTGCCCTCCTCCGCGATCAACTCCTACAACGCGACACCCGCACCCGAGCGCACCGAGGTCGGTGCCCTCATCGCCACCTGGGACAACGACGGCGATCCCGCGACCCCGGATCGGGTCGACTGGGTCTGCTCCGGCACGATGATCGACGCGGACACCTTCCTGACCGCCTCGCACTGCACCACGGACTGGCCGGCCGACGTGAGGTTCTACGTCTCCCTCGGCCAGGACGTGCAGTCCGGGCTCGACGCGGCCGCCAAGAAGTACCCGGGCGACCCCGCCGCCCAGGCCCGCGCCGTCGCCGTCGAAGGCACGGCCCACAGCCACCCCGACTACCCGGGGCCCGCCTCCGACCCGCACGACATCGCCGTCGTCGAACTGCCCGCCGCCCAGGTCAAATCCCGCTGGTCCTTCACCCCGGCCACGCTGCCGACCGCGAACCAGTGGGGCGACCTCGGACCGCAGGGGCTGAACTCCACCGACTGGTTCGTCGCCGGATACGGCACCCAGGAGGCCGTGAACGGCCCGGGCGGACAGACCCATCCGGGCGGCGGCGTCCGCATGAAAGCGCCCGTGAGCTTCAACGCCCTCAACAACGCCTGGGTGCGCCTGGGGATGACCGAGCCCCAGGGCAACGGCGGTGCCTGCTACGGCGACTCGGGCGGCCCCAACTTCGCGGTCGTCGGCGGCAAAAACGTCCTCGCGGCCACGACCATCACCGGCGACACCCCCTGCTACGCCACCAACGTCGCCTACCGCCTGGACACCCCGGGCGCCCGCGCCTTCCTGTCCCCCTTCGTGAAGCTGCCGTAGCCCCGCCGCTGCCCCGGCCGCCGCCTTGCCGCGCTCGCCCTCGCGTCGGGTACGACGAGGGCGAGCGGGCTGGTGGCGTCCTCGGAACTTCGGGCAGTCAGTCCTCGAACAGGACCTCCTGCTCCCCCTCCGTCTTCGCCCGCACCCGACGGTTCCGTGCGCCCACCACCAGCGCCGTGGCCGCGGCCGTGACGCCCAGGGCCACCGGGACCATCCAGCCGCGGTCGAAGACGTGGCCGAAGGCGTGGTCGAGGGAGAGGCGGCCCGGGCCCGCGACGGCCAGGCCGGCCGCGGCCAGGCCCAGGGTGGCCGCGTACTCGTAGCCACCCTCTTGGGCGAAGAAGCCGTTGGGCATGTGGACCGCCGCCGCGCCGGCCATCGCGCCGGCCGCCGCCGCGCCCGCCGCCGGGGTCGCCAGGCCCAGCGCGAGCAGCGTGCCGCCGCCCGCCTCCGCCAGGCCCGCCGCCGTCGCGCTCTGCTTGCCGGGCGTGTAGCCGACGGACTCCATGAACTGGCCGGTGCCCTCCAGGCCGTGTCCGCCGAACCAGCCGAACAGCTTCTGCGTGCCGTGCGCGGCCAGCACCCCGCCCGTCCCCAGCCGGAGCAGCAGCAGGCCCAGATCGCGTCGGTCGTAACAGTTCACGGTCACTCCTCATCGGCGTGCATAGAGGTCCTCTTCCGCCCTTTCACCGTCGCATCCCGCGCCCCGGTCGGCCCTCCCAGGACGGCGTTCGGGTGGCGGGCCCGGGGGAGTGGTGTGAGCCTGGCGCCATGCCGATTCAGCCAGCCAGACTCAGCGACCCGGCCGTCCGGGCCTTCGTCAACGCCGTCAACTCCCACGACCGCGAGGGCTTCATGTCCCTCCTCGCCCCCGGCGCGACCATGGCCGACGACGGCGCCGACCGCGACCTCGCCGATTGGATCGACCGGGAGATCTTCTCCACCCACGGCCACATGGAGGTCGACAAGGAGTCCAACGGCGGCCGCTCCCTGGTCGCCCGCTACAGCAACGACACCTGGGGCGAGATGCGCACCAAGTGGGACTTCATCGTCGAGGACGACGGGCGGATCTCGCGGTTCGAGACCGGGCAGGCGTAGAGCTCAGGATCGTTCGGAGGGCCATCGGATCTCCGGTCCGGGTGGGGCAGTTCGGTCGACATCAGTCAATGTCGGTCAATATCAGCCAACACAGGTCAATGCCGGTCAACACCGGCCGACGCCGGTCAACGCCGGCCGGCAACGCCGGGAACGGTAAAGGATGTGCCAGGGCTGGGAGCTGGGAGTTCTCGGTCACATTTTCGTCACCGGCGTCGGTGTACCGTCCCCTGGTGCGCGAATGTTCCCAGCTCAGCCGACGCGCCGTCCTCGGGTTGACGGCCGCCGCCCTGCCCCTGTCCGCGACCGGCACCGCCGCCGCCTCTGAGGCCACCGTCATCGGCGGTGAGCGGCTCGCCCGCGGCGGGATCCAGGTGCGCGGCGCCGGCGGACTGCCGACGAAGCTCACCGCCCGCTCGTGGGTCGTCGCCGACGGCGCCAGCGGGGAGGTGCTCGCCTCGTTCAACGCGCACCGCCGGCTCCCGCCCGCGTCCACGCTGAAGATGCTGTTCGCGGACACCGTGCTGAGCAGGTTCGAGCGGACCGAGCGGTACAAGGTCACCGACGCGGACCTCGCCGACATCCCGTTCGGCTCCAGCCTCGTCGGCATCAAGCCGGGCATCACCTACACCGTCGAGCAGTTGTGGCAGGGCGTGTTCCTGCGCTCCGGCAACGACGCGGTCCACGTGCTCGCCCACATGAACGGCGGCATCGCCAAAACCGTCGCGGAGATGCAGGCCAGGGCCGAGGACCTGCAGGCCCTGGACACCCATGTGGTCAGTCCCGACGGCTTCGACCACAAGGGTCAGCTCTCCTCGGCGTACGACCTCACGCTGTTCGCCCGCCACGGCCTCAAGAACCCCGACTTCCGCGGCTACTGCGGCACGCGGACCGCGGACTTCCCGGCGGGCGGCAAGAAGACCTTCCAGATCCAGAACACCGACCGCCTGCTCACCGGTGCCTGGGGGCTCGGCACGTACAAGGGCCTGATCGGTGTGAAGAACGGCTACACCAGCCACGCCGGCAACACCTTCACCGGAGCCGCCACCCGGGGCGGCCGGACCCTCCTGGTCACCGTGATGCATCCCACCGAGGGCAGCAACGCCGTCTACGAGCAGACCCGCGCGCTGCTCGACTGGGGCTTCGGGCAAGGGCGTTCGGCCCGGGCGGTCGGCACGCTCGTCGAACCGCTCAGCGAGGGCGGGGCACCCGCGAGCGCGAGCCACGCGCCCGAAGGGAAGGCGGACCAAGCCCACGCCGCTGCCGGAGCGGCGGGTCCGGTGTCCGGCGGACCCTCGCCGTGGCGGCTGGCGGAGGGCGCCGCGGGAACGGCGGCACTGCTCGGCGCGGGCGTGTGGACGGTCGTGCGGCGACGCCGGGCACGGGTCACGTCGGCGGCAGCGGAGGCGGCGGCGGAAACGGAGGCGCCGGCGGGTACGCCGGCATCGGAGCGGGCGGAGTCCGGCGGCAGACACCGGCGCTGAGGCACATGGCTGCACACGACTGTGCGGCGACCGTTCCACCGACCGGTGCGTACCCCGCGGTCCCACGCGAGGTCCACCCCCAACTCCGGTCCGGTGGAACGGCCGCCGCCTCCCCCCTTGGATGTGGCTGCGGAACTCCCGTGCTCCAAGTGTGAAGCTCTTGTGGAGGAAAGTTGAGCATACGCGCACGACCGGCCGCAATACCACGGATGTTCAAATTCCACTTGTGCCGGTTGGGGGGTTGGGCTTCGGGGCTTCTCAGTCCTGCCCGATGTGCGGCATCAGCCCCGCCCGATGTACGGCATCGCCGTCGCCAGTACCGTCGCGAACTGCACGTTCGCCTCCAGCGGCAGCTCGGCCATGTGCCGCACCGTGCGCGCCACGTCGGCCACGTCCATCACCGGCTCCGGGGCGACCTCGCCGTTCGCCTGGAGCGCCCCGGTCTGCATCCGGGCCGTCATGTCGGTGGCCGCGTTGCCGATGTCGATCTGACCCACCGCGATGCGGTACGGCCGCCCGTCCAGCGACAGTGACTTGGTCAGGCCCGTCAGCGCGTGCTTGGTCGCGGTGTAGGCCACCGAGTGCGGGCGGGGCGTGTGCGCCGAGATGGAACCGTTGTTGATGATCCGGCCGCCCTGCGGGTCCTGCTCCTTCATCCGCCGGTACGCCGCCTGCGCGCACAGGAACGCCCCGTTGAGGTTGGTGTCCACCACGTGCCGCCAGGCGTCGTAGGGGAGGTCCTCGACCGGCACCCCGCCCGGGCCGAACGTGCCCGCGTTGTTGAACAGCAGGTCGACCCGCCCGAACCGCTCGACGGTCGCGGTGAACAGCGCCTCCACGTCCTCCGGCCGGGACACGTCGGTGCGCACGGCGAGCCAGGGCGCCCCGGGCACCAGCGTCGCCGTCTCCTCCAGCGTCTCGGTGCGCCGGCCGGCCAGCGCCACCGACCAGCCGTTGCGCAGCAGCTCCACGGCGACGGCACGCCCGATGCCCGAACCGGCGCCGGTCACCACCGCGATCTTCGATTGCGTGTCAGTCATGGTTCCGCAGCGTAGGCGGGAGGTCCGCCATGCGGAATCAGGTGTCCGCCATACGGCTAAACGGTCGCCGTTGCCGTGGCGGCCTCCCCGGGATACCGCACCCCGATCCGCTCCCGTATCGCGTCCAGCGTCCGCATCACCGCCAGGCTGCCCTCCAGCGGCACCAGCGGCGACTCCTTCTCGCCCGCCCGCAGCGCCCGCATGACCTCCTTCGCCTCGTGCCGCAGGCTGGTGCGCGGCCCGTCGGCGGGGTCGGCGGTGAACTCCTCGGGGTCACGCCCGTCGCGGTGCAGGACGAAACGGTCGGGGTGGAAGAAGCCCGACGGGATGTCGATCCGGCCGCGCGAACCGGTGACCGACGCGGTGACCGCCGTACCCCCGACGATCGAGCAGTGCACCGAGGCCAGCGCCCCGCTGTCCCACGACAGCAACGCGCCCGTCTGCAGGTCGACACCCTCGTCGGACAGCACCGCGCTCGCCGCGATCCCGTCCGGCTCGCCCAACAACAGCTGTGCGAACGACACCGGATAGACCCCGAGGTCCAGCAGGGCCCCGCCGCCCAGCGCGGGATCCCGCAGCCGGTGTGCCGGCGGGAAGGGACCGGCCAGCCCGAAGTCGGCCTGCACGGTGCGCACCTCGCCGATCGCCCCGTCAGTCACCAGCGCCTTCAGCCGCCGGACCAGCGGATTGCAGTACATCCACATCGCCTCCATCAGGAAGCGGTCGTGCTCCCGCGCCAGCGCCACCAGCTCCTCGGCCTCGCGGAGGTTGAGCGTGAACGCCTTCTCGCACAGCACGTTCCGCCCGGCCGCGAGGCAGAGCCCGGCCGCGGCCCGGTGCGCCGCGTGCGGGGTGGCGACGTACACGACATCGATGTCCGCGTCCGCGGCCAGCGACTCCCAGTCGCCGTACGCCCGCGTCACCCCGAACCGCTCGGCGAACGCGTCCGCCGACTCCTTACGGCGCGAGGCCACCGCCACGATCTCCGCGTCCGGCAGATCGACCAGGTCGGCCGCGAAGGCCGCCGCGATCCCGCCGGTCGCCAGGATCCCCCACCGCACGCTCTGCTGCCCCATCCCGCCCCGCCCTCGTTCATGTGTGCCCCGGCAGTGTGTACGAGCTGCGAGCATAGAGGCCGATTCACGACGAGAGGGAGGGACACATGCCCGAGCCTGCGGCGGCACCGCCTCCGGGAACGGAGCAACCGGCTCCGGGAGCGGAGCTACCGGCTCCGGGAACGGGGCAACCGGCTCCGGGAACGGGGCACACGTCCGCCACCGCGCGGCCCGGGGCCGCCGCCCGCCGCACCGGCCTGCTCGTCACCCTCGTCCTCGGCGGCCTCACCGCCACGCCCCCGCTCGCGATGGACATGTACCTCCCGTCCCTGCCGGAGGTCACCCGCTCCCTGCACGCGCCCGCCGCCACCGTCCAGCTCACCCTCACCGCCTGTCTGGCCGGCATGGCGCTCGGGCAGCTGGTCGTGGGCCCGATGAGCGACCGCTGGGGCCGCCGCCGCCCGCTGCTGACCGGCCTCGCCGTCTATCTCCTCGCCACCGCCCTGTGCGCGCTGGCGCCGAACGTCGAGACCCTGGTGGCCTTCCGGCTGGCGCAGGGCCTCGCGGGCTCGGCCGGCATCGTCATCGCGCGGGCCGTCGTACGCGATCTCTACGACGGCGTCGCCATGGCCCGCTTCTTCTCCACCCTGATGCTGATCTCCGGGGTCGCGCCGATCGTGGCGCCCCTGATCGGCGGTCAGATCCTCCGGGTGACGGACTGGCGGGGCGTGTTCGTCGTCCTCACCGTGATCGGACTGGCGCTTGCCGCGCTCGTCTGGGCGCGGCTGCCCGAGACCCTGCCGCCCGCCGGCCGGCACGGCGGGGGAGTGGGGGAGGCCCTGCGCGCGATGCGCGGCCTGCTCGCCGACCTGCCCTTCACCGGCTACATGCTCGCCGGCGGCTTCGCCTTCGCCGCGCTGTTCGCCTACATATCCGCCTCCCCGTTCGTCATCCAGGAGATCTACGGCGCCTCCCCGCAGACCTTCAGCCTGCTCTTCGGCATCAACTCCGTCGGGCTGATGATCGCCGGGCAGATCAACGGCAAGGTGCTGGTCGGCCGGGTCAGCCTGGACAAGGTGCTCGCCACCGGCCTCGCGCTGATCGTGCTCGCCGCGACCGCCCTGCTGCTGATGACCGCGGGTACCTTCGGCGAGGTCGGCCTGGCCCCGGTCGCCGCCGCGCTGTTCGTGCTGATGTCCGCGATGGGCATCACCCTGCCCAACACCCAGTCCCTCGCCCTGCTGCGCACCCGGCACGCCGTCGGCTCCGCCTCCGCGCTGCTCGGCACCTCCTCCTTCCTCGTCGGCGCGGTCGCCTCGCCGCTCGTCGGCGTCGCCGGAGAACACACCGCCGTGCCCATGGCGGTCGTCCAACTCGCCGGAGCACTGGTCGCGACGGCCTGCTTCGTGGGAATGTGCCGTCCCTGGAACGCAAGCGCGGGGTCGGAGGGAGACGACAACTGAGCGCACCGAGACTGCGCGCCGACACTCCGGAACGGGCCGGACTCGACCCCACGGAACTCGCGCACCTGGTCGGCGAGGTGCACGCCCTCACGAGCGGACCGCGCCCCTGGGCGGCCGCCGCCGTCGTCATGGCCGGACGCGGACCCGTGATCGCCGTCGCCGAGGCCGCGGGCTGGGCGGTCCGGTACGCCTCCTACGACCCCGAGACCGACACCGGCGTCGAACTGCCGCCCGCCGCCCGGGTCCCGGCGACCCTCGACACCCCCTTCGACCTGGCCTCGCTCACCAAGCTGTTCACGTCCGTCGCCGCCGTGCAGCAGATCGAACGCGGCACCCTCGGCATCGACGCCCGGGTCGGGGCCTACCTGCCCGAGTTCACGGCCGCCGCCAGGAGCGGCATCACCGTACGGCAGCTGCTCACCCACACCTCCGGGCTGCGCCCCGAGCTCCCGCTGTACGACTGCCCCGACGACACGGCCCGCCTCGCCCTGCTGCGCGCCGAGGCGCCCACCGGCGAACCCGGCGTCCACCTCTACTCGGACCTGAACATGCTCCTGCTCCAGTTCGTGCTGGAGCGGGTCACCGGCCGCACCCTCGACGCCCTGATCGAGGACTGCATCACCCGCCCGCTCGGGATGACGGCCACCGCCTTCGGCCCCTGCCCCGGCGCCGCCGCCACCGAGGACCAGCGGCGGCCGTGGGCCAAGGCGGACCGGGGGATGCTGCGGGGCGTGGTCCACGACGAGAACGCCTGGGCGCTCGGCGGCGTCGCCGGCCACGCGGGCCTCTTCTCCACCGCCCGCGACCTCGCCGTCTTCTGCCGCGCCCTCCTGGCGGGCGGCGCGTACGGCCCCGCGCGCATCCTCGGCCCCGACTTCGTCGAGCTCCTGCTGACCCCGCCGGGGCTGGGCTTCGCCGTCGACCAGCCCTGGTTCATGGGCGAACTCGCGGGCGCCGGCGCGGCGGGCCACACAGGCTTCACCGGCACGTCACTGGTCCTGGACCCGGCCACGGACACGTTCCTCGTCCTCCTGGCCAACACCGTCCACCCCCGCCGCCGCCCCCCGAACAGCACCCCCAGAGCCACCCTGGCAACACACCTGGCCAGGGCGGTGATCTGAGACCTGCCTCCTGGCCGGGTGGGTCAGCCCTGTGACGGCGCCTTGTGACGGTGCCTTCTCGGCCGCCCGAGCCGGATCCCGGGACGGTGCCCTTCCAGCCTTCCGAGACGGGTGGGTGGGCGGGAAGGCGGGGGGTCTGGGGGGCGGAGCCCCCCAGCAAGGCCAGCACCGGCACCGGGCGCCGTAGAATCGCCGGGTGAACGACCCCGTACGCCCGGCCGAGCAACTCCGCGCCTCCCTTGCCGATCTGCTCGCGGGGCTACCGCCAACGCAGGCCGCCGGCGCCGTGGAACGGCTGATCGCCACCTACCGGGGCGACACCCCGACCCACACCCCGATCCTCCGCGACCGCGCCGACGTCGCGGCGTACGCCGCCTACCGCATGCCCGCCACCTTCGAAGCGGTCCACTCGGCGCTCACCGCCTTCGCGGACACCACCCCCGACTGGACCCCCCGCAGCCACATCGACGTCGGTGGCGGCACCGGCGCCGCCACCTGGGCCGTCACCGCCACCTGGCCCGGCGAGCGCAGCGTCACCGTGCTGGACTGGGCCGAGCCCGCCCTCGCCCTCGGCCGGGAGATCGCCGCCGCCAACCCCGCCCTGCGGGACGCCCGCTGGCAGCGCGCCCGGATCGGCAGCACGCTCACCCTGGAGGACACCGACCTCGTCACGGTGTCGTACGTCCTCAACGAACTCGCCGAGACCGACCGCGCCGCGCTCGTCGACGCGGCCGCGGCCGCCGCGCAGACCGTCGTGATCGTGGAGGCCGGCACCCCCGCCGGATACGACCGCGTCATCGAGGCCCGCGACCGCCTCATCCGCGCCGGATTCCGGATCGCCGCCCCCTGCCCACACAGCGCCACCTGCCCCATCGTGCCCGGCACGGACTGGTGCCACTTCTCCGCCCGCGTCAGCCGCTCCTCCCTGCACCGCCAGGTCAAGGGCGGCTCCCTGGCCTACGAGGACGAGAAGTTCAGCTACGTCGCCGCCACCCGGCTGCCCGCGCGGCCGGCCCCCGCCCGGGTGGTCCGGCGCCCGCAGATCCGCAAGGGCCAGGTGCTCCTCGACCTGTGCGAGGCGGACGAGCGGCTGCGCCGTACGACGGTCACCAAGCGCCACGGCGACCTGTACAAGGCGGCCCGGGACGCCGACTGGGGCGACGCCTGGCCGCCGGAGGACGCGACCGCGTAGCCGGCGGGGCTTGTTAGCGTCACCCCATGGTCAAGAAGCCCGCCCCCGACAAGGACATGGTCAAGAAGCCCGCCCCCGGCACGGTCAGGAAGCCCGCCCCCGACGCCGCCCGTCGCAGCGAGAAGTCCCGCCGGGCGATCTACGCCGCCGCCCTCGCCCTGGTCGGCGAGGTCGGGTACCCGAAGACCACGGTCGAGGGGATCGCCGCCCGCGCCGGCGTCGGCAAGCAGACGATCTACCGGTGGTGGGGGTCGAAGGCGGACGTGCTGCTGGAGGCGTTCCTCGACCTCGGCGAGCAGGCCGCGCAGGCGGCGGGGCAGGAACCGTACGCCATCCCGGACACCGGCGATCTCGCCGCCGACCTCAAGGCGGTGCTGCGGGCCACCGTGGACGAGCTCCTCGACCCCCGCTTCGAGGTGCCCGCCCGCGCGCTGGCCGCCGAGGGCGTGGTCAACGAGCAGCTCGGCCGCGAGTTCGTCACCAAGCTCCTCGAACCCTCGCTCCAGCTGTACGTCGACCGTCTGCGCTCCGCCCAGGACGCCGGCGAGGTGCGCCCCGAGATCGACCCCCGCATCGCGCTGGAGCTGTTCGTCTCCCCGCTGGCCCAGCGCTGGCTCCAGCGCACGGCCCCCATCTCCTACGCCTACACGGACACCCTGATCGACTACGCCCTGCACGGCCTGACCCCCCGCTGACGCTCCCAGCGACCACGGGTCCGCTCATGTGAGGCACGTCTCGTCCGGTTCCTTCTGATTCGGGCTGTGGACCCCCGGACGTCGGGAAGATGGGACGATGAGGCATGCTGTCGGGACCACAGCGAGGCGAGGCGATAGATGAGCGGGACGTTCGGCGGCCGGTCCGGCCGGCAGGGCAGACTCTCCCAGTGGCTGCGCGGACGCCGGCCGAAGGAGGAAGCCGCCGGCGACGGCGGCCGTGAGGCCCTGCTGCTCGCCGCCGCCGAGGCGGGACTGCCCCTGGCGCCCGCCGCGCACCCCACCCCGGACTACCGCTGTTCGTGCGTCCGCGTCGGCTGTCCCACCCCGGCCCGGCACCCGCTGTCGTTCGCGTGGCAGACCCAGTCGACCACCGACCGCGCCCAGATCGAGCGCTGGGCCCGCCACCAGCCGCAGGCCAACTTCATCACCGCCACCGGCATGGTGCACGACGTCCTCGACGTGCCCCTGGAGGCCGGCCGGGAGGCGCTGGAGCGGCTGCTCGGCGCCGGTGTGGAGGTCGGCCCGGTCGCCGAGAGCGACGACGGCCGCATGCTGTTCTTCACCCTCACCCGGGGCACCCCCGAGGACGAGGACGAGTGGTGGCCCTGCGAGCTGGACTGCCGCCCCGAGACCATGGACGAGCACCCCGGGCTGCGCTGGCACTGCCGGGGCTCCTACGTTCTCGTACCGCCCGCGCGGCTGCCCGGCGACGACGAGCAGCAGGTGCGCTGGGTCCGTGGCCCCGAGCATCCGCTGCCCGACCCGCTGACCCTGCTGGAGGCGCTCACGGACGCCTGCGCCCGGCACGCGGGCTCGGACGCCGGCCACGCGGGCTCGGCCTGGCCCCTGCACCGCTGAGACCCACTGCGCCCCAGCGACCCACTGCGCCCCCGAGACCCGTGTGCCGGGGCGCGCCTACTCGCCCTGCGCGGCCGTCAGCCCCAGAACCCGTCCCACGACCGACACCGGACCGCTGCCGGCCGGGTCCAGGGCGACCTCGTTGGAGACGAACTCCAGCGTCAGCGACTGCTTGACCTCGCCCTTGGTCAGGGCCTGCACGTCCTTGTTCGGCACCGACACGGAGGTGCCCGGAGCGGCGGTCCGCTTCTCGTAGTGGTGCGAGGCGAAGAAGACCATCGCCCCGCCGTCCGTCGTGCGCAGCGCGAGCGGCGCGTAGTCGTCGTGGGTCAGCGGCTCGTCGATGTACTGGCGGACCAGGCCCGGCTTCTGCGCCTGCTTCTCGCGGTCCGCGCGCCAGACGCTGGTGTAGCGGCCGTCCGCGAAGGTCTTCCCGCCGTTCTTGAGATAGCCCGCGTAGTCCCTGCTCAGCTCGCCCGGCGGCACGGCCTGCCCCGTGGCGTCGGCGGGGACGGCCTCGGCCCAGCCGTCCTTGTCCTTCTTGAACTCCGGTACGGCACCGGGCGCGACCAGCGTCAGGAACGCCACCTGCCAGGGCCGGCCGAGGTCGCTTCGGGTGAACACCAGCAGCCAGCGGGCCGAGCCGCCCTTGTTGCCCTTGGCGTCCGCGACGAACCAGCGGGGCCAGCCGGCCTTCTTCGGGATCGTGAACTTCGCGTCCGTCAGCTTCAGCGACGTGTGGTTCGCGTTGCCGGCCGGGCTGTTGGCGTGCCCCGCCTTCAGCCGGGCGGAGTCGATGTCGGCGAGGGCGCCGGTGACGTAGTCCGCGTCCAGGGAACTGTCGTACGCCTTGTCGGCCTTGTTGTAGGCGTCCGTGAATCTCTGGAGCGCCTTGGCGGCCTCGGCGCGGGTGGTGGCGGGGAGCATCTCGCGCTCCCCGTGCACCACCACACACCCGCTCGCCGTCATCGACAGAGCGGCCAGCGAAGCCGCTATGAGTGCGTTCCGGTCCCGCCTACGAAGCCTTCGACGGCTGCGTTCCCTGGTCATGAGGTGCCTTCACCTTCCCCTTCCCGGAGGCGAACCCTACCGGGGCGAGGAAGATCGCGAGCGTCGGGATCAGGTACAGAGCCCACACCGTGATCTGGATGACCGTCGGGTTCGGCTGGAAGTTGAAGACGCCCTTGAGGAGCGTGCCGTACCAGCTGTCCGGCGGGATGGTGTCGCTGATGTCGAAGGCCAGGTCGGAGATGCCCGGGATCCAGTTGGCCTCCTGCAGGTCGTGGAAGCCGTACGCCAGCACGCCCGCCGCGACCACGACCAGCATGCCGCCGGTCCAGGTGAAGAACTTGGCCAGGTTGATCTTCAGGGCGCCCCGGTAGAACAGCCAGCCCAGGAACACCGCGGTGGCCAGACCCAGGGCCACGCCGATCAGCGGGCGCGGGGTGCCGTCGCTGGCCGCGTGCACCGAGGCCCACACGAACAGCGCGGTCTCCAGGCCCTCCCGGCCCACGGCCAGGAACGCCGTGGCGACCAGCGCGCCCGTGCCCATCGCGAGGGCGGCGTCCAGCTTGCCGTGCAGCTCCGACTTCAGGTGCCGGGCGGTGCGCCGCATCCAGAACACCATCCACGTCACCAGGCCGACCGCGATGACCGACAGCGAGCCGCCGAGCGCCTCCTGCGCCTCGAACGTCAGCTCCTGCGAGCCGAATTCGAGGGCGCAGCCGAAGCCCATGGCGATGGCGATCGCGATGCCGATGCCGATCCAGATCGGCTTCAGGGCGTCCTTGCGGCCCGTCTTCACCAGGTAGGCGATGAGGATGCAGACGACCAGGGACGCCTCGAGACCCTCGCGCAGGCCGATCAGGTAGTTGGAGAACACGGGCTACGCCTCCTTGGAGAACAGCGTCCGGCCCCACCAGTCGTCCTTGTCGCGGACGCCGGGCGGAACCGCGAAGACCGCGGAACCCACGTGCTGGATGTACTCGTTGAGGGCGTCCTTCGCCGACAGCTGCCGCTGCAGCGGGATGAACCCCTTGCGCACGTCCCGCTGGTAGGCCAGGAAGAACAGGCCCGCGTCGAGGCGGCCGAGGCCGTCGGTGCCGTCCGTGAAGGAGTAGCCGCGGCGCAGGATGGTGATCCCGCCGTTGGAGTCGGGGTGGGCGAGCCGCACGTGCGCGTCCGGCTTCATCGCCTTCAGGAACGGCTTGTCGTGCTCCTTGGCCTTGCCGACCGGGGCGCCCTCGCCCTTGTCGCGGCCGAAGACGTCCTCCTGCTCCTGCAGCGAGGTCCGGTCCCAGGTCTCGATGTTCATCCGGATCCGGCGGGCGACGAGGTACGAGCCGCCGGTCATCCAGTCGGAACCGTCCTTCCCGTCCACCCACACGAACTTCTTCAGCCGGTCGGTCTCCGTGCCCGCGATGTTGCGGGTGCCGTCCTTGAAGCCCATCAGGTTGCGGGGCGTCTGGGCGTCCGGGGTGGTCGAGGAGGTCTTGCCGAAGCCGAGTTGCGACCAGCGGATGGCGACCTTGCCGAAGCCGATGCGGGCCAGGTTGCGGATGGCGTGCACGGCGACCTGCGGGTCGTCCGCGCAGGCCTGGATGCACAGGTCGCCGCCGGTGCGGGTGCGGTCCAGGTTGTCGCCGGGGAACTTGGGCAGGTCGACGAGGGCCTCGGGCCGCCGGTCGGCGAGGCCGAACTTGTCGAAGAGGGACGGGCCGAAGCCGATCGTCAGCGTCAGCCGGGACGGCTTGAGCCCCAGCGCCTCACCGGTGTCGTCCGGCGGGGCCTCGGCGAGACCGCCGTACGCTCCCTCGCCGACCGCCTTGCCGGCGGTCATCCGCCGGGCCGCTTCCGTCCAGTCCTTGAGCATCTGCACGAACTCGTCGCGGTCGTCCGTCTTCACGTCGAACGCGGCGAAGTGCAGCCTGTCCTGCACCGGCGTGGCGATGCCCGCCTGGTGGGCGCCGTGGAACTCCACCGCGGCGCCGGTCTCGGCGGCCACCGGGTCCATGTCGTCGCCGGACCGGGTCATCGCGACCGCGCCGCCGGCCACGGCGGCACCGAGCGCGAGCCCGGCGCCTCCCCAGCCGATCAGCGAGCGGCGCGACGGGTTGCCGCTCCCGGTGTCCCCGGTGCCCGGGGTGTCCTGTGTCTCCTGGATGTCGGTCATCGCCCTGTCCCCTGCCTTACTTCGCAACCGCGGCGGCGAGCTTGGACAGCGGCTCGGCGAGCGCGTTCACCGCGTCCGACAGCTCCTTGCGCTGGTCCTTGCCGACCTTGTCGTAGGACTCGAAGTCGTAGGAGTTCTTGTCCGAGCGGTACTTGTCGAGCAGCGTGTTCAGCGCGCCGAACTGCTTGTCGAGTTCGGTGACCAGGGCCGCGTCGTTCTCCTTGGCGACCGGCTTGAGCAGTTCGTACGACTTCTGCGCGCCCTCGACGTTGGCCTTGAAGTCGACCAGGTCGGTGTGCGAGTAGCGCTCCTCCTCGCCGGTGACCTTGCCGGTGGCGACCTCGTCGAGCAGCTCCTTGGCGCCGTTGGCCATGGAGGTCGGGGTGATCTCGGCCTTGCCGACCCGGTTCTGCCAGTCCTTCAGGTCGGTGACCAGCTGGTCGGCGAGCTGCTTGTCGTGGTCGGTGAGCTTCTTGTCCTTCCAGAGCGAGCGCTCCAGCCGGTGCCAGCCGGTCCAGTCCTTCTCCGGGTCCTGGCCGTCCTCCAGCCCGTCCTCGCGGACGTCCACCTTCGGGTCGATGTCTCCGAAGGACTCGGCGACCGGCTCGGTGCGCTCCCAGCCGATGCGGGAGGTGGCGTAGGCCTTCTTGGCCGCCTCGATGTCGCCGTCCTTGACGGCCTTGGCGAAGGCCTCGGCCAGCGGCAGCGTCTCGTCGGCCTGCGCCTGCGCGTAGGCGCGGTACTCGGCCACGGCCTTGTCCAGGCGAGGGTCGCGCTTGGCGGCGCTGCCGCCGGTGACCTTGAGGGTCTGGCGGATGCCGTCGCCCTTCATGCCCGGCTTGCAGGCGATCTGGTAGTCGCCGGCCTTCAGCTCGGCGGTGACCCGCTGCTTGGTGCCGGGGCCGATGTTCTCGCGCTCGGTGACGACGCGGTCGTCCGGGAAGAGGACGTAGACCTCGGTGGTCTTGGAGCCCTTGTTCTGGATGGCGAGCTCAAGGTGTCCGGCGGACACTTCCTTCTTGTCGATCTCGCACTTGTCGTCGGAGGCGGCCACGTTGACCACGTGGTCCCCGTCCTTGGCGTCGCTCTTCGCGGTGCAGGCCGAGAGGGCGGTCAAGGCCGCCGCTGCGACGGTGGCGGTGACGGTCAGTCGGGCGGCTCGCATGCAGGCTCCAAGCGGATCTGGTCTGGTGAGGCTGGCCTAACTTACCTGAGGCTTCCCTTACCGATACCCACCCGGGTCGTGATTCAGCTCTCACGGAAAGATCACAGGCACGGCTTGATCTCGACGGCTCAAAAGCGACGTCAATAAACGGTAAAGGGCGAGTCAAGCGGTGGGAGGGTGGGGGCATGGGAAACGCGCGCAGGGAGCTGCTGGGACCGGACCGGGTGGTGCTGGAGATCGACGACCGGCCCGGCCCGCCTCCGCTGCGCTTCGAGGCCACCGAGGACGGGGGACTGCGGCTGCTCCGCCAGCGGGACCGCACCGTGCTGCTCGGCGGACTCACAGGCGAGGGATGCTGTCACGACCTGCGCCTGCACCGCCTCGACACCTACCGCTCACCGCTGCCGCCCATCGGTTCGGCGGCGATGCGATCAGCCGTCAACCCGGTCCATGCCTACGCCCGTCGGCTGGAGGAGGCCGACGAGTCCCCGCTGTACGACGGCCGTTGGGAGCTCGCCCTGCGCACCACCCTCCCGCCGTACATCTGGACCAGTGACCTCGTCCGGGACTGGCCCGGCGGCAGCCTGGAGCTGTACTGCGGGGGCGGCTGGCACGGCGTCCTGCCCCTGCGGCAGCTGTCCCCGCCGGACGCCGCCCGCGTGAAGGCGTACCGCAAGCACGCCCGCGACGGCACCCTCGCCCCCGTCCTGCTGTGGTGGGTGCCGTCCCTGGACGGCTGGCTGCTCCTCGACGGGCACGACCGCGCTGTGGCCGCGCTCGCCGAGGGCCGGACCCCGCCCTGCGTGGTGCTGACCCGGCTGCGGGACGAGGAGCTGTGGCGCCGGGACGCCGAGGCCCTGACCGAAGGCCACCGGCACCACGGGGAACGCCTCGCGGCGCGCCCCGCCGCCCCGGGGACCGAACGCCAACAGGCGGCGCTCGACAAGGGCTACGGCGACGCCATGGCCGGCCTCCCGTACGAGCCGTCGTCCCTCCGCACCTGGCCCCTCCCCGGCGGTGCCCGCGCCTGGCGCGAACTGGCCGGCGCCGCGATGTTTCAATTTTCAGGTGACTGACTACGACGTACTCCGCGTCTTCTGCGGGCCGAACGGCGGCTACGGCAACGAACTCGGTGTCGTCCGCGACGGCTCGGTGCTGCCCGAGCGGAGCGACCGGCAGGAGCTCGCCGCGAAACTCGGCTTCAGCGAGACCGTGTTCGTGGACGACCCCGAGCGCGGCGTGATCGACATCTACACGCCCACCCTGCGTCTGCCCTTCGCCGGTCACCCCTGCGTCGGCACGGCCTGGCTCCTGGACGTACCCGAACTGGTCACCCCCGCCGGGGTGGTCGGCGCCCGACTGGACGGCGAGTTCAGCTGGATCGAGGCCCGCGCCGAATGGGCCCCGCCGCGCACCCTGCGCCAGTACCCGAGCGCCACCGAGGTCGACGCCCTGCCCGTGCCCCCGCCCGGCGAGTGGATCTACGCCTGGGCCTGGGAGGACGAGGCGGCCGGCCGCGTCCGCGCCCGCGCCTTCCCCGGCCGCGACGACGGCATCGACGAGGACGAGGCGACCGGCGCCGCGGCCCTCCTCCTCACCGAGCAGCTGGGCCGCGCCCTGAACATCACCCAGGGCAGGGGCTCCCAGATCCTGACCGCACCGCAGCCGCACGGGTGGGTGGAGGTCGGCGGCCGGGTGTTCCTGGAGCGCTAAGCGCTCAGCGGGAACTCCTCGCTCAGTGCCCTGAACACCTCGGTGTTCAGGGCGAACGCCCGCCTGCACTCGGCCACGATCCGCTGCCGCTCCAGCTCGTCCGCCGCCACCGCGTCCAGCAGCTCGCGGTAACTCCGCTTGAACGCGGCCGGGTTGGAGATCCCCTCGAAGACGTAGAAGCGGACCCCGTCGCCCTTCCGCGTGAAGCCCCACGTCCGCTCCGCGCGGTCGCGGATGATCTGGCCGCCGGAGAGGTCGCCCAGGTAGCGGGTGTAGTGGTGGGCGACGTACCCGCCGGGCCAGCGCTCGGCGCACTCCCGGATCCGGTCCGCGTACGCCCGGGTCGCGGGCAGCGCGGACAGGCCCGCCCGCCAGCCGGCGCCCCGCAGATGCGCCAGGTCCCGCTCCAGAGCGGGCAGGCGCAACAGCTCCGGCCGGATGAACGGCCCGGCCACCGGGTCCACCGCCAGCCGCTCGGCCCCGCTCTCCAACGCCTCGTAGACGAACCACAGTTGCTCGGTGTAGCGCGCGTACGCTCGCACGCCCAGCCGGCCGCCGAGCAGGTCGCTCATGAACGTCGAGGTCTCCGCCTCCACGTGCTGCTCGTGCGACGCGCAGCGGATGAGGGTCGAGAACGACTCCATGGACTCTCCTCGGGCTTCCTCGGACTCTCCCGGTTTTGCCGACCTGCTGTCGGTAAGTTTACCGACAGGCTGTCGGAAAAACACGATGGGCTGAAACGGTGGCGTGAAAGTGGCATGAAAAGGGCCCGCCCTCCGAGGAGAGCGGGCCGAAACCGGGCGCGGCGCTACGGCAGGGTCAGGATCTCCGCCCCCGCGTCGGTGACCACCAGCGTGTGTTCGAACTGGGCCGTCCGCTTGCGGTCCTTCGTGACGACGGTCCACCCGTCGTCCCACATGTCGTACTCGTGCGTGCCCAGCGTCAGCATCGGCTCGATGGTGAACGTCATCCCCGGCTGCATGACGGTCGTCGCGTGCGGGCTGTCGTAGTGCGGGATGATCAGCCCGGAGTGGAACGACGTGTTGATGCCGTGCCCGGTGAAGTCCCGCACGACCCCGTAGCCGAAGCGCTTGGCGTACGACTCGATGACCCGGCCGATGATGTTGATCTGCCGCCCCGGCTTGACCGCCTTGATCGCCCGGTTCAGGGCCTCCCGGGTGCGCTCCACCAGCAGCCGGGACTCCTCGTCCACGTCCCCGACCAGGTAGGTGGCGTTGTTGTCGCCGTGCACGCCGCCGATGTACGCCGTCACGTCCAGGTTGACGATGTCGCCGTCCCTGAGGACCGTCGAGTCCGGGATGCCGTGGCAGATGACCTCGTTGACCGAGGTGCACAGCGACTTCGGGAAGCTGCGGTAGCCGAGCGTGGACGGGTACGCCCCGTGGTCGCACATGTACTCGTGCGCGACCTTGTCCAACTCGTCGGTGGTGACGCCGGGGGCGATGATCTTCGCCGCCTCCTCCATCGCCTGTGCGGCGATGCGGCCGGCGACCCGCATCGCCTCGACGGTCTCCGGAGTCTGCACCTCCGGCCCGGTGTACGGCGCCGGCGCGGGCTTCCCGACGTACTCGGGGCGGCGGATGTTTCCGGGCACCGAACGGGTGGGAGACAGCTCCCCTGGTACGAGCAACGACTGGCCAGACATGCCAGCGAGTCTAACCAGCGGGCATGGGGGAACATGTGGTTGGCGAGAGGAGCGGTCGATGGCCCTGTTCAAGAAGCGCACGGTCGGCAAGCCGGGCGAGTGGTACTACTGCCTGGAGCACAAGAAGGTCGAAGAGGGCCCGGACTGTCCGGGCAAGGACCGCTTCGGGCCGTACGCGAGCCGGGAGGAGGCCCAGCACGCGATGGAGACCGCCCGCGAACGCAACCTCGAATGGGAGACCGACCCCCGCTGGCACGACGCCCAGCCGGGCGGGGACACGGCCGCCGACGAGGACTGATCACCCCGGCGTGGGCGTGGCGGCGGTGCGCTGTTCGCGCAGTCGTACGGCGTGTTCGTTGGTGCGGGCGTCGTACGTCATCAGCCCCGGCAGACACAGGGCCAGCAGCCCCATCGCGCCCACGCACAGCACGCCGCCCGACCACACGGACGCTCGCACCCCGGCCCACGCGGCGACCCCGCCGGAGCGGACCTGGCCCAGTTGCGGGCCCACCGAGTAGGACAGCAGCTCGATCCCGGCGAGGCGGCCGCGCAGCTCGTCGGGAATGGTCTGGTTCCACATCGCGCCCCGGAAGACCCCGCTGACCATGTCGCAGCCGCCGGCGACGGTCAGGAGCAACAGGACCAGCCACACGTTGCCGACGATCCCGGCCGCCGCGACCGACAGGCCCCACAGCGCGGCCGACAGCACGACCATGCGGCCGTGCCGGTGCACGCGTGAGGTCCAGCCACTGGTCAGGCTGACCAGCAGGGCGCCCAGGGGGAACGTCGCGTACATCAGGCCGAGCGACCAGGCGGCGTGCAGGTCGTCCGCGAGGAACGGCAGCACGGCGAGCGGCATGGCCAGGAACATCGCGGCGAGGTCGACGGCGTAGGTGCCGAGGAGTTCCTTGCGGCTCCAGGCATAGCGGGCGCCCTCCGCGACGGCCCGCAGGTCCGGCTTGGCCGCCTCGTGGGAGGCGGGGGAGGGGGCGATGCGAACGATGTACGCCAGGGACACGGCGAAGGTCAGCAGGTCGGCGGCGTAGGCCCAGCCGAGGCCCGCGTAGGCGACGACCACGCCCGCGACCGCCGGGCCGGCGACTCCGCCGACCGTCCAGCGCAGGGAGTTCAGCGAGCCGGCGGCCGGGAGGTCCTCGTGGGCGACGATCCTCGGCAGCAGGGAGTCCAGGGCGGGGCGCTGGACGGAGCCCAGGGCGGAGGAGAGCGCGGCGATCACGTAGAGCGGCCACACGGCGGGGCGGGGGAGCAGGGCGTTCAGCAGCAGGGCGGCGCTGAGCAGGCCCTGGCCGGCCTCCGTCCACATGATCAGCTGCCGCTTGTCCAGGGCGTCGGCGAGGGCGCCGCCGTAGAGTCCGCAGGCGATGAGCGGGACGAGTTCCACGGCGCCGATCGCGCCCACGGCGGCCGCCGAGTCCGTCAGGTCCTTCAGCTGGACCGGGAGGGCGACGAAGGTCAGGAAGCTGCCGAAGTTGCTGATCAGGCCCGAGAACCAGAGCCGGCGGAAGTCTGCCGACCGCTTCCACGGGGTCAGATCGGGGAGGAGGGTTGCGCGCACCGAGGCATGTTTCCGCCGGGCCGTTGGCTGGGGCAACCGCTTTTCCACGCACCGGCCGGGGCTCCGCCCCGGACCCCGCTGGGCAGCTCACCAAGGGGCGGTCGGCGGTGCTGTCAGGATTTCGGCCAGTCTTGAGAGGCGGTCGCGGAAGCCTCGGCGAGCCCTCGGAGAGACCCCGGCGCCGTTCTCGCCGGCCGCCGCGCTGACCAGGTGCTGCACGCTGTCCAGGTCCAGTTCGGCGCCGTCGGGGACGGCGAGTGTCTCGTGAGCCATGGCCGCCAGCTCGGCCCCGCCCGCGCCGAGCGTCAGGACGGTGACCCCGGCCCGGCGGGCCGCGTGGACCCGCTCCAGCAGCTCCGCCGGTTCCTCGGGGGCGACGACCAGCAGGGTCTCGCCGCGCCGGGCCTCCTCGATCCTGCCGGGGCCGACGGCCAGGTGGGCGGGGTCGGAGGGGCGCGCGTGGTGGCGTACGAGCGTGGGGGCCAGTTCGGGCGTGCCCGACCAGGCCGCCTCGTCCACCAGGTGGGCCGCCAGATGCCACGGCTCGTACGCGGGCGTGCCCACCAGGAGCAGCCCGCCCCCGTGCGCCACCACCGATCCGCGCAGCACCCCGGCGAACCTCCGCGTGGCCCCCAACCACTCGGTCCCGGCGAGCACTTCGCGCAGCAACGCGACCCGTACGGCGTCCATGCGACCGCATCCTGCCCCAACCGGTCACGTATGACGGGGGGTTCACCCCGGATTCGCTCAACTTGGGGATGAACCCCCGTCATCGGACGCGAGTTGTCACCGGCCGGCATCAGGCGGCTCCGCCCTTCCGCGTGCGGGCGGACACGGCACGGCTCACCCGGCCCTGTGCCGTGCCCCGCACGGACGTAGAGTCGGCCCATGACCTCTACCGACAGCGCACAGACCGCCGCGAAGGCGCCCGCGAAGGCCCCCGCCAAGGACCCCTGGGACCTGCCCGACGTCTCCGGGCTCGTCGTCGGCGTGCTCGGCGGCACCGGACCGCAGGGCAAGGGCCTCGCCTACCGGCTCGCCCGGGCCGGCCAGAAGGTGATCATCGGCTCGCGGGCCGCCGAGCGCGCGCAGGCCGCCGCCGACGAACTCGGCCACGGCATCGAGGGCCTCGACAACGCCGAGGCCGCGCGGCGCAGCGACATCGTGATCGTCGCCGTGCCGTGGGAGGGCCACGGCAAGACGCTGGAGTCGCTGCGCGAGGAACTCGCCGGCAAGCTCGTCGTGGACTGCGTCAACCCGCTCGGCTTCGACAAGCAGGGCGCCTACGCGCTGAAGCCGGAGGAGGGCAGCGCCGCCCAGCAGGCCGCCGCGCTGCTGCCCGACTCCCGGGTCGCCGCCGCCTTCCACCACCTGTCGGCGGTCCTCCTCCAGGACCCGGAGATCGAGGAGATCGACACCGATGTGATGGTGCTCGGGGAGGACCGGGCCGACGTGGAGATGGTGCAGGCCCTCGCCGGCCGCATCCCCGGCATGCGCGGCATCTTCGCGGGCCGCCTGCGCAACGCCCACCAGGTGGAGTCCCTGGTCGCGAACCTGATCTCGGTCAACCGCCGCTACAAGGCACACGCGGGGCTGCGCGTCACCGACGTGTGAGACCACGGGGGCCACGCGCGGTGGCCATGGGGGACACTGGTCGGCGAAGCAGTTCCGAGCAGTGTCCCCGACAGGAGCCGACCCCATGCCCCGCATCGCCCTCTACGCCCTCGTCGTCTGCGTCCTCGCCGTGGCCGCGGCGGTCGTCTCGTTCGCCCAGGGCAGCTGGCTGGGGATCGTCTGGGTGCTGCTGGCGGGCCTGGCGTCCAACATGTGCTGGTACTACGCCAGGCGCGGCCGGGCCGCCGCGGCGCGCCGCGACTCCGTCACGGGCTGAGCATGCGGACCGGCTCCGTCATGCGCTGAGCGTGCAGACCTCCGGGGTGTCGCGCCAGAAGCGGTAGAGCTCGTGCCCGCAGGCGCGGGAGAAGTCGTCGACACCCAGCCCGCGCAGGATCGCGTCGATCGCGTCGAAGAACGCGATGTTGACCGCCGGCACCCACAGCAGCGCGAACACGAACAGCAGCCCGAACGGTGCGAACGGCTCCACCTGCCGCTTCACCTGGTACGACAGCCACGGCTCGATCACCCCGTACCCGTCCAGGCCCGGCACCGGCAGGAAGTTCAGGATCGCCGCCGTCACCTGGAGCAGGGCGAGGAACGCCAGCGCGTACCGGAAGACGAGGGGGACGCCGTCCAGCGCGTGCAGCCAGAAGGGCGCCGTGCACACCGCCGCGAACAGCACGTTCGTCAGCGGGCCCGCCGCCGAGACCAGGCTGTGCCGCCAGCGGCCCCGGATGCGGCCCCGCTCGATGAAGACCGCACCGCCCGGCAGGCCGATCCCGCCCATGATCACGAACACCACCGGGAGCACGATGCTCAGCAGCGCGTGCGTGTACTTCAGCGGGTTCAGCGTGAGGTAGCCCTTCGCACCGACCGTGATGTCCCCGCTGTGCAGGGCGGTGCGCGCGTGCGCGTACTCGTGCAGACACAGCGAGACGATCCAGGCGGCCGTCACGAACAGGAACACCGCGACACCCGGCTGCGCCGCGAACCCCGTCCAGGTCGCCCATCCGGTCACCGCCGTGACGGCCGCGATCCCGAGGAACACGGGACTGATCCGGCGGTCGCCGCGGCTGGTGGTGGCGGTCGTCATGAGCGGCTCCTGTGGGCGAGTACGGTCGGAAGGCCGACCGTACCGGCCGGGACTCGCCAGGAAAACGTCTCGCGGTGGCCGTCCGGTTCCTGAAGGGTGGGGGAATGACACTGATGAGGGTGTTCTACGAGGACTGGCAGATGGGGTGCTGCGGCACGCGGTTCGGCGTGGGCCAGGAAGTCGACTGGCCGCTGGTCGCCGTCGACGGGGAGGAAGCCCGTAACGGCCAGTGGTACGGCGCCGAGGCGTGGGTGGAGAACCACGGCGACAGCAGGCACACGACCGCCGGCCGGGTCCGCGCCATCGACCTGGTGCACCAGGAATACACGGCCACGCACGTTCCCGAGCCCGTCGAGCCCGTCCCCGGGAAGGTGACGATCGTCTCGACCGGGCGAGGTCTCGAACCGGTTCCCGGGACGCGGACTCTGGAGTCCGTCGACCGCTGCCCGAAGTGGTTCGGGGAGGAGCCCGTGCCGCAGCGGGGTCCGCACCGCGTCCGCCGTACCGTCGGCGCCCTCGTCACCCTGGAGGTCCCGGACGCCACGCCGCCGCGACCCGGCGCCGCCTCCTGATCGCTCCGGTGACCGCTCCGGTGACAATGGACCCCGTGCGCTATCGCCTCCTCGGTCCCACCCAGGCACTCCGCCCCGACGGCACGCCCGTCCCGGTCGGCGGGGCGCGGCTGCGCGCGCTGCTGAGCGTGCTCGCGCTGCGGGCCGGCCGGACCGTGCCGACGGATCTGCTGGTGGACGAGGTGTGGGGCGCCGACCCGCCCGCCGACGCCACGGGCGCGCTGCAGGCGCTGGTCGGCCGGCTGCGCCGGGCGCTCGGCGCCGACGCGGTCGCCTCCGCCGACGGCGGCTACCGGCTCGCCGCCGCCCCCGACGACGTCGACCTCACCCGCTTCGACCGGCTGACCGGCGAGGGCCTGGGCGCCCTGGCCGACGGCGACCCGGCCAAGGCGGCGGCCGTCCTGGACGACGCGCTCGCCCTGTGGCACGGCCCCGCCCTCGCCGACCTGCCCGACCACACCGCCGAGGCCGCCCGCTGGGAGACCCGCCGCCTGGACGCCCTGCGCGCCCGGCACACCGCCGCCCTCGCCCTCGGCCACGCCGAGCAGTCCCTGCCCGAGCTGGCCGCCCTCTGCGACGCCCACCCGCTGGACGAGCCGCTCCAGGCGCTGCGGCTGCGCGCCCTGCGCGACGCGGGCCGCCCCGCCCAGGCGCTGGCCGCCTACGAGGACGTACGCCGGCACCTCGCGGACCGGCTCGGCTCCGACCCGGGACCCGAACTGCGCGCCCTGCACACCGAGTTGCTCACCGAGACCGAGGCCGCGGTCGAGGTCCCGCCGCGGCCGCGGACCGTGCCCGCCGCGCCAGGCGCTCCCGTCCCCGGCAACCTGCCCGCCCGGCTCACCTCCTTCGTCGGCCGCGAGTCCGACATCGCGGCCATCGGCGCCGACCTCGCGGCGGCCCGGCTGGTCACCCTGCTGGGGCCCGGCGGGGCCGGCAAGACCCGGCTCTCCCAGGAGGCCGCCGAGGCGGTACGGCACACCGCCCGGGACGGGGTGTGGCTGGCCGAGCTGGCGCCCGTGGACGACCCGGACGCCGTGCCGCAGGCCGTGCTGACGGCGATCGGCGGCCGCGAGACCGTGCTGCACGGCGCCGGCGCCGAGACCATCCGCGCGATCACCGAGGTGCACGACCCCGTCGACCGGCTCGTGGAGCACTGTCACCGCCGCCGGATGCTGCTGATCCTCGACAACTGCGAGCACGTCATCGAGGCCGCCGCCCAGCTGGCCGAGCGGCTGCTCGCGCGGTGCCCGCAGCTGACCGTGCTCGCCACCAGCCGCGAACCGCTCGGCGTGCCGGGGGAGCTGCTGCGGCCCGTGGAGCCGCTGCCCGAGCCGGTCGCGCTGCGGCTGCTCGCCGACCGGGGCACGGCCGCCCGGCCCGGCTTCCGGGTCGAGGACGACCCCGAGGCGTGCGCCGAGATCTGCCGGCGGCTCGACGGACTGCCCCTCGCGATCGAGCTGGCCGCCGCCCGGCTGCGCATGCTCACACCCCGGCAGATAGCCCACCGGCTCGACGACCGCTTCCGGCTGCTCACCAGCGGCAGCCGCACCGTGCTGCCCCGCCAGCAGACCCTGCGCGCCGTCGTGGACTGGTCCTGGGACCTGCTCGACGCGGACGAACGGGACGTCCTGTCCCGGCTGTCGCTCTTCGCGGGCGGCTGCGACCTCGCCGCCGCCGAGGCCGTGTGCGGCCCGGCCGCCCTGGACGCGCTCGGCTCCCTGGTCGACAAGTCCCTGGTGGTGGCCTCCCCGTCGGCGGACGGCGGGATGCGCTACCGGCTGCTGGAGACCGTCGCCGAATACGCCGCCGAACGGCTGGACGAGGCCGGGCGCCGGGCCGAGGCCGAGCGCGCCCATCTGACGTACTACCGCGAACTCGCCCGCACCACCGACCCGTTGCTGCGCGGCCCCGGCCAGCGCGCCGCCATCGACCGGATCCAGCTGGAGTACGAGAACCTGCGCACCGCCCTGCGGCACGCCGTCGCCCTGCGCGAGGAGCAGGAGGCGATCTGCCTGGTGCTGTCCCTGCAGTGGTTCTGGCAGATGCGCGACCAGCGTATGGAGATCCGCACCTGGTGCCGGGAGGTCATGGCGCTCGGCCCGGACCCGTTCGCCGAGCCGGCCGAGCGGGCCCGCCCGGTGTGGCGTCGCTGCACCGACACCCCGCCCCCGTACTCCGGCGACGTCCTCCTCGAGGCCCGGCGCGGCCTCCACCTCGCCCATGTCGCCTCCATGGACACCGAGCTGGATGCCTGGCAGACCCCCGAGGCCAAGGCCAAGCTGCGGGTCATCACCGAGGTCTACGAGCCGGGCATGCCGCAGACCTGCCGGCCGCCGGGCATGCTGTGGTTCTTCGCCGAGATGCTGACTCACGGCATGGGCCGGCTGCGCACGATCATCGACGCCACCGTGACGACCTGTCGGGAGACGCCCGGCTTCGAGTGGGAGCTGGCCGGCGCCCTGCAGTTGCGCGCCAACCTCCTCGCCAACCGCGCCGCCTGGGCGGGCGACGCCTCCCGCGACGCCGACGAGGCGCTGGAGATCTACCGCAGGCTCGGCGACGAGTGGGGCACCGCCGAGGCCCTGTCCGCCCGGGGCGAGGCCCACGAGCGCAAGGGCGCCTACCGCGAGGCCGCCGCCGACTACGAGGCCGCGACCGTGCACGCCGAACGCCTCGGCGCCCGCGCCCAGATGGCCGTGCTCGGCGCCCGGCTGGGCAACATCCTCATGGAAGCGGGCGAGGCGGACCGCGGCGAGAGCCTGCTGCGCGAGGTCCTCGCCGGCCAGGACCGCATCGGCAACGAGGCCATGCCCGCGGCCCGGCTCTTCCTCGCCGGCTGGCTCTCCGTGACCGACCGCATCCCCGAGGCGCGCGAGCAACTGCGGATGCTGCGCGAGGAGTTCGAGATCGCGCACTTCGTCGTGTTCGACGCCATGATTCTCAGCCAGGAGGCCTGGCTCGAGGCCCTGGACCGCCGCTCGGAGGAGGCCCTGGCCCGCGTGCGCACGGCGATGCGGCTCTCCGGCGACCCGCTGTCCGAGGCGATCACCCCGCACATGCCCTCCATCTGCCTCACCGTCGCCGCCATGGCCCTGGCCGGACTCGACGGCGGCCGCCGCGCCGCGGACGCCGCCCGCTGCATGGGGGCCGCCCAGGCCCTGCTGCCGCCCCAGCACGTCACCTCCGGCCTGGAGCGCCGCGTCCAGGACCTCACGGAGGCCCGCATCCGGGAGACCCTCGACGGGCCGGCGTACGAGGCCGCGTACGCCGAGGGCGGTGACCTCTCCCTCGCGGAGGCCACCGCCCTCGTCTGAGCCGGCCGACGCCGGCTCTTCGTACGGAACGTCAGCTCTTCGTACGGAACTTGTGGATGGCGACCGGGGCCATCACCGCGGTGAGGGCCGCCGACCAGATCAGGGTCACCCACAGGCCGTGCGCGACCGGTCCGCCGACCATCAGGCCGCGCGCGGCGTCCGCCAGGGCGGACAGCGGGTTGTAGTCGGTGAAGTTCTGCAGCCATCCCGGCATCGAGGCGGTCGGCGCGAAGATCGACGAGCCGAACTGCAGCGGCATCAGCACCAGGAAGCCCATGGCCTGCACGGACTGCGCGTTCTTCATCACCACGCCGAGGGTGAGGAACACCCACATCAGGGCCGAGCCGAACAGCGCGGACAGGCCCACCGAGGCGAGCAGCCCCGGCCAACTGGTGATGTCGAAGCCCACCAGAACGCCGACGATCACGAGCACGACCGTCGCGAACAGCATGCGCATCAGCTCCACCGCGATCTTGGCGAACAGCACGGAGCCGCGCCCGATCGGCAGGGACCGGAAACGGTCCATGACACCGGAGTTGAAGTCCTGGTTGAAGCCGGTTCCGACGCCCTGGGCCATGTTCATGCCCATCATGGCCATCAGGCCGGGCACGACGTACTGCACGTACTGGTCCTGGCCGCCGCCCAGGGACTGCCCGATGGAGCCGCCGAAGACGTACACGAACAGCAGGGTGAAGATGACCGGGAACAGGATGGCGTCGAACATCGACTCCGGGTCCTGCCGGATCCACAGCAGGTTGCGGCGGATGAGCGCCCCGGTGTGGCGCAGGTGGGCGCGCAGCGGGATGGGCGCGTCGCCCTTGGCAGCGGCTGCGGCCGGAGTGAGGGTGACGGCGCTCATACGGCGACCTCTTCCAGGGTGTCGGCGGGCGTGGCGTCCTGCGGGGCACTGGCACGGTGGCCGGTGAGGGACAGGAACACCTCGTCCAGGCTGGGCAGTTCGGTGGTGATGGAGGAGATGGTGATGCCGTGCGCGGTGACCGCGCCGACCACGGCGGTCAGCTGCTCGTCGCTGAGGATCGGCACCAGCAGCGTCCCGGTCTCGGTGTCCACGGTGGTGGTCGCGAGCCCGGTGATGCCCAGCTCGTCCAGCATCGCGGCGAGCGGCCGCAGCTGCAGCGGGTCCACCGGCCGGACCCGCAGCGTGCGCCCGCCGACCCTGGCCTTCAGCTCCTCGATGCCGCCGTTCGCGATGACCTTGCCGCGGTCCACGACGGTCAGCTCCGAGGCGAGCTGCTCGGCCTCCTCCATGTACTGGGTGGTGAGCAGCACGGTGACCCCGTCGCCGACCATGGCCTTGACCTCGTCCCACACCTCGTTGCGGGTGCGCGGGTCGAGTCCGGTGGTCGGCTCGTCCAGGAACAGCACCGCCGGGCGGCCGATCATCGAGGCGGCCAGGTCGAGGCGCCGCCGCATGCCACCGGAGTAGGTGCTCGCCGGCCGCTTGGCGGCCTCCGTCAGCGAGAACCGCTCCAGCAGCTCGTCGGCGCGGGCCCGGGCGTCCTTGCGGGACAGGTCCAGCAGTCGCCCGATCATGTACAGGTTCTCCCAGCCCGGGAGCTTCTCGTCCACCGAGGCGTACTGCCCGGTCAGGCCGATGACCCGGCGCAGCTGGCGGGGCTGCCGTACGACGTCGTACCCGGCCACGGTGGCCTGGCCGGCGTCCGGCGTGATCAGGGTGGACAGGATCCGTACGAGGGTGGTCTTGCCGGCGCCGTTCGGCCCGAGGACACCCATCACGGTGCCCTCGCGCACGTCCAGGTCGACACCGTCGAGCGCCTTGGTCTCGCCGTAGTGCTTGACCAGCCCCCGCACGGTCACGGCGGAGCGTCCGCCGACGGGGTTGTCATCGATTCGCGTCATGCCCATGAAGGTGCCAGGCCCCACCGACAAACCACCGACAGGCGACCGACACCACCGACAAATCCCCGACGACCACCGCAACCATCAATTGAGCAACCACGACGGCGAGCAACCATCTCCGCGAGAGCGGCGCCGGTTTAGGCGCAAAAAAGGGCCAGCCCGCCGACGGGGGAAGATCGGCGGGCTGCCCGGGGTGTTTCCGCAATGGCTAGTGGACGGAGTGCTCCTCCAGCGGGAACGCCCCGCCGACGACGTCCTCCGCGAACTCCTTCACCGCGTTCCCCATGACCTCACGCAGGTTCGCGTACTTCTTCACGAACTTCGGCACCCGCCCCGACGTCAGCCCGAGCATGTCGGTCCACACGAGCACCTGTGCGTCCGTCTCCGGCCCCGCGCCGATACCGACCGTGGGGATGTGCAGCACCCGTGTCACCTCGGCCGCCAGCTCCGCCGGAACCAGCTCCAGCACCACCGCGAACGCGCCCGCGTCCTGCACGGACTTCGCGTCCCGCAGCAGCTGGGCCGCCGCTTCCTCGCCCCGGCCCTGCACGCGGTACCCCATCGCGTTGACGGACTGCGGGGTCAGCCCGATGTGGGCCATGACCGGGATGCCGGACTCCACCAGCAGCCGGATCTGCTCGTGCGAGCGCTCGCCGCCCTCCAGCTTGACCGCGCCGACCCCGGCCTCCTTCACCAGCCGGGTCGCCGAGCGCAGCGCCTGCACGGGGCCCTCCTGGTACGAGCCGAACGGCAGGTCGCCGACGATGAGCGCGCGCTGCGTGCCGCGTACGACGGCCGCCGACAGCATGGTCATCTCGTCGAGGGTGACGGGCACGGTCGACTCGTACCCGAGGTGACAGTTGCCCGCCGAGTCGCCGACGAGGAGCACCGGGATCCCGGCCTCGTCGAAGACGGACGCGGTCATCGCGTCGTAGGCGGTGAGCATGGGCCACTTCTCGCCCCGCTCCTTGGCGAGGGCGATGTCGCGGACGGTGATGCGGCGGGTGCCCTTCCCTCCGTACAGCGCCTTGCTGCCGTCGGAAGGCTTGGTCTGGGCAGCCGAAAGCTGCGTCATGGCAACGGCTCCTTCAGTCATCTCGAGGCGCCCTGACGGCGTCCCCGGATCGTCTCCATGGTGGCACCTCGTGCCACCGACGGCCAGGGGGGACCCCTGTGATCCCTCTGGGACTCCTCCGGGACCCCTCAGAAGGGTCTCCGCTTGCGCTTGTGGCCCGGCTGTGTAATGCCTCGGTAAAGGTATTCAGATACGAGACGGTGCCGTATTGAAATGGTCCTACGATCGAACACATGACAAGTCCCGTCCCTGCCCCCCGGATACCGGAAGCGGTGCACCGGCGCCGCTGGGCGATCCTCGGCGTGCTGATGCTGAGCCTGCTCATCGTGGTGCTCGACAACTCGATCCTGAACGTCGCCATCAAGACGATCTCCACCCCGGCGCCCACCGGCATCGGCGCCACGCAGAGCGAGATCGAGTGGGCGATCAACGCCTACACCCTCGTCTTCGCCGGCCTGCTCTTCACCGCCGGCCTCATCGGCGACCGCCTGGGCCGCAAGAAGGTCCTGCTCGGCGGTCTCGTCGTCTTCGGCATCGGCTCGGCCCTGGCCGCCGAGTCCGGCTCCCCGGGCGAGCTGATCGCCTACCGCGCGCTGATGGCCCTCGGCGCCGCGTTCGTCATGCCGGCCACCCTCGCCGTCCTCATGAACGTCTTCGAGCGCGAGGAGCAGCCCAAGGCCATCGGCATCTGGGCGGGCGGCGTCGGCCTCGCCATCGCCATCGGCCCGATCACCGGCGGCGCGCTCCTCGACCACTTCTGGTGGGGCTCGGTCTTCCTCATCAACGTCCCGATCGTGATCCTCGCGGTCGCCCTGATGGTGTGGCTGGTGCCCGACTCCCGCGACCCGAACCCCGGCCGCCTCGACCCCGTCGGCGTCGTGCTGTCCGTGGTCGGCCTGGTCCTGCTCGTCTACGGCATCATCAAGGGCGGCGAGCTGGCCGACTTCACCGACGCCAAGGTGCTGGCGACCATCCTCGCCGGGCTCGTCGTCCTGGCCGCGTTCGTCGTCTTCGAGAAGCGCAGCGACCACCCGTCCCTGGACGTCACCTACTTCAAGAACAAGGTCTTCTCGGCCGCCATGAGCGCCATCGCGCTGGTCTTCTTCGCGCTGATGGGCGTCACGTTCTTCGGTGTCTTCTACACCCAGAGCGTGCGCGGCTACTCGCCGCTGGAGTCCGGCGTGCTGATGCTGCCGCTGGCCGCCGCACAGATGATCTTCGCGCCGCGTGCCCGGCTGCTGGTCGACCGGTTCGGCAACAAGGCCACCACCACGGCCGGCCTGGTGCTGATCGCCGCCACCCTGGCCGCGTTCGCCGGCTTCGAGGCCGACACGCCGATCTGGCTGCTCGAGGTCGTCTTCTTCCTCATGGGCACCGGCATGGCGCACATCATGACGCCGACCTCCGTCGTCATCATGCAGGCGCTGCCGCGCGAGAAGGCCGGTTCCGCCTCCGCGCTCAGCAACACCTTCCGCCAGGTCGGCGGCGCCCTCGGCATCGCCGTCCTCGGCTCGGTGCTCTCCACGTCGTACCGCAACGGCATCGAGGACAAGCTCGGCCTGCTGCCGCCCGGCCTGCGCGACACGGCCGGCGAGTCCATCGAGGCCACCCTCGGCATCGCCGACAAGCTCGGGCCGCGCGGCCAGGGCCTGGTCACCCCCGCCCACGACGCCTTCCTGCACGCCATGCACATCACCGCCCTGTGCGGAACGGGCGTCGCGCTCGTCGGCGCCGTGGTGACGGCCCTCTTCCTGCCGGGCAAGCCGCCGGCCAGTCAGGAGGAGAAGAAGGAGAAGGAGTTGGTGGCGGCGGCCGACTGAAGGACGACTGAAGGCTGATTGAAGACCGTAGGCGTCAGCACGGGGGAAGGAGGCTGCTGCGGGACAATTCCCGCAGCACACCGAGAGGACGGATTGCCGTGAGCCTTGCCGAAAGCCGGCCGCGCCCGGACGGTCCCGCCAGGGGCCGGCCCCGCAGCGAGGCCGTGGAACGCGCCATCATGGAAGGCGTGATGAAGCTCCTGGAGGACGGCGTACCCCTCGCCGAACTCTCCATCGAGCGCGTCGCGCGCACGGCCGGAGTCGGCAAGGCGACCATCTACCGCCGCTGGAGCGGCAAGGAGGAGCTGTTCGTCGACGTCATGCGCGCCGCCGAACCCCCCGACCCGGTCCTCCCCGGCACCTCCATGCGCGACGACCTCGTCGTCCTGCTGGAGTCCCTGCGCCGGCGCGGCCTCGCCAGCCGCTCGTCGGCGATCCTGCACAACGTCTACGCCCAGATGAAGAGCAGCCCCAAGGTCTGGTCGGCCTACCACACCTGCGTCATAGCGCCCCGGCGCGCCCTCGCCCTGGAGGTGCTGCGGCGCGGGCAGCGCGACGGCGAACTGCGGCCGGACGTCGACCTGGAGCTGGCCAACGACATGTTCATGGGCCCCATGCTCGTCCGCTCCGTGATGCGCCCCGACGCCGACCTGCCCGAGGGGCTGCCCGAGGAGATCGTCGACACGGTCCTCGCCGGCCTACGCCCCGTCAGCTCGACAGTCTCGTAGCCCGTATGTGCGCGTTTCGTCACAGACGCCGCCCGTCCCGGGGGTAACCGGAACCCCCGGCCCCACCTCGTTCGTCCTCGACTTCCGTACGGCCGTCATGGGACGGCGGGATCGGAGCCGATCATCCCCTAGGGTCGGATGAACACGGGGGGACGACGGAGTGCACGGCAGGCAGTGAGGCAGACGGTATGGCGCAGCAGGCGTACATGACGGAGACGGACAACGGCGGCTCGGGGCCCGAGCGACCGGGATCCCGGCTTCGGCGCCTGGCGCACCGCCTGCTCGCCGGCTGGCGCGGCGATCCACGCATCTGGCGCCGCGGCATCATTCTCGCGGCGCTCGGCCTGCTCCTCGCCCTGGTGATGCTGCTGCACTCGCGCATCCCCAACCGGATCGGCAACCTCGGCAGCCTCACGGAGACCTTCCTGCCCTGGCTGGGCCTGGCCATCCCGGTGCTGCTGCTCCTCGGCGTGCTGCGCAAGTCGGCGACCGCGCTGATCGCGGTCCTCCTCCCGGCGATCGTGTGGCTGAACCTCTTCGGCGGACTGCTCACCGACAAGACGGGCGGCGGCGGCGACCTCATGGTGGCCACCCACAACGTCAACGCCGACAACCCCGACCCGGCCGCGACCGCCCGGGACGTCGCCTCCTCCGGCGCCGACCTGCTCGCCCTGGAGGAACTGCCCGCGTCCGCCGTCCCGGTGTACGAGAAGGCGCTCGGGACGACGTACAAGCACCACGCGGTCGTCGGCACCGTCGGCCTGTGGAGCAAGTACCCGATGACCGACGTCAAGGACGTCGACATCAAGCTCGGCTGGAAGCGCGCGATGCGTGCGACCGTGACGACCCCCAAGGGTCCGCTCGCCGTCTACGTCGCCCATCTCCCCTCGGTGCGGGTGAAGGTCGAGGCCGGTTTCACCGCGCGGCAGCGCGACAAGAGCGCCGACGCGCTCGGCGAGGCGATCGCCGACGAGCCGCTGCCGCGGGTCGTCCTGCTGGGCGACCTCAACGGCACGATGAACGACCGCTCCCTCAAGGCCGTCACCTCGCAGCTGCGCTCCACGCAGGGCGCGGCGGGCAACGGCTTCGGGTTCAGCTGGCCGGCGTCGTTCCCGATGGCACGGATCGACCAGATCATGGTCAGGGGCGTCGATCCGCAGAGCTCCTGGACCCTGCCGCGCACCGACAGCGACCACCTTCCGGTGGCTGCCCGTGTGAAGGTGGACACGTCCTCGTAACCGGCCGGAATACTGGGCCTGGGAGACTTTGTTCCGCACCTGAACATACACTGGTGACGGAACTCCGCTCTCTCCTCTCCTTGACTTCGAAAGGCACAGGCCCTTCATGCCTCTGGCCCTGCTCACCCTGGCCGTCGGCGCTTTCGGTATCGGTACCACCGAGTTCGTGATGATGGGCCTGCTGCCCGACGTCGCGGACGACCTGCACATCTCCATCCCCACCGCCGGACACCTGGTCTCGGCGTACGCGCTGGGCGTCGTCATCGGCGCCCCGCTGCTGGCCGCGCTCACGGCCCGCATGTCCCGCCGCACGGTCCTGATCGGCCTGATGGCCCTGTTCGTGGCGGGCAACGCCCTCTCGGCCCTCGCCCCCGGCTACGACTCCCTCCTCGCCGCCCGCTTCCTCAGCGGCCTGCCGCACGGCGCGTTCTTCGGCGTGGGCGCGGTCGTCGCCACGGCGATGGTCCCGCCGGAGCGCAAGGCCCGCTCGGTCTCCCTGATGTTCCTCGGCCTGACTGTCGCCAACGTCGCGGGCGTCCCCGTCGCCACGCTCATGGGCCAGCACCTCGGCTGGCGGGCGACGTTTCTGGGCGTGAGCGCAATCGGTTTGGCGGCGATAGCGTCGCTGGCCCTCCTGATCCCGCACGCCCGAGTCTCCGCCCCCACGACGGGCCTGCGCGGCGAGCTTGCCGCGCTGAGGTCGGTGCCGGTCTGGCTGGCTCTGGGTACGACGGTGGCGGGCTTCGGCGCGCTCTTCGCGGCCTACAGCTACGTCACCCCGATGCTGACGGACTCCGCCGGTTTCGCCGAGGGCAGCGTGACGGTGCTGCTGGCGCTGTTCGGCGTCGGCGCGACGGCCGGCAACCTGCTGGGTGGCCGGCTCGCGGACGTGTCGATGCGGGGCACCCTGTTCGCCGGACTGGCCTCGCTGGGCGCGGTGCTCCTGCTCTTCCCCTTGCTGATGCGCGCCGAGTGGAGCGCGGCCCTCGCGGTGGCCCTGCTCGGCATGGCGGCGTTCGTCACCGGCTCCCCGCTGCAGCTGATGGTGATGGAGAAGGCCTCGGCTGCCCCGTCCTTGGCCTCCTCGGCCAACCAGGCCGCCTTCAACCTGGCGAACGCGGGCGGCGCGTGGATCGGGGGATTGGCGCTGGCGGCAGGCTTCGGGGTCACGTCTCCTGCGGTTGCCGGGGCTGCGCTGGCGGTGCTGGGGCTCGGAGTGGCCGGTGTGGCGTACGGGGTGGACCGGCGCCGGGAGGTTGCCCGTGTGGGCCGCGTCGTCGCTGCTCACGTACCGGAGCAGTCCGGCGTCCTGCACTCCTGACGTAGGGGGCTCCGTTCCCTGGGGCGGGGGTGCAGGGGCTCCGCTGGTGGGGATCGGACAGCCCTCCAGCCGCAGGCCCTAGGGGCGCTGGATCGTACCGTCCGCCGAGATCTGGGCGGCGTGTGAGCCGAAGTCCTCCTCCGACATGCTGGAGACGAGGTCGATCGCGTCGCCGCCCGGCTCCGGCGTACCGGGCGCCACGATCTGGGTCGGGCGCAGGCGCCCGGACACATAGGTGCCGTCGGCGCGGAGGGTCACTTGTAGCACGCCGCTGGTGGAGAGCGTGCCGCCGAGGCCGAGCACCTTGTAGCCCGAGAAGTTGCCCAGGCTGTAGGCGATCAGCCGCCCCTTGTAGAACTCCATTCCCCGCATCACGTGCGGTCCGCTGCCCACGACCAGGTCGGCGCCGGCGTCGATCACCGCACGGCTGAATCGGTAGCTGTCGCCGCGGTCCTCGCCGAGGAAGTACTCGGTGCCGGGCTCCACATGGGTGCGGTCCGAGCCCTCCGCGCCGGCGTGCATCGTGACGATCACGATGTCCGCCATCGCCGCGGCGCGGGCGGTGAGTCGCTGTGCGGCAGGGATGTCCGTGAGGTCGTTCGACCCTCGGTCGGGAGCGAACCCGACCACTGCGACCCGGAGGCCGTGTACCCGCTGGACGGTGATCTGGCCCAGGCGGCCGGTGTACGGCAGGTTCGCGGAGCGCAGGGCGGCGAACGTCTCGCGCCGCCCGTCCGCCCCGAAGTCGTCGATGTGATTGTTCGCCACGTTCATGACCGTGAACCCGGCCTTCTTGAGCCGGCGGCCGTAGGACGGCGGGGCGTGGAACGCGAAGCAGTTCGGGCCGTCGATGTCGTCGCACTTGCTGGAGCCGTCGGTGGCGAGTGTGGTCTCCAGGTTCCCGAGCACCACATCGCCGGTGAGCAGGTCGTCGACAGGGTCGAAGAACGAGGCGCCGTCATCCGGCGGCAGGGCGTCCGGCAGCGAGCCCATCACGATGTCTCCCACGGCGGCGATCCGTACATTGCCGGCAGGATGCGGTGGCGCCGGCGCACCGGACACCGTGGTCCGGGTCGTGCGCAGAGGGGTCGGGGCGGAGCCGATGGAGGCTGACTTCTCGGGGCCGGCGCTGCACCCGAACGCCGCAACGACCGCCACGCCGGTCCCGGCCAGGCCGAGGGCGAACGGGCGATGCCGGCGCATCGCCTTCTGCCGCTCGCCCGGCTGCCGGGGGCGCTGTCCGTCGGACGTGATCATCCGCTCATGCTACGAAGCAGGCGTCCATCCCTGACGGAAGCTCATCCGCTGGCGTGTTCCCGAACGCCGCTCGTACTCGGCGGCGTCAACCATGCCCAGGCTCTTGGCGACCAGATCCCGGTCGAAACCCGCCGCGGCGCCCTGCACCGCTGACCAGCGCTTCGGCCTTACTCGTCTAGGCTCCCGGCATGTCTGGTCCGACGCTGGTGATCGATCTGCCGGAGCCTGTACCCCCGTCCACCATGGGGGAGTTCCGCGCGCTGATGGTGGGGCTCTCCTCCCACTTCAAGGAGGAGCGACCGGGTTCCTTCGACGTCAACGTGCCCGCTGAGCGACTGGGCGTCGAGGACAGGCGAGAAGCGGACTGGCGGAAGCCGTACCCGCTTCCCCTCCTCGGCACCACCTGCGTGGACGAGGAACTCAAGGCCCTGGTCGGCTTCAATCCACAGCGCGAGGACTGGCGCCGGCCCTTCCTGGTCTACCTGATGGGCCCGGGCGTCGGTGACGAGGACATCTTCGAGGCCGAGCACGCGGACGAGCCCGAGGTGGAAGCTGTCCTCGGCTTCAGGCCGACCCATGCCGTCAATGTCAGTGCCTGCTGCAACCGGGAGATCGACCACGTGGCCACGGCCTTGCTGACCGCAACCGTCATGGACGTCATCGGAGGCGTGGCCAAGGCCGAACTGCTGGACGGCCAGGCCTCGGTCGTCGCCGGCCTTCCAGGGCTGCTGGGGCTCGCGGACGAAGACGGGACGGCACTGGGCACGGCGGAATTCCTGCGAGCCTGGGTCGGCCGGCCGGGCTTCCGACTGGTCAAGTAGGCCGGGTGGAGGCGCGGCAGGCCACTGAGCTTCGCGGAGCCAGGAGCTGACCAGTTGCCGTGGGGCCGCCCGCTTCTTGGCGATGGTCGTGCTTCCGCGAGCCGAGTAAAGGGCGCTCCCTGCGGTCGCGTCGCCTTCGGCGATGGCCCTCCGGGCCACCCTTGACTCGGCTCGCTCCAGCACGGGTGAGAAGCGAGCGGGCGGCCGGGGGAGCAGTGGGCGTCTTGCCGGGGTTGGGCCCTTGGGCGCGCTGTGTGGCGGCCCCTTGCGGAGGGGACGCGGTCGCGTCTCGCCTGCACGCCGGCTGGGTTTGGCGGCGTGCGGCCGGTGGGTGCGGGGGTGCGCGTCGGTGATTGGAAGGAACGGGCAAAGAGGTGCGGCTCCCGGCATGTGCCTGACCTCGGACTTCCCTCGGCTCCCCGGCCCAATTCCTCCAATTGCTGCCTGAGTGGGGAACGGGTGAGGTGCTTGTGTCACCTGTGACGCAGGAGGTGCACTCGGGGGGTGCTCGCCCTGCGTCCCCGCCCGCCGAACCTGCCCGGCGTGTCCCAACCGGTCCCGCGAGCCCACCGCCTGCCGTAGGTATTCTCTCCTGTCCCAGGACTACCGGCTGTCTCAGCTGCTCCGTGAGCATCTGTGTCATCGACCCATGAGGAGAGTGGATGCTCGCGCGCATCTCCATATGCGTGGCAGGGATGGTCCTGAGCCTGGTCGCGGTGCTGTTGGTGACTTCCACGGCGACGGACGCGACGGACCGCGGGGGTGTGGTGAGTGTCGCCCACCGGGCCGGCGCCGACGCGGCCCCGGAGAACACCTTGGTCGCGATGGACACGACGCGAGCGCAGGGCATCGAGTGGCTGGAGAACGACGTCCAGCGCACCAAGGACGGCAAGCTGGTCGTCATTCACGACAAGACCTTGGCCCGCACCACCGATGTCGAGGCGAAGTTCCCGAAGCGTGCGCCATGGAAGGTGGGGGACTTCACCTGGGCGGAGATATCCACGCTGGACGCCGGCAGCTGGAAGGGCCGGCAGTGGGCGGGGGAGAAGATACCGACTCTTCAGCAGTACATGCGCCGCGTGGACCGCAACGGCCAGAAGCTGGTGCTGGAGATCAAGTGGCCGGAGATCTATCCGGGACTCGCCGAGGACACCGTGAAGGAACTCGGCAGGCTGGGCTGGCTCGAGGGCGACCGGGTCACCGACCGGCTGATCGTCCAGGCCTTCGACACCGGCACCCTGCGGACCGTGCGCGCCCGCGCCCCCGAGGTGCGCACCGCCCTGCTGTCGCGCGAACCGACGGCGAAGGACCTGGCGCGGCTGGCTGAGGTGGCCGACCAGATCAACATGAAGTACCTGAAGGTCACTCCCGCGTACTTCCAGGCGGCCCACGCCCTGAAGGGCCCGCACGGGCAGCGGCTGAAGGTCTTCCTCTGGACTGTGGACGACCCGAGGAGCGCGGTCGAGTTCGCCCGTGGTGGCGCCGACGGGTTCATCAGCAACCGCCCCGATCTCGTGCAGCAAGCCCTGGCCGACGCGGACTACACCGACGGCACCGCGAACTGAAACCCCGACCGTCACCCCCTCGCGGCCTTCAGGGCCTGGGGGCTGCCGGTGGCGTCAGCTGCTTACAGCGCAGCGGGGAGGAAGGCCAGGACGCGCGGCGCGCGGTTGCGGGCCGTGCAAAGCGCCGGACGGCGTCCGAGACGGGCCCGATGCGCGGGCGGTACCGGTCTGGGCCTGCCAGCGGGAGACTGGGCCCGACTGGTGCCGCGCTCAAGCGTGATGCTGAAGACGGGACGATCAGGAGCATTCGGGTGAGCACAAGCGGGGCTCAGGCAGCGGCCTTCTTCCGTGAGATTGCTCGGACTCGTACCGTTTGGTGGGTTCGAGACGACGACGGCAGTCCCACCCCGGTCTCAAGTTCTGGGCAACCAGCTTTCCCTTATTGGTCGTCGAAGACCCGCGCGCAGCGCGCCGCTCAGCTATGGGGTCCTCAATTTCGACCTGTATCAATGCCGCTGGACCATTGGCGAAGCGCGGCTTTGCCGGATCTGGCCAAGGATGACTTCCGGGTAGGGATCAACTGGAGCGGACAGCGTCTAACCGGATGGGACTTCACTGTCGGTGAAGTGGTCAATCGTCTCATTCACGCGCTCGGCGAGCCACCATACGATGCATTCATGGTGATTAGAGAGGGCCGCTGAGCTTGAATTTGGCGGGCTGCTCGCTCGCTTCTTACCCGCGCTGGACGAGGCGTGTCACGGGTGGCCCGGAGGGTCATCGCCCAAGGCACCGCGTCACCGCTGAAGTTTCTCCCAGCGATCAGTGGGATGTCTGGGTCACGGTCTACCGTCTGACATCCGTCCACAGGTGGTAGTCAACGTGGCCTGTGGGACGATCACACGCATGACACTCGATCCTCACCCGCCGTCTGGCACCCACATACGACTTCTGGCTGGTCATGCCGCGTCCGGGCACCCGGTGTTCGAGGTGCTGCCGGCGCGGTTGGTGGGGTCGGACGTGTTCGAACTGGCGGGCAGTCCCGGCATGGTGCTCGGATGCGCGGCAGGTGATGTGCTGCGGGTCGCCGATGACGGTCGGTTCGACGTGGTCGAGCGGGGAGAGAACCTGTGCATTCAGGCAGCCGGCCACGGCCACTTCAGCCCTGAGTCGTTCGCGGAGCTTAGCAAGGCGGTCGGGGATCTCGGGGGCATGGCCGAAGCACCGCAGGATCTGCGCTTCATCGTCGTCACGATCGGCCGCGCGGTAGGCCTGCCCGCGATCGAGCAGGTCATGGACGCCTGGATCGCGGGTACCGATGGGGCCGAGTGGTGGATCGGCAACGGAGAAGGATGATGGTCCACGGAAAGGCCATGGTGACCGCGCACAGCCACACTCGTGTGGACAAGCCTCTGGATGAGTACCTCCGAAGTTCCAGGGGCATCTGGGCGGACATCATCCACGTCGTACCGGGGTGGTACTGATGCCCGCCCCGTACAAGAAGAAGCTGTGGTCGGGGGCTTCGGCGCTGGCCGTCCTGGCGACCGCGGTGCTCACCTGGTGGCTGCTTCGCGAGCCTGCCCCCTATGCATTGGGCAAGACGCCGGAAGTGAAGGTCACCGTCCACGCCGTGAAGTCCGACTATCCCGAGGCCGCGGAGGTCGCCGACGACGTCGACCTGCTCCTCAAGGCGTACGTCCAGCGTCTCGAGGCCGGTGACCCCACCGACCTCGCCCACCTCGGCGCCCCCTGGTACACGGGACGGGACCAGGCCGCACAGAAGCTGATCGCCCGCTACGGTGCGCACGCCGGTGAACCGGTCGAGGCGATCGTGCAGGACCCCGCCGTGCCGAACCTGGCCGGCGTCGAACTCCACTTCGGCGACGGACAGCGGCAGACGCTCCAGCTCAGCCGCGACCACGACGACGTGTGGTGGCTGCAGCTGGGGAACGGCGATCCCGTGGCGCCGTAGACCACTTGGGCGAGTAGCACTGTTCACGACGGCGCTGCCAGCTCGCACCAGACCGTCTTCCGGTCCGCGGCCTGGTCCACGCCCCAGCGGCTGGAGAGGGCGTCTACGAGGGTCAGGCCTCGGCCGGATTCGGCCGTGTCGGTGGCGGAGAGGGGAGCGGGTAGGGCGCTCGGGTCGGGGTCGGTGACCTCGATGCGGGTGTGGCCGTGGGGCGTGCTGGTGACGCGGATCGTCACGAGCGTGCCCTCGCCGAGGTGGTCGATGACGTTCGTCAGTAACTCCGTTGCGCACAGGCGGACTTCGAAGTCGTGAGTGCGGAGGTGGTGGCGGAGTTCCGGTACGGCCTTCGGGGTGGCGAGGAAGGTGAGTGCGAAGGTCATTGTCCGGCCGCCGTCTTCCGGAGGGCGGTGGCCAGCGCACGCGCTGTCGCGGTGTTGCAGTTCCCGAGCGCGACGAGGCTGGCGGGCGGTGCGTATCTGCCCGCGAAGCTCGGCAGGTCCACGCGGAGGGAGGGCAGCGTGATGTCGTGCAGGGCGAGGGCGGAGCGGAGGTCCTCGACGCTGAAGGAGACGTCGTAGGCGGTGGGGGAGGGGGAGGGGTCAGGCATGGGTGGCGTCTTTCTCATCCTGTGCGGTGTGTGATGAATGCCTCACAGAGTGTCGTCGGGATCGCTACCGTGAAAGGAGTTTCGCGTTCGCGACCGGGACAGCGGAAGGTGAACCATGGCACGGCGCAGGGACATTGACGGCTCGATGAGCGTCCCGACCTTCTACGGCAAGGAGTTGCGGTGGAAGAGGGAGTCGGCGGGGATGTCGTTGGAGGCCTTCCTTGAGGGCAGCTTCTACGGCAAGACCTACCTCAGCGACATCGAGCGCGGGGAACGGAGGATGCCGCTCGACCTGGCTCGGCATGCGGATCGGGTGCTCAACACCGACGGCTTCTTCGAGCGACATTGCGAGGATGTGCGGAAGGCGCGGAGAGCAGGGCACGCTGAGTACTTCGAGAAGGTCCTTGAGGCGGAGAAGCGTGCTACGACCATTGAGGCATGGTGCCCGATGCTCTTCCCCGGGCTGCTGCAAACTCCAGCCTATGCGCGGGCCGTGGTCCTGGCAGGTCTCCCGCTGTCTCTCGACGCCGAGGTGGAAGAGAAGGTCAGTGCCCGGATGGCGCGTGCCGACATCTTCGAGTCTGACCACCGCACTCCGGAGTACTGGGTGATCCTGCATGAGTCGCTGATCACCCAACCGCTCCTGGACGCCGAGGGCATGACCACACAGTTGGACCGCATCACGGAGTTGGCGGACCGACGCCGAATCACTCCGCAGATCGTTCCGCGGAAGCAAAAGGCGTACCCCCTGATGGCCGCCTCCATCATGACCATGACGTTTCCGGATGCCCCGCCGCTGGTGTACACCGAGGCGTCCTACAGCGGAGGCACCATCGATGATCCAGCCCTCGTGGGGCAGTACCGCAAGGCATACGATCGGCTCAGGGCCGTCGCGCTGTCACCAGACACGTCCCTCGCCATGATCAAGGCAGCGGCAGAGGATTACCGAAATGGCAAGCAACCGGATCGACTTGAGTGACGCTCTCTGGTTCAAGAGTAGCTACAGCAATGAAAGCGGAGGCGACTGCGTTGAAATCGCGAGCGACTTCCCCGGACTCGTCCCCGTCCGTGACTCCAAGGTCCCCCACGGGCCCGCCCTCATCGTGACGGCCGCCGCCTGGGCCCCCTTCGTCGCCGCACTCAAGGGCTGAACCGGGGCCCCCGGGACTGCTCACAAATCGAACCGCTCAAGGTCCCGCAGCCACGTCCGCGCCGAGCTGTCCGACGGCGCACGCCAGTCACCCCGCGGCGACAGTGAACCGCCCGCCGAGACCTTCGGGCCGTTCGGCATGGCCGAGCGCTTGAACTGAGCGAAGCCGAAGAAGCGGCGGCAGAAGACCTCCAGCCAGCGCCGGATCTCCGGCAGGTCGTACGCAACCCGCTTGGCCTCGGGGAAGTTCGGGGGCCAGGCGCCGGCCTCGGCGTCGTGCCAGGCGTGCCAGGCCAGGAAGGCGATCTTGGAGGGACGGAAGCCGTACCGGAGCACGTGGAACAGCGTGAAGTCGTGCAGGGCGTACGGGCCGATCTTCGACTCCGTCGACTGCATCTCCTCGCCCGGCACCAGCTCCGGGCTGATCTCGGTGTCGAGGATCGCGGCGAGCGTCTTGCCGGTCTCCTCGTCGAACTGGCCGCTGCTGATGACCCAGCGGATGAGGTGCTGGATCAGGGTCTTCGGCACGCCGCCGTTGACGTTGTAGTGGCTCATCTGGTCGCCGACGCCGTACGTGGACCAGCCGAGAGCCAGCTCCGACAGGTCGCCGGTGCCGAGGACGATGCCGCCGCGCTGGTTGGCGAGGCGGAAGAGGTAGTCGGTGCGCAGGCCCGCCTGCACGTTCTCGAAGGTGACGTCGTACACCGGCTCGCCGGAGGCGAACGGGTGGTCCATCTCCTTCAGCATCAGCCGTGCGGTCGGCGTGATGTCCAGCTCTGCCGCGGTGACGCCCAGGGAACGCATCAGCGCATGTGCGTTGTCCTTGGTGTGGTCGCTGGTGGCGAAGCCGGGCAGGGTCCAGGCCAGGATGTCGCTGCGCGGGCGGCCGGCGCGGTCCATCGCGCGGGCGGCGACGATCAGCGCGTGCGTGGAGTCCAGGCCGCCGGAGACCCCGATGACGACCTTCGGGCCGCCGATCGCCGCCAGTCGCTGCTGGAGGCCTTCGACCTGGATGTTGTACGCCTCGTAGCAGTCCAGGGCGAGGCGGTCGGGGTCGGCCGGCACGAACGGGAAGCGCTCCAGGCGGCGGCGCAGCCCCAGGTCGGTGAGCGGCGGGTCGAGCTCGAAGGCGACCGTCCGGAAGTCACTCGTCCGCGCGTGATGCGTACGGCGGTTGTCGTCGAACGTGCCCTGCCGCTGCCGTTCCTGCCGCAGCAGGTCGAGGTCCACGTCGGCCACGGCGTACTCGTCGCCGAGCGGGAACCGCTCGGTCTCGGCGAGCAGCACGCCGTTCTCGTAGATCATGGTCTGGCCGTCCCAGGACAGGTCGGTGGTCGACTCGCCCAGGCCGGCCGCCGCGTAGACGTACGCGGCGAGGCAGCGGGAGGACGCCGAGCGGCACAGCAGCTTGCGGTCCTCGGCCCGGCCGACCGTGATCGGGCTGCCGGAGAGGTTGACCAGCACCGTCGCACCGGCCAGCGCCGCCTCGGCGCTGGGCGGCACCGGCACCCACATGTCCTCGCAGATCTCCGCATGGAGGACGAGACCGGGGACGTCCTCGGCCGCGAACAGCAGGTCCACGCCGAAGGGGACCGACTCGCCGCCGACGCGGATCGAGCCGCCGCGCTCGTCGGCGCCGTCGCCGATCTGCCGGCGCTCGTAGAACTCCCGGTAGTTCGGCGGGTACGACTTGGGGACCACGCCGAGGATCCGGCCGCGGTGCACGACGACCGCGCAGTTGTAGATCCGGTTGCGGTGGCGCAGCGGGGCGCCGACGACCAGGACGGGCAGCAGGTCCGCCGACCCGGTCACCACCTCCTGGACCGCCTCCTCGACCTGGTCGAGGAGCGCGTCCTGCAGGAGCAGGTCCTCGATGGAGTAGCCGCACAGCACCATCTCCGGGAAGACGGCGACGGCGACCCCGTCCTCGGCGCACCGGCGTGCGTGGCGCAGGACCGCTTCGGCGTTGGCGTGCGGGTCGGCGATGACGGTGTGGCCCGTGCAGGCGGCGACGCGTGCGAAGCCATGCTGATAGATCGACCAGAAGTTCAACGGAGGCACGCGGTCAGTGTAATCGTCAGAGAGACGCAATAGGGGGCGTGGGGTGTTGTTGCGTACCCCACGCCCCCCTGGAGCGCCTACCGCGTCAGCGGACCGGCGTCAGCCGGTCACCGGCGCGATCAGTGGCGGCGGAACGACTGCACGTAGCCGTTCGCGGGCGAGCCCACGCCGGTGACGTCGTCGTAGCCCTTCACCGCGGACAGCGAGCTGTCCTTGCCGAGGCTGCGGACCGAGGTCGCGAGGCCGCCGGCGGCGTCGAAGCCGTTCACGAAGTCGATCCGGGCCACGGCCAGGTCGGTGCCGGTCGGCTTGTCCACGACGTCGTGGTAGACGCCCGCCTTGCCGTACTTGGCGTAGATCGACGGGTTGGCGAAGCCGATCGCCTTGCCGCCGCGCGCCTCCTGGGCCAGGGCCTGGACCGCCGCGATCACCGGGGCGGCCAGCGAGGTGCCGCCGATGCGGTACTCGCTGTACTGCTCGGTGCCGTCCGGGAAGGTCTGGGTCTGACCGACCAGGAAGCCGGTGTTCGGGTCGGCGATGGCCGCGATGTCCGGGACGACGCGGTTGCCGGCGGCGTTGTTGGCCGTGGCCAGCGCCTTCGGGACGACGTTCTTCTGGTAGTACGGCTGCGGCACGGTCTTGCTGGTGCCGCCGCCCGCGCCCGAGGTGAACGCGCCGGGGAAGTTCGTCCAGCTCTTGCCGTCGGCCGCGAGGGTCGCCTTCTCGGTGCCCCAGCCGGTCTCCCACTGGTACGTGTCGCCCTTGCCGACGGCCAGCGAGGTGCCGCCGACCGCGGTCACCCACGCCGAGTTGGCCGGGGTGTCGACCTGCTTCGTACCGGTGTTGGCGACCTCGTCGCCGTTGTCACCGGAGGAGAAGTAGAAGCCGATGCCCTGGACCGCGCCCAGCTGGAAGACCTGGTCGTAGGCGGCCGCGAGGTCCGGCGTCTGGTTGGCCTCGATGTCGCCCCAGGAGTTGGAGACGATGTCGGCCAGGTGGCTGTCGACGATCTTGCTGAGCGAGTCCAGCAGGTCGTCGTCGTAGCAGGAGGCCGCACCGACGTAGGTGACGTCGGCGTTCGGCGCGACCGCGTGCACGGCCTCGACGTCGAGGGTCTCCTCGCCGTACCAGCCGGCCGCGCCGCACTCCTTGGTCTTGGTGTAGTTCTTCGGCAGCACCTGGTGCAGCTGGCCGGTCTTCCAGGCCGCGTCACCGTTCTTCACCGCGTACTTGCCGGCGTCGAAGGCGATGGTCGGCGAGGCGTAGGCGTCCGTGATGGCGATGCGGACGTTCTTGCCGGTGTAGGTGCCCGCGCCGTAGGCGGCGCGCAGCTGCTTGCCGGTGTAGCCCTTGATCGCGTACGGGATCTTCTGGCCGTACGCGTCCGGCAGCGTGCTCGCGATGTTCGAGCCGAAGTACGAGGAGAACGGCCCGGAGTTCTTGAACACGGCGTCCGGGGGCGGCAGCTGCTCGTCGTGGGTCGACTTGTGCGGGGCGTTGTCCAGACCGGTCACGGTCAGGACGGCGCCCCGCAGGCCGGCCGGCGCCGACGCGGTCTTCGCCGGGGCGCGGTAGGTCTTCGAGCCCTTGGTGAAGTTGTGCAGCTGGGTGCCGAACGCCTTCTCGGCGGCGGCGACGTCACCGGAGACGGCGACGTAGTGCGGGGTGACCTGGGTGACCTTCAGCCCGGCCGAGGTCAGCCAGGACTTGACGGCGGCCACCTGGGCCTTGGTGGCCCCGAAGCGGGCCTGCACCTTCTTGGCGCTCAGGTACTTGCCGTACAGCGGCGAGCTGGGGTCGGACACGGCCTTGGCGTAGGCGGCGAGTCCGGCGCGGTCCCGGCCGGCCAGGTAGACCCGGGCCGTGACCTGCGCGGTGTCGGCGGTGGCACCCTTGTCCGCCTTGGCCGTGGCCCACGCGGGCTTGGTGCCCACCAGCGAGTCACGGGCCGGGGTGTCCGCGGCGTGCGCCGCGGGTATGCCGAGCGCCAGCGCACCGGCGATCATCGGCAGTGTCGCTGCCATGCTCACGCCGGCGCGCACGGTGGCGCGGTTGGATCTCATAGAACCCCCTGCGATGCGGTTCGCATGCATGTAGTGGTCGGTACGTCGTGGATCCGGGAGCCGGCCCGCGGCGGCAGCGGCCGGCGAAGCGATCACACGATGGGGGCCACTCTTACGATGAACCGTTCATGCCAGGGGAACGCAAAGGTCAAGAGAAGCTCAAGGAACCGTCATCCAGGGAGATTTGAGGGATTACGGGGGTTTTCGTCCTGGCGGTGCTGTTACGAGCGCGCTTGCGCGCGCCCCTCAACGGGCCTGCGCGCCTTCCCGGCGGGCTTGCGCGCCTCTCAACGGGCCTGCGCGCCCCGCGCCTTGAGCATGTCGGCCATCAGCTGGATCTCCGACTGCTGGGCGTCGACCATGCCCTGCGCGAGCCGCTTCTCCACCCCCACGGTGCACTTGGCCACACACCCCTCGGCCATGTGGATACCGCCCTTGTGATGGTCCGTCATCAACTGCAGGTAGAAGACCTCCGCCTGCTTCCCGCTCAGCGACTGGAGCTTCCTCAGCTCCGTGTTGGTCGCCATGCCGGGCATCAGCGCGCCGTCCTTGCCGGAGGCCATGTCGCCCATGCCCATCCAGGTCATCGGCGGCTCGGCCGACACCTTCGGCAGCTCCCACAGGTCCAGCCAGCCCAGCAGCATCCCGCGCTGGTTGGCCTGCGTCTGCGCGATGTCGTACGCGAGCCGCCGCACCTCCTCGTTCTTCGTGCGGTCCCGCACGATGTACGACATCTCGACGGCCTGCTGGTGATGGACGGCCATGTCCCGCGCGAAGCCCGCGTCCGCGGACTCGGCGCCCGGCGTCTTCGTGCCGTCCGGTCCGCCGGTGTCCTCGGCTACCGCGTACGTGATCGCGCCGGCCGCGACGAGCACCGCCGCCGCGGCGCCCGCGACCCAGCCGACGTGCTGTCGCCTCACTTCATGACCCCGCCGGTGCACGAGGCGCCCGGCTCGGGCGTCTGCCGGCCCTGCACATAGGTGGAGAAGAACTTGTTCACCGCCGGGTCGCTCGCGCTCTTCACGTTCACCTGGTGGCCCCAGGCCGACAGGACCAGCGGGGCGTCCTGGTTCTCGTACGGGCTCATCAGCGAGTACGGCGTCTTCTTCACCTTGGCCGCGAGCGCGTCCACGTCGGCCTTGCTCGCCTTGCCGGTGTACGTCACCCAGACCGCGCCGTGCTCCAGCGCGTGCACGGCGTTCTCGTCCTGCACCGGCGTGGTGTAGACATCGCCGTTGCAGTTGAGCCACACCGGGCTGTGGTTGCCGCCGACCGGCGGGTGCATCGGGTACGACACCCGGGTCGTCACGTGCGTCCGCGACAGCTTGCCGGACCAGGTCTTCACGCGGTCCGGGCCGAGGGTGAAGTGCCCGGAGTCCCCGGAGTTCTTCGCGTCGCCGCTCGCGGTCTCGATCTTCGTGTCCGACTTGTCCGACTGCGAGTTCACGAGGACCACGCCGCCGACGACGAGACCGGCGACGACCACCACGCTCGCCGCGACGGTCAGCACCCGGTTGCGGCGCTCGCGGGCACGCTCGGCGCGCCGCATCTCCTCGATGCGCGCCTTGCGCGCCGCGTTGCTGCTGTTGTTGCCGGAACCCATGAGGCGTGTCCTTCTGGGGGAAAGAGACGGGAACGGTGGGGCTCACCGATCGTAGTGGGCGAGGTGGTCTCTGCCGAAGAGCGGGGCGGGGCGACCGGAAAATTTGAACCGTGGATGCGTATTACCTACCCTCGCGGTATGCGGCTGCTGCGCTCCACCGACCTGGCTCTGCGGATCCTCATGCGGCTCGCCGTCGCAGGCGACGCCAGCCCCGCGACCCGCCTGGTCGCGGAGGACATGGACGTGCCCTACACGCACGCCGCGAAGGTCGTGGCCGAACTCCAGCACCTGGGCCTGGTCGACGCCCGGCGCGGCAGGGGCGGCGGGCTGTCGCTGACGGAACGGGGCCGCTCGGCGTCGGTGGGCATGGTGGTCCGCACCTTCGAGGGTGACGGCGACGTGGTCGACTGCGAGGGCCCGACCCCCTGCCCCCTGAACTCCGCCTGCCGCCTGCGGGGCGCCCTGCGCCGGGCCCAGGAGGCGTTCTACGCCGCGCTGGACCCGGTCACGGTGCGGGACATGGTCGCCGACCCGACGGGCCCCCTGCTGCTGGACATCTCCAGAGGCCCGCAGAGCGGCTGAGAGCACCGGGCTCCGGGCGGCTGAGCGCACCCGGGATCCGTCAAAGGGCGACGCATACCGGCCGCGCCTCTTCCCGGCCGTATGCCAGCACCTGGGGGAGGACCTCGCGGAACCGGGCCGTGTCCGCGGCCGGCGCCTCCAGGATCACCTCGATGTCCGGGTCCTCCAGCCTCAGCGCCGCCAGCGCGGAAGGGTCGAGGGAGACGCGCAGGACGTTGCCGGTCAGCACCACCTCCCGGACACACCCGTACGCGGTGCCCTGGCCGGCCGTGACCAGGCAGTGCGTGTCGAGCCCCAGGGGAATGTCCTGGTCGTCGGGCTCCCCGCCGTCGCACATGAAGAGCAGGGCGAAGCCGCTGCCGTCCTCGCGCTCCGAGACCCCGGCTTCGACGAAGTCGCCGTCGGGATCGATCTCTGCGCCCGCCGCACGGGCCACGAACCGGAAAGTCATGGCCGAGTTCTACCAGCGCGGCTCAGCGGGAGCGGGGGCGGGTGGGGGAGCGGGTGTGGGGGTCGGATGCGGGGTCGCGTGGGGGTCGGGTGGGGGTCCCCGCCGGGCCGGACGGGGCCCCCGCCCCTCTCCTCAGACCTGCGTCAGCCAGAGGTCCGGGCCGAACACCTCGTAGTGGATGTCGGCCGGGGCCACGCCCTTGCCGATCAGCTGCGAGCGCACCGCGCGCATGAAGGGCAGCGGGCCGCACAGGTACGCGCGCGTGCCCAGGGCCACGGTGACGTCGGCGAGCTCGACCAGGCCGGTGCGGGTGCCCGGCGCGGCGTCGCGCTCGTAGAAGAAGTGCACGGACGCGTCCGGGAGCTTGCCGGCGTACGCCTCGTGGTCGGCGAGCAGGGCGTGGTCGGCGGGGGAGCGGTCGCCGTGCACGACGGTGACCGGGCCGGTGTGCCCGTCGGCGGCGAGCGCGGCGAGCATCGCGACCATCGGGGTCACGCCGATGCCCGCGGAGGCGAGCAGGAGGGGCCGGTCGTCGCCGTCGCCGAGGACGAGGTCGCCGTACGGCTCGGACAGCGCGAGGACGTCACCGGGCCGCACGCGCGCGTGGAGGTGGTTCGAGACCTCGCCGTCGGGCGCGGCGTCGTCGCCCTGCACACGCTTGACGCTGATCTGCCGCACCGTCGAGTCCGGTGCCCCCGAGAGGCTGTACTGCCGTATCTGCCGGGCCCCGTCCGGCAGCTCGACCTGGACGGAGACGTACTGCCCGGCGCGGAAGCCGGCCACCGGGCCCTCGTCGAGCGGCCGCAGCCGGAGCGAGACGACGTCCGCGGTCTCGGGGACGCGCTCGATGACCTCCCACCGCCGGGGGCCCCGGCTGCCGCTCTCCTCGTACAGCCGCTTCTCGATGGCGATGAGCGCGTTCGCCATCAGCCAGTAGACCTCGTCCCAGGCGGCCGCGACCTCCGGCGTGACGGCCTCGCCGAGGACCTCGACGATGGCGGCGAAGAGGTGCTCGTGGACGACCGCGTACTGCTCGGGCGCCACCCCGAGGGAGGCGTGCTTGTGGGCGATCCGGCCGAGCATGGCGTCGGGCCGCTGGTCCGGGTGCTCCAGCAGGTACGTGGCGAAGGCGGCGATGGAACCGGCGAGGGCCTGCTTCTGGGTACCGGAGGCCTGGTTTCCGCGGTTGAAGAGGTCCCGCAGCAGTGCGGGGTGGGCGGCGAAGAGCCGGGCGTAGAAACGCTCGGTGATCTCGCCGAGGGCCGCGCCGACGGCGGGAAGGGTGGCGCGGACGGTGGCCGCGGACTGGTCGGACAGCATCGGGACTCCTCACGACTCGACTGATCGGCACCGTATGAAAATTGGCATCTGAGATGCAAATTAACGGGGCGTGGTCTGGATCACGGTGGAAACGGACCGGCCATTACGGATGTCGGTGCGAGCAGGCAAGATGGGCGGCAGAGCAGTGCACCTGCCGTACGAGGCGCGTTCAGGCCACGGACGCTCACGCGATCAAGGTCCGCAACGCGCATGAAATGGTGTTGTGGTGGGATGCTCAGGTGCCCGACCGCCTCCCGCCACGCGGGGGCACAGGCGGCCTGACCAGCAAGGATGGGGAAGCGGAAGATGGACAAGCAGCAGGAGTTCGTGCTCCGGACCTTGGAGGAGCGCGACATCCGGTTCGTACGGCTGTGGTTCACGGACGTGCTGGGCTTCCTCAAGTCCGTCGCCGTGGCCCCGGCCGAGCTGGAGCAGGCCTTCGACGAGGGCATCGGCTTCGACGGCTCCGCCATCGAGGGCTTCGCCCGGGTCTACGAGTCCGACATGATCGCCAAGCCGGACCCCTCCACCTTCCAGGTCCTGCCGTGGCGCGCGGAGACCCCCGGCACCGCCCGCATGTTCTGCGACATCCTCATGCCGGACGGCTCCCCGTCCTTCGCGGACCCGCGCTACGTGCTCAAGCGCGCCCTGGCCCGCACCTCCGACCTGGGCTTCACCTTCTACACCCACCCCGAGATCGAGTTCTTCCTGCTGAAGGACCGCCCGCTGGACGGCTCCCGTCCCGTCCCGGCCGACAACTCGGGCTACTTCGACCACACCCCGACCAACGTCGGCATGGACTTCCGCCGCCAGGCGATCACCATGCTGGAGTCGATGGGCATCTCGGTCGAGTTCTCCCACCACGAGGGCGCCCCCGGCCAGCAGGAGATCGACCTGCGCTACGCCGACGCCCTCTCCACGGCCGACAACATCATGACGTTCCGCCTGGTCATGAAGCAGGTGGCACTGGAGCAGGGGGTCCACGCGACCTTCATGCCGAAGCCCTTCTCCGAGCACCCCGGCTCCGGCATGCACACCCACCTCTCCCTCTTCGAGGGCGACCGCAACGCGTTCTACGAGTCCGGCGCCGAGTACCAGCTCTCCAAGGTCGGCCGCTCCTTCATCGCGGGCCTGCTCAAGCACGCGGCGGAGATCTCCGCGGTCACCAACCAGTGGGTCAACTCCTACAAGCGCATCTGGGGCGGCGCCGAGCGCACCGCCGGCGCCGGCGGCGAGGCCCCGTCCTACATCTGCTGGGGCCACAACAACCGCAGCGCCCTCGTCCGCGTCCCGATGTACAAGCCCGGCAAAACCGGCTCCGCGCGCGTGGAGGTCCGCTCCCTCGACTCCGGAGCCAACCCCTACCTGGCCTACGCCCTCCTCCTCGCCGCCGGCCTCAAGGGCATCGAAGAGGGCTACGAGCTTCCCCCGGGCGCCGAGGACGACGTCTGGGCCCTCTCCAACGCCGAGCGCCGCGCCCTCGGCATCGAACCCCTCCCGCAGAACCTCGGCGAGGCCCTCTCCCTGATGGAACGCAGCGACCTGGTCGCCGAGACCCTGGGCGAACACGTCTTCGACTTCTTCCTCCGGAACAAGCGCCAGGAGTGGGAGGAGTACCGCTCCGAGGTCACGGCCTTCGAACTGCGGAAGAACCTGCCGGTGCTCTAGCCGGCGCCTCTCCTCGCACGGGGCCGGTGGTCGTGGACCGTCGGCCCCCGCGTGTGTCACCCGGGCGGTGCGGTGGCGCTCGCTCGCCCCTGGGCACACCGTGGAGGCGTAGGGCGCTTCCCACCCAGGAGGACATGATGCTGCGGCAGACCCGACTGCCCGGCGAGACCGAGGAGCAGCTCGCCGCCCGCGAGGAACTCCGGCTCGCCGAGATCGAGCTCATGCGGCACCGCGAGAGGGTCGCGGACCAGCGCCGGGCGCTGCCCCAGGGTCCCGCCGTCGACGACTACCGCTTCCTCGAAGGCCCGGCCGACCTCGACGCGGGCGACACTCCCGTCCGCGAGGTCACCCTGAGCGAGCTGTTCACCGGGCCGGACCGGCCGCTGATCGTCTATCACCTCATGTACGGCAAGCAGCAGACCAGCCCCTGCCCGATGTGCACCCTGTGGATCGACGGCTTCAACGGCGTTGCCCACCACATCGCCCAGAACGCCGACTTCGCCATCGCCGCGGCGGCCGACCCGCCCGCCCTGCGCCGGCACGCCCGCGACCGGGGCTGGTCCCGGCTCCGTCTGCTGAGCTGCGGTGACAGCACCTTCAAGTACGACCTCGGCAGCGAGGACGAGGACGGCGTACAGGACTCCACCGTCTCGGTCTTCACCCGGGACGCCGACGGCACGGTCCGCCACTTCTACTCCGCTCACCCACGCATGGCCGAGGACATCGACCAGCGCGGCATCGACCTGCTCAACCCCGTCTGGCACCTCCTGGACCTGACACCGGGCGGGCGCGGCGACTGGTACTCAGGCCTGGACTACTGACGGTCAGGACACCGGCCCCTTGCCGTTCGCCGGGTCAGCGGATCGGTTGGCCGATGCCGATCAGGTTGCCTTCGCTGTCGTGGAACCAGGCGGCGCGTTCGCCTCGGGCGCCCTTGCTGGGGTAGTTGCCTTCGATCTCGGCGATGCCGTCCCGGGTGCGGAAGCCGGGGGCGTCGACGTCCTCGAAGACGACGCCGCGCCGCCGCAGCTCCGTCACGACGGCGTCGAGGTCCTCGACCTCCCAGCCCATCTGCGTGAAGGTGCCGGGGGACGCCCCCGTCGACTGGAACAGGGCGAAGTCCGTGCCCCCGCACCGGTACAGCAGCCCACCGGGCCGCTCGTCGGCGGGCTCCAGGCCGAGCACCTCGGAGTAGAAGCGGCGCGCGCGGACCAGGTCCTGGGCGGGCAGCCTGGTCGCCACCCGCCCCCGGGCCAGAAGGTTCATCTCGTCCATGCCCCCACTGTGACCCGTCCGCCGCCCCGTTCAGCGCAGATACGCGGGCGACACCGCCGCCGTGCTGATCCGCCGAGGTGTGCCCGTGCCGTCGGCCGGAACCTCGTACAGGTCCGCGCCGAAGTCCCCGGGCAGGGCGTAGACGAGCGTCCGGTCGTCCTTCCACACGGCCTGGTCGTCCACGCTGCGGGACACCGCGAGCGGGGTCTCCCGCAGCGTCCGCAGATCGAGGACGTACAGGCGCCAGGGGGCGTCCTTGGACAGGCCCTTCACGCGTTTCTTGAACGCGACGCGGGTGCCGTCGGGGGAGAGGGAGGGGCACTCGACGTTGGTGCGCACGGTGGTGACCGTGCGCGTGCGCAGGTCGCCGCGGACCAGGTACGTCGTCCCCTTGGTCGCCATCGTCGCGTAGAAGGTGCGGTCGTCCGCCGCGAACGTCACCCCCCAGAAGTTCACGTCCGCCGCCCGGTACGGGTGCCCGTCCCTGACGATCCGGAAGGTCTCCAGGGACGGGATCAGCTCACCCGTGCGGGTGTCCACGATCGCGGCGCGCGTGGAGAAGTTCGTACCGGCGTACGAGTCACCGCCCACGAACGCCGTCCACGCGGCGAAGTGCCCGGTGGGGGAGACCCGGGCGCGGGAGGGGATGCCGGGGACGTCGTAGCGGTCCCGCTCCTTCAGGCGCGCGTCCAGGATCAGGGCGCGGTAGGTGTCCGACACCGGGCCGTGCACCGCCTGGAGGCAGACTCCGGTGCCCGCGGCGGCGTAGAAGCGCAGGCACTTCACGCCGGAGGAGGTGCGCGGGCCGGCCGGGTCGGACGCCGGGACACTGGTCAGCTCGTCGCGGTGCGGACCCCACGCCATGTTCCGGAACACCATCCGCCCGTGTCCGGTCAGGGTCACCGTGCCGGGGGTGATCCGCGGGCCGCCCGCCTGGGTGTGGTCGCGGCGGTCGGCCCGTGCCGAGGCGTGCAGCACGGACGCCACCCCGACCGCCGCCAGCGCGACGACGGCCGAGAGCAGCACGAGGATGCGGGTGCGTACGGTCATGCGGTCGAGGTGCCTTCCCGTTCGTCTCGGGGTCGGGGAGTGTCGCGTTCGTCCCGGGGGCGCAGGGTGAGGGCGTACGCGGCACACACCGCCAGCGCCACCGCCGCCCCGGCCAGCGCCGAACGCGCGCCCCACGCCGTCCAGGCCGCGCCGAACAGCAGCGAGCAGGCGAACCGGGCCACCGCCTGCCCCGTCTGTACGACGGCCAGCCCGGAGGAGCGCAGCGCCTCCGGCACGCCCGCCGAGGCCACCGCCATCAGCACGCCGTCGGTGGCCGCGTAGAAGCCGCCGTGCAGGACGAGCACGAGGTACGGCAGTCCGCTGCCGTGCCACGAGGTGAGCAGCAGGGCGTACGCCAGCAGCAGCGCGCCGTGTCCGGCCAGGAACACGGTCCACCGGCCCACCCGGTCGGCGAGCCGGCCGAGCGGGACCGCGAGCAGCAGGAACGCGGCGGCGGTGCCGAGCGGCAGCAGCGCGAACCAGCGGTCCGGGACCCCGAGCCGGCGCTGCAGCAGCAGATAGACGAAGGAGTCGCTGACCGTGGCGAGGCCCAGCAGCAGTGCGCAGACGGTGATCCGGCGCAGATCACGCCGCCGCAGCAGCCCCACGGCGGCGCGCAGGGTGGGCCGCTCGGACGGTTCGTCCGTTGCCGCCGGCCCCTTCCCCTTCGGCGTGCCCGGCTTTGTCCCACCCGGCACGAACAGCACCAGCACCAGCACGCCCACGACCGCCACGCAGAAGCTGACGGTGAACACCGCGTCGTACCCGTCCACGGTGGCCCGCAGGATCAGGAAGGCCACCAGCGGCCCGAGCAGCGCCCCGGCCGTGTCCATGGCCCGGTGCACCCCGAAGGCACGCCCACGGTCCTCCGGGGCGCTGGACAGCGAGATGAGGGCGTCCCGCGGAGCCGTACGCAGCCCCTTGCCGGTGCGGTCGGCGGCCAGGATCAGCCCGATCGGGGTGAGCGAGTGCGCGACCAGCAGCAACGGCTTGCACAGCGCCGAGACGCCGTACCCGAACCCGGCCACCCACTTGTGCCGCCCGCCGCCCCGGTCCGCCAGGTGGCCGCCCACCAGCCGGACCAGCGCCGAGAAACCGTTGTAGACGCCGTCGAGGAGACCGAAGCCCAGCGGGGAGAGACCCAGTCCCGTCACCAGGTACAGCGGCAGTACCGCCGTGACCATCTCGGACGAGACGTCGGTGACCAGACTGACCGTGCCGAGGGCGAGCACCGTCGGGGCGAGCGCGGCACGGCGCCGCCCGGCGAGGGGCCGGGCGGCGCCGTCCGCGGACGCCGGCGTACTCGCGCGACTGTCCGCTACGTACACGTCAGGGCGCCCAGATGCCGGTGATGTCCTTGGCGCCGGCCGCGTTGCCCGCGTGCGTGGTCAGACCCTGGGTGTCCTCCAGGGTGCGCAGCACGTCGTAGTGGTTGTAGGTGGTCGAGGTGCTGGACCCGGCGGCCACCGGCTGGCCGTAGAACACGGTCGTGATCCGGTTGCCGCTGAGCCGGTTGTCCTCGTCGAAGGTGACGACGAGGAGGCTGTTGTGGGTCTTGGCCCAGGTGGCGTAGGCACCCAGGTTGTTCTTCAGCCAGGTGTCACCGGTCGACACCGAGCAGTCGTGCATGTCGCTGCACAGGTTCGGGACCACGAACGACATCTGGGGAAGCGTCGTGTAGTCCGTCGGGAACTGGGCGAAGGTCTTCGCGCTGGACGTCGGCACGTTGCTGAAGGCGAACCACGGGTTGTGCTTGCGGGCGTACTTGCCGCTGCTGCACGTGGTCGAACCCTGGCTGGGCAGTGTCTCGTTGTAGCTGGCCCAGGTGCGGCCGGCGGCGAGCTGCTCGGAGGCCAGGTTCCTGGCGGAGGAGAAGCCGGGGGTGTAGCAGCTGTCGTCCGTGACGCCCTGGTTGGAGCCGGAGAACAGCTGGAGGTAGTTGGGCTGGCTGGGGTGGGTGATGCCGTACGACTGCGTGAGGTTGGCGCCGCCGGTGGCGAGCGAGTTGATGTACGGGGCACTGGAAGAACCGATGACCTGGTTGTACGCGTGATTCTCGAAGACCACGACGACCACGTGGTCCGGGCTGGGGACGGAGCCCGCGGCGTGCGCGGCCTCGCTGCCGAGACCGGTCCACAGACCGACCGCGACGGCCGCGAAAGCCGCGGCGGACGCCACTGCGGCGCGCGTACGGCGGTACACGGAACTGCCTGACACATCAACCTCCGATGGGGAAGGACGGGGCTGGCGGTGCGGACAGAGCATGCGCACGCCAACATTCCCGCACCCCACGGAAGTGAACCTCGCGAATGAAGAGCAGATGAACTACTCGCAGGTGAACTACTCGCGCCGACCCCGTACCCGCACCCGCCGGCACCCCCTTCCCCGCCCATTCCGGTTACGCTCTGGCCAGGACGACCGAGATCCCAGGGGAGGCCGCGGATGACGCCGGGGCGCAGGAGCAGCACCTTCACCCGACTGCTTCGGCACGGCTTCACCGACCCCTCCGCCGCCGAACGGCTCCTGGACGGCGTCGAGCTGTCCGCCGTCCGCGACGACCCCGTCCTCCTGGAGGCCCTCGGCGCCACCGCCGACCCCGACCTCGCCCTGCACGGCCTGGTACGCCTCCTGGAGGCCCAGCCCGACGCGACCGCCCACCGCGAACTGCTGGACACCCTCATCGCGGCCAAGCCCCTGCGCGACCGCCTCCTCGGCGTCCTCGGCGCCTCCGCCGCACTCGCCGACCACCTCGCCCGCCACCCCAGCGACTGGCAGGCCCTGGTCACCTACGAGCCCCGGGACCTGCACCCGGGCGTGGCGGAGTTCGAGCGGGGCCTCGCCGAGGCCACCGACCCCGTCACCCTCCGTATCGCCTACCGCCGCTGCCTGCTCTCCATCGCCGCCCGGGACGTGTGCGGCACCACGGACGTCGCGCAGACCGCCGCCGAACTGGCCGACCTCGCCACCGCCACCCTCCGCGCCGCCCTGGCCCTGGCGAGCGCCGCCGCCCCCGACGACGCGGCCGCCTGCCGGCTCGCGGTGATCGCGATGGGCAAGTGCGGCGGCCACGAGCTGAACTACGTCTCCGACGTGGACGTGATCTTCGTGGCGGAGGCGGCCGACGGCGCGGACGAGGCCAAGGCCCTCGGATCGGCCACCAAACTCGCCTCGCACATGATGCGGATCTGCTCGGAGACGACCGTCGAGGGCTCCATCTGGCCCGTGGACGCCAACCTCCGCCCCGAGGGCCGCAACGGCCCCCTCGTCCGCACCCTCAGCAGCCACGTCGTCTACTACCAGCGCTGGGCCAAGACCTGGGAGTTCCAGGCCCTGCTCAAGGCCCGCCCGGTGGCAGGGGACGCCGACCTCGGCCGGGCCTACGTCGAGGCCCTCGAACCCCTCGTCTGGATGGCGGCCGAGCGCGAGAACTTCGTGGCCGACGTGCAGAAGATGCGCCGCAGGGTCGTGGAGAACATCCCCGCGTCCGAGATCGACCGCGAACTCAAACTCGGCCCGGGCGGCCTCAGGGACGTCGAATTCGCGGTCCAGCTCCTCCAGTTGGTGCACGGCCGCACCGACCCGGCCCTGCGCAGCGGCACCACTCTGGACGCCCTCCAGGAACTCGCCGCGGGAGGCTACGTGGGCCGCGAGGACGCCGCCCGCCTCGACGAGGCGTACCGCTTCCTGCGCTCCATGGAACACCGCATCCAGCTGTACCGGCTGCGCCGCACCCACCTCGTCCCCAAGGCCGACGCCGACCTGCGCCGCCTCGGCCGCTCGCTGGGCCTGCGCGTCGACCCGGCGGCCGAGCTGCTGCGCGAGTGGAAGCGGCACACCGGTGTCGTACGCCGCCTGCACGAGAAGCTCTTCTACCGCCCGCTGCTCGACGCCGTCGCCCAACTCGCCCCCGGCGAAGCCAGGCTGAGCGCCGAGGCGGCCCGCGAACGCCTCGTCGCCCTCGGCTACGCCGACCCCGCCTCCGCCCTGCGCCACCTGGAGGCGCTGGCCTCGGGCGTGACCCGCAAGGCGGCGATCCAGCGCACGCTCCTGCCCGTCCTGCTCGGCTGGTTCGCCGACTCCGCCGACCCGGACGCCGGCCTGCTCAACTTCCGCAAGGTCTCCGACGCGCTCGGCAAGACCCCCTGGTACCTGCGCCTGCTGCGCGACGAGGGCGCGGCGGCCGAGAACCTCGCCCGCGTCCTGTCGGCCGGCCGCCTCGCCCCGGACCTGCTGATGCGCGCCCCGGAGGCGGTGGCACTGCTCGGCGAGGGCGACGGCACGGTCGGCCGCGCCGGCGGCCTCGAACCGGTCGGTCGGGCCCAGCTGGAGCAGGAGATCCTCGCCGCCGTGGGCCGCGCCGAGAACGCCGAGCAGGGCGTCACCGCGGCCCGTGGCGTGCGCCGCCGCGAGCTGTTCCGCACGGCCGCCGGGGACATCGTCGGCTCCTACGGCACCGAGGCCGCCTCCGCCGAGGCGGACCAGGGCGCCCTGATGGACAGGGTCGGCGCCGCCGTCTCCGACCTCACCGCCGCGACCCTCGCCGGCACGCTGCGCGCGGTGGTCCGCGAGGGCTGGGGCGACACCCTGCCGACCCGGTTCGCGATCATAGGGATGGGCCGCTTCGGCGGCCACGAGCTGGGCTACGGCTCCGACGCCGACGTGCTGTTCGTGCACGAGCCGCGCGAGGGCGTGGACGAGCAGGAGGCCGCGGCCGCCGCGAACAAGGTCGTCGCCGAGATGCGCCGCCTGCTGCAGCTGCCGAGCGCCGACCCGCCGCTGCTGATCGACGCCGACCTGCGCCCCGAGGGCAAGTCGGGCCCGCTGGTGCGCACCCTGAAGTCGTACGAGGCGTACTACCGCCGCTGGTCCCTGGTCTGGGAGTCGCAGGCGCTGCTGCGCGCCGAACCGGTGGCCGGCGACGAGGATCTGGGCCGCCGCTTCATGGAGCTGATCGACCCGCTGCGCTACCCGCGCCAGGGGCTCGGCGACGACGCGGTCCGCGAGATCCGCCGCCTGAAGGCCCGCATGGAGTCGGAGCGCCTCCCGCGCGGCGCCGACCCCAAACTGCACGCCAAGCTGGGCCCCGGCGGTCTCTCCGACGTCGAGTGGACCGTGCAGCTGCTCCAGCTGAGGCACGGCTGGCAGGAGCCCGGACTGCGCACCACACGCACCCGGGACGCCCTGGCCGCCGCCCGCGCGGCCGGGCTGCTGTCCGCGGAGGACGCGGACGTCCTGGACGAGGCGTGGGTGCTGGCCGGCCGGGTGCGCAACGCGGTCATGCTGGTCCGGGGCCGGGCCGGGGACACCTTCCCCACCGAGCCCCGCGAGCTGGCCGCCGTCGGCCGCTACCTGGGCTACGGCGCCGGACACGTCGGCGACATGCTGGACGCCTACCGCCGCACCACGCGCAGGGCGCGCACGGTCGTGGAGGAGCTGTTCTACCAGGGCTGACGCGCAGCGACCGCGCTACGACGACCTGACCGCGACCGGCTCCGGCTCGCCCACCGGAGCCGCCACCACTCTCGGCATCGCGTACGGCAGGCTGCCGTACCAGACCCGGGCCAGCGTGAACCCGAAGCACAGGCACAGAACGCCCCCCACCGCGTCCAGCCAGAAGTGGTTGGCCGTGCCGACGATCACCAGCAGGGTCGCCGCCGGATACAGCAGCCCCAGCACCCGCACCCACGGCACCGAGGCCAGCGCGAAGATCGTCAGCCCGCACCACAGCGACCAGCCGATGTGCATCGACGGCATGGCGGCGTACTGGTTCGACATGTGCTTCAGGTCGCCCGAGGCCATCGATCCCCAGGTGTGGTGCGCCATGACCGTGTCGACGAAACCCCCGCCGCGCATCAACCGGGGCGGCGCGAGTGGATACAGGTAGTAACCGACGAGGGCTACACCGGTGGTGGCGAACAGCACCAGCCGGGACGCCGCGTAGCGGCCCGGATGCCGGCGGTACAGCCACACCAGCACGCCGAGCGTGATGACGAAGTGCAGCGTGGCGTAGTAGTAGTTCATGCCGATGATCAGCCAAGTCACCGTATTCGCGGTGTGGTTGACCGACTCCTCGACGGCGATGCCCAGATGGTGCTCCAGGCGCCAGATCCAGTCCGCGTTGCGCAGGGCGTCGGCCCGCTGCTCCGGGACGGCGTTGCGGATGAGGGAGTACGTCCAGTAACTCACCGCGATCAGCAGGACTTCGAACCACAGCCGGGGCCGCCGCGGCCGGCGCAACCTGCCCAGTACGCCCTGACTGCCTTCGCCCGTGACGGCCCGCGGAACGGCCACCTCCTCGCGACCTTCCGAATCTGTCACGGTCCAGTCACTCATAGGCACCAAGTCTGCCAGACAGGGCTTCCTCGACAGATCATCCCAAGGTCGGGTTCACCGCGCATGTCCTACGACATACGGAGGACGCCCCCGGTGATCACACGCGGTGACCTGCACGGACCGCCTTCACGACGATCACCCGCGATTACGGTCACCCGCGAGGCCCGCGACGGCCCGCGACGACGGTCAGCCGCGTTGACGGTCACCCGGCGCCGAAGCCGTCGAACCGCGCACCACCAGCTCCGGCATGAACACGAACTCGCTGTGCGGCGCGGGCGTCCCGCCGATCTCCTCCAGCAGCGTGCGCACCGCCGCCTGCCCCATCGCCGGGACCGGCTTGCGGACCGTGGTCAGCGGCGGGTCGGTGAACGCGATCAGCGGGGAGTCGTCGAAACCGACGACCGAGACGTCCCGGGGGACCTCCAGGCCCAGCTGCCGGGCGGCCCGTATCGCGCCGAGCGCCATCATGTCGCTGGCGCACACCACGGCCGTGCACTTCCGCTCGATCAGCGCGGTCGCCGCCGCCTGACCACCCTCCAGGGTGTACAGCGAGTGCTGGACCAGCTCCTTCTCGACGGTCTCCGCGCTCAGCCCCAGCTGGTCCTGCATGGCGCGCACGAAGCCCTCGATCTTGCGCTGCACCGGCACGAACCGCTTCGGCCCGAGCGCGAGACCGATCCGGGTGTGGCCCAGCGACGCCAGGTGCGTGACCGCCAGGGTCATCGCGGCCCGGTCGTCGGGGGAGATGAACGGCGCCTGCACCCTCGGGGAGAACCCGTCCACCAGCACGAACGGCACGCCCTGCGCCCGCAGCCGCTCGTAGCGCTGCATGTCGGCGGTGGTGTCGGCGTGCAGCCCGGAGACGTAGATGATCCCTGCGACCCCCCGGTCCACCAGCATCTCGGTCAGCTCGTCCTCCGTGGACCCGCCCGGGGTCTGGGTGGCGAGCACCGGGGTGTAGCCCTGGCGCGTCAGCGCCTGGCCGATGACCTGCGCCAGGGCCGGGAATATCGGGTTCTCCAGCTCCGGGGTGATCAGGCCCACCAGGCCCTCGCTGCGCTGGCGCAGCCGCACCGGACGCTCGTAGCCGAGCACGTCGAGCGCGGCCAGCACCGACTGGCGGGTGGTGGCGGCTACGCCCGGCTTCCCGTTGAGGACGCGGCTGACGGTCGCTTCGCTCACCCCCGCCTGCGCAGCGATGTCCGCAAGCCGTGTGGTCACGGCACTGGACTGTACCGGCCGCACCTGCCCTTGCCCACCAACGGAACGGCGTGCGCGGGCGGCCGGACGGCCCGCCGTGGATTGCTGCGTCATCGCGCTCCCTTGAAAGCGTGGTGGAAAGAGCTTGCAGAGTCTTGCACACGTGCCCGCCCGCCCGCTCAACGGCTTCAATCCTTGGTTGCGCCAGGGTCGAGCGGAGGTCACGGCCGCGTAACCATCGTGGCCTCTTGCACTTTTTTTCTGCAAGACCTTTCGCGCCGCTTACAACGCTGTTACGTTCCACTCGCCCGGCGGCCGCAACGGCGCAGTCGGCAAGACCGCGGGGACGGGCGGGACCGATCCCTGCATCACACGGGCTTAACCCTCAAGGAGAACTCATGCGGCGTGGCATAGCGGCCTCCGCGCTGGTGGCGTCCCTCGCCCTCACGGCGACGGCGTGCGGCGGGGACGACGGCGACAACGGCAAGGCGTCCGGCCCGGTGACCATCACCTGGTGGGACACCTCCAACGCCACCAACGAGGCGCCGACGTACCAGGCCCTGGTCAAGCAGTTCGAGGCTGCCAACAAGGACATCAAGGTCAAGTACGTCAACGTCCCCTTCGACCAGGCGCAGAACAAGTTCGACACCGCCGCCGGCTCCAAGGGCGCCCCGGACGTGCTGCGCTCCGAGGTCGGCTGGACGCCCGCCTTCGCGAAGAAGGGCTACTTCCTGCCGCTGGACGGCACGGACGCCCTCGCCGACCAGGCCAAGTTCGAGCCGAACCTGATCAAGCAGGCCCAGTACGAGGGCAAGACCTACGGCACGCCGTTCGTCACCGACACCCTCGCCCTGGTCTACAACAAGGCCCTGTTCAAGAAGGCCGGCATCGCCGAGGCCCCCAAGACCTGGGACGAGCTGAAGTCCGACGCCGCCAAGATCAAGGCCAAGGCCGGCGTCGACGGCTACTGGGGCTCCACCGCGGCCTACTACGCCCAGTCCTTCCTGTACGGCGAGGGCACCGACACCGTCGACGTCGCCGCCAAGAAGATCACCGTGAACTCGGCCGCGGCCAAGAAGGCCTACGGCACCTGGCTGAGCCTGTTCTCCGGCAAGGGCCTGCACAAGGCCGACACCACCGCCGACGCCTACGCCCACATCCAGGACGCGTTCGTCAACGGCAAGGTCGGCATGATCGTCCAGGGTCCCTGGGAGATCACGAACTTCTACAAGGGTTCGGCCTTCAGCGACAAGTCCAACCTCGGCATCGCCACCGTCCCGGCCGGCTCCAGCGGCAAGGCGGGCGCCCCGACCGGCGGTCACAACCTCGCGGTCTACGCCGGCTCCGACAAGGCCCACCAGGCCGCGGCGCTGAAGTTCGTGCAGTTCATGACCTCGGCGAAGTCCCAGGAGACCATCGCCCTGAAGAACTCCACGCTGCCCACCCGTTCCGACGCCTACACCGCGCAGGTCAAGGCCGACCCGGGCATCGCCGGCTACCAGGGCGTCCTCGCCGCCGCCCAGCCGCGCCCGGCCCTGCCCGAGTACAGCTCCCTGTGGGGTCCGCTGGACACCGAGCTGCCCAAGATCGCCGGTGGCAAGGAGTCCCTGGACAAGGGCCTGAGCAACGCCGAGCTGGCCATCTCCAAGCTGGTGACCGGCTACAGCAAGTAAGCCCGAGCGGCCGTCGGATCCCCGCCCCGAAGGGGGTAGGGATCCGGCGGCCACCCGCTGTGCCCAGCCCGAACCCTGAACCATCAGAAGGTGTCGAACCATGACAGTCGCCATCGACCGCGCGACCGGCAAGCGCCGCGGTGACCGCGCGCCTCGGCCCGGGCTGGGGCAGCGCTTCAAGAACGGCTTCCAGAGATACTGGTACGCCTACGCGATGATCGCCCCCGTGGTCATCGTGCTCGGCGTCCTGGTGGGCTACCCGCTGGCGCGGGGCGTCTACCTCACCCTCACGGACGCCAACAGCCTCAACTCGGCGCGCACGATCGGCGTCAACCACATCGACGCCACGTACAAGTTCATCGGGCTGGACAACTACAAGGACATCCTGTTCGGCCCGACGGCGTACGACCGCTTCTGGTCGCACTTCCTGTGGACCGTCTTCTGGACGGTCGCCTGCGTGGCCCTGCACTACACCATCGGCCTCGGCCTCGCGCTCATGCTCAACCAGAAGCTGCGCGGCCGCACCTTCTACCGGCTGATGCTGGTCCTGCCCTGGGCCGTGCCGACCTTCGTCACCGTCTTCTCCTGGCGGATCATGCTCGCCGACTCCGGCGTGATCAACCAGATCCTGGACGCGGTCCACCTGCCCCAGCCGCAGTGGCTGGAGGACACCTTCTGGCAGCGGTTCGCCGCGATCATGGTCAACACCTGGTGCGGTGTGCCGTTCATGATGCTCTCGCTGCTCGGCGGCCTGCAGTCCATCGACTCCTCGCTCTACGAGGCGGCCGAGATGGACGGCGCCAGCGCCTGGCAGCGCTTCCGGCACGTCACCCTGCCGGGCCTGCGCTCGGTCAGCTCCACGGTGATCCTGCTCGGCATCATCTGGACGTTCAACCAGTTCGCCATCATCTTCCTGCTGTTCGGCCCCACCAGCGCGCCCGACGCCCAGATCCTCGTCACCTGGGCCTACTTCCTGGGCTTCGGACAGCAGCCGCGCGACTTCGCCCAGTCCGCCGCGTACGGCGTGCTGCTGCTGTCGATCCTCACCGTCTTCACCTCCTTCTACTTCCGCTGGCTGAGGCGCAATGACCAGCTCGCCGTCTGACGCCGCAGGAGCCGCCACCATGAGCACCACGACCCTGGACAAGACCGAGACCGCACCGGTCCCCGCCCCCGCGCCCCGGCGCCGCACCCGCCGGCGCGGCGAGCGCGGCCCGCTCGGTGCCGCCCTACTGCACGGCGGTCTCGCCGTGGCGAGCCTGATCGCGCTGGCCCCGGTGGCCTGGCTGTTCTTCCTGTCCCTCGGCCCGGACAAGGACGACTACCTGCACCCCGGCAAGATCGCGGGCAAGATGGGCTTCTCCAACTACAGCTTCGTGCTGGAGCACACCGCCTTCTTCGACTGGTTCAAGTCGACGATGATCGTGGCCCTCGGCACCACCCTGATCGGCGTCTTCGTCGCCGCGACCACCGGCTACGCCGTCTCGCGCATGCGCTTCCCCGGCTACAAGTCGCTGATGTGGGTGCTGCTGCTCACCCAGGCCTTCCCGATCGCCATCCTGATCGTGCCGATGTACGAGATCTTCGGCGAACTCGGCCTCATCGACACCTACTGGGCGCTGATCGTCATCAACTGCACCACCGCCGTGCCGTACAGCGCCTGGCTGCTCAAGGGGTACTTCGACACCATCCCCTTCGAGATCGACGAGGCGGGGCGCGTGGACGGACTCAGCCCCTTCGGCACCTTCTTCCGGCTGATCCTGCCGCTGGCCCGCCCGGGCCTCGCCGTCGCCGCCTTCTACAACTTCATCACCGCCGTCGGCGAGGTCGCCTTCGCCACGACCTTCATGCTGGACGACTCGAAGTACACCTTCGCGGTGGGTCTGCAGACCTTCGTCAGCGAGCACGACGCGCAGTGGAACTACATGGCCGCCACCGCGGTGCTGATCGCGATACCCGTGTCGGTGTTCTTCTACCTCGTGCAGAAGAACCTCGTCACCGGCCTCACCGCGGGCGGCACCAAGGGCTGACGCCCCTGCCGGACAACTGAAACCGGACGCCTGAGACGGATGCCCGAGACCGGATCCGGACAGAGGCTCCCGCGCCCGAGCGCGCGGGTAGGCGGCCGCGGTGTTCCATCCGACCCCGCTGACACCGCGGCCGCCTCGCACATCCGCCGGTCGCCCCACCCCCCATGACCAGAACTCGATCACGCATCAAGGACGCCATGAGCCAGCAGCAACCTGCAGCCCCGGCCACCGACTCCGCGCTCGCCACCGTCGCGGGGCGCCGCGACTGGTGGCGCGACGCGGTGATCTACCAGGTCTATCCGCGCAGCTTCGCCGACAGCAACGGCGACGGCATGGGCGACCTGGAGGGCGTACGCTCCAGACTCCCGTACCTGCGCGACCTCGGCGTGGACGCGGTCTGGCTCAGCCCCTTCTACGCCTCTCCGCAGGCCGACGCCGGCTACGACGTCGCCGACTACCGTGCCGTCGACCCGATGTTCGGCAACCTGCTCGACGCCGACGCGCTGATCCGTGACGCGCACGCGCTGGGCCTGCGCATCATTGTGGACCTGGTTCCCAACCACTCCTCCGACCAGCACGAGTGGTTCAAGCGGGCCCTCGCCGAGGGCCCCGGCTCGCCGCTGCGCGAGCGCTACCACTTCCGTCCCGGCAAGGGGAAGAACGGCGAACTGCCGCCCAACGACTGGGAGTCCATCTTCGGCGGCCCGGCCTGGACCCGGGTCACCGAGCCCGACGGGGCGCCCGGCGAGTGGTACCTGCACCTCTTCGCGCCCGAGCAGCCCGACTTCAACTGGCAGCACCCGGCGGTCGGCGACGAGTTCCGCTCCATCCTGCGCTTCTGGCTGGACATGGGCGTCGACGGCTTCCGCATCGACGTGGCCCACGGACTGGTGAAGGCGGACGGCCTCCCGGACCTGGGTTCCCATGATCAGCTCAAGCTGCTGGGCAACGATGTCATGCCGTTCTTCGACCAGGACGGCGTGCACGCCATCTACCGGCAGTGGCGCACGATCCTCGACGAGTATGCGGGCGAGCGCATCTTCGTCGCCGAGGCGTGGACCCCGACCGTCGAGCGCACGGCCAACTACGTCCGTCCCGACGAGCTGCACCAGGCCTTCAACTTCCAGTACCTGAGCGCCGAGTGGGACGCGGAGGAGCTGCGCGGGGTCATCGACCGCACGCTGGAGGCGATGCGCCCGGTCGGCGCCCCGGCCACCTGGGTGCTGTCCAACCACGACGTCACCCGGCACGCCACCCGCTTCGCCAACCCGCCCGGTCTCGGCACCCAGATCCGCACGGCCGGCGACCGCGAGCTGGGCCTGCGCCGGGCCCGCGCCGCCACCCTGCTGATGCTCGCCCTGCCCGGCTCGGCATACATCTACCAGGGCGAGGAGCTGGGCCTGCCGGACGTCGTGGACCTGCCCGACGAGGTGCGCCAGGACCCGGCGTACTTCCGGGGCGCGGGCCAGGACGGCTTCCGCGACGGCTGCCGGGTGCCGATCCCGTGGACCCGTACGGGCTCGTCGTACGGCTTCGGCGACGGGGGCAGCTGGCTGCCGCAGCCGGAGAGCTGGGGCGAGCTGAGCGTGGAGGCCCAGACGGGCGAGCCCGGCTCGACGCTGGAGCTGTACCGGGCCGCGCTCGCCGCCCGCCGGGAACAGCCCTCGCTCGGCGCGGGCGACGCGGTGGAGTGGCTGCGCGCCCCCGAGGGCGTGCTGGCCTTCCGGCGCGGCGAGTTCGTCTGCGTCACGAACACCACGGGCGAGTCGGTGACGACTCCGGCCTACGGCCGTCTGCTGCTCGGCAGTGGTGAGGTCGCCGAGACGAGCGGCCAGGCCAAGGTCCCGGCCGACACGACGGTGTGGTGGACGACGGCCTGACGGCCCCTCGGAAAGTTCTTGCATCAACTTTGCTCGGCCCGCTGCCGTTTCAGGCAGCGGGCCTTTAACATCTGCGTCACCGCAAGTTTGCTGAAAGGTTTCAGCAAGCGCCTTCAATGACGAAGGAACCCCCACATGGCACGCAGAACCCTCCCCGCGGCGTTGGCCCTTGCGGCCGCCGTCACGGTTGGCATGTACCCGGCTACAGCCCAGGCCTCCCCGCCCGGCACCAAGGACGTCACCGCCGTCCTCTTCGAGTGGAGCTACGCCTCCGTCGCCAAGGAGTGCACCAACACCCTCGGCCCCGCCGGCTACGGCTACGTCCAGGTCTCCCCGCCCGCCGAGCACATACAGGGCTCCCAGTGGTGGACGTCGTACCAGCCGGTCAGCTACAAGATCGCCGGGCGGCTGGGTGACCGCACGGCCTTCCAGAACATGGTGAACACCTGCCACACGGCGGGCGTGAAGGTCGTCGTCGACACGGTGATCAACCACATGTCGGCCGGATCCGGCACCGGCACCGGCGGCTCGTCGTACACGAAGTACAACTACCCCGGCCTGTACTCCTCGGCCGACTTCGACGACTGCACCTCCCAGGTCACCAACTACCAGGACCGCTGGAACGTCCAGCACTGCGAACTGGTGGGCCTCGCCGACCTCGACACGGGGGAGTCGTACGTCCGCCAGACCATCGCGAACTACATGAACGACCTGCTCTCCCTCGGCGTGGACGGCTTCCGCGTCGACGCGGCCAAGCACATCGACACGGCCGACCTCGCCAACATCAAGTCCCGCCTCACCAACCCCAACGCCTACTGGAAGCAGGAGGTCATCTACGGCGCCGGCGAGGCGGTCCAGCCCACCGAGTACACCGGCAACGGCGACGTCCAGGAGTTCCGCTACGCCTACGACCTCAAGCGGGTCTTCAACACCGAGAAGCTCGCCTACCTCAGCAACTTCGGCGAACCCTGGGGCTATCTGGGCAGCTCGGGCGCCGGTGTCTTCGTCGACAACCACGACACCGAGCGCAACGGCAGCACCCTGAACTACAAGAGCGGCGCGAACTACACCCTGGCCAACGTCTTCATGCTGGCCTGGCCCTACGGCGCCCCCGACATCAACTCCGGCTACGAGTGGACCGACGCGGACGCGGGACCGCCCAACGGCGGCACCGTCAACGCCTGCTGGCAGGACGGCTGGAAGTGCCAGCACGCCTGGCCCGAGATCAAGTCCATGGTCGCCTTCCGCAACGCCACCCGCGGCCAGGCGGTCACCAACTGGTGGGACAACGGCAACAACCTCATCACCTTCGGCCGCGGCACCAAGGGCTACGTGGTCATCAACCACGAGACCACGACGGCCAACCGTTCGTACCAGACCTCGCTGCCCGCAGGCACCTACTGCGACGTGCAGGGCAACCGGACCGTGACGGTGAACAGCACCGGCTGGTTCACGGCGTCGGTCGCCCCGAACACCGCGCTCGCCATCTACGCCGGCAAGACCAGCTGCTGACCCGGCCGCGGCCGGGCCCGCCGCGTCCCGCTCGCTGTCAGGCGAGCGCGAGGTGGTGGCCGATCCCCCCGGCGACCTCTGGGTGGGAGAGGTACTCCACGATGCTGTGGGCCCGGTCACGGGCGTTCACGACCGCCACGTCGGTCAGGCCGTCCGCCCAGTCGTCGGCCAGCGGGCATCCGATGGCCACCGCGTCGGCCGGGGACCACGCGTTGAGCCAGTCCGCCACCACGTCGGGGGTTTTGGGCCCCCCGATGAGCAGCCTCTTGTACACGCTGTCCAGGCCCAGCGGGCTGCCCGCCGTGGTGAGGTGGACCGGGCGCACGGCAGGCGACAGCCGTGTGGTGAGGTCCATGCCGACGATCGTGCCGAGGCTGTGGGTGACGAAGACCAGCTCCCCCTCCTCGGGCATCGTCTCCAGCACACAGTCCAGAACCGTGTCCCGGATGCGCCGGTCGTCGAGGTATGCGGCCACGTCGTGGAAGACCAGGGCGATGGACCAGGCGTCGAGGTCGCTCCGCGCGGCCAGCCAGCTCAGCTGCCGCTGGAGGGGTCCGACGAGGTCGCCGAAGCCGATCCGCTCGGCGCCCGGCTGCCGCTCCGGCGGGATGTTCCAGCGGACGGCGGCCTCACCGACGAGCTCCTCGTACAGCGCCCGTGCCGTGGGCGTGGCGGGGGCGACGATCTCCGCCGGCGAGAGACTCGTGGACTCGGTCACCCGTGGCACGGCCTCGCGCGCGGAGAGCGCCTGCACCAGCCGGTCGCCGTAGTACGGGAACCAGACGTCGGCCGGGTCGACGGGCCGGAGCCCGGCGCGCACGAGCCCCTGGTTGAGACCGGCCACCCACTCGCGGCGCAGGTTCTCCGGGTCCTTCCCCTGCTGGGAGCGCCCGTGCAGGAAGACGAGATGGCGCCCACCGCCGAACGCGCCGTCCCGGGCACGCAACCCGGCGTGCGCCCCGGCCACCGCGGTGACGGGGGCCGGTACGCCGGCCGCGGCGACCGGTTGGGGTACGGCGACGGCGGGTGCCGGAGCGGGAACGGCGGACTCCGTCAGGGCCAGACCCGATTCGGGGCCCATCTCGGACAGCGGGCCCGACGGGGTGCCGAGCGGCAGCTCGGCGAGGTGGCGCAGGATGGAGCTGATGCGTACGCCCTCGTTGGCCACCCAGTCGACCGCGTCGTCGCCGTCGCCCGGCTGCCACACCTGCCCGTCCGTGCGCAGGATGCGCCCCTGGTCGTCGGTCCTCGGCACCCCGCTGTGGTGGAGCGCGACGACCTCCCACTGATCGTTGAAGACCGGGGAACCCGAATTGCCGGGCTCGGTGTCCGTCCGGTAGTGGAGGAAGTCGTCCAGCCGCACCTGGAGCATGTTGTCGCGGACGGCGATCTCCTTCAGGCGCCCCATCGGATGGCCGATCACATTGACCGGCTCCCCGATGACCAGCTTGCCCGGCTGGACGCTGAGCCGGTTCCAGCCGAACGTCTCCCCGGGCGGCCGCCCGTCCGGGCCGGGTGCGACCAGGACCAGGGCGAAGTCCAAGGGTTCGTCGGCCACGAAGAACCCGTCGGGGTCCAGCTCCAGCCGCGTCGGCGGCTGCGGCGTGTTGTCCACGGTGACCTGGGCGTCGAACTCGACGAAGCACTGCCGGGCCGCCTCGGCGTCGCTGATCACATGATGGTTGGTCATCAGCAGGCGCGGAGACACCAGGAAGCCGGTGCCGAGCGGCAGTTCGCGGCCGTTCTCCCGCACCGATATCCGTGCCACGGTACGCGCCGCCCTGGCACCACGCGGCAGGAAGCTCCATGCCTGCAGTTCCTTGGACACCCCGAGGATGCGCTCGTAGGCGTCGGGCGCGGCCAGCGGTTCCGCGCGCACGGCCTCCACGGCCAGGGCGGCGGGCACCGCGTGCCGGTCCAGCAGGCGTATGGCCCGCGCGGCGAGCGCCTGCCGGGAGTCCGGGAAGGGAACGCCGGCATCCTGTTGCCGTTCGATGGCCCGGCGTTCGTCGCTCGTCGCGCGATACCGCTCGGCGGCCGCGGCGACCTGGCGTACGCGCTCCTGACCCGTCCGCTCCGTCACGCCCATCTCAGGTCTCCTTCCGCGCGGCGCTGTGCCACGGCACGAAGGCGTTGGTCAGCCCGGACAGGGACGTGCGCAGCTCGGGGCAGTGGCGCAGCAGGACCGTGATCATGCTGTTGTCGTCGATCCAGGCCATACCGGCCTTGGAGTAGACCTCGGGGGTGTAGTACTCGGTGAAGAAGCGGTCACTGTTCAGCCTGCGCGAGGCCATCAGGATGAAGATCCGGAACGCCGTGTCGCTGAAGGCGAATCCGGCCGGCAGCTTCTCCGCGTACAGCCCGACCATCAGGTCGACCTTCTCGATGTCGCCGTCGTAGAGCCGCTCGATCTGCTCGGCCCACGCGGGGTCCTGTGCCAGCTCCGTGAAGTTGTCCGCGGGCTTGAGCCGCAGCAGGCGCCGGAAGTCGTTGTAGCGGGGCACTCCCAGCTCCCGGGAGCGCAGGATGTCGGTGGCGGCGAGGTCCTGCAGATGCCCGTCCGGGCGTTCGAACTCCTGGAGGAACCTGGGGAAGTTGTGCAGGGTGACCAGTCCTGGATGGAGCGTGCCGAAGCTGTAGAGCAGGTCGGCCATCTCCGTGGTCTCCAGGAACTTCAGCGCTCCCGGGCCCGAGATGTCGCGAAGGGTGCAGTGGCGCAGGGTGCTGTCATCGGTGACGGAGCGCAGATGCCAGTCGTCGCGGACGAGCGGGTGCATGCGGTAGACCGCCACGAACTCCTCGGTGAGCGCGTAGGGGACGCCGTAGTGGTCGGTCTCCCCGCCGGGGATGCCGCTGACGACCTCGCTGTCGCTGACGCGGCCAAAGAGGTTGTGGACGCGTTCGCCCGCGATGCCCCACCAGTTGGCGCGCAGCGCCTTGACGGTGGTGGGATGGCTGATCACGGCCGGTGTCCACTCCACGGTGTGGATCTTCGCCAGAAGCGCCGCGTTGACGAGCCGGGCACGCTGGAACAGCTCCTCGTCGCCCCAGGACGGGTAGGCGGCGTGCAGGTGGTCGCAGATCGCGTTGTGCTCCCGGGTGAACAGGTCCTGCATCATGGCGAGGCCCAGCCAGAAGCCGGGAACGCGCGTGGGGTCCTGGGCGGGGTCGGCGGGGACGGGCGGCTGCTCGTCGTCCCACAGGTGCAGCTTGCCCAGCCGGCCGGTGCGCAACTGGTGCTGCTCGGCCTCGTTCCTGCCGTAGATCTGGGACGCGTCCCACCAGTGGGAGGACGCGTTGACGCGGGTGTCCGGCGTGCCGGCGGGGGCGTCGGGGTCACGGGTCGGGTCGCCCGGGGTCCGCATGATCCGCATGGGCTGGTCCGGCCACGGGTCGTCATCCGTCAGGGGAACTTCCCAGGGCCTGTCCGTGGGGCTCGTACCGTGGCTGAACCAGTCCCGGATCATGAACTGGAGCCAGGCGGTGACCAGGGAGTTCACGGACTCGGCGGCGATCAGCCGGTCGCGGGTGAGCAGCGCGCGGCTGACCTCTCGCGGATTGGGCCGGACCAGTACGTCCTCGGGCGCGGCGGGAGCGATGGCCTCCAGCGGGATGTTCCGGCCGAACCGGGTGCCCGCCATGCCCATGCGTGGCTCACCGAGGTCGTTGTGGCTGCCGTCGGCGGTCCGGTTGACTTTGTGACTCGCGGACGGGGGTGCGGGCTTGGGCGCGTTGACCGCGGGCAGACGGCTGGTGTCGTAGAGGTTCTTCTGCCGGAGCCTGACGCGCAGCCCGAGGAGTGTCAGCAGGCCGGCGACGACGGGCAGTCTGTCCCAGCCGAAGCGGCGGTCGATGTATCCGGCGGCTCCGGTGACGATCCGCCAGGGGAGTGATGTGCGGTATCCGGCCGGGGAACGCTGTGCGGCGCGTCGGTGCATACTCATGGGATGACTCCTTGAGGGGCTCCTGGTCCCGTTGCGTGGCGGACGGTGCGGTCAGGCGCGGGCCGTGTCGGCGAGGATCACGTCGCTCGCCTTCTCGCTGATCATGTAGATGGGGGCGGCGACGAAGAATCCGGGAATGCGGGGGAACACGGAGGCGTCGACGATCCGCGGACGGTCCGTCCCGCGTACCCGGCCAGCGCGTGGGTACGGACCACCAGGTGATCCGGATGAGCGCGCTGCACCGCCTGGACACGTTCCCGTACGGCACTGCGGCGGCCGCCTGCCGTGGAGAGGGGGAGTGTGTCCTGCGCGGCGGAGAGGATGACCTTCAGCAACTGGGGGTCCTGCACGACCAGTTCGGGATCGGCGAGGGCGGTGGGCAGCCAACCGTCGAAGCCGTGCCGGGCGTCGTTGCGGTACCGGGCCGCCACGCCGGGCAGGATGCGGAGCAACGCGGCCGGCAGCGGTTGGCCGGGCGGCTCCTTGGGCCGTGGCCGGTAGGTGCAGCGCTCCAGCCGCTCGAAGTACCGGCGCATGGCCGTGCTGTGCCAGGTCGCGTCGCCCGTCTTTTCGGCGATGGCGTCCCAGTCCCTGTTGTACGGGTAGACGGCGATCAGCGCGTGGTGTGCGGTGCACCCGCCGATCGTCCCGGCGCGCGCTCGGCGTCGATGGGAGAGCCGTCGGCTGAAAGGGCACGGCGGGCAGAGCAAGCACTGCGGTCACGGCAGATGTGCGGAGGACGTGTCGCCGGATGGTTCTGGCCATGAGGGATCCAGACGGGCTGTGCGTCGTACTGCTGAGCCGAGGTCCGGTACACAAGCCACTTTTCACCTGCGCGGAGCATCCCGCAACGCGGCCTCCCTGGTTGAACGGTCAATAGGTGCGGTCGTCAACCGCCCTGGAGAGCATGGTCTTACTGCCGCCAGGTGACGACGGCCGAGTCCGATCGGCGGTGAAATTTCTTACCGTTGGTTTCAAGTCTCTTGCTGTAAACCTTTCGGCGGCGGTACGGTCGCGCGGTCGCCCGGCAGCGGAGCCGCGCCGTGGCGTTGGGGTCGGACCCGAAAGAGCCGTAATCGCTAGGAGTTACCGCCTGTGATACCCAGATGGCCGGCGCCCCGCACGCGCCGTACGCCGCATCGCGGAAGGGCCGCGGCCGTCACCGCCGCCGCCCTCGCCGCCGCTCTGATCCAGCCAGTGGCCGCCCACGCCGCCACCCCGCCCGCACCCCCGTCGGACGCCCAACTGGCCGCCCAGCCGGCCCGGCACGACGACACCCGCGAGCAGTTCTACTTCGTCATGCCGGACCGTTTCGCCAACGGGGACACGTCCAACGACAAGGGCGGACTGACCGGATCCCGCCTGACCACCGGCTACGACCCCACCGACAAGGGCTTCTACCAGGGCGGCGACCTCAAGGGGCTGACCCGGCGCCTCGACTACATCAAGGGCCTGGGCACCACCGCCATCTGGATGGCCCCCATCTTCAAGAACCGCCCGGTGCAGGGCACGGGCAGCAACGCCTCGGCCGGCTACCACGGTTACTGGATCACCGACTTCACCCAGGTCGACCCGCACTTCGGCACCAACAAGGACCTCAAGACCCTCATCTCCGCGGCGCACGCCAAGGGCATGAAGGTCTTCTTCGACGTCATCACCAACCACACCGCCGACGTCGTCGACTACAAGGAGAAGGCGTACGACTACCTCTCCAAGGGCGCCTTCCCGTACCTGACCAAGGACGGACGTCCCTTCGACGACGCCGACTACGCCGACGGCAGCCGGAAGTTCCCGGCCGTGGACGCGGACTCCTTCCCGCGCACCCCGCAGGTCACCAGCCGCAGCAAGGTCCCGGCCTGGCTCAACGACCCGACGATGTACCACAACCGCGGTGACTCGACGTTCGCCGGCGAGTCCTCGGACCACGGTGACTTCTCCGGCCTCGACGACCTGTGGACCGAGCGCCCCGAGGTCGTCCAGGGCATGGAGAAGATCTACGAGCGGTGGGTGCGGGACTTCGCCGTCGACGGCTTCCGGATCGACACGGTCAAGCACGTCGACATGGAGTTCTGGACCCAGTGGGCCACCGCGCTGGACAGGTACGCGGCCGCACAGGGCCGTAAGAACTTCTTCATGTTCGGCGAGGTCTACTCCGGCGACACCTCCATCACCTCCCCGTACGTCACCCAGGGCCGCCTGGACGCCACCCTCGACTTCCCCTTCCAGGACGCGGCACGCCAGTTCGCCTCCCAGGGCGGCAGCGCGAAGAAGCTCGCCGGCGTCTTCGGCGACGACTACAAGTACACGTCCGGCAAGGCCAACGCGTACGAGCAGGTCACCTTCCTCGGCAACCACGACATGGGCCGCGTCGGGTACTTCCTCAAGCAGGACAACCCCAAGGCCACCGACGCCGAGCTGCTCGCCAAGGACCGGCTCGCCAACGAGGTGATGTTCCTCAGCCGCGGCAACCCCGTCGTCTACTACGGCGACGAGCAGGGCTTCACCGGCTCCGGCGGCGACAAGGACGCCCGCCAGACCATGTTCGCCTCCAAGGTCGCCGACTACCTCGACGACGACGAGATCGGCACCGACCGCACCCACGCGAGCGACGCCTACGACACCGGCGCGCCGCTCTACCAGGACATCGCCGCCCTCGCCAAGCTCCGCAGGGCCAACCCGGCCCTGACCGACGGAGTCCAGACCGAGCGGTACGCGGCCGACGGCACCGGGATCTACGCCTTCACCCGTACGGACGCCAAGACGGGCGCCGAGTACGTCGTCGCCCTCAACAACGCCGACACCGAGAAGTCCGCGACCTTCGCGACCGGCTCGGCGGACATGGCGTACCAGGGCATCTACGGCACGAACGGCACGCTGAAGACCGACGCCGACCGCAAGCTCACCGTCACCGTCCCGGCCGGCACCACCGTCGTCTACAAGGCCTCCGGCACCCTCGCCAAGCCCGCCACCAAGCCGACGATCACTCTGAAGGCCCCGGCCGCCGGAGCCACCGGCACCGTCGAGATCGGTGCCGACGTCGACGGCGGACAGCTCAACCGGGTCGTCTTCGCCGCCCAGGTCGGAAACGGCCGGTGGCAGACGCTCGGCTCCGCCGACCACGCCCCCTACAAGGTCACCCAGACCCTCGGCAAGAACGTTCCGTCCGGAACCGCCCTGCGCTACAAGGCCGTCGTGATCGACTCGGCCGGGCACACCGCGAGCGCCCTGGCGAGCAGCACCACCGGCACCCCGCCCGCGCCCGAGGTCCCCACGGCCTCCTCCCGGGACTACGCGATCGTCCACTACAAGCGCGCCGACGGCGACTACGACAACTGGGGCCTGTACGCCTGGGGCGACCTCGCGGACGGCGAGGCCACGAACTGGCCCGCCAGCCACCCCTTCACCGGCCGCGACGCCTACGGCGCCTTCGCCTACGTCAAGCTCAATCCGGGCGCCTCGAACGTCGGCTTCCTGGTCATCGACAAGGACGGCAACAAGGACGTCTCCGCCGACCGGTCCATCGACGTCACCAGGACGGGTGAGATCTGGGTCGAGCAGGGCAAGGCCGACGTCCTGACCCAGCGGCCCGACTATCCCGCGCAGGACACGACCAAGGCGGTCATCCACTACCACCGGGCCGACGGGAACTACGACGGCTGGGGCCTGCACGTCTGGACGGGTGCCGCGAACCCCACCGACTGGTCGAACCCGCTGAAGCCGGTGAAGACTGATGCCTATGGCGCGGTCTTCGAGGTGCCGCTCACCGAGGGTGCCACCAGCCTCAGCTACATCGTCCACAAGGGCGACGACAAGGACCTGCCCACCGACCAGTCCCTGGACCTCAAGGCCAACGGCCACGAGGTGTGGCTCTTGAACGGCCAGGAGAAGTACCTGCTGCCGCAGCCCGCGGGCAGCGCGGCCGCCGTCGACCTGACCACCTCCAAGGCGGTCTGGATCGACCGGAACACCCTCGCCTGGAACGGCGCCGACGGCGCCGCCTCCACCCAGCTGCTCTCCTCCCACGACGGCTCCATCGTCGCCAAGGGCGGCACGCTGACCAGTGACGACGAGCGCTGGCTGCGCCTGTCGAAGACCACGCTCACCGACGCCCAGAAGGCGAAGTTCCCGCACCTGAAGGACTACACCGCCTGGGCCGTCGACCCGCGCGACCGGGACCGGGTGCGCTCGGCCCTCGGCGGGCAGCTCGTCGCCTCCCAGCGTGCCGCGAACGGCGCGGTGCTGGCCGCGACCGGTGTGCAGATCGCCGGGGTCCTGGACGACCTGTACCCCGGCGCGACGAAGGCCGCCCTCGGGCCGGTCTTCCACGACGGCAGGCCGACCCTGTCCGTGTGGGCGCCGACGGCCCAGTCCGTCCACCTGGACCTCGACGGCACGGCCGTGAAGATGCATCGGGACAGCACGACCGGCGTGTGGTCCGTCACCGGCCCCGCCTCCTGGAAGGGCAAGCCCTACCGGTACGTCGTGAAGGTCTGGGCGCCCAGCGTCCGCAAGATGGTCACCAACAAGGTGACCGACCCCTACTCGGTCGCCCTGACCGCGAACTCCGAGCGCAGCCTCGTCGTCGACCTGAACGACAAGGCCCTCGCCCCGAGCGGCTGGTCGGGCCTGCGCAAGCCCAAGGCCGTACCGCTGAAGGACGCGCAGATCCAGGAGCTGCACATCCGGGACTTCTCCGTCGGGGACGCCACCTCGAAGCACCCGGGGACCTACCTGGCCTTCACCGACAAGGACAGCGACGGCTCGAAGCACCTGCGTGAGCTGGCGAAGTCGGGCACCTCGTACGTGCACCTGCTGCCGGCCTTCGACATCGCCACCATCCCCGAGAAGAAGGCCGACCAGGCCACCACCGACTGCGACCTGGCCTCGTACGCGGCCGACTCCGACAAGCAGCAGGAGTGCGTGGCGAAGATCGCCGCGAAGGACGCCTACAACTGGGGCTACGACCCGTACCACTACACGGTCCCCGAGGGCTCGTACGCCACCGACCCCGACGGCACCGCCCGTACCGTCCAGTTCCGCCAGATGGTCAAGGCGCTCAACCAGGACGGCCTCCGGGTCGTGATGGACGTCGTCTACAACCACACGGCGGCCGGCGGCCAGGCCGACACCTCCGTCCTCGACAAGGTCGTGCCCGGCTACTACCAGCGGCTCCTCGCCGACGGCAGCGTGGCCAACAGCACCTGCTGCGCCAACACCGCGCCCGAGAACGCCATGATGGGCAAGCTGGTCGTGGACTCGATCGTCACCTGGGCCAAGGAGTACAAGGTCGACGGCTTCCGCTTCGACCTCATGGGCCACCACCCGAAGGCCAACATCCTCGCGGTCAGGAAGGCCCTCGACGCGCTGACCCTCGACAAGGACGGCGTCGACGGCAAGAAGATCATCCTGTACGGCGAGGGCTGGAACTTCGGGGAGGTCGCCAACGACGCCCGGTTCGTGCAGGCCACGCAGGCGAACATGGCCGGAACCGGCATCGCCACCTTCTCCGACCGCGCCCGTGACGCCGTGCGCGGCGGCGGCCCCTTCGACTCGGACCCCGGCATCCAGGGCTTCGCGTCGGGGCTGTACACCGACCCCAACGGATCGGCGGCGAACGGCACGTCGGCCGAGCAGAAGGCCCGGCTGCTGCACTACCAGGACCTGATCAAGGTCGGCCTGAGCGGCAACCTCGCGAAGTACCGGTTCACCGACACCGACGGCAAGGAGGTGGGCGGCTCCGAGGTCGACTACAACGGCGCCCCGGCCGGCTACGCGGACGCGCCCGGCGACGCCCTCGCCTACGTGGACGCGCACGACAACGAGTCGCTGTTCGACGCCCTGACCTACAAGCTCCCGAAGGACACCTCCGCGTCCGACCGGGCCCGCATGCAGGTCCTGGCGATGGCCACGGCCGCCCTCTCGCAGGGCCCGGCCCTCTCCCAGGCGGGCACCGACCTGCTCCGCTCGAAGTCGCTGGACCGCAACTCCTTCGACAGCGGCGACTGGTTCAACGCCATCCACTGGAACTGCGCCGACGGCAACGGCTTCGGCCGCGGGCTGCCCCCGGCCGCCGACAACCAGTCCAAGTGGACCTACGCCAAGCCGCTGCTCGGCACGGTCAAGGTCGGCTGCCCGCAGATCACCGGCGCCTCGGCCGCCTACCAGGACCTGCTGAGGATCCGTACGACCGAGCACGCGTTCTCCCTCGGCACGGCCACGCAGGTGCAGGACCAGCTGTCCTTCCCGCTGTCCGGCAAGGACGAGACGCCCGGCGTGATCACCATGAAGCTCGGTGACCTCGTCGTCGTCTTCAACGCCACCCCGCAGGCGCAGGAGCAGCACGTCGGCACCCTCGCCGGGACGCCGTACACGCTGCACCCGGTGCAGGCGGCCGGCGCGGACGAGGTGGTGAAGACCTCCTCCTACGCGGCCGGCTCGGGCACCTTCACCGTCCCGGCGCGGACCGTGGCGGTGTTCACCCGGGCGGCGAAGTAGGGTCGGTCCGTCGTCGTAGAACAGGAGTGCCCATGCCGCAGATCACCGTCGACTACACCGCCGTGCTGGAGGACTCGGACGCCTTCGACATGGACGGCTTCGCCCGGGCCCTGCACGAAACGGTCGTCGAGATCGCGGCGGCCAAGCCGGAGGCCTGCAAGACGCTGTTCCGGGACGGGCTCTCCGCCTACGGATACGAGCCGATGGACCGGCAGCCCGCCATCGTCCACGTGACCATCGGTCTGCTCGCCGGACGCAGCGAGGAGACCGAGGCGAGGCTGACGGAGGCCGTGCTGGAGCTGCTCCGCACGCATGTGGCGGCGGAGGACGGGGTCACCCTGCACGCCTCCGCCGAGGTCCGCGAGCTGGATCCGTCGTACCGGAAGTTCGACCGGTAGCGGATCCGGCGGGCCCTCAGGGCGCCAGGGACAGCAGCCGGCCGACGAGCTCCGCGAAGGGGCCGTCGGCCGGCTCGTCCTTGACCATGGTGCGCAGCAGGGCGGCCATCTCCTCGTCGTAGGCGGCGCTGACCGCCGCCAGCGCGGCGAAGTCGTGCACGAGCTGGAGTTCGAGCTCGCCGCGCGGGATGCGCCGGCCGTCCAGCCAGATCAGCGCCGTCGACTCGGCGAGCGAGATCCAGGAGCGGACGACCAGCTCGAGGCGCGGGGGCGCGGCGGTGACGCCCAGGTGCGAGAGGATCTGCTCGTAGGCGGCCTGTCGTACGGAGTCGATGAGGGCGTTGGTCGCCGAGACGTGGTCCTTCGCGCCGACCCCGTCCGCGGAGACCGCCGGGCCGCCGCGCATCAGCGCGGAGAAACCGGGCCCGTGCTCGTCCACGAAGTCGAAGTAGCGGCGCATCACCCGCAGCAGCCTGGCGCCCAGCGGGCCCTCGTGCGGCTCCGCGAACCGGGCCGCCAGATCCTGCGAGGCACGCTTCAACGCGGCCTCGTACAGGCTGAGTTTGCCGGGGAAGTAGTGGTAGACCAGCGGGCGCGAGATGCCCGCCGCCGACGCTATCTCGTCGATGGAGACCTCGTCGGGCGAACGTCGGCTGAACAGGTCGAGGGCGACGCCGATCAGCTGCTGCCGCCGCTCCTCGACGCCCATCCTGCGGCGAACCCCGGTACTCATGCGAACACCTTACCGACCGGATTCGGCCCCCCGTGTTCACATGTCGAGCACCAAGCGATCGCTCCGGGCCCGCGATACGCAGATCAGCATCGACTCGTGCCGTTCCGCATCCGTCAGCAGCTCGTCCCGGTGATCCACCTCGCCCTCCAGCACCCGCTGTTGGCAGGTCCCGCAGAAGCCCTGCGCGCAGGAGTAGGCGGTGTCGGGCAGTTCCCGGCGCACGGCGGCCAGCACGGTGGAGCCGGCCGGGACCGTCAAGGTCCGTCCGCTGCGGCGCAGTTCGACCTCGAACTCGTGGTTGCCGTCGGCGGAGGTGCGCGGTGCGAACCGTTCGAGGCGGACCTCCGGGAAGCGTTCCTCGACGGCTGACATGAGCCCCTCCGGCCCGCAGCAGTAGACGACGGCTCCCTCCGGCACCCGCAGCGCGTCGAGATCGGGCCGCCCCTCCACCACGGTCACCCGGTCCCCGCCCAGCTTCTCGACCTCCTCCAGGAACGGCATCGACGCCCGCGTCCGACCGGCGTACAGCAGCCGCCAGTCCGTGCCTTCGGGAAGCGCCCGCAGCATCGGCAGCAGCGGGGTGATGCCGATACCGCCCGCGACGAAGACGTACGACGGCGCCTCGACCAGCGGGAAGCGGTTCCGGGGCCCGCGCACCTCCAGCTCCATGCCCTCCGTCACCTGCTCGTGCGCCTCACGCGAGCCGCCCCGCCCGTCCTCGACGAGCCGGATCGCGACGGTGTACGACGAGGTGTCCTCCGGGTCGCCGCACAGCGAGTACTGCCGCACGAGCCCCGACGGCAGCACGACGTCGAGATGCGCACCGGGCTCCCAGCGGGGCAACTCCGAGCCCTCGAGCCGGAGTTGCGCGACCCCGTCGGCCGCCGTCTCGTGCGAGGTCACCAGCAGCCTCAGCGCCCGTGAGCGAGGCCGGCCCGAGGTCGGCTCCTCCAGCGCGGGCATCGGCCACAGCGGCGACGCCTGGATGCGGCGCCGCAGGGCCCGCCGGGTCAGCAGGGCGGCGCCCGCGACGAGCGCGACGGTACGCAGCTTCGGCATCACCGCACCGCCTTCTCCGCGGCGAGCGCGGCGGGGGAGGAGGCCAGGTAGGCGACCGCCTGGGCGGTGGAGCCCTCCTGGGAGGGGTGATAGGCGTGGTTCAGATAGCGGGGGATGGACCTGAGCATGGCGCCGGTCGAGGGCAGGGTGCCCCGGCGGCCGCTGCGGTAGAACTCCGTGAACGAGGCCTTGCCGTCCACCAGGCTCGGGTCGTTCTCCATGAAGAAGCGGGCCCCGCGCTGCCACAGGAACACCAGCGCCGAGAAGGCCAGCGCCCAGGTGCGCACCCGGCGCCGGTAGCTGCCGTCGACGTGCAGGAAGAGGTCGAAGGCGACCGAGCGGTGCTCGACCTCCTCGGCGCCGTGCCAGCGCAGCAGGTCCAGCATGGTCGGGTCGGCGCCGCGCCGGTCCAGCTCGGCCGCGTTGAGCACCCAGTCGCCGAGGAAGGCGGTGTAGTGCTCGATGGCCGCGATCAGCGCGACCCGCTCCAGCAGCCACCAGCGACGCGCCTTCCCCGGGGGCAGCGTGCGGTCGCCGAGCAGCTTCTCGAAGAACCAGTCGACCTGTGCGGTGTACGGCGTCGGGTCGAGGCCCCGCTCGCGCAGGTGCGGCAGCACCTCGTCGTGGGCCTGGGAGTGCATCGCCTCCTGCCCGATGAAGCCGAGCACGTCCTCGCGGAGCCGGTCGTCCCGGATGAGCGGCAGCACCTGCTTGTACACATGCACGAACCACCGCTCGCCGGCGGGCAGCAGCAGGTGCAGCACGTTGATGGTGTGCGTGGTGAACGGATCGCCGGGCACCCAGTGCAGCGGCGTGTCCTCCCACGAGAAGGACACGTTGCGGGCCTTGAGCGGGATGCGCTCGGACTCCACCGGCCGGGCCTGCGTGTTAGACATGGCGTCAATGTACTGATGGGTAGGCTGTCTGAGAACCCCTGCGGACGGCCTTGTTTACATCAGTGTCACCAAGCGGTCGCCGGTGCCGACACCGCCGATGCCGGCGCCGACGACACCGATGACGCCGACGCCGTGCCTATCGCAACCCGCTGATCCGCCGCCCGTCCGCGAGCGTCCCCTCGAGGTCGGCCCGGGCCCCCTGCTCGGCGCGAGCCGCCAGCAACGGCCCCTGCCCGGACGCCGTGACCCCACCCGTCGACCGGATCGACGACGTCTCCTTGCTGCCCGCGGCCAGCAGGTACCAGTTCCCGGCCTTCGACTTCCACAGCACCCCGGCCAGCACATGCGGGTCGCGCGGACCGCACGCCGGCACGTCCGTCGCCTTGGCCACGACCGCCCCCACCGGCCCGCCCGGCGTCCGGAACTGCGCCAGCGCGGCCGTGCCGTCGCCGCGCCACGTCTCGGCGCGCGTGCACACCCACTCCCCGCTGCCGCTCGCGTCCGGCAGCGGCTGCTGCGCGTACGCCCACGCGTTCACGCTGCGCACCCCGGCGGAGCGCGCCACGGCCAGCGAGCAGGCGAACGGCGCCCAGTCCCGCAGCCCCTCCGCACCGGACGCCTCACCGGTCCGGCCCGGCCGCCCGGCGGTGAGATGGGCGGGCACCAGCTCGCCGAGGTCGGTGGCGAGCCGGGTGCCGTCGGCGCCGGTCAGCTGGAGCACGTCCCAGGAGGTGCAGCCGCCGGAGCGCAGCGCCGGGCTGTCCATCGACGCGGTCACGCCGTCGGTCAGGGCGAGCGCGGTCGGCGTCGCGTCCGGCTTCATCAGATCCCGCTCGGCGGCCTTCTTCACCCAGGGCGCCGTCAGATAGCGGACGTTGCCGTCGGACCGGCCGAGCACCAGCGCGCTCGCCTCCGCGCCGCTCGCCCCGTCGACACGGGCGAAGTCGAGCGCCGCGCCCTCGGTGCCGTCCGCCGGCTCGGCGTAGCGGGCGATGCGCAGGCCGTCGTAGAGGATCACCACGCGCGCGTTGTCGACCTCGCCCGCGTACAGCAGCTGGGGCGGGCCCGCCGGGCCCCCGGTCTGGGTGCCGGGGGTCGCCGAGACGCGCACCGTCCCGCCCGGGCGGGCCCAGACGGCTAGGGCGCGGCGCAGCAGCTCCTTGTCCCCGGTGAGCGGGCCGCGCGCGGGCCACACGGAGAAGTCGGTGCGCGCCGAGGACTCCCAGGCGGTGGGGGCGACCCGGACGAGCTTGCCGGGGTCCAGGGCGGCCTCGGCGGCCGGGTTCTCCGCGTAGACCGGCGCCGCGGCGCCGTCCGGGCCCCAGCCCCCGCCCGGCATCGCGACCAGCGCACCGCACACCGCGAGCGCGGCGGCCGCGGCGAGCGCCGCCTTGCTGTGCTGGCGGCGGCGCATCAGGTCGGTGGGGCGGGCCTGGAGCGAGCAGGCGTCGAACTCGGACGAGGCCAGCAGCGTGTACTGCTCGGGCACGCTGTTCGCCTCGGCCAGCGCCTTCTCGGGTCGGGTGACCCCGGCCGCCTTGAGGACCTTGCGCACGTCGGGGTCGGTCAGCCCCTCCAGACCGCGCAGCACGTACGCGGCGCGGGCGGCACCGGACAGCGCGGACAGCCGCTGGTCCAGGGCGAGTTCGTCGGCGCCGCCGGAGCGCGGGAACAGCCGCAGGCCCCACACCCGGGGCAGCGGCGCCGGCAGCTGCGCGCGCGTGGGCAGGCCCTTGCGCGGGCGGGCCGCCTCCAGGGCCGTACGCAGCACCCTCAGGCGGACGAAGCCGTACCCGGGGTCGCCGTCCCGGCCGGTGGCCTGCGCCGGGATCAGCGGCGTCTGCTTGCGGCCCCGGGGCAGGGCGCGCTGGACCAGGGCGTGTGCGGTCAGCACCCGGCGCCCCCGGCCCAGGCCCGGTGGCAGCACCAGGTAGGCGAGCCGGACCAGCCGTGGGTAGTGCTCGACGAGCGCGGCCTCGGCCTGCTCGACGTCGACGACCGGGCCATCGGCCCCGGCGGAGGCACGTGTGTGACGCTGGGCTACATCCTGTGACTGCACGTTCGGGAAAACGAGCGAGCCGTTGATTGGTCACCGCCAAGCGGATGACTCACGCCTCCGGATCGACCAGCGCCCGCGCGTAGTTGGCCATCGACCGCTGGTAGCGGGGCAGATGAGGGGCCAGAGCGCCGAGTACGAGGGACAGCCCCTCGCGGTCGCGGCCCAGGCTCGACAGACACAGGGCGAGACACGCCCGTACCGCGTCGTCCAACTCGTCGGATGGTGCGTCCAGTTCGGGGGTGAGCAGCTTGACGCCCTCCTCCGCCTGCCCGATGTTCCGCAGTGAGGACGACAGCTGGATCTTGGCCCGGCGCCCCTTGTAGCCGTCCAGGCCGCGCGCCAGCGCCTCCCGGTACAGCGGCGCCGCCTTGTCCGAGTGCCCGGTGGAGTCCCAGGCGCAGGCCTGCTCGAACGGGCCCAGCGGGCTGCCGTCCGGGAGCTCGGCGACGAGCGTGTCGATCAGGGCGCGGAACTCGGCCGCCCGCTCCTCGGGGTACTCGTCGAAGGTGGCCCAGGCGGCGGCCACACGATCTTCCCAGTCTCGGTTCACCGGCACACCCTCGCACACACGTGCCCACCCCGGCATCGGATTTGAGCACAGCCCGCCCCGGAGCCGTATCCGAAAGGACTGCGGCATGCTTGGCCCACCAGGACCGGAGGAACGGATGAGGTTGACAAGGGCGCTGCTCGCCGGCGCGGCGGCACTCACGCTGGCGGGCTGCGGAGCGGGCGGCGACACCGAGGCGGTGCCGCCCACCGCCACCGGCAGCCTGGAGAGCCTGGCCGCCGAGGTGAAGTGCAAGCCGAACATGCAGACCGACGCCGACGAGATCCGCCAGGCCCTGTGCCGCAACGGCGACGGCAGGTTCGTCCTCGCCACCTTCGCCACCGACCGCGGCCAGCGCGAGTGGATCAACGACGCCAAGGACTACGGCGGTTACTACCTCGTCGGCCGCAAGTGGGTGGCCGTCGGCGACGACGGCGTCGTCAAGGCACTGCGCACCACCCTCGGCGGCGACGTCGAGGTCGGCGCCAACCACCACGCCCACGCCCACGGCGGCTGACCTGGCTCGGGCACACGAAAAGCGGGCGGTGGGAGATTCCCACCGCCCGCTTTCCCGGGGGGTGACTACGCGCAGCGCTGTCCGGTGTTGATGCAGTTGGCGATCTTGTTCGCCAGGCCGCCGGTCGTGACGCTGATGAAGTCGTCGTGGTCGGTGGCCGGCTTGTGCAGCTGCTCCGGGAACCCGTCCACCGCGTAGGCGTTCTTCACCTGGCCGTTCTGGATGGTCGGCGGGGTGATGTTGTACACCAGTCGCATCGTGAGCTGCGGGATCGCCTTGAAGCCGTTCTGGCAGTTGCCGTTGGCGTCCGCGAAGGCCACGTGCGTGCGGTGGTTGGCGCTGTCGATGTTCTGCCCGTCCCAGCAGCTCTGGAAGGCGAACGTGCGCACCACCTGGCTGCCCTGCGGGCAGATCGGGTACTGCGTGGTCAGCTGCACCTTGTTCTCGAAGCCGGTGCAGCTCCAGTGCGCGTTGGCGTTGGCCAGACCGTTGGTGGTGGTCTTGGCGTCACCGGTGATGATCCGCAGGAACTGCGGCATCGCCACGACCTTGCTGGTCGGGCTGCCCACGTACTTGATCTGGGCCCGCACCGGCGTCAGGATCTTGCCGACGTTGCCCTCCTTGCCGCCGCCGTCCTTGTTCTGGTCGAAGTCCTGCGTGCCGTCCTGGACGCGGACCACGGGCCAGTAGTACGACGACAGGTCGTTCCGGTTCTGGCAGCTGGTGCCGCCCTGCAGGAACGTCTGGTTGCTGGAGAACGCGTTGACCTTCTGGTTGCCGACGTAGTCGTGCAGGTGGTGCGCGCCGTTGGCCACGCCGGGCGCCACGATCACGTTGTCGGTGTTGTGGTTCTTGTTGGCGTTCACGCCGCAGCGCGTGGTGAACGTACCGGTCGACGCGTTGCCGTTCCTGGCCGGCTTGGCCGGCACGTTCGGCTGGACCTTGGTGATGTCCACGAAGTCGGCCGCGACCGGACCGTTGCCGGCCTGCCCGCCCTGCTGCTGCCCGCCACCCTGCTGCTGGCCGCCTTGCTGCTGGCCGCCCTGCTGCTGGCCACCCGTCTGCTGCTGCCCGCCGGTCTGCTGCTGACCACCGGTGTTGTTCTGCTGGTCGCCCGTGCCGGTCTGGCCGCCGGCGTTGGTCTGGTTGGCGGGGCTGCCGGTACAGGTGGCGAGGGTGTTCAGATCGGCCGGCGCGGTGCCGCCGACGCGGGTGATCTCCAGCTTGATCCGGTCGAGGATCGCCTGCCGCCGGTCCTTGAGCGGCTGCAGGATGGAGTTCTGCACGAAGCTCGCGTCCCTGGCCTGCGCGTCCCGCGTGGTCGCCAGCCGCTGGTAGGCGTCGGTGATCTGCCGGTCGAGGTTCGCCAGCTCCCCGGCCACCTCGGTACGGGCCTGGGCCGGCACGTTCGTCAGCTTCTGCCCGACGTCCGGGCAGGAGATCGTCGCGACCTGCGCCGTCGCGGCCTTGGTCTGGTTGCCTCCCCACGACTGGTTGTTGGACTCGTGGGCCGAGGCATAGAAGTTGGCCCAGATCAGCCCGCCCCCACCGAGCGCTAGGGCCGCCGATGCGGCAATGGCCTTGGTGGCCAGCGGCGTACGGCGTTTTCGTGTGTTGCGTCCCATGGAACTCCTCTGACTTCCTTGCGGGGCAGCATCGAGGCGCCCGACAGGAGTGAAGCGGCGTCCTTCCATACGGACGCCGCCTCAGTGGTGTTCAGCCGTCCCACAGATTTCGTCGGAGGATCACGGTGCCCAGGGCGTCAAATGGCCTGTGAGCAGCGGAAGTTAACGTGTTCCGGATTACGGTTCGGCATGACGGTTCAGCGGTCGCGGTCCAGGTAGGCCAGGACCGCCAGGACGCGGCGGTTGTCGTCGTCCGAGACCTCCAGGCCCAGTTTGGTGAAGATGTTGGAGGTGTGCTTTGCGATGGCCCGTTCCGTCACCACCAGTTGTGCCGCGATCGCCGCGTTCGAGCGGCCCTGTGCCATCAGCTCCAGCACCTCCAGCTCGCGCGGGGTGAGGTTGCCGAGGGGGCGGTCCGCGGCCGCCCTGCGGGACAGCAGCTGCTGGATGACCTGCGGGTCCATCGCCGTACCGCCCGCCGCGACCCGTCGTACGGCGTCCACGAACTGCTCGGCGTCGAAGACCCGGTCCTTCAGCAGATAGCCGACGCCGCCGGTGCCGTCGGCAAGCAGCTCGCGCGCGTACAGCTGCTCGACGTGCTGAGAGAGGACCAGCACCGGCAGCCCGGGCCGCTCCCGGCGGGCGTGCAGCGCGCACTGCAGGCCCTCGTCGGTGTGCGTGGGCGGGAGGCGCACGTCGACCACGGCGACGTCCGGCTCCAACTCGGCCAGCGCCCGGGTGAGTTCGGGGCCGGACTCGACGGCCGCCGCGATCTCGAAGCCGTAGGCCTCCAGCATCCGGACCAGGCCGTCGCGCAGCAGGAAGAGGTCTTCGGCTAGGACAACGCGCACGGGATCTCCATGGTCACCAGGGTGGGACCGCCCGCGGGGCTGCTGACGGCCAGGACGCCGTCGAATGTACCCAGTCGCCGCTCGACCCCGGCGAGCCCCGAGCCCGCGCCGACCGTGGCGCCGCCCCTGCCGTTGTCGGTGACCGTGATCCGCAGCATCCCGTCGGTGTGGTCCAGGTCCACCCAGACCCGGTCGGCGCCGGAGTGCTTGACGGCGTTGGTGAGCACCTCGCTGACCGCGAAGTAGGCGGCCGACTCGACCGGCGCGTCCGCCCGGCCGGTCAGGTCCACGGTCACCTCACTCGGCAGGGGCAGCCGTAGCGCCAACGCCTTTACGGCGTCGCCGAGTCCGCGCTCGGCCAGCACCGGCGGATGGATGCCCCGGACCAGGTCGCGCAGCTCCTCCAGGGCCTCGACGGAGTTCCGGCGGGCCTGGGACAGCAGCTGCTTCGCCTGCGCGGGGTCCTTGTCGAGCAGCATCTCGATCGTGCCGAGGTCCATGCCCATCGCGACCAGCCGGGCCTGCGCCCCGTCGTGCAGGTCCCGTTCGATGCGGCGCAGCTCGGCGGCGGAGGTGTCGACGGCGTCGCGCCGGGTCTCGGTCAACACGCGTACCCGCTCGACGAGTTCGCCCCGGCCGGTGTCGAGCACGGCCCGGGTGAGCGTGAAGTGGGCCTTCAGCAGGCGCGGCGTGAGGCGGTAGGCGGCGACCAGCAGGACGGCCGCGGTGGCGGCGGCGCCGAGCGCGGTCGGCTGGTCGGTGACCGGCACGAAGCCGTACCAGTAGGTCTGGCCGTCGTCGAGCACCCGCCACAGCCCGGCCGCCACCGCGAACCCCTCGAAGGGATACAGGAAGAGCACGGCCGGGAGCAGCGCCGTGACGAACCCGGCCGTCATGTCCACCGGCAGCCACAGCACGTCCCGCCGCACCTGCGGGTCGCGCAGCAGGGTGAAGGTGCGCGTCCAGGGGTTCGCGCCGGCCGGGACGGGCTCGTAGGCGGACGGGATCCGCACCCCGCACCACTCCGCCGCGAGCTCCCGGCGCTTGTCCGCGAGGGCGCGCACCCCGGTCAGGATCGCCGGAGTCGTGACGAGGCCGACGCCGACCGGGACGAGCGCGACGGAGACCAGAGTCAGGACGAGGAACAGCACGGACATGGGCAGCACGGCCACCGCAAGTGTCAGTCCCTGAACGGCGGCCAGTGCTGTCTCCCGGGTCCGCGCACGGACCCCGCTGCTCTTCGTGTCGGTGTTCATGCCACAAGTCTCGCGGACCCGACGGCCCCGGTCACGGGGCGAAGGCCCACGTCAGGGGGTGGTGCCAGGTACACCGTCGGCGTCCGCCAGCACCTTCGCCTCCACCGTCGGGTCCAGCCCCACCGGCGGACGGTCCGGGCGCTGTGGCGCGGTGCCGCCGATCGACTTCAGCCAGGCCCAGGTGTCGGCCACGGTCTCGGTCACGGGCCGGCAGCGCAGGCCCGCCCCGACGGCCCGCGAGACGTCCGCGGCGTGCAGGGCGTCGTGCATGTCGGTCCCCGGCGGCACCCACACGGGCAGCTGGGTCCACGGCTCGATGCCCGCGGCGAGTACGGCGTCCGGGTCGGTCCAGCGCAGCTCGGCGTCCGCGCCGGTCGCGCTCACGCACGCGTCGAGCAGCTCGCCCATCGTGGCGTGCCCCTGCGGGCTCAGCAGGTTGTACGGCCCGCTCAGCCCCGCCCCGGCCGCGTCGAGGATCCAATCGGCGAGGTCGCGGACGTCGACGTACTGCAGGGGCAGGTCCCGCGGGCCGGGCGCCAGCACGGGTCCGCCCCGGGCGATCCGGGTCAGCCACCAGGGCAGCCGGCCGATGTTCTCGTACGGCCCGAGGATCAGCCCCGCCCGCACGAGCAGCGAGCGGTCCGCGCCGAAGGCGTCCAGCACGGCCAGCTCGCCGCCCCGCTTGTCCTGCGGGTACTCGGTCTGCTCCGCGTCGGCCGCGGCGCCCTCGACCAGCGGCGCGTCCTCGGTGTACCCGGCGGGCGGGGCCCACGCGTACACCGAGCAGGTCGACACGTACACATACCGTTCGGCGCGGTCCCGCAGCAGCCGCGCCGCGTCCCGCACCGCGCGCGGCGCCCGCGACCAGGTGTCGACGACGACGTCCCACTCGCCCCCGGCCAGGGCGGCGAGCCCGTCGGGCGCGGTGCGGTCGCCACGCAACGCCGTCGTCCCCGGCAGGGGTTCGTGCCGTCCCCGGTTGAGGACGGTGACGTCCCAGCCCCGCCCGAGGGCCGCCTCCACGACGGCCCGCCCGGCGAACTCCGTACCACCCAGCATCAGAAGTCTCATACGGGTGACTCTGCCCGCCGGGGCCGTGGAACGGAACGGGACTCTGCTCTCAGCAGACGATCAACGCCCGGTCGGCGGGGTGTACTTGTAACCGACCCGGCGCACGGTCTGGATCGCCTGGCGGTGCTCGGCGCCCAGCTTGCGGCGCAGCCGGGCGATGTGGACGTCCACGGTGCGGCCGTCGCCGACGTGGCCGTAGCCCCACACGGTGGTGACCAGCTGGTCGCGGGTGTGCACCCGGTGGGGGTGCGCGACCAGGTGGGCGAGCAGTTCGAACTCCAGGTAGGTGAGGTCGAGTTCGCGGCCGTCGACGCGGGCGGTGCGCCGCGTGGAGTCGATCCGCACCAGCGGTTCGGCGGCGCCGGTCTCCGCGGTCTCCTCGGTCTCCGGCCGGTCCGGGACCGCGACCGGCAGGAACGGGGGCTGCTGGTCGGCCGGGACCAGCACCAGGTAGCCGACCATCGGCGGCCGGCCGGGGAGGGTGGGCAGGGTGTGCTGCGGCGCGGGCAGCCAGGTGGCGCCCGGCGGCAGGAAGTCGGCCACGTCGACCACCTCGTCCCGGTCGACGGCCCGCAGTCGGTGCCGGGCGGCGTTCGCCGGGGTCGGGGCGGTGAGGGTGGAAGTACCGGAAAGGGAACGGGAGGTCGCCATGAGAGGTCAGCTCTTTCGCGCGAAGGTCCGTCGGAGGACGTACGTCGGTGCGCGGCGGCCGAAGACCGGGGTGTACGGCTTCAGAGGGCCCGCGCGCTCGTCGCGCGGCAACACAGCCGGTCGAAGTCGTGGTGCTGACGGGAAGGCCAGAACGGCTCGAGGTCATGGCGACCCGTCGCTGTGTACTTCTGGAAGCTGGCCATGCCCCCATTGAAGCAGACGGAGGGGCGGGAGCGGACCCTCCTTTCACTGGTCGGACACTCCCGTGACACAGCGAAGGGGCGCCCACCGTCACGGTGAACGCCCCTGGCGTGCTTGGGGATCAGGCGTGGATCAGGCCTGGTTCAGGCCCGGATCAGACCTGGCCGGCCTTCTCCAGGGCGGAGCAGCAGGTGTCCACCAGGAGGCGGGTCACCACGTACGGGTCGACGTTGGCGTTCGGGCGGCGGTCCTCGATGTAGCCCTTGCCGTCCTTCTCGACCTGCCACGGGATACGGACCGAGGCGCCGCGGTCGGAGACGCCGTAGGAGTACTTGTCCCACGGGGCGGTCTCGTGCAGACCGGTCAGGCGGTCGTCGATGCCGGCGCCGTAGTTCTTGACGTGGTCCAGCGGCTTGGAGCCCTCACCGAGGGACTCGCAGGCGGTGATGATGGCGTCGTAGCCCTCGCGCATCGCCTTGGTGGAGAAGTTGGTGTGCGCGCCCGCGCCGTTCCAGTCGCCCTTGACCGGCTTGGGGTCGAGGGTCGCGGAGACGCCGAAGTCCTCGGCGGTGCGGTACAGCAGCCAACGGGCCACCCACAGCTGGTCGGAGACTTCCAGCGGGGAGAGCGGGCCGACCTGGAACTCCCACTGGCCCGGCATGACCTCGGCGTTGATGCCGGAGATGCCCAGACCCGCCTTCAGGCAGTTCTCCAGGTGGGCCTCGACGATCTCGCGGCCGAAGATCTCGTCGGCGCCGACACCGCAGTAGTAGCCGCCCTGCGGGGCCGGGAAGCCGCCCTCGGGGAAGCCGAGCGGGCGGGCGCCGTCGAAGAAGGTGTACTCCTGCTCGATGCCGAAGATCGGCTCCTGCGCGGCGAACCGCTCGGCGACCTCGGCCAGCGCGGCACGCGTGTTGGACGCGTGCGGGGTCATGTCGATGTCGAGGACCTCGCACAGCACCAGGATGTCGTCGCCGCCGCGGATCGGGTCCGGGCAGGTGAAGACCGGCTTGAGCACGCGGTCCGAGGAGTGGCCCTCGGCCTGGTTGGTGGAGGAGCCGTCGAAGCCCCAGATCGGGAGCGACTCGAGACCGGCCGGAGCACCCGTGATGATCTTCGTCTTGGAACGAAGCTTGGCCGTCGGCTGGGTGCCGTCGATCCAGATGTACTCAGCCTTGAAGGTCACGGGGGCCACATCCTTCGGGGGTGGTCGGGCGCACTCGGTGCGGGTGCTGCGGGTGCTGCAACGTGTGTGCTGCGGCGCTGCGGCACCAGGGCGCCGCGTCGATCTGCCCGGCAGCCTGTCAACAGGCGATTTCCCGTCCGTTGCCCGTATGTGAACCCCGTGTTACCTGGGCATTCTGTGCCGCGGATCACGTTGTGAGATGGGATGGGGCGGGGTAAAGGGGCCGCTGGGCCGTGCCGCGGGGCCCGGTTCCGGCTCGCCGTGGCGCTCAGTCCCGGCCCTCGGCCGCCGCTTGCCGGACGCCGTCGAGGAAGTCTCGGATCGCTGCCCGCTGCCCCTCGTCGTATCCGCGCAGCAGTTCGACCGAGCGCTGGATGAGCGGCCCGAAGAACGCCTGGCCCAGTTCGACCGCGCGGTCCTCCACCTCGATCACGACCCGCCGCCGGTCCCGCTGCCCGCGTACCCGCCGCACATGTCCGGCCCGTTCCAGCCGGTCGACGAGTGCCGTCGTCCCCGCCGAGTTGAGCCCCAGCTCCGCCCCGAGCCGCCCGGCGGTCGTCTCCTCGCCCGCGCGCCGGGCGTCCATCAGCGCGATCAGGGCGCGCACGTCGGTCGGGTGCATACCGTTGCGGCTCGCGAACCGGGCGCTGTGCAGGCCGAGTTCGACGACGGCGGCGCGCAGCAGATGGACGGTCTCCATCTCGGACGGGGTGGGCATGCGCATCCTCCGGGGCGTATCGTCTCGTTCGGCAAGTATCTTGCTCAACGAGATAATAGGGGGTGCATCCGTGCCACGGACGAGCGCGTACGACGCCGACGCCTTCCGGGTCGCATACGACAAGGTGCTGGCGAAATGGCCCGCGGACCGCGAGGCGCTGACGGTCTCCACGCCCTTCGGCGCGACCCGCGTCAACGCCTGCGGCCCGCACGAGGCGCCCCCGCTGCTCCTGCTGCCGGGCGGCGGCGGAGCGACCTCCGTGTCCTGGTACGCCCAGGCGGCGGACCTCGCCCGGACCCGCCGGGTCTACGCCCCCGACCTGATCGGCGCCCCCGGTCTGAGCGCCACGGCCGACGACCGCCACCCCCGCACGGTCGCCGACCTGGCTGCCTGGCTGGACGCCCTGCTGGACGGCCTGGGCGTCACGTCGGCCGACGTGGGCGGGCACTCGTACGGCGCCTGGACGGCCCTGCACCACGCCCTGCGCTCACCCGCGCGGGTGCGCCGCCTGTTCCTCCTGGACCCGACCCAGTGCTTCGCCGGGTTCAAGGCGGCGTACCTCTGTCACGCCCTGCCGATGCTGCTGCGGCCCGCGCCCCACCGGGCCCGCGCCTTCCTGGAGTGGGAGACCGGGGGAGTCCCCCTGGATCCGGACTGGCTGCGCCTCCAGGAGGCGGCCGCCGGCTTCCCGGCCGTACGGCCGGTGACGAGCCCGCGCCCGGCCCCGGACGCGCTGCGCGCCCTGGACGTGCCGGTCCTGCTGCTCGTGGCCGCGAACAGCAGGACCCATGACCCCACCACGGTGGCGGCGCGGGCCGCCGCGATGCTGCCGCGCGTGGAGACCGGCGTCCTCGCGGACGTCTCGCACCACGCGCTGCCACAGGCGGCACCGGACGACCTGACCCGCCGGCTCACCGGTTTCCTGTCAGCCGGCTGAGCCTCACCCCACCTTCTCGATCACGGCGCGGCGGATGAGGAACTTGCCCGGCTCCCGGACCTGTTCGAAGGCCGCGTTGTTCAGCAGCACACAGCTGCCGGAGACGGAGGTGACCTTCACCGTCGTGGACTTGTTGTTGTCCAGGTTGGTGACCTTCAGCGTCGTACCGGCCGGGAACTGGTTGCTGGACGCGGCCGGGGCGCCGCCCTCGCCGGAGAGCGTGACGGTGGAGCCCTTGCAGACCTGCTGGCCGGAGGCCGCGGCGGCACCGCCGCCGTTGTCGTTCCCCGCGGCGCCGGCCTGCTGACCGCCCTGCTGCGCGTTGCCCTGCTGGCCGGCGTTGGCCTGACCGTTGGCGTTGCCCTGACCGTTGGCGTTGCCCTGCTGGTTCCCGTTGCCCTGCTGGCCGCCCTGCGCCGACTGGGAGCCCTGAGCCGACTCCCCAACGGTGCATCCGGCAGCCTTCTGCTGGACCTCGATCTGCTTGATGACCGCCTCGCGGTTGGCGATCCGGGCCGCCGACTGGGCGTCCGGGTTCGCCTTCTGGTCCGCGATGAACTTGTCGTTGTTGCCGTGGGCCGTGGCCAGTCCCTGGCAGACGGTCGAGTTCGCGGCGGACAGCGTCTTGGCGTTGTTCGCGGGCGGCGCCGCGTTCGAGGTGGACGCCAGCGCGAAGGCCCCGCCGCCCGCAACTGCCGCGGCACTGACGAACACCGCGAGCTTCTTCTTCGTGCTGAGAGTTCTCCTGCGCGACATGCGCGCCTCCTGAAGAGGTAGGGGAGCGTACGTCGCTATGTACGAGATGCCGAACGAGGTTACTCAGCGGTCACGGGAGTTCGCCGAAGTAACCTGCGTCACAGCGGAGTTGAGCCCTGCTCAGCTCTTCCTCCTGGCCAGCGCCTCCTGTACGGCGTCGTCGGTGCGGGCCACCAGCGCCGTTCCGTCGTCGGCCGTGATGATCGGCCGCTGGATGAGCTTGGGGTGCTCGGCGAGCGCCGTGATCCACCGGTCCCGCGCACTCGCGTCCCGGGCCCAGTCCTTGAGCCCCAGCTCCTTGGCGGCCGCCTCCTGGGTCCGGGTGATGTCCCACGGCTCCAGCCCGAGCCGGTCGAGTACGGCCCTGATCTCGTCCTCGCTCGGCACGTCCTCCAGGTAGCGGCGGACGGTGTACTCGGCCCCTTCGGCGTCCAGGAGGCTGATCGCGCTGCGGCACTTGGAGCAGGCCGGATTGATCCAGATTTCCATGGGGCCCACGGTAGCGTCCGGGCGGACGTGCCGGCGGACCTGTCAGTGGCCGTGATTAGGGTCGGCGCTCATGAGACCACCCGAGGAACTGGACACCGTCGACTGGGCCGCGCTGACGCACGCGTACGGCAGCGCGGAGGACGTCCCGGACCTGATCCGCGCGCTGTACTCCGCCGACCCCGAGCAGGTCGACGAAGCCCTGAGCGAGCTGTTCAGCTGTGTCCTGCACCAGGGCTCGGTCTACCCGGCCACGATCGAGGCCGTCCCCTTCCTCGCGCACGCCGCCGCCCACGTCCGGGCCAAGCGCGACTGGCTGCTGATGATGCTGGCCGACATGACGGACCGCGGCGCGTCGCCCAGCGCCGTCGAGCGGGCGGTGAGCGCACGGGTCGCGGCGGTCCTGCCCGACCTGCTGCCGTTCCTGGACGATCCCGCCCGGGCCGTGCGCCGTGCCGCCGTCCGGCTCACGACCGCCGCGGACGAGGCGGCGAGACCGGCGGTGGTCGAGCACCTGATCCGCCGGTACGAGGACGACCCGGTCGTGGAGGTGCGCGCGGACGCGCTGACCGCCCTCGCCCTGCTCGACGCCGACCGGGCGGCCGTCGAGGCCCGGGAGCGGGCCGCACTCGACAGCGGGATGCCCGCCCTGCGGTACGTGGCCGCGCTGCTGGCCGCGGAGCGCTCAGGCCCTCCCTACGCGCCCGCGATGGTTCGCATACTGGCCGAGGCCGGGGCCGACCCCGATCCCGGCGAGGACGACTTCCCCTTCCCCGCCCTCGGCACCTCCGAGCGCCGCGTCAGGGAAGTCCTCGACGCCGACCCCGGCACCGCGGTCACCGTCGCCCGGCACTGGATCGCGGAGGGCGACCTCGGCGGGCGCGGCTCCTTCCAGGCCGACCAGATCGCCTGCACGTGGCGCAGCCGTGAGGTCGACGCCGTCGCCCTGCTCACCGAAGCCCTGCCGCACCAGCGTGATCCGCAGCGGCTCGCCCTGTGCCTGGAGGGCGTCGCCCGCTGGATCTCCCACGTCCGCCGGCCCGACAGCACCCTGCTCACCACGCTCCTCGCCCACACCGGCTCCGAGGAGCGACGCGTGGCCGCCGCGGCCCAACTCGCCCTCGGCCGCGCCGGGGACGCCCGCGTTCTCACCGTCACCGCCACGCCCACCCCGGCCGCGCTGACCGTGCTGGCGGCCCGCACCGGCGACCTGGACCACCAGCGCCGGGCCCTGCGCGACCCCAGCCCGCAGCACCTCGACGAACTGCTCGCCACCCTCACCCCGGGGGCCGTGACCCACCTCCTGCCCGAACTCAAGGAGCAGCTGCGGACCCGCGGTGTCCCGCTGCTCGCCCGGTACTTCGGCACCTGGGGCGTCCACGACGCCGAACTGCTCGACCTGCTGGCCCGGGCCTCCGACGGCACCGACGTGTACCTGGCCGTGACCGCCGCCGTGGCCCGTGCCCGCCTGAGCGGCGACGCGCGCCCGGCGCTCGGCCTGTTGGAGCGGCTGCTCGGGGCCGGCCGGGACCTGCCGTGGCATCTGGCCGAGGCGGGGCGGCTGGCCGGCGCGGGGACACCGCTGCTGCCCCTCGTCGAGGAGCTGAGCCGCGGCGCCGGGAGCGCCTGGACCACCATGTCCGCCGCCGCGGCACACTGGCGCATCACCCGGGACCCCGAGCGCGCCGTGCCGATCCTCGCCGAGATCGCCGGCCCCTCCCCGGTGGGACTGAACGCCCTCCAGGCACTCGCCGAGACCGGCACCGCCCCCGAGGACCTCCGGCCGGCCCTGCGCCACTGGGCCTACTCCCCGCGGCGCCTCCTGGCGACCACCTGGCCGCCGGCGATCCCGAACCCGGACGACGAGTTGCGTGACGCCGCCCTGCGCCTGCTCGGCTGACCGGAGCCACGGCCGGCGAACCGTGCGTCGACGTGGTTCTGTTCGAATTTCAGGGACTCCGTGCGTGCCTCCCGATGCTGATGTGACGTGACGACAATTTCCCAGCTCAGATGGGCATTTGAGGGTCTTCTCAGGCTGCCTGATTGTCAGTGCCCGGCGGTAGACTGGGAGCAGTGTTCGAGGGAATCGCCGGAGCTTCCGGAGGATGCCCTGACCGCGACAGGAGGATGCCCGTGCCCGCTGCCGCCCTGAAGACCAAGCCGTCGCCGACCCAGTCCACCGCCAAGCGTTCCGTCCCGCTCGACTCGCCCTACGCGCCGCTGATGAAGCACCGGCTGCCGGCCGGACGGCCGCGCGAGTGGTACGTCACGCACAACCGGCGGCTGAAGGCCATGCGCCTCGCCATAGCCCTGCTCGACTCCGGCGTCTACCTGCCGAACCAGGCCCGCGACGAGACGATCCGCAGCACGGCCGAGCGGATCGGAGTGCACCCGCCGTCCGACACGACCTGCCACATGGTGCGGGCGCTGATGCGCTACTCGCGGTGAGCCGTGGTGCCGGGTGCCCCGCGTCGGTGCGGGGCACCCGGCACCGCATCGTCTCCGCGCACCGTCTTCGCGCATGTCTCCGCGCCTCGGCGTCCTACGCCGTCAACTCCCGCTCCAGCGGCGTCCGGAAGCGGGGCGTCACTCTCGTCGTCCCCATCCAGCCCCGCAGCCGCTCGGCCTCCGCCGCCACCGCCGCCTCGGCCTCCCGGCGGACGCCCTCCTCCGGGATGCGCCAGACGATCTCCCCGTCCGCGCGCTGGGCCCAGCCGCCGATCACCCGGCCGTTCCACCAGACCGTCGGGCCCACGTTGCCGCTGCGGTCGTAGAGGTGGGGGCGCAGGTCGGGGGAGAGGTACCAGTCGCGCTGCTGCCAGGCCATGGCCGTCGGGTCGAGAGAGGGGAGGAGGGCGGCCCAGGGATCGGTGGGGGAGGCCACCGGGTCCGTGTCCTCGGCGGTGACGTAGGCGGTGCCCTCGTCCACGGAGACCTCGCGTGCGCCGATCGCCGACAGGGCGCGGCGGACCTCCGTGACGCGCCAGCCCGTCCACCACTTCAGGTCCGCCTCCGTGGCCGGGCCGCAGGCGTGCAGCCAGCGCCGGAGGAGGTCCGCCTGGGCCCGGGCCGGCTCGAGCTCGGGGTGTTCGGGTGCCGGGGCCCAGCGGAACTGGCTGGAGGTCCAGGAGCCGAGGGGGCGGCCCCGGACCACCTTGCCCTCGACGCCGAGGACGCGCAGGAGGCGAGAGGAGACCGTGTGGACGCCCTCGTAGCTCTTGCCCGCCGCGTACACGAACTGCTCGCGCAGACGCGGCTCGTCCGCCGTCAGCTCCGCCGCCGTCGCCTGGCCGCGCCGGGCCAGCGCGGCCAGCGTGGACTCCTCGACCTCCGCGAGCCAGGCCGCGTCGGGGGCGCCCGCCTTGGCCATGGCCTTGACGAGGGAGGCACGCTCACGGGCGGCCACGGTGAGGCCGGTCGAGGCGTGGACGACGGCGGTCAGCTCCGTGGGGAACACGAACACCGTGTGGCGCATGCCGTGCATGCGGACGAGCGTGCGGTCCTCGTACAGCGCCCGCTCCGTCTCCGGCACCGCCTTCGCGGCGTCGGCGAGCCGCGCGGCCACCGCCAGGTACACGGTCGCCGGGTCGGTGCCGTGCAGCGCGACCAGGGCCGCGGCGACCTCCTCCGGACTCGCCGCCCGCTCGCCCACCGCCAGGCGGTGCCGCAGGGCCAGCCGGGCCCGCCGCTCCGCCGCGTCGACGTGCCGCAGCCGTCCGTCACGTCCGTCGCGTCCGTCACCCATGCCGACCTCCCCGTCGCTCACGCACCGTGCTCTGCTCGCCATCGTCGCGCACGCCACTGACAATCGGCCCCGGCCCGGCGACCGTGCCGCCGCCGCTCTATGCCCCCAGGCCGCTCAGCAGGGCGGCGGTCAGCCTCCGGCGGTCCTCCGCGTGGTCGCGGAACCACAGGCCCAACCAGTGGTCGGCATCGGGGAGTTCGAGGCGGGTGTACTCCGCGCGGGCCGACAGGGCGTCCTGCAGCGCCTCGGTGACCTCCGGCGGGATGACCGTGTCCGTGCCCGGCACCGCCAGGACCGCGCGGCCCTCGTACGACCGCAGCGTTTCGAGGGCCGGTGCCTTCCGCCAGCTGCCGGGAGTGCGGATGATCTCGCTGAAGCGGCCGTCGCCGTTGCCGAACGGCACGGCCCAGGCCTCCGGCGCGTACACGGCGGGCGCGCACAGGGCCACGGCGGCCACCCGGCGGCCGTAGTGCCGTACGAGATCAGACACCGTCTGCCCGCTCATGCTGAATCCGACCAGGATCAGCGGGGCGTCCGCCGGGGCGTGCGCGTCGATCACGGCCACCGCCTGCTCACAGCGCCGCCGCAGGCTCAGCTCGGCGAGTTCTCCGGTGCTTTCACCGTGCCCGGAGAAGTCGAAGGCCAGGGCGTGGCAGTTCTGTGCGGTGAAGTCGCCGAGCAGCGGCAGCAGCCGTTCCTTGCTGCCGTTGCCCGCGCCGTGCAGCAGGACGGCGGTGGCCCGTCCGGGCCGGCCGGCGCGCACCACGCTCAGCCGTTCACCGTCGTACGCGTGCGTGAACGCGTCGTACGCGCAGGAGAGTTCGCTCATGCGGGCCATTCACTCACAGCCGCGCGGGGCCCGGAAAACGGGATGCAGCCGGGGTGACGGTCTCCCTACGCTGAACAAACGTCGCGAAGCCGACACGTCCCCCCTCCCCCCCTCAACTCCCCATCCCCTCTCACCATTCACGGAGGTCGGTCATGCGTACCATCGTCATCACCTGGACCGTCGTCCTGGTGATCCTCGGAACCGGAAACCACACCTACTGGCTCGTCGCCGTCGCGCTGTTGTGCCTGTACGTGAAGTACGGTCGCGGCTCGCCACCCGCGCCCCCCGCGGCCGGGCCCGGCCCGCTGCCCGACTCGTACCGGGCGTACCGCGAGCGCCGGGACCGCCAGGCCAAGTGGGAGCGCCGCTACCGTCGCGAGCGCCCCCTCGAGACCCGGCGGCAGCAGCGCGAGAAGAGCAGGTGAACGAAGAGCGGAACACAACGCGGGTGAGCGCAGGGGCCCCCGGTCACAGGCCGGGGGCGCCCCACACCGGGAACCACCGGCCGAGGTCCTGCTCGATCCGCAGGTCGTTCGCCAGCATCGACTTCACCTGCAGCTCCAGCGCGCTGTCCCGGCGCTCGCCCGCTCCGGGCAGCGGTGCGAAGGGATAGAAGGTGCCGCGCTTGTACAGATACACGAGGGCGAGCTTCCGGCCGTTGCCATCGCCGTTGCTGTTGCCGCCGTCCCCGTTGCCCTCCTTCCGGAACGTGGCGAGCGAGCACAGCAGTTGCGGGCCGAAGCCGTTGGCCTCCATCGAGCTGTTCACCGCGTGCAGGTCGTTCACCAGCTGGGGCAGCTGGTCGGGGGTGCGGCGGGAGATCAGCCAGGAGTAGCCGTACTCGTCCTGGCTCAGTCCCACCGGCGGGCCGGTGCGGTCGGCGTCCGCGTCGAGCAGCGCCTGGACCTCCCGGTGCGTCTGCTCGAAGGCCGCGCCCTCGACCGTGGCGAAGCACACCGCGCCGTCACCGGTCGGCGTGTACCCGGCCGCCGCCTGGAGCGTCACCGCCGCCGAGGGCAGCGCGAACAACCGGTCGAGATCGGGCGCGACCGGCTTCGTACGCCCCAGCAGGATGTCCAGCAGACCCAAGAGGTCACCCCGCCTTTCCGGGAGCGGCCGCCTCGCCCAGCTCCGCGGAGATCCGCCCCAGCTGGTCCAGCCGCTGCTCCAGGGTCGGGTGGGTGGAGAAGAACCGCTCGATGCCGGGCTCCTTGCCGGTGGCCGGCGTGAAGTAGAAGGCGTTGAAGGCCTGGGCCGTGCGCAGGTCCTTGGTCGGGATCCGGGCGATGTCCCCGGAGACCTTGGTGAGCGCCGACGCCAGCGCCGAGGGCCGGCCGGTCAGGTGCGCGGCCGCCCGGTCGGCGGCCAGCTCACGGTACCGGGACAGCGCCCGGATCAGCAGGAAGCTGATCGCGTACACGGCCGCCGAGACCCCCATCACCGCCGCGAACACGATGGCCGTGTTCTGGTCCCGGCGGCCCCCGCCGAACACCTGCGAGTAGAAGGCGAACCGCACGATCAGCCCCGCGACCACGCCGAGGAACGACGCGATGGTGATCACCGCGACGTCCTTGTGCGCCACGTGCGACAGCTCGTGCGCGAGCACACCCTCCAGCTCCCCGGGCTCCAGCCGCCGCAGCAGCCCCGTCGTCACGCACACCACGGCGTGATCGGGATTCCGGCCCGTGGCGAACGCGTTCGGCATCTCCATGTCGGACACGGCGACCACCGGCTTCGGCATGTCGGCGATCGCGCACAGCCGGTCGACCACCGCGTGCAGCTCGGGATACTCCTCCCGCTCCACGACCCGCCCGCGCATGGCGAACATCGCGATCCGGTCGGAGAACCAGAACTGCGCCACGAACATCGCCCCGACCAGGACGACGACCAGCAGCCAGGACTTCAGCAACACGATCAACGCGGCGACGAAGGCCACGTACAGCAGCCCGAGCAGGAACATCGTGACCGTCATCCGCACGGTCAGCCGTCGGTCGCTCCGGAAGCGGCTCCGCATCTCGCACCATCCCGCAGTCAGGCACTCGTCCCGCTGTCCAGTGTGCACCCACCGAATCCCATGAACAGGGTCCGATCGCCCCTAGGCCCAGCAAAGCCTTCCGCCCGGGCGGCGCCCTACCTCAGCTGGGCACGGGCCCTCTCCAGCAGTCCCACGACCTCCGGCCCGGCTCGCCCCACGGTCCCCCACCGCATCATCTGTCCCACAGTGGCCTCGGCCCGCGCCCGCAGCCGCTCGTCCGGATCTCCGAGCACCGCGACCGCGGCCCGCAGCTCCGCGACCCCGCCCCGCGCGACCAGCAGCCGATAGGCCGACACCCGCACCCACCGGGGCCGCCCGGCCTCCAGCCGCTCCGCCAGCCATGCCTCGGGCAGCAGCCCGGCCGACGGCAGCAGGGCCAGGGTGGCCTCGCGGACCACCCCGGGCGCCGGATCGTCCAGCATCCGCCGCATCCGCGCCACGTCCGTCAGGTCCAGCGTGCGCAGCCCGGCCACCGCCTTCGCCCGCACCGCCGGCACGGGGTGGTCCAGCAACGGCCACAGCAGGGCGGCATCGGCCCGTGTCCCGCACTCCGCCAGCCCGATGACCGCCCCGGGCGCCGGCGCCCGGCCGCCCGGATCGGCACACCTGTCCCGGTACCAGGGCAGCGGATCGGTTCCGTACTGCCGTACGACATACCGCGCGCAGGCCCGCACCAGCGCCGACCGGTCCGCCAGGAACCCCAGCGCCTGCTCCGGCCGCCCGAGCCGCCGCAGCGCGGTCACTCCGGCCGACCGCGCCCGGGGACTCCGGGCGCCGAGCAACGGCCCCAGCACGTCGTCCGCGGTCCCCTCGTCCACGGCGGCGAGCGCCGCATCGGCGCACAGGGTCTGTACGACGGCGTCGTCGTCCCCGGCTGCCGCGCGGGCCAGCTCCGCGGGGGAGAGGAGCCCTTCTTCGACGGCGAGGCCGTGGGCGAAGCGGCGCAGGGGCCGGTCGGGGGAGGCGAGGAGCGGGGCCAGGTGTCCGGCGGGAGCCCGGCGCAGGACCCCGGCCAGCAGCCCGAGGGCGTGGTCTCCGCGGTGGCGGTCGCCGAGGCGCCGCACCAGCGGGGCGAGGCGCACGGCCGTCTCCACGTCCAGGGCCTCGGCGAACAGCTTCCTGGCCCGCTCGCGTACCGGGTCGGCCCAGTCGGCGCAGCGCACGGCGACCAGGGGCAGCAGGGCCGGATGCCCGGCGGCCCGCCCCAGCGCCTGGTGCCGGATCCTGCCGTCCCGGTGGCACAGGGCGAGCGCGAGCCGCGCCTCGGTGAGCGGGCCGTCGCCGCGCAGTGCGGCGGTCAGCGCGCGGCCGCCGTCGGTCTGTTCCCAGACGGGGACGGCGTCGGGTGCGACGTACCACCAGTCCGACCGCACGCCCTCGTCCAGCGCCAGCCAGGCGGCCGGGTCACCGGCGTCCAGGACGTCGCCCAGCGCGGCACCCGCCGCCAGCTTCAGCGCGGCCGCCGCCCCGCGGACTGTCTCCTCCGGCACGCGCCGCCCCTCTCCTCGTTTTCCGTGCCCCGCTGCCTCCTACGTCCCCTAGTAGGGCGACCTCATCTGCGCCCACCCCAGCAGGACGATCACCGCGGCCACGCAGCCGAGGACCACGACGGTGGAGACCCACGAGGAGCGGCGTGGGGATATCGGGTCGGGGTCGGCGCGGAAGGGGGCCGGGTCCGGGGGGTTCTCCTTCCAGCGGGCGGCGAGCATGCGGGCCCGTGCGGAGGGTTCCTTGTGCTCGGCGGAGTTCGCCCACCGGTGATCGAACTCCCGCTCCCAGTCGTCCTGTTCGGACATCCCCGTTCAACCTCTCTCGTCGGCGGAATCACTCGTCGGCAGAGTCAGGGGAGATGATCCCCCGAGAGTAGGAAGCGTGGGAAGCGCGAAAGGTTGCACGGTCAGGGCGCGGCAGGGGGTGATCCCCGCCTGGTCACAGCCTGTTGCCGTCCAGGATGCTGAGCGGGCGAGGGGCAACTAGCATCGAGTGGTGGGCCGACCGCAAAGCGGCCACATCCAGCGACCGCGCCGGACTTTTCACTCTGAGTCGCGGCCATCCGATTCGTGCAGTCGACAACCGCACGAGGGGTGGAAGGAAGGTACGTCCCATGAATGCACAGCGTGCCAGGCGCTTCGTGGCGTTGTCCGCCGCAAGCGTCCTGCTGGCCGGCGGCGCAACAGTCGCCACGGCGACCACGGCCTCGGCCGCCACGCCGACACAGGTCACCACCAACCACGGCTGCTTCAACAGCTGGAACTGCAACCGAGGCTTCGGCTTCAACAACGGCTTCGGTTTCAACAACGGCTTCTTCCCAGGCTTCGGCTTCGGAACCGTGCCCGTCATCGTGATCGTGGCGTGATCGCGGCGGGCTGACACGGCCGAGGGCCGCCGCCCGGAGCGTTCCGGGTGGCGGCCCTCAGTGTTCCCTCAGAGCTCATCAGAGCTCAGTCGAGCCAGAGCGCTGTCGCGCGTCGATCACACGTCGAAGTACAGCTCGAACTCGTGCGGGTGCGGACGCAGCTGCAGCGGCGCGATCTCGTTGGTGCGCTTGAAGTCGATCCACGTCTCGATCAGGTCCGGCGTGAAGACGTCGCCCTGGAGGAGGAACTCGTGGTCGGCCTCGAGCGAGTCGAGGACGGCCGGCAGGGAGGTCGGGACCTGGGCCACGTTCGCGTGCTCCTCGGGAGCCAGCTCGTAGAGGTCCTTGTCGATCGGCTCGGCCGGCTCGATCTTGTTCTTGATGCCGTCGAGGCCCGCGAGGAGGAGGGCCGAGAAGGCGAGGTACGGGTTACCGGAGGAGTCGGGCGCGCGGAACTCGACGCGCTTGGCCTTCGGGTTGGAGCCGGTGATCGGGATACGCATCGCTGCGGAGCGGTTGCGCTGCGAGTACACCAGGTTGATCGGCGCCTCGAAGCCCGGCACCAGGCGGTGGTACGAGTTCACCGTCGGGTTGGTGAAGGCCAGCAGCGACGGGGCGTGCTTGAGGATGCCGCCGATGTAGTAGCGGGCGGTGTCCGACAGGCCCGCGTAACCGGCCTCGTCGTAGAACAGCGGGTCGCCGTTGCTCCACAGCGACTGGTGCACGTGCATGCCCGAGCCGTTGTCACCGAAGATCGGCTTCGGCATGAAGGTCGCCGTCTTGCCGTTGCGCCAGGCGACGTTCTTCACGATGTACTTGAACAGCTGCAGGTCGTCCGCGGCGGCGAGCAGCGTGTTGAACTTGTAGTTGATCTCCGCCTGGCCGGCGGTGCCCACCTCGTGGTGCTGGCGCTCGACCTTGAGGCCGTTCTTCTCCAGCTCCAGGGAGATCTCGGCGCGCAGGTCGGCGAAGTGGTCGACCGGCGGGACCGGGAAGTAGCCGCCCTTGTAGCGGACCTTGTACCCACGGTTGTTCTCGAGGGCGCCGGTGTTCCAGGCGCCGGCCTCGGAGTCGATGTGGTAGAAGGACTCGTTCGCGCCGGTCGCGAAGCGGACGGAGTCGAAGACGTAGAACTCGGCCTCGGGGCCGAAGTACGCCGTGTCGGCGATACCGGTGGACGCGAGGTAGGCCTCGGCCTTCTTCGCCACGTTGCGCGGGTCACGGGAGTACTGCTCGCCCGTGATCGGGTCGTGGATGAAGAAGTTGATGTTGAGCGTCTTGTCGCGGCGGAACGGGTCCACGCGGGCCGTCGACAGATCGGCGCGCAGGGCCATGTCGGACTCGTGGATGGCCTGGAAACCGCGGATCGACGATCCGTCGAAGGCCAGCTCCTCGTCCGGGTCGAACGCCTCGACGGGCACCGTGAAGTGCTGCATGACGCCCGGCAGGTCGCAGAAGCGGACGTCGATGAACTTGACGTCCTCGTCCGCGATGAACTTCTTGGCCTCGTCGGCGTTCTGGAACATCCAGCTCCTCCTACTCCCGACCGTCCTCGCCGGGGTGGTAGATCGTTCGTGCTGCCAGTGCGGTGGCACACGCTGGTCTTGACCCTAGGGACGGGTGATTTCTCGGGCGTGACCCGTTTGTTTCGCAGAAGTTAACCGGTCACCCTTCAACCCTAGCCCCGAGACACCCCTGCGCATCCTGTCCGAATCCGGCCCAGTACCGTGGACGGGTGGACAACAGGCAAGCAATCGGATCGTGGCTCTCCGGGCCGCGGGCGGCCATGGAGGAAGCCGGTGCCGACTTCGGCTACCGGGGTGAGCAGCTCGGGCTGCCGGAAGAGGGCCCGAACTCGATCGCCCGGCCCGGACGGCGGCTCGGGGCGCTGGCCGTGGACTGGGGCCTGTGCGTGCTGATCGCATACGGCCTGATCACGCATGGCAACAGCCCCGCTACGAGCAACTGGGCGCTGCTCGTCTTCTTCGTGATGAGCGCCCTCACGGTCGGCACGATCGGCTTCACCCCGGGCAAGCGCCTCTTCGGCATCCGGGTCGTGGCCCTGCAGACCGGCACGGTCAATCCGCCGCGAGCCCTGCTGCGCACGTTCCTGCTCTGCCTCGCGCTGCCCGCCCTGATCTGGGACCGGGACGGTCGCGGCCTGCACGACCGGCTCGCGAAGACCGTCGAGGTCAGGATCTGATCCTCGGCTGATCCTCGTACGACGGCAGGATCCCGCCTTCTGCGACGGACGGCAGGATCCGACCTCCTACGACGATGGGGGCGCCCGGAACGGAATCCGGGCGCCCCCATCGTCGTAGGAGTACGAGGGACGTCAGCGGGCCTTCGGGCCGCCCTTCGGCATCCGCATGCCCTTGGGCATCGGACCCTTCGGCAGCGGCATGTTGCTCATCAGGTCGCCCATGGCGCGCAGCCGGTCGTTGGTGGCGGTCACCTGGGGGCCGGTGAGCACACGCGGGTACTTCAGCATGGTCGTGCGCAGCTTCTTCAGCGAGATCTGGCCCTCGCCGGTGCCGACGATCAGGTCGTGCACCGGGACGTCCGCCACGATGCGGTTCATCTTCTTCTTCTCGGCGGCCAGCAGGCTCTTCACCCGGTTCGGGTTGCCCTCCGCGACCAGCACGATGCCGGCCTTGCCGACCGCGCGGTGCACCACGTCCTGGCTGCGGTTCATCGCCACCGCCGGGGTGGTCGTCCAGCCCCGGCCGATGTTGTCCAGGACCGCCGCCGCGGCGCCCGGCTGGCCCTCCATCTGGCCGAAGGCGGCCCGCTCGGCACGACGGCCGAACACGATCGCCGTCGCCAGCACGGCGACCAGCAGGCCGAAGATGCCCAGATAGACCGGGTGGCCGATCAAGAAGCCGATCGCGAGGAAGACACCGAGGGTGCCGATGCCGACGGCCGCGAGTACAAGACCGATCTTCTTGTCGGCCTTGCGGGTCATCTTGTACGTGAGAGCGATCTGCTTCAGTCGCCCTGCGTTCGCGGCGTCCGCCGCGGTTTCCTTCCTCGCCATGTCACGAAGTCTACGTGGCCCCGGGAGCGCCCACGACGGCAGTGCCGGGTCGGGCCGCGGAAGGGAGGGGAAGCGGAGTGGTCAGGAGTGGATGGTCGCCTGCTCCAGCACGCGCTGCGCCTCGACCCGGTCCTTGGCGCGGCGGCGGTCCTCCAGCACGGAGGTCCAGGCGTTGCGGCGGGCGGTGCGCTGGCCGCTGCTCATGAGCAGGGACTCGACGGCGCGAAGGGCGTCGGTGAAGGACGGAATGGCGGTGGCGCGAACGGGCGCGGCCTGCATGGTCGAGGTCCCCCCTCGGTCCGGGTGTACGTGGCGTGATACCAGAGTCACTGATTGGTGTTACCAGGGCGTGACCGACCGGTCAAACGCCAATGAAGCCTTGATGGGGAGCCCCGGAACGCCGACGCGGCCCTGACGGGTGCCCTCATCTGCGAGGACGGTCAGGACCGCGTCGACTCGGCCACTACTGGCCGGTAACAACTTGTGCGTGAATTCACACGCTTGGCTCAAGCGCCGGGTTGTGCGCCCGGCGCATGCACCGCTCGGGCGCCGGGCTCACACCGCCTGGCTGGCAACGTACGTACCCCGCTTCTCGACGGCCATCTGGTAGAGCCGCCCGGCGCGGTACGAGGACCGCACCAGCGGGCCGGACATCACACCGGAGAAGCCGATCTGCTCGGCCTCCTCCTTCAGCTCCACGAACTCCTGCGGCTTCACCCAGCGCTCCACCGGGTGGTGGCGGACGGAGGGGCGCAGGTACTGGGTGATGGTGACCAGCTCGCAGCCGGCGTCGTGCAGCTGCCTGAGCGCCTCGCTGACCTCCTCGCGGGTCTCGCCCATGCCGAGGATCAGGTTGGACTTGGTGACCAGGCCGAAGTCGCGGGCCTCGGTGATGACCTTCAGCGAGCGCTCGTAGCGGAAGCCGGGGCGGATGCGCTTGAAGATCCGGGGGACCGTCTCGACGTTGTGCGCGAAGACCTCGGGGCGGGAGGAGAAGACCTCGGCCAGCTGCTCGGGGACCGCGTTGAAGTCGGGGGCGAGCAGCTCCACCTTGGTGCGGCCGGCCTCGCGGTCCGCCGTCTGCGCGTGGATCTGGCGCACGGTCTCGGCGTACAGCCAGGCGCCGCCGTCCTCCAGGTCGTCGCGGGCGACGCCGGTGATGGTGGCGTAGTTCAGGTCCATGGTGACCACGGACTCGCCGACCCGGCGCGGTTCGTCGCGGTCCAGGGCCTCGGGCTTGCCGGTGTCGATCTGGCAGAAGTCACAGCGCCGGGTGCACTGGTCGCCGCCGATGAGGAAGGTCGCCTCGCGGTCCTCCCAGCACTCGTAGATGTTCGGGCAGCCGGCTTCCTGGCAGACCGTGTGCAGGCCCTCGCTCTTCACGAGGTTCTGCATCTTCGTGTACTCGGGGCCCATTTTCGCCCGGGTCTTGATCCACTCGGGCTTGCGCTCGATGGGGGTCTGGCTGTTGCGGACCTCCAGGCGCAGCATCTTGCGTCCGTCGGGTGCGACTGCGGACACGTCGGCTCCCTGTAGCTTCGATTCTTCGGCGTACACCAGGGTACGCCCGTGTTCATTGGGCCCTACCGGTGAGGCCAACCTCGCGGTCGCAGGGCGCATTCCCGAGGTCAGGCGGATGCCTTCTCGACCGGATTCTCGACCGGCACCTCGACCGGCTTCTCGATCACACGCGGCTTGAGGTCCGCGTTCTCCAGGATGTCCTTGAGGTGCTTCTCCACCACCGGCAGGACCTCCTCGATCGTGATGTCCCGGCCCAGCTCGTTCGCGAGCGAGGCGACACCCGCGTCGCGGATCCCGCACGGGATGATCCGGTCGAACCAGCGGTTGTCCGGGTTCACGTTGAAGGCGAAGCCGTGCATCGTGACGCCCTTGGCGACGCGGATGCCGATCGCGGCGATCTTGCGGTCCTCGCGGCGCTGGCCGGCGTTGGAGGGGGCGTACTCCGGGCCGTTCAGGCGCGGGTCGAACTCCTCGTCGTTCAGCCGCGGGTCGAAGTCCAGGGAGAGTCCGCCGAGCGCCGGGCGCTGCTCGACCGGGTCGCCCAGCACCCAGACGCCGCTGCGGCCCTCGACGCGGGTGGTCTCGACGCCGTACTCGGCGCAGGTGCGGATGAGCGCCTCCTCCAGGCGGCGCACGTGCGCGACCACGTCCACCGGGCGGGGCAGCTTCTGGATCGGGTAGCCCACCAGCTGACCCGGGCCGTGCCAGGTGATCTTGCCGCCGCGGTCCACGTCGATGACCGGGGTGCCGTCCAGGGGGCGCTCGCTGTCCGCGGTGCGGCGGCCCGCCGTGTACACCGGGGGGTGCTCCAGGAGCAGCACGGTGTCGGGGACCTCGTCGGCGAACCGGGCCGCGTGGACCCGGCGCTGCTCGTCCCACGCCTCCTGGTAGTCGACGGCATCCGCGCCGAACCCCATACGGACGAACCGCAACTCACTCACGGCAAGCGCCTCCCTTGGCATCCCGTGGCATCGCATGGCATCCCGGATTCCCGGAGATGGGTGTGTCAGGCACGTAACGCGCCCACGCCACTGTACGTCCGACCCGGGTACGTCAGCCCCGCGGGCAATCCTCACACGATCGGATGAATGCACGCGGAAGTGTGCGACCGCCTGTTCACTCTCCGCTACATTCGCGCCGTTCGTGAGGCCAAAAGGGCTGCTCACAGGCAATCCCGGCACCTCAGAGGCCTGGAAGGCAGGAGACCGCACCGCAGATGACGGACCGACCCGCGCAGCGCACCCCCAACCGCCAGCTCGCCGCGCTCATCGCAGAGGCGGGGTTCTCCAACGCGGGTCTGGCCCGTCGCGTCGACCAGCTCGGTCTGGAACACGGGCTGGATCTCAGATACGACAAGACGTCCGTCACCCGCTGGCTGCGCGGGCAGCAGCCACGCGGGACGACACCGGCCCTCATCGCCGAGGTGTTCACGCGCCGGCTCGGGCGCCGGCTCACGGCCCAGGACCTCGGACTGGACGCCTGCGCGCCGGTGTACGCCGGGCTGGAGTTCGCGGCCACCCCCGAGGAGGCCGTCGACATCGTCAGCGGGCTGTGGCGCAAGGACTCCGGCAGCCACGCCGAGCTGCGGAAGATCGCCTTCACCCCGGCGGGCCTCGTCGTGCCCAGCCGGGACTGGCTGATCGGCAAGGCCGACGACCGGGTGGGCCGCGAGCTGGTGCCCCGGGTGCCCGCGCAGGCCCGGGCCGGCGCCGCCGGAAGGGACCGGCCCGATGCCGTGCTCGCCCCGGCCCGCCCGCGCGGCGAACGCGTACCCGGACACCGGGTCACCGGCGGCGACATCGCCGCGCTGCGCTCGGTCGGGGAGCTGTTCCGCGCCCTCGACGACCAGTACGGCGGCGGGCACGCGCGCCAGGCCCTGGTGCGCTACCTGGAGCACGAGTGCGAGCCGATGCTGCGCGGGGTCTACGGCGAGCAGACCGGCCGCCGGCTGTTCGCCGCGGCCGCCGACCTGACCCGGCTCGCGGGCTGGACGTCGTACGACATCGCCGCGCACGGACTCGCCCAGCGGTACTTCGTGCAGGCCCTGCGGCTCTCCCAGGCGGCCGGGGACCGGGCCTACGGCTCCTACGTGCTGGTCACCATGAGCCGCCAGGCCGTCTATCTCGGGCACGGCAGGGAGGCCGTGCAGCTGGCGCGGGTGGCGCAGCAGGGGACCGGCACCGGTGGGCCGCCGGCCGTGCAGGCGCTGCTGCACGCCGCCGAGGCGCGGGCGCACGGTGTGCTCGGCGAGGTGCGGGCGTGCACCAGCGCGCTGGTGCGGGCCGAGCGCGCCCTGGAGGCGGCCCGGCCCGGGGACGAAGTGCCGTACTGGGCGCGCTTCTTCGACGAGGCGCAGCTCGCCGACGAGCTCGGTCACTGCCACCGGGACCTGCAGCAGTTCCGGGCCGCCGCCCAGCACGCTGAGCGCTCCCTGCAACTGCGCGCCCCCGCCCACGCCCGCAGCCGCCTCTTCTGCCGCGTCGTCCTCGCCACCGCCCGGCTCGGCCTCGGCGAACTCGACCAGGCCTGCGCGCTGGCCGCCGAGGCCGCGGGCCAGGCCACCGAAATGCGCTCGGTCCGGGCCCACGAGTACGTCAAGGACTTCGAACGCCGCCTCGAGCCCTACAAGGACGCCGCCCCTGTCAGGGGCTACCGGGACAAGGTGGCGGCACTGGGCTGAGGGCGGTTCGACACCGTCGGAACGCCGGAGACCGGCGGTGCCCGATGAGGGGTGCAGCCGGCCTTGGTGTGCGGCTGCTCACGCCGCTCGCGGCAATGTCGGGGCGGGGTCTGCCCGGTTCAGGGAGCCGGCTGTGCCAAGGTCCGTGAGGATGGCGGCCGTGGCGCGGTGGGCGGAGTGGAGGGCGCCCTGGACCGTGCTGGTGTCGCGGTGGTCGCCGCAGACGTAGAGGCCGGCCAGGAGGCGTACCGGGCGGCGCAGGTCGTGCGGGGGGCGCATGACCGGTACCGCCTCCGGGGTGTGGTGGACGGCCAGCGTCTCCCAGCGGCGCGTCGACGTGCCGTAGAGCCGCGCGAGGTGGATGCGCACGGCGGTGTCGAGGTCCTGGGGCGGATTGCCGAGCACCGTCGAGGAGATCAGCACCCGCCCGGCGGGCGCCCGGCTCGGGTCGACATTGCTGAGCACCGCCGAGTGGGCCACCGGCCCTCCGCGGTCGGCGTCCAGCAGCAGCGCGGTGCCCGTGGAGAACGCCGGGCCCTGGTCGTCCGTGGTGTGGTGGACGACCGTCACGGGGTGGAAGTCCGGCACCCGCAGGCCCGGCAGCAGCTCGGCCGCCGCCCGCGCGTCGGTCGCCAGCAGCACCGCGCGGCAGCGGATCGCCCCGTGCTCGGCGGTGGTCACCGAGGTCGTCGACACGGAGGTGACCCGCACCCCGGTGTGCACGGTGCCGGGCGGCAACGCCCCGGCCAGCAGCTCGGGCAGCGCCTCGGCACCCCCCTCCGGCACGCACAGCCGCCCGCTCGCGAACGAGTGGAGCGCCAGGTCGGCGCACCGGCTGGACGTGCTCAGCTCGGGGTCGCACAGCAGCGCGGCGAGCAGCGGGCGCAGGAACCCCTCGATGGTGCGGGCGGGCACCCCGCGGGCCGCGAGGGCGTGCGCGGCGGGCGACTCCGGGCGGGCCAGCAGGCGTTCGACGGGCGTGGCCGCGATCCGGCCCAGCGCGGTGCCGAGCCGGGCCTGGTCGACCGCGCCGCCCACCGGTGCGCTCACCCGCCCCGGAGAGGCCGCGGGCCCCCTGGGGGCGCTCGCGAGGGCGCGCGCCATATGGAGTGCGCCCCTTGCGCTCCCTCCGGCCGCCGGAGCGCCCGCACGATGCCTGCGCCCGTCACGGTGCAGCAGGACACCGGGAGCGAAGCGCCGCAGGGCGAGCGACTCGAGCCCCGGGGTCAGGCGGAGTTCCGGATAGGACGTGGACAGCAGCTGTCCGATGCGGTCGAGCCGGAAACCGTCGACCTTCTCGGTCGACATACGGCCGCCCGCGTACGGGGCGGCCTCCAGGACTGCGGTCGTTACTCCTGCGCTGGTGAGCCGATGAGCCGCCGAGAGTCCGGCGATCCCGGCTCCCACGATGACGACGTCCACCTGGTACGCGGGCTCAAGCACGAGGCCCCTCCTGTGGTTGCGCGGCCGGTGGAGACGTCATGCCCCCAACAGGCCCCGGGGATACCCGAGTTCGGGTCGAGGTTAAGACCGCAATCGGTCAGGAACAGTCGCGCATCGACAGGGCACGGTCGCATGCCGGTCGCATCCGGTCACAAGACTGTTTGTCCGCCCCGGCTCACCCCGCAGCGCTCACCCCGCAGCGCTCGCCGCGCGGATCGCGTCGTCGATCCCCGGGAACGCGAACCGGAACCCCGACTCCAGCAGCCGCTTCGGCACGACCCGCTGACTGCCCAGCACATCCCCGGCCATCTCGCCCAGCACCGCCCGCAGCACCGGCGCCGGCACCGCGAACGCCGTCGGCCGGTGCAGTACCCGACCCATCGCCGCGGTGATCTCACGGTTCGTCAGCGGTTCGGGCGCGGTCAGGTTGAACGGCCCGGACAGCTCGTCGTGGTCGATCAGGTGCCGGATCGCGGCCACCTCGTCGTGCAGCGCGATGTACGACCAGTACTGCCGCCCGTCCCCCAGACGCCCCCCGAGCCCCGCCCGGAACAGCGGGAACAGCCGCCCCCAGGCCCCGCCGGACCGGGCCACCACCAGCCCGGTGCGCGGGAACACGGTCCGCACGCCCGCCTCCTGCGCGGGCGCGGCGGCCTCCTCCCACTCCACGCACACCTTGGCGAGGAACCCGTCCCCGGGGGGTGTGTCCTCGTCCACGACCCGGTCGCCCGTCTCGCCGTAGACGCCGATCGCGCTGCCGTTCACGAAGACCCGCGGCGGCTCGGGCAGCGAGGCCACGGCCTCCGCCAGCGCCGCCGTGCCCAGCACCCGGCTGTCCCGGATCCGCCGCTTGTACTCCGGTGTCCAGCGGTGGTCGCCCACCCCGGCCCCGGCCATGTTGACCACCACGTCACAGCCGGCCAGCCCCGCCGCGTTCACGTACTGCCCCTCGGGGTCCCAGCAGACCTCGTGCTCGCCCCGGGCCGCCCGGCGGACCAGCCGCACCACCTCGTGCCCGTCCGCGACCAGGGAGCGCACCAGGGCGCCGCCGATGAGCCCGGACGCCCCGGCCACCGCGACTCTTGAAGGTTCCATGATCCCAGCATGCGCGCCCGAGCCGCAGGATCCGGGTAAAACCAGGCGAGTGTCCGGGAACGGCCGTCGTAGAGTGACCGCCATGCCCGAGCCGTACATACGTGTCGCCGTTGCCGAGGACGACCGGGAGCTGTCCGCCCTCGACCGGGCCACCTGGTCCACCCTGCACGCGGTGTCGCCCGAGCCGCAGCCGCCCTACGCCCCGTTCTTCGACGAGCGTCATCGCCCGGGCGACTTCCTGGTCGCCGAACTCGACGGAACCCTCGCCGGTTACATCCGCCTCGCCCACCCCACCCCGCTGGCCTCGAACGCGCACGTCCTGCAGATCCAGGGGTTCGCCGTCGCCGAGAAGGCGCGCGGACAGGGCGTCGGGCGCGCGCTGATCCGGGCCGCCGTCGACGAGGCACGGCGGCGCGGCGCGCGGCGGCTCACCCTGCGCGTGCTCGGCCACAACACCCCGGCCCGCAAGCTGTACGAGTCCGAGGGGTTCGTCGTCGAGGGCGTCCTGCCGGAGGAGTTCCTCCTCGACGGCGCGTACGTCGACGACGTGTTCATGGGCCGCACACTGTAGGGCCCCCGACCCACAGGCCCTTCGACGAGCGCTACGACGTCACCAGCTCGCCCGTGTCCACCGGCACCGTCGCCGTCGCCGCCCGGGTCGCGTCGCCCGCCACCTCGTCCGCCGTGAGCGCGTACCCCGTCTCGGAGTCCGAGGTGGAGCGGGCGAACACCATGCCGAACACCCGGCCGCCCGTGGTCAGCAGCGGGCCGCCGGAGTTGCCCGGCCGGACCGTGGAGCGGATCGAGTAGATCTCCCGGGTGACCGTACGGTCGTTGTAGATGTTCTGGCCGGTCGCCCGCACCCGGTTCCCCACCGTCGCCGCCTGCAGGTTCAGGCTCCCGTCCTGCGGATAGCCCGCGACCACCGCCGCCTCGCCGCGCCTCGCGAGGCCGTCGAAGCGCAGTACCGGCGCGCGCAGCCGGGGCACGTACAGCACCGCCACGTCCCGGTTCGGGTCGAAGAGCACCACCCGCGCCTCGTACGCCCCCCCGATCCCGCCCACCCGCACGCTCGGGTGGTCGATGCCGGCCACCACGTGCGCGTTCGTCATCACGTGCCGCGGCGCGTACACGAAGCCGCTGCCCTCCCGGCCCTCGGTGCCGGAGGCACCCTCGATCTTCACCGTGCTCAGCTGGGCCGCCCGCGTCGCGTCCGTCGTGACGCTGTCGCCGGAGGGCGCGGCCACCCGGGCCGTCGACTCGTTCTCGAACGGGTTGAAGACCTGCGGGAACCCCGCCTCGGTCAGCGCGGACGTGGCCCGCGAGAACCACGCCGGGGTCGTCTCCGGCATCGTCCGCTGCACCGCGTCCAGCAGCGCCGAGTTCCGGATCTCCGTCGTCAGCGTCTGCGACGGCGCCGCCCCCAGGACGCTCGCCGCGACCCAGGCCACGATCAGCACGGCGACCGAGTTGGCCACCGCGCCCCCGATCCCGTCCGTCACCCGCAGCGGACCCCGGCCCTCCCGGTCCAGCTCGTGCCGCAGCCGCAGCGCCAGCCGCCCCGCCAGCTCGTGCCCCACCACGCCGGGCACCAGCACCGTCAGCACCGCGAGCACCGTCGCCGTCACCGACCCGCGCGTCACCAGCCCCGTCACCCAGGGCAGCACCCACACCCCGACGACCGCCCCGCCCACGAACCCGGCCAGCGACACACAACCGGCCACCAGCCCGCGCCGGTAGCCGGCCACCGCGTACAGCAGGATCACCAGCACGAGCACCAGGTCGAGCAGGTCCACGAAGCCGCCTCTCTCTCGGACCTCCTAGTACGGGCGCAACAGGCCCGATGATCAGTCACGCGCCCGGAAGCGGCCACCCGACGACGCGCGGCCCACATGTGCGTGTACCCCCAGAAACGTCCCACGCCTGGACGATGGTTCCGCCAGGTGGCACAGCACACCTCGCGGACGGGCCGGACCGGTCCCACAGTGGGCCCATGCGTCTGTTGCGAGTGCCCAGGCCACGCAAGTGGCGAGCCGTGCGCCTGCCCGTGCCCCGTGCCCTCCTCGTCCCGCTCTGCGCTCTGCCCGCCCTGGCCGCCGTCGCCGTGCTGGTCCTGTTCGCCCCGGGCACCGAACGCACCGGCTCGGCCCAGGTCCTGCGGCCCGTCCCGGCCCAGGCCGGCACCCCCTACCGCGCGGCCCGCCCGGCCATCGTGCCGCGCGCCGCCTGGCTGGACAGCGCCACCCGGCGCACCCAGCCGCCCCCGCGCTACGACGACAGGGTGATCGCCGTCTTCGTTCACCACACCGACTCGCCCAACGGCTACGACTGCGCCGACACCCCGAGCGTCATCCGCTCCCTGTACTCGGGCCAGACCGGCGCCCGCGACTGGGACGACATCGGCTACAACTTCCTCGTCGACCGCTGCGGCACCATCTACGAGGGCCGCGCCGGAGGCGTCGAGCGGGCCGTCACCGGCGCCCACACCCAGGGCTTCAACCACCGCACCGCCGGCATCGCGGCCCTCGGCACCTTCACCGAAGGCGTCCCCGTGCCCCGGGCCATGACCGACGCGATCGCCCGCCTCGCCGCCTGGAAGCTGGGCCTGTCCGGCATCGACCCGCGCGCCCGCGTCCGGCTCGTCTCCAGCAACGACCTCAGCCACTACAAGGCGGGCGCCACCGCCGTCCTGCCCGCCGTCTCCGGCCACAACGCCGGCTACCCGACCAGCTGCCCCGGCGCCGCCCTCGGCGCCGAGCTCCCCGCCATCAGGGAGTCCGCGGCCCGGCTGCAGGGCCGGACGCCGCCGGCGAAACCGATCACTCCCTGAACCGCTCCCACAGCCGGGGATACCGCTCGGCGAGCGCCCGGTCGTTCTCGAAGTCGACCGGCGTGCCCTCCGGTTCGGAGGGCGCCGGGGGGATGCCCAGGTCCGGGGCGACGGTGCCGGTCAGCTGCTCGTACGCCTCGTCGGCCGCGTAGCCCAGCTCCTCGCCGTCGCCGTCGATCTCCTCGTCGAAGTCGTCCAGCAGGTCCGCGAGGGAGTCGGGGGCGTGCACGGCACCCTCGTACACCTCGCGGCCCTGGCCGATCAGCCAGCACCGGAAGAAGTCGAACGCGTCGTCGCTGGCCCCGTCCAGCAGCACCCAGGCGGCGCCCCACAGGTCCCAGTGGTAGGCGCGGTTGTAGCGCGCCTCGAAGTGACGGGCGAAGTCCAGGACCATCTCCGGGTCCAGCTGGAGCAGCCGGTCCACCAGCAGGTCCGCCTGCTCCTCGGGGTCGCCCTCGGCGGCCTCGCGGCTGGCGTCGATCAGCTCCCAGAACTCCGTCTCGTCCATCACGGCACCAGCATCGGGCCTGAGCCGGTGTGCCGCACGCGGAGTACGGCGGATCGTTACTTCTCGTACAGAGCGGCGAGGCGTACGGCATCGCGCGTGAACCGCTCCCGCAGACTCTCCGGCGCCAGCACCTCGACCTCCGGCCCCAGCGCCGTCAGCTGGGTGTGCGCGACCTCCTCCGACTCCACCGGCACGGTCACCGTCACCCACTCCTCGGCGTCCGGCGCGCCCGCGTTCTCCAGTGCCTCGCGCGCGGAGAGCGGGTCGACGGCGTACGGCAGCCCGCGCACGCCGTCCGGGGACAGCCGTACGACGACCTCGGCGTGCAGGATCGACCGGGCGAACCGCTCGGCCTGCGCGGCCCAGTGACCGGGCAGGTCGAAGTCCGGATCACGGCTGAAGCGGTCGTCGCGGTCACCGCGGGCGGCCACGGCGTCGAACCGGTCGATCCGGTACGTCCGGAAGGCACCGCCGCCGGCCACCCGCGCGCACAGGTACCAGATCCCCGCCTTCAGCACGAGCCCGTACGGCTCCAGCTCCCGCTCGACTTCGGCGTCGCCGCGCCGGTACACGGCACGCACGAGCCGGTCGTCCCACACCGCCTCGGCGATCACGGGCAGCAGCGCGGGCGTCTCCGGCTCCCGGAACCAGGCGGGCGCGTCCAGATGGAACCGCTGGGCCGCACTGTCCGGGGCGTCCCGCAGGGAGGGCAGCAGCGCGGCGGACACCTTCAGCCGGGCCGCCGAGGCGGCGTCCGCCAGCCCCATGTCCCGCAGCGCCCCCGGCACCCCGCTCAGGAACAGCGCCTCCGCCTCGCTGCGCGCCAGCCCCGTCAGCCGCGTCCGGTACCCGCCGACCAGCCGGTACCCCCCGGCCCGCCCCCGGTCCGCGTACACCGGCACCCCCGCCTCCGACAACGCCTGCGCGTCCCGCGTGACGGTCCGCTCGGACACCTCCAGCTCGCTCGCCAGCTCGGCGGCGGTCATGGAGGGGCGGGACTGGAGGAGAAGCACCATCTTGATGAGGCGTGCGGCGCGCATACGGCCCATCATGCAACGAGGCCCCCGCCGCAGCGGGGGCCTCGTCGGTCGGTTCTTTACAGCCCGTACTTGTCCCGGGCCTCCTTCACCGCCGTCGCCTTGACCTCGCCGCGCCGGGCGAGCTGGGCCAGGGCCGCGACGACGATCGACTGGGCGTCGACGCCGAAGTGGCGGCGGGCGGCCTCGCGGGTGTCGGAGAGGCCGAAGCCGTCGGCGCCCAACGAGGACCAGTCCTGCTCGACCCACTGCGCGATCTGGTCCGGGACCTGGCGCATGTAGTCGGAGACCGCGAGGACCGGGCCCTCGGCGCCCTGCAGGGCCTGACGGACGTAGGGCACGCGCTCCTCGCCGCGCAGGAGGGCCGCGTCGGCCTCCATCGCGTCGCGGCGCAGCTCCGACCAGGAGGTCGCGGACCACACGTCGGCGGCCACACCCCAGTCCTCGGCGAGCAGCTTCTGCGCCTCAAGGGCCCAGTGGATCGCCGTACCGGAACCCAGCAGCTGGATGCGCGGGGCGTTGGCGGCCGGGGTGATGCCCGCCGACTCCGCCGTGTTGAAGCGGTACAGGCCCTTGACGATGCCCTCGTCGATGCCGAGCCCGGCCGGCTTGGCCGGCTGCGGCAGCGGCTCGTTGTAGACCGTCAGGTAGTAGAAGACGTTCTGGTCCTCGCCCGGCTTGGCCTCGCCGTACATCCGGCGCAGACCCTCGCGGACGATGACCGCGATCTCGTAGGCGAACGCGGGGTCGTAGGTCAGCGACGCCGGGTTGGTGGCCGCGATGACCGGGGAGTGGCCGTCGGCGTGCTGCAGGCCCTCACCGGTGAGGGTCGTACGGCCCGCGGTCGCGCCGACGAGGAAGCCGCGGCCGAGCTGGTCGCCGAGCTGCCACATCTGGTCGGCCGTGCGCTGCCAGCCGAACATCGAGTAGAAGATGTAGAACGGGATCATCGCCTCGCCGTGCGTCGCGTACGCGGTGGACGCGGCGATGAAGTCGGCCATCGAACCGGCCTCGGTGATCCCCTCGTTGAGGATCTGGCCGTTCTTGGCCTCCTTGTAGTACATGAGCTGGTCGCGGTCGACCGGCTCGTACGTCTGGCCCTTGGGGGAGTAGATGCCCAGGGACGGGAAGAGGCTCTCCATACCGAAGGTGCGCGCCTCGTCGGGGACGATCGGCACCCAGCGCTTGCCGGTCTCCTTGTCGCGGACCAGGTCCTTGACCAGGCGGACGAAGGCCATGGTGGTGGCGACGTTCTGCGAGCCGGAGCCCTTGTCGAAGGAGGCGAAGGCCTTCTCGGCGGGGGCGGGCAGCGGGGCCAGCGCGTGCGTGCGGCGGGCCGGGGCCGGGCCGCCGAGGGCCGCGCGGCGCTCCTGGAGGTAGCGGACCTCGGGGGAGTCGGCGCCAGGGTGGCCGTAGGGCACCACGCCGTCGGCGAAGTCGCTGTCCTTGATCGGCAGGCCGAGCAGGTCCCGCATCGTCTTGAACTCGTCCACCGTCAGCTTCTTCATCTGGTGGTTGGCGTTCTTCGACGCGAAGCCCTCGCCGAGGGTGTGGCCCTTGACCGTCTGGGCCAGGATCACGGTCGGCGCGCCCTTGTGCTCGACGGCGGCCTTGTACGCGGCGTAGACCTTGCGGGCCTCGTGACCACCGCGGGAGAGGTGGAAGCACTCGAGGATCTTGTCGTCGCTCAGCAGCTTCGCCATCTCGGCGAGCGCCGGGTCCTTGCCGAAGAAGTCGGCGCGGATGTAGGCGGCGTCGCGGGTCTGGTACGTCTGGATCTGCGCGTCCGGTACCTCGCGCAGACGGCGCACGAGCGCACCCGTGGTGTCGAGCTGGAACAGCTCGTCCCAGGCCGAGCCCCACAGGGTCTTGATGACGTTCCAGCCGGCGCCGCGGAACTGGGCCTCCAGCTCCTGCACGATCTTGAAGTTGGCGCGGACCGGGCCGTCGAGGCGCTGCAGGTTGCAGTTGATGACGAAGGTGAGGTTGTCCAGCTCCTCACGGGCGGCGAGCGCGAGGGCCGCGGTCGACTCCGGCTCGTCCATCTCGCCGTCGCCGAGGAACGCCCACACGTGCGAGGCGGAGACGTCCTTGATGCCGCGGTTGGTGAGGTAGCGGTTGAAGCGCGCCTGGTAGATCGCCGACAGCGGGCCGAGGCCCATCGACACCGTCGGGAACTCCCACAGCCAGGGCAGGCGGCGCGGGTGCGGGTAGGAGGGCAGGCCGTTGCCGCCGGCCTCCTGGCGGAAGTTGTCGAGGTGCGCCTCGTTCAGGCGGCCGTCGAGGAAGGCGCGGGCGTAGATGCCCGGGGAGGCGTGGCCCTGGATGTACAGCTGGTCGCCGGAACCGTCGCCCTCCTTGCCCTTGAAGAAGTGGTTGAAGCCGGTCTCGTAGAGCCAGGCCGCGGAGGCGAAGGTGGCGATGTGGCCGCCGACGCCGTACTTCGAGCCGCGGGTCACCATGGCGGCCGCGTTCCAGCGGTTCCAGGCGGTGATCCGGGCCTCCATCTCCGGGTCACCGGGCAGGCCCGGCTCGGCGGAGGTGGGGATGGTGTTGACGTAGTCGGTCTCGAGGAGCTTCGGCAGCGCGATGCCGCCCGCCTCGGCGCGCTCCAGCGTGCGGCGCATCAGGTATGCGGCGCGGTGCGGCCCGGCCTCCCTGGCGACGGCGTCCAGGGAGGCCTGCCATTCGGCGGTCTCCTCCGGGTCGCGGTCGGGGAGCTGGTCGAGCGCGCTCGGCTGGATGGCGTTGGGGTCGGTCATGTCGCCGCCTTCCTCAGTCGAAGGGGTTCCCTCATCGGTAAGGGTTCGGGGGTTGCCCTTGGTCTTTGGCAGGACAGGGCAGGCGGACGGTGGCGGTGTCGGTTTGCGACCCCGTCGCGTGTCCGTCGGCGACTGTAACCCCCTGATCGATGATCGATCAAAGGGTTGAGGGGCAAAACTTCTCGATTGCGAGAAAGTAGGCACGCGGTGCCTACGATGATGGCACCGGGTGACGTCGAATCGCCTTGTTTTCGCAGGTGAGCGCGGGAGTGCTCGACTGAATCAAGGGCGGCTCAGGCGCGCGGGGCACACCCGAGGACGTGCGCCTTCACCAGCTCCGCGATCCTCGGATCCCGGCGCTTGAACGCCTGCACCAGCTCCTCGTGCTCCTCCGCGTACGACTGTTGGACCGTGCCCAGCCAGCGGATGGAGAGGGCCGTGAAGACCTCGATGCCCAGGCCCTCCCAGGTGTGCAGCAGCACCGAGTTGTGCGCGGCGCGGACCAACTCGCGGTGGAAGCCGACGGTGTGGCGGACCTGGGCGGTGCCGTCGGCCATGCGGTCGGCCTCGTACAGGGCCAGGACGTGCGGCTCCAGGGCCGAGCAGTCCTCGGCGAGCAGGTCGGCCGCCAGCTCCGCCGCGATGGCCTCCAGGCCGGCCCGGACGGGGTAGCTCTCCTCCAGGTCGGCCGCGGTCAGATTCCGCACCCGCACGCCCTTGTTCGGCGCGGACTCGATCAGCCGCAGGGACTCCAGCTCGCGCAGGGCCTCCCGGACCGGCGTCTGGCTGACCTCCAGCTCGGTGGCGATCCGCCGCTCCACGATGCGCTCGCCCGGCTGCCAGCGCCCGCTGACGATCCCCTCCACGATGTGCTCGCGGATCTGTTCGCGCAGCGAGTGGACGACGGGCGCGGTCATGAGGGCTCCTTAGGGAGGGCTGACGTTTAGACAATACGGCGGGTTCGCTCCGCGGGTGGGGCGGGTGGGCGTGCTTTGGTGCAGGTGAGACGAGGCGCACATGGGGAGTGGGGGCGCGCCGTCCGCCAAACCTGCACCTGTCGAACCCGCCTTCGATTACGTTGTTCTCGCGGACGCAGCAGGCAGCCGAGGCGGAGCGGAACGGGGGCGTGGTGGGTCAGAAGAAGGATCTGGCGGCCAAGCACGAAGATCTGACCAAGCTGGCCGACGACCTCCACACGATGCAGAGTCACCTGACCCGGCAGGTCGAGCGCATGGACCGGCTCGTCGACGAGATCGAAGAGGGCTGGCAGGGGCCCGCGGCGGTCGAGTACCGCAAGCTCCACCACTCGGTCGCCGAGGACGCCGTCCGGATCCGCGAGGTCATGAAGAACCTCGAAGAGGCCGTGCGACTGAGCCGGGACGGGTTCACCGAGACGGAGCTCGAGGTACTGGCTCGCATGCGTGCCGTGCACGTCGATGTCCAGGCCGAGGCGGACAAGCTCTCCACGCCCGCCGAGGTGCCGTCGGCGCGCCCGCGCAGCGGCCTCGACCGGCTGTGACCCAGCCGTTGTCAGTGAACGACGCGATGCGGGACGGCCGCGCGGCAGCGCGCCGTCCGGAACGGGGGAATGTGGCATGCAGGGCGGTAGCGCCGAAGACGACTACATAGCGGTCTCGTTCGGGACGTTGGAACATCTGACCGTCGAACTCGACGACATCCTCAAGCAGCTCGACGGACGCCTGGACGACCTCTACACGCGCCTTGCGCCGGTCGTCGCGTCCTGGCAGGGCGAGGCCCGCGAGGTGTTCCTCCGCGAGCTCGACAAGTGGGACAAGTCGGCGAGGGACCTGCAGGCGGCCCAGAAGTGGCTGCACGAGGTGGTGACCAGTGGTCATCGCGGGTACGCGGCCGCGCACAGCGCGGTGCTCCGGGGATGGGGCGGCGCCTGATGGCCGAGCGGCGGCCCACCGACGAGGAGCGGAAGAGGGAGCAAGCCGAGGCCCGGACCCGGTCGCCCAAGACGAGCGGCGGCGGATTCGACGTACAGCCGCAGCACCTGTACTACACCTCCCTCGTGGTGCGCGACGGGCAGTTCGACTACGACAAGGGCGCCACGGCGCTGGTCGAGATGCTGAACGAGTACAGCCAGTCGGCGGGCGCCGGCTGGGGCGCGGACGCCTTCGCGGCCGCGTACAAGAGCGTGAGCGAGAAGTTCCTCCAGCTCTGGGCGAAGAGCGTGGTCAGTGTCGGCGGTGTCGCCGTCGGTCTGACGGAAACGGCGAACAAGTATGTCCAGGCCGACTGGCAGGCGCGCAGGATGTACGGCCCGCCGCCCGTGGCGAAGACGCCGCCCGTCGTCATCGAGAAGCCGCCCACGTACGGCCCGGTCAACGACATCAAGTGGTCCGGCACTGGCGAGGACGCGGACTCCTCGGAGATCGCCGGCATCCTCGGCGAGATACCCGACTTCCTCGCCGATGTGATCCGGCCGGCCATCGAGCACGGCCTCAGGCTCGGCAAGATGCACGAGATCACGCCGGGGTGCCGGGACGAGGAGTTCAAGGACATGGCCACCGCTTGGGGTGCGGCCCAGAAGGCCGCCAAGGGCGCGTCCGACGACTTCAACGGTGCCATCAAGTTCATCAGCAACAACAAGGGCAACGACGAGTGGCAGGGCGCCATGAAGGCCTTCTGCCAGACCGTCTGGGGCACCACCGAATGGGGCAGGACCTATGACAAACAGATGAACCGGATCTCCATCGGTCGTACCTGGAAGACGGACCGCAAAGTCGTGCCCGCGAAGCGGCGTCCCATCATCGAGATCCTCATGGAGACCGCGACCAAAGTGCAGGACCAGCTCGACGAGCTGGCCAAGGTGGCCGTGACGACCAGGGAGACCACCACTCGGCTCGGCAAGGAGGCGGCGAAGGCCACGGTCAGGGACCTGACCACGGACCTCGACCCGTTCGAGATGACGCGGCTCGGGGCGACCCTGGCGTTCGGCGAGATCGTCATGACGTTCCGCTCGCACATGGACAAGGCGGCCGCGGACGCGGCGGTCGAGAAGTACCACCAGGCCTTCAGCGACGCAGCCGCCAAGCTGAAGGAGCTGGAGCCCGAGCTGGACGAGGCACTGCTCAGCGTGCCCACGTTCGTGGCGGAGGAGGCCCGCGCGGAAGGGTACGGAGCGCGCTCCCTCAACGACTTCAAGAAGGAGCACAGCTGGCAGCGGCCGGAGAGCACGATCCCGTACAAGTACTCCATCGATCTTGCCACCGAGGAGGAACTGTACGGTGGGCACAGCATTGACAAGCATGTCGGTTTGACGGACGAGCAGTTGACACAGCGGTTGCGAGACGAGGCGAGCGGGGCGGGCAAGGTCGATATTCCCGCTGCTTCCTCCTTCACTGACCTGGAATCGGCACAGTATTACACTCAGCACAATATCCGAACCAATACGGCAGAAATCGACAAGTGGCTTAAAGGCCCGCCGCCTCCAGTGCCGGGTGAAAAGCAGGACTTCTCCGTGGCCGCGGTGCCTTCGGGGCCTCTCGGGATTCCGGCGGTGACAGGGCGTACGGCGCCGGTGGTGAATGATCGGCCGACGCCGCCACAGGACGCTCACGGTGTTCTGACCGTACTCAAATACGAACCGAACCTGGACCCGCCGTTCGTGGTCCTGACGTCCATGCCCCAATGATGAGTGAGGAGACAGCGATGGCCGAACTCGACGAGCGGTTGTGGTCCGATGCGATCGACATGTACGAGCGTCGCGCGACCATTGCCAAGGTGACGAGCAGGGAGCACGAGAACTGGGTGCACGACCTGTCCACCCTGATGCGCGGTGACACCCGGGACGCCCGCGGCTGGCGCACGGTGGACATATGGGAGGGCGAACTCGAAAGGCTCGACGAACCGTCCTACCCCTTCGTCATACCTCCGGAGGCCCTCGCTACGGCGGATGCCTGGAAGTCCTACCTGCATGAGATCTCGCGTTCGCAGGCCGTACGGTTCCTCGTGGCCCTTTCCACGCCCTGGATCGATGTCACAAAGGAACCGGATTTCGAGGAGCGCAGGGAGGCTCTTGAAGCGAACGCCCGCGTCATCCTGTCGCGCTTTCCTGAAGGCTCGCACTTCTACGCGAACACAGGGTACGGCAGCGATACCCGCGACTACTACCAGCGTGTTTCTCGGTGGTACTCCTTTTCCGTGCGCACTTTCGACTTCGGCCTGGTACTCGTCTCGGAGACGGAAGTCGGGATGGTCTGGTCATTCCGCTGATGTGATGCGATCCGTACTGCCCACCATGGAGAAGCCCCGTGCGTACCCGCACCGCCACCTACCCCGACCGGGAAACCGCCCAGTGGGCGACCCAGCACGTGGTCACCCGGAACGAACAGGTCATCCACCGCTGGCTGGCCCAGTCCACCCGGCGGCGGCTGACGATCGAGGCGGCCTGGCCGTCCCGCGAGGAGCCCGTCGGCAGGGTGCTGCTGCAGGCCATGATGCTGGCCGGGCGCGGAGCCGTCGACGTACGGGCCGCCCGGGTCGTGCTGCGCCGCGAGCCGTCCTCCGCGCACGGGTTCGCCGTGCACGCCAGTTTCCCCGTCTACCTGTGAAGGCAGTGGTCCGACCGTGGCGCTGACCCCCCTCGAACACGACCGCGGATACGGCGAGCTGGACCAGGTCCTGCGCGCCTACCTCGGGCAGCCGGCCGACGACACCGAGGAGAAGCCGAGCGCGGCTCTCACCGCGTATCTGCGGCACACCTGGCACACCCGCCCCTGGGCGCTCGCCGTCGCCGAGAGCCAGCTGCGGGAGTACGCGCGCACCCCACCGGGGCGGCTGAGGGTCCGGCTCGGCGAGTTCTACGATCTGCCGGACGTGGGCCTGGCCGACGCGGAGATCCTGGACTGGCTGATGTTGGTCGCCGACCACATCCGGCGAAGTGTCGAGGAGGGGCTGGTCCCGGCCCCGGCGAAGCCGGACACGCACTGGGAGTGGCATGCCAGGTTTCCCGAGCTGGGGCAGTTCCTCGGCGGCTGGTTCTCGCAGGACATGCCCGACGAGTTCGGGGGGCACGAGGCGGCGGTGGACGACTACGCCGCGACGACCGACCGGCAGCTCGTCGCACGCCTGGTGGGGGAGATCCGGGAACTGTTGGCCCTCGGGCTCGACGAGAGCGAGTACGCCGTCGGTGCCGCCGAGCTGGGCATGGAGGTCGAGACCCCGGACCAGTTCGCCGTGAGCGGCTGGCTCGCGCTGGTGGCGGCACGCCTCGCGTAGCGGAGTCCCGCTCGCAATGGGCAGAGCCCCCGCCCGGAGAAGGACTCCGGACGGGGGCTCTCGCCGTACTGCCTGATCAGGGAGATCAGAGGCCGAGCTCGACCTCGAACTCGCCCGCCTCCAGGATCGCCTTGACCGTCGTCAGGTAACGGGCCGCGTCGGCGCCGTCGACCAGGCGGTGGTCGTAGGAGAGGGTCAGGTAGGTCATGTCGCGGACGCCGATGACCGTGCCCTCCTCGGTCTCGATGACGGCCGGACGCTTGACCGTGGCACCGATGCCGAGGATCGCGACCTGGCCCGGCGGCACGATGATCGTGTCGAACAGCGCGCCGCGCGAACCGGTGTTGGAGATGGTGAAGGTCGCGCCGGACAGCTCGTCCGGGGTGATCTTGTTGCCGCGGACCTTGCCCGCCAGCTCCGCCGTGGCCTTGGCGATGCCGGCGATGTTGAGGTCGCCCGCGTGCTTGATGACCGGGGTCATCAGGCCCTTCTCGGAGTCCACCGCGATACCGATGTTCTCGGTGTCGAAGTAGGTGATCGTGCCCTCGGCCTCGTTGATCTTGGCGTTGACGACCGCGTGGGCCTTCAGCGCCTGCGCGGCGGCCTTGACGAAGAACGGCATCGGGGAGAGCTTGACGCCCTCACGGGCCGCGAAGGAGTCCTTCGCCTTGGCGCGCAGCTTCATCAGGCGGGTGACGTCGACCTCGACGACCGACGACAGCTGGGCCTGCTCGTGCAGCGCCTTGACCATGTTGTCGCCGATGACCTTGCGGATGCGGGGCATCTTGACGGTCTGGCCGCGCAGCGAGGAGACCTCGAGCGCCGGGGCCTTCTTGGCGGCGGCGGCAGCCGGGGCGGCGGCGGCCGGAGCCGGAGCGGCGGCGGCCTTCGCGGCTTCGGCGGCGGCGATGACGTCCTGCTTGCGGATACGGCCGCCGACGCCGGTGCCCTTGACGGTGGACAGGTCGACGCCGTTCTCGGCGGCGAGCTTGCGCACCAGCGGGGTGACGTAGGCGCCCTCGTCGGTCGGCTGGACGGCGGCCGGAGCGGCCGGCGCCGGGGTGACCGGAGCCGCCGGGGCGGGCGCCGGGGCGGCCGGGGCCGGGGCAGCGGCGGCGGGCGCCGGAGCCGGAGCGGCGGGGGCCGGGGCGGCCGGGGCCGCGGGCGCGGCCGGGGCAGCCGGAGCCGGGGCCGGAGCGGCCGGGGCAGCGGCGGCGGGAGCCGGGGCAGCGGGGGCCGGGGCGGCCGCGGGAGCGGCACCCGGCGCGCCGATGACGGCGAGCTTGGCGCCGACCTCGGCGGTCTCGTCCTCGCCGACCACGATCTCGAGCAGCACACCGGAGGTGGGCGCCGGGATCTCGGTGTCGACCTTGTCCGTGGAGACCTCGAGCAGCGGCTCGTCGGCCTCGACGGAGTCGCCGACCGACTTCAGCCAGCGGGTGACGGTGCCCTCGGTGACGGACTCACCGAGCGCGGGCAGGACCACGTCCGTGCCCTGGGCGCCACCGGCCGGGGCCGCGGGGGCCTCGGCGGCGGGAGCCGGGGCCGCGGGGGCCTCGGCGGCGGGGGCCGGGGTGGGCTCGGCCGGGGGAGCCGGCACCTCCTCGACGGCCGGGGCGGCAGCGGGCGCACCCGTGCCGTCGTCGATGACGGCGAGCTCGGCGCCGACCTCGACGGTCTCGTCCTCGGCGACCTTGATGGAGGCCAGCACGCCGGAAGCGGGAGAGGGGATCTCGGTGTCGACCTTGTCGGTCGAGACCTCGAGCAGCGGCTCGTCGGCCTCGACGCGCTCGCCCTCGGCCTTCAGCCAGCGGGTGACAGTGCCCTCGGTGACGCTCTCACCGAGCGCCGGAAGGGTTACGGAAACCGCCATGGTTTCGGTTGCTCCTTACGAATTGCGGAAGTCTGTGTCGTCGCGCCCGTTGACCGAAGGCTCAGTCGTGGGAGTGCAGCGGCTTGCCGGCGAGCGCCAGGTGCGCCTCGCCCATCGCCTCGTTCTGCGTCGGGTGGGCGTGGATGAGCTGGGCGACCTCGGCCGGCAGCGCCTCCCAGTTGTAGATCAGCTGGGCCTCGCCGACCTGCTCACCCATCCGGTCGCCGACCATGTGGACGCCGACCACGGCACCGTCCTTGACCTGGACGAGCTTGATCTCGCCCGAGGTGTTCAGGATCTTGCTCTTGCCGTTGCCCGCCAGGTTGTACTTCAGAGCGACGACCTTGTCCGCGCCGTAGATCTCCTTGGCCTTGGCCTCGGTGATGCCGACGGAGGCGACCTCCGGGTGGCAGTACGTCACCCGCGGGACACCGTCGTAGTCGATCGGAACGACCTTCAGACCGGCCAGACGCTCCGCCACCAGCATGCCCTCGGCGAAGCCGACGTGCGCGAGCTGGAGCGTCGGGACGAGGTCACCGACGGCGGAGATGGTCGGAACGTTGGTCCGCATGTACTCGTCGACCAGGACGTAGCCACGGTCCATGGCGACGCCCTGCTCCTCGTAGCCCAGGCCCTGCGAGACCGGGCCACGGCCGACGGCGACGAGGAGGACCTCGGCCTCGAACTCCTTGCCGTCCGCGAGGGTGACCTTCACACCGTCCTGGGTGTACTCGGCCTTCTGGAAGAAGGTGCCCAGGTTGAACTTGATGCCGCGCTTGCGGAACGCGCGCTCAAGCAGCTTCGAGCTGTTCTCGTCCTCGACCGGGACGAGGTGCTTGAGGCCCTCGATGACCGTGACGTCGGCACCGAAGGACTTCCACGCCGAGGCGAACTCGACGCCGATGACACCGCCGCCCAGGATGATCGCGGACTTCGGCACGCGGTCCAGGACGAGGGCGTGGTCGGAGGAGATGATCCGGTTGCCGTCGATCTCCAGGCCCGGCAGCGACTTCGGCACGGAGCCGGTCGCCAGCAGCACGTGGCGGCCCTGGATGCGCTGGCCGTTCACGTCGACGGACGTGGGGGAGGACAGCCGGCCCTCACCCTCGATGTAGGTCACCTTGCGGGACGCGATCAGGCCCTGCAGACCCTTGTACAGGCCGGCGATGACGCCGTCCTTGTACTTGTGGACGGCCGGGACGTCGATGCCCTCGAAGGTCGCCTTGACACCGAACTGCTCGCTCTCGCGGGCCTGGTCGGCGATCTCGCCCGCGTGGAGCAGGGCCTTGGTGGGGATGCAACCCCGGTGCAGGCAGGTGCCGCCGACCTTGTCCTTCTCGATCAGGGCGACGTCCAGGCCCAGCTGCGCCCCGCGCAGGGCCGCGGCGTAACCACCGCTACCACCGCCGAGGATCACTAGGTCGAAAACGGTGCTGGCGTCGTTCGCCACGTCACGTCCTCCATGCATGTGCGCCGTGCGCCGGTCGTCGGTGACCGGCAGGCGGCTGGTGTCCGGCCGCTTGATGCTTCGGCCCTTCGGTGGGGCCCTGTCCTGCCGGGCTCCATCTTTGCACTTGTCGGACGAGATCGAGACGCCGGGCCGGGGTGTGAGACGTCCCACGTTCCCTTGAAACGAACGGAGGGAGCAGTACGCCTGCAGGGGCGCGGGGACACAACCCCCACGCCCCTGCGGTCGCCGTACTACGGCCGGGACCGGGCTCTCGGGCGACTCAGCCCAGGTCACCCGCCGCGGTCAGCTCCGCGAGCCGCACCAGCGTCCGCACCGCCGACCCCGTGCCGCCCTTCGGCGTGTACCCGAACGGGCCGCCCTCGTTGAACGCCGGCCCGGCGATGTCGAGGTGCGCCCAGGTGATCCCCTCACCCACGAACTCGCGCAGGAAGAGACCGGCGACCAGGCCGCCGCCCATCCGCTCGCCCATGTTCGCGATGTCGGCGACGGAGGACTCCATCCCCTTGCGCAGGTGCTCCGGCAGCGGCATCGGCCACGCCGGCTCGCCGACCTCCTCGGCCGCCTCGTGCAGCGCGGAGCGGAACGCCTCGTCGTTGGCCATGATCCCGAACGTCCGGCTGCCCAGCGCCAGCATCATCGCGCCGGTCAGCGTGGCGACGTCCACGATCGCGTCCGGCTTCTCCTGCGAGGCCGCCCACAGCGCGTCGGCCAGCACCAGCCGGCCCTCCGCGTCGGTGTTGAGCACCTCGACGGTCTTGCCGCTGTACATGCGCAGCACGTCACCCGGCCGCACGGCGGAGCCGGACGGCATGTTCTCGGCCAGCGCCAGCCAGCCGGTGACGTTGACCTCCAGGCCGAGCCGGGCGGCGGCGACGATCGCGGCGAACACGGCGGCCGCACCGCTCATGTCGCACTTCATCGTCTCGTTGTGGCCGGCCGGCTTCAGGGAGATGCCGCCCGAGTCGTAGGTGATGCCCTTGCCGACGAAGGCCAGGTGCTTCTCCGCGTTCGGGTGCGTGTACGTCAGCTTGACCAGGCGCGGGGTGGCCGCCGAGCCGCCGCCGACGCCGAGGATGCCGCCGTAGCCGCCCTTGGCCAGGGCCTTCTCGTCGAGCACCTGCACCTTGATGCCGTGCTCCTTGCCCGCGGCCTGCGCGATGCCCGCGAAGGCCTCCGGGGTGAGGTCGTTCGGCGGCATGTTGATCAGGTCGCGGGAGCGGTTCAGCTCCTCGGAGACCGCGAGGGCCCGGGCGACGGCGCTCTTGTGGGCCGCGTCCCGCGGCTTGCCGCCGAGCAGCGCGGCCTCGGCGAGCGGCGCCTTGCCGTTCTTGGCCTTGGCGTCCTTCGCGCGCTCCTTGTACGCGTCGAAGGAGTACGTGCCGAGCAGCACGCCCTCGGCGATCGCGCCGATCGCGCCGGCGTCGTCGACGGGCAGCGCGAACGCGGCCTTCTTGGACCCGGCGAGGGCCCGGGCCGCCACGCCGGCGGCCTTGCGCAGCGCCTCGGCGTCGTACCCGGCGTCCTTCTCGGGCTCCGCGCCCAGGCCCACCGCCACCACGAGCGGCGCCTTGAAGCCGGCCGGGGCGGGCAGTTTCGTCAGCTCGCCCTCGGCACCCGAGGCGCCGAGGGTCTCCAGGACGCCGGCCAGCCTGCCGTCGTACGCGTTGTCCACGGTGTCCGCGCCCGGTGCGACGACGGGTCCCTTGGCGCCCTTGGCGACACCGATCACGATCGCGTCGGCCCGCAGGCCGGGCGCCGCGGCGGTGCTGAGAGTCAGAGCAGTCACGGTGGTGAAATCTCGCTTCCGATGTGAAGTTGCTGTGGCCGAAATGGGGTGGGTCGACCAGGCCCGAGAGCCGACCCTAGGTCCAGGCCTGGGGGCGTATGGCAACCGGGGCCTTCACCCTGTCGGCGAACACCCGGAACGAGACTACGCGCGTGCGCCCGTTCGCTCATTCCTGCGGGTGTTCACCTGTGCGTGGCGTCGTGGCCACTTCCCACCCCTGGGCATCGGTGACGTGAGCCACACTCGTCGGGTTCCGGTGGGCCGTCGGTCCGTCGAATCACGTGATTTCCACTGATCCTCCGCAAATTCAGCACAGAGGATCTTCTGGGGGGAGGAACCAACCCATGGCGCATCGTGCGCATCGCCGCAGAGCCGTGGCCGCCACCGCCACGGCCGCGGCACTGATCACTCTCGGGACGGCCGCGCCGGACGCGTCGGCCGCCACCGATCCACGCATCGACCTGCGGGTTCTGGTGGTGGACGACGGCGGCGGACAGGTCGGCGCGATCACCGCGCAACTGCAGAGCGAGGGCATCCCGTACTCTCGCGTCGACCTGGACGACTCCGGGCGCCCCACCCTCACCGCCGCGTTCCTCAGCGACACGGTGAACGGTCGTCCCCGAGCCAAGTTCCAGGGCGTGGTGCTGCCGAACGAGGCCCCGTTCGGTGCCGGCTCGGCCGAGCAGACGGCGCTGGAGACGTACGAGCGGACGTACGGCATCCCGCAGGTCGACGCCTACACCTGGGCCCATCCCGAGGTCGGCCTGGACTACACCGACCAGGGCGGCTACGCCGGCGGCCTCGACGGGAGCCCCGCCACCGTCACCTCGGCGGGCAAGGCGGGCGGCCCCTTCGGCTACCTGGACGGCGCGTTCTCCTTCGAGGACAACTCGCCCTCCGTCCAGGAGAGTTACGGCTTCGTCGCGCGGCCCCGCACCGGCTTCACCAGCTATGTCGACGTCCCCGTGCCCGGCGGCACCGGCACCGGCAGCCTGCTCGGCGAGTACGCCCACGACGGGCGCCGCGAGCTGGTGGTGACCTTCGCCTACAACCAGTACCAGCAGCAGTTCCGGGTGCTTGCGCGCGGCATCGTGGAGTGGCTGACCCAGGGCGTGCACCTGGGGCAGGCCCGCAACTACTTCGCCGTCCACGTGGACGACGTCTTCGCGCCCGACGCCCGCTGGGACACCGATCGCAACTGCACCCCCGGGGACATCGACTGCGGCAGCGGCGGCACCGACACCACCACGCCGATCCGGATGACCGCGACCGACGCCCAGTACGCGGCCTCCTGGCAGCAGAGCCACGGCTTCACCCTGGACATGGTCTTCAACGCGGGCGCCGGCGAGGAGTGGAAGAGCGAGCACGGCGGCACCGACGCGCTGACCGACCAGCTCCTCGCGGACAAGGCCAGGTACCGCTGGGTGAACCACACCTACACCCACCCGTTCCTCGGCTGCGTCCAGGACACCTCGACCGTGCCGTGGAGCTGCGCCAGGAACGCCGACGGCTCGACCCAGTGGGTGAGCCGCTCCGAGATCTCCTCGCAGATCTCCGACAACTACAACTGGGCGCAGCGGCACGGCCTCTCCACCGACCGCAGCGAACTGGTCACCGGTGAGCACTCGGGCCTGAGGACCCTGCCCCAGCAGCCCCAGGACAACCCCAACCTCGGCCCCGCGCTCGCCGCCAACGGTGTCAAGTGGACCGGCTCGGACAACTCCCGCGAGCCCGACCAGCGGCTCGTCGGCAGCAGCACGCTCACCGTGCCCCGCTACCCGATGAACGTCTACTACAACGTGGGCACCAAGGCCGAGATGGCCGACGAGTACAACTGGATCTACACGTCCAAGGCCGACGGCGGCAGCGGGATCTGCGAGAACAACCCGACCTCGACCTGCCTGAGCGCACCGCTGGACACGGCCACCGGCTACACCGACCACATCGTGCCCACCGAGGCCCGCACCGACCTCGGGCACGTCCTGGCCAACGACCCCCGCCCGCACTACGCCCACCAGTCCAACCTGGCCGAGGACCGCGTCCTCTACCCCGTCCTGGACCGGGTCCTCGCCGACTACCAGGCGCTGTTCGCCGCCAACACGCCGATCGTCAACCTGCGCCAGAGCGCCATCGGCGCCGAACTGCAGAACCGGGCCACGTGGCAGACCGCGCTGGCGGGCGGCAAGGTCACCGCCTACCGGATCGGCAACACCGTCACCGTAACGGCCCCGTCCGGCACCCAGATCCCGGTCACGGTGCCCGAGGGGACCAAGCAGCAACTCCTGCTCGGTACGACCACTTTCGGCACCGCGTACGCCGGTGAGCGCTCGGCGTGGGGGACGCCGGCTCCGCTCCAGTCGGCACTGACACTGAAACTGCCGTAGGGGGAGCGCGCCCCAAAGGGGCGCGGGGCCGTATCGACATGCGGCTCCGCCGCGCGGGCGCGACCAGCCATGACGGACCCGCGGTCGACGGGCCGGCTGGCCGCGCTCGCTTCAGGCATTCGCATCTCAGGGGGGATCAGCGCACGCATGCGTACGCGCACCGGCCGTCACGTCACCATGCTCACCGAAGGCACCTATCCGCACGTCCACGGCGGCGTCAGCACCTGGTGCGACCAGCTCGTCAAGGGCATGCCGGAGGTGGACTTCCATCTCGTCTCGCTCACCGGCAGCGGCCGCGAACCCGTGACCTGGGAGCTGCCGTCCAACGTCCGCCGGCACGTCAACGTGCCCACCTGGGGCCCGCGCCCCGGCCGCGCCCGCGCCCCGTACGGCAGGGCCCGGCGCCGCTTCACCGACGCCTACGAGCATCTGCTGCTCTCCTTCCTCGACCCCGAGGCGCGCGCCGACTTCGGCGAGGCGCTGTACGAGCTGGCCCGCATCGCCCGCGAGGGGTGGCTGTCGGCCGCCCTGCGCACCGAGACGGCGCTGCGCTCGCTGCAGTGGATCTGGACGATGCCGCATCTGCCCACGGCGGCCGCCCGCCCCACCGTGCACGACGCGCTGACCGCCACCGACCTGCTGGAACACGCGCTGCGCCCGCTGGGCGTGCGGATCCCCGAAGACTCGGTGGCGCACGCCGTCAGCAGCGGTCTGGCGACCCTGCCCGCGCTGGCCGCGCACCACCTGGACGGGGTGCCGTTCCTGCTCACCGAGCACGGCATCTATCTGCGCGAGCGCTATCTGGGACAGCGCGGGAACGGCCATCGCTGGCCCGTGAAGGCGTTCCTGCTCGGCTTCTACCGTGAGCTGAATTCACACGGTTATCGCGCGGCCGACCTGATCACACCGTGCAACCAGTACAACCGCCGCTGGGAGGAGCGCGGCGGTGCCGACGCCGACCGCATCCGCACGGTCTACAACGGCGTCGACCCGCACGCCTTCCCGCACGCCGGCCCCGAACCCGACGTGCCCACCCTCGCCTGGTGCGGCCGCGTCGACCCCATCAAGGACCTGGAGACCCTGCTGCGCGCCTACGCCCTCGTCCGCGCCGAACTCCCCGAGACCCGGCTCCGGCTGTTCGGCCCGGTCCCGGCCGGCGGCGAGGCCTACGGGACCCGTCTGGAAAAGCTCGCCGCCGAGCTCGGCATCACCGACGGCCTCACCTTCGAGGGCCGCATCAGCGAGGTCTGGCGCGCCTACGCGGCCGGCCACATCGTCATGCTCTCCTCCATCTCCGAGGGCTTCCCTTTCTCGATCATCGAGGCCATGTCCTGCGGGCGCCCGACCGTCTCCACCGACGTCGGCGGCGTCCGCGAGGCCGTCGGCGACACCGGCCTGGTGGTCCCGCCGCGCGAACCGGAGAAGATGGCCGCCGCCGCCCTGACCCTCCTGCGCGACGACGAACGGCGCCTGCGCCTGGGCGAGCTGGCCCGGCAGCGGGTGATCGACCGGTTCACCCTGCGCCGCTCGGTCGACAACTTCCGCACCATCTACCAGGAACTCGCCGGCCTCCCCGAGGTGTACGAGCCCGCCGTCGAGACGGTCGCCGACTGGACCCTGGAACTGCGTGACCCCTGGTACGCGACCGTCGCGACGGACGGGACCGACTGGTGAGCGACCTGAGCGACCTGCGCACCCCTGCCACCCTGCCCAGAATCCCGCAGCAGCCCCGCCGGCCGAACTGGGCACAGCCCGACCCGATCGACGAACTCGCCCGCGAACTCGACGCGTTCGTGTCTGCGGCCGTCCATCCCGACGAGGTGGCCGCCCTGCTGGAGTCCGACGGCCTCTCCGACGACCAGATACGCGAGCGCTACGGCGTCCGGAACTCCTTCGCGCTCGCCGAGGAACTGTACGACCGCACCCCGCGCCGGCACCCCGAGCCGGACACCGCACCCGCCGACCCCTGGCGGGCCGACCTCCTCGGCTGCCTGCTGCGCGGGCTCGTCTTCGCGCTGCCCGGCCTCGCCTACGTCCTGGGCGCCCCGCTGCTCGCCGGTCCGCGCGAGGCGTACGGCCTGCCCGGGAGCACCTTCACCCTGCTGGCCGGGGCGCTGTGCGGCTGGGCCTGGAACCAGGGGCTCGCCCATCGCGCCTACTCCTGGCTGAGCCTCGGCGACCGCCCGGGGGCCCGCCGCTGCCTCCTCGTCGGCGCCCCGGCCGGCATGCTGCTCGGCGCGCTCGTCGCCCTCGCCGTCGCGGGCCCCGCCCACCCGGCCGCCGCCGCGTTCGCCGCCGGCCAGTCCTGCTACCTGGGCGCGTCCGGGGTGCTGCTGGTGATGGGCCGCGAACGCGCCCTGCTGGCCGCCCTGACCCCCCTGACGGGAGGCGCCCTCCTCACCCTCGTCCACCCCGTCCCCGTATCCGTCCGCCTGTTCCTCCTGGTGACCTCCCTCAGCGCCGTGGCCACCCTCGGCCTCCTCGAAGTCGCCCCGGGCACACGCATCCTGAAGGGGTGCGGGGCCGTGCCCGGCACCTCCCGCGGCCCCCGGCTCATCGCCTCCCTGCCCTACGCCGTCTTCGGCCTCGCCAGCGGCGCGCTGGTCGTGTCCGCGGGCCTCGGCGACCGCCTGGCCGGAGCCGAGCGCGGCGCGCTCGCCCTCACGCTCAGCATGGGCCCCGCCGAATGGCTGCTGTACCGCTTCCGCGGCGGCACCCTGGCCGGGCTGCGGGCCAGCGGGACGTCGCGGGCGTTCCGCCGCAGCACCGTCCGTACCCTGGCCCGCTGCCTCACCGGCTACCTGGCCGCCCTGCTCGCCCTCGTGCTCGCGACCGCCGTCCTGTGGCCGCACGCCCCCGCGCCCACCGGCGTCCGCCTGGGCGGGCTGCTCGCGCTCGGTGTGGTGCTGTGGACCGGGCTGCTGCTCCAGTCCTTCGGTGCCGTGCTCGGCGCGGTGGCGGTCTGCTCCGCCGCCGCCCTCGCCCAGACCCTGGCGCTGCTCACCCACGCGGCCGCACCGGGGACCGTCGCCCTCGCCGTGTACGCGGCCGCGGCCGTGGCCCAGGTCGCCCTGGTCGCCGCCCTGTTGGGAAAGGCGACCGCCCACCGATGAGCACCCTGCTGGTCCCGTACTACGAGCACCCCGCGGTCCGCCCCGCCGAGTGGGCGGCGATCCTCGCGGCGGCGCCGCGCCTGTACGGCGTCGTCCTCAATCCCGCGAGCGGCCCCGGCGACCGCCCCGACCCGGGCTTCGCCGAGACCGCCGCCCGGCTGCGGACCGCGGGCGTCACGCTGCTCGGCTACACCGACACCGGCTACGGCACACGGCCGTACGAGGACGTCGTACGCGACCTGCGGCGGCACCGCGAGTGGTACGGCACGCACGGCGCCTTCCTGGACCAAGTGCCGACCGACATCGGGGCGCTGCCCCACTGCGAGCGGCTGACCGTCGCCGCCCGGACGCTCGGCTGCACCACGCTCGCGCTGAACCACGGCACCCCGCCGCACCCGGCGTACGCGGCCCTGGCCGACCTCCTGGTCACCTTCGAGGGCCCCTGGACGACGTACCGGCGGACACCCGTACAGCCCCGGAACTACGCGTCGGGGGTGCGGCTGTGCCACCTCGTGTACGGCGTGCCGCCCGGCGCCGACGTCGAGGGGGCGGCCCGGGAGCGGGGCGCGGACGTGCACTGCGCGGTGCCCGGCACGGGCGCTCACCCCTGGGGCACGCTGCCCCACGGGCTGGGCTCCGCCCGCTGAAGCGCGCCCTCGACCGAGGTGCCGGCCAGCCGGTCGGCGAGGGAGCGGCAGGTGGGGGAGAGGACCGGCAGGGCGTTGACGAAGAACAGCACCACCGCGATCCCCCACACCACCACCGACAGCACGAACTCGCCCTCGATCAGCAGCACGCACGCCAGGGCGTACACGGCGACGTCGGCGAGGGTGGTGACGGCGGCCCGGCGTACGGTGTGACGGGACAGCCGGGGGGTGACCCGCAGGCCGAGCAGGCCCTTGCCGAGGGTGCGGCCGAGCAGCGCGAGACAGGCCCACTGGTAGAGGAACGTGACGAGGACGAGCGCCCCGAAGGCCTCCTCCACGTCCAGCACCGCCGTGTTCCACAGCGACAGGCCGAGCCGCTCGGAGGCGTCGACGACGTCACCGCGCGAGGCCAGCAGGTCGAAGCCGCCCCGGGTGGCCAGATCGGGCACGTCGGTGACGAGCGCGGTGATGCGGTGGAAGGTGAACACGGCGAGCAGCCAGGCCGCCGTCACCACCAGCGCGAAGTCGACGAACCAGGCCGCGGCGCGGCGCAGCTTGAGCACGGATGTCCCCCGATCACACACTTCTTGTCCGTGTACAGCGGAAGAGCCTAACGACCCAGCGACAGCACCACGAGCGCGGCCGTCGCCGCCGTCTCCGCCAGGGCGCCGAACACGTCCCCGGTGACCCCGCCGAGGCGGCGCACGCAGCGGCGCAGCAGGAGTTCGGCGGCGGCGAGGGCCAGCAGGACGGCTGCGGCCGTGCGGAGGGCGTCGTACGCGCCGAGGACCGTGCCCCAGGCGGCCGAGACGATCGTGAACGCGGCCGTGACGGCCAGTGCGCCCGGAACCGGCACCACCCCGGCGACCGCCGCGCCCAGCCCCTCCGGACGGGCCGCCGGCACCCCGGTGCGCGCGGCCAGGGTGAGCGCCAGCCGGGCCGCGACCGCCGAGGTCACCGCCGCGATCGCGCCGCGCGCCCACGCGTCGTCGTACAGCTGCGCCAGCACGGCGACCTGGGCCAGCAGCACCAGCAGGAGGGTGATCACGCCGAACGGCCCGATGTCCGACTGCTTCATGATCCGCAGCGCGTCCTCGGCGGGCTTCCCGCTGCCCAGCCCGTCCGCCGTGTCGGCGAGCCCGTCGAGGTGCAGCCCCCGGGTCAGCGCGGCCGGCACGGCCACGGAGGCGACGGCGGCGAGCAGCGGACCGGCGCCCAGGAAGAGCAGCAGCAGTCCCAGCCCGGCGGCGGTGCCGCCGACGATCAGTCCGGCGACCGGGGCGTTCAGCATGCCCGCGCGCGCGGCCTCCCGGTCCCAGCGGCGTACCCGGACGGGCAGCACGGTGAGGGTGCCGAAGGCGAAACGGAGTCCGTCGAGCGGGGAGGTCTTGAGCACCGGCGCAGGGTACCCGCCCGCCGCCGGGCCGCCCATGGCGCCCGGCATTAAAGTGCGGACATGGTGCACTGGTGGGAGCGGAACATCCTGGAGCCGGGCAAGCTCCCGCTGCTGCTGGCCCTCACCGCGTTCGTGGTCACCTTCGTCGTCACCCGGACCATCACCCGTCTGATCCGGGCCGGCCGAGGCCCGTTCGGCAACGTCAAGGCGGGCGGGCTGCACATCCACCACGTCGTGCCCGGTGTCGTCCTCACCGTCGTCGGCGGCTTCGGCGCGGTCGCCAGCGAGCGGCACAGCGTCGGCGCGGCCCTCTCCGCCGTCGTCTTCGGCATCGGGGCCGGGCTGGTGCTGGACGAGTTCGCGCTGATCCTGCACCTCCACGACGTCTACTGGAGCGCGGAGGGCCGCAAGAGTGTCGAGGCCGTCGTGCTCACCGCCGCCCTGGTCGGTCTGCTGCTGCTGGGCTTCTCGCCGTTCGGCGTCAACGACCTCAGCCAGGACGAACTCCAGGACCGCGGCACCGTCATCAGCACGATCGCCGTGAACTTCCTCTTCTCGCTCGTCGCCCTGGGCAAGGGCAAGGCCCGCATCGCGATCTTCGGGGCGATCGTGCCCCTGATCGCGCTCGTCGGCGCCGTCCGGCTGGCCCGCCCCGGCTCCCCGTGGGCCCGCCGCTTCTACGGCCGCCGCCCCCGCGCCCGCGCGAAGGCCGCCCTGCGCGCCTACCATCACGACCGCCGCTGGGCCGGGCCCCGGCGCGCCGTTCAGGACTGGATCGGCGGCAGGCCCGACCCGCGCCCGGCCCGGCTGCCCGGCCGCCGGTGAACCGGCGGCGGGGGACTCCCGTACTCGAGCCGCACCGCCGTCAGCAGGCACAGCATGCCCACGGCCGTCAGCGCGGCCAGATGCTCCTTGCCCGCCAGGTTCTCCTTGACCAGCACCTCCGCCACCATCGCCAAGGTCACCGCGCCCGCCGTGACATGGGCGCCGTACCGCCAGGCCACGAACACGGCGAGCGCCACCACGGCCGCCGAGGGGCCGGTGTCCACGACCTGCGCGTCCGAGGCGGGCAGACCGAACGGGGCGTGCGGGCCGAGCGCGACGCCGAGGCGCGCGTACAGGGTCCCGGCGAGCGTGGCGACGTACGCGATGGTCAGCGTCCGCCACCAGCCCAGGCAGATCTCGGCGACCCCGAACACGAACAGGATCTGCGCCAGCGCCCCCCACACCGGCAGGTCCAGCGCCGGGACGAACAGGGACAGCGGCGTGCGCAGGAGCGCCGGCCCCAGCGGGTCCTCCGCGCGCACGGCGCCCACGTTCTGCACGAGCTGAAAGCCCCAGGGCTGGTTCTGCACGTACTGCAGGAGCGCGGTCAGGCACACCCCGGCCAGGGTCATGGGGAGCGCCCAGGGGCCCCGCCGCAGCAGGGGTTTGCGCACGGTGGCATACAGCAGGCCCCACTCGGCGCGGGCCCAGCGGACGAGCCTCCTCATCGAACGTTCCTCATCGGTGCGTGTCCAGGTGTCTGCGGTGCAGCCACTTCGGCAGCCCCGGCGCCTCCAGGAAGCCCTCGGCCCGCGCTGACGCGAGGCCGATGCGCGGCAGGTCCGCGCTCTTCTCGAAGAGCAGGAACCGCGGCTCCCAGATGGGCCGGTACTTGGCGTTGGCGCGGTACAGCGACTCGATCTGCCACCAGCGGGAGAAGAAGCTGAGCAGCGACCGCCACAGCCTCAGCACCGGACCGGCACCGAGGCGCGCGCCACGTTCGAAGACGGAGCGGAACATCGCGAAGTTGAGTGAGACCTGCGTGATCCCGATCTCCTGGGCCCGCCGCAGCAGTTCGATGACCATGAACTCCATCAGCCCGTTGTCGGAGTCCCGGTCCCGGCGCATCAGGTCCAGGGACAGCCCGTGCGGACCCCACGGCACGAACGACAGCAGCGCCCGCAGCCGCCCCTCGCCGTCCGTGCACTCCAGCATCACGCACCGACCGTCCTCGGGGTCCCCGAGCCGGCCGAGCGCCATGCTGAACCCGCGCTCGGTCGCCCCGTCCCGCCAGTCGTCCGCACGCTCGACGAGGTACGCCATCTCGTCCCCGGGGACGTCCGCGTGGCGCCGGATCCGCACCTGGTACCCGGCCCTCTTCACCCGGTTGTAGGCCTGCCGGACGGTCCGCATGGCCCGCCCCTCCAGCGTGAAGTCGGCGACCTCCACGATCGCCTCGTCACCCAGCTCCAGCGCGTCCAGACCGTGCCGGGCGTAGATCGTCCCGGCCTCCTCGCTCGCCCCCATCACCGCCGGGATCCACCCGTGCGCCCGCGCCTCCGCCAGCCACGGCACGATCGCCCCGGGCCACGCCTCCGGATCCCCGATCGGATCCCCGGAGGCCAGACTCACCCCGCCGACCACCCGGTAGGCCACGGCCGCCTTCCCGGTCGGCGACCACACCACGCTCTTCTCCCGGCGCAGCGCGAAGTAGCCGAGCGAGTCCCGGTCGCCGTGCCGGTCCAGCAGGGCCCGCAGCCGCTTCTCGTCATCCTCGGTGAGCGGGTCGACGGCGCGCCGGGAGCGGAAGGCGGCGTAGAAGACGGCCAGGACCAGGGCCGTGCTGAGCACGTTGATCGCCACGTTCGCCCAGTTGGGCGGCTCGATCCCCGGGAAGTGGTGCTCGTCCGCGGCCACCGACACCAGCCGCAGGGTGCCGTAGTGCCAGCGCTCCAGGAACGTCGAACGGGCCGCGTCCGGCGCCCGGTCGGTGACCGTCACCAGCAGCCCCGCCAGCAGGCTGGCGACGAGCCCGCCGCCGACGGCCACGGTCGCGGCGAGCCGCGGGTTGGACCGGTCACCCTTGGCGTAGAACTCCCGGCGGCCGACCAGCAGCGCGCCCACGAACGCGGCCGTCAGCACCAGGGAGATCCAGTTCTGCGCGTACTGCCGGATCTCCGGGAACGCCATCGCGAAGGCGAACAGGGCCAGGAACAGCCCGCTCAGCACCAGGTTCAGGATCCACGCGGCCCGCTTGCGCCGCCGCATGGTGATCGCCAGGAACGCGGTGAACACGCCCGAGGCGAAGCCGGCCGTCAGCAGGTACGGCGTGAAGAAGTTCTCCTGGTTGTGCCGGCGCACGTCCTGGCCGAGCGACACCCACACCGCGCTGAGGAAGTTGACGAAGGCGACGGCCCGCAGATACCAGACGGCGAACGCGGCGGCCCGCGATGAGGCTGAGCCGCCCGACCGCACCTTGTCACCCGGGCGCCCCGGGCTCGCTTCCTGCTCCGCGGCAATTCGGGCATCTCCCATGAGGGAGGATCATATGGGCCACGCCCTGTCGAACCCCTCTTTTCGGCCCGCCCGTGCCGGACCGGCCGTGAGCGGCTACTCCTTCTCCTCCGGTTCCGCCGGCTCCTCCGGTTCCTTTTCGGGAAGCTCGGCGGCCAGCGCCGCCGCGGCCCGGACCAGGGGCAGTGCCAGCAGTGCGCCCACGCCCTCGCCGACCTTCACGCCCTGGTCCATCAGCGGCTCCAGGGCCATCCGGTCCAGCGCCTTCGCCTGCGCCGGCTCCCCGCTGTCGTGCCCCGCCAGCCACCAGTCCGGTGCCCGGAAGGCCACCCGCTGCGCCACCAGCGCACACGCCGCAGCCACGACACCGTCCAGGATCACCGGCAGCTTCCGCACCGCGCACTGGAGCAGGAACCCGGTCATCGCCGCCAGATCCGCCCCGCCCACGGTCGCGAGCAGCTGCAGCTGATCCCCGAGCACCGGCCGCGCCCGCCGCAGCGCGTCCCGGATCGCCGCGCACTTGCGCATCCACGCCAGGTCGTCGATCGCGAGCCCGCCCCGCCCGGTCACCACCGACGCGTCCGTCCCGCACAGCGCCGCGACCAGCACCGCCGCCGCCGTCGTCCCGCCCACGCTCACATCACCGAGCACCACCAGATCCGTGCCCGAGTCGGCCTCCTCGTCGGCGACGGCGACACCCGCCCGGAGCGCAGCCTCGGCCTCCTCCAGGGTCAGCGCGTCCTCGACATCGATACGGCCGCTGCCGCGCCGCACCCGGTGGCGCACGACATCCTCGGGGAAGGCGTCCGGCGCACAGTCCAGGGCCATGTCCACGACCCGCACCGGCACCTCCTGCCGCCGCGCGAGCACCGACACCGGGCTGCCGCCCTCCAGCACCGCCCTCACCAGCTGCTCCGCGCCGCCCGCCGGCCGCGCGGAGACGCCGAGTTCGGCGATTCCGTGATCACCGGCGAACAGCACCACCCGGGGCCGTTCGACCGGCCGTACCGGTACGGCCCCCTGCGCGGCGGCCAGCCACTCGCCCAGCTCGTCGAGGCGCCCCAGCGACGCGGGCGGCACGACCTGGCGCTCCCGCCGGGCCTCGGCGTCACGGCGTACGCCCCCGTCAGGGCGCTCGATCAGATCGGTGAAGTCGTCGAGATTAAGCCTGCTCATTCGCCGAACAGTACCGCCAGCGCACGAACGCTTCCGCGCCACACCGCCACCACACCACCACGACGTCGTTGCACCCAAGATCGGCATCCCATACGTTCCGCTTTGCAGCGGAATGTCGCACAGGGAGCCGCCCATGCAGCCCTCGACCCTCACCTCGCAGGCCACCGACCCGTTCTTCCAGCCGCGCCGCGAGGACTGCCCCTGGTGCGGCTCGGGGCGACTGCGCACCCGGCTGCGGGCGCCGGACCCGCTGCGGCAGCGGCGGAGTACGTTCGTGCTCGACGAGTGCCACGCCTGCGGGCACGCCTTCCAGAACCCCCGGCTCACGGCGGAGGGACTCGCCTTCTACCACCGGGACTTCTACGAGCGGCGCCTGGAGGAGTTCACCGCGCGCGTCCGCTCCGCCCGCGCGGTACGGCGCCGCCACCGCGCCACCGCCCGCGCGCTGTCGGCGCTGCCCGATCCGGAGAGCTGGCTGGACGTGGGCACGGGACACGCCGGGTTTCCCGAGGCGGCGAAGGAGTTCTTCCCGTACACCAGCTTCGACGGACTGGACGCGACGGCCCGGGTCGCGCGGGCGCTCGTGGAAGGACGCGTGGAGGAAGCCCACCGGGGTCACCTCAGCACGCCGGGCATCGCGGACCGGCTCCGCGCCCGCTACGACGTGGTCAGCATGTTCCACCACCTGGAGCACGTGCTCGACCCGCGCGCGGAGATCGGCGCGGCGCTCACCGTGCTGCGTCCCGGCGGACACCTGGTCGTAGAAGTCCCCGACCCGCGTTGCGCGTTCGCGAGACTCCTGGGCAGGTGGTGGCTCCCGTACGGTCAGCCCCGGCACCTCCACCTGATGCCGCTGCCCAACCTCAGGGCGGAGCTCGAGGCGCAGGGCTGCACCGTCCTCGTCACGGACCGCGGATCCCCCCACCTCCCCTACGACCTCTCAGCCGCCCTCGCCCTGGCCCTGGCCCCCCTGCCCCCACTCCTCCTGCGGGCGGCCACCCCTCTCCTCACCGCGGTCTCGGCCCTGGACCACCTCCTCGCCCCCCTCTCCCGCCGCACCCGCCTCTCCAACACGTACCGCCTCGTGGCACGGAGAGAGGTGTAACGACCAGTCGCCGTAGGGGCGGGTGCCCGTACTCGCCTGCGGGCACCCCTCAGCCCCGCAGCACCACGGCCTGCCCGGCGACCACCAGGAGAACCTGTTCGCACTCGGTCGCGAACGCCGCGTTCAGGCGGCCGAGTTCATCGCGGTACCGGCGCCCGGACGCCGTGGCGGGCACGATGCCCGAGCCGACCTCGTTGGAGACGGCCACCACGGTGCGCCGAGCGTTCTGGACGGCGGACGTCAGTTCTCGTACGCGCTCGCGCAGCGCCTTCTCCCCGCCGCCCGCCCACTCCGCGTCGTCCCACGCCCCGACCGAGTCCATGACATCCGTCAACCACAGCGACAGGCAGTCGATCAGCACCGGCGGCCCCTGCTCGGCGAGCAACGGCACCAGGTCGGTCGTCTCCGTCGTACGCCACGACCCCGGCCGCCGCTCCCGGTGCGCGGCCACGCGCGCCGCCCACTCGGTGTCACCGCCCCGCGTCCCGCCGGTCGCCACGTACAGCACGTCCGGGAAGGCCTCCAGGCGCCGCTCGGCCTCCACCGACTTCCCCGAGCGCGCCCCGCCCAGCACCAGCGTCCGGCGCGGCACGTCCGGCACCTCCTCGTACGCCCCCACCGCCAGCGTCGTACCGTCCGGCACCGCCCGCGCCCCGGCCGCCGCGAGCCGGCGCCGCAACTCCGCGCCCTGCGGGACGTCGTGGTCGAGGTGGACGGCGATGACGTCCGTGGTCGGCCCGACGGCACCGACCGCCCGGAGCCGGGCCAGCGCGTCCGGCCGTCCCACCACGTCCAGGAGGACCATGTCGTACGACTCCGCGGTCCCCTCCTCCAGGCCCGCCGGCGCCCCGCCCGGCGGCAGGTACAGCAGCCGCAGCCCGTCGGGGCCGGTCACCGCGTACCCGGTGCCGCCCGCGTCCATCGCCACCGCCCGCACCCGATGCCCCGTCAGCAGAGCCAACTCCCGCCCGTCGGGCACCCGCCCGGGCTGCGGCAGCCCGGCCGGCACCTCCACGGCCGGACCGTCGTGCGGATGCGAGAGCAGCACCTGCCCCACCCCGCCCAGCGAGTGCCCGGCCCGCGCGGCCGCGAAAGCCGCCCCGGGTGTCAGGTCCAGCAGCAGCGCCCCGTCCACGAGCAACGCGGTCGCCCCCCGCGCCTCCTCCCCGAGCGCGGTCGCGCACACAGCACACGGACAGTCGGGCCGGGGCAGCCCCATCGGGGCGCCAGTACCGAGCAGAGTCACTTCCACGAGATCGATTTTCCACTGCCGCAGCACTACTCGCGCCCCTGGTGGCCCCGAAGGGGCACCAGGGGAGTGGGGGAGCGACCAGCCCCCACCCACCCGCGGGCGAGTCACGGCCCGGGGCTCCTCTAACGGCCAACCCCGCGGAGCGAATACGCTGCGAGCACGTGTTGGATCAAAGGAGGCCCACATGACGGCATGGACGTGGCGGTTCGAGAAGGCCGACGGGACGGAGGTCCAGCCCGCGGTGCAGCCCGAGGAGTTCACGACGCAGGGGGATGCCGAGTCCTGGATCGGCGAGCAGTGGAAGGCGCTGCTGGAGGGCGGCGCGGACCAGGTACGGCTGTTCGAGGACAGCACGGAGATCTACGGCCCGATGAGCCTGCACGCCGAGGCGGAGTAGGCCGACCGGGGGTGAGGAGGGGCCTCCCGGGGCTTCCCAGGGCCTGTCGGGGGCCTGCCGGGCGTCTCTCCTCTCTCCGCCCTCGACCTCTCTTCGCCGCCCTCTGCTCTTCTCCCTCTGCCCCTCTTCCTCTCACTGCTCGCCCAGCGTCACCTCCACCGACTGCGCACGGCCGTCCCGCTCGAAGGCGACCGTCGTCCGCTGTCCCGGCTTGTTGCGGGCCAGCGCCTCGGAGAGCTCCGTGGTCGTGGTGACCTGGTCACGGCCCAGCTTGGTGATGACGTCGCCCGGCCGCAGCCCCGCCTCGCCGGCCGGGCCGCCGCCGAGGATCTGGACCACGGCGGCCCCGGCCGGCTGGTAGCGCTCGTCCACGACCGTGCGCGCGGTGATGCCGAGCGCCGCCCGGCCCGAGTCGACGACCTTGCCGCTCCTGATGATCTGACCGGTGACCGTCTTCACCAGGGACGAGGGGATGGCGAACCCGATGCCGGCCGCCGCACTGCCGAGGCCGGGGTCGGCGGCGGCGAGCGTCGGGATGCCGATGACCTGCCCGGACAGGTCGACCAGGGCGCCCCCGCTGTTGCCGGGGTTGATGGCGGCCGAGGTCTGCACCATGTTGGCGATGGTGGCGCCCGTGCCCCCCTCGGAGCGGCCCTCGCTGACGGTCCGTCCGGTCGCCGACACGATGCCCTGGGTGACGCTGGAGGACAGCCCGAGCGGCGATCCCATGGCCAGCACGATCTGGCCGACCGCCACCTTCTCGGAGTCCCCGAACACCGCCGGCTTCAGCCCGGCCGGCACCTGGTCCAGCTTGATCACCGCGAGGTCCTGGTCGGGGTAGGAGTAGACCAGGCTCGCCCGGAGCGGTTCCTCGCTGTTGGCCGTGGTCACCTGGAAGGTCTTCTCCGAGCCGACCACGTGCGCGTTGGTGACGATGTGGCCCTGGCCGTCGTACACCACTCCGGAGCCCAGGTCGGACCTGGCCTGGATCTGTACGACCGACGGCAGGACGTCCCTGATGACCTTCTGGTACCGGGCCTGCAGATCCTCCGCGGCCGGCGGCTGGGCCGCCTGGGCGGTCGAGCCGTCCTGCCGCGCCGGGGACCTCGGCAGCGCGCAGCCGGAGACGAGGACGGTGGCACACACGAGCACGGCGACCGGGGCACCCCTGCGCAGGGCCCGGGTACGGGAAGCGTCCATGCCCCGAGTGTCCCTTCGGGGTGAATGTCCCAATCGCCGCGTTCGCCCAACAGGGCCCGTCGCGTACGCCCGAAAGGGGGCAGGTCAGCCCCGGACCCCGCACAGATGCAGCAGCGCCGCGACCCCGCGGTACGGGTCCGTCCGGCCGGCCCGCTCCTCGACCGCCAGGAGGGTCTCCAGGTCGTAGGGGGCCGGGGCGCCGTCGGCCGCCGTGTCCGTGAAGACCCGGACGCCGTACCAGGCGTGCAGTGGGGCGGCGATGCCGGCGAGGGTGGCGGTGAGGGCCGACAGCCGGTCGGCGCGTACGTCGAGGCCGAGGCGGTTGCGGTAGGCGGTGGTGTCGAAGGCCGCCAAGGCACCCGCCCAGTCACCGGAGAGTCCCGGGCGCATGGCGAGCGCGTCGCCGTTGCGCACCAGCAGTGAGAGCAGGCCGCCCGGCGCGAGCATCCGGGCCAGACCCGCCACCAGCGGGTCGGGCTCCTCCACGTACATCAGGACGCCGTGGCACAGCACCACGTCGAAGCTGCCCGGCAGGAAGTGCACGCCGGTGTCCCGCCCGTCCCCCTGCACCAGCCGGACCCGCTCGCGGATGCCCTCCGGCTCACCGGCCAGGGCCTCGCGGGCGGCCGCGATCATCGTCGCGTCCTGCTCGACACCGGTCACCTGGTGCCCGAGCCGGGCCAGCCGCAGCGCCTGCGTGCCCTGGCCCATCCCCACGTCGAGCACGCGCAGTCGCTGCCCGACCGGGAACCGCCCGGCTATCTGCTCGTCGAGCTGCCGGGCCACCAGCTCCTGGCGTACGACGTCACGCAACCCGCCCAGCTTGCTCAGCCAGGCATTCGCCGCGTCCCCGGTGAAAGCGTCTGCGCTCAGGGCCGCTCTCCGCGCTTGACCTGCGGCTTCGGCAGCCGGAGCCGGCGCATCTGGAGCGAGCGCATCAGCGCGTAGGCGACGGCGCCCCGCCGGTTCTGGTCGGGGAAGCGCTCGGCCAGCCGCTTCTTCAGCCGGAAGCCGCTGACGGCCGAGTCGAGCACGATCAGCACGATCACGACCAGCCACAGCAGCAGCGCGATGTTCTGGATCGAGGGCACCCTGACCACGCTGAGCACGAGGATCACGATGGCCAGCGGCAGGAAGAACTCCGCGATGTTGAGACGCGAGTCCACCCAGTCGCGCGCGAACTTGCGGACCGGGCCCTTGTCCCGGGCCGGGAGATAGCGCTCGTCGCCGCCGGCCAGGGCCTTGCGCTGTCGCGCCAGCGCCTGGCGGCGCTCCTCGCGCTGATGCTTCGCGGCCTCCTTGCGGTTCGTCGGCGTACTGGCGACGCTGCGGCGCTGGGACTGGGCCTCACTGCGCTTGGGCGTGGGCCTGCCCTTGGGGGCCTGCGGGTCACGGGACTGCTTGGAGTCGGTCACCGGCGCCTTGTCGGCGGGGGCCTTCTCTTCCTTGGCACGGCTACGGAACACAAAACCCAAGGGTAAGCGCATCCCCGGCATGGACCCCAGCCCTCCGGGGAACGATCCGGCAACACCGGACGTCTGTAGGGGGACAGAGGGGACGTTGCAGACGCTTCACCCGGCGGTCACCGAGGGGACCCGGGGGACCCACCCCGAGGTCCACCTACTCCTCACGCCGGAGCGATACCGTCCGCAGTCGTCCTTGGGGATGAGCGCATCACTCCCCGAACGGTGCGGTAATGGATGCAGGGCCCGTACTGTGGGTTCTGTCGCAGGATCTGTGAGCTGGAGTCCGTCAGAAGGGGGCGCGCGAAGCCCATGAGCGGTGTCATGAAGCGTATGGGGATGATCTTCCGCGCGAAGGCGAACAAGGCCCTTGACCGGGCCGAGGACCCGCGCGAGACCCTCGATTACTCGTACCAGAAGCAGCTGGAGCTGCTGCAGAAGGTGCGCCGTGGCGTCGCCGACGTGGCGACCTCCCGCAAGCGCCTGGAACTCCAGCTCAACCAGCTGCAGCAGCAGTCGACCAAGCTGGAGGACCAGGGCCGCAAGGCGCTCGCGCTCGGCCGCGAGGACCTGGCCCGCGAGGCGCTGTCCCGCCGTGCCGCTCTCCAGCAGCAGGTCACGGATCTGGAGACGCAGCACGCGACCCTGCAGGGCGAGGAGGAGAAGCTCACCCTCGCGGCCCAGCGCCTGCAGGCCAAGGTGGACGCCTTCCGTACGAAGAAGGAGACCATCAAGGCCACCTACACCGCCGCCCAGGCCCAGACCCGCATCGGCGAGGCCTTCTCCGGCATCTCCGAGGAGATGGGCGACGTCGGCCTGGCGATCCAGCGCGCCGAGGACAAGACCGCCCAGCTGCAGGCCCGGGCCGGTGCCATCGACGAGCTGCTCGCCTCCGGCGCCCTGGACGACCCGACCGGCATGGCCAAGGACGACATCGCCGCCGAGCTGGACCGGATCTCCGGTGGTACGGATGTAGAGCTGGAACTGCAGCGCATGAAGGCCGAGCTGGCCGGCGGCGCGCCGCAGCAGGCGATCGAGGGCGGCACCGGCCAGGGGCAGTCCCAGCAGCAGCCGCAGGACACCCCGCGCTTCGACAAGCAGTAGTCCGGCGCCGGGACCCCGAGCCGAGGAGGCCGACGTGATCGTACGGATCATGGGGGAGGGCCAGGTGAAGTTGGCGGACTCCCACTTCGCCGAGCTGAACAAGCTGGACGACGAGCTGCTGGAGGAGATGGAGAGCGGCGACGGCCCCGGCTTCCGCGCCACCCTCCAGGCCCTCCTGGACAAGGTCCGTGAACTGGGCGAGCCCCTGCCGGACGACGCCCTGGAACCCTCGGAACTGATCCTGCCCGCCCCCGACTCCTCACTGGAGGAGGTCCGGGAGATGCTCAGCGACGACGGCCTGATCCCGGGCTGAATCCGAGCTGCGCAGCTGCGGGCAGTCGTGCCGCTGGGGCGGCGCCCGTCCCAAAGGCGGCACCTCGCCAGCCCGGGCGAGCGGTCCAACCCCCGCCCGGCCCCAGCACAGGGCGCCGCACAGCAGACCTAGGCTGCGGCGCCCCGTACTGTTGCAACTCGTGAGCACTCTCGAACGCGCCCGGTGCCGCCTCAAGGCGCACCCCCTCGCGCTGGACGCGGCCATCGCCGCGGTGGTGCTGCTGTGCATGATCGCCGGATCCTTCGTCGCGCCCGACGGCGAGCACGGGATGTCCTGGGGCGCCCGCACCCCGGACCCGCTGAGCCTGCTCCTGATGGTCCTCGGCGCCGCCGCGCTCGTGCTGCGCCGCCGCGCCCCCAAGGCGGTCCTCGCCGTCACCGGCGTCCTCTCCGTGATCGAGAGCGTCACCGGCGACCCCCGCGCCCCCGTCGCCATGTCCGCGGTGATCGCCCTCTACACCGTCGCCTCCACCACCGACCGCCCCACCACCTGGCGCGTCGGCCTGCTCACCATGACCGTGCTGACCGCCGCCGCCATGCTCGCCGGACCGCTGCCCTGGTACGCGCAGGAGAACCTCGCCATCGTCGCCTGGACCGGCATCGGCGCCACCGCCGGAGACGCCGTACGCAGCCGCCGCGCCTTCATCCAGGCCATCCGCGAGCGCGCCGAACGCGCCGAGCGCACCCGCGAGGAGGAGGCGCGCCGCCGCGTCGCCGAGGAGCGGCTGCGCATCGCCCGCGATCTGCACGACGTCGTCGCCCACCACATCGCCCTGGTCAACGTGCAGGCCGGAGTCGCCGCCCACGTCATGGACAAGCGGCCCGACCAGGCCAAGGAGGCCCTCGGGCACGTCCGCGAGGCCAGCCGCTCCGCGCTCAACGAGCTGCGCGCCACCGTCGGCCTGCTGCGCCAGTCCGACGACCCCGAGGCCCCCACCGAACCCGCCCCCGGCCTCAGCCGCCTGGAGGAGCTGGCCGGTACGTTCCGCAACGCCGGGCTGCCCGTCGAGGTGGCCCGCGCCGACGCGGACACCGACCTGCCCGCCGCCGTCGACCTCGCCGCCTACCGGATCATCCAGGAGGCCCTGACCAACGCCCAGAAGCACGCGGGCCCCGGCGCCAAGGCCGAGGTCAGCGTCGTACGCGTGGGCTCGAACATCGAGGTCACCGTGCTCGACGACGGCTCGGACAACGCGCCCGAGCCCGCGACCGGCGGCGGACACGGACTGCTCGGCATGCGCGAGCGGGTCACCGCCCTCGGCGGCACCCTGACCACCGGCCCCCGCTACGGCCGCGGCTTCCGCGTCCATGCGATCCTGCCCCTCCAGACCCGTACGACGGCCCAGGGGGAGCCCGTATGACCATCCGTGTCCTGCTCGCCGACGACCAGGCACTGCTGCGCAGCGCGTTCCGCGTGCTCGTCGAGTCCGAGCCCGACATGGCCGTGGTGGGGGAGGCCTCCGACGGAGCCGAGGCGGTCCGCCTGGCCAAGGAGCAGAACGCCGACGTCGTCCTCATGGACATCCGGATGCCCGGCACCGACGGACTCGCCGCCACCCGTCAGATCGGCGCCGACCCCGCCCTCGCCCACGTCCGCGTGGTCATCCTGACCACGTTCGAGGTCGACGACTACGTCGTCCAGGCCCTGCGCGCCGGCGCCTCCGGCTTCCTCGGCAAGGGCAGCGAGCCCGAGGAGCTGCTGAACGCCATCCGGGTCGCCGCCGGCGGCGAGGCCCTGCTGTCCCCGGCCGCCACCAAGGGCCTGATCTCCCGCTTCCTCGCCCAGGGCGGCCCCGACGGCGGCGACACCGACCCCGCACGGCTCGAACGGCTCGACGCGCTCACCGGACGGGAGCGCGAGGTGCTCGTCCAGGTCGCCGGCGGCCACTCCAACGACGAGATCGCCGAGCGCCTCGAGGTGAGCCCGCTCACGGTGAAGACGCACGTCAACCGGGCCATGGCCAAGCTCGGCGCCCGGGACCGCGCCCAGCTCGTCGTCATCGCGTACGAGTCCGGGCTGGTCCGCCCGAGGATGGACTGATCTCCACCCGCGCGTACTGCGCCGGGAGTAGGAGACGGATAAGGAAATGGACCTGGGGCCTACAAAACGACCCTCTGACATGGCCCAGGGTGTTCGGTGGGCGCTTTTCGCGTCCTGCCGAGCTTCTGCCGCTCACAGAAGAGAGACCCTGACCCATGTCCTGGCTGTCCCGATTCAGCCTCGCGCAACGGGCCCTGATCGGCCTGATGTCCCTTATCGCGCTGGTCTTCGGACTGATCGCGATACCCCAGATCAAACAACAACTGCTGCCCACCATCGAACTGCCCGTGGTGTCGGTGATCGCCCCCTACCAGGGTGCCTCCCCCGACGTCGTCGAGAAGCAGGTCGTCGAGCCCATCGAGGACAACCTCCAGGGTGTCGACGGCATCACCGGTGTCACCTCCACCGCCAGCGAGGGCAACGCCGTGATCATGGCGTCCTTCGACTACGGCAACGACACCAAGCGGCTCGTCACCGACGTCCAGCAGGCGGTGAACCGGGCCCGCGCCACGCTGCCGGACGACGTCGACCCGCAGGTCGTCTCGGGCTCCACGGACGACATCCCGACCGTGGTCCTCGCCGCCAGCTCCGACAAGGACCAGCAGGCGCTCGCCGACCAGCTCGACAAGACGGTCATCCCGACCCTGAAGGACATCGACGGCGTCGGCCGGGTCCAGGTCATGGGCGTCCGCGACCTCCAGGTCGCCGTCACCCCGAACGACGCGAAGCTCGCGAAGGCCGGCCTCACCCCCGCCGCGCTCGGCCAGGCCCTGCAGGCGGGCGGCGCGACCGTCCCGGCCGGCTCCTTCGACGAGAACGGCGCCAACCGCACCGTCCAGGTCGGCGGCGGCTTCACCTCGCTGAAGCAGATCCAGAACCTGATGGTCACGGGCGAAGGCGTCAAGAAGCCCGTCCGCCTCGGTGACGTGGCCACCGTCGAGCAGCAGCCGGCCCCGGCCGACTCCATCACCCGCACCGACGGCCGGCCCAGCCTCGCCGTCGCCGTCACCATGGACCACGACGGCAGCGCGGTCGCCATCTCGAACGCGGTCAAGGACAAGCTGCCCGAGCTGCGCACCGACCTCGGCTCCGGCGCCAAGCTCACGGTCGTCAGCGACCAGGGCCCGGCCGTGTCCAAGTCCATCAAGGGCCTGACCACGGAGGGCGCGCTCGGCCTGCTCTTCGCGGTCCTGATCATCCTGGTCTTCCTCGCGTCGATCCGCTCGACGCTGGTCACCGCGGTGTCCATCCCGCTGTCCGTCGTCCTCGCGCTCATCGTGCTGTGGACCCGGGGCCTGTCCCTGAACATGCTCACCCTGGGCGCGCTGACCATCGCCATCGGCCGGGTCGTCGACGACTCGATCGTGGTCCTGGAGAACATCAAGCGGCACCTCGGCTACGGCGAGGAGCGCAAGGAAGCGATCCTGGGCGCGGTGCGCGAGGTGGCCGGCGCGGTCACCTCCTCCACCCTCACCACGGTCGCCGTGTTCCTGCCGATCGGCCTGGTCGGCGGCATGGTGGGCGCCCTCTTCGGCTCGTTCAGCATCACCGTGACGGCGGCCCTGCTCGCCTCTCTGCTGGTGTCGCTGACCGTGGTGCCGGTCCTGTCGTACTGGTTCCTGCGGGCCCCGAAGGGCACCCCCGAGAACGCCGAGGAGGCTCGCCGCCGGGCCGAGGAGAAGGAGGCGAACAGCCGCCTCCAGCGCATCTACGTCCCCGTGCTGCGCTTCGCCACCCGCCGCCGCCTCACCAGCGTGCTGATCGCGGTGGTCGTGCTCGTCGGCACGTTCGGCATGGGCGGCCTGCTGAAGACGAACTTCTTCGACCAGGGCGAGCAGGAAGTCCTCACCGTCAAGCAGCAGCTGAAGCCCGGCACCAGCCTCGCGGCCACGGACGCGCAGGCCCGGAAGGTGGAGAAGCTGCTGGCCTCCACCGAGGGCGTCAAGGACTACCAGGTCACCATCGGCTCCTCCGGCTTCCTGGCCGCCTTCGGCGGCGGCACCGACAGCAACCAGGCGTCGTACCAGGTCATGCTGAAGGACTCCGCGTCGTACGAGGACGTGCAGAAGCACCTGGAGGACGGCCTGAAGAAGCTGGACGGCATCGGCACGACCACCGTGTCCGCCGGTGACGGCTTCGGCAACCAGGACCTCAGCGTCGTGGTCAAGGCGGCCGACCCGGGGTCCCTGCGCACGGCCTCCGAGCAGGTCCGCAAGACGGTGGCCGGGCTCGACCACGTCACCGACGTCACCAGCGACCTCGCGACGAGCGTGCCGCGGATCTCGGTCAAGGCCAACGCCAAGGCGGCCGCCGCCGGGTTCGACGACCAGAAGCTCGGCGCCGCGGTCGCGCAGGCCGTGCGCGGTACGACGGCGGCCAAGGCGATCCTCGACGACACCGAGCGCGACGTCGTCGTGAAGTCCGCCAAGCCGGCCACCACGCTGGCCCAGCTGAAGAACCTGCGCCTCGGCCCGGTGAAGCTCGGTGACATCGCCACCGTGAAGCTGGTGGACGGCCCGGTGTCGATGACCCGCATCGACGGGCAGCGCGCCGCGACCGTCAAGGCCCGGCCGACCGGGGACAACACCGGCGCGGTCAGCACCAAGCTGCAGACGAAGATCAAGGCCCTGAAGCTCCCGGCGGGCGCCACGGCCGAGATCGGCGGCGTGTCCTCCGACCAGGACGACGCGTTCAAGAACCTGGGCCTGGCCATGCTCGCGGCCATCGCGATCGTGTTCATGCTGCTGGTGGCGACGTTCCGCTCGCTGGCCCAGCCGCTGATCCTGCTGGTGTCCATCCCGTTCGCGGCGACCGGCGCGATCGGTCTCCTGGTCGCCACCGGCACCCCGATGGGCGTCCCGGCGATGATCGGCATGCTGATGCTGATCGGCATCGTGGTGACCAACGCGATCGTGCTGATCGACCTGATCAACCAGTACCGCAGGCAGGGCTACGGCGTCGTCGAGGCCGTGGTGGAGGGTGGCCGCCACCGGCTCCGCCCGATCCTCATGACGGCCCTGGCGACGATCTTCGCCCTCCTCCCGATGGCCCTCGGGGTCACCGGCGAGGGCGGCTTCATCGCCCAGCCGCTGGCGGTGGTCGTGATCGGCGGTCTGATCTCGTCCACGCTGCTGACCCTGCTCCTCGTCCCGACGCTCTACGCGATGCTCGAACTCCGCAAGGAGCGCCGGGCGAAGAAGCGGGCGGCGAAGAAGGCGGCGAAGTCGGGGCCGGACGCGCGACCGGACGTCGACACCGAGTCCGGCGAGCCGGAGCCCGTACAGGTCTGACGCTCGTAGGTACGACGAAGGGGCACCCCGTGTCACACGGGGTGCCCCTTTCGTATGTCGGCGCTCGGAGCGGGCCGCGGGCTACGGCAGCGCCAGCATCCGCTCCAGGGCGAGCTTGGCGAACGCCTCCGTCTCCTTGTCGACCTCGATGCGGTTGACCAGGTTGCCCTCGGCGAGGGACTCCAGGGCCCAGACCAGGTGGGGGAGGTCGATGCGGTTCATCGTCGAGCAGAAGCAGACCGTCTTGTCGAGGAAGACGATCTCCTTGCCCTCGGGAGCGAAACGGTTCGCCAGGCGGCGGACCAGGTTCAGCTCGGTGCCGATGGCCCACTTGGAGCCGGCCGGGGCCGCCTCCAGCGCCTTGATGATGTACTCCGTCGAGCCGACGTAGTCCGCCGCGGCCACGACCTCGTGCTTGCACTCGGGGTGGACGAGGACGTTCACGTCAGGGATGCGGGTGCGGACGTCGTTCACCGAGTCGAGGCTGAAGCGGCCGTGGACCGAGCAGTGGCCGCGCCACAGGATCATCTTCGCGGCGCGCAGCTCGTCCGCCGTCAGGCCGCCGTTCGGCTTGTGCGGGTTGTAGACCACGCAGTCGTCCAGGGACATGCCCATGTCGCGGACGGCGGTGTTGCGGCCGAGGTGCTGGTCCGGCAGGAAGAGGACCTTCTCGCCCTGCTCGAAGGCCCAGTCGAGGGCGCGCTTCGCGTTGGACGAGGTGCAGATCGTGCCGCCGTGCTTGCCGGTGAACGCCTTGATGTCGGCGGAGGAGTTCATGTACGAGACCGGCACGACCTGCTCGGCGATCCCCGCCTCGGTCAGCACGTCCCAGCACTCCGCGACCTGCTCGGCCGTGGCCATGTCGGCCATGGAGCAGCCGGCGGCCAGGTCCGGCAGGACGACCTTCTGGTCGTCGGAGGTCAGGATGTCCGCCGATTCGGCCATGAAGTGCACACCGCAGAAGACGATGTACTCGGCCTCCGGGCGCGCGGCCGCGTCCCGGGCCAGCTTGAAGGAGTCGCCCGTGACGTCGGCGAACTGGATGACCTCGTCGCGCTGGTAGTGGTGGCCGAGCACGAAGACCTTGTCGCCGAGCTTCTCCTTGGCCGCGCGGGCGCGCTCGACCAGATCGGGGTCGGACGGCGAGGGCAGGTCGCCGGGACACTCGACACCCCGCTCGCTCTTCGGGTCGGCCTCACGGCCGAGAAGCAGCAGGGCGAGCGGGGACGGCTGTACGTCGAGCTCCGGGGTCTGGGCGGTGGTCACGACACGCACCCTTTCTACTTTTCGTCTAACTGACGCTATCTATCATAACTGGTTCACGTCACTTTGACGACGGCCATAACGTCCATGTGACATGAATCCCCCTCGCCTCCTCCCTCAGGCCGCTGTCCGCGCCCACGGCCATGTGCGAGCATGAGAAACGAAGCAAAAAAGGCGACCACGCGAAAGCCCGGCCCGGAATGAATCCGTGGAAACGCCGGTTGCACTGGTCGGCAAGCAGTCTCCGTACAACCCGGGAGAGATGTAGATGTCCGTATCGGACGAGACCAGCACCGTGACCGACGGCATCGTCCTGACCGACGCCGCCGCGTCCAAGGTCAAGGCCCTGCTCGACCAGGAAGGCCGTGACGACCTCGCCCTGCGCGTGGCCGTCCAGCCCGGCGGCTGCTCCGGCCTGCGCTACCAGCTCTTCTTCGACGAGCGCTCGCTCGACGGCGACGTGGAGAAGGACTTCGGCGGGGTCAAGGTCGTCACCGACCGCATGAGCGCTCCGTACCTCGGCGGCGCCACCATCGACTTCGTGGACACGATCGAGAAGCAGGGCTTCACGATCGACAACCCGAACGCGACGGGCTCCTGCGCCTGCGGCGACTCCTTCAGCTGAGCCGTCCGGCCGAGTCGGTCGGTCACGCTTTGACGTACTGAGGCGGCGGTCCCCTTCGGGGGGCCGCCGCCTTTTCGTGTCCGGACAGGGCCTAGCGGGCCGCCTGCGGCCGCAGCGCGCCCGGCTTGGTCCGCTGGATCTGCTTGCCGTCGGTGCCGACCACCGTCCGGCCGTCGAGCGGCGCGTCCAGCCGTACGGTCTTCACGTACTGCTTGGCGATCAGGATGCACACCTTGTTCGGCCACGGCTTCTCGGTCACCGTGACCGTCACCCGCTGCGGGCTCTCCTTCACCGACACCGCGTAGTCGGCGCACACCCCGCCCGAGAAGCTCACGGTCAGCTGGCTGTCGTCGGCGGTGTAGCCGTCCACCTTCACGTCCCGCGTCTTCGGCGACGAGGTCGGCCCGGGGGCCGGTGCGGAAGCCGACGGCGTGGCCGACGGCGACGGGGAGGCCAGGAACTTCGGGTCGACCGCCGGATACGACACCGTGAAGGCGCCCCGCGCCGCCGAACCCCGCACCTCGAACAGCCAGGACGGCACCAGCGTCTGCCGCCCGGCCACGGAGTGCTCCGCCAGACCGAACACGGCCTTGTCCACGGTGGCCGCGGCAGCCTCGGGCGCCGCCTTCGTTTCCGGTACGACCCCTGACTTCGGCGCCGCCGGGGCCGCGTTGCACGGCTGCTCCAGCCGGTCCTTCAGTGGCACCGGCCGCGCACAGCCGCCGATGCCCATCCGGTGGCCGTGCCGCTGCGCCGCGTTCATCAGCTCCAGCGTCTTCTTCGCGCCCAGCACCGGATACGTGGCCCCCTTCACCGGTGCCACCTGCAGCCCGTGGCCGCCGACGATCGAACCCTGCTTGTCGACGGTCAGGCCGGTCGTCCAGCCGGAGGTGGGCAGCCCGCCCACCACGGGATCGGCGTTCACCACCCGCTGGGCGCCCATCACCAGGCTCGCGTCGATCTTCGCGTCGTCCTGCCCGAGCGCCTTCAGCACCGGCGCCGCCGCCCGCCTCGCCGCCGCCACGCTCACCGGGTCGCCGGCCGGGGCGCCCGGGTCCTGCGCGCAGACGGTGACCTTCTTGCAGTTGTCGGTGCCGGGCGCGTACCGGCTGAAGGTCCAGCTGCCCGCCGCGTCCCCGCTCACCTGCAGGGCCGGCCCGAAGCCGTCCTTGCCCCCGACCCGCCAGCCGCTTCCCTGGGCCACCGGGGTGCCGTCCACCCCGAGGGCCCTGGCCAGCATGGCCACCGCGCCCATGCCGACCCGGCCGCGCGGCGCGTACACCGGCGCCGAGCCGGGACCGTCCGGCAGCTTCCCCGCGGCCACGTACGTGGCGCCGTACGGATCCGGCTCACCGGGCGCGATGTCACCCGTGCCGCCCTGCGCCCAGCCGTCCAGGACGAGCGGTGGGGGAGTGCCGCCCCCACCGGGCGCGCCGGGACTCGTACCACCCCCCGGACCACCGCTCGCGGCGAGGTACGCGCCCCCGCCCCCGACCAGCAGCACGGCGGCGGCGACGGAGACGACGACCACGGAGGATCGGCGCCGCCCGGCCCCGGCTTCGGGGTGCTCCGAAGCCTCCGGGCGCTCCGAGACCTCAGGGGCCGCGGCGGCCTCCGGGTTCTCCGGGGCCTCCGGGGGCGTAAGGGGCTCACGGGTTTCCGGGGGCGTGGGGGAGTCACGGGTCTCCGGCGCGTCGGCGCTGCGCCGGCCCTCCCGCTCCTCCCGGGCGTCCGGGCCGTCCCGGTCCTCCCCGCTCTCCGGGTTCTCCGGGCTCTTCGAGCCCTTCAAGGGCTCCGCCCGCTCCCGGTGTTCCGAGCCCTCAGGGGGCTCCGCCTGCTCGCGGTGCTCCGAGTTCTCGGGGTGCTCGGAATTCTCGGGTCGCTCGGTGTTCACCGCATCGCTCCTCGCTGGATCGTGTCCCGCGTCCCCGTCACGGGGGACGGCGATGGGACGCGCGAGGAGGGCGCACGGTTCCCGCCTGTGCGCCCCTCCGCTCAGTCGCCGTAGTCCGACATGGCGTCCAGCAGCCGGGCGGACCGGGACGGCACGCTCACGCCGTGAATCAGCGACGGCGGCACCGGACGCGCGTCGGCGTGCTCGGGAGCCGCCCAGCGCGGAGCCATCCGGGCGCAGTCACCGCGCAGCGAGGCGAGGTCGCCCTCGAGGTCGGCCGGGGCGGAGGAGTTGGCCTTGGGCTTCGTCATGACGGCACCGTACGCATGCCGGGCCCGCGAAGAAAGATCTACTATCGGGTAGTTTTGTCGGCTTCAGTGGCTCGCCCCCGAGCGGTAGCGTGGACTGTCAACCCAGCCTCCCCCAGGAGAATGCCCGTCGTGCGCATCGCAGTCACCGGCTCCATCGCCACCGACCACCTCATGACCTTCCCCGGCCGCTTCGCCGACCAGTTCGTCGCGGACCAGCTGCACACGGTCTCGCTCTCCTTCCTGGTCGACAACCTGGACGTGCGCCGGGGCGGCGTCGGCGCGAACATCGCCTTCGGCATGGGTCAGCTCGGCACCCGGCCGATCCTGGTCGGGGCCGCCGGCTTCGACTTCGACGAGTACCGCGCCTGGCTCGACCGGCACGGCGTGGACACCGACTCGGTCCGCATCTCCGAGACCCTGCACACCGCCCGCTTCGTGTGCACCACCGACGCCGACCACAACCAGATCGGCTCCTTCTACACCGGCGCCATGAGCGAGGCCCGGCTCATCGAGCTGAAGACCGTCGCCGACCGCGTCGGCGGTCTCGACCTGGTCCTCATCGGCGCCGACGACCCGGAGGGCATGCTCCGCCACACGGAGGAGTGCCGCTCCCGGAACATCCCGTTCGCCGCCGACTTCTCCCAGCAGATCGCCCGCATGGAGGGCGAGGAGATCCGGATACTGCTGGACGGGGCGACGTACCTCTTCTCCAACGAGTACGAGAAGGGGCTCATCGAGTCCAAGACCGGCTGGACCGACGCCGAGATCCTGGCCAAGGTCGGCCACCGCGTCACCACGCTCGGCTCGCGGGGAGTGCGGATCGAGCGGACCGGCGAGGACCCGATCGAGGTCGGCTGCCCCGAGGAGGAGCGCAAGGCCGACCCCACGGGCGTCGGCGACGCCTTCCGGGCCGGGTTCCTCTCCGGGCTCGCGTGGGGTGTCTCGCTGGAGCGCGCGGCCCAGGTGGGCTGCATGCTGGCGACGCTCGTCATCGAGACCGTGGGGACGCAGGAGTACCAGCTGCGCCGGGCACACTTCATGGACCGGTTCACGAAGGCGTACGGGATCGAGGCGGCCGAGGAGGTCCAGACCCACCTGGGCTGACCGGCACCGCTTCGCTCAGCTCGTCCGGCGGACCACGTACGCCGTACCCTGGTCCGCCGGCTCCTCGCCCACGTACTCCTGACCCCGCATCTCGCACCACGCCGGGATGTCCAGCCGGGCCGCCTCGTCGTCGGAGAGCACCCGTACGGTGCCGCCCACCGGCACCCGGCCGAACACCTTCGCCAGCTCGATGACGGGGATCGGGCACCGCTTGCCGAGCGAGTCGACGACCAGCTCCTCCGCCTGGACGGCCGTCGCCGGAGCCGGTGCCCCCAGCTTCTCCCGGACCCCCGCCACCGCCCCCGGCAGGACCTCCAGGAACCGCTCCACGTCCTCCTCGGCCACCCCGGTGGGGAGCGACACCCGTACGTTGCCCTCGCTCAGCACCCCCATCGCCTTCAGCACATGGCTGGGTGTCAGCGTGCTGCTCGTGCAGGAGGAGCCGGAGGAGACGGAGAAGCCCTCCCGGTCCAGTTCGTGCAGCAAGGCCTCTCCGTCGACATAGAGACAGGAGAAGGTGACGATCCCGGGCAGCCGGCGCTCGGCGTCGCCCACCACCTCCACGTCCGGCACCAGCTCCGGTACCCGGGAGCGGATCCGCTCCGTCAGCTCCCGCAGTCGTACCGCCTCCTGGGCCGCCTCGGCCCGTACGGCACGCAGGGAGGCGACGGCCGCCACGATGGCCGGGATGTTCTCGAACCCGGCCGCGCGCCCCGACTCCCGCTCGTCGACCGGCCCTTGGGCGGCGAACCGCACGCCCTTGCGGACGACGAGCAGACCGACCCCCGAGGGCCCGCCCCACTTGTGCGCGCTGCCCGTCAGCAGGGACCAGTCCGCGTCCACCGGCCCCCATCCCAGCGACTGGGCGGCGTCCACCAGCAGCGGCACCCCGGCCGCCCGGCACACCTCGGCCACCTCGGCCACCGGCTGCACGGTGCCCACCTCATGGTTGGCCGACTGGAGGCAGGCGAGCGCGGTGTCCGGCCGGAGCGCGGCCGCGTAGGCCGACGGGTCCACCCGACCCGCCCGGCTGACGGCCACTTGGGTGACGGTCCCCCCGTCCGCCTCGAACAACTCCGCCGAATGGAGGACAGAGGAGTGTTCGACGGCTGACACGATCAGGTGGCGCCCCACCCGCCGCCGCCCGGCCAACGCCCCCGCGACGCCGGTGTGTACGGCCCTGGTCCCGGACGACGTGAACACCACCTCGTCCGCCCGGCACCCGATGACTTCGGCGGTCGCCTCGCGGGCGGCGTCCAGCAGCATGCGGGCCTTACGGCCCTCTCGATACAGCCGCGCGGGATCCGCCCACCCCTCCTCCAAAGACGCCAACAGCGCCTGCCGGGCTACAGGGTGGAGGGGGACCGCAGAGGCGGCGTCAAAGTAGGACACACATCAACGGTAAAACGTGCCTGGGGGCAGCTGACCCAGGGGCGCGGGCCGTGCCTGACATGCGGCTCCGCCGCGTGGGCGCGACAAGCCACAACGCACCCCGCACCCGCACGTCAAACCCCCACAACCCGAGCTATTGGGCGCCCGTCCGCACCCCAACAGGGTGACAGGCGACGCGTATGCCCCCCTCCCCGCGAACCCCCGGAGGGCGTCGGCTAGGGTTTGGTCCGCATAAACATCCAAACCCCTGCCCGACGCAGGGCGGCGACCGACCAGCGAGAAGGCCGCAGCCGACCGCGCGGGCGAGACTCTCGGGAAGGCGCTACGTGAGTCCCAACGGCTCCGACCGCTCGCCGCGGCGCCCGATGCGGCGGAAGCTGCTGCAGGCACTGACCGCGGGCCTGGTCCTGGCGACCGCAACCGGTTGCACATACAAGGACTTCCCCCGCCTTGGCATGCCCACCCCGACCACGGAAGAGGCTCCGCGGATCCTCTCCCTGTGGCAGGGCTCCTGGGCTGCCGCGCTGGCCACCGGTGTGCTGGTGTGGGGCCTGATCCTGTGGAGTGCTTTCTTCCACCGGCGCAGCCGCACCAAGGTCGAGGTACCTCCGCAGACTCGGTACAACATGCCGATCGAGGCCCTGTACACGGTGGTCCCGATCATCATCATCTCGGTGCTCTTCTACTTCACGGCCCGGGACGAGTCGAAGCTGCTCAGCCTCACCGACAAGAAGGCCGACGTCACGGTCAACGTGGTCGGCTTCCAGTGGAGCTGGGGCTTCAACTACATCGAGAGCGTCCCGGGTGTCACCGGTGACGCCAAGACCGACAAGAACCTGGACGCCATTCCGGACCGGTTCAAGAAGGACTTCCCGGCGAACGCCGGCGGTGTCTACGACGTCGGCACGCCCGGTACGCGGAACCCGCAGACCGGCAACCCCGGTCCGACCCTGTGGCTCCCCAAGGGCAAGACGGTCCGCTTCGTCCTGACCTCGCGTGACGTCATCCACTCCTTCTGGGTGGTGCCGTTCCTCATGAAGCAGGACGTCATCCCGGGCCACACCAACGCGTTCCAGGTGACCCCCAACCAGGAGGGCACCTTCCTGGGCAAGTGTGCGGAGCTCTGCGGCGTCGACCACTCCCGGATGCTGTTCAACGTGAAGGTCGTCTCCCCCGAGCGTTACGAGCAGCACCTCAAGGACCTCGCCAAGAAGGGGCAGACCGGTTACATTCCCGCCGGCATCGCGCAGACGAGCCACGAGAAGAACCGGGAGACGAACAACCTGTGAGCATCCTCAACGAACCCCAGGGTGCCGCGGCAGCTGAGACCTCGTACGAGAACGAGCTGCCGGTCAGGCGCAAGCAGCCCGGCAATGTCGTGGTGAAGTGGCTGACGACCACCGACCACAAGACGATCGGAACGCTGTACCTCGTCACGTCGTTCGCGTTCTTCCTGATCGGCGGCGTGATGGCGCTGCTCATGCGCGCCGAGCTGGCCCGTCCGGGCCTGCAGATCATGTCGAACGAGCAGTTCAACCAGGCGTTCACGATGCACGGCACCGTGATGCTGCTGATGTTCGCGACGCCGCTGTTCGCGGGCTTCGCGAACTGGATCATGCCGCTGCAGATCGGCGCGCCCGACGTGGCGTTCCCGCGGCTGAACATGTTCGCCTACTGGCTCTACCTGCTCGGCTCGACGATCGCGGTGGGCGGCTTCCTCACCCCGCAGGGTGCGGCCGACTTCGGCTGGTTCGCCTACTCCCCGCTGTCGGACGCGGTCCGCTCGCCGGGCGTCGGCGCCGACATGTGGATCATGGGTCTGGCCCTGTCCGGCTTCGGCACCATCCTCGGCTCGGTCAACTTCATCACCACGATCATCTGCATGCGTGCGCCGGGCATGACCATGTTCCGCATGCCGATCTTCGTGTGGAACGTGCTGCTGACCGGTGTGCTGGTCCTGCTGGCCTTCCCGGTCCTGGCCGCCGCGCTGTTCGCCCTGGAGGCGGACCGTAAATTCGGTGCCCATGTGTTCGACGCGGCCAACGGCGGAGCCTTGCTCTGGCAACACCTCTTCTGGTTCTTCGGCCATCCAGAGGTGTACATCATCGCGTTGCCGTTCTTCGGCATCATCAGTGAGGTCATCCCGGTCTTCTCCCGCAAGCCGATGTTCGGCTACATGGGTCTGATCGCCGCGACCATCGCGATCGCCGGTCTGTCCGTGACCGTGTGGGCCCACCACATGTACGTCACCGGCGGTGTGCTGCTGCCGTTCTTCTCCTTCATGACGTTCCTGATCGCCGTCCCGACCGGTGTGAAGTTCTTCAACTGGATCGGCACCATGTGGAAGGGCAGTCTGTCCTTCGAGACGCCGATGCTGTGGGCGACCGGCTTCCTGGTCACCTTCACCTTCGGTGGTCTGACCGGTGTCATCCTGGCCTCGCCGCCGATGGACTTCCACGTGTCCGACTCGTACTTCGTGGTGGCCCACTTCCACTACGTGGTCTTCGGCACGGTCGTGTTCGCGATGTTCTCCGGCTTCCACTTCTGGTGGCCGAAGTTCACCGGCAAGATGCTGGACGAGCGCCTCGGCAAGATCACCTTCTGGACGCTGTTCGTCGGCTTCCACGGCACCTTCCTGGTCCAGCACTGGCTGGGTGCCGAGGGCATGCCGCGTCGTTACGCCGACTACCTGGCGGCCGACGGCTTCACCGCCCTGAACACGGTCTCCACGATCAGCTCGTTCCTGCTCGGCATGTCGATGCTGCCGTTCCTCTACAACGTGTGGAAGACGGCCAAGTACGGCAAGCCGGTCGGCGTGGACGACCCGTGGGGCTACGGCCGTTCGCTCGAGTGGGCGACCTCCTGCCCGCCGCCGCGGCACAACTTCCTCACCCTGCCGCGGATCCGCAGCGAATCCCCGGCGTTCGACCTGCACCACCCCGAGATCGCCGCCCTCGAGCAGCTTGAGCACGCCGGTCACGGCGCCATCGCGGGCAACAAGGAGGCCGGCAAGTGAAGATCCAGGGTCGGATGTTCATCTGGCTGAGCTTCTTCATGCTGATCATGGCCGTCGTGTACGGCGTGTGGTCGAAGGAGCCGGCCGGTACCACGGCGCTCTTCCTGGCCTTCGGCCTGTCGATCATGATCGGCTTCTACCTGGGCTTCACCGCCCGCCGGGTGGACGCCGGTGCGCAGGACGACAAGGAGGCCGACGTCGCGGACGACGCGGGCGAGCTGGGCTTCTTCAGCCCGCACAGCTGGCAGCCGCTCGCCCTGGGCGTCGGTGGCGCGCTGGCCTTCCTCGGCGTCGCCGTCGGCTGGTGGCTGCTGTACTTCTCGGCACCGATCATCATGATCGGCCTGTTCGGCTGGGTGTTCGAGTACTACCGCGGTGAGAACCGCACCCAGTAGCACGCGCTGAGCACACCGGGAGCCCGGACACTCCATCAGGAGGGTCCGGGCTCTCCTGTATCCGGCGCAGTGTCCATCGCTCGTACGGGTTAGGTAACGCGCTCATAAGGTCTGCACCTCATAGCGTGATCATATGAACCAAACTGCGCGGACCCGCACCGTCGTCAGCTGCACCTTGCTGGTGACCGCCCTCGGGGCGGGCCTCACCGCCTGCAGTTCGCACGGCAACGCCCTGGCGGACAGGCCGTACGACGCCGCGGACCAGATCTCCTTCAACGCCCCCACCGGTGCGGGGAAGCGGGCCGATCCGGACAAGCCCCTGGAGGTCACCGTCAACGACGGCGACGGCCGGATCACGGACGTGACCGCCCAGGACTCCACAGGGCGCTATGTGACGGGCGAACTCGCCGCCGACGGCAGCCGGTGGCACAGCACCTCACCGCTGGCCGCCAACGCCCACTACACGGTCCGGGTGAGCACCGAGGACGACGACGGCGCGCCCGGCCGCAAGACCCTCACCTTCGACACCACCCAGCCCACCAGCAAGAAGCGACTGAACGTCACCTTCGGGCCGAAGGCGGGCCAGTACGGCGTCGGACAGCCCATCACCGCCCAACTCGACCAGCCGGTCAAGGACAAGGCACAGCGGGCCGTCGTGGAGCGCGCCCTCCGGGTGGACTCGGTGCCGGCGGTCCCCGGTGCCTGGTACTGGGTGAGCGACAAGGAACTCCACTACCGCCCCAAGGAGTACTGGCCCGCCCACGCCACCATCCAGGTCCACAGCAACCTGGACGGCGTCAGGATCAGCGACCGCCTCTGGGGCGGCAAGGCCAAGCCCCTGAAGATCACCACCGGCGACCGGATCGAGGCCATCACGGACGCCGCCGCGCACCAGCTGACGTTCTACAAGAACGGCCAAGCCATCAACACGATCCCCGTCACCACCGGCAAGCCCGGCTTCGAGACCCGCAACGGCGTCAAGATCGTGCTGGAGAAGCAGTACTTCGTACGGATGCGCAGCGAAACCGTCGGCATCGCCGAGGGCAGCTCCGACTCGTACGACCTCCCGGTCTACTACGCCACCCGGGTCAGCTGGTCCGGCGAGTACGTGCACGCCGCGCCCTGGTCCGTGGGCTCACAGGGCTACGAGAACGTCAGCCACGGCTGCACGGGCATGAGCACCGGCAACGCCGAGTGGTTCTTCGACAACATCCATGAGGGTGACATCGTCAGAGTCGTCAACTCCGCGGGCAACCAGATGGAACCGTTCGGCAACGGCTTCGGCGACTGGAACCTCGACTGGAAGAAATGGCGCACCGGCAGCGCCCTCGTCAACGGCACCCCGGACACCCCGGCCCCCGAGGACGCGGCACGCCTCCAGCCGACGGCCGTGTGACCCGGGCAGGGGCGCGGGGCAGAACGCGCGCAGGACCCCGCGCCCCGACCTCCTAGGCGCTCAGCAGCTTCTTCCGGCGAAGCAGCGAAGCCAGAGCCGAGGCGAACTCCACCGGATCCACCGGCAGCGTGACCGCCGCGTCGGCGCGGCTCCACGTGGCCAGCCAGGCGTCCTGCGGGCGCCCCATCAACAGCAGCACGGGCGGGCAGTTGAACACCTCGTCCTTGATCTGCCGGCACACCCCCATGCCCCCCATCGGCACGGCCTCGCCGTCGAGCACGCACACATCGATGCCGCCCTTGTCCAGCTCCCTGACGACCGCCTCGGGAGTCGCGCACTCCAGGAACTCGACCAGGGGCACATCGGGAGCCGGCCTGCGGCCGGCGGCCAACCGCACCTGTTCCCGGGTGTTGGAGTCGTCGCTGTAGACCAGCACCGTGGCGGTCGGCTGCATTGTTCCTCCGAGAGACGTCAGCGTCGTACGGACAGGACGGACGGGGCCGTTTGGGCGGATGTTACTCCCCTGAACACCACGTCAACACCAGTTCAGCACCGGTTCGGCGGGCAGCAACACTCCGAACGGCACCCCCCGGAGTGAGCGCGAGATAAGCGACCGACATAATGTCGGTCGTGGCGACAGCAACGACAGTAGAAACCGGGCACGCGCACCCGTCGGTCAACCGACCGAACCTCACCAGCGTCGGAACCATCATCTGGCTGAGTTCCGAGCTGATGTTCTTCGCGGCCCTCTTCGCGATGTACTTCACCCTGCGATCGGTGACCGGTCCCGCGCACTGGAAGCAGATGGCCGACCATCTCAACTTCCCGTTCTCGGCGACGAACACCACGATCCTGGTGCTCTCCTCCCTCACCTGCCAGCTCGGCGTCTTCGCCGCCGAGCGCGGTGACGTGAAGAAGCTCCGGGGCTGGTTCATCCTCACGTTCATCATGGGCGCGATCTTCATCGGCGGTCAGGTGTACGAGTACACGAGCCTGGTGAAGGAGGACGGCCTCTCGCTCTCCTCCGACCCGTACGGCTCGGTGTTCTACCTGACCACCGGCTTCCACGGCCTGCACGTGACGGGTGGTCTCATCGCCTTCCTGCTGGTCCTCGGCCGCACCTACGCGGCGAGGAGGTTCACCCACGAGCAGGCGACCGCCGCCATCGTCGTGTCCTACTACTGGCACTTCGTCGATGTCGTCTGGATCGGTCTCTTCGCCACGATCTACATGATCAAGTAGCCGGACCCGATCCCGCTCGCGTTCTCGCAACGCACATCCCAGAAGCATCGACGCAGAAGATCCTGACACCGGGGTAATCCGTGAAAAAGCTCTCCGTACGACGACGCCATCCGCTGGCGGCGGTCGTCGTCCTACTCCTCGCGCTGGCGGCCACTGGGGGGCTGTACGCCGCGTTCGCGCCCGCGGACAAGGCGCAGGCCGATGAATCCTCCCAGTCCCTGACCATCAAGGAGGGCAAGAAGCTCTACGAGGTCGGCTGCGCCAGCTGCCACGGCACCGGTGGCCAGGGCTCCTCCGACGGCCCGAGCCTGGTCGGTGTGGGCGCCGCCGCGGTCGACTTCCAGGTCGGCACCGGCCGCATGCCGGCGTCCACCTCGCAGATGGCCCAGCTCCCGAGCAAGAAGACCATCTACACGCAGGCACAGATCGACCAGCTCGCCGCGTACGTCGCGTCGCTGGGCGCCGGCCCGAGCGTGCCGACGAAGGACCAGTACGGCCCGGACGGCGCGGACATCGCCAAGGGCGGCGAGCTGTTCCGCACCAACTGCGCGCAGTGCCACAACTTCACCGGCAAGGGTGGTGCCCTCACCGAGGGCAAGTACGCGCCGACCCTCCAGGGCGTCGACCCGAAGCACATCTACGAGGCCATGCAGACGGGCCCGCAGAACATGCCGTCCTTCCCCGACACCACCATGACGGAGAAGAACAAGAAGGACATCATCGCGTACCTCGACGCGGTCGACGGCAGCAAGACGGAGAACCCGGGCGGCATGGAACTGGGCGGCATCGGGCCGGTCAGTGAGGGTCTGTTCGCCTGGATCTTCGGCCTCGGCGCGATGATCGCGGTCGCCGTCTGGGTCGCCGCTCGGACCGCAAAGGCCAAGAAGTCATGAGTAGCCAAGACATTCCAGAAGAGAACCTGCCCGCTGAGCAGGGCCACGCCCCCGGCGTGGTGAGCGTCGCGGACGAGAAGAACCCGTTCGCCGACCCGGGGCTGCCGCCCCACGAGCACCGGATCCAGGACATCGACGAGCGGGCCGCCAAGCGGTCCGAGCGCACGGTCGCCCTGCTGTTCACGGTGTCGATGCTGGCCACCGTCGGCTTCATCGTCTCGTACGTGACGATCCCGAGCGAGAAGTCGATCTTCGTCTTCCCGATCGGTCACATCAGCGCGCTGAACTTCGCGCTGGGCCTGACCCTCGGTGTGGCGCTGTTCTGCATCGGCGCGGGCGCGGTCCACTGGGCCCGCACCCTGATGTCCGACGCGGAGATCGCCGACGAGCGGCACGCGATCGAGGCCTCTCCCGAGGTCCGCGCGAAGGTCTTCGACGACTTCCGCCAGGGCGCCAAGGAGTCGGCGATCGGCCGCCGCAAGCTGATCCGCAACACCATGTTCGGTGCGCTGGCCCTGGTGCCGCTCTCCGGTGTCATGCTGCTGCGCGACCTCGGCCCGCTGCCCCACAAGTCGCTCCGCCACACGCTGTGGGCGAAGGGCAAGCTGCTCGTCAACATGAACACCAACCTGCCGCTGCGTCCCGAGGACGTCGCTGTGGGCTCCCTCACCTTCGTCAAGCCCGAGGGCTTGGAGGAGAAGGCTGAGGACTTCCAGAACGAGATCGCCAAGGCCGCCGTGATGATCGTCCGGCTCCAGCCGAACAACATCAAGGACAAGCGCGAGCTCGCGTGGTCGCACGAGGGCATCGTCGCGTACTCGAAGATCTGCACCCACGTCGGTTGCCCGATCTCCCTGTACGAGCAGCAGACGCACCACGTGCTGTGCCCGTGCCACCAGTCCACCTTCGACCTCTCCGACGGAGGCCGAGTGATCTTCGGCCCGGCCGGTCACGCCCTGCCGCAGCTGCGCATCGGCGTGAACGAAGAGGGTTACCTCCAGGCGCTCGGCGACTTCGAGGAGCCCGTCGGTCCTGCATTCTGGGAGCGCGGATGAGTACTGAATCGAACGAGACCCCCCGCTCTCGCGGGAAGGCTCCGGCCGGCGAGCGGATCGCGGACTGGGCCGACGGCCGGCTCGGGATCTACTCCCTGGCCAAGGCCAACATGCGCAAGATCTTCCCCGACCACTGGTCGTTCATGCTGGGTGAGGTCGCGCTCTACAGCTTCATCATCATCATCCTGACGGGTGTCTATCTGACGCTGTTCTTCCACCCGTCGATGAACGAGGTGGAGTACCACGGCAGCTACGTCCCGCTCCAGGGACAGCTGATGTCCGAGGCGTTCAACTCGACCCTGCACATCTCCTTCGACGTGCGCGGTGGTCTGCTCATCCGGCAGATCCACCACTGGGCTGCGCTGATCTTCCTCGCCGCCATGTTCGTGCACATGATGCGCGTGTTCTTCACCGGCGCGTTCCGCAAGCCGCGTGAGATCAACTGGCTGTTCGGCTTTCTGCTGTTCGTCCTGGGCATGTTCACCGGCTTCACCGGTTACTCGCTCCCGGACGACCTGCTCTCCGGCACCGGTGTCCGCTTCACCGAGGGCGCCATCCTGTCGATGCCGATCGTCGGCACCTACATCTCGTTCTTCCTCTTCGGCGGGCAGTTCCCCGGCCACGACTTCGTGGCCCGGTTCTACTCGATCCACATCCTGCTGCTGCCGGGCATCATGCTCGGTCTCGTGGTCGGCCACCTGATCCTGGTCTTCTACCACAAGCACACGCAGTTCGCGGGCCCCGGAAAGACCGAGAAGAACGTCGTCGGCATGCCGCTGCTGCCGGTGTACATGGCGAAGGCCGGAGGCTTCTTCTTCCTGGTCTTCGGTGTCATCGCGGCCATCGCGGCGGTCACCCAGATCAACCCGATCTGGGCCATGGGCCCCTACCGGCCCGACCAGGTGTCCACCGGCGCCCAGCCCGACTGGTACATGGGCTTCGCCGAGGGTCTCGTCCGCTACATGCCGGGCTGGGAGATCAACTTCTGGGGTCACACGCTCGTCCTGGGCGTGTTCATCCCGCTGGTCCTCTTCGGTCTGGTCCTCGCGGCGATCGCGGTGTACCCGTTCATCGAGTCCTGGGTCACCGGCGACAAGAGCGAGCACCACATCCTGGACCGCCCGCGCAACGCCCCGACGCGTACCGCGTTCGGTGTCGCCTGGGTGACGGTGTACATGATCGGTCTGGTCGGCGGTGGCAACGACCTGTGGGCCACCCACTTCCACCTGTCGATCAACGCCGTGACCTGGTTCGTCCGCATCGGCTTCTTCGCCGGCCCGGTGATCGCGTTCATCATCACCAAGCGCATCTGCCTCGGCCTGCAGCGCCGCGACAAGGAGAAGGTGCTGCACGGTCGCGAGACCGGCATCATCAAGCGCCTGCCGCACGGTGAGTTCATCGAGGTGCACGAGGCGCTCAGCCAGGAGCAGCTGCACACCCTCACGGCTCACCACCAGTACGAGCCGGCCAAGATCGGCCCGACGGTCGACGAGAACGGTGTCGAGCGCAAGGTGAAGGCCACGGAGAAGCTGCGTGCCAAGCTCTCCAACGCCTACTACGGCGAGGACAACCAGATCCCGAAGCCGACTGTCGAGGAGTACAAGGAGATCACGAGCGGCCACGGCCACCACTGATCCCCGCGTCGCCACGCCACGGTCGAAGGGCCCCGTCCAGTTCTGGACGGGGCCCTTCGCCGTGTCCCGGGCTGGATAAGGTGGGGAGTACGACTTCGTACGACCCTGTGCTGGTACTCACTAGGAGCGGCTGATGAGCGCTGTGACCCCCGCTGGAGGCGACACCGCGGCGGGCCGTTCCTGGCCCGCCCTGCTGAACGGGCTGCTGGACGGCCGCGACCTGTCCGCCGACGACACCGCGTGGGCGATGGACCGGATCATGCGCGGCGAGGCGACCGACGCCCAGATCGCCGGGTTCATGGTGGCGCTGCGGGCCAAGGGCGAGACGGTGGAGGAGATCATCGGGCTCGTACGGACCATGTACGAGCACGCCAACGTGATCGAGGTGCCGGGGCCCGCGGTCGACATCGTCGGCACCGGCGGCGACGGCGCCAAGACGGTCAACATCTCCACGATGTCCTCGATCGTCGTCGCCGGCACCGGGGTGAAGGTCGTCAAGCACGGCAACCGCGCCGCGTCCTCCGCCTCCGGCTCCTCCGACGTCCTGGAGAAGCTCGGGGTCAATCTGAACCTGAGCCCGCAGCGGGTCGCCGAGGTCGCCGAAGAGGCCGGCATCACCATGTGCTTCGCGGTGAAGTTCCACCCGTCGCTGCGTCATGTCGCCGCCGCCCGCGGCCAGTTGGGCATCCGGACGACCTTCAACGTCCTCGGCCCGCTCACCAACCCGGCCAAGGTGCGCGCCCAGGCGGTCGGCGTGGCCGACCCGCGCATGGCGCCGATCGTGGCCGGCGTGCTCGCCGAGCGCGGCAACTCCTCCCTGGTCTTCCGGGGCGACGACGGCCTGGACGAGCTGACGACCACCTCCACTTCCCGGGTGTGGGTGGTCCGGGACGGCAAGGTCACGGAGGAGGTCTTCGACCCGCGCGACGTCGGCATCGACCTCGTCCCCATCGATGCCCTGCGCGGCGCCGACGCCGCCTACAACGCGCAGGTGGCGCTGCGCGTGCTGGACGGCGAGAAGGGCGCGGTCCGCGACGCCGTCCTGTTGAACTCGGCGGCGGCCCTGGTCGCCCTGCACCCGACGGACGCGGCGCTCCCCGAGCAGCTGCGCGAGGGCATGGCCAGGGCGGCGGAGTCGATCGACTCGGGCGCGGCCAGGAGCACGCTGGAGCGCTGGGTGGCGGCCACCAACAGCTGACGAAGCCGAGGTGCGGTCCCGCGATCCGGACAGGAGTTGCGGGACCGCGATCACTTCCGTTACGTTCCTGTCCAGGTCATGAGTGACAGTCATGAGGCCCCGGCCGACTGTCCGGCAACCCTCCGTCCGTGGCGGGGTGCCCCGGGTGAAGACCAGGCCGTAGGCAGTGAGGTCTACGGCAAGCGCGGACCCCTCGAGCAGCCAGGGGTCCTGGTCGTCGAGGAGCCTTCCGTGAGCAAGCGAATGCGATAGGGCCGCAGAGCCCCGCCTCCGCATCCCCCTTTTTCACCTTCCCGCGTGCCCGAGCCGCGTCCGCTCGCACGCCGGTTCCGCCTTGCCTCTCACGGGAGTTCGCCATGTCCGTCGTCACCGCTGCCGCCGACCAGTCCGTCTGTGCCCCGCTGCCCGTTCTCGGCCGGGACGTCACCGTCCCGCTCGTCACCGGCGGCGAGGTCACCTACGCCGCGCTCGACTACGCCGCCAGCGCCCCCGCCCTCCAGCGCGTCTGGGACGACGTCGCCGCCTACGCCCCGTACTACGGCAGCGTCCACCGTGGCGCCGGGTACCTCTCCCAGCTCTCCACCGACCTGTTCGAGAACGCCCGCAGGACCGTCGCCGAGTTCCTCGACTGCCGCGCGACCGACCAGGTGATCTTCACCCGCTCGACCACCGACTCCCTGAACCTGCTGGCCCGCGCGCTCCCCGCCGACTGCCAGGTCTTCGTCTTCGAGACCGAGCACCACGCCTCGCTGCTGCCCTGGCAGAACGCCCGCGTCACCTACCTCAACGCCCCGCGCACCCCGCGCCAGGCCGTCGAGACCCTGGAGCGCGCCCTCGCCGACCGCGACCCGTACGGCCCGGCCCTGGTCTGCGTCACCGGCGCCTCCAACGTCACCGGCGAGCTGTGGCCGGTGCGCGAGCTGGCCGCCGCCGCGCACGCGCACGGCGCCCGGATCGTCCTGGACGCCGCCCAGCTGGCCCCGCACCACCCCGTGTCGGTCACGGACCTGGACGTCGACTGGGTCGCCTTCTCCGGCCACAAGCTGTACGCGCCCTTCGGCTCAGGCGTGCTGGCCGGCCGAGCGGACTGGCTCCGGGCCGCCGAGCCGTACCTCGCGGGCGGCGGCGCGAGCCGCGCGGTATCCCGTCGCCAGGACGGCGGCGTGGACGTGGAGTGGCACGAGAGCGCCGCCCGCCACGAGGCCGGCTCCCCGAACGTCATCGGCGCCTACTCCATCGCCTCCGCCTGCAAGGCCCTCACCGAGGCCGGCTTCGACGCGCTCGTCGCCCGCGAGCGGTACCTGATCGACACGGTCCGGGCGGGCCTGGCCGAGGTCCCGCAGGTGCGCGTCCTCTCTCTCTTCGGCGACGACGCCCCGCGCGTCGGCGTCCTCTCCTTCGTCGTCGAGGGCTGGAACAGCTCCCACTTCGCCGCCGCCCTCTCCGCCGAGTACGGCATCGGCGTCCGCGACGGCCTGTTCTGCGCCCACCCCCTGGTGCGCACCCTCCTCGGCAGCGACCCCCAGACCCAGGGCGAATGTGGCGCCCCCGAGGCCGCGCCGGGCGAGAAGTCCCTCAACGCCATCCGCGTGAGCTTCGGCGCGGGAACCCCGGACGAGCACGTGGAGCGGTTCGTGAACGCGGTGAAGGAACTGGTCAGCGACGGCGCCAAGTGGCAGTACCGCACCGAGGACGGCCGCTGCGTCCCGGCGGTGTGAAAGCCGGCCTGAGTGAAGGTGAAACCGGCCTGAGTGAGGACGATCAGGCGGCGTTCCCGATCAGTTGTCCAGACCGATCGAGAACGCCGCCTCCAGGTCGTGCTGCGAGTACGTCCGGAACGCCACGTGCGTGTCCGTCGCCTCCACCCCCGGAATCTTGCTGATCCGCCCCGGAATGACCTCCGCCAGATCCTCGTGCTGCCGCACCCGCACCATCGCGATCAGGTCGTACGTACCGGTGACCGAGAAGACCTCGCTCACGGAGTCCAGCGAAGCGATCTGCTCCGCGATCTCGGGGATCCGGTCCACGCTGGTCTTGATCAGAACGATCGCGGTGATCACGGCTGCTTCTCTCCCTTGAGTGCCGGAGCTGGGGCGGCCCTCACTCTAGCCTTCCTGCCGTACCGCACCCAGGCGTAGCCGAAGCCCAGGCAGAAACCGACCACGTGCGCCAGGTAGGCCACTCCGGGCCCCTCCGGCGCGCGGCTCGCGGCGAGCCACTGGAGGGCGGCCCAGAACGGCAGCACGATCCAGGCCGGGAAGCGCAGCGGCAGGAAGAACAGGAAGGGGAGGAGACTGGTCACACGGGCGCGCGGGAACAGGAACAGGAAGGCTCCGAGGACCGCCGAGATCGCCCCGGACGCGCCGACCAGTGACTGCCCGGAGCCGGTGTTGGCGGCCGCGTACCCCAGCAGGGCCAGGTAGCCGCAGCCGACGTAGAAGAGGGTGAACTCCACCCGGCCCATCCGTTCCTCGGTCATCACCCCGAAGACGAAGAGGAAGAGCATGTTGCCGAGCAGATGCACCCAGCTGCCGTGCACGAACAGGGCCGTCACCGGGGAGAGGGCCTCGCGGACGGGCGCGCCGAACAGGTCCGCCGGGATCACGCCCCAGTGCCGGAAGTACGCCCGCTGCGCGAGGGTCAGCGCCTTCCCGGAGCCGTACGCCGGAGTGAGCCCGGACGCCGGACCCAGGACGAAGATCAGACAGCACAGGGCGATGAGGGTGTACGTCATCGGTGCCGAGCTGCCCCGGACCCCCCTGAAGGTCCGGCCGGCTGTCGTGGTCGCGTCGCTGATCATGAACACAGAGCATGACGTAACCGGACGCAGTGGCACAGACCGCCTCGCCGCCGTGGACGGACGGGCGATGAGTACCCGCCAGGCCGTAGGGTTACGAGCCACACGCGTCGGGGAGCGGCGCGGCAGACCCGAGAAGGAAGCGAACGGCCACGATGACGGTTCCCCTGCCGACCGCCACGACGCGGTGGCGCTGCACCCTCTGCGGCAACCTCACCCGGTTCGACGTGACCCGCGCGTCCAAGGTCGTCGAGTATGTCCACCTCGACCTCGCCGGTGAGCCGACCGTCGAGGAGCGCGAGGTGGTCAGTGAGACGATCGAGTCGGTCCGCTGCCGCTGGTGCAACGCGGTGGATCAGGTGGAACTCGTGGACAGGCCGGGCGCCGGCTCCTGAGCGGAGCGGGCCCCGCAGAGGTAGTGGGGTGTGACGGATGGTGGAGACCGCAGGCGGGGGGCCGGGCGACGGCACCGCTGAGGTGCTTGACCGTCCGCTGCCCGACGGCGTGCGCCGGCGGGTCGTGCAGATCGTCTCGGACGCCTTCGGCGCGCTGACAGTGACTGAACTGCCCGCCCAGCTGAGGCAGTACGCCCGGTTCGCCCCGAACCGGCGGGCCAAGTTCGCCGGGAACGCGATGGCGGCCGCGCTGGAGACCGATCCGCTGTTCCGGCAGCGGGTCGGGGAGAAGTTCAGAGAGGCGCACCCGGAACTCTCCGGTGCCCTGGACTCCGGCTCCCCGCCCCCGGCCGCGGACCCGCTCGACGTGGCGGCCGCGGCCTACGTACTGCGCCCCACGGGCTGGGTGAAGCAGGTGACCGCGGCCGGCGAGGAGGCCCTGCGCGCGGACGCCGAACGGGCCGACGAGGAGAGCCGGGCCGAACTGGAGCGGCTGCGCGAGGAACTGGCGGGGGCCCGCGAGCAGGTCCGGACCGAGAGCGAGCGGCTGCGCGGGGAGCTGGACGCGGCCAAGAAGGAAGCGGAGTCGCTTCACCGCAAGCTGCGTTCCGCGCTCAGCGACGTCAAGCGCGGGGAGGCCGCGCTGCGCAAGGCCCAGGGCGAGATCGAGGCCGTGCGGGCCGAGGGTCAGGCGCAGGTGTCCGCCGCCGAGAGCGAGTCCCGGCGGCTCAAGGCCCGCCTGGGCGAGGCGGAGGCCGCGCTGGAGGCCACTCGGCGCGCGTCCCGCGAGGGCCGCAGCGTGGAGGACATGCGGGTACGGCTGCTGCTCGACACCCTGCTGGACGCCACCCAGGGGCTGCGCCGGGAGCTGGCGCTGCCGCCGGTCTCCGTGCGCCCGGCCGAGACCGTGGACGCGGTCGAACCGGGACGTATGACCCCGAAGGACATCGCGGCCCGCGCCCTGTCCGAGAACGACCCGGCGATCCTGGACCAGTTGCTCGCGCTGCCGCAGGCGCATCTGGTGGTCGACGGCTACAACGTCACCAAGACCGGCTATCCGCAGATGCCGCTGGAGAAGCAGCGGCTCAGGCTCCTGGGCCAGCTCTCGGCGCTCGCCGCGCAGACCGGCGCCGAGGTGACCTGTGTCTTCGACGGCGCGGAACTGGCCGCGCCGGTGCTGCTCGCGCCGCCGCGCGGGGTCCGGGTCCTGTTCTCGAAGCCCGGTGTCACGGCCGACGAGCTGATCCGCCAGCTCGTGCGCGCGGAGCCGCCGGGCCGTCCGGTCATCGTCGCCTCGACCGACCGGGAGGTGGCCGACGGGGTCGCCCGGGCCGGTGCCCGACCCGTGGCCTCTGCGGTACTTCTGAAGCGACTGTCCTGAAGGTTCAACGGGCATATGCAATGCCCGAATTGGGTGGATCATCACGCAACGTAGTGTCAAGCGGGCGTCACCCCATGTGAGTTATGTGCAAAGAATGCATTGAGTGACGAGATTTTTTGCTGTGAGGATTTGAACTGATCACAAGTGGGTCACTAGGGTCATGCCTCGAACCTCCGAACGGGTGATCACTCACAAGAAGGAGTTCGTCCTCCGTGGCGTCCCACCGTCGACCCAAGCAGCCGAGCCGCACGCGTGTCACCGTGCTGACCACCGCAGCCGCCGCTGCCGTCGCGCTCAGCGCGAACGCCGCCAATGCCGCGCCGAGCGCCAAGCTCAGCAAGGACCAGGTCAAGGCGAAGGTCGACGCGCTCTACGAGCAGGCCGAGCAGGCCACCGAGAAGTACGACGGGGCCAAGGAGAAGCAGCAGAAGCTGCAGAAGGAAATATCCACGATCCAGGACAACGTCGCCCGCGGTCAGCAGGAGCTGAACAAGCTGCGCGACGGCCTGGGTTCGCTGGCCACCGCCCAGTACCGCTCCGGCGGCATCGACCCGTCGGTCCAGCTCTTCCTGTCCTCCAACCCGGACGACTTCCTCGACAAGGCCTCCACGCTCGACCAGTTGAGCAGCCAGCAGGTCGAGGCCCTGAAGAAGATTCAGGACAAACAGCGCGAACTCGCCCAGGAGCGGGCAGAGGCCACCGAGAAGCTCAAGGACCTCGCCTCCACCCGCACCGAGCTGGGCAAGAAGAAGAGCGAGGTCAAGAGCAAGCTCGCCGAGGCGCAGCGGCTGCTCAACACCCTGACCGCCAAGGAGAAGGCCGAGCTCGCCGCCAAGGAGGCGCGTGCCAACCGCTCCTCCACCCAGCGCCCGGACCTCGGCAACGGCACCCCCGCCTCCGGCCGCGCCGCCGCCGCCTTCTCCGCGGCCCAGAGCAAGATCGGCTCGCCCTACGTCTACGGCGCCTCCGGCCCCTCCTCCTTCGACTGCTCGGGCCTGACCTCGTGGGCCTACGCCCAGGCCGGCGTCTCCATCCCGCGCACCTCCCAGGCGCAGGCGGGCATCGGCCAGCGCCTCTCCCTGAGCCAGCTCCAGGTCGGCGACCTGGTGTTCTTCTACGGCGACATCCACCACGTCGGCCTCTACGCCGGCAACGGCCAGGTGCTGCACGCCCCGCGCACCGGCACGGTGGTCCGCTACGAGGCCATCAGCAACATGCCGTTCCAGTTCGGCGTCCGGGTCTGACCCTCGCGAAGGCCCCACGAAGCCCGCTCACGGAGGCGCCCGATCGGGCGAATCCCGGCAACCGGAACTGACTCCACGCCCCGCCCATGACCTGCGTCAGCGGCGGGGCGTCGCGTTTGTGCGGCCCTCGGCGCCTTTGGTCGGCGCCCTCCCGCACGGCTACTGTCTGGCGCGTTTCCCCGGCGCCCGGGCCTCCCCGTCCCCGGCGCCGGGGGAGCGGTACCTGTCCGCCAGCAGAAGGACTGCCGTGGGGTTCCATCGTCGTCTCGCCCCGTCCGGATTCCACCGGGGCTCCGCCGCCCTGTGCGTGCTGTCGGCCGCGGCCGCCGCGCTCGGCGCCGTACCCGCGCACGCGAAGCCGGGCACCGGCACCCGCGCCGAGGTGGACCGCCTCTACGAGGAGGCCGAGAAGGCGACCCAGGCCTACGACAAGGCCGACGAGCGCGCCGGGACGCTGCGCCGGGAGATCCGCGACGTCCAGGACCACATCGCCCGGCAGCAGCAGCGCGTCAACGCCCTGCGGGAGAAGCTCGGTTCGCTGGCCGGCGCCCAGTACCGGTCCGGCGGCATCGCCCCGGCCGTCGCCCTGCTCTTCTCCGACGGCCCGGACGACTACCTCGACAAGGCCGCCACCCTCGACCGCATCGACGCCCAGCAGGCCGGGCAGCTCAGGGAGTTGCGCTCCGTGCTGCGCGAACTCGCCCAGGAGCGCGCCGAGGCCGCGGACAAGCTCGCCGAGCTGGAGCGGAGCCGCACGGCGGTCGGCGCGCACAAGCGGACGGTGGAGCAGAAGCTCGCCCGGGCCCGGCAGCTGCTCGACTCCCTGCCCGCCGCCGAACGCGCCGCCTACGACCGGGCCTCCCGCTCCGGCCGCGCCGACCTGCCCGGCCTGTCCGGCGCCACGGCCCCGGACGCCCGCACCGCGGCCGCGCTGGCCGCCGCCCGCTCCGCACTCGGCCGCCCCTACGTGTGGGGCGCGAGCGGCCCCTCCGGCTTCGACTGCTCGGGCCTGATGCAGTGGTCGTACGCGCACGCCGGGATCCATCTGCCGCGCACCTCGCAGGAGCAGCGGTTCGCCGGCCGGCAGGTCCCGCTCTCCGAGGCCCGCCCCGGCGATCTGGTCGTCTACCGCTCCGACGCCAGCCACGTGGGGATGTACGTCGGCCACGGCCAGGTCATCCACGCGCCCTACCCCGGGGCCCCGGTGCGCTACGACCCGGTCGGGATGATGCCGATCTCCGCGGTGACCCGTCCCTGACCTGCCCTCGCACCCCGTACGATCGGAAAATGGCTGTTCGTGGACGGGCGCGGCGGGCGTGGCGCGCCGCGGTGGCGGGACTCTGCCTGCTGCTCGTACCGCCCCTGGCGGGGTGCGACGGGCGGCCGTCCGGCGACACGGCGAAGGCCCAGGTGCAGCGGGTGCTGGACCGGCGGGCGGCGGCCCTGCTCGACCACGACGAGACGGCGTACGACGCGACCGGCAGCCGCACCGAGTACGCCCGGCTGAGCGCGCTCCCGCTGGCCTCCTGGACCTACCGGGTCACCGGGCTGCACCCGCGCGGTTCCGGCGCCACCGCCGACACCGAGCTGACCTACCGGGTCACCGGCTACGACACCGCCCCGGTCAGCGTCCGCCGCACCCTCAGCCTCGGCCGCACCGCCGACGGCGCCTGGTACGTCACCGCCGACAAGCCCGCCGGTCATGCGGGGGAGCAGCTGTGGGATCAGGGACCGGTGACCGCCTTCAAGGGCGCGCACAGCCTGGTCCTCGGCGTCGGGCAGGGCGCCGGCGAGCTGCGCGCGTACGCCAGGCTCGCCGACCGCGCGGTGCCGACGGTCTCCCGCGCGTGGGGCACGGACTGGACCCGGCGGGTCGTCGTCCTCGTACCGCGTTCCCTGGACGGCATGGCGGGACTGCTGGGCGCGCCCGCCTCCAACTACCGGGGCATCGCCGCCGTCACCACCGGTGAGGCGGGCGGGTCCGGCAGGGCGTCCGCGGACCGGGTGGTCGTCAACCCCGAGGCGTACGTGTCCCTCGGCCGCACCGGCAAACAGGTGGTGCTCACCCACGAGACCACCCATGTGGCCACCCGCGCCCACACCACCGCCGCCACCCCGCTGTGGCTGTCCGAGGGCTACGCCGACTGGATCGGCTACCTCGGCACCGGCCGCACGCCCACCGAGGCCGCGCCGGAACTCGCCCGGGCGGTCGAGGACGGCCATGTGCCCTCGGCGCTCCCCGCCGACAAGGACTTCGGCTTCACCAGCGACCCGACCCACCTCGCCCAGGCCTACGAGGGCGGCTGGCTGGCCTGCCGGATGATCGCCGACCAGTGGGGCGAGGACCGGCTCGCCGCCTTCTACCGCTCCGTCGGGGGCCATCAGAAGCGGGCGGGTGCGGTCGAGGCGGCCCTGAAGAAGGTGCTCGGGACCACGCCGGAGGCGTTCACCGCGCAGTGGCGGGAGTACGTGCGGGCGCAGCTGACCTGAGCGCTCGCCGGCCGGCCGCGGGACCGCGGTCGCTCAGGCGCTCCCGGTGAGCACGCCGATCGCCTCGCGCAGCCACTCCCGCTCGGCCGTCCCGGTCGCCCGGGCGACCCGCAGCATGCCCTGCCGGAACAGGTCCTCGGTCTCCTCCGCCCGTACCGGCTCGCCGTCCCGGTAGAAGAAGCTCGTCGGGGTCTCCAGGAAGTCCAGGCGGCGGCGGAGCACGGCGGCCTGTTCCGCCGGGTCGGGCAGGTGGCGCAGGAAGGCCAGGACCGTGTTGAAGCGGACGTGGTCGGTGATCTCGGCCTGCTTGGGGCGGCGCAGCCGCTCCAGCAGTTCCGCGCGGCCCTTCCCGGTGAGCGACAGCACCCGGCGCGGGGCGGCGCCCGCGCCCTCCTCGGTGCGCTGGTCGAGCAGTCCGGCGGCGACCAGCCGGTTGATGGCCGGGTACAGCGCGCCGTCGCTGACCGGGCGGACATGGCCGGTCAGCGCCTTGATGCGTTCCTTCAGCTCGTAACCGTGCAGGGGCTCCTCGGCGAGGAAACCCAGGATCAACAGCTCCAGCACCCGAATCCTCCTTGCCGCGGGCCGGTGCCCCATGCTACCTCTTATCGAGCTACCTCGTTTCGAGGTAGCTCGATAAGAGGGGGATCTCCGTGAACGCCCATCGCCGGCAACTCGTCCAGCTCGCCCACCCCGTCTACTTCTCGCTGCTCGCCTCGGTCGCCTCCGGCCTCATCAACACCGTCTGGGTCTCCCGGCTCGGCGGCGCCGCCGTGGCCGCCGTCGCCGTCGCGACCAACACCGAGAACGTGCTGCTCGGCATCGCGCTGGTCTTCGCCTCGGGGACGACCGTGCTGGTCGCCCACGCCCGCGGAGCCGAGGACCCGGGCGCCGTACGGGCCGCGGTGCGCGGCGGCTGGGCGCTGTGGGGGCTGGTCACCCCGGTGGTCGTGGTGGGCGGGTTCCTGGCCCGGGAGCCACTGGCCCGGCTGGTGCTCGGCTCCGGCGAACCGGCGGCCCTGCACCTGGCCACCGGCTACTTCGCCCTCTCCCTGCCGGGCATGGCCGTCTTCTTCGCCCAGCAGCTCGTCGACGGCATCCTCAAGGGCGCCGGCGACACCCGCACCCCGATGCGGCTCGCCCTGCTGGCCAACGGGCTGATCCTGGTCTGCGACCCCCTCCTGATCCACCGCTACGGCGTCCGGGGCGCCGCCGCCTCCACCGTGCTGTGCCGCTGCGTGGCCCTCGCGGCGGGCCTGCTCGCCCTGCGCCGCAACGCCCTGCTGCGGACTGCGGCGCGGGCACGCGCCGCCGAGCCGGTGCCCGCCGCCCTGCGCCGGACCCTCACCACCGGCCTGCCCATGTCCGCCGACTTCACCGTCCGGCAGGGCGGGGCCCTGGTGCTGGTGGCGATCGTGGCGCGGCTCGGCGTGACGGCGGTGGCCGCGTACGCCATCGCGTACAAGGTCATGTACGTCGCCACCATGGCCTTCTACTCCGTACGCCAGGCCGCCGCGATCCACACCGCGCACACCCAGGGCGCCGGCCGGGAGGCACGCCGGGACATCGGCCGCCAGGCGGTGCTCCTCTCCGGGGCACTGGGCGTGACCGCCGCCGTCCTCTTCGCGGCCGCGGCCCCCTGGATCATGGCCGCCTTCGGCGCCGGACCCGAGGTCGCCGGACAGGGCGTGCTGTTCCTGCGCTGCGTCGGCCCCTACCTGCTCCTGATGGCCTGCTTCATCGCGCTCGGCGGTGTCTTCGAGGGCGGCGGCGACGCGCCCGCGCTGCTCGCGGTCACCGTGGTCGGCACCGCCGTCCAGCTGCCCCTGGCGTACGCCCTGTCCGGCCTCGGCCTGCCGGGCGTCTGTCTCGCGCTGGCGCTCTCGATGGCCGTGCAGTGCGCGGCCGTGGCGGCACTGCTGCGCCGGGCCCGGCGTCAGGAGGAGACGGAGGTCTCCTTCGTGCGGGCCGCCTGAGGCACGAAGGGGGCCGCCGCGACCGGGAGCACGGTGGAGCGCCACAGCCGGCGGGCCGCCGAGAAGGCGGCGGCGACCAGCAGACCGTTGCGCACGGCCATCAGCGTGACGCCGTACCAGTCGCTCACCACCACGTGCGAGAAGCCGAGCGGGAACTCCAGCACCGTCACGAAGGACGCGGCCACGACCATCGACGCGGGCGCCCCCATCCGGCTCGCCCGGAAGCACAGGCACACCGCCGCCAGCCCCACCAGCCACACCAGGTACTGCGGGCTGATCACCCTGCTGGTGACCGTGAACAGCAGCACCGCCGTGAAGGCCGCCTCCGCGAGGGTGTGCGGGGCGGTCCGGGTGGCGCGCAGCCGCCACAGCAGCAGCCAGGCGAAGGCGAGCCCGGTCAGCGCCAGCGCGGCGGTGCTGACCGGCCCGACGTACGGGCCGAGGAACTCGATCGACCCGTAGTTCAGCAGCACCTCACCCCGCCACCCGAAGTGCCGGGCCACATGGAAGACCAGCGCGCCCACCGACTCCACCTCGGTGCCCCGCTCCCGCTGGAAGGTGAGGAAGGCGAACGACCCCGGCATCGACACCGCGAACAGCGCCGCCAGCCCCGCCCCGGTCGTCGCCGCCGCCCACCACGCCCGGCCCCGGACGGAGCCCGCCAGCAACAGCGCCGGCCACACCTTCAGCAGCGCCCCGAACCCGGCCAGCGCCCCCAGCACCCGCGGATGCCGCACCCCCGCGAGCAGCGCGGCCACGGCCACCGCGGTCACCATCACGTCGTAGCGGGCGTACACCGTCGGCCCGAGCAGCGCCAGGCCCACCGTCCACACCCAGGCGCCGCGCACCGACCGGCCGGGGCGGCGGCCCGCCCGCAACAGCAGCGACAGCACGGCCAGGTCGGCGAGGAACGCCAGGACGAAGAACGCGTGCGGGTAGCCGAGGAACGGCAGGACGGCGGGGGAGAGGATCGCGAGCGCGGCGACGGGCGGGTACTGCCAGGTCACGTCGTCCAGCGGGAACGTCCCCTGGCGCAGCACTTCGTACCAGCCCTGGTAGATCACCGACACGTCGGAGGTGACGTCCGCACCGGGGAAGGCGAACACCCGGAACACGAAGAGCAGCAGCAGCACGCGGGTGACGCACCAGGTCGCGAGCAGCCACGCCAGGGACCGTCCGGCGCCCTTCGTCTCCACGTGATCCCCTGCCGTTCGATTCGCGTGTCGCCCGACCATGATGTCCTGCCCGGCTGTGCGACGGCCAGGGACCCGGCCGCGCCGGGCGCCCGATTGGGTAGGGTCGGCGGCGATGCACAAGACCCTCATCGTGACCAACGACTTCCCGCCCCGTCCCGGCGGCATCCAGGCCTTCCTGCACAACATGGCGCTGCGCCTGGACCCCGGCCGGCTGGTCGTCTACGCCTCCACGTGGAAGCGCACCAAGGAGGGCGTCCGGGCCACGGCCGACTTCGACGCCGAGCAGCCCTTCACTGTCGTACGCGACCGTACGACCATGCTGCTGCCCACACCGGGAGCGACCCGGCGGGCGGCCGGGCTGCTGCGCGAGCACGGCTGCACCTCGGTGTGGTTCGGGGCGGCGGCACCGCTCGGCCTGATGGCGCCCGCGCTGCGGAAGGCCGGCGCCGAGCGGCTGATCGCCACCACCCACGGCCACGAGGCCGGCTGGGCCCAGCTGCCCGGCTCCCGGCAGCTGCTGCGCCGGATCGGCGAGTCCACGGACACGATCACCTACCTCGGCGAATACACCCGCTCCCGCATCGCGGCCGCCCTGACGCCCGAGGCGGCCGGGCGGATGGTCCAGCTGCCGCCCGGGGTCGACGAGAAGACCTTCCACCCCGGCTCCGGCGGCGACGAGGTACGGGCGCGGCTCGGCCTCACCGAGCGGCCCGTCGTCGTCTGCGTCTCCCGGCTGGTGCCGCGCAAGGGGCAGGACACCCTGATCCGGGCCATGCCCCGAATACTGGCAGCCGAGCCGGACACCGTGCTGCTCGTCGTCGGCGGGGGCCCCTACGAACCGGACCTGCGCCGCCTGGCCCGGGAGACCGGTGTCGAGGCCTCCGTCCGCTTCACCGGCGCCGTCCCCTGGTCCGAGCTGCCCGCCCACTACGGCGCCGGCGACGTCTTCGCCATGCCCTGCCGCACCCGCCGCGGCGGCCTCGACGTGGAGGGCCTCGGCATCGTCTACCTGGAGGCCTCCGCCACCGGCCTCCCGGTCGTCGCCGGCGACTCGGGCGGCGCCCCGGACGCGGTCCTCGACGGCGAGACCGGCTGGGTGGTGCGAGGCGGCGAGCCCGCAGAGGCCGCGGACCGCATCATCACCCTGCTCGGTGACCCCGAACTGCGCCGCAGGATGGGCGAGCGAGGCCGCCAGTGGGTGGAGGAGCGGTGGCGCTGGGACCTGTTGGCGGAGAGGCTCAAGGACCTGCTCTGAAAGCCGCCCTCAAAAACGTGCCCCTGCTCTAGGCGGAGCAACATAATCCGCCCATGCTGCGCACATGACAGCAAACCTGATGCAGCGTCAGCTGACAAGACGTCACATCCTGGGTATGGCCGCCCTGCAGACCGCCGCGGCCCTCGGCTTCACCCGCATCGGCCTCCAGTCGGCCCACGCGGCCGAGCCCGCCGCGAGCGAATCCGCCCCGGCCATCGTCGTCGGCTCCGGCTACGGCGCGGCCGTCGCCGCCCTCCGCCTCGGCCAGGCCGGCCTCCGCACCCTCGTCCTGGAGATGGGCCGCCTCTGGAACACCGCCGGCGGCGACGGCAAGGTGTTCTGCTCCACCAGCGCCCCCGACCAGCGCTCCATGTGGTTCCGCACCCGCACCGAGGCCCCGCTGGCCACCTTCTTGTGGCTGGACGTCGTCAACAAGAACATCGGCGCCTACCCCGGCGTCCTCGACCGCGTGCACTACGACCACATGTCCGTGTACGTCGGCCGGGGCGTCGGCGGCGGCTCCCTGGTCAACGGCGGGATGGCGGTCACCCCGCTGAAGTCCTACTTCGCCGAGCAGTTCCCGACCGTCGACGCCGACGACATGTACGGCACCTACTTCCCGCGCGCCCGCTCCATGCTCGGCGTGAACACCGTCGACCCGGCCTGGTTCGAGTCCACGGACTGGTACCGGTTCACCCGCACCTCCCGCAAGGCCGCCGCCAACGCCGGCCTGAAGACCACCTTCGTGCCGAACGTCTACGACTTCGGCTACATGCAGCGCGAGGCCGCCGGTACGGCGACGAAGTCCGCGCTCGCCGGCGAGGTCATCTACGGCAACAACCACGGCAAGCGCAGCCTGGACAAGACCTACCTGGCCGCCGCGCTCGGCACCGGCAACGTCACCGTGCACACCCTGGAGAAGGTCAAGGCGGTGACCCGGGCGGGCGACGGGTCGTACGTCCTGACCGTCGACCGGATCGACACCACCGGCGTGGTCGTGGAGACCAAGCAGTACGGCTGCACGTACCTCTTCCTCGGCGCCGGCAGCCTCGGCACCACCGAACTCCTCGTCCGCGCCCGGGACACCGGCACCCTGCCCGACCTGAACTCGGCCGTGGGCGCCGGCTGGGGCACCAACGGCAACACCATGCTCGGCCGCGCCAACCACGTCTGGGACACCGTCGGCGCGGACCAGGCGACCATGCCCGTCATGGGCATCGACGACTGGGCCAACGCCGACAACCCGGTCTTCGCCGAGATCGCCCCGCTGCCCATGGGGTTCGAGCACTGGGTCAGCCTCTATCTGGCGATCACCAAGAACCCCGAGCGGGCGTCGTTCACGTACGACTCCGCGTCCCGGGCGGTGAAGCTCGGCTGGACGGCGGCCCAGAGCGCGGTGTCGGTGGGCATGGCGAAGAAGTTGTTCGACCGGATCAACCTGGCCAACGCCACGATCTACCGGTACGACCTGTTCGGCTCCACGAGCAAGATCTTCGCGGACGACTTCACCTACCACCCGCTGGGCGGCTGCGTCCTCGGCAGGGCGACCGACGACTACGGCCGGGTGAAGGGGTATACGAGGCTCTACGTCACCGACGGCTCGCTCGTGCCCGGCAACATCGGCGTGAACCCCTTCGTCACCATCACCGCGCTCGCCGAACGCACGATGGCGCGGGTCCTCGCCGAGGACACCGCGCCATGAGCCTGCTCCGGGGGTGACTACTTCGCGTAGATCGCCTCGATCTCGTCCGAGTAATCCTTCGCCACCACGTTCCGCTTGAGCTTCAGCGACGGGGTGAGGTGGCCCGACTCCTCCGTGAACTGGGAGGACAGAATGCGGAACTTCCGCACCGATTCCGCCTTCGACACCGCGGCGTTGCCGTCGTCGACGGCCGTCTGGATCGCAGCGATGAGATCCGGGTCCTCGCGCAGCGACGCCGCGGTGGCGCCCGCCGGCTTGCCGTGCTCGGCGGCCCAACGGCCCAGGAACTCCTCGTCGATGGTGACCAGCGCGCCGACGAACGGCCGCCCGTCGCCCACCACCATGCACTCCGCGACCAGCGCGTGCGCCCGGATCCGGTCCTCGATCACCGCCGGGGCCACGTTCTTGCCGCCCGCGGTGACGATGATCTCCTTCTTCCGGCCGGTGATCCTGAGGTAGCCGTCCTCGTCCAGGGTGCCGATGTCACCGGTGTGGAACCAGCCGTCGGCCAACGCCTCCGCGGTCGCGCCCGGGTTGTTCCAGTACTCCTTGAACAGGTGCTCGCCGTGCAGCAGCACCTCGCCGTCGTCCGCTATCCGGATCACCGAGCCGGGCAGCGGCTGGCCGACCGTGCCGATCTTCTGCCGGTCCCACGGGTTGAACGCGGTCGCCGCGCAGGACTCGGTCAGGCCGTAGCCCTCCAGCACCGTGAAGCCGATGCCCCGGAAGAAGTGGCCGAGCCGCTCGCCCAGCGGGGCGCCGCCGGAGATGGCGTACTCGCCCCGGCCGCCGAGGACCGCGCGCAGCTTGCTGTAGACCAGCCTGTCGAAGACCTTGTGCTTGATCTTCAGACCCAGGGACGGGCCCGACGGGGTGTCCAGCGCCTTGCTGTAGGCGATCGCGGTGTCCGCGGCCTTGTCGAAGACGCCGCCCTTGCCGTCGGCCTGCGCCTTGGCGCGCGCCGTGTTGTAGACCTTCTCGAAGACGCGCGGGACGCCGAGGATCAGCGTCGGCCGGAACGCGGCCAGTTCGTCGGTGAGGTTCTTGATGTCCGGGACGCAGCCGAGCTTGATCGGCGCCATCATGGGCGCGATCTGCACCAGCCGCCCGAAGACGTGCGCGAGCGGCAGGAAGAGGAGCACGGAACACTCACCGGTGCGGAACAGCGGCCGCAGCCGCTCGACGATGTTGCCGCACTCGGCGAAGAAGCTGCGGTGGCTCAGCACGCAGCCCTTGGGGCGCCCGGTCGTACCGCTCGTGTAGACGATGGTCGCCGCGTCGTCCGCCTTGGCGAGCGAGCTGCGCTCCTCCACGGTCGCGTCCGATACGTCCTGGCCGAGGCGGGCCAGCTCCTCCAGACCGCCGGCCTCGATCTGCCAGACGTGCTTGAGGGCGGGCAGCGCGTCGCGCACCGCGTCCACGGCGGCCGCGTGGCCCGGCAGCTCCACGACGCAGGCGGTCGCGCCCGAGTCGGACAGGATCCACTGCACCTGCTCCGGCGAGCTGGTCTCGTACACCGGCACGGTGACCGCGCCGGCGCTCCAGATCGCGAAGTCCAGCAGCGTCCACTCGTAGCGGGTGCGGGACATCAGGGCGACCCGGTCGCCCGGCTGCACACCGGCGGCGATCAGGCCCTTGGCGGCGGTGTGCACCTCGGTCAGGAACTGCCGGGCCGTCACGTCCTGCCAGGCGCCGCCGGTCTTGCGGGCGATGACGGCGACGTCGGGATGCTGCGCGGCGTTTCTGCGGACGATGTCGGTCAGATTGCCGTCCGCAGGGACCTCGTACAAAGCCGGAAGGCTGAACTCGCGCAAGACTGCTGCTCCTCATAGGGCGCCGGCGCCACGACACTGTGTGATGCGACGGTGCGGTCCAAGGCTCGGGCAAGTACTCCGGGATTCACATGCGGGAATCACATGTTGAAAACCAGAGCACGACTGGACTGCCCGGACGTTACCCGCCGGTATGGCCCCTACGACAGGGGGTTCCGGTGAGATGTTCGCTGCGTCACACAGGTTGGCGTTCTTCGCGCACAGTAGTCCACCCCTTGACCGACCGGCCAGTAACCGCAAGCCGGTCCGCCACTGTTCACGCACACCCCACAGCCTTACCCTTCATCACCATGGCATCTACACCTACCGGCAACCGCAGGACCCGCGTCCACGTGGTCAGCGACGTGCACGGCAACGCCCGTGACCTGGCCCGGGCCGGCGAGGGTGCGGACGCCCTGCTCTGCCTCGGCGACCTCGTCCTCTTCCTCGACTACGCCGATCACTCGCGCGGGATCTTTCCCGACCTGTTCGGCAAGGAGAACGCCGACCGCATCGTCGAGCTGCGCACCGCCCGCCGCTTCGAGGAGGCGCGCGCGTTCGGCGCGCAGCTGTGGACGGGCCTCGGTGCCGACCGGCGCACCGCCATCGAGGGAGCGGTCCGCAAGCAGTACGCCGAGCTGTTCGCCGCGTTCCCGACACCGACGTACGCCACCTACGGCAATGTCGACATGCCTCCTCTGTGGGCCGAGTACGCCGGACCCGGCACCACCGTGCTGGACGGCGAGCGCGTCGAGATCGGCGGCTGGACCTTCGGCTTCGTCGGCGGCGGCCTGCGCTCACCGATGCGCACCCCGTACGAGATCGACGACGAGGAGTACGCGGCGAAGATCGAAGCGGTCGGTGAGGTCGACGTGCTGTGCACCCACATCCCGCCGGAGGTGCCGGAGCTGGTCTACGACACCGTCGCGCGCCGCTTCGAGCGGGGCAGCCGCGCCCTGCTGGACGCGATCCGCCGCACCAGACCGCGTTACTCACTGTTCGGGCACGTCCACCAACCGCTGGTGAGCCGGATGCGGATCGGGGCCACGGAATGCGTCAACGTGGGACATTTCGCCGGTACGGGCAAGCCCTGGGCGCTCGAATGGTGAGCACCCGTATACGGGGTGAAGGCAGCAGGTCGGCGGCGCGGTAGCCTTCACGCTGCACACTCTTAGGTCCGCGTCTGGAGGAGCCACGGCGATGGCGGAACACACCAGTTCGAGCATCACGATCGAGGCGGCCCCGGCCGACGTCATGGCGGTGATCGCCGACTTCGCGCGCTACCCGGACTGGACCGGCGAGGTCAAGGAGGCGGAGGTCCTCAAGACCGACGACCAGGGCCGCGCCGAGCAGGTCCGCCTCGTCATGGACGCCGGTGCCATCAAGGACGACCAGACCCTGGGCTACACCTGGACCGGGGAGAACGAGGTCTCCTGGACCCTGGTGAAGTCCCAGATGCTGCGCTCCCTCGACGGCTCCTACATCCTCAAGCCGGCCGGCGCGGGCGCCACCGAGGTCACCTACCAGCTCACCGTCGACGTCAAGATCCCCATGCTCGGCATGATCAAGCGCAAGGCGGAGAAGGTCATCATCGACCGCGCCCTGGCGGGCCTGAAGAAGCGCGTGGAGTCGGGGGAGAAGTAGAGGGTGGAGTCGGGGGAGAACTAGCGCCCGCCGCTGCCCCTGCGGCCACCGCCCTCCGTTACCGTTCACCCTCATGCGCACCATCCTGATCACGGGCCCGGGCGGCAGCGGTCGTACCACCATCGCTGCCGCCACCGCACAGCGCGCCGCGGACGAAGGCACCCGCACGCTCCTGCTCAGTGCCGATCGCACCGACACCCTGGGCGTGGCACTGGGCACCGGGACAGGACCGGTCCCGACCGAGGCCGCCCCGCTCCTCACCGCGTGGCGGCCCGACGCGGTCGAGCGGTTCCAGCAGGACCTCACCGCGTTCCAGAGCCGCGCCGCCAACGTCCTGGACCTGCTCGGGGCCGCCCGGCTGGATGGTGAGGAAGTCACCCCGCTGCCCGGCGCCGAGGAGCTGTCCTTTCTGCGCGCCCTCAGGGACGCGGCACTGTCGGAGCGCTACGACCTTCTCGTCGTGGACCTCCCGCCGCTGCCGGAGGCCCTCGCCCTGCTCGCCCTCCCCGAGGAGCTGCGCCGCTATCTGCGCAGGCTGCTCCCGCCCGAGCGGCAGGCGGCCCGGGCGCTGCGGCCCGTCCTCGGCCGGCTGGCCGGCATCCCCATGCCCGCCGAGTGGCTGTACGAGACGGCGTCCCGCTGGGACGTCGAGCTGGCCGCCGTCGAAGCCGTCCTCACCGACCGGCGCACCGCCGTACGCCTGGTCGCCGAACCCGGCCCGGCCGGCGCCGACGCCGTACGGACCGCCGCCCTGGGCCTCGCCCTGCGCGGCCTGCGCACCGAGGCCCTCGTCGCCAACCGCGTCCTGCCCGAGACCGTGCCCGACACCTGGCTCGCGGGCCTCCTCGCCCAGCAGCGCAAGGCCCTGGCCGAGTGGCAGGAGACGTACGACGTGCACGCCGTACCGCACCTCGGCCGCGACCCCCACGGCACCGACGACCTGGACGCCCTCGCCGTCCCCGGCGTCAACCCCGCGCCCGCCCCGGTCGAGTGGCCCGTCGCCGACCGGCTCGCCGAGGACGGCCACCTGGTCTGGCACATCCCGCTGCCCGGCGCGGTACGGGACGATCTCGACCTGGTCCGGCGCGGCGACGAACTGGTGATCACGGCCGGCCCCTTCCGCCGGATCGTTTCGCTCCCGTCCGCCCTGCGCCGCTGCACCGTCGCCGGTGCCGGGCTGCGCGAGGGCGAACTCCGTATCCGGTTCGCCCCGGACCCCGCGCTGTGGCCCACCGCCGGACGCTGATCCGGTACCCCCGTTCGGGTAACGTCGAAGGTGCGAACCGTAGTCAGGAGTCCGTCATGAGCGAAGAGCGCCCCGCACCCGATCCTTCCCCCGAGGAGCGGGCGACCGACGCCGACGCCTGGGCCACGGCCTGTGCCGAGGACCTCGAAGCCGAGCAGGCGCGCCGCCGCGCCGCGTACGGCACGCCCCCCGGCTCGGCCGCCGAGGAACTGAAGAAGCTCGTGGACACGGTGGCCGACAAGCTGTCCGGCCTCCAGTCCCCGCTGCTCGGAGCCGTCGCCGGTCCCGCGGCCCAGCAGGTCGTGCGCCAGGTCGTCCAGCAGGCGAAGGCCGCCGTCGAGCCCGTCATAGAGCGCAACCCGGACGTCTTCGACCACCTCGCCGCCGCCGGCAACGAACTGCTCGCCGCCTACCGCTCCGCCGTCCAGGCCCACGAGCACCGCTGGACCACCGGCCCCGCCCGCCCGAAGGACGACGGCGACGACCGGCCGGGCACCCGCCACGACGGCGGCGAGGGCACCGGACCGGGGGAGCGCATCGACCTGGACTGAAGCCGTCCCAGGGCAGGGCCTCGGGTACGGTTGGCCTTAGCGGGGCTCGACCGAAACTGAGGGATTCATGGGACTCACCATCGGCGTCGACATCGGCGGCACCAAGATCGCGGCCGGCGTGGTCGACGAGGAAGGCAACATCCTCTCGACCCACAAGGTGCCGACCCCGGGCACGCCCGAGGCGATCGTGGACGCCATCGCCTCCGCCGTCGAGGGCGCGCGCGCCGGGCACGAGATCGTCGGCGTGGGCATCGGTGCGGCCGGTTACGTCAACCGGCAGCGCTCCACGGTGTACTTCGCTCCCAACATCGACTGGCGCAACGAGCCGCTCAAGGAGAAGGTCGAGGCGCGCACCGGCCTCCCGGTCGTGGTCGAGAACGACGCCAACGCCGCCGCCTGGGGCGAGTACAAGTTCGGCGCCGGCAAGGGCCACCGCAACGTCATCTGCATCACGCTCGGCACCGGCCTCGGCGGCGGCATCATCATCGGCAACAAGCTGCGCCGCGGCCACTTCGGCGTGGCCGCCGAGTTCGGCCACATCCGCATGGTCCCGGACGGTCTGCTGTGCGGCTGCGGCTCGCAGGGCTGCTGGGAGCAGTACGCCTCCGGCCGCGCCCTGGTCCGCTACGCCAAGCAGCGCGCCAACGCCACCCCCGACCGGGCCGAGACCCTGCTCGCCCTCGGCGACGGCAGCCCCGACGGCATCGAGGGCAAGCACATCTCCATCGCCGCCCGCCAGGGCGACCCGGTCGCCGTCGACTCCTACCGCGAGCTGGCCCGTTGGGTCGGCGCCGGCCTCGCCGACCTGGCCTCCCTCTTCGACCCCTCCGCCTTCATCGTCGGCGGCGGCCTCTCCGACGAGGGCGAACTGGTCCTCGACCCGATCCGCAAGTCCTACAAGCGCTGGCTGGTGGGCGGCAACTGGCGCCCGGTCGCCGACGTGATCGCCGCCCAGCTGGGCAACAAGGCGGGCCTCGTCGGCGCGGCCGACCTGGCCCGGGAGCCCGACCCGGTCATGTAGTGAGCCCCACGTACGACAGTGCCCGCCGCGTCCGGTCCCGGGACGGCGGGCATCGTCGTATGTTGATCGTCATGGCGACCACCATGCTGCTCCCCAACTCCCGTACGGAACCCGACGGTTCCGCCGTCATCCGCGTCCTCAGCTACAACATCCGCTCGATGCGCGACGACACCGGCGCCCTCGCCAGGGTGATCACCGCCTGCGCCCCCGACCTGGTCCTCGTCCAGGAAGCCCCCCGCTTCTTCCGCTGGCGCAAGAAGCTGGCGCGGCTGGCAGCGGCCTCGGGACAGGTCATCCTCACCGGCGGAGCGACGGCGGCGGGACCGGCCGTTCTGTGCAGCCTGCGCGCCACCGTCGAACGAACGGAGGACGTACTCCTCCCGCTCACCCCCGGCCTCCACCGGCGCGGCTTCGCCACAGCCGTCGTCCGGTTCGGCTCGGCCCGCCTGGGCGTGATCAGCTGTCATCTGTCGCTGCAGAAGGACGAGCGCTACGAGCAGGCCGGCATGCTCCTCGACCGGCTCGCCGGCCTGGGCGTGGAGCACGCCGTCGCGGGCGGCGACCTCAACGAACGCCCCGACGGCCGCTCGTTCCGCCTCCTTGCCGACGCTCTCCAGGACTGCCGGGCCACGGCCCCCTGGGGCGGCGAACAGACCTCCACCCCCACCGACCCGCACCAGCGCATCGACGCCGTCTTCGCCACGAAGGGCATCGAGGTGCTGGGCTGCGGGGTGCCGCTGGACCAGCCGGGTGTGAGCCGGGCAGATTTGAGGGCGGCCACGGACCATCTCCCGGTCCTGGCCGCCCTCAAGATCCCGGCGTCGTAGCGCGCGTCAGACCACCGCGCCGCGCCCCGGGTCGTCGTCCTCGTCGTCGTCCGTCCGCATCCGCGTCACCAGTGTCACGAAGCCGCCGAGGAACCCGCCTATGCCGAGGGTCGTCAGCCACCAGGTCATCTGCCAGCCGAGCAGCACCGCCAGCAGGAGCAGGACCGGCCCGCCGAGCACCCCGAGCCAGGCGAACCGGGCCGTGGTGTCGGCGGTCGGCAGCGGGGGCGGCTCGGGCGGCACGAAGTGGCCCTCGTCGTCCTCGTCGAAGTCGTCCTCGGACGCTTCCGGCGCGGTGTAGTCGCGCGGGCCGCCGACGCCGGGCGCGAACGAGACCGAACTGCCCAGCGGCCGGGCCGGCCGCGGCTCCTCCGCGCCGTCGGCGTCCTCGCCCGGGGGCTCCTTCTCGAGCAGCGCGAGGTCCTCTATCGGCTTGAAGGGCCGGGACCCGGGCGGGTCCGGCGGCTCCTCGCCGTATCCCGCGACGATCGCCTTCCAGGCGGCCTCCTCGTCGAAGGGCACCCCCTGGTCGTCCGGCTCGCGGTCCTCGCGGTCCTCGCGGTCGGAGTCGTGCTCAGCCAACTGCGGCCGTCCCTTCCTTGCCGAGAGTGGGTGCGAGCCGGCCGATGAAGGCGAGGCTCTCCTCGAAGATCCGGTCCGCATCGTGGTCCAACGTCGCGACGTGGTAACTCTGTTCCAGCACGACCTCCGTCACGTCCGTGGACGACACCCGGCTCAGCACCCGGGCCGAGTCGGCCGCCGGGACCACATGGTCCTGGGCGCTGCGCAACAGCAGCAACGGCTGGGTCACCTGGGGCAGCTCGACGTCCAGCCGGCGCAGGAACCGCCGCAGGGAGTGCGCCGCGTGCAGCGGCACCCGGTCGTAGCCCAGCTCCGCCGCGCCGCCCATGGAGATGTCGCTGGCGATGCCCTTCGTCGTCCGCACCAGGTGCCGCGCCACCGGAAGGGCGTACGCCGACAGCCCGTGCACCCGGTTCGCCGGATTGACGAGCACCACCCCGCCGACCCGCTCCCCGTGCTGCGCCGCCAGCCTGAGGGCCAGCGCGCCGCCCATCGACAGGCCCGCCACGAACACCCGGGAACAGCGGTCGGAGAGCAGCAGCAGCGCGCGGTCCACCTCCGCGTACCAGTCCTGCCAGCCCGTGACCAGCAGGTCCTCCCAGCGGGTGCCGTGCCCGGGCAGCAGCGGCAGCGACACGGTCAGGCCGTGCGCCGCGTGGTGCTCCGCCCAGGAGCGCAGCGACTGGGGCGAGCCGGTGAAGCCGTGACAGAGGAGGACACCCACCTCCCCGCCCTCGTGGCGGTACGGCTCGGCTCCGGGAAGAACCGGCACCTTTCGGGCTCCTGTTCCTGAGAGAGAGGCGTGCAGAACTGGCGGATGTGCTTCACCGTACGCGACCGCACTGACACCGACCAGGGTCGTCGGGGTCATTGGCGGCGGTCCGGGTTAAGGTCTGAGCGACGGAAACGGGAGGCACACGGGTGTTGTACGGCACGATGAAGGTCGCCATCGGAGGGCCGCTGAAGGTCGCCTTCAGGCCCTGGGTGGAGGGGTTGGAGAACATTCCGGCCGAGGGCCCCGCCATCCTGGCGAGCAACCACCTGTCCTTCTCGGACTCGTTCTTCCTGCCCGCGGTCCTCGACCGCAAGGTCACCTTCATCGCGAAGGCCGAGTACTTCACCACCCCCGGCGTGAAGGGCCGCCTCACCGCGGCCTTCTTCAAGGGCGTCGGACAGCTCCCGGTGGACCGCTCCGGGGCGCGCGGCGCCGGCGAGGCCGCGATCAAGAGCGGCATAGAGGTGCTGGAGCGAGGCGAGCTGTTCGGCATCTACCCGGAGGGCACCCGCTCGCCCGACGGCCGCCTGTACCGGGGCAAGCCCGGCGGCCTCGCGCGCGTGGCCCTCGCCACCGGCGCTCCGGTCATCCCGGTCGCGATGATCGACACCGAGAAGATCCAGCCGCCCGGCAAGGTGATGCCGAAGCTGATGCGGCCCGGCATCCGGATCGGCAAGCCGCTCGACTTCAGCCGCTACCACGGCATGGAGCACGACCGGTTCGTGCTGCGGGCGGTGACCGACGAGGTCATGTACGAGATCATGAAGCTCTCCGGCCAGGAGTACGTCGACATCTACGCGACCGCCGCCAAGCGGCAGATCGCGGAGGCGGCGAAGGCGGCCAAGGAAGCCGAGAAGGCGGAGAAGAAGCAGGCAGGGGCCTAGCGGGGAGTCCGGGGGATCGGGGGGGGTCGTGGCCAAGCGCGAGCGGGTCATGCGGATGTCGGTCGAGCTGCCGCTGTGGCGCGCGCTGGCCGGGTACCGCGTGCTGACGATGCTGTACGCCATCGGCCTGTGCGCCACCGCGTACTCCCATTTCGTCCGCCCCTGGGTCGCCGTCGCCTACTACGCGGTGCTCGTCGTGTGGACGCTGGCCACCCTGCCCCGGGTGGCGAACGAGGCCAGCTGCACCAAGCGCTTCCTGGCCGCCGACCTGGCCGTCGCCCTCACCGGCATCCTGCTCACCCCGCTCGCCGACAACCACGAGCGGATCGCGGGCGGCGGCCCGACCCTGCCGTCGATATGGACCGCCGGCTCGGTGCTGGCCTTCGCCCTCAAGGGCGGCTGGCGCTGGGCCGCGTTCGCCTCCACGACGGTCGCCGCCGCCAACCTGGTCGAGCGCGGCAACCCCGCCCGGGACACCGTGCACAACGTGATCCTGGTCTGGGTGGCCGCCATCGCCATCGGCTACGTCGTCGAGGTCGCCCGCGCCTCCGAGCGCACCCTCGCCCGCGCCCTGGAGATCGAGGCCGCGACCCGCGAACGGGAGCGGCTGGCCCGGGACATCCACGACAGCGTGCTCCAGGTGCTGGCCATGGTGCAGCGGCGCGGCGCCGTCCTCGGCGGTGAGGCGGCCGAGCTGGGCCGGCTCGCGGGGGAGCAGGAGGTGGCGCTGCGCACCCTGGTCTCCGGCGGCCTGCTGCCGGTCTCCCGGATCTCGGAGGACGCGGCCGCCGGTGCCGTCGTCCGCGCGGTCGAGGAGCCCGACGACGAGCCGGCCGACGGCCCCGTCGACCTGCGTACCCTGCTCGCCCGCTACGCCGGGGCCCGGGTCAGCCTCGCCGAGCCCGGCGCCCCGGTGCCGCTGCCGCGGGCCGCGGCACGGGAGCTGGCCGCCGCCGTGGGCGCCGCCCTGGACAATGTGCGCGAGCACGCCGGAGCGGACGCCCGGGCCTGGATCCTGATCGAGGACGAGCCCGGCGAGATCATCGTGACCGTCCGGGACGACGGCCCCGGCATCCCCGAGGGCCGGCTCGCCCAGGCCGAGGGCGAGGGCAGGCTCGGCGTGGCCCAGTCGATCCGGGGACGGCTGCGCGACCTCGGCGGCAGCGCCGAGCTGATCTCCGTCCCGGGCCAGGGCACGGAAGTCGAACTGAAAGTACCGAAGGGCGCCCGGCGGGCGCGGGGGAAGGCGGAGAAGCGATGAGCCAGCAGCAGGACCCGATCAGGGTCATGGTGGTCGACGACCACCCCATGTGGCGCGACGCGGTCGCCCGGGACCTGACCGAGTCCGGCTTCGAGGTGGTCGCCACCGCCGGCGACGGCGAACAGGCCGTCCGTCGCGCCAAGGCCGCCGCCCCCGACGTCCTCGTCCTGGACCTCAACCTGCCCGCCAAGCCCGGCGTCCAGGTCTGCAAGGAACTCGTCGGCCACAACCCCGCCCTGCGCGTCCTCGTGCTGTCCGCGAGCGGCGAGCACGCCGACGTCCTGGAGGCGGTGAAGTCCGGCGCGACCGGCTACCTGCTGAAGTCGGCCTCCACCGAGGAACTCCTGGACGCCGTGCGCCGCACCGCCGTCGGCGACCCGGTGTTCACCCCCGGCCTCGCCGGCCTGGTCCTCGGCGAGTACCGCCGCCTGGCCTCCGAGCCCGCCCCCGCCCAGGGCACCGACGAGCCCGGGGCGCCCCGGCTCACCGAGCGGGAGACCGAGGTGCTGCGGCTGGTCGCCAAGGGCCTGAGCTACAAGCAGATCGCCGAACGCCTCGTCATCTCCCACCGCACGGTCCAGAACCACGTCCAGAACACCCTCGGCAAGCTTCAGCTGCACAACAGGGTCGAGCTGGTGCGGTACGCGATCGAGCGCGGCCTCGACGACGCCTGAAACCGCCTGGTCAAGCCGCCTCCCGACAATTCACCGGAATCACCCTTCCCGCCTCTCGCTGTGTGACGCGCATCACCATTACCGTGACTGGGCGTCAGGCAACCGCGGTGAAGGGACATTTCCATGCGGGTCGGAGTACTGACCGGAGGCGGCGACTGCCCCGGGCTCAACGCCGTCATCCGGGGCATCGTCCGCAAGGGCGTGCAGGAGTACGGCTACGACTTCGTCGGCTTCCGGGACGGCTGGCGCGGTCCCCTCGAGGGCGACACCCTGCGCCTCGACATCCCCGCCGTGCGCGGCATCCTGCCGCGCGGCGGCACCATCCTCGGCTCCTCGCGCACCAACCCCCTCAAGGTGGAGGGCGGCATCCGCCGGATCAAGGAGAACCTGGCCAAGCAGGAGGTCGAGGCGCTCATCGCGATCGGCGGCGAGGACACCCTGGGCGTGGCCGCGGCCCTCACCGACGAGTACGGCGTGCCCGTCGTCGGCGTACCGAAGACCATCGACAACGACCTGTCGGCCACCGACTACACCTTCGGCTTCGACACCGCCGTCGGCATCGCCACCGAGGCCATCGACCGGCTGCACACCACCGCCGAGTCCCACATGCGGGTCCTCGTCTGCGAGGTGATGGGCCGCCACGCCGGCTGGATCGCCCTGCACTCCGGCCTCGCCGGCGGCGCCAACGTCATCCTCATCCCCGAGCAGCGCTTCGACCTCGACCAGGTGTGCGCCTGGATCACCTCCCGCTTCAAGGCGTCGTACGCCCCGATCGTGGTCGTCGCCGAGGGCGCCATGCCGAAGGACGGCGAGATGGTCCTCAAGGACGAGTCGCTCGACTCCTTCGGGCACGTCCGGCTCTCCGGGGTCGGCGAGTGGCTGGCCAAGGAGATCGAGAAGCGCACCGGCAAGGAGGCCCGCACCACGGTCCTCGGCCACATTCAGCGCGGCGGCACCCCGAGCGCCTTCGACCGCTGGCTCGCCACCCGCTTCGGCCTGCACGCCATCGACTGCGTCCGCGACGGCGACTTCGGCAAGATGGTCGCCCTGCGCGGCACCGACATCGTCCGCGTCCCGATCGCCGAGGCCACCGCCAAACTGAAGACGGTCGACCCCAAGCTGTACGAGGAGGTCGGGGTCTTCTTCGGCTGACGGCGGCCCCGGACGGCCACCGGTACGAGACGGCCCCCGGTACGAGACGGCTACACGGTCGTGCGGCGCACCTGCCCGATCAGTTCCCGCACGACCGCGGCCCCGTTCAGGCTCAGCACCGACTCCGGGTGGAACTGCAGCCCTGCGAAGCCCGGACCTCGTACGGCGTGCACCTCCCCGTTCTCGGCCCGGCACACCTCCACCTGGTGCGCGGCCAGCTCGCGTGCCGTGTCCTCGTCGCAGTGCGCCACGAAGCTGTTGTAGAAGCCGACGGTCTCCGGCCGCCCGAACAGGTCGACCTCCGTCTGCGCCCCCTGGTACGGGACTTCCTTCCGTACGATCTCCAGGCCCAGCTCCGCCGCGATCAGCTCGTGCCCGAGGCACACCCCGAGCACGCCGTGCCGGTGCTCCCGGATCACCTCGGCGGCCAGCTCCCGCAGGAACCGCATCTTCGGGTCGGCGAGGTCCGCGGGGTCACCCGGGCCGGGGCCGAGCACGACCGGCCCCTCGTGCGCGAGGACGGTCTCCCGCAGCCCCGGCTCGTCGTAGCGCCGTACGGTCACCTCCAGGCCGGCCGAGCGCAGCACGTGCGCCAGCATCGCCGTGAAGGTGTCCTCCCCGTCGACCACCAGGGCATGCCCCTCCAGCGCCGCCGACCGCTCCTGCATCCGCAGCCAGAACGGCGCCAGCGCCGAGCGGCGCCCGTCCAGCGCGGCCCGCACCCGGGGGTCCTCGGCCAGCCGGGGCCGCGCCCGCTCCTCCCGCGGCCGGGACGGCCGTACCCCGAGCGCCGCCAGCACGCCCGCCGCCTTCGCGTGGGTCTCCGCCACCTCGCCCGCCGGGTCCGAGCCGCGCACGAGCGTCGCGCCGACCGGGACGCGGAGCCGACCGTCGGCGGAGATGTCGGCGGTGCGGATCAGGATGGGGGAGTCCAGGGTCTGAGCGCCCCCGGAGTCCCTGCCGAGGAGGGCCAGCGCCCCCGCGTAGTAGCCACGCCCGCCGACCTCGTGCCGCTCGATCACCCGGCACGCGTTCTGCACCGGCGACCCCGTGACCGTCGCCGCGAACATGGTCTCCCTCAGCACCTCCCGCACGTCCAGGGAGGACCTGCCGCGCAGCTCGTACTCGGTGTGCGCGAGGTGCGCCATCTCCTTCAGCCGGGGACCGACGACCACCCCGCCCATGTCGCCGACGGTGCACATCATCTTCAGTTCCTCGTCGACGACCATGGACAGCTCCTCGATCTCCTTGCCGTCGGCGAGGAAGTCCAGCAGGTGCTCCGGCGTCGGCCCCTCGGCGGGATAGCGGTAGGTCCCGCTGATCGGGTTCATGACGACGGTCCCGCCGGACATCCGCACGTGCACCTCGGGGCTGGCCCCGACCAGCGTCCGGTCCCCGGTGTGCACGACGAACGTCCAGTACGCGCCCCGCTCGCCCTCCAGCAGCCGCCGGAACAGCGCCAGCGCGTCGGCACGGCCGAACCCCGGGACCCGGCCCTCGTACGTCCGCCGGATCACGAAGTTCGCGCCCTCGCCCCGGCCGATCTCCTCGCGCAGCACCCGCCCGACGATCTCGGCGTACTCCTCGTCGCCGACGTCGAAGCCCCCGCCCTCGACCCGCACCGCGTGACCGGGCAGCGTCCGCAGGGCCTCGTCGAGCGGGATCTCGTACGACTCCTCGGGCGTCAGCACCAGCAGTGGGGTGCCGTCGTCGCGGACGTCGAAGCCGCGCTCGCGGATCTGCCGGAACGGGACGAGCGCGAGCCCCTCGTCGGGCAGCTCGGCCAGACGCTCGCGGGCGGTGACGGGGCCGATCAGCACCTCCACCGTGTGCTCGTCGCGGCCCGGGGTGCGGCGCCGCAGCAGGGCGAAGGGGCGGGGGTCGGACAGCAGGTCCTGGAGGTTCACGGGTCGGGCTCCTTCTCGATCGTCTGACGGAGAGGAACGACCCCGGACACGCCGAAGGCCGCCCCTCGGGCGGCCTTCGCGAAGTCTTGGATACGCGCGATCAGTGGGCCGCCGGATGAGCGGTCCACCACCAGTTCTGGATCGAAAGCGCGAACATGGAGGAGACCCTACCGCACCGGTCGGGCGTCCACGTGGCAGTCATGGCGTCTCATTCTTCGAGCGGGACAAAAAGCATCGGACAGGACCCCGTAATGTTTAGGGGGTGACCGTGAACGCTAAGACCAGCCCGAGCGCTGGCAACACCTGGCGAGACCTGCCCGCGGCGCAGCAGCCCGAGTACCCCGACCCCGAGGCTCTGCGCGCAGTGATCGCGGACCTCGAGTCGTATCCGCCGCTCGTCTTCGCGGGCGAGTGCGACCAGCTGCGCGCCCGGTTGGCGGCCGTCGCCAAGGGAGAGGCGTTCCTCCTCCAGGGCGGCGACTGCGCCGAGGCCTTCGACGCCGTGTCCGCCGACCACATCCGCAACAAGCTCAAGACGCTGCTCCAGATGGGTGCCGTCCTGACCTACGCGGCCTCTGTGCCCGTGGTGAAGGTGGGCCGTATCGCGGGGCAGTACTCCAAGCCGCGCTCCAAGCCGACCGAGACCCGCGACGGCGTGACGCTCCCGGTGTACCGGGGCGACTCCGTCAACGGCTTCGACTTCACCGAGGCCAGCCGGATCCCGGACCCCGAGCGGCTGAAGCGGATGTACCACGCGTCCGCCTCCACGCTGAACCTGGTGCGCGCCTTCACCACCGGTGGCTACGCCGACCTGCGCCAGGTGCACGCCTGGAACCAGGACTTCGTGAAGTCGTCCCCCTCGGGCCAGCGCTACGAGCAGCTCGCGCGGGAGATCGACAACGCGCTGAACTTCATGCGGGCCTGCGGCGCCGAGCCGGAGGAGTTCAAGACGGTCGAGTTCTACGCCTCCCACGAGGCGCTGCTGCTCGCCTACGAGTCCGCCCTGACCCGGGTCGACTCCCGCACCGGCAAGCTGTACGACGTCTCCGGCCACATGGTGTGGATCGGTGAGCGCACCCGGCAGCTGGACGGCGCGCACATCGAGTTCGCCTCGAAGATCAGCAACCCGATCGGCATCAAGCTCGGCCCGGCCACGACGGCCGAGGAGGCGCTGCAGTACATCGAGCGCCTCGACCCCGAGCGGGAGCCGGGCCGGCTGACCTTCATCGTCCGCATGGGCGCCGACAAGATCCGCGACAAGCTCCCCGAGCTGGTCGAGAAGGTCACGGCGTCCGGCGCGACGGTGGCCTGGGTGACCGACCCGATGCACGGCAACACCTTCGAGGCGGCCTCCGGGCACAAGACCCGCCGCTTCGATGACGTGCTCGACGAGGTCAAGGGCTTCTTCGAGGTCCACAAGGCGCTCGGCACCCACCCGGGCGGCATCCACGTGGAGCTGACCGGCGACGACGTCACCGAGTGCGTGGGCGGCGGCGACGAGATCTTCGTCGACGACCTGCACCAGCGCTACGAGACGGCCTGCGACCCGCGGCTGAACCGCAGCCAGTCGCTGGACCTGGCGTTCCTCGTCGCGGAGATGTACCGGGACCAGTGACCGGCCACGGGGATCGGTGACCGATCTGGGGCGCGGATCACACGCGATCCGCGCCCCTTCCCCCTTTCACGGTCCCGGCGCGGCCGGTAAGGTTAGGTTTGCCTCACCGATCAAGGGGATGGCAGTCAAGGGAGCGATCCCGTCGGGAGGTGAATCCGCGTGTACGTCTGCAGCTGCTTCGGCATCACCGAGGCGCAGGTCAAGAAGCACGCGGAGGACGGCGCCTGCACCCCCCGCCAGATAGCGTCCGCCTGCAAGGCCGGCACGGACTGCGGTTCGTGTGTGCGCCGGATCCAGGCGCTGCTGGGCCGTGGCGCGTGCCCGCGCCGGGAACTGGCCGACCAGGGCAAGCCCGCGCTCGCCGGGCTGTCCGGCCCCACCGGCCTGGACGAAGCGGCCTAGTTCTTCGGCCCGCCCGGCTTTCCGGCCGTCGCCGGGCTCTGCCGCCGCCTAGCTCTCCGGCTGCTCGATCAGCTGGGAGATGTAGAGCGCCTCGCCGAGCTTGTCCACCAGGTCCAGCTGGGTGTCGAGGTAGTCGATGTGGTGCTCCTCGTCGGCGAGGATGGTCTCGAAGATGTTCGCGGACGTGATGTCGCCCTTCTCGCGCATCACCTTGATGCCCCGCCGCAGCCGGTCGATCGCCTCCACCTCGATCTGCCGGTCGGCCTCGAACATCTCCTTGACGGTCTGCCCCACCCGCACATGGAACAGCCGCTGGTAGTTGGGCAGCCCTTCCAGGAACAGGATGCGGTCGGTGAGCACCTCGGCGTGCTTCATCTCGTCGAACGACTCGCGCCGCGTGTACGTGGCGAGCTTGTACCAGCCGAGGTTCTCCTGCATCTTCGCGTGCAGGAAGTACTGGTTGATCGCGGTCAGCTCGCCGGTGAGCTGTTCGTTCAGGAACTCGATGACCTCGGGGTCGCCCTGCATCGCAGCGGCTCCTTCCACACGGAAAAACGGGGGAGGTATGCCGCCGCATGATTTCACCGGCAGGGAAGATCGTCCAGTAAGTGCGTACTTAGTTAATTACGTGCTTGCTTAGTGGCAGTTGTCCGGTTCGTGAACCGGTGGTCAAGGGCACTGCCCAAGGTCTGTCAGGATGGATACATGGGTCATCCGGTGGAGCGCGTGTCTGGAGCAGGAGTGGGGCCCGACCTTCCGCCGGGGCAGCGACTCCAGCGCGGATGGCCGGTCATGCACTACGGGCCCGTCCCGAAATTCCGGCCCGAGCGCTGGGAATTCAGTGTCTTCGGCGCCACCGCCGACGGTGACAAGCGCGCGTGGAACCACGAGGAGTTCACGGCCCTGCCGTACACCACCGTGGTGGCCGATCTGCACTGCGTGACGAAGTTCAGCATGCTCGGCGCGGAGTGGGGCGGGGTCCCGGCCCAGGCGATCCTGGACCTGGCCCCGCCGGCGCCGGACGTCACCCATGTGATGGTGTGGGCCGAGTACGGGTTCAGCTCGAACCTGCGGCTGTCGGACTTCGCCTCCGACCGCGCGATCTTCGCCACCCACAAGGACGGCGAGCTCCTCACCGCCGAGCACGGCTTCCCGGTCCGCCTGGTCGTGCCCCACCTGTACGCGTGGAAGGGCCCCAAGTGGGTGCGCGGCGTGGAGTACATGACCGCCGACCGCCGCGGCTTCTGGGAGGAGCGCGGCTACCACAACATCGGCGACCCCTGGAAGGAACAGCGCTACTCCTACCAGGAAGAGCCCGGGGACGGCCCCGAGCTCTGACGTCTCCTGGTGTGCCGGTCAGTGGTGGTACTGGTGCACCACCGCGTGGCCCTTGCCCCGGCTGATCGTCCACTTGTTGACCGGGGTGGTCACCACGAAGGCGATCACGAGCGAGATGACCAGCGAGATCCAGAACAGCGCGTCGCTCAGCGTGGCGTCCATCGCCGAGGGCCAGACCAGGATCACGCCGTTGTCGATCAGTTCCATCACGGCGATCGACAGGGTGTCCGCTGCCAGCGCCACCTTGAAGGCCGTACCGAAGTCGACGCCCGCCTTCAGCACCCCGCGCAGGGTGAGCGAGTAGCCGAAGAAGAAGGCCAGCACGATCGCCAGGATCATCGTCGGCAGGTTCCCCCAGCCGAACGCGGTGCCGATGACCATGCCGAGCACTTCGCCGATGGCGCAGCCGGTGAGGCAGTGCAGGGTCGCCTGGGCGGCCATGGACCAGGTGGTGGCGGGCGCGTGGTGATGCGCGTGGCCCTCGTGGTGATGCGCGTGCGCCGCGTGTTCCATGTGCTGGGCGTGCTCGGCGTGCTCTGTGTGCTCCGCGTGTGCCTCGTGCTGCATGACTACCCCCATGTCAGGTAACGGTTCCTGCACCGAGCAAGAACCGTATACCCCCCAGGGGTATTCCCCAAGTGGTTATCCGTCGCGGAGTTTTTTCAGCCGCTCCACATCCGCCGCATGCCCCTCCTTGCCACCGGGGGTCTCGATGATCAGCGGGACGCCCCGCGTCGCCGGGTGGGTCATCAGGGCGCGGAAGGGGTCCTCGCCGATGTGACCGGCGCCGATGTTCTCGTGCCGGTCCTTGTGCGCGCCCACCACGTCCTTGGAGTCGTTGGCGTGGATCAGCCTCAGCCGGCCCTCGCCGACGGTGTCGACCAGCAGGTCGAGGGTCTGGTGCATGCCGCTCGGGCCGGTCAGGTCGTGACCGGCGGCGAAGACATGGCAGGTGTCGAGGCAGACGCCCAGCTTCGGATGGGCGTCCAGCGCCTCGAAGTACGGGCCGAAGTCCCAGGTGCGCGAGCACAGCGAGAAGCCCTGCCCGGCGGTCGACTCCAGCAGCAGGAACGGGTCGTCGTCGTGGGTCAGCTCGTCCAGCAGCGGCAGCATGCGCTCCCGCACCTGCCGCAGCGCCACCTCCCGCGTCCGCCCGCCGGTCGCGCTGCCGGTGTGCACCACCACGCCGAGCGCGCCGATCTCCCGCCCGCGCCGCAGCGAGTGCCGCAGCGACTCCACCGACCGCTCCACGGTCGCCTCGGTGTGCGAGCCGAAGTTGATCAGGTACGGCGCGTGCACGTACACCGGGATCGACTCCGCTGCGCACACCTCACGGAACGCCTCGTCCTGCCGGGGGTTCCCGGCCGGGGTGGCCCAGCCGCGCGGATTGGCGACGAAGACCTGCACGGTCTCCGCCTTCAGATCATGGGCGTACGACAGACCCACCGTGTGCAGTCCGCCGGCCACCGGCACGTGACCGCCGACGGGATTGCGAGCGGCACCGGACAGGGCCCCCGAGGGAGCGGAGGGGCCGGGAGAGGCGGAGGCGGGGGAAGAGGGCTGCTGGCTTGTCACCCGTTCAGAGTGTCACGCCTTCTTCCCCCGCCGGTCCGCGGTCCGCGTCATCGGATGGTGATCGTGATCGTCGACCCCTTGGGCGCCCTGTCGCCGCCCTCCACCGACTGCTTCTCCACGGTGTCGCCGAACAGCCCGAGCAGCCCGCGGTCCTCCTCGACCTTGAAGCCGGCGTCCTCCAGCTCCTTCCTCGCGTCGTCCACGTTCGACCCGACCACGTCCGGGACCTCGACCATCTCCGGGCCCTTGGACAGCGTCAGCGTCACGGTGTCGCCCTCGGCGGCCCGGCTGCCGTCGCCCGGGGTCTGCCGCGCGACCTTGCCCTTGTCGAACTCGGAGTTGACCCGCTCGGTGGCGATCTTCACCTTCAGCCCGGCGTCCTCCAGCTCCTGCCGGGCGCTGTCCGGGTCGTCGCCGGTGACGTCCGGCACGTCGACGGGGCTGCCCTTGCTGACGACGAGCGCGATCGCCGCGCCGGCGTGCTGCTTGGTGCCCGGCTGCGGGTTCGTACCGATCACCTGGCCCCGGGCCACGTCCTCGCTGAACTCGCGGGTGACCATGCCCGGCTCGAGGCCGTCCGCCTTCAGCCGGGCCCGCGCCCTGGCCAGCGACTGTCCCTTCACGTTCGGCACGTTCACCGTCTCCGGGCCGAGCGAGACGGTCAGGGTCACCGAGTCGTGGTCGCGGATCCGGGCGCCGGGCGCGGGGTCGGAGCTGATGACCGTGCCGCGGTCGACGGTGTCGCTGTAGGCGTGCTTGACCTGCTTGACGTCGAGACCGGCCGCGTGGAGCCGGTCCTTGGCCTGCGCCTCGGTCCGGGACAGCACCGGCGGGACCTTCGTGAACTGGCCGGAGTTGATGTACCAGACCCCGGCGCCCACGCCGAACACCACCAGCACGGCCGCGACCAGCGTCAGCAGTCCGCGCCGGGGCCGCTGAAGGGTGCGCCGGGGAGGCTCGGGCGGGGCGCCCAGCCGGGTGGTGTGCCGCACGCCGCCGGGCGCGGGCTCCTCCTCGTCCTCGTTGACGGGCAGCGGCCGGGGCACGGTCAGCGAGCGCGGGATCACGCTCGTACGGTCCTCGGCGATGTCGTGGCCGGCGGAGAGCGCCTGCGGCGGCAGGGCGTCCAGCTGCGCGGCGCTGAGACCGGCCCGCGCCTGGAGCACCTGGCCGAGCAGTGCCGCCGCGTCCTGCGGGCGGACGTCGGGGGTGCGCGCGGTGGCCGAGGCGACCAGCTCGTCCAGCTCGTACGGCAGCCCGGGCACCAGCGCCGAGGGCGGCGGCACGTCCTCGTGGATGTGCTTGTAGAGCACCTGCGCGGGTGTGTCCCCGGAGTGCGGCTTGCCGCCGGTCAGCATCTCGTAGAGCACCACACCGCACGCGTACACGTCGACGCGCGGGTCGGCGGTGCCCTGCTCGATCTGCTCCGGCGCGAGATACGACACGGTCCCGAGCACGGCACCCGTCGTGCTGGTCTGGGTGTCCACGGACCGCACCAGCCCGAAGTCGGCGACCTTGACCCGGCCGTCGTCCCCTATCAGCACGTTCTCGGGCTTCATGTCCCGGTGCACGAACCCGGCCCGGTGCGCGGCGCCGAGCGCGGCCAGCACGGGCTCCAGGATGTCCAGCGCGGCCCGCGGCTGCAGCGCGCCCCGCTCGCGCAGCACGTCCCGCAGGGTGCACCCGGCGATGTACTCCATCGCCAGGTACACGTACGACCCGTCGGTGCCCTGGTCGAAGACCTGCACCACGTTGGGGTGGGCGAGCCGGGCGACCGACTTGGCCTCCCGGATGAACCGCTCCACGAACGACCCGTCGGCCGCCAGCGTCGGGTGCATCACCTTGAGCGCGAGCACCCGGTCCAAGCGGGTGTCCAGGGCCCGGTAGACCGTGGCCATCCCGCCGACGGCGATCCGCGCGTCGACGCGATACCGGCCGTCGAGCACCTGCCCGACGAGGGGGTCCTGAAGGGTCGTATCCACGCAACGGAGTCTACGAGGAGGGACCGACAGGCCCGGCCCACTGCGCTGTTCGGGCGACGGAATGCAGCAGACCTGTGACTGTTGTGCGACCGTGTGGCCGGGTTCCGTCCATTCCGCCCTAGGGCCTGCCTTCCGGATCTTGCCGGGGTCGCGGGGTCTGGCACGCACATCTGCGGCGTTGTCGTCGATCGCCGACGCTCCGCGTCGACTCCCTCCTCCGCCTTGCATCTGCACGCACCAGACCCCGCTCGGGTCCGCCAGGAGGCTCGGTCAGCCGGAGCCGGCCTGATCCGGAAGACAGACCCTAGAAGGCGGGCCGCTCGGGGTCCAGATGCGCGCGGCCCTCGGTGGGGGAGGAGGCCTCCGCGAAGTGCCGGCGCGGGATCCGCCCGGCCAGCCGGGCCAGCCGTCCCGCCTCCACCGCGTGCTTCATGGCGGCGGCCATCGTCTCGGGCTCCTGTGCCCGGGTGACGGCGGAGGCGAGCATGACGCCCGCGCACCCCAGCTCCATCGCCAGTGCCACGTCGGACGCCGTACCGGCACCCGCGTCCAGGATCACCGGCACGCGCGCGTGCTCCACGATCAGCTGGAAGTTGTGCGGGTTGCGGATGCCGAGCCCGGAGCCGATCGGCGAGCCCAGCGGCATCACCGCCGCACAGCCCACGTCCTCCAGCTTCCGCGCGAGCACGGGGTCGTCGTTGGTGTACGGCAGCACCGTGAACCCGTCGTCGACCAGCGTCTCCGCCGCGTCCAGCAGCTCCACGGGGTCGGGCAGCAGGGTCCGCTCGTCGGCGATGACCTCCAGCTTGACCAGGTCGGTGCCCAGCGCCTCCCGGGCCAGCCGGGCGGTCAGCACGGCCTCCCCGGCGGTGAAACAGCCCGCGGTGTTCGGCAGCACCCGGATGCCCAGCTTCTCCAGCACCGACAGCACCGAGCCGTGCACCGAGGGATCGACCCGCCGCATGGCCACCGTGGTCAGCTCGGTGCCGGAGGCGACCAGCGCGCGCTCCAGCACGTCCAGGCTGGGCGCGCCGCCCGTGCCCATGATCAGCCGGGAGCCGAGGGGCACACCGCCGAGGACGAAGGGATCGTCGGCCATGGGTCAGCCTCCTTGCACGGCGGTGAGGACTTCGACACGGTCGCCCTCGGTGAGGGCCGTGGTCGCCCACTGCGTGCGCGGGACGACGGTCTCGTTGACGGCGGCGGCCACCCCGGAGGGCGCCGCGGTGAGGGTCTTCACGAGGGAGTCCAGCGCGGTGCCCGGGGCGACCTCGCGGCGCTCCCCGTTCACGGAGATGGTGACGGAGAGGGTCATGCGGGCTGCTCCATGCGTGCGTGCTGTTCCATGTGTGCGTGCTGCTCCCTGCGCGTGTGCTGTTCCCTGGGCGCGTACTGTTCCCTGGCCGCGCCGCCGAAGCGCTGCGGCGTGAACGGGCGGGCCTCCTCGGGCAGTTCACCGCCGGCCAGCAGCTCCGCCATGACGTCCCCGGTGACCGGGGTGAGCAGCACCCCGTTGCGGTAGTGCCCGGTGGCCAGCAGCAGCCCGTCCAGGCCGGACGGGCCGAGCAGCGGCGCGTTGTCCGGGGAGCCGGGGCGCAGCCCGGCCCGCGTCTCGGTGAGGGGCAGCTCCGTGATGCCGGGCACCAGCTCGTGGGCGTCGCGCAGCAGCTCGTACACTCCGCCCGCCGTCACCGTCGTGTCCCAGCCCAGCTCCTCGCTGGTGGCGCCGACGACCAGCTCCCCGTTCTCCCGGGGCACCAGGTACACCTGGCTGCCCCGCACCACGGCCCGCACGGTACGGCTCAGGAACGGCGCGTACCGGCGCGGCACGGTCAGCCGCAGCACCTGGCCCTTCACCGGCCGCACCGGAGGCAGCACCTCGTCCGACACACCCGCGAGCCGCCCGCTCAGGCTCCCGCCCGCGAGCACCACCTGCCCCGCGGCCAGCGCGGTGCCGTCCGCCGTGGTGACGCCGGCGGCCCGGTCCCGTACGACGTCGAGCCGCTCGGCCCACGACCGGTGGAAGACCACCCCGGCCTGCTCGCACGCGGCCACCAGGGCCGCGGCCAGCCGCCGCGGGTCGATCTGGTGGTCCCCGTCGACCCTGAGGCCGCCGCGCACGCCGGGCGCGAGCATCGGCTCCAGGCGTCGGCAGTCCCGCCCGGACAGCCACTCCGCCTCCAGACCGGAACGCTGCTGCAGCGCGTGCAGTTCGCGCAGGTGGGCGCGGTCATCGGCATCGAGCGCGATCGCGAGGGTGCCGCAGCGGCGGTAGCCGAGGTCATGGCCGGTCAGCTCGGTCAGCTCCGCCGCGAAGTCGGGGTAGCGGCGGGCGGACTCCAGGTTCAGGGCGAGCAGCGTCTCCTCGCCGTAGTGCAGTTCGGTGACCGCGGCCAGCATCCCCGCCGCGACCAGCGCGGCCCCGCCGCCGGGCTCGGGGTCCACCACGGTCGTGGCGAGCCCGCGCTGCGCGGCCCGCCAGGCCGTGACCAGGCCGATGATCCCGCCCCCGATGACGAGGACATCGGATGTATCGGACGTACGTGACGACATGGGCGTCCAGCCCCTCCCTTCGCCGGCATGACCCGGATCAGGTTCGTACGGTCGGAGGCCGCCCAGCCTCCCTCTCAGCCCGGTGCGTCCGGGCTCCCGCGAGTGCTTGTACGGTGGCCACCCTAGCCCGCGAAGCCGTTCGCTTGTAAAGGGAGCCTCTGCCCATGGCCCGCTCGCTCGACGGACTGATCCTCGCCCCGGTCGCGGACCAGGCCCCAGGTCAGGTGGGCACCCGTACCCGGTTCGCGTACCACGAGAAGGACGGCGAGATCTGGGCCGAGTACGCGGGCGGCGACGTCGTACGCGGCCATCTGGTCGGCACCCGGGACGGTGACCGGCTGGACTTCCGGTACGTCCAGCTCAAGCACGACGGGACCACGTCCTCGGGGCACTGCGTGTCGACCGTCGTCGAGCTTCCGGACGGGCGGGTGCGCCTGGAGGAGGCCTGGGAGTGGGAGTCGCAGCCGGGCGCCGGGACGAGTGTCGTGGAGCAGGTCCGCAGCACGCCCGCTGACTGACGTGTCAGTTGTCTATGGTGATCGGGTGAGCGAGCAGACAGCGCAGGAAGGCACCGCGCACCAGGGCGCGGGACGGGAGCGGCGCGTGGTCGTCGTGGGTGCGGGCATGGCCGGGGTGCAGACCGCGGTCGCCCTGCGGGAACAGGGTTTCAAGGGCACCGTGACCCTCATCGGCGCGGAACCCCATCAGCCCTACGACCGGCCGCCGCTGTCCAAGGCCGTGCTGCTCGGCACGTCCGAGGGCTCCGCCTTCGACGTCGACTTCGAGTCGCTCGACATCGAACTGCGGCTCGGCTGCGAGGCGCTGGGCGTGCGCCCCGCCGACCACGCACTGGACACCGAGGCCGGGCCCGTCCCGTACGACGTCCTCGTCCTCGCCACCGGCGCCGAACCGATCCGGCTGCCCGGCACCGAGGGCGTGCCCGGCGTGCATCTGCTGCGCACCCTGGACGACGCCGAGCGGCTGCGGCCCGTGCTCGCCCGGCAGCACGACATCGTGGTCGTCGGCGCCGGCTGGATCGGCGCCGAGTTCGCCACGGCCGCCCGGGAGGCCGGCTGCTCGGTGACCGTCGTCGAGGCCGCCGGCCGGCCGCTGGCCGGCGCACTGCCCGCCGAGGTCGCCGCGCCGATGACCGCCTGGTACGCCGACAGCGGCGCCGAACTGCGCACGGACGCGCGCGTGGAGCGCGTCGAGCCCGGCGAAGTGGTGCTCGCGGACGGCTCGCGGCTGCCCGCCGGCGCCGTCGTGGTCGGCATCGGCGCCCGCCCCGCCACCGGCTGGCTGGCCGGCTCCGGCATCGAGCTGGGCGGGTACGGCGAGGTCGTGGCCGACGACCACCTGCGCACCTCCGCCGAGGACGTGTACGCGGTCGGCGACTGCGCCTCCTTCCCCTCGGCCCGCTACGGCACCCGGCTGCTGGTCCACCACTGGGACAACGCCCTGCAGGGGCCGCGTACGGTCGCCGCGAACATCCTCGGCCAGCAGACCGTGGTCTACGACCCGGTGCCGTACTTCTGGTCCGAGCAGTTCGGCCGGTTCGTCCAGTACGCGGGCCACCACGCCACCGCCGACCGGATGGTGTGGCGCGGCGACCCGGAGGGCCCGGCCTGGACGGTGTGCTGGCTGCGCGAGGACCGGCTGGTCGCCCTCCTGGCGGTGGGCCGCCCGCGTGACCTGGCCCAGGGCCGCCGGCTGATCGAGTCGGGCCGCCGCATGCACCCCGAAGCCCTGTCCGACCCGGGCCGCCCGCTGAAGGACGCCACGGCGGACTAGGCGCGTCGTCCCAGACGCGTCGTCCTCGGTGGACGGGCCTGACTTTCGACTGTCGGTGGTGGATGGCAGGCTTATGTGCGTGACCGAGATTGACGCAAAGATCGATGCTCTCGTGCCCGCCTGGCTCACCCTCCCCGACATCGCCGAACAACTCGGCGTCGAGGTGACGCGCGTGCGGCAGCTGGTCAAGGAGGGCCAGCTCATCGCCGTACGCCGAGGTGAGAACCGGGCGCTGCACGTCCCCGCCGCCTTCATCGACGGGGACAAGGTGGTCAAGGGCCTGACCGGGACCCTGACGCTCCTGCGGGACGACGGCTTCACGGACGAAGAGATGATCGAGTGGCTCTTCACCCCCGACCCGACCCTGCCCGGCACCCCCGCGCAGGCCCTGAGCGAGAATCGGGGTACGGAGGTGAAGCGCCGGGCCCAGGCGCTCGCTGTCTGAACCCACGCACCTCGGGGGGCGTACCGGCCGCGGCCCGGCCCGGCCCGTACGCCACCCGCTCGCACGCCCACGGACACCGACCACGGGGGGACCCACGCATGTCCGACACCGCCCGCTCCGCTCTCGCCGACGCCCGGCTCTACCTCTGCACGGACGCCCGCCGGCGGCAGGGCGACCTCGCCGAGTTCCTGGACGCGGTCCTGGCCGGCGGTGTCGACATCGTGCAGCTGCGCGACAAGGGCATGGAGGCCGCCGAGGAGCTGGAGCACCTGAAGGTCTTCGCGGACGCCTGCGCCCGGCACGGCAAGCTGCTCGCGGTCAACGACCGGGCCGACGTCGCCCACGCGGCCCGCGCCGACGTGCTGCACCTCGGCCAGGGCGACCTCCCGGTGCCCGCGGCCCGCGCGATCCTCGGCGAGGACGTCCTGATCGGCCGCTCCACGCACGCCGAGTCCGAGGCCGCCGCGGCCGCCGTCCAGGAGGGCGTGGACTACTTCTGCAGCGGCCCCTGCTGGCCGACGCCGACCAAGCCGGGCCGCCACGCCCCCGGCCTCGACCTGGTCCGGTACACCGCCGCCCTGGGTACCGACCGGCCCTGGTTCGCCATCGGCGGCATCGACCTGGACAACCTCGACCAGGTGCTGGACGCGGGCGCCCGCAGGGTCGTCGTGGTCCGCGCGATCACCGAGGCCGACGACCCGGGCGCCGCGGCGGCGGAGTTCGCGAAGCGGCTGCGGCAGGCCTGAGAGCTGCTTCCGGGGCCGAGTGTCCAGGTTTTTGTCCAAGGGGTGGACAGGAGCCCGACAATTCGGTCAAATTGCCGATGTCCGGTTGGGGGACCGCTCACCCCTGGCTAACCTGCCGGTATGGCCCTCGGAACCGCATCCACCAGGACTGATCGCGCACGCACCGTGCGGGACATCCTCGCCACCGGCAAGAGGACGTACTCGTTCGAGTTCTCCGCGCCGAAGACCCCCAAGGGCGAGCGGAACCTGTGGAGCGCGCTCCGGCGGGTCGAGGCGGTCGCCCCCGACTTCGTCTCCGTGACCTACGGCGCCGGCGGCTCCACCCGCGCGGGCACGGTCAAGGAGACCGAGCAGATCGTCGCCGACACCACGCTCACCCCCGTCGCCCACCTGACCGCGGTCGACCACTCCATCGCCGAACTGCGGAACATCATCGGCCAGTATGCGGACGCGGGCATCCGCAACATGCTCGCCGTGCGCGGCGACCCGCCCGGCGACCCGATGGGCGACTGGGTGCCGCACCCCCGGGGCCTGACCTACGCGGCCGAACTGGTCCGGCTCATCAAGGAGTCGGGCGACTTCTGCGTCGGCGTCGCCGCCTTCCCCGAGATGCACCCGCGCTCCAGCGACTGGGACACCGACGTCTCCCACTTCGTGGACAAGTGCCGCGCGGGCGCCGACTACGCCATCACGCAGATGTTCTTCCAGCCGGAGTCGTATCTGCGGCTGCGCGACCGGGTGGTGGCCGCGGGCTGCGAGACCCCCGTCATCCCCGAGGTGCTGCCCGTCACCAGCGTGAAGATGCTGGAAAGACTTCCCAAACTCAGCAATGCGCTTTTCCCGCCCGCCCTGAAAGAGCGGATCCTCACAGCGAAGGACGACCCGGCGGCGGTACGCTCCATTGGCATCGAGTTCGCCACGGAGTTCTGCGCACGGCTGCTGGCCGAGGGAGTGCCCGGACTGCACTTCATCACGCTCAACAACTCCACGGCGACCCTGGAAATCTACGAGAACCTTGGCCTGCACCACCCTCCGCAGGCCTAGACCGGCCGCACCGTGATACGACACACTGCGTAGCTGTCACTGGGAGAGGGGCGTACATGGGCTGGACGGTCCTCTACATCGCGTTCGGCGTCGTCGCACTGTGGTTGCTCGGCGAGGTGCTGCTGCAGTACAAGGCGCGGCTGCGCTGGCGGCTGCTGGCGTTCGTCGGCTTCCTGGGCGTCGTGCTGGGCGTGCTGATGCCCTCCGTGATCGTCATCGGGGTGGGCGCGATCGCCTTCGCGATCGGTCAGACCTACGTCACGCTGTCCTTCCGCCGCGGCTTCGCGGCCGGCTGGGCGGTCAAGCGCCCCGACGACGAGACCGGCGGCGGCAGCAAGCGTCGCCGCGCCAGGGCGGGCCGCCAGGACCCGACCTTGGAGGTCTCCGACCTGGAGGAAGCCGAGGGCGACGAGCGGGACGCCGACTACGACCGCGAGGCGCGGCTCGCCTACGGCGACGACGACTACGACCGCGACGACGTCTTCACCCCGGCGAGGGGCTCCGAGCCGTCCGCCGCCGAGACCACCTCCGTCTACGAGCCCCAGCCCCTGCCCGAGGACACCGGCTCCTACGGCGTCTACGGCGACCAGCCGGCCCACGCGGGCGCCGCACAGCCCCAGGGCGCCGACCAGGCCTACGCCTACGACTACTCGGGCTACGCCCAGCAGGGCTACGGCTACGACACCAGCGGCCAGCAGGGCTACGCCAACTACTCCGACCCGTACATCGGCACCCAGTCCTACGGCGGCACCTCGTACGACACCGGCTACGCCCAGCAGCAGTACGCGCAGCAGGGCTACGGGCAGGACGCCTACGGCACCGGCGGCTACGGCGAGACCCCGGCCGGCGGGGTCTGGGTCCCGCAGCAGCGCACCGACGAGACCTACGGCGGCGAACTCCCGCAGGAGCAGCCGTACCCGTACCAGGGCCAGGCACAGCCGGGCCACGGGTACGACGAGCAGTACCGCTACTGAGGTCCGCGTCCGGTACCGCTCACTGCGAGCCCCGGAAGTCCGGCCCCTCCACGATCAGCCCGGCCGCCAGCGCACCCGACATGCCGGCGTGCGGGAGGCCGCCGCCGGGGTGCGACCAGCCGCCCACCCGGTACAGCCCGGGCAGCCGCGTGCTGTTGGCCGGATGCAGGAAGCGGCCCCCGCCCGCGGCGAGCGCGGGAGCGGGCACGGCCCCGGAAAGGGTGCCCGTCTCGCCCGCGGTGTGCCCCGGGGTGCGCACCTCGTGCCACAACAGGCGCTCGCGCAGGCCGGGCAGGGCGCGCCCGGCGGCTTCGAGGAGGAGGTCCGTGTAGCGGCGGATGGTGGCCTCGTCCTCCCAGCCGGCCTCTGTCGAGACCGCGGCGGACACCACGACCGACTCGTGCGCGTCGTCCGGCCGCAGCGCGGGGTCGTCGGGGCGCAGCACGGTCACCGTGGGGCACACGGGCAGGTCGCCGCCCGGGGCGACCAGGAGGTCCAGCTCGCGCTCGGCGTCCGGCGCGTGGACGACCGTGCGGTGCGCGGCCCCGGCCTCGCGTCCGCCGCGCAGGGCGAGCAGTAGGGTGAACCGCCCGGCCACCGGCGACAGCTGGTCGGCCCGGACGTCACCGTCCGCGTCCAGCGGATGCTCCGTCAGATCGCGTAGCCGCGCCGGGTCCACGTCCGCCACGACATGGTCCGCCTCGGCCACCGTGCCGTCCGCCAGTTCCACCCCCGCCGCCCGGCCGTCCTTCTCCACGATCCGGGTGACCTCGGCGCCGAAGACGAACTCGACCTTCCGCTTCAGGCACCGCTCGTACACCGCCCGCGCCAGCTCCCGCATGCCACCGCGCACGTACCAGGTGCCGAAGGCGTGCTCCATGTACGGCAGCACGGCCGCGCTCGCCGGGGCGGTGCGGGGATCGAGGCCGTAGGCGAGCGCGTGGCTCTGCAGCAGGGCCGTCAGCCGCTCGTCATGCAGCTCCCAGTGGCCGACCTCGGACAGCGTGCTCGCCCGGCGCGTGCGCAGCAGCCGCTTGTGCGGGACGGCCGGATACGGCTCCCGCTCCGCCAGCACCTGCCAGTTCGGCCACAGAGGCTCTTCCAGCAGGGGACGGCGGGTGCGGTCCCAGGCCTCGCGGGCCCGCACCAGGACGTCGCCCCAGCGCTGCCCCGCCCCCGCGCCCAGGGCCTCGTCCAGGGCGGCGACGACACCCGCGCGCGAGGCGTTCGGCAGCGACACCTCGGTGCCGTCCGCGAAGACGTGCCGGGCGGCCGGGTCGACCTGGACCAGCTCGACCGTGTCCTCCAGGGACTCCTTGCCGGTCTTGATGAACAGATCGCGGTAGACGGCGGGCAGCGGCAGCAGCCCCGGGCCGGTGTCGAAGGCGAACCCGTCCCGCTCGAAGCGGCGCACCGCACCGCCGTACGTCTCCGTACGCTCGTACACCGCCACCCGGTGGCCCGCGACGGCCAGCCGGGCAGCGGCCGCCATCGCGCCCATCCCGGCGCCGATCACCGCAATCCGTGCCATGCCTGCGACTTTATCGACCGGCACCGACAATCCGGTCGGCGGGCGGTCAGCCCGGTGGTCCGGACAGCCGCGAGGCCAGCCGCCGCTCCTCCCGGCGCTGTGCCCGCCGCCGCAGAAAGCGCCGGATGCGGGAGACCAGGAACAGCAGCACCACCAGCCCGGAGACCAGCAGCACGGCCGCGATGACCGCCGCCGCCTCCGGGTGGAACATCGCGAACGAGACGATCCCGGCCACCCCGAGATCCTCGGCGGTGCTCAGCACGAAGTTGCTGAACGGCTCCGGCGAGGTGTTGACCGCCATCCGCGTACCGGCCTTGACGGTATGGCTGGCCAGTGCCGTCGAACCGCCGATCAGCCCGGCCGCCACGTCCGACAGAGACCCGCTCTGCCCGGCGAGCAGTGCCCCGACCCAGGCGCCCGCGAGCGGCCGGACCACCGTGTGCACGGAGTCCCACACCGAGTCGACGTACGGGATCTTGTCGGCGACCGCCTCGCACAGGAAGAGCACGCCCGCCGCGATCAGCACCTCGGGGCGCTGCAACGTCTGCGGCACGTCGTCACTCACCCCCGTCGCGCCGAAGAGGCCGAGCAGCAGCACCACCGCGTAGGCGTTGACGCCGCTGGCCCAGCCGCTGGTGCTGTGCCTTCTGGGGGACACCCCCAGACCCCCGGCCAGGGGGAGTACGGACACGGAGGCGATCGTAGCCAGGCGGCGGGCCCGCGTCGTGGGCACGCGCGCGGGCGCCTGAGTATCCGTACCTAGGCGGCGAGATGAGTACCCGCGCGGATGGGCCCGGAGCTGCGGGAACGGGAGAGTGGAGACACGGCAAGGGGGCGCGGCCCGGCACCGCCGACACGGGGCGGCGGAACGGCGCCCGCCCGCCGGCCGCTCCTTCCGCCGATCCGTCGGCGGAAGCGAGGCGGGGGACCCGGGGCGGACCACCACGGGGGACCACCGGGGGAACCGTACGGGGAGTACGGGAGGAAGTACGGGGGAGCGGGAAGGCGCCGGTGCGAGCGGACCGGCGCCTTCTTCGTGCCCTGCTGTCCGCCCCTGTTCAGCCCTTGCCGCTCACGCGTCCCTGGAGCAGCCGGGACAGGGCCGCGTGGACGTCGTCCAGGGAGCGCTCCGGCTGGAACGACTTCCAGTCCAGGGCGGCCACCAGCACCATGCCGACCAGCGCGGCCGCCGTCAGCTGGATGTCGATCTCCTCGCTGAACTCGCCGGCCTCGACGCCGTCGCGCAGCACCCCCTCCACGACGGCGACGGCCTCCTGCCGGACCACCATCAGCGTGGACTGCCAGGCGCGGTTGGTGCGCCACAGCTCGGCCACGTACAGCTGGGTGAAGGCGGGGTAGCGGTCGATGAAGACCAGGCCCGCGCGGACCATCGCGTCCAGGGCGTCCACCTTGCTGCCGCCCTGGGCCGCGGTCCGCTCGGCCGCCTCCCGCAGGGACGCGGTGAGCAGGCCCACGCCGTGCCGCAGCAACTCCTCGAAGAGGACCGACTTGCTCGCGAAGTTGTAGTAGACCGTGCCCTTCGCGACCCCGGCCCGCTCCGCGATCTCGTCCACCGTGGTGGCGGAGAAGCCCTGTTCGGCGATGAGGGTGACGGCCGCCTCGTAGAGCTTCTGCCGGGTGGCCTCGCGGCGGGTGCTGCCGCCGGACGTGGCGCTGGTGCTTTCCATGGACCCGATTCTCACAGGTACGCGCGCGTGCGGGGTCTCCTTGGGGATCACAACCGGCATCACAGGCTCAGCTCGGGATGGAGCCGGTCCAGCGTCCACACCTGGCGGCGCCGGGCCGCGAGCGCGGTGAGGGCGAGGGCGAGGGCGGTGTACGCGGCCAGGACGCCGCAGGCCCCCCACACGGGTCCGAGCCCGCCGCCCGTGATCAGCCGGCGCAGGGCGTCCACGATGTGGCTCATCGGCAGGAACGGGTGGATCGCGTTGAAGAAGCCCGGGCTGGTCTGCACGGGATAGGTGCCGCCCGCCGAGGTCAGCTGGAGCATCAGCAGCGCCAGGACGAGGATCCGGCCGGCCGCGCCGAAGCGGGCGTTCAGCCACTGCACGATCGCCGCGAAGCACGCCGTGACCAGGAACAGGAAGCCGATCGTGCCCGCCGCGCGGGCCATGTTCAGGCCGATGCCCCAGTGCAGGACGGACATCAGGGCGACCGTCTGCAGCACGCCCACCGCGACCACCGGGAGCCAGCCGGCCAGCGCGATCCGCCAGGCGGACGAACCGGCCGCCAGGGCACGCCGGTTGAGCGGCGGGATCAGCATGTAGGCGACCATCGCGCCCACCCACAGGGACAGCGGGATGAAGTAAGGGGCGAACCCGGTGCCGTAGTTGGGCGCCTTGTGCAGGTCGTGGGAGGCCAGCTGGACCGGGTCGGCCATGACGCCGGTGCGCCGGTCGCGGTCCTGCTTGTCGTAGTCGGGGATCTTCTTCGCCCCGTCGTGCAGACCGCCGGCCAGCTTCCCGGAACCGCCGACCAGCTTGTACAGGCCGCCGTTCAGGGTCCCGGCGCCGGACTCGGCGGTGCCGATGCCCTTGTCCAGCCTGGTCGCGCCGGAGTCGGCGGTGCCGATGCCGGCGTGCAGCTTCTTGGCACCCGCGGCCACCTCGGCCGCGCCGCCGTTCAGCTTGTTGATCTTCTTGACCGCGTCGTCCACGTCCTCGTAGAGGTGCGGTGCGCGGGCGGCGAGGGCGCGGGCCTGCTTCTGGAGCGTGCCGAGGTTGTCCCGCAGGGTCTTCAGGTCGCCGTTCTGGTCGGCGATCAGGGTGTTGAGGTCGTCGGCGACCGTGGCCACGTCGGCGGCCGCCTGCTTGGCCCGCTTCAGGTCCGGGCAGACCGGGTCCGGGATCACCGCGGTCTCGCAGCGCGCCTTGTAGACCTCGGTCAGGACCGTGGCGGAGGCGTGGGCCGTCCTGGCCGCGCCGGGCGCGAGCTTCACCATGACGTCGAGGTTGTCCTGGACCGTCTTGGCCGAGTCGGCGACCAGGCGGGCGGTGTCCCCGATGGTCTTCTCGTTGTCCTTCAGGAACGGGCCGGCCTTCGCGTAGACGCCGTTGACGTTGTCGGCGAGCGCCTGCGTGCCGTCCGCGACCTGCCGTGAGCCGTCCTCCAGGTCGCCCGCGCCCGTGTGGAGCTTCGTCAGGCCCTTGGAGAGCTTGCCGCTGCCGCTCTTGGCGTCCTTCAGTCCCTCGGCGAGGTCCTTGGAGCCCTTCTCCGCCTTCCCGATGCCGCCCTTGAGGCGGTCGGCCCCCTTGGCGGCCGTGACGGTCTTGTCGTGGATGGAGGAGAAGGAGACGAAGATCCGGTCCAGGAAGGTCCGGGACGCCTTGGTGGACGCGGCCGAGCGGACCTCGTTGAAGACCGTCCGGGAGATCTGGCCGACGATGTAGTTGTTCGCGTCGTTCGTGCGCACCTGGAGCGCGCCGGTCTGTGGGGAGCCGCCCGAGCTGGAGGCGATGCGCGCGCTGAAGTCGGCCGGCATCGTCAGGGACAGGTAGTAGGTGCCGTCCTCGACGCCCCGGCGGGCCTCGGCGTCGCTCACCTCGTGCCACTCGAAGGTGCGGCTGTCGCGCAGCCCGTCGACGATGTCGTCGCCGGCGGTGACCTTCTTCCCGCCCGCCGTGGCGCCCTTGTCCTCGTTCACGAGGGCCACCGGGATCCGGTCCAGGCGGCCGTACGGGTCCCAGAAGGACCACAGGTACAGGGCGCCGTAGAGCAGGGGCAGCGCCAGCAGCGCGACCAGGGCGGCGCGCGGCAGCCTGCCCCGCCCGAACCGCTTCAGCTCAAGCGCGGCCAGCCGGGGCGAGCGCATCGTCCTCCGCCTCCTTCTGGGGTTGGTCCTGGTCGTCGTTCTGTTCGCTCTGGTCGTTCTCTTGGTGCTGGCCGGTGGGCCGGTCGGCCTGGTCGGCGGTCCGGTCGTCTGTCGGGTCGGTGGGCCGGTCGGCGATCCCGTCGCCCTCGTCGGTGGTCCGTTCGTCGGGTCCGGTGCGGACGGTGACGCAGTCCTCGGGGGCGGTACGGCACACGGCGAGCACCGTCGTGCCCGCGCGCGTGAGGGACCGCAGCAGGTCCCAGACCTCGGCGCGTTCGCCGTCCGAGAGCTTCAGATCGGCGTCGTCGACCGCGAGCAGCCGGGGCCGGCCGACGAGGGCCAGGGCGACGGACAGACGCAGCGCCTCCAGCCGGTCCAGGTCCCGCACGGCCGTGCGGGATCCCTTGGGGAGCGTCTCCAGGTCGAGTCCGGCGGCGGCCAGGGCCGCGTCGGCGCGCAGCCGGGCCTCGTGCACGCGGTGCGCGTGCGGTCGCAGCGCCTCGCGCAGGGAGTCGCCGAACCGGCGTTGCAGCAGGGCCCGTTCGCGCAGGTGCTCCCCGACGGTCAGGGCCGGCTCCAGGTCGGTGACGCCGGGCACGTTGGCCACGGCGCTGACCCGGCGCACGGCCGGCATCTGCCGGGGAAGCGTGAACCCGCCCACGGCGGCCGTTCCCGCCGTGGGCTTCATCCGTCCGGTGAGCGCGAGCAGCAGACACGTGCGGCCGGAGCCGGACGGTCCCTCGATCGCGACCAACGAGCCGGGCTTCGCCTCGAAGCCGATCCCGCTGAAGGCCCACCCCCGTGGCCCCTTGAGCCCGAGGCCCTCGGCCGTCAGGTCCGCGCCGTGCACGTGCCCGCCCCCCCCCATTTTTTGAACTGACTGGTCAGTTCAAAAGTATGCCCGAACTTTCGATCGAGGCAAAAGAGCAGGTCAGAACGGATTGTCAGTGGCATACCTCACGATGGGCACATACGGCATTCGTGCCGTCACCCAGACGACAGGAGGTTCGTCATGGCCAACCCGTCCGCAGCCGCCGCACGCCGGCGCCGCGCCACCGGCCCTGCCCCCTCACTGACCGGCCCGGCGAGCGACGTGCACCCCGTGCTCCGCCGGGCCACGGCCCCGCCCGCCGTACTCGACCTGCTCGCCCAGGCCCGCGCCGGACTCGACGAGGCCGCCGGCCTGGAAACGCCCAACGAGCGCTACGCGACGGCCCACCTCGCCGCCCTGCGCACCGCCGCCGCCGTGCTCGCCGCGCGGGGCCGCCCCGAGCCCTCGCCCCGCCGCCGGGCCCGCATCCGCAGCGCCTGGGAGGTGCTCCCCGAGATCGCGCCCGAGCTGACCGAATGGAGCGCCCTGTTCGCCTCCGGCGCCGCCCGCCGGGCCCGTGCCGAGGCGGGCATCCAGGGTGCGGCCGGGCAGCGGGACGCCGACGACCTGATACGCGACGTCGCGATGTTCATCCGCATCGTCGAGCGGATGCTGGTGCTCCAGCCCGTCCTGCCCCAGCCCCGCCAGGACACCGCCGATCCCGTCGGGCCGGACCGTCCGCGAGCCCGCGACGAACTCCCGGACGCGGGCTGACCCGTCCCGCTCCCCGGCCTCCCCTTCCCGTCTCCCGCCGTCCCCTTCCCGCCTCCCCGTCCGCCGTACGAGACGCACTCGGCAGCACCTCGCCGCGGTGCCGGGTACGGCGGCGGAGGCAATAGGGTGGAGACGCCTGCAGCCTCCCCACCTCCCGGTTCCGGGCCGGGGAGGCACCCCGTTCGCGCCGCCGGGCAACAGGCGGTGCCGCGCCGAGGAGTCAACTGCCGTGTCGGACCCGATGCGCCCCCGTTCTTCCCTCCGTACCGCCGTGGTCTGGGAGGTCCTCCAGGACGCGCTCGACCGCCGCGTCAAGGCGACGGGGCGGGAGTCGCTGGACGTGCTCGACACCGGGGGCGGCAGCGGCAACTTCGCCGTGCCCGTCGCCCGCCTCGGCCACCGCGTCACCGTCGTCGACCCCAGCCCGAACGCGCTGTTCGCGCTGGAGCGCCGGGCGGCCGAGGCCGACGTCGCCGACCGGGTCAAGGGTGTCCAGGGCGACGCCCACGGCCTCTTCGACGTCGTCGAGCGCGGCGGCTACGACGTGGTGCTGTGCCACGGCGTCCTGGAGTACGTCGACGACCCGGCCGAGGGCGTGCGCAACGCGGTCGCCGCGCTGCGGTCCGAGGGTGTGCTCAGCCTGCTCGCGGCCGGACTCGGCGGCGCGGTGCTCGCCCGGGCCCTCGCCGGCCACTTCAAGGAGGCCAAGCAGGCCCTGGAGGACCCCGACGGCCGCTGGGGTGCCGGCGACCCGGTTCCGCACCGCTTCACCGCCGAGCAGCTCACCGCGCTGGTCGAGGGCGCGGGCCTCAAGGCCGGCGCCGTCCACGGCGTGCGGGTCTTCGCCGACCTCGTGCCCGGCGTTCTGGTGGACACCGAGCCCGGTGCCCTCGACGCCCTGCTGAAGCTGGAGGCCGCCGCGGCAGAGCTGCCGGCGTTCCACTCCGTCGCCACCCAGATCCACGTGCTCGGCGAGACGCAGGGGGCCACGGAGGCCTGAGCAGCCTCCCGAGACCCGCCGCTGATCAGGGGCTTGGCGGCAGATGGAGTACGCCACAAGCCCCCCGATCGAGCGGTTTGCGCCGTATGATCGAGGTACACCGCCCGGCATGACGGGTCGGCCGCCGGGGAATGGAAGCCTCAGCGAGCCGGGCCGGCCATGACGGACTCCGGTTGGCCAATTGGCGTAGAGGGGCGGGTTTCACGGGGGCGATTCCCTGCCTATCCTGAAGGGACCCCCCGGGTCGCCCCGGCGACTGCACGATGAGGAGGACTCCGTGCCGCTCTCGGAGCACGAGCAGCGCATGCTCGAGCAGATGGAGCGAGCGCTGTACGCCGAAGATCCGAAGTTCGCGTCAGCGCTTGAGGGAAACGGGCTGCGGACGTACACCCGGCGGCGGGTCTACCAGGCGGCTGCGGGCTTCCTCGTAGGTATCGCGCTCCTCATGGCCGGAATGGTCGCACAGCAGATCTGGATCAGCGTGGTGGGCTTCCTCGTCATGCTCGGCTGTGCCGTACTCGCCGTCACGGGCTGGCGAAAGGCCCCCAAGCCGGGCGAGCAGCCCCCGGGTGTCCCGCGCCGTCAGGTGCGGCAGAAGCGTTCGATGATGGACCGGATCGAGCAGCGCTGGCAGCGCCGCCGCGACGAACACGGCCGCTGAAACAGCAGCAGACGTACTGAGGGGTGACCACCGGCCGGTGGTCACCCCTCAGCTCTCTCTTGCTGCTTCTCCTCAGCCCCGCTGACCCGACGGCCTGCGCAGCGTCGGCCGGGCCGCCGTCGCACGGGCCTTGAGGTTCGCCCACCGGGCCGACGCCGCCCACAGCACCCGTACCGCGGAGCGCGGGGCGAGCAGCGCCCGCAGCCGGGTCCGCCGGCCCACCGTGCCGTTCAGCGCGGCGATCACCCGGCGCACGTCGTCCGCCAGTCCCGCCACCGGGCGCGGCCGGGGCGCGTACAGCGCCTGCTCCAGCGCCTCCGCCACCCGGTGCACCGCGGCACCGGCCGCCGGGTCGAGATGACCGAGGCGGACGATCCGTGCCGCCGCCTTGCGTGGGGTCTGCGACTCGTCCGGCAGGATGCCCACGTCCCAGGCGCTGTCGGTCAGCTCCTGCCAGGCCGCCAGCGTGTGCGCCGCCGCGCCCTCCTCGGTCCGGGCGTGCCCGCCCAGCCGCGCGGCCCGTACCCGGGCCCGCCACAGCATCGGCGACAGCGGGATCGCGAGCACGAGCAGCACCCCGAGCCCGATCAGCGGTGCCCACGGCCCGCCCGGCGTGCCGCCGCCACCGCTGTGCGCCGCGGGCGCCGCGGACGGGTCGCCGCACGCGTCGATCCGGCGCATCCGGCCCGTGCAGTCGTCGCTCGGCGAGGCCGCCGCCGACGGCGCCGTGCTCGATCCGTGGGACGGCAGCGCCTGCTCCGGCAGCGAGCTGCTGGGCGTGTCCGGCTGGGTGTACGACGGCACGGTGCCCCGGGTCGGCGTCGGCTCGAAGCGGGTCCAGCCCACGCCCTCGAAGTACAGCTCGGGCCAGGCGTGGGCGTCCCTGAGGCTCACCGACACCGAACCGTCCGCCTGCGGGGTGCCGGGCGCGAAGCCCACCGCGACCCGGGCCGGGATGCCCAGCGTGCGGGCCATCGCGGCCATCGCGAAGGAGAAGTGGACGCAGAAGCCCTGCTTCTTCTCCAGGAACTTCGCGATGGCGTCCGGGCCGCGGCCGACCTCGACCTGGGTGTCGTACTGGAAGCCGCCGTTGACAGCGAACCAGTCCTGGAGCTTGACCGCCTCGTCGTAGTGGCTCGTCGCGCCCTCGGTGATCTCCCTGGCGGTGCGGGCCACCACCTTCGGCAGCCTGGACGGCACCTTGGTGTACTCGCGCTTCAGGGCGGCCGGCGGCTCCGGAGCGGAAGCCAGCTGCTGCGCGCTCGGCTGCACGTCCAGGCTGGTCACCTCGTAGCGCTCGCCGCGCGTGTTCTGGCCGTGGTCGCCCACGAGGGTCATGCCGACGGGCTCGTACCGCCAGTTGCCGCCGACCTTCACGCCGCTCGGCGGGTAGGGCATCGGCAGCCAGTCCTGCGCGTACCAGTCGGCCGCCGTGATCGTCGTGCGGATCGTGGTGCGCCGGACGTCCGCGCCGAGGCCCATGGGCGTCGGGAAGGCGTCCGGCACGCCGATGATGTGCCGCTGGGACGGCTTCCAGGTGGTGCCGTCGAAGTCGTCCAGGGAGACGATCCGCACGTACATGTCCGACAGGTCGGTCGTGCTGGTCCTCAGGGACAGCACCTGCCGGTCGGTGTCCACGTTCAGACTGTCGCGCAGCGACACCAGGGGGTTGACCGCGGAGATCGTCCCTCCGCCGCCGTTGCCCGTGCCGACGCCCGTTCCGGCCGGGCCCAGCAGGCCGCCCTGCATCGCGGGCAGGGCGAGCGGCACCACCAGGGCGACGCCGAGGGCGACCGCGCCGATCCGGCGTCCGGTGCGCACCGGGGCCACCGCGCCGCCCTCCCGGTCGCCCGGGGTGCGGGGCGCGCCGCCGAAGACCCTGCCCCACTGCGCCAGCCGGTCCCGGCCCTCGGCGAGCAGCAGCATCAGATAGCCGGCCGCCGCCACCAGGAACCACAGCCAGTCGGCGGCGCCGTCGGACAGCCCGGCGGCCACCGAGTACAGCGCCAGCAGCGGCAGTCCGGCCGGGGCCGCGCCGCGGAAGGTCACCGCGAGGGTGTCCACCAGCAGATGGATGACCAGGACACCGCCGATCAGCATCAGCTTGATGCCGTCGGTGAGGGGCGCCGGTATCGCGTACCGGTTGACGTCGTCCGAGCCCTGCTGGAGCAGGTCGGCGATGTGCCGCACCGCGTCCGGGCCGGGGATCAGCCCGACGACGGCCTGCTCCCGGGCGAAGACCAGGGTCAGCAGCATCAGCGTGACCAGGACCTGGGCCGCCACGGTCAGCGGCCGCGCCAGCGGCACCCGCCGGGCCGCCGCGCCCACGCCCGTCTGGACGGTCACCAGCAGCATGGTCAGGATCAGCCAGGTGGGCTGGTCGACCAGGGGCAGCAGGGCGCACGAGGCCATCAGCGTGGCCGCTGCGGCGCACAGCGCCAGTCGTGCCCGCCCGCTCATCGCAGGGCCTCCCCGTTCATCGTGGCGTCTCCCCGCTCAGCGCGGCCAGGCCCGAACGCTCCCGGTCCGCCTGCCGCCACAGTTCGTCCAGCGAGGCGCCGCGCGGCACGCTCAGCGCCGTCCAGCCGGCCTCGCGCAGCATGCGCAGCCGCTCCTCGTGCCGGTCGCCCGCCCGCGGTACGTCCGTGGTGTCCCGCACCCAGGTGTCGGGGTCCAGCACGAAGGCGACCGCGCCGCCGCCGCGCCGGCACATCTTGGCCGCCATCGTCGCCTGCTCCTCGTCGAGATCGCCCAGGAAGGCGATCAGCAGCCCCTCGTTCCCGCCGCGCAGCGCGTCGTAGGCCCGGGACAGGCCCGTGCCGTCGGAGTGGTCGATCACCGCGAGGGTGTCCATCATCAGCCCGGCCGCCTCCGCGGTCTCCTGGCCGGCGCCCGCGAACCCCTCGAAGCCCTCGCCGGGCACCGAGCTGCCACTGTCCGTCAGCAGCCGTACCGAGAAGCCGCGTTCGAGCATGTGCACCAGGACCGAGGCGGTGCCCGAGACCGCCCACTCGAAGGCCGAGTCGGGGCCCGCGCCCTCGTAGGCGATGCCCCGGGTGTCCAGCAGCACGGTGCAGCGCGAGCGCCGGGGCTGTTCCTCGCGGCGCACCATCAGTTCGCCGTAGCGGGCCGTGGACCGCCAGTGCACCCGGCGCAGGTCGTCGCCGTAGCGGTAGCCGCGCGGGATCACGTCGTCCTCGCCGGCCAGCGCGAGCGAGCGCTGCCGCCCGTCGCCGTACCCCCTGGCCTCGCCGCTGAAGCGGACCGGGGCCAGCGGCTGGACGCGCGGGATGACCGTGAGGGTGTCGTACGTCGAGAAGGACCGGGTCAGTTCGCACATCCCGAACGGGTCGCTCAGCCGCAGCTGGAGCGGGCCGAGCGGATAGCGGCCGCGCAGGTCCGAGCGGACCCGGTAGGACACCTCGCGGCGGCCGCCCGGCTCGACCCGGTCCAGCACGAAGCGGGGCCGGGGGCCGAGGACGTAGGGCACCCGGTCCTGGAGCATCAGCAGACCGGTGGGCAGCCGGGAGACGTTGTCCATCCGCAGGTGCACCCGGGCCTCGGTGGTGGCGGGCACGCGCGCGGGGGAGAGCCGGCGGCTGCCGGCCACCTGGTAGCGGGTGCGGTAGAGCACGGCCGCGCAGAGCAGGGGCAGCACGGCGAGCAGCAGGCCGACCCGCAGCAGGTCGCTCTGGCCCAGCACATAGGCGCAGACGGCGGCGGCGATCCCGGCGGCCAGGAAGGAACGGCCGCGGGTGGTGAGCCCCGCCAGGGCGGTACGGACGCCGCCCGCCTCTCCGCGGTCGGCCTCCGGCTGCCCCGTCCCCCCGGCGCTCATCACAGACTCCGCGGGGGCTGCTGGGGATAGGCCGGCACGCCCCGGCCGAGCCCGCCGAGGCCGTTCTGCTGCTGCGGGGCCGCGGGCACCGGGGTGCGCTGCAGGATCTCCAGCACGACCTGCTCGGCGGTGCGGCGGTTGAGCTGGGCCTGGGCGGTGGGCAGCAGCCGGTGGGCGAGGACGGCGACGGCGAGCGCCTGGACGTCGTCCGGCAGCGCGTACTCCCGGCCGCTCAGGGCGGCGGCCGCCTTGGCCGCGCGCAGCAGGTGCAGCGTCGCGCGCGGGGAGGCGCCGAGTCTGAGGTCGGGGTGGGTGCGGGTGGCCGCGACCAGCTCGACCGCGTAGCGGCGCACCGGCTCGGAGACGTGCACCCCGCGCACCGCCTCGATCAGCTTCACGATCTCGTGCGCGTGCGCCACCGGCTGCAGGTCCTCCAGCGGTGAGACCCCGCCGTGCACGTCCAGCATCTGCAGCTCGGCCTCGATGCTCGGGTAGCCGACGGAGACGCGGGCCATGAAGCGGTCGCGCTGGGCCTCGGGCAGTGGGTATGTGCCCTCCATCTCGACCGGGTTCTGCGTGGCCACCACCATGAAGGGGCTCGGCAGTTCGTAGGTCTTCCCGTCGATGGTGACCTGCCGTTCCTCCATGGACTCCAGCAGCGCGGACTGGGTCTTGGGGGAGGCGCGGTTGATCTCGTCGCCGATCACGATCTGCGCGAAGATGGCGCCCGGCTTGAACTCGAAGTCCCGGCGCTGCTGGTCCCAGATGGACACCCCGGTGATGTCCGAGGGCAGCAGGTCGGGCGTGAACTGGATGCGCCGCACCGAGCAGTCGATGGACCGCGCCAGCGCCTTCGCGAGCATCGTCTTGCCCACGCCGGGGACATCCTCGATCAACAGATGTCCCTCGGCGAGCAGTACGGTCAGCGAAAGCCGTACGACCTCGGGCTTGCCCTCGATCACGCCCTCCACCGAACTGCGGACGCGCTCCACAGTGTCGGTCAGATCAGCGAGGCTCGATCGATCGTCATAGGTCGTCACCCGGCCCTCCTCGGCCCGTTATTGCCCGGGCCGACGCACTGACGCGAAACCGGCCCACCCCGAAACACGGGCACCGCGCGGAAACAGTTCCGCGCGACGCCACACACCCCGCATTCTTGCTGCCGTTACCGATTCGTGTCACTCGCCTGTGGACAACTGCCCTCAGGATGTCGGTCTTACGGCCATTTCGACCGCGCTTTCGATACCGTGCGGCGGAGTTCTTCCGGGGCGGGGCGGGGCGGGGCTCAGGCCGGGTCGATCTCGCGCAGCAGACCGGTGTGGACGTCGAAGACGAAGCCCCGTACGTCGTCGGTGTGCGGCAGGAACGGCGAGGTGCGCACCCGCTGCATGGACTGCCGTACGTCCTGGTCGACGTCCCGGAAGGACTCCACCGCCCACGCCGGACGCTGGCCGACCTCCATCTCCAGCTCGTGCCGGAAGTCCTCGGTGAGGGTCTCCAGGCCGCAGCCGGTGTGGTGGATGAGGACGACGCTGCGGGTGCCCAGCGCCCGCTGGCTGATGGTGAGGGAGCGGATCACGTCGTCGGTGACGACTCCGCCCGCGTTGCGGATGGTGTGACAGTCGCCCAGGTCCAGGCCCAGCGCGGCGTGCAGGTCGAGGCGGGCGTCCATGCACGCCACCACGGCCACGTGCAGAACGGGGCGGGCGTCCATGCCGGGATCGGTGAAGGAGGTGGCGTAGCGTCCGTTGGCCTCCACCAGGCGGTCCGTCACCGTGTCGGTGCGGGGTATGGCGCCTTCGGGCCCAGTGGGTACTGCTGCGGAAGTCGTCATAACCACGACGGTACTGGTCACCGCCGGAACTGGCCTCGTGTGAGAGCGGACAAAGAACGTCATCGTGGCTTGTTGTGAGCTAACCCACACGGAGGGCAAACCCGGGCCGGACGGGTGAATCCCGTCGAATTGCGGCCCTGGCCGGGATGCGGTACGCGACGCGCAGGCCGGTTGATTGACCGCGAGACAGGGTGGACTAAAGTGACGCGAAGCGGGAGGCCTGGCTCTCCTCGCTGGTGAAACCCCCCGGAGACCCCGGCACCCGCCCGGACCGTCTCCCCGCGTGCGCGGCGCGTACGTACGGCTCGGCCTCCTCCCGCTCCCGGTCGGCTGTCGCTTCCGGCGCCGGCAGGCCTTCCCCTTCACCGAGCGGGCGGGGACCCGGCGGTGCGTACGCCCGCGCCGGACCTGAGAGGCCCCCTTGACCGAGAGTCGACACGTCCCGGTGATGCTCCAGCGGTGCCTGGATCTGCTGGCACCCGCGCTGCGGCGCCCGGGAGCGGTGGTCGTCGACTGCACCCTCGGCCTCGGCGGCCACAGCGAGGCACTGCTGACCCGGTTCCCCGAGGCGCGGCTGATCGGCCTCGACCGGGACACGGAGGCCCTCAAGCTCTCCGGCGAACGGCTCGCCCCCTTCGGTGAGCGCGCCACCCTCGTGCACGCCGTCTACGACGAGCTGCCCGACGTACTGGACCGGCTGCGCATCCCGCGCGTGCAGGGCGTCCTGTTCGACCTCGGCGTCTCCTCCATGCAGTTGGACGAGGCCGACCGGGGCTTCGCCTACGCCCAGGACGCCCCGCTCGACATGCGCATGGACCAGACGACCGGTATCAGCGCCGCCGAGGTCCTCAACACCTACCCGCCGGGCGAGCTGGTGCGGATCCTGCGCGCGTACGGCGAGGAGAAGCAGGCCAAGCGGATCGTCGCCGCCATCGTCCGCGAGCGGGAGAAGGAGCCGTTCACCACCAGCGCGCGGCTCGTCGAGCTGATCCGGGACGCCCTGCCGCAGGCCGCCAAGCGCACCGGCGGCAACCCGGCCAAGCGCACCTTCCAGGCGCTGCGCATCGAGGTCAACGGCGAGCTGTCCGTCCTGGAGCGGGCCATTCCGGCGGCCGTGAAGGCCCTCGACGTCGGCGGCCGCATCGCTGTGCTGTCGTACCACTCGCTGGAGGACCGGCTGGTGAAGCAGGTCTTCGCGGCCGGCGCCGCGAACACCGCCCCGCCCGGGCTGCCCGTCGTGCCCGAGCGCTACCAGCCCCGGCTCAAGCTGCTCACGCGCGGTGCCGAACTTCCCACCGAGGAGGAGATCGCCGAGAACCGCCGGGCCGCCCCGGCCAGGCTGCGCGGTGCCGAGCGGATCAGGGAGGACGCCGAGTGAGCGAACGGGGTCGGTTGGGATTCCGGACCCTCCTCGGGAGCCGGGACACCTTCCGGAGGGCCACCGAGACCCGCCGGAGGGCCAGTGAGTAGGAAACCCGAACTGAGGGGGAGGGCCGCTCAGCTCGCCCGGCTCTTCCCGGCCGGCCGTGCCCGGGCGGCCCGCACCCCGTTCGTGTTCCTCGTGGTCCTGCTCCTCGGCGGCGGCCTCATCGGGCTGCTGGTGCTGAACTCCGCGCTCAGCGAAGGCTCGTTCCAGCTCGACGACCTGCAGAAGCGCACGAAGAGCCTCACCGACGAGGAACAGGCGCTCCAGCGGGACATCGACGCCTACTCGTCCCCCGACGCCCTCCAGCGGCGCGCCCGCGAACTCGGCATGGTCCCCGGCGGTGACCCGGCCTTCCTCGGTCCCGGCGGCACCGTCAAGGGCGTACCGAGCGCCGCCCCCCGGACCGCCGCCCTCACCGAGCCGCTCGCCCCCGAGGCCATGACTCCGGGCGCCGGCCCCGCCCCGGTCCACTCGACCGTCCCGCCCGCCCCGACCGTCCCGTCGGCCCCGCCCGCCGGAGCGCCCGACACCGCCGCCCCCGCCACCCCCGCTTCCACCTCCTCGGCGCCGGCCGCCGCCCCGGCGGCGCCCCCGGCGTCCACCCTTCAGCCCGCCCCCACCCCGACCCCCGGCAGGTGACGGAAGTGTCCGACAGGGAACCGCCGCGCCGCCGCGTGCCAGGGCCCGCCCAGCCGTCCCCGAGCTCCCGGCTCCGCTCGGACCGGGGCGGCCCCGCCCGGCCCCGGGGACCCGTGCGCCGGCAGCCCGGCCCCGGTGCCCGTCCCGTCCGCCGTCCGGCCGGGACCCGGCCCCCGGCCCCGCCCGTCCTCCGGCTCGGCAGCCCCCGGCCCCGGCTGCGCATGGTCAGCCTCGCGCTCACCCTGGTCCTGGTCGCCTTCGTCGTCCGGCTGCTCCAGGTCCAGGCGGTGGACGCGAGCACGTACACCGCGAAGGCCGAACAGAACCGGTACGTCGTGCACACCCTCACCGCCGCCCGCGGCGGCATCACCGACCGCAACGGCGTGGCCCTCGCCGTCAGCGAGGACGCGTACGACATCACGGCCGACCCCATGATGTTCGGCACCAAGCAGCTGAAGATCGGCGACGGACCCGAACAGGCCGCCGCGCTGCTCGCGCCGATCCTCGGTCAGGACCAGGCCACGATCGTCGGAAAGCTCAGGCCGAAGAACAAGGAGTCGCGCTACGCCAAGCTCGCCTCCCGCCAGACCCCCCAGGTATGGAAGCAGATCAAGGACCTGAAGGCCGCCCTCGCCAAGAAGGCCGACACCGACCCCCACTCGGTCAACGTGCTCGCCGGCGTCTTCGCCGACCCCAGCAGCCAGCGCGTGTACCCGGGCGGCAACCTCGCCGCCGGGATACTGGGCTGGGTCAACGCCGAGGGCCGGGGCGGCGGGGGCATCGAGCAGTCGCTGGACAAGCTGCTGTCCGGCAAGGACGGCAAGGTCCGCTACGCCCAGTCCGGCGGCCGTGAGGTGCCCACCGTGGGCTCGACCGAGACGCCCGCCGTGCCCGGCTCGGACGTCGAGCTGACCATCGACCGCGACATCCAGTGGGCCGCGCAGAACGCGATCACCCAGCAGGTGAAGAAGTCCAAGGCCGACCGCGGCTACGTCATCGTCCAGGACACCCGCACCGGCCAGGTCCTGGCCATGGCCAACTCGCCCGGCTTCGACCCGAACGACCTGACGAAGGCCCGCTCCGAGGCCATGGGCAACGCGGCCCTGCAGGACGCCTACGAGCCCGGCTCCACCGCCAAGGTGATGTCGATGGCCGCCGTGCTGGAGGAGAACGCGGCCACCGCGCTCACCCATGTCGTCGTACCGAACCGGCTGCACCGCGGCGACCGGCTCTTCCAGGACGACATGGACCACCGGACCTGGTACCTCACCCTCAACGGCGTGCTCGCCAGGTCCAGCAACATCGGCACCATCCTCGCCGCCGGACAGCTCGGCAAGACCCAGCCCGAGGCCAACAAGGTCCTCTACTCGTACCTGCGCAAGTTCGGCATCGGCGGCTACACCGGGCTCGGCTTCCCCGGCGAGACCCCGGGCATCCTCGCGCCCGCCGCGAAGTGGTCCACGTCGCAGCAGTACACGATCCCTTTCGGCCAGGGCTTCTCCATCAACGCCATGCAGGCCGCCTCGGTGTACTCGACGATCGCCAACGGCGGCGTCCGCATCGAGCCGACCCTGGTGCGCGGCACCAAGGGCGCCGACGGCCGCTTCACACCGGCGCCGCAGCCCAAGAAGACCCGCGTGGTCAGCGAGAAGACGGCCCGAACCCTCGCCCAGATGCTGGAGTCCGTCGTGGACGACGAACACGGCACCGGCATCAAGGCCCGCATCCCCGGCTACCGGGTCGCGGGCAAGACCGGCACGGCCAACCGCGTGGATCCGGCCACCGGCCGCTACCACGGCTACACCTCGTCCTTCGCCGGATTCGCGCCCGCGGACAAGCCTCGCATCACCGTCTACTGCGCCATCCAGAACGCGACGTCCGGCAACTACTTCGGCGGCCAGATCTGCGGTCCCATCTACAAGCAGGTGATGGAGTTCGCCCTGAAGACCCTCCAGGTCCCGCCGACCGGCGCCAGGCCGGCGAACCTGCCCGTCGACTACAAGCCCTGATCAGCCCCCCGGAACGACCCCGGAACGACCCCGGAAAGACTCAGGAACGAACTCGTGACAACGATCACCCCGAACCCCGGGAACCAGGGCGCCCCGAGCCCCTCACTTCGCTCCGGAGCGGGTGCGCCCGGTACGCTCACCGCCGTGCCACACGCTGATCAGTCCCAAACTCCCCAGAAGGGCGCTTCCGTGACATATCCGGGACTGCCCAGGCCGACGCTGCTCCCCGCCACACCCCTGGCGGAGCTCGCCGACCAGCTGGGTGTCACCGCACCGGAGGGCGCCGCCGAGGTCACGGGGATCACCCACGACTCGCGCGCCGTCCGCCCCGGCGACCTGTACGCAGCCCTCCCGGGCGCCCGTCTGCACGGCGCCGACTTCGCCACCCAGGCCGCGAGCCTGGGCGCCGTCGCCGTGCTCACCGACCCCACGGGCGCCGAGCGCGCCGCCGCGACCGGACTGCCCGTCCTGGTCGTCGAGGACCCGCGCGGACGGATGGGCGAGCTGGCGGCCACGATCTATCACCACCCGGGCCGCGACCTGCTCCAGATCGGCATCACCGGCACCTCCGGCAAGACCACCACCGCCTATCTCGTCGAGGGCGGCCTGGACGCGTCCCGCCCCTCCGGGCTCATCGGCACCGTCGAGATCCGCATCGGCGACGAGCGCATCAAGTCCGAGCGCACCACCCCCGAGGCCACCGACCTCCAGGCCCTGTTCGCCGTCATGCGCGAAGGGGGCGTCGAGGCCGTGGCCATGGAGGTCTCCAGCCACGCCCTGGTCCTCGGCCGGGTCGACGGCTGCGTCTTCGACATCGCCGTCTTCACCAACCTCAGCCCGGAACACATGGAGTTCCACTCCGACATGGAGGACTACTTCCGGGCCAAGGCGGACCTGTTCACGCCGGAACGCAGCAAGCTCGGCGTGATCAACATCGACGACGAGTACGGCCGCCGGCTCGCGCGGGAGGCGGCCGTCCCGGTCGTCACCTTCTCCGCCGAGGGCCACCCCGACGCCGACTGGCGCGCCGAGGACGTCCAGATCGGCCCCATGGACTCGGTGTTCACGGTCGTCGGCCCGAACGGCGAGCGCGTCCACGCCAAGTCGCCGCTGCCGGGCCCCTTCAACGTGGCGAACACCCTCGCCGCCCTCGTCTCCCTCGCCGCGGCCGGCCTCGACCCGCAGACCGCCGCCGACGGCATCGCCGCCGTACCGGGCGTCCCCGGCCGCCTGGAACGGGTGGACGCCGGGCAGGCCTACCTCGCCGTCGTCGACTACGCGCACAAGACCGACGCGGTCGAGTCGGTGCTCAAGGCGCTGCGCAAGGTCACCAAGGGCCGCCTGCACGTCGTCATCGGCTGCGGCGGCGACCGCGACCGGACCAAGCGCGCCCCGATGGGCGCCGCGGCGGCCCGGCTCGCCGACACGGCCGTACTGACCTCCGACAACCCCCGCTCGGAAGACCCCCTCGCGATCCTCGCGACCATGCTCCAGGGCGCGGCCTCCGTGCCCGCGCACGAGCGTGGCGAGGTGCTCCTCTTCGAGGACCGGGCCGCCGCCATCGCCGCCGCCGTGGGCCGTGCCGGACCGGGCGACACCGTGCTGGTCGCGGGCAAGGGCCACGAGCAGGGCCAGGACATCGCCGGGGTGGTCCGTCCCTTCGACGACCGCCAGGTGCTTCGCGAAGCTATCCAGAAGACCCAGGGATGAACTTGTGATCGCCCTCTCCCTCGCCGAGATCGCAGCTGTCGTCGGCGGGCAGACGCACGACATACCGGATCCGTCCGTCCAGGTCACCGGACCGGTCGTCCGGGACTCCCGCGAGGTGGTCCCCGGCAGCCTGTTCGCCGCCTTCGTCGGCGAGCGGGTCGACGGCCACGACTACGCGCGGGCCGTCGTGGAGGCGGGCGCGGCCGCCGTACTGGCGTCGCGCCCCGTCGGCGTGCCCGCGATCGTCGTCGAGGACGTCCAGACCGCCCTCGGCGCCCTCGCCCGACATGTCGTCCAGCGGCTCGGCACGACCCTCGTCGCGCTGACCGGCTCGGCCGGCAAGACCAGCACCAAGGACCTCGTCGCCCAGGTGCTGCAGCGCAAGGCCCCCACCGTGTTCACGCCCGGCTCGCTCAACAACGAGATCGGGCTGCCGCTGACCGCCCTGACCGCCACCGAGGAGACGAAGTTCCTCGTGCTGGAGATGGGCGCCCGCGGCATCGGGCACATCAGCTACCTCACCGGCCTCACCCCGCCCAGGATCGGCCTGGTGCTCAACGTCGGCACCGCCCACATCGGCGAGTTCGGCGGGCGTGAGCAGATCGCGCAGGCCAAGGGCGAACTGGTGGAGGCCCTTCCGGAGGACGGGGCGGCGATCCTCAACGCCGACGACCCGCTGGTGCGCGCGATGGCGTCCCGTACCAAGGCGAAGGTGGTCCTTTTCGGAGAGTCGGCCGAAGCGGACGTACGCGCCGAGAACGTGCGACTCACGGACAGCGGACAGCCTTCCTTCAGGCTTCACACACCCTCCGGTGCAAGCGATGTGACCATGCGCCTGTACGGTGAGCATCACGTGTCGAACGCGCTCGCCGCGGCCGCCGTCGCCCATGAGCTGGGCATGTCCGCGGAAGAGATCGCCACCGCGCTCTCCGAGGCGGACACCCTCTCCCGCTGGCGGATGGAGGTCACCGAGCGCCCGGACGGCGTGACCATCGTCAACGACGCCTACAACGCCAACCCCGAGTCCATGCGGGCCGCCCTCAGGGCACTCGCGGCCATGGGCAAGGGGCGCCGCACGTGGGCGGTGCTCGGCAAGATGGCCGAGCTGGGGGACGAGGCGCTCGCCGAGCACGACGCCGTCGGACGGCTCGCCGTCCGGCTCAACGTCAGCAAGCTCGTCGCGGTCGGGGGGATTGAGGCCTCCTGGCTGCAACTGGGCGCATATAACGAGGGTTCGTGGGGTGAGGAGTCGGTGCACGTGTCCGACGCACAGGCGGCGGTCGACCTGTTGCGCAACGAGTTGCGCCCGGGGGACGTCGTCCTCGTGAAGGCGTCCCGGTCGGTGGGGCTGGAGAGTGTGGCCCAGGCGCTGATCGAGACCGGTGCCGAGGGTGAGGTTGCCGCCCGATGATGAAGCAGATCCTGTTCTCGGGAGTCATCGGCCTCTTCCTGACCCTGATCGGGACCCCGCTGCTGATCAAACTGCTGGCCCGCAAGGGCTACGGCCAGTACATCCGTGACGACGGCCCGCGCGAGCACGCCAGCAAGCGCGGTACGCCCACCATGGGCGGTATCGCCTTCATCCTGGCGACGATCGCCGCGTACTTCCTGAGCAAGCTCATCACCGGCTACCCGCCCACCTACTCCGGCCTGCTGGTCCTGGGCCTGATGTTCGGCATGGGCCTGGTCGGCTTCCTGGACGACTACATCAAGATCGTCAAGCGGCGCTCGCTGGGTCTGCGGGCCAAGGCGAAGATGGCCGGCCAGCTGATCGTCGGCATCGCCTTCGCCGTGCTGTCGCTGATGTTCGCCGACGCCCGGGGCAACACCCCGGCCTCCACCAAGCTGTCGTTCATCACGGACTTCGGCTGGTCCATCGGCCCGGTGCTGTTCGTCGTCTGGGCGCTGTTCATGATCCTCGCGATGTCGAACGGCGTGAACCTCACCGACGGTCTGGACGGCCTCGCCACCGGCGCCTCCGTCCTCGTCTTCGGCGCCTACACGTTCATCGGCGTCTGGCAGTTCCAGGAGTCCTGCGCCAACGCGCAGACGCTGACCAACCCGGCCGCCTGCTACGAGGTGCGCGACCCGCTGGACCTCGCCGTGGTCGCCTCCGCCCTGATGGGCGCCTGCCTGGGCTTCCTGTGGTGGAACACCTCGCCGGCGAAGATCTTCATGGGCGACACCGGTTCGCTCGCCCTCGGTGGTGTCCTGACGGGCCTGGCCATCCTCTCCCGCACGGAGCTGCTGGTGGCCATCATGGGCGGCCTGTTCGTCCTCATCACCATGTCGGTCGTCATCCAGGTCGGCTCCTTCCGGCTCACCGGGAAGCGCGTCTTCCGCATGGCACCGCTTCAGCACCACTTCGAACTCAAGGGCTGGTCCGAAGTCCTGGTCGTGGTCCGCTTCTGGATCATCCAGGGAATCTGTGTGATTGTCGGACTTGGACTCTTCTACGCAGGATGGGCAGCGGACAAGTGACCTCCTCGGTGCCTTCCGGGTCTTCCGACTTCCAGGGCAAGCACGTCACCGTCGCCGGGCTCGGCGTCTCCGGCGTCCCGGCGGCGAAGGTGCTGCACGCGCGCGGGGCGATCGTCACGGTCGTCAACGACGGCGACGACGCACGCGCGCGTGAGCAGGCCGCGGAGCTGGAGGCGCTCGGCATCACCGTGCGCCTCGGCGACGGCGCGACGCTTCCCGAGGGCACCGAGCTGATCGTCACCGCGCCCGGCTGGAAGCCGGACAAGCCGCTGTTCCTGGCGGCCGAGAAGGCGGGTGTGCCCGTCTGGGGCGACGTCGAGCTCGCCTGGCGCCTGCGGGGCCCCGACGCGGCCCCCTGGCTCGCCGTCACCGGCACGAACGGCAAGACCACCACCGTCCAGATGCTGGCGTCGATCCTGAAGGCCGCGGGCCTGCGCACGGCCGCCGTCGGCAACATCGGCGTCTCCCTGCTGGACGCCGTCCTCGGCGAGGAACGGTACGACGTCCTGGCCGTCGAACTGTCCAGCTACCAGCTCCACTGGGCGCCCTCCCTGCGCGCCCACTCCGGGGCCGTGCTGAACCTCGCCCCGGACCACCTCGACTGGCACGGCTCGATGGAGGCCTACGCGGCCGACAAGGGCCGTATCTACGAAGGCAATCGGGTCGCCTGCGTCTACAACGTGGCCGACAAGCGCACCGAGGACCTGGTGCGCGAGGCCGACGTCGAAGAGGGTTGCCGGGCCGTCGGGTTCACCCTCGGCACCCCCGGTCCCTCCCAACTCGGCGTCGTGGACGGCATCCTGGTCGACCGCGCCTTCGTGGAGAACCGGCACAAGAACGCGCAGGAGCTGGCCGAGGTCTCCGACGTCAACCCGCCGGCCCCGCACAACATCGCCAACGCCCTTGCCGCGGCGGCCCTCGCGCGCTCCTTCGGGGTCCCCGCCACGGCCGTGCGCGACGGACTGCGGGCCTTCAGCCCCGACGCCCACCGCATCGCCCACGTCGCCGACGTGGACGGGGTGGCGTACGTGGACGACTCCAAGGCGACCAACACCCACGCCGCGGAAGCCTCGTTGGCGGCATATGAGTCGATCGTATGGATTGCGGGCGGATTGGCGAAGGGCGCGGTCTTCGACGAGCTGGTCGCCGCGTCGGCGAAGCGACTTCGCGGCGCGGTTCTCATCGGCGCGGACCGCGCGCTGATCCGCGAGGCCCTCGCGCGACACGCCCCGGAAGTACCCGTCGTCGACCTCGACCGGACCGACACTGGGGCGATGCTCCAGGCCGTGACGGAGGCGCAGCGGCTCGCACAGCCCGGCGACACGGTGCTGCTGGCCCCGGCCTGTGCCTCGATGGACATGTTCACCAACTACAACCAGCGCGGTGACGCGTTCGCGGAGGCGGTCCGCGGACTCGACGCCTGACCCCGGCCGCCCGCCGGGCGGATCTTGGGAGGGACGCGTGGCACGGTCGACGTTCAGTGGAGGCGTTGATGCCCGGTAGCCGTACCGGCCGGCCACCCGTGCAGCGGGCGGCCCGCCGCCCCGCCGCCCCGAGGCCGCCGCGCGACAACCCCGTACGGCGGCTCTACATCCGCGCGCGCAAGGCCTGGGACCGCCCGCTGACCGCTTACTACCTGATCCTCGGCGGCAGCCTGCTGATCACCGTGCTGGGCCTGGTGATGGTCTACTCGGCCTCCCAGATCACCGCGCTGCAGCTCTCGCTGCCCGGCTCGTACTTCTTCCGCAAGCAGTTCCTCGCCGCGCTCATCGGCGGGGCACTGCTGTTCGCGGCCTCCCGCATGCCGGTGAAGCTGCACCGCGCGCTGGCCTACCCGATCCTGGCCGGCGCGGTCTTCCTGATGGTCCTGGTGCAGGTGCCGGGGATAGGGATGGCGGTCAACGGGAACCAGAACTGGATCTCCCTCGGCGGCTCCTTCCAGATCCAGCCCAGCGAGTTCGGCAAGCTCGCCCTGGTGCTGTGGGGCGCGGACCTGATCGCCCGCAAACAGGAGAAGAAGCTGCTGGCCCAGTGGAAGCACATGCTGGTACCGCTCGTACCGGTCGCCTTCCTGCTGCTCGGACTGATCATGCTCGGCGGCGACATGGGGACGGCGATCATCCTGACGGCGATCCTGTTCGGCCTGCTGTGGCTCGCCGGGGCGCCCACCCGGCTGTTCGCCGGCGTGCTGACGGTCGCGGGCGCGATCGGTGTGATCCTGATCAAGACGAGCCCCAACCGGATGGCCCGCCTCGCCTGCATCGGCGCCACCGAGCCCAAGGCGGGCGTCGCCGACTGCTGGCAGGCCGTGCACGGGATCTACGCCCTCGCCTCCGGCGGAATCTTCGGATCCGGACTCGGTGCGAGTGTGGAAAAATGGGGCCAACTCCCCGAAGCCCACACCGACTTCATCTTCGCCGTCACCGGTGAGGAACTGGGCCTGGCGGGGACGCTGTCGGTACTCGCCCTGTTCGCGGCTCTAGGCTATGCGGGTATCCGCGTGGCCGGACGCACGGAGGACCCCTTCGTGAGGTACGCCGCGGGAGGCGTGACCACCTGGATCACCGCCCAGGCGGTGATCAACATCGGTGCGGTGCTCGGTCTGCTGCCGATCGCCGGCGTCCCCCTCCCGCTGTTCTCCTACGGAGGGTCCGCCCTGCTGCCGACCATGTTCGCCATCGGGTTGCTGATCGCCTTCGCGCGGGACGAGCCCGCTGCGCGGGCGGCGCTTGCGATGCGGCAACCTCGCTTTGGTAGAAAGCGGGGAGCCGGGGGTTCTTCGGGACCCCGGAGATGGAACACGATGCGACGGCGTGCCTCGGCGGCGCGTTCGTCCGGAGAGCGGTGAATTTCGGTGCATGTCGTACTCGCCGGCGGGGGTACCGCGGGCCACATCGAGCCCGCGCTCGCCCTCGCGGACGCCCTGCGCAGGCAGGACCCGACCGTGGGGATCACGGCCCTGGGCACGGAGCGGGGCCTGGAGACCCGGCTCGTACCGGAGCGCGGCTACGAGCTGGCGCTGATCCCGGCCGTGCCGCTGCCCCGCAAGCCCACGCCCGAGCTGATCACCGTCCCGGGCCGGCTGCGCGGCACCATCAAGGCCGCCGAGCAGATCCTGGAGCGCACCAAGGCCGACTGCGTGGTGGGCTTCGGCGGCTACGTCGCCCTGCCCGGCTACCTGGCCGCCAAGCGCCTCGGTGTGCCCATCGTGATCCACGAGGCCAACGCGCGGCCCGGCCTGGCCAACAAGATCGGCTCGCGGTACGCGGCCCGGGTCGCCGTCTCCACCCCGGACAGCAAGCTGCGCGACGCCCGCTACATCGGCATCCCGCTGCGCCGCTCCATCGCCACCCTGGACCGCGCCGTCGCCCGCCCCGAGGCCCGCGCCCGCTTCGGCCTGGACCCGAACCTGCCCACGCTGCTCGTCTCCGGCGGCTCCCAGGGCGCCCGGCGCCTCAACGAGGTGGTCCAGCAGGTCGCCCCGTGGCTCCAGCAGGCCGGCATCCAGATCCTGCACGCGGTCGGCCCGAAGAACGAACTGCCGCAGGTGCACCAGATGCCGGGAATGCCGCCCTACATCCCGGTAAGTTACCTGGACCGGATGGACCTCGCGTACGCCGCGGCCGACATGATGCTCTGCCGCGCGGGCGCGATGACCGTCGCCGAACTCTCCGCCGTCGGGCTCCCGGCCGCCTACGTCCCGCTGCCCATCGGCAACGGCGAACAGCGGCTGAACGCCCAGCCGGTGGTCAAGGCCGGTGGCGGACTCCTCGTCGACGACGCGGAGCTCACGCCCGAGTGGGTGCAGCAGAACGTGCTGCCCGTCCTCGCCGACCCGCACCGGCTGTACGAGATGTCCCGCGCCGCGAGCGAGTTCGGCCGCCGGGACGCCGACGAGCTGCTCGTCGGCATGGTGTACGAGGCGATCGCCTCGCGCCGTTAGGACCGTATGACGAAAGGGTAGTAAGCGTGGCCGGACCGACGACCGCCGAGCGCGGTGAACGCCAGCAGGAGTCGTCCGGCCCGCCGCTCGCCCGCCGGTTGAGGCGACCGCGCCTTCGTACGATCGTCGTTCTGGCCGTGGCGCTCGTGCTCCTCGGGGCCGGAACCACGTGGGTGTTGTACGGCAGCGAGTGGCTGCGCGTGGAGCGGGTCTCGGTGTCGGGCACGCGGGTGCTGACCCCCGCCGAGGTGCGCGGGGCCGCCTCCGTGCCGCTCGGGGAGCCGCTCATTTCCGTCGACACCGATGCGATCGAAGCCCGACTTCGCCAGAAATTGACCCGAATTGACACCGTTGATGTCGTTCGGTCCTGGCCCCATGGAATCGGCCTGAAAGTCACCGAGCGCACCCCGGTGCTCATTGTCCGAAAAGCCGGAAAGTTCATCGAAGTCGACAGACAAGGTGTCCGTTTCGCCACCGTTTCCGAGGCTCCGAAAGGCGTCCCCGCGCTGGAATTGACCGCGTCCCGGTCGGGTTCGAGTGCCGCGAGCCTCCGGCGCTTCGGCACCGACCGGCTGGTGCGCGAGGCGGTCCGGGTCGCCGGTGACGTGCCGGCCGCGGTCGCGAAGGACACCCGGAGCGTCCAAGTCCGGTCCTACGACGCCATCTCGCTGAAGTTGGCCGACGGCCGCACGGTGGCATGGGGCAGCAGCGAGAACGGCCGCGCCAAGGCACGAGCCCTCACAGCTCTCATGAAAGCAGCTCCCGGCGCACGGCACTTCGATGTCAGCGTGCCCACCGCCCCTGCGTCATCGGCGAGTTGACGCACATCAGCGCAGGCCAGCACCCTGGTTGGGCACTGCTACGGCTGATCACATAGGGTGAAAAGAAAAACGGGAGGTTCGGCGTGTTCGTTGAACGGGCGCCACTTGTCGACTTAGTGTCCTGTTCGGAAGAGTCCAGGGAACAGACACACTGGTAACCCTAAACTTCAGGGTTAGGGTTCGGGTCGGCGTTCGGACCGTCCCATTCGGCATCTGTCGTCCCGGCGCGGGGAACCGCCCGACGGCGACAACGTAATTCGAGGCGAGAGGCCTTCGACGTGGCAGCACCGCAGAACTACCTCGCAGTCATCAAGGTCATCGGTGTCGGCGGCGGTGGTGTCAATGCCATCAACCGGATGATCGAGGTCGGTCTCAAGGGCGTCGAGTTCATCGCCATCAACACCGACGCACAGGCGCTGTTGATGAGCGACGCCGACGTCAAGCTCGACGTCGGCCGCGAACTCACCCGCGGACTCGGCGCCGGAGCCAACCCGGCCGTCGGCCGCAAGGCCGCCGAGGACCACCGCGAGGAGATCGAGGAGGTCCTCAAGGGGGCCGACATGGTCTTCGTGACGGCCGGTGAAGGCGGCGGCACCGGCACCGGCGGCGCGCCCGTCGTGGCCAACATCGCGCGCTCGCTGGGCGCCCTCACCATCGGCGTGGTCACGCGCCCGTTCACCTTCGAGGGACGGCGCCGCGCGAACCAGGCCGAGGACGGCATCGCCGAGCTGCGCGAAGAGGTCGACACCCTCATCGTCATCCCCAACGACCGGCTGCTGTCCATCTCGGACCGCCAGGTCTCGGTCCTGGACGCCTTCAAGTCGGCCGACCAGGTCCTGCTCTCCGGTGTCCAGGGCATCACCGACCTCATCACCACCCCCGGCCTGATCAACCTCGACTTCGCCGACGTCAAGTCGGTCATGTCCGAGGCCGGTTCGGCCCTCATGGGCATCGGCTCGGCCCGCGGCGACGACCGCGCGGTGGCCGCCGCCGAGATGGCGATCTCCTCGCCGCTGCTGGAGGCGTCCATCGACGGCGCCCGCGGCGTGCTGCTGTCCATCTCCGGCGGCTCCGACCTCGGCCTGTTCGAGATCAACGAGGCCGCGCAGCTGGTCAGCGAGGCCGCCCACCCCGAGGCCAACATCATCTTCGGCGCGGTCATCGACGACGCCCTCGGCGACGAGGTCCGCGTCACCGTGATCGCCGCCGGCTTCGACGGCGGCCAGCCGCCGGCCCGCCGGGACACCGTCCTCGGCTCGGCCTCCGCCTCCTCCGCGCCCCGCCGCGACGAGCCCGCCCCGGCCCGGCACCAGACGCCGGTCTCCCCGTCCTTCGGCTCGCTCGGCAGCGTGACCCCGAAGGAGGAGCCGGAGCCCGCGCCCGAGCCGGTGGCCGACATCCCGGTCGCCCCGCCGGTCGCGCCGGCGCCGCGGACCTACGCGGACAGCGCGGCCGAGGAACTGGACGTTCCGGACTTCCTGAAGTGATAGGACAGCGCGAGAGCGTGAGCGGCGCGCACTTCGCCTTCACCGACCGGTGGGGCGGGGTGAGCGCCGCTCCGTATGAGGAGCTGAACCTCGGCGGCGCGGTCGGCGACGACCCGGGCGCCGTCCGCACCAACCGTGAACTCGCCGCCAAGTCGCTGGGCCTCGACCCGGCACAGGTGGTCTGGATGAACCAGGTGCACGGCGCCGACGTGGCCGTCGTGGACGCACCCTGGGGCGAAAGTCCCGTGCCGGAGGTCGACGCGATCGTCACCGCCCGCCGCGGGCTCGCCCTGGCCGTCCTCACCGCCGACTGCGTGCCGGTGCTGCTGGCGGACCCCGTCGCGGGAGTCGTCGCCGCGGCCCACGCGGGCCGGCCTGGCATGGTCAAGGGGGTCGTCCCCGCCGCCGTACGGGCCATGGCCGAACTCGGCGCCGAACCGGGCCGGATCGTCGCCCGCACCGGACCGTCCGTCTGCGGCCGGTGCTACGAGGTGCCGGAGCCGATGCGCGCCGAAGTGGCCGCCGTCGAGCCGGCGGCGCACGCCGAGACGAGCTGGGGTACGCCCGCGGTCGACGTGAGCGCCGGAGTGCACGCGCAGCTCGACCGGCTCGGGGTGTGCGACCGGGCGCAGTCGCCGGTGTGCACGCTGGAGTCGGGCGACCACTTCTCGTACCGCCGCGACCGCACCACGGGGCGGCTCGCGAGCTATGTCTGGCTGGACTGATGGGGCATGACGGACCGTAAGACCGAACTCGCCGCAAACCTGGCGAGAGTGGAGGAGCGCATCGCCGCCGCGTGTGTGGCGGCGGGGCGGGCGCGGGAGGAGGTGACCCTGATCGTGGTCACCAAGACCTACCCGGCGAGCGATGTGCGGATTCTGTCGGAACTCGGTGTGCGTCATGTCGCCGAGAACCGCGACCAGGACGCGGCGCCGAAGGCGGCGGCTTGTGCGGATCTGCCACTGAATTGGCATTTTGTGGGGCAGTTGCAGACCAACAAAGTGCGTTCCGTGGTCGGTTATGCCGATGTCGTGCAGTCCGTCGACCGTGCCCGGCTCGTCTCGGCGCTGTCGAGGGAGGCGGTGCGCGCGGGGCGCGAAGTGGGCTGTCTCGTGCAGGTCGCGCTCGACGCCGGCGAGAGCGCGCGCGGTGAGCGCGGGGGCGTGGCGCCCGGCGGAATCGAAGAGTTGGCCGACCTCATCGCCGGGGCACCCGGACTGCGGCTCGACGGTCTGATGACCGTGGCCCCGCTCACCGGCGAGTACGCCGGACGCGAACAGGCGGCATTCGAACGGCTCATGGATTTGTCGACTGACCTGCGCCGGGCTCATCCGGCTGCAACCATGGTGTCGGCAGGGATGAGTGCGGACCTCGAGCAGGCCGTGGCGGCCGGGGCGACACATGTGCGCGTCGGCACTGCGGTACTCGGAGTCCGCCCCAGGCTCCGGTAACGTCGCCAGGAAGTCGGACCACAGCAGAAAATATGGTCAATGCCGCCGAAAGCGGGCACAACGACCACGTGGATCGCGGGCACTTGGCAGTCGTCAGCCGATCCACCACAGAGCGGAGGACTCAGAGCATGGCCGGCGCGATGCGCAAGATGGCGGTCTACCTCGGCCTCGTGGAGGACGATGGGTACGACGGCCGCGGATTCGACCCCGACGACGACTTCGAGCCCGAATTGGACCCGGAGCCCGAGCGGGACCACCGACGGCACGATGCGTCACACCAGTCGCACAGCGCACATCAGTCCCAAAGGGACGAAGACGTGCGAATCGTACAACCGCCCGCGCCGCGCGAACCGGTGGCCCGTTCGACTTCGCTCGCCGCGGAATCCGGACGTCCGGCGCGGATCGCGCCCGTGGCGTCCATCACACAAGAACGTCAGTCCCTGGAGAAGAACGCACCGGTGATCATGCCCAAGGTCGTGTCCGAACGAGAGCCGTACCGGATCACCACGCTTCACCCGCGGACCTACAACGAGGCCCGTACCATCGGGGAACACTTCCGTGAGGGCACCCCGGTGATCATGAATCTGACTGAGATGGACGACACAGATGCGAAGCGACTTGTCGACTTTGCGGCTGGTTTGGTGTTTGGTCTTCACGGCAGCATCGAGCGGGTGACGCAGAAGGTGTTCCTGTTGTCGCCTGCTAACGTCGATGTCACGGCGGAGGACAAGGCCCGCATCGCAGAGGGCGGGTTCTTCAACCAGAGCTGAGACGCACAACCGGATAAAAGGCACGTAAGAAGTACGGAACAGGGGAGAGGGAAGCCCAGACCATGAGCGTGTTCGCGCAGGTGATCTACATCGCGCTGATGGTGTTCCTCGTCGTGCTCATCTTCCGGTTGGTCATGGACTACGTGTTCCAGTTCGCCCGCTCATGGCAACCCGGCAAGGCGATGGTGGTCGTACTGGAGGCCACCTACACTGTCACCGATCCACCGCTGAAGCTTCTGCGGCGGTTCATTCCGCCGCTGCGTCTCGGGGGCGTGGCGCTCGACCTGTCCTTCTTCGTACTGATGATCATCGTCTACATCCTCATCTCCGTTGCACGGAGCTTCATCTGATGAGGACGGACGATACGGTCTTGCCGACTGCCGATGACTACGCTGAGGTGAAGAGATGCCGTTGACCCCCGAGGACGTGCGGAACAAGCAGTTCACGACCGTCCGCCTCCGAGAAGGCTATGACGAGGACGAGGTCGATGCCTTCCTCGACGAGGTCGAAGCCGAACTGACCCGTCTGCTCCGCGAGAACGAGGACCTGCGGGCCAAGCTGGCCGCGGCCACGCGCGCCGCTGCCCAGAACCAGCAGAACATGCGCAAGCCTCCGGAGCCGCAGGACCAGCAGCAGGGCGGCATGCCTCAGCAGGGGATGCGAGGCCCCGGCGCTCCGGTGCCCGCCGGCATATCGGGCCCGCCGCAGCAGCAGATGGGCGGCCCCATGGGCGGCCCGCCCCAGCTGCCGAGCGGCGCCCCGCAGCTGCCCGCCGGTCCCGGCGGTCAGGGTGGCCCGCAGGGTCCCGGTCCGATGGGCCAGGGTCCGATGGGTCAGGGCCCCATGGGTCAGGGTCCGATGGGTCAGGGCCCCATGGGTGGTCAGCCGCCCATGCCGCAGCAGATGGGCGGCCCGATGGGTGGCCCCATGGGCGGCCCGATGGGCGGCCCCGGTCAGGCCCCCGGTGGCGACAGCGCCGCCCGTGTCCTCTCGCTGGCCCAGCAGACCGCCGACCAGGCGATCGCCGAGGCCCGCTCCGAGGCCAACAAGATCGTCGGCGAGGCCCGCAGCCGCGCCGAGGGTCTGGAGCGTGACGCCCGTGCCAAGGCGGACGCCCTGGAGCGGGACGCGCAGGAGAAGCACCGCGTCGCGATGGGCTCCCTGGAGTCCGCCCGCGCCACGCTGGAGCGCAAGGTCGAGGACCTGCGCGGCTTCGAGCGCGAGTACCGCACGCGCCTGAAGTCGTACCTCGAGTCCCAGCTGCGTCAGCTGGAGACCCAGGCCGACGACTCCCTGGCCCCGCCGCGCACCCCGGCCACCGCGTCCCTCCCGCCGTCCCCGGCGCCCTCCATGGCACCGGCCGGCGCGGGCGCCCCGTCCTACGGCGGCAACCAGACGATGGGTGGCAACCCCGGTCCGTCCGCTCCGTCCTACGGCGGCCAGCAGCAGATGACCCCGGCCATGACCCAGCCCATGGCCCCGGTCCGTCCGCAGGGCCCGTCCCCGATGGGTCAGGCTCCCTCGCCGATGCGCGGCTTCCTGATCGACGAGGACGACAACTGACGGCCACGCGTGGCCAGTAGTACGCACGAGGCGTCGGCAGCGCACAGGGCGGGACCCCGGACTTCGGTCCGGGGTCCCGCCCTTTTTACGCGTGTTGAGCAGGGTGTCGGCGGTGAGCAGGGTGTCGGCCTTGAGCAGCGTGTCGGCCCGGAGCCGGAAAGGGCCCGGTCTCCCCAGGGGAGACCGGGCCCTTCTCGATGCCCTTCTCGATCGGCCGGCGCTTACGCCTTGCGCAGGCGGAACGTCAGCGACAGGCCCTCGTCGGTGAACGGCTCGCCGTACGTCTCGTCCGCCTCGCCCTGGGCGAAGTCGGTCGCGAGGACCTCCTCGGCGATCAGGGCGGAGTGCTCGGTGAGCGCCGCGAGGACCGCCGGGTCGGTGGAGGTCCAGCGCAGGGCGATGCGGTCGGCGACGTCCAGACCGCTGTTCTTGCGGGCCTCCTGGATCAGCCGGATCGCGTCACGGGCCAGGCCCGCCTGCCGCAGCTCCTCGGTGATCTCCAGGTCCAGGGCCACCGTGGCACCGGAGTCGGACGCCACCGACCAGCCCTCGCGCGGGGTCTCCGTGATGATCACCTCGTCCGGAGCGAGGGTGACCGTCTCACCGTCGACCTCCACCGACGCCGTGCCCTCGCGCAGGGCGAGGGAGAGCGCGGCGGCGTCGGCCGCGGCGACGGCCTTCGCCACGTCCTGCACCCGCTTGCCGAACCGCTTGCCCAGGGCGCGGAAGTTGGCCTTGGCGGTCGTGTCCACCAGGGAGCCGCCGACCTCGGACAGCGATGCCAGCGAGGAGACGTTCAGCTCCTCCGTGATCTGCGAGTGCAGCTCGGGGTCGAGGGACTCGAAGCCGGCCGCTGCGACCAGCGCGCGCGACAGCGGCTGACGCGTCTTGACGCCCGACTCCGCGCGCGTGGCCCGGCCCAGCTCCACCAGCCGGCGGACCAGGACCATCTGCTTCGACAGCTCCGGGTCGATCGAGAACGGGTCCTGCTGCGGCCAGGCGGCCAGGTGCACCGACTCCGGGGCGCCCGGGGTCACCGGCACGATCAGGTCCTGCCACACCCGCTCGGTGATGAACGGGGTGATCGGCGCCATCAGCTTCGTGACCGTCTCCAGCACCTCGTGCAGCGTGCGCAGCGCGGCCTTGTCGCCCTGCCAGAACCGGCGCCGCGAACGGCGGACGTACCAGTTGGACAGGTCGTCGACGAACGCGGACAGCAGCTTGCCCGCGCGCTGGGTGTCGTACGACTCCAGCGCCTCGGTGACCTCGCCGGTGAGCGCGTGCAGCTCGGACAGCAGCCAGCGGTCGATCAGCGGACGCTCGGCCGGGGCCGGGTCCGCCGCGCTCGGCGCCCACTGGGACGTACGGGCGTACAGCGCCTGGAAGGCGACCGTGTTCCAGTACGTCAGCAGCGTCTTGCGCACGACCTCCTGGATGGTGCCGTGACCGACGCGGCGGGCCGCCCACGGGGAACCGCCGGCCGCCATGAACCAGCGCACCGCGTCGGCGCCGTGCTGGTCCATGAGCGGGATCGGCTGCAGGATGTTGCCCAGGTGCTTGGACATCTTGCGGCCGTCCTCGGCGAGGATGTGGCCGAGGCACACGACGTTCTCGTACGACGACTTGTCGAAGACCAGGGTGCCGACGGCCATCAGCGTGTAGAACCAGCCGCGGGTCTGGTCGATCGCCTCGGAGATGAACTGGGCCGGGTACCGGCTCTCGAACAGCTCCTTGTTCTTGTACGGGTAGCCCCACTGCGCGAACGGCATCGAACCCGAGTCGTACCAGGCGTCGATGACCTCCGGCACGCGCGTGGCCGTCCTGCCGCAGCCGTCGTGACGGCAGGCGAAGGTGACCTCGTCGATGTACGGGCGGTGCGGGTCGAGGGCCGACTGGTCGGTGCCGGTCAGCTCGGTCAGCTCCGCGCGGGAGCCGACGACCGTGAGGTGGTCGTCCTCGCAGCGCCAGATCGGCAGCGGGGTGCCCCAGTAGCGGTTGCGGGACAGCGCCCAGTCGATGTTGTTGCTCAGCCAGTCGCCGAAGCGGCCGTGCTTGACCGTCTCCGGGAACCAGTTGGTGTTCTCGTTCTCCGCGAGGAGGCGGTCCTTGACGGCCGTGGTGCGGATGTACCAGGACGGCTGCGCGTAGTAGAGCAGCGCGGTGTGGCAGCGCCAGCAGTGCGGGTAGCTGTGCTCGTACGGGATGTGCTTGAAGAGCAGGCCGCGCTGCTGGAGGTCCTCGGTGAGCTTTTCGTCGGCCTTCTTGAAGAAGACGCCGCCGACCAGCGGGACGTCCTCCTCGAAGGTGCCGTCCGGGCGGACCGGGTTCACGACCGGCAGGCCGTAGGAGCGGCAGACCTTGAGGTCGTCCTCACCGAAGGCCGGGGACTGGTGGACCAGACCCGTACCGTCCTCGGTGGTCACGTACTCGGCGTTCACCACGAAGTGCGCCGGCTCCGGGAACTCAACCAGCTCGAACGGGCGCTGGTAGGTCCAGCGCTCCATCTCGGCGCCGGTGAAGCTCAGGCCGGTGGTCTCCCAGCCCTCGCCGAGCGCCTTGGCGACCAGCGGCTCGGCGACGACGAGCTTCTCCTCGCCGTTCGTCGCGACGACGTAGGTGACGTCCGGGTGCGCCGCGACCGCCGTGTTGGACACCAGGGTCCACGGGGTCGTCGTCCACACCAGGAGGGAGGCCTCGCCGGCGAGCGGGCCGGAGGTCAGCGGGAAACGGACGTAGACGGACGGGTCGACGACCGTCTCGTAGCCCTGCGCCAGCTCGTGGTCCGACAGGCCGGTGCCGCAGCGGGGGCACCAGGGGGCGACGCGGTGGTCCTGGACCAGCAGGCCCTTGTTGAAGATCTCCTTCAGCGACCACCAGACCGACTCGATGTACTCGGGGTCCATCGTGCGGTAGGCGTCGTCCAGGTCGACCCAGTAGCCCATGCGGGTCGTCAGCTCGGCGAAGGCGTCCGTGTGCCGGGTCACCGACTCGCGGCACTTGGCGTTGAACGCGGCGATGCCGTACGCCTCGATGTCCTGCTTGCCGGAGAAGCCCAGCTCCTTCTCGACGGCCAGCTCCACCGGCAGACCGTGGCAGTCCCAGCCGGCCTTGCGGCCCACGTGGTAGCCGCGCATGGTGCGGAAGCGGGGGAAGACGTCCTTGAAGACACGCGCCTCGATGTGGTGGGCACCAGGCATGCCGTTGGCGGTGGGCGGGCCCTCGTAGAACACCCACTCGGGGCGGCCCTCGGACTGCTCCAGGGTCTTGGCGAAGATCTTCTGGTCGCGCCAGAAGTCGAGCACGGCGTGCTCAAGCGCGGGCAGGTCGACCTGGGCGGGCACCTGGCGGTACGTCGGCGCTGTCATCTGCGAGCATCCTCCAACGGACTTGCTGCCTTCCGTCGGAGGGACGAGAGCCTTCGATCATGTCCACGCCGTGTGCGGCGCGCTCCCGCGGTACCACCCTCCTTGGCCCTCCGCCGCGCCGTACGCGCCGGTGAGCCCCCTCATTGGGGTCGCGAAGCCGGTTCTACTGGCCCTGGCCCTGACGGCTGGGCTTTCTTCCGGCGGCTCCGGGGTGATCTTCACATCGCGCTCGCCCCCGGGCTCACACCGTCCCCGGGTCGCTCTGGGCTGCGTACGACGCTACTCGTCCCCATCCACGCTTTTCGCTCCGCCCAGTGTACGGCGCCGAGCGGACAGCGGCCGACCGCTTTTCCCGGCGTTCGGCCGGTCGGCGGGGCGAGGGCCGGCCGCCGGCCCGGATTACCCGGCGGGGAGCTGGGCACAACGCATGCAGGTCCGCTGCGCGGGGGTGCGGGCGGGCGAATCGGGCGGTGTGCCCCGTTGCCGCGGGACTCAAGTCGATTTATCGTCCCAGCACGATTCGCGAGCAAGATCACAATATGTGAAGGGGCCGCGGCCATGGTGGCGAAGAAGACCGCCGTAGGGCAGCCGGCGACCGGCCGGGCCGGGGGCCCGGCCGCCCCTGGCGGTACGGCAGCAGCCTCCGGCGGCGAGGCCAAGGGCGCCGGCGGCAAGAAGAGCACGCGCGCGCGTACGGCGTCGGCCGGGCGGGCGGTGCCGGTGAAGACCCTCCGGATGGCGGATGCCGATCCGACGAAGAAGCCGGCCTTGTCCTCGGACGGGGACCCCGCCGCGATGGACACGGACCCTCCCGCGAAGAAGCAGCCGACGACGGCCAAGGAGGCCGCCGGCGCGAAGCCTGCCGCCAAGAAGACGGTGGCCAAGAAGGCGGCTGGGAAGGAAACGGCGGGCAAGAAGGCCGCGGCCAAGAAGGCAGCGGTCAAGGCAGCGGCGAAGAAGGCGGTGGCCGGGGAGGCGGCGGCCGAGGCGCGGACGGCGGTGGCGGCGGCCCCGGAGGTGGGGGAGAAGCCTGCCACCAAGAAGGCAGCCGCCAAGAAGACCACCGTCAAGAAAGCCGCTGCCAGGAAGACCACCGCGAAGGCGCCGGCGGCCGAGAAGGCGGAGCCGGCCAAGCGGGCGGCTGTGAAGAAGGCCCCGGAGAAGGCCCCGACGAAGGCCCCGACGAAGGCGACGAAGAAGGCGACGAAGAAGGCGACGAAGGAGGTGGCAGCCGAGAAAACGGCGTCCAAGAAGGCAGCGGCGAGGAAGGCAGCCGCGAAGAAGGCGGCCGAGAAGGTCACGGAAGTCGAGAAGAGCAGCACGGCCAAGAAAGCGGGCGCGGCGCGGGCCGCGAAGCAGACGGGAGCCACGACGGTGGTTGCGAAGAAGACTCCTGGCACGGCCACGGCGGCGCAGACCGCCGTTCCCAAGGCGCGGGGCGCCGCGGCGGAGCCCGGCGAGCTGGCGGTGCGCCCCGGCGAGGATCCCTGGACCCCCGAGGAGGTCGAGGAGGCCCGTGCGGAGCTGCTGGCCGAGGCGGAGCGGCTGGGGACCGAGATCAGCTCCTCCGAGGCGTCCCTCGTGGGCCTGATGCGGGACTCCGGGGACGGCGCCGGCGACGACCAGGCCGACACCGGCACCAAGAACATCACGCGCGAGCACGAGCTGGCGCTGGCCGCCAACGCGCGCGAGATGCTGATCCAGACCGAGCGGGCGCTGGAGCGGCTGGCCGCGGGCACCTATGGTCTGTGCGAGAACTGCGGCAACCCCATCGGCAAGGCCCGCATGCAGGCGTTCCCCAGGGCCACCCTGTGCGTGGAGTGCAAGCAGAAGCAGGAACGCCGCTCCTGAGCAGGGGGGTCCGCCCGGGCGTGCCGTAGTCTCGTCGTCAGTCAGGCACCTAGGTTGAGGGACTCACGTGGCAGAGGCGGAGCGCATCATCGGTACGCCGGACACCCCGGACGACGGCGACGAGCGGGCGACGCACGCGCAGGCGTCCGCCGGTTCCGGCGCGTCCCCCGAGTCCGGCGCGTCCCCCGCGGGCGAGCAGGACGCCGTCGCGCAGCGCCGGACGGGGCGCGGGCGCCGCATCGGCGTGCTGTTCGCGGTGGCCGCGTTCGCGTACGCCCTCGACCTGATCAGCAAGATGCTCGTGGTCGCGAAGCTGGAGCACCACGCGCCGATCCAGCTCGTCGGGGATCTGCTCGAACTGCACGCCATCCGCAATCCGGGCGCGGCCTTCGGCTTCGGCGCGGCCTTCACGATCATCTTCACGGTGATCGCGGCCGCCGTGATCGTGGTGATCATCCGCCTGGCCCGCAAGCTCTACAGCCTGCCCTGGGCCATCGCGCTCGGCCTGCTCCTCGGTGGCGCGCTCGGCAACCTCACCGACCGGATCTTCCGGTGGCCGGGGATCTTCGAGGGCGAGGTCGTGGACTTCATCGCGCCCAAGGGCTTCGCGGTGTTCAACCTGGCCGACTCGGCGATCGTGTGCGGCGGCATCCTGATCGTGCTGCTCTCCTTCCGCGGCCTGGACCCGGACGGCACCGTCCACAAGGACTGAGACCGGCCCGGACCCGGCCCCCGCGCGGGGCGGTTGTCCACAGGCTCGTGCGGGGGCGTCGGAGCCGTCCGGCATACTCGTCGGGTGAGCACGATTCCCGAGATCCGTACCCTGCCCGTGCCCGACGGCCTGGAGGGCGAGCGCGTCGACGCCGCCATCTCCCGCATGTTCGGCTTCTCCCGCACGAAGGCGGCGGAGCTGGCCGCGGCCGGCAAGGTCCAGGTCGACGGCTCGGTGGTCGGCAAGTCCGAGCGGGTGCGCGGCGGCGCCTGGCTCGAGGTCGAGATGCCGCAGGCGCCCGCGCCGGTGCAGGTGGTCGCCGAACCGGTCGAGGGCATGGACATCGTGCACGACGACGATGACGTGGTCGTCATCGTCAAGCCGGTCGGCGTGGCCGCGCACCCCTCGCCGGGCTGGAGCGGGCCGACCGTCATCGGCGGGCTCGCCGCCGCCGGCTACCGGATCTCGACCTCCGGCGCCGCCGAGCGCCAGGGCATCGTGCACCGCCTCGACGTCGGCACCTCCGGCCTGATGGTGGTCGCCAAGTCCGAGTACGCGTACACGTCGCTCAAGCGCCAGTTCAAGGAGCGCACGGTCGACAAGCGCTACCACACCCTGGTCCAGGGCCACCCCGACCCGACGAGCGGCACGATCGACGCGCCCATCGGCCGCCACCCGAACCACGACTACAAGTGGGCGGTCACGGCCGACGGCAAGCCCTCCGTGACCCACTACGACCTCATCGAGGCCTTCCGCGCCGCCTCCCTGCTCGACGTGAAGCTGGAGACCGGCCGCACCCACCAGATCCGCGTCCACATGGCCGCCCACCGCCACCCCTGCGTCGGCGACCTGACCTACGGCGCCGACCCCACCCTCGCCAAGCGGCTCCGGCTGCACCGCCAGTGGCTGCACGCCGTCCGGCTCGGCTTCGAGCACCCCGGGGACGGGCAGTGGGTCGAGTTCGAGAGCGACTACCCCGAGGACCTGCAGAAGGCCCTCGACCAGGTCCGTGAGGAGACGTACGCGTGAGCACGCCGTACACCGTCCGGATCGCCGACGACCCCGCCGACCGCGAGGCCTGCTTCGCGGTGCGCAAGGCGGTCTTCGTCGTCGAGCAGGAGGTCCCGGAGGACATCGAGTACGACGCCTACGACGCCGTGGCCCTGCATGTGCTGGCGGTCACCGAGGACGGCGTGCCGCTCGGTGCCGGGCGCCTGCTGTACGGCGAGGCGGCGGCCGCGAAGACCGGTGGGGACCCCACGGTCGGTTCCCTCGGGCGGCTGGCCGTCACCCGGGAGTCGCGCGGGCTCGGCGTCGGCGTGGCCCTGGTGCGGGCCATCGAGGAGGCGGCACGCGCGCGTGGCCTGGCGGCGGTGGACCTGCACGCGCAGACCCACGCCCTGGGCTTCTACGAGCGCCTCGGCTACGAGGCCTACGGCCCCGAGTTCCCGGACGCCGGGATCCCGCACCGGGCGATGCGCCGCGCTCTGTAAGGCGACAGGGCGCCCTCTGCAGGGCGACAAGGCGCGCTCTGCAGGGCGGCTGAGGGGGCGGAGCGGCTCGCTCCGTGGCCGGGGCGCCGAAAAGGCCGGTGAGATGGGTCACATGGCAGGCTGGAGGCTCGCCATGTGATCGTCGACTCCCGGAGTGCCGGCCGTGGACCAGTTGGCTCTGTTGTTCCTGCTGCTGCTCGGGGCCGTGGTGAGCGTCCCGGTCGGGGACCGCCTCGGGCTGCCGGCGCCGGTGCTGATGACGCTGTTCGGCGGGGTCCTGGCGGTGGCCGACTTCGTCCCCAACGTGACCATCCCGCCCGAGCTGATCCTGCCCGCGGTGCTGCCGCCGCTGCTCTACGCCGCCGTACGCCGGACCTCCTGGCGGCAGTTCGCCGCCAACAGACGCCCGATCTTCCTGCTGGCCGTCGCCCTCGTGTTCGTGACCATGCTGTGTGTGGCGGCCACCGCCCACGCGTTGGTGCCCGGGCTGTCGATCGCCGCCGCGGTGGCGCTGGGCGCGCTGATCGCCCCGCCCGACCCGGTCGCCGTCACCGCCGTCGCCGGACGGCTGGGGCTGCCGCGCCGCCTGGTGTCGATCCTGGAGGGCGAGGGGCTCTTCAACGACGTCACGGCGATCGTGCTGTACCACGTGGCGATCGCCGCGGCCGTCAGCGGGCACTTCTCGGTGTGGGGCGCCGGGCTGGACCTGGTGCTGTCGGCCGTGGTCGCGGTCGTCGTCGGGCTGGCGCTCGGCTGGGGCGCGAACAAGCTGCTGGACAAGCTCGGCGACGCGACCCTGCAGATCGGGCTGACCCTGCTGGTGCCCTACGCCTCCTACGTGCTGGCGGAGGAGCTGCACGGCTCCGGGGTCCTGTCCGTGCTCACCACCTCCCTCTTCCTCGCCCAGTACGCCACCGACGCCGACGACGTGCTGACCCGGCTGGCCGGGCACACCTTCTGGGACATCGTCGACACGCTCGTCACCGGGGTCGCCTTCGGGCTGATCGGGCTCGAACTGCACAACGCGATCTCGGCGGCGCCCGGGCGCTGGGGCCGGCTGATCGGCTATGCGGCGGCCGTCGCGGGCGTCGTCATCGTCGTACGACTGCTGTGGCTGCTGCCCGCGACCTGGCTGACCATGCGGCTGCACGCGAGCCGTGACTACGACGAGGAGATCCCGCTCGGCTGGCGGGAGACCGTCGTGATGTGGTGGTCCGGGATGCGCGGGGTGGCCTCGGTGGCGCTGGCGCTCGCGATTCCGCTGCGGACCGACGACGGGTCGCCCTTCCCCGACCGGAACGAGATCGTGTTCATCGCCTTCGGGGTGATCGTCGCCACGCTGGTGCTCCAGGGGCTGACCCTGCCCTGGCTGGTGAAGCGGCTCGGGGTGCGGGCCGACTCGGCGCAGGAGAAGGAGTTCGAGAAGGAGCTGGCCGTACGGGCGATGAAGGCCGCGCGGGCGAGGCTGCGGGAGATCGAGCAGGTGGAGGAGCTGCCGGAGGAGCTGTCGGAGCAGATGCTGCGGCGGGCCTATGACATCGGGATCCGGATCAGCCCCGACATGGGGGAGGAGGAGCGGCGCGAGGCTCATGAGCAGCGGGCCCGGCGGCTGAAGAAGGTGCGGCGGATCCAGGGGGAGATGATGAGCGCGGCGCGGCACGAGGTGCTGGCGGCGCGCAACGAGCCGGGGGCGGACCCGGAGATCGTGGACCGGGTGCTGCGGCATCTCGATGTGCGCAGCCTGCGCTGAGGGGCCGTGCGTGAGCGGCGGGGTGCGGGGTTGCTGGCACGATGGGGGCATGAACATCGTGCTTTTTCACTCGGCCTACGGGCTGACGCCCGCGGTGCGTGCGGCCGCGGAGCGGCTGCGGGCGGCCGGTCATGAGGTGTGGACGCCGGATCTCTTCGAGGGGCGCACCTTCGACAACGTCGAGGAAGGCATGGAGTTCAAGGAGAGCCTCGGCAAGGAGGAGCTGCTGAAGCGGGCCGTGCTGGCGGCCGCGCCCTACTCGGAGCGGGGGCTCGTGTACGCGGGCTTCTCCCTGGGCGCGTCGATCGCGCAGACCCTGGCCCTCGGCGACGACAAGGCGCGCGGGCTGCTGCTTCTGCACGGCACGTCGGACATCGCCCCGAACGCGCAGGTGGACGAGCTGCCGGTGCAGCTGCACGTGGCGGAGCCGGACCCGTTCGAGACGGACGACTGGCTGAGCGCCTGGTACCTGCAGATGGGCAGGACCGGCGCGGACATCGAGGTGTACCGGTACCCCGGTGCCGGCCACCTCTACACCGACCCCGAACTGCCGGACTACGACGAGGAGGCCGCCGAGGCCACCTGGCGGGTGGCGCTCGGCTTCCTCGACAGCCTGGAGTGAGCGGCGGCTACACCGGGTCGTAGGTCCGCTCGACTTTCTGCGTGCCGCTGCGGGTGCGGTACGAACGCACCCAGCTGGAGGTCGCGTTGGCGTTCGTGCGGTCGGACAGGACGTAGTAGTCCATCTGCGCGCGGTCGGCGGTGATGTCCAGGACGCCGTAGCCGTGGCGGTCGGTGTCGACCCAGTGGACGTGCCGGTTGGCGGCCCTGATGACCGGCGAGGCGATCGCGGAGACCGTGCCCTCGGGGACCTTCACGATGTCGTCGAGGTTGTCGGAGGTGACCGACGTGACGACGAACTCGGTCGCGGCCGACGCCGACAGCGGGTAGGTGCCCGCGTCGTAGGGCACGTCGTTGGCCCACGCCATGTGGATGTCACCGGTCAGGAAGACGGTGTTGCCGATGGCGTTGGTGCGCAGGTGGTCCAGCAGTTCGCGGCGGTCGTCGGTGTAGCCGTCCCACTGGTCGGTGTTGGCGGCGATGCCCTCCTGCGGCAGCCCGAGCAGCTTGGCGAGTGGCTTGAACAGGTCCGCTGAGAGGGAACCGAAGGAGAACGGCGAGATCATCACCGAGTTGCCGACCAGCCGCCACTTGGTGTCGGAGGCCTTCAGGTTGGCCTTCAGCCAGTCCAGTTGGGCGCGCCCGGTGATCGTACGGTTCGGGTCGTCCACCGAGCCGCTGGCCGTGACCGCCTGCTGGGAGCGGAAGGAACGCAGGTCCAGCAGGGACAGGTCGGCGAGCTTGCCGAAGCGCAGCCGGCGGTAGGTGGTGCCGGCGATCGCGGGGCGGACCGGCATCCACTCGAAGTAGGCCTGCCTGGCGGCGGCCTGACGGCCCGTCCAGGTGCCCTCGGCGCCCTCGGTGTGGTTGACCGCGCCGCCCGACCAGGCGTTGTCGGCGAACTCGTGGTCGTCCCAGATCGCGATGACCGGCGCCTTCAGGTGCAGGGCCTGCAGGTCGGGGTCGGTCTTGTACTTCGCGTGCCGGGTGCGGTAGTCGGCGAGGGTGAGGATCTCGTTGGCCGGCGCGTGCGGGCGGACGACCGCCCCGCGGGCCGCGTACTCGCCGGACTTGTACTCGTAGATGTAGTCGCCGAGGTGCAGCCAGGCGTCCAGGTCGCTGCGGGCCGCGAGGTGGCGGTAGGCGGAGAAGTAGCCCGCCTCCCAGTTGGCGCAGGAGACCACGCCGAAGCGCAGCCCGGAGACCGCCGCGTCCGCCGCCGGCGCGGTGCGGGTACGCGCCACCGGGGAGTCGGTGCCGCCGGCCGAGAAGCGGAACCAGTAGTCGGTGGCCGGGGCCAGGCCGCGGATGTCGGCCTTCACCGTGTGGTCGGAGGCGGCCGTCGCGGTGGTGGAGCCCTTGGCCACGACGTTCGTCAGCGCCTTGTCCCTGGCGACGACCCAGCTGACCTCGGTGTCCGGGCCGAGCCCGGAGCCGGGTATCGCCTCGGGCGTGGGGGTCACCCGGGTCCACAGCAGGACACCGTCGGGCAGCGGGTCACCGGAGGCGACACCGTGCAGGAAGGCGGGGGCGTCCGTGGCGGCGCGGGCCGGGAGAGCGGCGACGACGGGGCCGGCCAGGACAGCAGTGGCCGCCGCGGCCTTGACGACCGTACGGCGGCTCGGGGTGCGGGAGTTGAGGCGCTGGGAGGCCTCGGATGATCTGTATCGACTGGTCACGACCGATCAGGTTACTGATCGGTATGCGGAAGAGTGGGCGAACTTCGAAAGTTCACCCACTCTTCATTCGATGATCGTTTTCTGAGGGGGGATCAGCCGGAGAGGCAGCCCGGGATCAGCCGGAGATCGGCCGGAGACCGGCCGGAGATCAGCCCTTGAGGGCGGCGTCCACGGCCTTGGTGAACTCGGCCTCTGTCCACGGCTGGTTGGGGTTGGAGGTCTTGAGCTGCTTGCCGTCCATGACGAAGCTCGGGGTGCCGGTGACCCCGTCCTTGTTGGTGTCGAAGGTCTTCGACATGGCCATCGCCCAGGCGTCGTAGGTGCCCTTCTTGACCGCGTCCTGGAACTTCGTGTTGTTCTTCAGCGCCGGCACGGTGTCGGCGATCTTGATCAGGTAGCTGTCGTCCTTGAACTTGTCGGTCTGCTCGTCCGGGTGCCACTGCGCCGAGTAGAGCGCGCTCTTGTAGTCGAGGAACGCCTCGGGGCTGACGTTGAGCGCGGCACCGAGGGCGCTCATCGCGTTCTTGGAGCCCTCGCCGTTGTCGCTGCGGTCGATGAACGTGCCGCCGATGAACTGGATCTTGAACTTGCCGTCGTCGATGTCCTTCTTCACGGTCGAGCCGACGCCCTGCTCGAACTGGGCGCAGATCGGGCAGCGCGGGTCCTCGTAGATCTTGAGGGTCTTCTTGGCGGTGTCCTTGCCGATGACGACCGTGGTGCCCTTGTCGCCCGTGGTGTTGGCCGGGGCGGTGACCTTGGCGTCCTTCAGGCCCTCCCAGTAGCTGGGCTTGTTCATCTGGACGACGGCGTAGCCGATGCCGCCGGCCGCGGCCAGCACGCCGACGACCGAGGCGGCCACGATGATCTGCCGCCTGGCCTTGTCGCGCTTGGCCTGCCGCTCGCGCTCCTGGCGCAGCCGCTCCCGGGCCGCCGTCTTCGCCGCCTGGCTGTTCCGCTTGCTCATGTTGGTGATCTCCATGTGGGACGCGCACATGTCGTACGCGGGATACGTGTGGGGGACTGCTTGTGCTCAGATGCCGTCGCTCGGGCGGGGGCCGGTGCCGTGGCTCAGGCGAAGCTCACCCGAGAGGCGGGGAAGCTCACCCGAGAGGCCGGAGCGAGGGCGGGGGCGGGAGCGGGGGAGCACGGCGGTCCACGCCGTCCCAGGGCGTGCGCGAGGAGCAGATCGCGGGCGGCGGCCCGGCGCGGGGCGGCCGGACGCGGCAGCGGGCGGGCGGGGGCCGGCCGTACCGAGACGGCGGCCGCGGCCACCAGCAGCGGCCGGAACGTGGTCGCGGCGACCGCGCGCAGCAGCTGGGTCAGGGCGCGCTCGCCCCGGCGCAGCCAGGCGGCGGCCAGCAGGCCCACCCCGACGTGCGCGGCGAGCAGCAGCCAGGGGGCGGCCGGGTTCGCGTGCGCGAGCAGCGCGTCGGCGCGGCCGGAGCCTCCGGTCACCCGGGCCAGCGGGGTGCCCATGGCGCCGCCCTGGCACAGCAGGTCCAGGCCGAACGCGCGCAGCGGGCCGGCGACCGGGCCGCCCGCCCGGCCGTAGCAGGCGTGCTGGCCGGTGGTGAACACGGTGTCCGCGGCCAGCTCCAGCGGGATCAGCAGGGCGGCGATCCGACCGAAGCCGCGCTCGCGGCCCGCCAGCGCGTACGCCGCGACGAACACCCCGGCGGCGACCGCGAGCACGGTCCCCATCGGCAGCGGTGCCCGGGACAGCAGCACGTGCGACGCGGTGCTGAGCGTCACGACGAAGGCCGTGAACAGCGCCGCGCGCACGGCTCTGAGCTGGGTCCCGGATATGTCCATAGCGAGAGGAGAGTCTGTCACGTACCGAGGTAGGGGACCCCTAAAGACTGCCTGTGAGTCCGGGAAGGTTACAGCCCCGGAATCCGGCCGTTGCGGAACAGGTCCACGAAGATCTGGTGGTCGGCACGCGCGCGTGCGCCGTAGGAGTGCGCGAAGTCCACCAGCAGGGGCGCGAAGCCCTCCTCGTCGGCCGCGAGCGCCGCGTCGATGGCCCGCTCGGTGGAGAACGGCACCAGGGACTCGCCGGAGGTGTCGTCCGCCGCCGCGTGCATGGTGGCGGTGGCCCGGCCCAGGTCGGCGACGACGGCCGCGATCTCCTCCGGGTCGTCGATGTCGCCCCAGTCCAGGTCGACGGCGTACGGCGAGACCTCGGCGACCAGCTGGCCCGTGCCGTCCAGCTCGGTCCAGCCCAGCCACGGGTCGGCGTGCGCCTGCAGGGCGCGCTGGGAGATCACCGTGCGGTGGCCCTCGTGCTGGAAGTACCCGCTGATCGCCGGGTCGGTGATGTGCCGGGAGACGGCCGGGGTCTGGGCCTGCTTGATGTAGATCACCACATCGTTCTCCAGGGCGTCGCTGTGGCCCTCCAGGAGGATGTTGTACGACGGCAGGCCCGCCGAGCCGATGCCGATGCCGCGGCGGCCGACGACGTCCTTCACCCGGTACGAGTCCGGGCGGGCCAGCGAGGAGTCCGGCAGCGTCTCCAGGTAGCCGTCGAAGGCGGCCAGCACCTTGTAGCGGGTGGCCGCGTCCAGCTCGATGGAACCGCCGCCCGCGGTGAAGCGGCGCTCGAAGTCGCGGATCTCGGTCATCGAGTCCAGCAGCGCGAAGCGGGTCAGCGAGCGGGCGTCACGCAGCGCGTCCAGCAGGGGACCCTGCGCGGTGTCCAGCGTGAACGGCGGCACCTCGTCGCTCTTGGCGCCGGTGGCGAGGGAGTGGACGCGCTCCCGGTAGGCGGCCGCGTAGATCGTCACCAGCTCGGTGATCTGCTCGTCACTGAGCGCCTTCGCGTACCCGATGAGCGCGATGGAGGCCGCGAAGCGCTTGAGGTCCCAGGTGAACGGGCCGACGTAGGCCTCGTCGAAGTCGTTGACGTTGAACACCAGGCGGCCGTTCGAGTCCATGTACGTGCCGAAGTTCTCGGCGTGCAGGTCGCCGTGGATCCACACGCGCGAGGTGCGGTCGTCCAGGAACGGGCCGCCGCGCTTCTCGGCGTCGAGGTCGTGGTAGAAGAGGCACGCCGTGCCCCGGTAGAACGCGAAGGCCGACGCCGCCATCTTCCGGAACTTCACCCGGAACGCGGCCGGGTCGGCGGCCAGGAGCCGGCCGAAGGCGGTGTCGAAGACGGCGAGGATCTCCTCGCCGCGCTGCTCGTCGCTGAGCTGGGGTACCGACATCGCGGGGTGCCTCCTGGTGCATGACATGTACGACAGCGTTTCTGCCGTCTCCAACGCACGAAGGTACGCGGGAGTGCCCGTCCGGTGTCAGTCCCGAGGCATAGACTTCGACGCTGACCCCAGAACTGTCCGCCGCCCGTCGCCGAGTGTTTCCCCTGGAGGCCTCACCGTGTCAAAGCCGCCCTTCACGCACCTGCACGTCCACACCCAGTACTCGCTGCTGGACGGTGCCGCGCGGCTCAAGGACATGTTCAATGCCTGCAACGAGATGGGCATGACACACATCGCCATGTCCGACCACGGCAACCTCCACGGGGCGTACGACTTCTTCCACTCCGCGCAAAAGGCCGGAATCACCCCGATCATCGGGATCGAGGCCTATGTCGCCCCGGAGTCCCGGCGCAACAAGCGCAAGATCCAGTGGGGCCAGCCGCACCAGAAGCGGGACGACGTCTCCGGCTCGGGTGGTTACACCCACAAGACGATGTGGGCCGTGAACAGCACCGGCCTGCACAACCTCTTCCGGCTGTCCTCGGACGCGTACGCCGAGGGCTGGCTGCAGAAGTGGCCCCGGATGGACAAGGAGACCATCTCCCAGTGGTCCGAGGGCATCGTCGCCTCCACCGGCTGCCCCTCCGGCGAGGTGCAGACCCGGCTGCGCCTCGGCCACTTCGACGAGGCCCTCAAGGCGGCCGCCGACTACCAGGACATCTTCGGCAAGGACCGCTACTTCCTGGAGCTGATGGACCACGGCATCGACATCGAGCACCGGGTCCGCGACGGCCTCCTGGAGATCGGCAAGAAGCTCGGCATCCCCCCGCTGGTCACCAACGACTCGCACTACACCTACGCGCACGAGGCGGGCGCCCACGACGCCCTGCTCTGCATCCAGACCGGCAAGAACCTCTCCGACCCCGACCGCTTCAAGTTCGACGGCACCGGCTACTACCTGAAGTCCACGGACGAGATGTACGCCATCGACTCCTCGGACGCCTGGCAGGAGGGCTGCGCCAACACGCTCCTCGTCGCCGAGATGGTCGACACCACCGGCATGTTCCAGAAGCGCGACCTCATGCCCAAGTTCGACATCCCCGAGGGCTACACCGAGGTCACGTGGTTCAAGGAGGAGGTCCGCCGCGGCATGGAGCGCCGCTTCCCGGGCGGCATCCCCGAGGACCGCCAGAAGCAGGCCGAGTACGAGATGGACACCATCATCTCGATGGGCTTCCCCGGCTACTTCCTCGTGGTCGCCGACTTCATCATGTGGGCCAAGAAGCAGGGCATCGCGGTCGGCCCCGGCCGAGGCTCCGCGGCCGGTTCGATCGTCGCCTACGCCATGGGCATCACCGACCTCGACCCGATCCCGCACGGCCTGATCTTCGAGCGGTTCCTCAACCCCGAGCGCATCTCGATGCCCGATGTCGACATCGACTTCGACGAGCGCCGGCGCGTCGAGGTGATCCGCTACGTGACCGAGAAGTACGGCGCCGACAAGGTCGCCATGATCGGCACCTACGGCACCATCAAGGCCAAGAACGCGATCAAGGACTCCGCGCGCGTGCTGGGCTACCCGTATGCGATGGGCGACCGCATCACCAAGGCCATGCCCGCCGACGTCCTCGGCAAGGGCATCCCGCTGTCCGGCATCACCGACCCCAGCCACCCGCGCTACAGCGAGGCCGGCGAGGTCCGCGGGATGTACGAGAACGAGCCGGACGTGAAGAAGGTCATCGACACCGCGCGCGGCGTGGAGGGCCTGGTCCGGCAGATGGGCGTGCACGCCGCCGGCGTGATCATGTCCAGCGAGACCATCACCGAGCACGTCCCGGTCTGGGTGAGGCACACCGACGGCGTGACCATCACGCAGTGGGACTACCCGAGCTGCGAGTCGCTCGGCCTGCTGAAGATGGACTTCCTGGGCCTGCGCAACCTCACGATCATGGACGACGCCGTCAAGATGGTGAAGGCCAACAAGGGGATCGACATCGACCTCCTGGCCCTCCCGCTCGACGATCCGAAGACCTTCGAGCTGCTCCAGCGCGGCGACACCCTCGGCGTCTTCCAGTTCGACGGCGGCCCCATGCGCTCGCTGCTGCGCCTGATGAAGCCCGACAACTTCGAAGACATCTCCGCCGTGTCGGCCCTGTACCGCCCGGGTCCGATGGGCATGAACTCCCACACGAACTACGCGCTGCGCAAGAACGGGCAGCAGGAGATCACGCCCATCCACCCCGAGCTGGAGGAGCCGCTCAAGGAGGTCCTGGACGTCACCTACGGCCTGATCGTCTACCAGGAGCAGGTGCAGAAGGCCGCCCAGATCATCGCGGGCTACTCGCTCGGCGAGGCCGACATCCTCCGCCGCGTGATGGGCAAGAAGAAGCCCGAGGAGCTGGCGAAGAACTTCACCATCTTCCAGGCCGGCGCCCGCAAGAACGGCTACAGCGACGAGGCCATCCAGGCCCTGTGGGACGTGCTGGTCCCCTTCGCCGGCTACGCCTTCAACAAGGCGCACTCCGCCGCGTACGGCCTGGTGTCGTACTGGACCGCGTACCTCAAGGCGAACCATCCCGCCGAGTACATGGCCGCGCTCCTCACGTCCGTCAAGGACGACAAGGACAAGTCGGCCGTGTACCTCAACGAGTGCCGCCGCATGGGCATCCGGGTGCTCCCGCCGAACGTCAACGAGTCCGAGGCCAACTTCGCCGCCCAGGGCGACGACGTGATCCTCTTCGGCCTCTCCGCCGTCCGCAACGTCGGCACCAACGTCGTCGAGTCGATCATCAAGTGCCGCAAGGCCAAGGGGAAGTACGCCTCCTTCCCCGACTACCTCGACAAGGTCGAGGCGGTGGTCTGCAACAAGCGCACCACGGAATCGCTGATCAAGGCCGGCGCCTTCGACACCATGGGGCACACCCGCAAGGGGCTCATGGCGCAGTACGAGCCGATGATCGACAACGTGGTCGCGGTCAAGCGCAAGGAGGCCGAGGGCCAGTTCGACCTCTTCGGCGGCATGGGCGAGGAGACCAGCAGCGAGCCCGGCTTCGGACTCGACGTGCAGTTCACCGACGACGAGTGGGACAAGACCTATCTGCTCGCCCAGGAGCGGGAGATGCTCGGTCTGTACGTCTCCGACCACCCGCTCTTCGGCCTGGAGCACGTGCTCTCCGACAAGGCGGACGCGGGCATCGCCCAGCTCACCGGCGGCGAGCACGCGGACGGCGCGGTCGTCACCATCGGCGGCATCATCTCGGGCCTGCAGCGCAAGATGACCAAGCAGGGCAACGCCTGGGCGATCGCCACCGTCGAGGACCTCGCGGGCTCCATCGAGTGCATGTTCTTCCCGGCGACCTACCAGCTGATCTCGACCCAACTGGTCGAGGACGCGGTCGTGTTCGTCAAGGGCCGCCTCGACAAGCGCGAGGACGTGCCCCGGCTCGTCGCCATGGAGCTGATGGTCCCGGACCTGTCCAACGCGGGCACCAACGCGCCGGTGATCCTCACCATCCCCGCCGTGAAGGTCACCCCGCCCATGGTCAGCCGCCTCGGCGAGATCCTCAGCCACCACAAGGGCGACAGCGAGGTCCGCATCAAGCTCCAGGGCCCGCGCAAGACCACCGTGCTGCGCCTGGACCGGCACCGGGTCAAGCCCGACCCGGCCCTCTTCGGCGACCTGAAGGTGCTGCTCGGCCCCTCCTGCCTGGCGGGCTGAGCGGATGAAGCGGGAAGGGGCGCACCCCAGGCGGGTGCGCCCCTTCCGTGTGCCTGGGCTTCAACTGCCCTTTAGTTGTGGCCGAAGCTCTTCTGCTTGCCCTTGCGCGACATGTCCGCGGGCGTCGCCGGGGACATGTGCTGCTCGGCCTGCGACGCGGGCGAGGTGTGCTGGGCCTGCTGCTGACCGCGCTCGGACTGCGGCTGCTTACGATCCTGCTTCTTGTTCTTGGCCATGGGGATCTGCCTCCTGTGGGGGATCTAGGGGCCAGGGCCGGGACCAGATTCACATACGCTGACATCAGTCGCATGTCGGATAATTACCGTGTGTGACAGGGTGCGTGGGCGAGCCGGACCCGCAAACGCCACGCCGAAGATCGAGTTCGGGCCGTTAACCCCCGCGCCGTCGGGCAGACTCGAAGGAAGTCCGAAGCAAAACCTCCCGGGAAGAGGGTGAGTCGCGTGGACCGCTGCATCGTCCTGGTGGACGCCGGGTATCTGCTGGGAGCCGCCGCCAGCCTCCTCGCGGGAGAGCCCTCGCGGTCCCGGATCACCGTCGACCACGCCGCGCTGATCCAGGCCCTGCGCGAACGCGCGGAGTCGGACACCGAGCGCCCCCTGCTGCGCATCTACTGGTTCGACGGCGCCCCCGACCGGGTCCCCCAGCCGGAGCATCGCCGGCTGCGCGTGATGCCCCGGGTCACCGTCCGGCTCGGCGCCCTCACCCGCAGCGACGGACGCTGGGCGCAGAAGGGCGTGGACGCCGCCATGCACGCCGAGCTGACCGAGCTGGCCCGCAACCGCGCCTGCTCCGACGTCGTCCTGGTCACCGGCGACGGCGACCTGCTGCCCGGCATGATGGCCGCCAAGGAACACGGCGTCGCCGTCCACCTGTGGGCCGTCCAGGCCGCCGACGGCGACTACAACCAGTCCGAGGACCTGGTCGCCGAGGCCGACGAGCGGCGCGTGCTGGACCGGGCCTGGATCACCCAGGCCGTCCGGGCCAAGGAACTGACCGGTGTCTGTGCGCCGCCGCCCGCGCCCCGCCCCGAGATCGCCGCGATCCTCTCCGCGCCACTGCCCGACTCCGCGCTCGCGGGAGCCGCCGAGCGGACCGCCGAGGAGGGCGCGCATCCGCCGGCCACCGCGGCGGAGGGCGACCAGGAGCGGGTGCCCGCGTCCAAGGGCGTACCCACCCCCAAGGACCTCGCGGCGCTGCGCGGACCGGGCGCACCAGCCGTGCAGCATCCGGCGACCGCGACCCTCAGATGGTCCTCCGACAAGGGCTGGGTGGACCGCCCGGGCGCGGTCCCCGAGCCGCCCGAGGTCGCCTCCATGCCGACACTGGCCCAGCTCACCACCGCCGAGCAGCGGTGGGCCGACCGGGAGGAGGACATCACCACCGTCGGCGGCGACCCGTACGAGGTGGGGCAGGTCTTCGCCCGCCGCTGGATGTCCCGGCTCGGCGACCAGAGCCATCTGCAGCGGCTGTCCGCGATGTACCCGCGCGTCCCGCACCGCATCGACGGCGAGCTGCTGCGGTACGCCGCGCGCTTCGGGCTGCTCGCCCACAAGGACGACCAGATCGACGAGCACGACCGTTACGCCATCCGGGCGGGGTTCTGGCGGGAGATCGACGTGCCGGCGGCCGCGGAGAACGTATCCGCGGGGGAGTAGGGCGGGGGCGTGGAGCGGTGAGAAGAGGCCCCAAAGGCGAGTGAAGGGGACGGACCCCGTAGTCTCGTCCCTTGTGAGTACGCGCGCGGGACAGGCACTTCGGTACGACGAGGTCGTACGCGTGCGCGGGCTCAGGAAGACCTATCCGGCCGTGAAGGAGCGGCGCGGGGCACCGGGGGCCCCCGAGGTGCGGGCCACCGACGGGGTGGGGCTGGAGGTGCGGCGCGGGGAGGTCTTCGGGCTGCTCGGGCCGAACGGCGCCGGCAAGTCGACCCTCGTACGCCAGCTCACCGGCCTGCTGCGGCCGGACAGCGGGACCGTGGAGATCCTCGGGCACGACATCGTCCGGCACCCCGAGCGGGCCGCGCGGATCCTCGCCTACCTGGGGCAGGACTCCACCGCCCTGGACGAGCTGACCGTCTCCCTCGCCGTCGAGACCACCGGACGGCTGCGGGGCCTGGACGCACGGCGGGCACGGGCCGAGCGGGACGCCGTACTCGACGAGCTCGGGCTCACGCCGATCGCCGCGCGGGCGCTGAAGAAGCTGTCCGGCGGACAGCGGCGGCTCGCCTGCCTCGCCGCCGCGCTCGTCGGGGAACGGCCGCTGCTCGTGCTGGACGAGCCGACCACCGGCATGGACCCGGTGGCCCGGCGCGCCGTCTGGGCCGCCGTGGACCGGCGGCGGGCCGAGCGCGGTACGACCGTGCTGCTGGTCACCCACAACGTCATCGAGGCCGAGACCGTCCTCGACCGGGTCGCCGTCCTGGACCAGGGCCGGGTCATCGCCTGCGACACCCCCGCCGGGCTCAAGGAACAGGTCTCCGGCGAGGTGCGGGTGGAACTGGTGTGGCGGGAGCGGGCGCCGCTGGAGGTGCCCGAGATCGCCGTGCTGCGCGAGCGGGCCCTGGAGTCCGGCCGGCGCTGGACCCTGCGGCTCGCGCCCGAGGAGGCCCGGGCCGCCGTCGCCACCGTGACCGGCGGGGCCGCCTTCGCCGCCCTGGACGACTTCACGCTCGCCACGCCCAGCCTGGAGGACGTGTACCTGGCGCTGGGCGGCGCGGCACGGCAGGGGCTGGTGAAGGCGTGAGCGGGGCCGTTGGGGCCGTCGGGGCCGTCGGGAAGAGGAGCAGCTCGTCGTGAGTGTCGTACCCGCGGAGGTTCTGCCGAGCGGCGGCCGGACGGTGCCGGAGACGGCCCGGGCCGCCGCCGAGCTGGGGCCGCCCGCGCGGCTGTGGCCGTCGCTGGCGGCCGTCTACCGCGCCCAGCTGTCCCGGGCCCGGGTGGCGCGCATCCCGCTGCTGTTCGTGGCCACCTTCCAGTCCGTCGGCATCGCCGTGATGATGCGGGGCGTCGTGGACAGCAGTGGTGAGGCGCGGTCCGTGGTGGCGGGGTCGTCGGTGCTGGTCGTCGCGTACGTGGCCTTGAACCTGCTGTCGCAGTACTTCGGGCAGCTGCGGGCCAGCGGCGGGCTCGACCACTACGCCACGCTGCCGGTGCCGCCGGCGGCGGTGGTGCTCGGCGCGGCGGCGGCGTACGCCTCCTTCACCGTGCCCGGGACTCTGGTCACCGCGGTCTTCGGATGCGTGCTGTTCGGGCTGCCGCTGTCCAACCTGTGGATCCTGGCGGCCGTGATCCCGCTCGCCGGCGCCGCGCTCTCCGGGCTCGGCGCCGCCTGCGGGCTGCTCGCGCCGCGGCCCGAACTGGCCACCCTGCTCGGGCAGCTGGGCATGTCGGCGGCGCTGCTGCTCGGTGTGCTGCCGGCCGACCGGATGCCGGAGATCGTCCGGCTGGCGCGGGATCTGCTGCCGTCGACCTACGGCGTGGAGGCGTACGCGCGGACGTTCGGGGCGCATCCGGACTGGGCGGCCGTCCTCGCTGACCTGGGGGTGTGCGCGGGTGTCGGGGTGATCTCGCTGGCCGTGGCCACCCGGGCCTACCGCAGGGCCGCCGTCCGGTGACGCGGCGCGCGACGCGACCTGGCACGATGTCAGGGTGACCGCACCGCTGACTCCGCCTCCGCCGCCGCACGACGACTCCGCGCACCAGATCTGGCAGGGACCGCCCGCCGGGGCGCCGGTCGCGGGCATGTACGAACAGGACGGCCCCGGAATGAAGACCGAAGTGCGGGAAGCCGCCGTGATCACGGTGGCCGTGGCGCTGGGCGGGGTGCTGTTGGGGCTGCTGTGGTGGTGGCTGGCGCCGCACGTGCCGCTGGTGGGGGACGAGGTCGGGCGCAGCTGGGTCGTGTACCTCAAGGACTCCGAGGGGGAGCAGGCGGCCGGGGTGGACGGGACGTTCACGCTGCTGGGGCTGGCCTTCGGAGTGGTCAGCGCGCTGGTCGTCTTTCTGCTGCGGCGGCGTGGCGGCGTGCCGTCGGTGGTGGCGCTCGGGGTCGGCGGGCTGCTCGGGTCGGTGCTGGCGTGGCGGCTGGGGGTGTGGCTCGGGCCCGACGCCGACGTGATCGCTCACGCGAGGGCGGTGGGGAAGGGGGTCACCTTCTCGGCGCCGCTGAAGTTGGGGGCGAAGGGGGCGTTGTTGGCGTGGCCGTTCGCCGCGCTGTTGGTGCACCTGGGGTTGACCGCGCTGTTCGGACCTCGGGATCCCGAGCTGACGTAGGCGGGAGTTGCCGTAGCTGGGGCGCTGCCCCAGACCCCGCCAGGGGCTCCGCCCCTGGACCCCACTTGCCCACCCGCCCACCCGTCTCGGTCGGCTGGATGGATGCCGTCTCAGGGCGGGGTCGAGTCTCGGTCTCGGGGCGGGTTCGGGCTCGGTCCCGGGTGGGTTCGGGTTCGGTCTCGGGTGGGTTGAGTCTCGGTTTCGGCGTGGATTCGGTTTCGGTCCGTGGGGGGCCGTTTCGGCGTCAGGCCGGGCGGAGTCTCGGTCCCGGGTGGGTTCGGGCTCGGCGTCGCGTGGGTGGAGTCTCGGTTCCGGGCTGCGTTCGGTCTCGGCCTTGGGGTGGGTTGAGTCTCGGCCTTGGGGCGGGTTCCGTCTCGGCGTCAGGCTGGGTTGGGTCTCGGCTCAGGCTGGGGTCAGCCTCGGCTCAGGGTGGGGTCAGCCTCGGCCGATCGGGGCCAGGACCGCGTTCGTCAGGTTCGCCAGGTCGGTTGGGGAGAGTTCGACTTCCAGGCCCCTGCGGCCTGCCGAGATGCAGATCGTGGGGTGGTCGGTGGACGAGTCGTCCAGGACCGTGGGGAGCTTTTTGCGCTGGCCCAGGGGGGAGATGCCGCCTCGGACGTAGCCGGTGGTGCGTTCGGCGAGGGTGGGGTCGGCCATGGTGGCCCGCTTGCCGCCCACCGCCGAGGCCAGGGCTTTGAGGTCGAGGGTGCCGGAGACGGGGACCACGGCCACCGTGAGGGTGCCGTCGACGTCGGCGACCAGGGTCTTGAAGACGCGGTCGGGGGAGACGCCCATGGCCTCCGCCGCCTCCTCGCCGTAGGAGGGGTGGGCGGGGTCGTGGTCGTAGGAGTGCACCGTGAAGGCCACGCCCGCCGCCGTGAGGGCCACGGTCGCGGGTGTGCCGCCGGACTGCTGCTTCTTGGACTTCTTCGCCATCGGGAGTGTCGGCCTCGTTCGCTCAGTTGAGACTGGTCGGCGTCCGCGTCAGCTCGAACGCGGGCAACGACGGCAGGCTACGGATGATCGACGTCTCCGCGCGAAGCAGTTTCAGCTCGTCCCGCAGGCGGGAGGCGGTGTCCGGCGCCTGGAGGAGCCGCTGCTTCGTCGGCGTGTCCAGGACCATGGCCGCGGCCACCAGGTAGGACACCACGCTGGGGTCGTCCGGCAGCTCGCCACTCGTGGACAGGGAGCGCTCACGGGCGCCCGCCAGCCGCTTCTGGTACTGGCGGAAGTACCGCAGGACGCCCTCGGCGAGCGCGCCCGCCTCGTCGCCGGGCTCCTCCGCCAGCTCCTCCAGCTCCGCCGTCAGGAACGGCCCCGACGCGTCCACGGACAGCAGACGTACCCGAGTCGTCCCGGTCGCCAGCACCTCGAACGTGCCGTTGTCGCGCTCCCGGATCGTCGCCGCGTCCGCCACACAGCCCACCCCGTGGAAGGCCTTGTGCGGGTCGGGCCCGAAGCCCGCGCCCGGGCCCCGCTCGGGCAGCGCGGTCGGGTCCGGCATGCCCGGGGCGCTCGGCGCCACCTCGTGGCCGTCGCGGATCGCGACGACGGCGAACCGGCGCGGTTCGTCCTCGGGGGTCTTCAGAAGTTCGCGCATCATGGCGCGATAGCGCTCCTCGAAGACGTTCAAGGGGAGGACGAGTCCCGGGAACAGCACCGAGTTCAGCGGGAAGAGGGGCAGACGGACGGTGGTCACGGCGCCCCAGCCTAATGGTCGGGGGCGGTGACGTGTCCGCGGTGCTCGCCCGAGGGCCTCGGCGACGTCGGCAGGAACCCGGCCGGGGCGGTGTGCGGAGCACCGGTCAGGAGGTGCACGCGCAGTCGCATGAAGTGGCCGAGCGGGTCGTCGGACACCCGGTTCCAGGGGTAGGAGGTGGCGTAGGGGCCGATCAGGTGCAGTTGGGCGCGGGCGTCGTCCCAGCGCTCCAGCCCCACGAGGACGTAGAGCAGCTTGTTGCGGACCTCGGCGGGCCACGGGTCGGCCGCCGGGAACCGGCCGGAGAGCGCCACGGCACGGTCGGCCGCCGCGTCCAGCCGCTCGCGCGGGACCTCGGGGCCGCGGTCCGCCGTCAGATAGCCGAGGGCCGCCCGGGCCGGCAGCGCCTGGACCAGCGAGTCGGCCGGGGCGTCGAGCGCGGCCAGCTCGGCGAAGTCGAAGCACTCGTGGTGGGAGCCGTGGGGGGTGTGGGGAGTGTCCCCCCACACGGTGCAGCAGAAGGCGGCCAGATAGCGCAGGGCGGCCACATGGCAGCCGTAGTGGTGCGGGGCGCGCCGGACCGCCGCCTCCCACAGCTCCTCGAAGTACCGGTGGCCGGCCCGGGAGCCGCGCGCGTGGTCCAGCGCGATGCGCCAGGGCACCGGGTCCCGGTCGTCGGCGCGGGCGGCGGCCGTGATCAGGGGGCTCACCTCGCGCAGCAGCTCGGCCCGGGCCGGCGAGGGCCAGACGCGGTCCACCGCCAGCTGGGTCCCCACCAGCAGGACGTCGGGGTCGTCCGGGGCGGCCGCGCGCCAGTCCTCGAACCACTCGGGGCGGGACCGGGCGAAGGCGGCCAGGCGGCGCACGTACCGGTCGCGGTCCTCCCAGGCTGCCGCCCGGCGGGTGGCCGCCAGCAGCGCGGCGGCGGCGTCGTACTCGCCGCGTCCGGCCGCGACCAGCGCGGGGGAGAGGCGGTCGTCGGGCGCGTCGAGGACCGCCTCGTCGTCGGCCGGTGGCGGGGCGGCGGCGAGGCGGGATGCCTGACGGGTCATCCGGGCGGTCCGGAGGAACGCGGGCAGCAGAGCCATGGTGCTGACCATTGAATGACCGCAGGTCGGGAGCGCGCCAGAGGGTCTGGGCAAGTTGTGGAAAGTTGTATGCCGTGGGGTCAAAGAAGCGTAAATCTTGATAGTTCAACCACTGTCACTCATGCCACTCCAGCTACGTTCCCCCGCCAGGGTCACCCCCGTCGCAGCAGCCGCGTCGCCCCCGCCGCGACAGCCGTCGCCAGGATCCAGCCCAGCAGGATCATCGCCGCCGCCAGCCACTGCCAGCCGCCGCGCAGCTGCCACTGGCCGACCTGGCCGAGGTCGATCACCGGGAGCAGCAGGTCCAGCGTGAACAGGGCGGGGCTCCAGGTCGGATGGCCGCCGGAGTTCATCGGCGGGTGGGCGGCGTGCGCGAACGCCAGCGTGCCCGCCGCCCACAGCACCGCCATCCACACCGCGGCCCGGCCCGGCCGGTAGCCGTAGGCGACCGTCCAGTCCTGGGCGTACCCCCACAACTTGGCGGCCAGCGGCAGTGTCTCGCGGCGCCGGCGCTGCTTGGCGAGCAGCACCTCGCGGGCGTCCTCGTCCTCGCCGGCCGCGCGCAGCACCGCGGCCAGCCGCTCGTACGGCTCCGGGTTGTACTCGGCGGTGGCCGCCGCCACCCAGTCCAGCCGCCGCGTCAGCGGGAACGGGCCCTGCGGGACGAGGTTCTCGTACGTGAAGCCGCCCATGTGCAGATTGCCCGGCTCCGGCCAGCTGCCCGCGTGGTCCACGAGGTTGACGATCCGGGCGCCGGACAGCACCACCTTGCCGCGCGGCGGCCGGTCCCCGAGGAAGCGCAGCTCCGGCGTCTGGACGCGGCGCAGCGCCAGCTCCTGGTCGTCGGTGAAGGTGAACCGGGCCCGCTCCAGGTCGACGGCGTCCCCGAACCGTCCGTCGTCCAGCCGCAGCCCGCCCCGGCACTCGAACCGCTGGATCCGCGTCCCGCGCGCGGGCGTGGTCCCGCTCAGCAGCGCGCTGCCCACCCCGGCCGGGGTCAGGTACAGGGTGCGCCCCACCGTCAGCTGGGGGGCGTTCAGGGCCAACCGGGCGTAGGGGTTGGACAGGTGCGCACCGCGCAGGCTCAGCGACACGCCCACCTTGGCGCTGCGCAGGCTCAGCTCCCCGTGCGACTCCAGCAGCTCCGCCTGCAGGTCCTGGCCGACGGTCAGGCCGTCCGCCGCGATGGAGCGGCCGCTGCGGTCCCGGTACACGACCGCCTGGTTGAGCAGCAGATCCGTGCCGATGTGCGCGTCGGTCAGCCGTACCCCGTTCTGGAAGCGGCAGCGCGGCAGGTGCAGATCGCCCTCGGTGTGCACCCGGGCCGCCTCCAGGCGCGGCACCGCGCAGTCCACCAGGCGCAGGGTCGTGAAGCGGGCCTCCGGCAGCAGGACCTCCTCGTCGAAGCGGCAGCCGCGCAGCTCCACGTACGGCGTGACCATGCCGCCCGCCAGGTCCAGCGTGCCGGTGATCCGCACGCCGGTCAGCTTCAGCGCGGACACCCGGCCCGCGAGCGCCGGCGGGCCGTCCAGCAGCAGCCAGCAGAGGATCCGCGCCCGCACGCTCCGCTCGGGACCCCACGGATGGCCGCCGTGCGGATCGTCCACGACCGCGTCCCCGCTGCTCAGGTCGTACACACTGCCGTTGCGGAAGGCCTGCCACATGCCCGCCTCGGCCGCGGTCAGGTCGTCCGGCAGGTCCCCGGCGACCACGCCGGCCCCCTCGGTCACCGCTGTTCCTTCTCCCTCCGCCGTCGGCGCTCCGGCCTCGGCTCCGCCATCAGCTCCACCACCGGCTCCACCATCGGCGCTCCACCCTCAACCGCCCCTACGACAGGCGCTTTCGTACAGCCGTTCATGCCCGCTGAGTGACGTGTGGAACACGAGAGGTGAAGGGGATCTTCCGAATTCGGCCACGTTCTGTATCAGCCATTGATACGCGCCGACGGCTCCCGGCGGCGGTCTGAGAGAATTGGGACCGTGATCTCCCGAATCGATCTGCGCGGCGACGCCCTTCCCGAGGGCCCCGCCCTGCGCGACCTGCTGCCCCGAGCCGACTTCGACGTTCAGGCCGCCCTGGAGAAGGTGCGTCCGATCTGCGAGGCCGTGCATCATCGGGGCGACGCGGCGCTGATCGACTTCGCCGAGAAGTTCGACGGAGTACGGCTGGAATCCGTCCGTGTCCCGGCCCAGGCGCTCGCCGACGCGCTGGAGGCCCTCGACCCCGCCGTGCGCGCGGCCCTGGAGGAGTCCATCCGCCGGGCCCGGCTGGTCCACCGTGAGCAGCGCCGCAGCACGCACACCACCCAGGTCGTGCCCGGCGGCTCCGTGACCGAGAAGTGGGTGCCGGTCGAGCGCGTCGGCCTGTACGCGCCCGGTGGCCGCTCGGTCTACCCGTCCTCCGTGATCATGAACGTGGTGCCCGCGCAGGAGGCCGGTGTCGAGTCGATCGCGCTCGCCTCCCCGGCCCAGGCCGAGTTCGGCGGGCTGCCGCACCCGACCATCCTCGCCGCGTGCGCCCTGCTCGGCGTGGACGAGGTCTACGCGGCCGGCGGCGCCACCGCCGTCGCGATGTTCGCCCACGGCACCGAGTCCTGCCCGCCCGCCAACATGGTCACCGGCCCCGGCAACATCTGGGTCGCCGCGGCCAAGCGCTACTTCACGGGCAAGATCGGCATCGACGCCGAGGCCGGCCCCACCGAGATCGCGGTCCTCGCGGACGACACCGCCGACCCGGTGCACGTGGCCTCGGACCTGATCAGCCAGGCCGAGCACGACCCGCTCGCGGCGGCCGTCCTCGTCACCGACTCGGTCGAGCTGGCCGACGCGGTGGAGAAGGAGCTGGAGCCGCAGGTCGCGGCCACCAAGCACATCGAGGACCGCATCCGCCCGGCCCTGGCCGGCCGGCAGTCCGCGATCGTCCTCGTGGACGGCATCGAGGAGGGCCTCCGGGTCGTCGACGCGTACGGCGCCGAGCACCTGGAGATCCAGACCGCCGACGCCGCCGCCGTCGCCGACCGGGTCAGGAACGCCGGCGCGATCTTCATCGGCCCCTGGGCGCCGGTCTCGCTGGGCGACTACGCGGCCGGGTCCAACCACGTCCTGCCCACCGGCGGCTGCGCCTGCCACTCCTCCGGTCTGTCCGTCCAGTCCTTCCTGCGTGGCATCCACATCGTCGACTACACGAAGGACGCGCTGGCCGAGGTCGCCCACCACGTGGTGACGCTGGCCGAGGCGGAGGACCTGCCCGCGCACGGCGCGGCGATCAAGGCGAGGTTCGGCTGGAAGGTACCGACGAGCAAGTGAACTTCGGAATCGACGATCTCCCCGTACGGGACGAGCTGCGCGGCAAGTCCCCCTACGGCGCGCCCCAGCTGGACGTCCCCGTACGGCTGAACACGAACGAGAACCCGTACCCGCTGCCCGAACCGCTGGTCGAGCGGATCGCCGAGCGGGTGCGGGAGGCCGCCCGGAACCTGAACCGCTATCCCGACCGGGACGCGGTCCAGCTGCGCACCGAGCTGGCCAGGTACCTGACGAAGACCGGCAAGTACCCGCTCGGCGTCGAGAACGTGTGGGCCGCCAACGGCTCCAACGAGGTCATCCAGCAACTGCTGCAGACCTTCGGCGGACCGGGCCGCACCGCCATCGGCTTCGAGCCGTCGTACTCGATGCACGCGCTCATCGCGCGCGGCACGGGCACGGGCTGGATCTCGGGTCCCCGAAACGAGGACTTCGACATCGACCTCGCGGTGGCCGAGCGGGCCATCGCCGAGCACAAGCCCGACGTCGTCTTCATCACCACCCCCAACAACCCCACCGGCAACGCGGTTCCGCCCGAGACGGTCCTCGCGCTGTACGACGCGGCCCAGGCGGCCAAGCCGTCCATGGTGGTCGTGGACGAGGCCTACATCGAGTTCAGCCACGGCGCCTCGCTGCTGCCGCTGCTCGAAGGCCGGCCGCACCTGGTGATCTCGCGGACCATGTCGAAGGCCTTCGGCGCCGCCGGCCTGCGCCTCGGCTACCTCGCCGCGCACCCCGCGGTCGTGGACGCCGTACAGCTCGTACGGCTGCCCTACCACCTCTCGGCGATCACCCAGGCGACCGCCCTGGCCGCCCTGGAGCACACCGACACGCTGCTGAAGTACGTCGAGCAGCTGAAGACGGAGCGGGACCGGCTGGTCGCCGAACTGCGCGCGACCGGCTACGACGTCATCGAGTCCGACGCCAACTTCGTGCAGTTCGGACGTTTCGAGGACGCGCACACCGCCTGGCGGCAGATCCTCGACCGGGGCGTCCTGGTCCGGGACAACGGCGTACCGGGGTGGCTGCGGGTCTCCGCCGGAACCCCGCAGGAGAACGACGCGTTCCTCGACGCGGTACGTGACTTGAAGAAGGAGCTGGACGCATGAGCCGCGTGGGACGCGTGGAACGCACCACCAAGGAGACCTCGGTCCTCGTCGAGATAGACCTCGACGGGACCGGGAGGACCGACATCGCGACGGGCGTCGGCTTCTACGACCACATGCTCGACCAGCTCGGCCGGCACGGTCTGTTCGACCTGACCGTCAAGACCGACGGCGACCTGCACATCGACTCCCACCACACCATCGAGGACACCGCCCTCGCGCTCGGCGCCGCCTTCAAGCAGGCGCTCGGGGACAAGGTGGGGATCTACCGCTTCGGCAACTGCACGGTCCCGCTGGACGAGTCCCTCGCCCAGGTCACCGTCGACCTGTCCGGCCGCCCCTACCTCGTGCACACCGAGCCCGAGAACATGGCGCCGATGATCGGCGAGTACGACACCACGATGACCCGGCACATCCTGGAGTCCTTCGTCGCCCAGGCGCAGATCGCGCTGCACGTGCACGTGCCCTACGGACGCAACGCCCACCACATCGTGGAGTGCCAGTTCAAGGCGCTCGCCCGGGCCCTGCGCTACGCCTCCGAGCGCGACCCGCGCGCCGTCGGCATCCTCCCGTCGACGAAGGGCGCGCTGTAACCATGACCGGTCTGTCGACCATCCTGATCGTCGTCGGCCTCTTCCTGGTCGGCGGGATCATCTCCTTCGTCAAGCAGAAGATGCCCACGAGCCTGATCGTGCTGCTGTCGATCTCCGCGGGCCTGTGCCTGGTCGCGGGCGTCCTGCGGCTGGAGGTGTGGAATTGAGCACCGGCGGCAAGAAGGTCGTCGTCTTCGACTACGGCTTCGGCAACGTCCGCTCCGCCGAGCGGGCCCTCGCGCGCGTGGGCGCCGACGTCGAGATCACGCGTGACTTCGACAAGGCGATGAACGCCGACGGCCTGCTGGTGCCGGGCGTCGGCGCGTTCGCCGCCTGCATGCGGGGCCTGCGCGACGCACGCGGCGACTGGGTCGTCGACCGCCGGCTGTCCGGCGGGCGCCCGGTGATGGGCATCTGCGTCGGCATGCAGATCCTGTTCGCGCGCGGCATCGAGCACGGCTTGGAGACCGAGGGCCTGGACGAGTGGCCCGGCACGGTCGGACCGCTGGAGGCCGACATCGTCCCGCACATGGGCTGGAACACCGTGGACGCCCCGGCCGACTCGGAGCTGTTCGCCGGTCTCGACCCCGAGGCCCGGTTCTACTTCGTACACTCGTACGCCGTCCAGGACTGGACCTTCGAGACGCTCAACCCGCTCATGCACCCGCCGAAGGTGACCTGGTCGACGTACGGCAAGCCCTTCGTGGCCGCCGTGGAGAACGGCGCCCTGTGGGCCACCCAGTTCCACCCCGAGAAGTCCGGCGACGCCGGAGCCCAGCTCCTCACCAACTGGATCGGAACCCTGTAGACCATGGCCAAGCTCGAACTGCTCCCCGCCGTCGACGTCCGCGACGGCCAGGCCGTCCGCCTCGTGCACGGCGAGTCCGGCACCGAGACGTCCTACGGCTCCCCGCTGGAGGCCGCCCTCGCCTGGCAGAGCGCGGGCGCCGAATGGCTGCATCTGGTCGACCTGGACGCGGCCTTCGGCACCGGTGACAACCGGGCGCTGATCGCCGAGGTGACCCGGGCGATGGACATCAAGGTGGAGCTGTCCGGCGGCATCCGCGACGACGACACCCTCGCCGCCGCCCTCGCCACCGGCTGCACCCGGGTGAACCTCGGCACCGCCGCCCTGGAGACCCCGGAGTGGGTCGCCAAGGTCATCGCCGAGCACGGCGACAAGATCGCGGTCGGCCTGGACGTGCGCGGCACCACCCTGCGCGGCCGCGGCTGGACCCGCGACGGCGGCGACCTCTACGAGACGCTGGAGCGCCTCGACAAGGAGGGCTGCGCCCGCTACGTCGTCACCGACATCGCCAAGGACGGCACCCTCCAGGGCCCCAACCTGGAGCTGCTGCGCAACGTGTGCGCCGCGACGGACCGCCCGGTCGTGGCCTCCGGCGGCGTGTCGTCGCTGGACGACCTGCGCGCCATCGCCGAGCTGGTACCCCTCGGTGTCGAGGGGGCCATCGTCGGGAAGGCCCTGTACGCGAAGGCGTTCACCCTGGAAGAGGCCTTGGAGGCTGTGTCGTCATGACCGATGCCGTGCGGCGCGTGCAGAGCGGAAGTCCCTGGGAGGAGAGCTTCGGGTTCGCGCGCGCCGTCGCGGCGGGCGACCGCGTGTCCGTCGGGGGCACCACGTCCTTCAAGGGAACGGTGCTCTACGGCGAGGGCGACCCGTACGAGCAGACCAAGGTCGCCTTCGGCAACGCCCTCGACGCACTGAAGGAGTTCGGACTCGGCCTCGAGTCCGTGATCCGCACCCGCATGTACCTGAGCCATGTGCGCGACGTCGACGAGGCGGGGCGGGCCCACAAGGAGCTGTTCGACTCCGTGCGCCCGTGCTCGACCCTGATCGTGGTCGAGGGCTTCGTCGATCCGCGCATCCTGGTCGAAGTAGAGCTTGAAGCATTCAGAGGAGCCTGAGCAGTCATGACCCTGGCGGTCCGAGTCATCCCCTGCCTGGACGTGGACAACGGCCGGGTCGTCAAGGGCGTCAACTTCCAGAACCTGCGCGACGCGGGCGACCCCGTCGAGATGGCGAAGGTGTACGACGCCGAGGGCGCCGACGAGCTGACGTTCCTGGACATCACCGCGTCCTCGGGCAACCGGGAGACGACGTACGACGTGGTGCGCCGCACCGCGGAGCAGGTGTTCATCCCGCTGACGGTCGGCGGCGGCGTCCGCACGGCCGAGGACGTGGACAAGCTGCTGCGGGCGGGCGCCGACAAGGTGGGCGTGAACACGGCCGCGATCGCCCGCCCCGACCTGATCCGGGAGATCGCCGAGCGCTTCGGCCGGCAGGTGCTGGTGCTGTCCGTGGACGCGCGCCGGAACGAGTCCGGCTCCTTCGAGGTCACCACCCACGGCGGCCGCAAGGGCACCGGCATCGACGCCGTCGAGTGGGCGCACCGGGCCGCCGAGCTGGGCGCCGGGGAGATCCTGCTCAACTCCATGGACGCCGACGGCACCAAGGACGGCTACGACCTGGAGATGATCGCGGCCGTCCGCAAGCACGTGACCGTCCCGGTGATCGCCTCCGGCGGCGCGGGCAAGCTGGCCGACTTCCCGCCGGCCATCGAGGCGGGCGCGGACGCGGTCCTGGCCGCCTCCGTGTTCCACTTCGGTGACCTGCGCATCGGCGAGGTCAAGCAGACCCTGCGGGAGGCGGGACACCCCGTCCGGTAGTCCGAGGTGGAGGCGGGCGTCTCGCGGCCTGAGGGTCACCCGGGACGCCCGTACCGCACGCTCACCCCAGCGGCTGGGTCAGCTGCACCAGATTGCCGACCGTGTCGTCGAACACCGCCGCCAGCACCGGCCCCTGCTCCCGCGGCGGATGCGGGAACCTGACCCCGAGGCCGCGCAGCCGGTCGTACTCCGCGGGCAGGTCCTCCACGGAGAAGACGATGCTCGGGATCCCCGCCGCGTACAGCGCCGTGCGGTACGGCTCGGCGATCGGGCCCTGGCCCGGCTCCAGCAGCAGCTGGAGATCCCGCTGGGCCCCGTGCGGCGCGCCCACCGTGACGAACAGCGTGCCGCCGCCGAGGTCCATGTTCACCCGGGTCTCGAAGCCCAGGACCTCCGTGTAGAAGGCGTGCGCCTTCGCCACGTCGTCCACGTAGACGCTCGTCATCGCGACCTTGATCATGGCGGGGCGGCTCCCGTGTCCCTCAGATGCCCAGCTGCCTGGACTAGATGCCCAGCTGCCTGGACTCGTGCAGTTTCGTGATCGCGTCCGCGTCGCCCTCCAGCTCCACCCGGGCCACGTCCTTGCGGCCGTGCGCGAACATCAGCAGCTCCGACGGCTCACCGGTCACCGTGACCACCGGAGTGCCCCGGTGCGCCACCGCCGTCTGGCCGTCCGGGCGGCGCAGCACCAGACCGGTCGGCGCGCCCCGGCCCAGCAGGCGGGCCATCCGCTCCAGACGCGACCACAGGGCGTCCTGGAACACGGGGTCCAGCTCGCGCGGGCTCCAGTCCGGCTGGGCGCGCCGCACGTCCTCCGTGTGGACGTAGAACTCGACCGTGTTCGACGCCTCGTCCACCTGCTTCACCGCGAACGGCGAGAACCGCGGCGGACCCGTACGGATCAGCGCGAGCAGCTCCTCGTACGGCTTCGCCGCGAACTCCTCCATCACCCGGTCCAGGCGGGCGGCGAGCTGCTTGACGAGGATGCCCCCGGCCGCGTCCGGGCGCCGCTCGCGCACCACGATGTGCGCGGCCAGGTCCCGGGCCGCCCAGCCCTCGCACAGCGTCGGGGCGTCCGGACCGACGGTTTCCAAGAGGTCGGCGAGCAGCAGCCGTTCACGCTTGGCGAAGGTCGACATGAGATCAGCCTACGACCATACGGAAAGTCCGCACACCGGACACCCACCGTCACCGCCCCCGCCAAGCGGCACAATGGCACCCATGACCAGTACGTCCGGCAACCCCCGCCCCACCAGCCTCGATCCCGAGATCGCCGCACGCCTCAAGCGCAGCGCCGACGGGCTCGTCCCCGCCATCGCCCAGCAGTACGACACCGGCGAGGTACTGATGCTCGGCTGGATGGACGACGAGGCCCTGCACCGCACCCTGACCACCGGCCGCTGCACGTACTGGTCCCGCAGCCGCCAGGAGTACTGGGTCAAGGGTGACACCTCGGGCCACTACCAGTGGGTCAAGTCCGTCGCCCTGGACTGCGACGCCGACACCGTGCTGGTCAGGGTGGACCAGGTGGGTGCCGCCTGCCACACTGGCGCCCGCACGTGTTTCGATGCCGACGTCCTGCTGAAGGACGAAGTCTCCGGCACGCCGGGCCAGGATCAGTAAGGTCTGCCGCCATGGACCTCGAGACCTTCCGCAAGCTCGCCACCGACCGGCGCGTCATCCCGGTCACCCGTAAGCTCCTCGCCGACGGCGACACGCCGGTCGCGCTCTACCGCAAGCTCGCCGCCGAACGCCCCGGCACCTTCCTCCTGGAATCCGCCGAGAACGGCCGCTCCTGGTCCCGCTACTCCTTCGTCGGTGTCCGGTCCGCCGGGACACTGACGGAGCGCGACGGACAGGCGCACTGGCTCGGCACCCCACCGGTCGGCGTACCCACGGACGGCGACCCGCTCGCCGCCCTGCGCGCCACCATCCAGGCCCTGCACACCCCGCACCACGAGGGCATGCCGCCCTTCACCGGCGGCATGGTCGGCTACCTCGGCTACGACATCGTCCGCCGCCTGGAGAAGATCGGCCCCGGCGAGCGCGACGACCTCAGACTGCCCGAGCTGACCATGCTCCTCACCAGCGACCTCGCCGTCATGGACCACTGGGAGGGCTCGGTCCTGCTGATCGCCAACGCGATCAACCACAACGACCTGGACACCGGCGTGGACGAGGCCTATGCCGACGCCGTGGCCCGTCTGGACGCCATGGAGGCCGACCTGACCCGGCCGGTCGCCCAGCCCCCGGCCGTCCTGCCGCCCTCCGAACTGCCCGAGTACACCGCGCTGTGGGGCGGCCCCGACTTCCAGGCGGCCGTCGAGGACATCAAGGAGCGCATCCGCGCGGGCGAGGCCTTCCAGGTCGTGCCCTCCCAGCGCTTCGAGACCGCGTGCACCGCGAGCGCCCTGGACGTCTACCGGGTCCTCAGGGCCACCAACCCGTCCCCGTACATGTACCTGTTCCGCTTCGAGGGGTTCGACGTCGTCGGCTCCTCGCCCGAGGCGCTGGTGAAGGTCGAGGACGGGCGCGCCATGGTCCACCCCATCGCCGGCACCCGGCACCGCGGCGCCACCCCGCAGGAGGACCAGGCCCTCGCCGAGGAGCTGCTCGCCGACCCCAAGGAGCGCGCCGAGCACCTCATGCTCGTCGACCTCGGCCGCAACGACCTGGGCCGGGTCTGCGAGCCCGGCTCGGTGGAGGTCGTCGACTTCATGTCGATCGAGCGCTACTCGCACGTCATGCACATCGTCTCCACGGTCACCGGCAAGGTCTCCGCGGGCCGCACCGCCTTCGACGTGCTCACCGCGTGCTTCCCGGCGGGCACCCTCTCCGGCGCCCCCAAGCCCCGCGCGATGCAGATCATCGACGAACTCGAACCGTCCCGGCGCGGCCTGTACGGCGGCTGCGTCGGCTACCTCGACTTCGCCGGCGACTCCGACACCGCCATCGCCATCCGTACGGCCCTGCTGCGGGACGGCACCGCCTACGTCCAGGCCGGCGCGGGCATCGTCGCCGACTCCGACCCGGTCGCCGAGGACCAGGAGTGCCGCAACAAGGCGGCGGCGGTCCTGCGCGCCGTGCACACGGCCAACCGGCTGCGTCGATAGGGCCTTTCTCACGTCGATGGGGCGCTTCTCATAGGAACCCCGGGTGACGGTTCACCCGGGGTTCGGGCGATAGTGGAGTACGTGACTGCCGTACCTCACCCCCGTTCCGACGCCGCCGCACCCACCCGGTCCGGGCGGCGGAGCCTCGCCATGGCCCTGCTCTTCGGTGCTCTCGGCGCGGCCGTGGCGCTGCTCGCGACCCGGCAGCGCTGGTCCGAGGGCACCGCGACGGTGGCCGGCGGCGCCTTCCCGCTGACCGCCAGGGGCAGCGACGTCACCGGTGTTCCCGCGGCCCTCGCCATAGTGGGCCTCGCCGCGCTCGTTGCCGTGTTCGCCGTCCGCCGGGCCGGCCGCATGGTCGTCGCCGGGCTGCTCGCGCTCTCCGGCGCCGGCATCGTCGCCGCCGCGCTCGCCGGCGCCTCGGACAGCTCCGCGCTGGACGACAAGGCCGCCGAGGCCACCGGTGACACCTCCGCCACGGTCGCCGCGCTCACCCACACCGGCTGGCCGTACGTCGCCGCCGTCGGCGGGGTCCTGATCCTGCTCGCCGGGCTGCTCGCCCTGCGCTACGGCCGCCTGTGGCCCGCCATGTCGGGCCGCTACGAGCGCGGCGCCGACCGCCCGCGGCGCACGGCGCGCCCGGCCGACCCCGAGCGCCCCGAGGAGATCTGGAAGGCCCTGGACCGCGGCGAGGACCCGACCGGCGGCTGACCCACGACCGCACCCGCGGGCCGTCGCCCGGGTGTCGCTGGATGTGGCGAACCAGACGTCACCCCCGCGTCCGTCGCGCGTTCGCGTACGGGACAATGGACCACGAGCGTCCGGCTCGGCGAGTGACGGGCGGGCTCGGAAACGTACGACACGTACGACGCGTACTACGGACACGTCCACAGCAACGAGGAGCAAGTCATGGCGGGCAGCAGCCACGGTCACACCCCGGCCGCCTGGACCGGCGTCACCATCGCCTTCATCGGTTTCTGCGTAGCGGGCGCCTTCATGGTGATGGCCCAGCCGGTCGGCTTCTGGGCCGGCATGGCGATCGTGGTCCTCGGCGGCGTCGTCGGCGCCGTCATGCGCGCCATGGGCCTCGGCCAGCCGAAGAACAACCACACCGTCGCGCACGTGGCCCCCGCCGCGACCCGCGAGCCGGTCGCCGCCGAGAGCTGACATCAGGCACGTCCCGAGGGGCGGCCCCGCGCACCAAGAGGGTGCCGGGCCGCCCCTCGCGCGTTCCCGGGGGTCGGGGGCCTGTGGGGCGGGGTCCCTCGCGCGGGAGGCCGCGACGGCGGGCAGAATGCGAGGGTGACTGCCGACAGCGGGACCACCCCGCGTACGTTCGCGCCCGCCGGACCGGTGGCGGGGCCGCCCGAGCCTCCCCCGCTCCCCGCTGCGCTCGAGCGGGGGGACCCTCTCTGGCGGCGGCTCGCCGTGCCGGCCGGCGTCCTCGCGGCCGTGGCCGGGGCCTTCGCGTACGTCGGTGCCGTCGATCCGAACGAGCCCGGCCACTACCCGGTGTGCCCGCTGTACCGGCTCACCGGGCTGTACTGCCCCGGCTGCGGGGGACTGCGCAGCGCCCACGCCTTCATCCACGGGGACCTGCTCGGCGCCCTGCGGGACAACGCGGCGGGCGTGGCCGCCTACCTGGTCTTCGCGGTGGTGTGGACCTTCTGGGTGGTCCGCGCGGTGCGCGGCCGACCGGTGCGGATCGGGCTCGGGAAGGTCCAGATGTGGGCCGTCGGCGCGTTGCTGCTGGTCTTCAGCGCTGTCCGGAACCTGCCGTTCGGTGGCTGGCTGCATCCTTGATCCAACAGCGAACGTCCAGGTAGTGGGACCGGCTCCCACCGGATGCGAACCCTTGCCCCTCCTCCGGATACCATCGCAGTGACCATGGGTTTTCGAACCCGGCGGGCAACCGCAGGAACCACCGTCTGAAAGGGGGCCGCTCGCGTGAGTGTGCTCGACGAGATCATCGACGGAGTCCGGGCCGACCTTGCGGAGCGGCAGGCACGCGTCAGCCTCGACGAGCTCAAGGAGCGCGCGGCCAAGGCTCCCGCCGCCAAGGACGGCGTCGCCGCCCTCAAGGGCGACGGGGTCAAGGTCATCTGCGAGGTCAAGCGCTCCAGCCCGTCCAAGGGCGCGCTGGCCGCCATCGCCGACCCGGCGGGACTCGCCGCCGACTACGAGGCGGGCGGTGCCGCCGTCATCTCCGTCCTGACCGAACAGCGCCGCTTCGGCGGCTCGCTCGCCGACCTGGAGGCCGTCCGCGCCCGCGTGGACATCCCGGTGCTGCGCAAGGACTTCATCGTCACGTCGTACCAGCTGTGGGAGGCCCGCGCGTACGGCGCCGACCTCGCGCTGCTGATCGTGGCCGCCCTGGACCAGCCGGCCCTGGAGTCGCTGATCGAGCGTGCCGTCTCCATCGGCCTCACCCCGCTCGTCGAGGTCCACGACGAGGAGGAGGCCGAGCGCGCGGTGGACGCCGGCGCCAAGGTCATCGGCGTCAACGCGCGCAACCTGAAGACCCTGGAGGTCGACCGCGGCACCTTCGAGCGGGTCGCCCCGGAGATCCCCGAGGGCATCGTGAAGGTCGCCGAGTCCGGCGTGCGCGGGCCGCACGACCTGATCGCCTACGCCAACGCGGGCGCCGACGCCGTCCTGGTCGGCGAGTCCCTGGTGACCGGACGCGACCCCAAGACGGCCGTCGCCGACCTGGTCGCGGCGGGCGAGCACCCCGCATTGCGGCACGGCCGCGGCTGATCCTTCGCTAGGCTGGCCCCGATGACTCTTCCGATCACCACGGCGACGCGGGACCCCTATGCCCGCCTCGCCCGCGGCTGCCGGCCCCGTGGCTGCCGTGCCCCCGCGCGGCGGGTGCACGGGCGGCGGGTCCGCTATGTGATCGGTGACGAGCCCGGCCAGGTGAACGGCATGCGATGGCACGAGGGTGCGCGCGTGTCACCCGCGGTGAGCTGAGCCGCCTCTCCCTTCGAACTCCGGTTGCCTTTGTGGGCTTTTGGTGCACGATGGGGCTACCGCCGGTCCTGTGAGATCTTCGCCGGCCCCGCCGCCGTCCGGCCGCAGTGCCGACAGCGCGGCGGGCAGGTGGGACAGCACGCCCGAGCACAGCGCGCGCACGCCCAGCACGTACCCCAAGTCCAGCAACCCGGGGCTCAGCCCCTGCGAGGTATCCGCATGCCCAGCCAGTTCTTCATTCCCGACCCCGAGGGTCAAGTCCCCAGCGCCGAGGGTTACTTCGGCGCCTTCGGCGGCAAGTTCATCCCGGAGGCGCTGGTCGCCGCCGTGGACGAGGTCGCCGTCGAGTACGACAAGGCGAAGCACGACCCCGAGTTCGCCCGCGAGCTCGACGACCTGCTCGTGAACTACACCGGCCGCCCCAGCGCCCTCACCGAGGTGCCGCGGTTCGCCGAACACGCCGGTGGCGCCCGGGTGTTCCTCAAGCGCGAGGACCTCAACCACACCGGATCCCACAAGATCAACAACGTGCTCGGGCAGGCCCTGCTCACCAAGCGCATGGGCAAGACCCGCGTCATCGCGGAGACCGGCGCCGGCCAGCACGGCGTCGCCACCGCCACCGCCTGCGCCCTGTTCGGCCTCGACTGCACCATCTACATGGGCGAGATCGACACCCAGCGCCAGGCCCTCAACGTGGCCCGCATGCGCATGCTCGGCGCCGAGGTCGTCGCGGTGAAGTCCGGCAGCCGCACGCTGAAGGACGCCATCAACGAGGCCTTCCGCGACTGGGTCGCCAACGTCGACCACACCCACTACCTGTTCGGCACGGTCGCGGGTCCCCACCCCTTCCCGGCGATGGTCCGCGACTTCCACCGCGTCATCGGCGTGGAGGCCCGCCGCCAGCTCCTCGAGCGCGCCGGACGCCTCCCCGACGCCGCCGTCGCCTGCGTCGGCGGCGGCTCCAACGCCATCGGCCTCTTCCACGCCTTCATCCCCGACGCGGGGGTCCGCCTGATCGGCTGCGAGCCGGCCGGGCACGGTGTGGAGACCGGCGAGCACGCGGCCACCCTGACCGCGGGCGAGCCCGGCATCCTGCACGGCTCCCGCTCCTACGTCCTGCAGGACGAGGAGGGCCAGATCACCGAGCCGTACTCGATCTCGGCCGGCCTCGACTACCCCGGCATCGGCCCCGAGCACTCCTACCTCAAGGACTCCGGCCGCGGCGAGTACCGCGCGATCACCGACGACGCCGCCATGCAGGCCCTGCGCCTGCTGTCGCGCACCGAGGGCATCATCCCGGCCATCGAGAGCGCCCACGCCCTGGCCGGCGCCCTGGAGGTCGGCAAGGAGCTGGGCAAGGACGGCCTGATCGTCGTCAACCTCTCCGGCCGCGGCGACAAGGACATGGACACCGCCGCCCGCTACTTCGGCCTCTACGACACCGACGCCGAGGTGGCCGCCAACGAAGCCGACACCGCCGAGATCGAGGGGGACGCCAAGTGAGCGGGAACCTCCAGCTGCTGTCCGACACCCTCGCCGCCGCCAAGGCCGAGGGCCGGGCCGCGCTCATCGCCTACCTCCCGGCCGGGTTCCCGACCGTGGACGGCGGCATCGAGGCGATCAAGGCCGCCTTCGACGGCGGCGCCGACGTCGTCGAGGTCGGCCTGCCGCACAGCGACCCCGTTCTCGACGGCCCGGTCATCCAGACCGCCGACGACATCGCGCTGCGCGGCGGAGTGAAGATCGCGGACGTCATGCGGACCGTCCGCGAGGCGCACGAGGCCACCGGCAAGCCGGTCCTCGTCATGACGTACTGGAACCCCATCGACCGCTACGGCGTGGAGCGCTTCACCGCCGAGCTGGCCGACGCGGGCGGCGCGGGCTGCATCCTGCCCGACCTGCCGGTCCAGGAGTCGGCCCTGTGGCGGGAGCACGCCGAGAAGCACGGCCTTGGCACGGTCTTCGTGGTCGCCCCCAGCAGCAAGGACGAGCGCCTCGCCCAGATCACCGCGGCGGGCAGTGGTTTCGTCTACGCGGCCTCGCTGATGGGCGTCACCGGCACCCGCGAGTCCGTCGGCGCGCAGGCCCAGGACCTGGTGGGGCGCACCCGCGCCACCGGCACCGACCTGCCCGTCTGCGTCGGCCTCGGCGTCTCCAACGCGGCCCAGGCCGCCGAGGTCGCCGGCTTCGCGGACGGCGTCATCGTCGGCTCGGCGTTCGTGAAGCGGATGCTGGACGCCGCGGATCACGCGTCCGGGATCGAGGCGGTGCGCGAGCTCGCCGGTGACCTGGCGAAGGGCGTGCGCCGCCAGGCGTGACACGCCTGCGACTGTCCGTCACTCTTCATAACTGATCGTCACTTTCCCCTGGTAGGGCATGCGGTCACTCGAAGGGGTGGACCTCCGGCCGGGGAGGCGCGCTGCGCCTCCCCGGTTCGTTCTGGGGGTGTGAGCGAGAAGAACCGTGACGGAAAGCGCACCGCCCGGGAGCGGCTGGCGGTGGAGCGCGAGAAGCAGAAGGCCGCGGAGAAGCGGCGGCGCGCGCTGATCGTGGGGGCCAGTGTCGTCTGCGTCCTCGGGCTCGCGGCGGTGATCGGCGTGATCGCCGCGAACGCGGGCAAGGAGAAGGGCGAGAAGAGCGCGGGCCCGGTCGTGGCGCCCTCGGGCGCGCAGGGCAAGGACAGCCTCGCGATCCCGGTCGGCAAGGACGGTGCCAAGTCCACGCTCACGGTCTGGGAGGACTTCCGCTGCCCGGCCTGCCAGAGCTTCGAGACGCGGTACCGCCCCGTGCTCCACGAACTGGTCGACGCCGGCAAGCTCAGAATCGACTACCACCTGGTCCGGCTGATCGACGGCAACCTCGGCGGCACCGGCTCGCTGCGCGCGGCCAACGCGGCGGCCTGCGCCCAGGACGCCGGGAAGTTCCGCGACTTCCACGACGTGCTGTACGAGAACCAGCCCCCGGAGACCGACGACGCCTTCGGCGACGACGCGAAGCTGATCGAACTGGCCGGCAAGGTGAACGGTCTCGACACCCCCGCGTTCCGGAAGTGCGTCAAGGACGGCACCCACAACAGCTGGGTGAACAAGTCCCACGCGGCCTTCAAGGCCGGTCACTTCGGCGGGACGCCCACGGTGCTGTTCGGCGGCAAGAACATCTACCAGGACCAGACGCTGACGCCGGACAAGCTCAAGCAGATGGTGGAGGCCCAGCAAGGGTGAGCTGTTTCTCACCCGCCCGTTATGGACCCGTAGCCGGGCTGCCTGCCGTCGGTGCGGCCCGGCACGGTAGCGTCGACCCTGCCATGGAACTTGCCTACATTCCCAGCCCGTCGCACGGGGTCTGGCACCTCGGTCTCATTCCGCTGCGCGGCTACGCGTTCTGCATCATCGCCGGCGTCTTCGTTGCCGTCTGGCTCGGCAACAAGCGCTGGATCGCCCGCGGCGGGCGCTCCGGCACGGTCGCCGACATCGCGGTCTGGGCGGTGCCCTTCGGCCTCGTCGGTGGCCGTCTCTACCACGTGATCACGGACTACGAGCTGTACTTCAGCGAGGGCCGTGACTGGGTGAACGCCTTCAAGGTGTGGGAGGGCGGCCTGGGCATCTGGGGCGCGATCGCGCTCGGCGCGGTGGGCGCGTGGATCGGCTGCCGGCGCCGGGGCATCCCGCTGCCCGCCTACGCCGACGTCATCGCCCCCGGCATCGCCTTCGCGCAGGCCATCGGCCGCTGGGGCAACTGGTTCAACCAGGAGCTGTACGGGCGCGAGACGCATCTTCCGTGGGCGCTGCACATCACCTCCTCCGAGGGCGGCCGGGTGCCGGGCTACTACCACCCGACCTTCCTCTACGAGTCGCTGTGGTGCATCGGCGTGGGCCTCCTGGTCATCTGGGCCGACCGTCGCTTCAAGCTGGGCCATGGCCGTGCCTTCGCCCTGTACGTCGCCGCGTACTGCGTGGGCCGTGGCTGGATCGAGTACATGCGCGTCGACGACGCCCACCACATCCTCGGCCTCCGCCTCAACGACTGGACCGCGCTGATCCTGTTCCTGCTGGCGGTCACGTACATCGTGATCTCCGCGAAGCAGCGCCCGGGCCGCGAGGCCGTGGTCGAACCGGCGGCCGTCTCCGACGGTTCCCCCGAGGGCCCCTCTGACGGCGAGGCCGCCACCGAGGCCGCCGAGGCCGACGACACCGTTGACGAGGTCAAGGACAAGGCCGAGGACAAGGCCGAGCCGGATGCGGAGCCCGAGCCCGAGCCCGAGGCGGAGCCGCAGGACGAGACCGAGTCCGCGACCAAGAAGAGCTGACACGCGCCGTACGACGACGCCGAGGGCGCCCGGAACGTTTCCGGGCGCCCTCGGTGCGTGCAGGAGCGCTGCTCACCCCCTCCTGGTCAAGGCAAGGGTTCGCTGGGCCATGGTGACGACGGCGGCGTCGATGAAGCGGCCGTCGGGGAGGGCTTGGGCGCCTTCGTTGGTGGCGGCGGCTTTGATGATGGTTTCCGCGTGCTCGATCTCCGACTCGGTGGGGAGGTAGGCCCGCTCGATCACGGGAAGCTGGCGGGGATGGATGGCCGCGCGGCCGAGGAAGCCGAGGGTGCGGCCGTGGGCGCAGGAGGCGGCCAGGCCGTCCAGGTCGCGGATGTCGGGGTGGACGGACTGGGCCGGCGGGGCGAGGCCGGCCGCGCGGGCGGCGACGACCACGCGGGAGCGGGACCAGTCGAGTCCCGCGTCGGCCCGTACCCCCAGGTCGGCCCGGAGATCGGCCTCGCCGAGGGAGACGCCTCGCAGGGACGGGTGGGCGGAGGCGATGGAGTAGGCACGCTCGATGGCCAGGGCCGACTCCAGCAGGGCGTAGAGAGGGACGGGTGTGGATGTGGCGACCTGTCGTACCTGGTCGGGGGAGGTCACCTTGGGGAGACGCAGGCCACGGACGCCGGGCAGGGAGGCGAGTCGGGCCAGGTCCGCGGCGGCCCAGTCGGTGTCCAGGGCGTTGACGCGGACGTGGACCGGGAGCGGCTGGGGGTCCGCGAGGAGGTCCGCGGTGGCCTCGCGGGCGTACTCCTTGCGGTCCGGGGCGACCGCGTCCTCCAGGTCGATCACCACCACGTCCGCGCCCGCGGCCAGCGCTTTGGCCACGACGTGCGGACGGTCGCCGGGGACGTAGAGCCAGGTGAGCGGGAACGGCGGGGTCACAGCGCGCCCTCCTCGCGCAGGGCGTGCAGGTCGGCCGGGGTGAGACCCAGCTCGGTGAGCACCGCTTCCGTGTCGGCGCCGTGCGGGCGGCCCGCCCAGCGGATCGCGCCGGGGGTGGCGGACAGGCGGAAGAGGACGTTCTGCATCCGCAGGGGGCCCAGCTCGGGGTCGTCGACGGTGGTGACCGTGTCCAGGGCCTGGTACTGGGGGTCGGCCATGACGTCCCGTACGTCCTGGACCGGGGCGATCGCCGCCTCCGCCTTCTCGAAGGCCGCGAGCACCTCGTCCCGGCTGCGGGCCCCGATCCAGGCACCCACCGCCGCGTCCAGGACATCGGCGTGCGCGGCGCGCTCCGCACCCGTGGCGAACCACGGCTCCTCGATCAGCTCCGGACGGCCCACCAGCCGCATCACCCGCTCGGCCACCGACTGCGCGGACGTGGAGACGGCGACCCAGAGGCCGTCGGCGGTGCGGTAGGTGTTGCGCGGGGCGTTGTTCGCGGAGCGGTTGCCGGTGCGCTTCTGGACGTAGCCGAGCTGGTCGTACCAGGTGGGCTGGGGGCCGATGACCGCGAGGATCGGCTCGATGATCGCCATGTCCACGACCTGGCCCTCGCCGGTCCGCTCCCGGGCGGCGAGGGCCGTCAGCACGGCGTACGCCGTCGCCAGGCCCGCGATCGAGTCCGCCAGCCCGAACGGCGGCAGCGTCGGCGGCGCCTCCGGCTCGCCGGTCAGGGCCGCGAAGCCGCTCATCGCCTCGGCGAGGGTGCCGAAGCCGGGCCGGTGCGCGTACGGGCCGAACTGTCCGAAGGCCGTGACCCGGGTGAGGATCAGCCGTGGGTTGGCGGCGGACAGCTCGGCCCAGCCCAGGTCCCACTTCTCCAGGGTGCCGGGGCGGAAGTTCTCGATCACCACGTCGGCGGTGGCGGCGAGCCGGAGCAGGGTCGTGCGCCCGCCGGGCTTGGACAGGTCGAGGGTGATCGTGCGCTTGTTGCGGCCGAGCACCTTCCACCACAGGCCGGTCCCGTGCTTCGCCGGGCCGTGTCCCCGGGACGGGTCGGGCCGGCCGGGATGCTCCACCTTGATCACCTCGGCGCCGAAGTCGCCGAGCAGGGTGGCGGCCATGGGGCCGGCGAAGAGGGTGGCCAGGTCGAGGACCCGCAGACCGTCGAGGGACTGGGGGCGCGAGGTCGTAGCGGTGGCCGTAGAGGCGGCCGTGGGCGTGCGGGGTGTGCTCTCGGGGAGCGTGCTCATGCGGTGGGTGCTCATGCGCTGTACTGCGCATCGATCTCCGGGCGGTACGGCATCGACGCCGACGCACCCTCCCGCTGCACGGACAGCGCCGCCGCCGCGGCCGCCCAGGCCAGCGCCTCCCGCACCGGCTTCTCCTCGGCGAGGGCGACCGCGAGCGCACCCACGAACGTGTCGCCCGCGCCCGTCGAGTCCACCGCGGTCACCTGGGGCGCGGGCACGAACAGCGGCTCGGTGCCCCGGGAGCGGTACAGGCTGCCCGACGCGCCCAGGGTGACGACGGCCTCCGGCACCACCTCCAGCAGGGCGGCGGCCGCCTCGCGCGGGTCGGTGCGGCCGGTGAGGGTGACGGCCTCGTACTCGTTCGCCACCAGCATCTCGGTCGCTTCGAAGAGTTCGGGCGGCAGCGGCTGCGCGGGGGAGGGTGTGAGCACCGTGCGCACACCGTGCCGGCGGGCCGCCTGCGCGCCCGCGACGACCGCGGCCATCGGGATCTCCAGTTGCAGCAGCAGGGCGTCGGCGGACGCGATCACGCCCTCGTCGCCGGGGGAGAGGTGGTCGACGGTGCCGTTCGCGCCGGGGATGACGACGATCGCGTTGCCGCCCTCGTCGTCCACCACGATGTGCGCGGTGCCGGACGGGCCCTCGACCGTGCGCAGGGAGTCGGTGTCCACACCGGAGTGTTCAAGGGTGTCGCGCAGCCGGGCGCCGAACGCGTCGTTGCCGACCGCGCCGATCATCGACACCGTGGCGCCGGCGCGTGCGGCGGCGATCGCCTGGTTGCCGCCCTTGCCGCCGGGGATCGTACGGAACTCCCGTCCGGTCACGGTCTCGCCGCGCTGCGGGGCCTTGCTGACGTAGGTGACGAGGTCCATGTTCGTGCTGCCGAGGACGACGATATGGGTCATGGGCGGGTCGCCTCCAGGTGGGTGAGGTGGGCGAGGGTGTCGAAGCCGGTGCCGTCGAAGTCGGCGACGGAGGTGGCGAGCCGGTTCTTCAGCGGGGTCCGCCAGCGGTCGGGCAGCGCGTCCGGGGTGCCGGCGAGGAGGCCGGCGATGCTGCCGGCGGTCGCGCCGCCCGAATCCGTGTCCCAGCCGCCGGACACCGCACGGCAGATGGAGCCGGTGAAGTCGCCGTTCGCGTGGGCGAGGGCGGCGGTGATCAGGGCGGTGTTGGGGAGAGCGTGGACCCAGTGGTGGGTGGGGCCGTAGCGGGCGTGGAGCGCGTCCACCACGTCGTCGAAGTCCTGGTGTTTCCCGGCCAGATGGAGGGCGTGGTCGATCGCCAGGGCCAGGCGGGAGCGGGGCGGGACCACCGTGCGGCCGGTGTGCAGGCAGGAGTGGACGGCCTGGGTGCCGGTGGCCGCGGCGGCGATGGTGGCGGCCGTGAACATCGCCGCGTAGACGCCGTTGGCGGTGTGGGTGAGGGCCGCGTCGCGGTACGCCTGCTCGGCGGCGGCCGCCGGGTCGCCCGGGTTGGTCCAGCCGTGCACGTCGGCGCGGATCAGGGCGCCGATCCATTCGCGGAACGGGTTGCGGTGGCGGGCGGTGTGCGGGGGTTCGATGCCGCAGAGGAGGTTGCGGTGGGCGACGCGTTCGGCGGTGAAGGTGCGGCCGGGCGGGAGCTCGTCGAGCCAGAGGCGTGCCACGTCGGTGGTGGTGAAGGTTCTGCCGTGGCGTCTGAGGAGGAGGAGATTGAGGAGGGGGTAGTTGAGGTCGTCGTCCTCGGGCATGCCGTCGATGTTCTCGGCGAGGGAGGTGGCGGCCGAGCGCCGGTTCCAGGGGTACTGGGCGAGGAGGTCCTGGGGCACGCCCTTGGCCGTGAACCAGGTGGTGAGGGGCCAGTTGCCGGTGGCCCGGGCGAGGGTGCGGACGCCGTCCAGGGGGAGCTTCTCGACCGGTTTGCCGAGGAGGCAGCCGATGGCCCGGCCGAGCCAGGCCGCTTCGAGGGCGGGCGGAGTCGTCCGGGTGGAGACGCGTGACGCGGGCCAGTCGGGACAGGCGGCCTTGATCCTCGCCAGGTCCGTCGGTTCGTCGTCCGCCAACGTGCTGGGCAGGTCGGCGAGTTCGTCCAGGAGGTCCTCGGCGAGGAGACGGAGGTAGCGGGAGGGGCGCTCCGGGGAGGCTCCCGCACGCTCGGGGGCGTCCAGGCCGCCCGCTGCCCGCCAGCGCGCCTCGATTCGCGACGGTTCGCGGCCGTCCAGGCGGGCTTGGCGGAGCTCGTGGCCCAGAAGGTCCTCGGGCTGGACCCAGGTCAGTCGGAGCATGCCGTGCCTCCCAGGGAGGCGAAGGCGCGCTCGTGGGCACGGCGGCGGCGGACGTCCCGTGCGAAGATCTCGCGCGCGACCTCGGCCAGTTCGCGGGCCGGTGCCCACAGATCCAGGCGGCTCGCCTCCGCCACCGTCTTCGACCAGTCCTCGGGCACGGGCGAGCCGAGGGCACCCGCGAGGGCGCCGGCCATCGTGGCGATCGAGTCGCAGTCGCGGCCGTAGTTGACCGAACCCAGGACCGCGTGGCGGTAGTCGCCGCCGGAGACCAGCAGCATGCCCAGGGCGACGGGGAGTTCCTCGATGGAGTGCAGACGGGAGGGGCGGCGCGCGGCGAGGGAGGGGGCGCGGTAGTCGGGACCGACCGTGTCGTACGGGGCGACCGCCTCCCGGAGGGGAACCAGCGCCGACTCGAAGTCGCCGTGTCCGCGGGCCACTTCACAGACCTTCTCGATCGCCTCCCGTGTGCCGTCCTTCGCCACGGAGAGACAGGCGGCGACGACCGAGTCCGGGGTCGCGTCCGGCGCGGTCGCGGCGGCGACGGCGGCGGCGAAGACCCCGGCGGCCTCCCTGCCGTACGACGACTGGTGCGCGCCGGCGATGTCGAGTGCCTCGGCGTACGCGGCGGCCGGGTTGGCCGCGTTGACCAGGCCGACCGGGGCCATGTACATCGCCGCGCCGCAGTTGACGATGTTGCCGACGCCCGCCTCCCTGGGGTCCACATGGCCGTAGGCGAGCCGTGCCACCAGCCACTTCTCGGCGAGGAACAGGCGCTGCAGGGGCAGCGCCTCGGCCTCCAGCTCGGGGATCCAGCGCGGGTCGGTCATCAGGTCCGGGACCAGGTGGTCGGCGACGGCGTACGCGTCGAGGTGGTCGCGGACGCGGGCGTAGACCCGGACCAGCGCGTGGGTCATCAGGGTGTCGTCGGTGACGTGGCCGTCGCCCTTGTGGTACGGGGCGATGGGGCGGGCGGTGCGCCAGGCGTCGCCGTGCCAGGGGCCGACGATGCCGTGGACGCGGCCGCCGTGCCGCTCGGTGATCTGGTCGGGGGAGTACCCCTCGACGGGGCCGCCGAGCGCGTCGCCGACGGCGGCTCCGACCAGGGCACCGGTGATCCGCTCATCGAGACCGCTCGGGCACCTTTCGCCGTTTTCTTCTCCTGTGGGGGTCATGCCCCGAATCATCCTCCTGGTCGGGCCCGTTGCACGGCTTCCAGGAGTCCGGCGAGTTCCACCAGGTCGGTGCCCGTGAGGCGGGGCAGGGCGCAGCCGGAGAGGGTGCGGCAGGCGTCCCGCCAGGTTTCCGGGACGGCCGCGCCGCCGCCCAGGGCGCCGGTGAGCGCGCCGGCGAGGGCGGGGGCGGAGTCGGCGACCCGGGACAGACAGGCCGCCGCGGGGACCGCCTCGGCGATGCGGCCGCGGGCGGCGGCGGTCAGGGCGAGGGCGACGGGGACCGTCTCGGCGGCGGCGATGCCGTAGCTGTAGACGTGGTCGACGATCTGGTGTTCCAGGAGGGGGACGAGGGCGAAGGCGGTGCCGGTGTCCTGGGCCAGGACGAGCGCGTGGCGGGTGTTGCGGCCGATCTCCGTCTCCGCGGGCAGTTCGGCGAGGGCCGCCGCCACGCAGTCGTCGGTGTCGGCGCCGGACAGGGCGAGGGCAAGGGCCGCCGCCATCGCGCGGGCGCCGTGCACGCCGTCGCCGTCCTGGGTGTAGCGGGCGTCGAACTCGGCGAGGTCGGCGGCGCGGCGGGGGTCGCCGGGGTGGGCGACAGCGAGGACGCAGGCGCGGACGCAGGCGGCGTCGTCGAAGTAGTGCGGGTTGTCGTGGCCGGTGGCGGGCGGGCGCAGGCCGGCGGCGAGATTGCCGAGGCCCGCGCGGACCGAGATGCGGGCGCGGAGGGGGAGGACGGCGGACTCGATCTCCGGGGCGCGGTCCGCGGCGGCGGCGACCTCGGAGGCGACGGCGGTCCAGGTGAGGTCGATGGCGGCGCGCATACGGCGGTCCCGGCTGAGGTCGCCGAGGACGTCGTCGTCGCCGGCCCGCAGGACCGCCTCCGCGGCGAAGGCCGCCCATTCGGCGTCGTCGGAGGGGCCGAGGCGCAGGGGTTCCGGGGGCTGATTGAGGGCGATCGGGACGGGGAGGGTGGTCGTGGCGTTGTGCTCGGCGAAGGTGTCCAGCTCCCGGGTCAGCCGACGGGTCCACTCCGGCATCCGGGCCGCGCGGTGCCGGGCGGCGGGCCACCCTGCGGCATCCCCGGCGGCGAGCCCGAGCAACAGCCCCTCGATACGCCGCGTCACGGCCGCCCCTCACCATCGCCGCTCCCGGCATTCCCCGCGCTGTCCTGCCGCGCGGTGCCTCCCGTACCCACCAGCCGACCTCCGCTGTCCTGCTGCGCAGCGCCTCCCGCACCCACCAGCTGACCTCCGCCGTCCTGCTGCGCAGCGCCTCCCGCACCCACCAGCTGACCTCCGCCGTCCTGCTGCACAGTGCCTCCCGCACCCACCAGCTGACCTCCGCCGTCTCGTTGCCCGGTGTCCCTCGCCCCGACCAGGGGGCTCCGCCCCCTGGACCCCCGGTCCTCCGCCCACCCACCACCCGACTCGGTGGGCTGGAAGGTGGTCGGCAGGGGCGGCTGCGGTTCGGTGGGTTCCGCAGGCTGGGGGGCGGGTGAGTCGTGGCGTCGGGTGGTGGCCGGGATGGGGGTGGGGGGCTCGGTGGGCTGGAAGGTGGCCGGGAGGGGCGGGTGCGGTTCGGTGGATTCTGCCGGCTGGGCGGTGCGTGATTCGTGTCGTCGGGCGGTGGCTGGGAGGGGGGCCGGGGGCTCGGTGGGCTGGAGCGTGGGTCGGAGGTGTGGGCTCGGTTCGGTGGGGCGGTCGGTGGGGCGGAGGGTGGCCGAGAGAGCTGGGAGCGGTTCGGCGGGCTGGGGACTATGTGGGCCGTCTGGTCGGGCGGGCCTGGAGGGCTCGGTCGGCTGGATGGGCTGAAAGGTGGTGGCTGGGTCGGTGGGCTGGAGCGTGGGTCGGAGGGGTGGGCTCGGTTCGGTGGGGTGGTCGGTAGGGCGGAGGGTGGCCGACTGGAGCGTGGCCGGGAGGGGCGGCTGCGGTTCGGCGGGCTGGGGGGTGGTGGTTGGGTCGGCCGACTGGAGCGTGGCCGGGAGGGGCGGCTGCGGTTCGGTGGGTTCTGCCGGCTGGGCGGTGCGTGAGTCGTCCGGTCGGGCGGTGGCCGGGAGGGGGGTGAGGGGGTCAGTGGGCTGGAGCGCGGGTCGGAGGGGTGGGCTCGGTTCGGTGGGGTGGAGGGTGGCCGAGAGGGCCGGCAGCGGTTCGGTGGGCTGGGGGGTGGTGGTTGGGTCGGCCGGCTGGAAGGTGGCCGGCAGGGGCGTGGGGGGCTCGGTCGGCTGGGTGGGCTGGGGCGCGGCCGGGAGGGGTGAGGGCTGGTTGGTGAGCTGGAGGGTGGCCGGCAGGGGCCTGGAGGGCTCGGTTGGCTGCGTGGGCTGGGCGGCGGCCGGGAGGGGTGAGGGCTGCTTGGTGGGCTGAGGTGTGGGTGGGAGGGGGGTGGGGGGCTCGGTGGGCTGGAGCGTTGGTCGGAGGGGTGGGCTCGGTTCGGTGGGGTGGAGGGTGGCCGAGAGGGCCGGCAGCGGTTCGGTGGGCTGGAGAGTGGCCGGGAGGGGTGAGGGGTGCTGGGTGGGCTGGGGTGTGGGTGGGGCGGTGGGGTGGGGGGTTGGGGGGAGGGTTTGGAGGGCGAGGGGGAGGAAGTCCGGGATCAGTACGCCTTCGCCCCACTTGCCGCCCTCTTCCGGGACCAGGAGTTCGGCCACGTCCAGGATGTGGTGGCCGGCCATGGAGGGGAGGCAGCGGCCGCGGGCCGGGCCGATGGCGGTGGCCCAGGTGGAGGGGATCGCAGAGATGCCTTGGGTGGCGCCGGCCAGGGCGCCCGCCACCGCTGCCGTCGTATCCGCGTCGCGGCCCATGTTGACGGCCGTGAGCACCGCCTCGCGGAAGTCGCCGTCGGCCGCCGCGTACGCGCCGAAGGCGAGGGCGACGGCCTCGGGGGCCAGGTCGGTCCAGGGGTAGCCGCCGATGACCACCGCGGAGCGGACCGCGCGTTCGCCGCGGTGGGCGACGGCGACCGCGCGGCGCAGGGAGCGGGCGGTCCAGGAGTCGTCGGGGACGGCGGCGAGGGCGGCGGCGATCACGACCGGAGGGGACGCGCCCGCCATCGCCGCCGCCACGCCCGCCGCGACCGCCTGGCCGCCGTAGATGCCCTCGCCCTCGTGGCTGACCGAGCCGTCGATCGCCACCAGGCGGGCGGCTTCGGCGGGGCGTCCGGCGGCGAAGACGCCGAAGGGCGCCGCGCGCATCGCGAGGCCGTCGCTCCAGGCGTGCCGGTGCTGGGCGGAGATGGGGGCGGCGAGGCCCCGGCGGAGGTTCTCCAGCGTGCCGCGCTCGCTGAAGCCCGCGCCCCGGAAGGGGCCCTCGGCCCGGTCCGCGATCCACTCGTGCCAGGCCGCCTCGACATGCGCGGGCGTGAGCGCCGAGCCGTGCCGGGCCAGCAGCAGCCCGGAGAAGATCGCGTACTCGGTGTCGTCCGTGCCCGACGGGCGCTCGGTGACGTACCCGGTGATGCGGCCCCAGCGGGCGCGGATCTCGGAGGGCCGGAGGTTCTCCGCGGGCGCCCCCAGCGCGTCGCCGACGGCCAGGCCGAGCAGCGCGCCGCGCGCCCGCTCCCGCAGTCCCGCCGAGTCCCCGGGCGCCGGCGCCCGGGGAGTGCACGCGATCGATGCCATGGACGCCTCTCCTTCAGGGACCTCAGCGCGGGCCACCCGGCCCCGGTGCGCGAGGCCCTGTGCGCGCCCTTTGCGGATGTGTCCCACGGGATGGGCCCGCGCCTGCCTCCGGAGGCCCAGCGTCACCCGCTCGGCATCTGAGCAAACACCGGCACGGATGAGCAAAGAAGGTAAAGCCGCAGGTTAGCTCAGCCTTTCCTTGCTGGCGCGGCGGAAATTATCGGCGTAGGTTCGGTGTTGTCGAAAAGTAGAACGCGTCCAAAGTTAGCTTTGGCTAAGCTTCCTGGGGGATCCCGCATGGCCATCATCGACACCGAGGCACCGCTGCACGCGGCGCACCGCGACAACCACACGCACCGGGACGTCAACGGCGGCTGGCTGCGTCCCGCCGTGTTCGGCGCCATGGACGGCCTCGTCTCCAACCTCGCCCTGATGACCGGCGTCGCCGGCGGATCCGTCGGCCAGCAGACGATCGTGCTCACCGGCCTCGCGGGCCTCGCCGCCGGCGCCTTCTCCATGGCGGCCGGCGAGTACACCTCCGTCGCCTCGCAGCGCGAACTCGTCGAGGCCGAACTCGACGTCGAGCGGCGCGAACTGCGCAAGCACCCCCAGGACGAGCAGGACGAGCTCGCGGCACTCTACGCGGCCCGGGGTGTCGAGCCCGAACTGGCCCGCGAAGTCGCCCGGCAGCTGTCCAGGGACCCCGAGCAGGCGCTGGAGATCCACGCCCGCGAGGAGCTGGGCATCGACCCCGGCGATCTGCCGTCGCCGCTGGTCGCGGCCGTGTCCTCCTTCGGATCCTTCGCGCTCGGCGCCCTGCTGCCCGTCCTGCCGTACCTGCTGGGCGCGACCGCTCTCTGGCCGGCCGTGCTCCTCGCCCTCGCCGGGCTGTTCGGCTGCGGCGCCGTGGTCGCCAAGGTGACCGCGCGGACCTGGTGGTTCAGCGGCCTCAGGCAGCTCGCGCTGGGTGGCGCCGCTGCCGGTGTGACGTACGCCCTGGGTAGCCTGTTCGGAACCGCCGTAGGATGACGTGGATGCGACTTATGCGTTGGGCCGCATAAGTAGCCGTTACTCGCTGGTTTCGAATCCTTAACCACCGGGCATGAGCCGTAAACGCTGTGGGCAATGACGCCTGCGGCGCACTCGTGGGATGGGCGAAGGCGCTCCTCCCGCCCCCTCCCGGTCCGACCGGCAGCGATCTGATCGATCTTGTCCGGTTCGGTCCCCCTCATACTTCCGGCCGCCGAGCGCGGCCCCGGCCGTGAACCCACGGCACCTGCCGCCACCCCGCGGCGTCCGCATGCTGGAACGGAGTATCCGGTTCCCGGGTATGCCCCCATCATGTAATCTGCGTGAAATTTTGCAGCTCCGCAGAGGGCCAACGTCGTCCCTCGGCACCTGAAATTGCCACTTGACGACGACGGGAGAGCCGATGCGTACGACGCGCCAGCCGTCCCAGCACTCCACGAATGGCCGGAACTGGTCCTTCATGGATGCTCGCCCTGCTGCGCAGGGTATGTACGACCCCCGCAACGAGCGCGACGCCTGTGGCGTCGGCTTCGTGGCCACCCTCACCGGCGAGGCGAGCCATGCGCTGGTCGAGCAGGCGCTGACCGTCCTGCGCAACCTCGAGCACCGCGGCGCCACCGGCTCCGAGCCGGACTCCGGCGACGGCGCGGGCATCCTCTCCCAGGTGCCGGACGCCTTCTTCCGTGAGGTGGCCGGATTCGACCTTCCCGCGGCGGGCTCGTATGCGGTAGGCATCGCCTTCCTGCCGGAGCAGGGGACCCAGGACTCCGTCTCACAGATCGAGACGATCGCGGCCGAGGAGGGCCTCACGGTCCTCGGCTGGCGCGAGGTGCCGGTCGCCCCCGAACTGCTGGGCGCCACCGCCCGCTCCACCATGCCCGCCTTCCGGCAGATCTTCGTCGCCGACGGCGCCAGCGAGGGCATCGCGCTGGACCGCAAGGCTTTCGTGCTGCGCAAGCGCGCCGAGCGGGAGGCCGGGGTCTACTTCCCGTCCCTGTCTGCCCGCACGATCGTCTACAAGGGCATGCTGACCACCGGCCAGCTGGAGCCCTTCTTCCCGGACCTGTCCGACCGCCGCTTCGCCTCGGCCGTCGCGCTCGTCCACTCACGCTTCTCCACGAACACCTTCCCGTCGTGGCCGCTCGCGCACCCCTACCGCTTCGTCGCGCACAACGGTGAGATCAACACCGTCAAGGGCAACCGCAACTGGATGCGCGCCCGCGAGTCCCAGCTGCTCTCGGACCTGTTCGGTCCCCAGGAGAAGCTGGACCGCATCTTCCCGGTCTGCACCCCGGACGCCTCCGACTCCGCCTCCTTCGACGAGGTCCTGGAGCTGCTCCACCTCGGCGGCCGCTCGCTCCCGCACTCCGTGCTGATGATGATCCCGGAGGCGTGGGAGAACCACGACTCCATGGACCCGGCCCGCCGCGCCTTCTACGGCTACCACTCCACGATGATGGAGCCCTGGGACGGCCCCGCCTGCGTCACCTTCACCGACGGCACCCAGGTCGGCGCCGTGCTCGACCGCAACGGCCTGCGCCCCGGCCGCTACTGGGTCACCGACGACGGCCTCGTCGTCCTCGGCTCCGAGGTCGGCGTCCTCGACATCGACCCGGCCAAGGTCGTCCGTAAGGGCCGCCTGCAGCCCGGCAAGATGTTCCTCGTCGACACCGCCGAGCACCGCATCATCGAGGACGACGAGATCAAGGCGTCCCTCGCCGCCGCGCAGCCGTACGCGGAGTGGCTGGAGGCCGGCGAGATCGAGCTGTCCGACCTGCCCGAGCGCGAGCACATCGTGCACACCCACGCCTCGGTCACCCGCCGCCAGCAGACCTTCGGGTACACCGAGGAGGAGCTGCGCGTCATCCTCGCGCCGATGGCCAAGGCCGGCGCCGAGCCGATCGGCTCCATGGGCACCGACTCGCCGATCGCCGCGCTGTCCGAGCGCCCCCGGCTGCTCTTCGACTACTTCACCCAGCTGTTCGCGCAGGTCACCAACCCGCCGCTGGACGCGATCCGCGAGGAGCTGGTCACCTCCCTGCGCAGCTCGCTGGGCCCCCAGGGCAACCTGCTCGACCCGACCGCCGCCTCCTGCCGGTCCGTCGTGCTGCCCTTCCCGGTGATCGACAACGACGAGCTGGCCAAGCTCATCCACATCAACGCCGACGGCGACATGCCCGGTTTCAAGGCCGCCACCCTGTCGGGCCTGTACCGGGTCTCCGGCGGCGGTGACGCGCTCGCCGCGCGCATCGAGGAGATCTGCGCCGAGGCCGACGCGGCCATCGAGAACGGCGCCCGCCTGATCGTCCTCTCGGACCGCCACTCGGACGCCGAGCACGCGCCGATCCCGTCGCTGCTGCTCACCGCGGCCGTCCACCACCACCTCATCCGCACCAAGCAGCGCACCCACGTGGGCCTGCTGGTCGAGGCCGGCGACGTCCGCGAGGTCCACCACGTCGCCCTGCTGATCGGCTTCGGCGCCGCGGCCGTGAACCCGTACCTGGCGATGGAGTCCGTCGAGGACCTGGTCCGCGCGGGCACCTTCCTGTCGGACATCGAGCCCGAGCAGGCCATCCGCAACCTGATCTACGCCCTCGGCAAGGGCGTCCTGAAGGTCATGTCCAAGATGGGCATCTCGACCGTCGCCTCCTACCGTGGCGCCCAGGTCTTCGAGGCCGTCGGCCTGGACGACGCCTTCGTCGAGAAGTACTTCAACGGCACCGCCACCAAGATCGGCGGCGTCGGCATCGACGTCATCGCCAAGGAGGTCGCCGCCCGCCACGCCAAGGCCTACCCGGCCTCCGGTATCGCGCCCGCACACCGCGCGCTGGAGATCGGCGGCGAGTACCAGTGGCGCCGCGAGGGCGAGCCGCACCTGTTCGACCCGGAGACGGTCTTCCGCCTCCAGCACTCCACCCGCTCGGGCCGCTACGACATCTTCAAGAAGTACACCGAGCGCGTGAACGAGCAGTCCGAGCGCCTGATGACGCTGCGCGGCCTGTTCGGCTTCAAGTCGGACCGTCAGCCGATCTCCATCGACGAGGTCGAGCCGGTCTCCGAGATCGTCAAGCGCTTCTCCACCGGCGCCATGTCGTACGGCTCCATCTCCAAGGAGGCGCACGAGACCCTCGCCATCGCCATGAACCAGCTGGGCGGCAAGTCCAACACCGGTGAGGGCGGCGAGGACCCGGAGCGCCTGTACGACCCGGCGCGCCGGTCCAGCATCAAGCAGGTCGCCTCCGGCCGCTTCGGTGTGACCTCCGAGTACCTGGTCAACGCGGACGACATCCAGATCAAGATGGCCCAGGGCGCCAAGCCCGGCGAGGGCGGCCAGCTGCCCGGGCACAAGGTCTACCCGTGGGTCGCCAAGACGCGTCACTCGACGCCGGGCGTGGGCCTGATCTCCCCGCCGCCGCACCACGACATCTACTCCATCGAGGACCTGGCCCAGCTGATCCACGACCTCAAGAACGCCAACCCGGCCGCCCGCATCCACGTGAAGCTGGTGTCCGAGGTCGGCGTCGGCACGGTCGCGGCGGGCGTCTCCAAGGCGCACGCGGACGTGGTCCTGATCTCCGGCCACGACGGCGGCACCGGTGCCTCCCCGCTGACCTCGCTCAAGCACGCGGGCGGCCCCTGGGAGCTGGGCCTCGCCGAGACCCAGCAGACCCTGCTGCTCAACGGCCTGCGCGACCGGATCGTCGTCCAGACCGACGGTCAGCTGAAGACCGGCCGTGACGTGGTCATCGCCGCGCTGCTCGGCGCCGAGGAGTTCGGTTTCGCGACCGCTCCGCTCGTCGTCTCCGGCTGCGTGATGATGCGCGTCTGCCACCTGGACACCTGCCCGGTCGGCATCGCCACCCAGAACCCGACCCTGCGCGACCGCTTCACCGGCAAGGCCGAGTACGTGGTGAACTTCTTCCAGTTCATCGCCGAGGAGGTCCGCGAGATCCTCGCCGAGCTGGGCTTCCGCTCCATCGAGGAGGCCGTCGGCCACGCCGAGGCGCTCGACGTCACCCGTGCCGTCGACCACTGGAAGGCACAGGGCCTGGACCTGGAGCCGCTGTTCCACGTGCCCGAGCTGCCCGAGGGTGCGGTGCGCCACCAGATCGTCGAGCAGGACCACGGCCTGGAGAAGGCCCTGGACAACGAGCTGATCAAGCTCGCGGCGGACGCGCTCGCCGCCTCGGACGCCACCGAGGCCCAGCCGGTGCGCGCCCAGGTCGCCATCCGCAACATCAACCGCACGGTCGGCACCATGCTCGGCCATGAGGTGACGAAGAAGTTCGGCGGCGCGGGCCTGCCCGACGACACCATCGACATCACCTTCACCGGCTCCGCCGGCCAGTCCTTCGGCGCGTTCCTGCCGCGCGGCGTCACGCTGCGCCTGGAAGGCGACGCCAACGACTACGTCGGCAAGGGCCTCTCCGGCGGCCGCGTCGTCGTCCGCCCGGACCGGGCCGCCGACCACCTCGCCGAGTACTCGACCATCGCGGGCAACACCATCGCCTACGGCGCCACCGGCGGCGAGCTGTTCCTGCGCGGCCGTACCGGTGAGCGGTTCTGCGTCCGCAACTCCGGCGCGCTGGTCGTCTCCGAGGGCGTGGGCGACCACGGCTGCGAGTACATGACCGGCGGTCGCGCGGTGGTCCTCGGCGAGACCGGCCGCAACTTCGCGGCCGGCATGTCCGGCGGTGTCGCCTACGTCATCGACCTCGACCGCGACAACGTCAACGTCGGCAACGCCGACGCGGTCGAGGCCCTGGACGAGGCCGACAAGCAGTGGCTGCACGACGTGGTGCGCCGCCACGCCGAGGAGACCGGCTCGACGGTCGCCGAGAAGCTGCTGGCCGACTGGGACACGGCCGCCCAGCGGTTCAGCAAGATCATCCCCAGCACGTACAAGGCAGTGCTCGCCGCCAAGGACGCCGCCGAGCGAGCCGGTCTCTCCGAGACCGCGACCCACGAGAAGATGATGGAGGCGGCGATCAATGGCTGACCCGAAGGGTTTCCTCAACCACGGCCGTGAGGTCGCCCGGACCCGCCCCGTCGCCGAGCGGGTCAAGGACTGGAACGAGGTCTACGTCCCCGGCGGTCTGCTGCCGATCATCAGCAAGCAGGCCAGCCGCTGCATGGACTGCGGCATCCCGTTCTGCCACAACGGCTGCCCGCTGGGGAACCTGATCCCCGAGTGGAACGACTACGCCTACCGCGAGGACTGGGCGGCCGCCCAGGAGCGGCTGCACGCGACCAACAACTTCCCGGAGTTCACCGGTCGCCTCTGCCCGGCCCCCTGTGAGTCGGCGTGTGTGCTCGGCATCAACCAGCAGCCGGTGACCATCAAGAACGTCGAGGTCTCGATCATCGACAAGGCGTGGGAGACCGGGGACGTCGCCCCGCAGATCCCGGAGCGCCTGTCCGGCAAGACGGTCGCGGTCATCGGCTCGGGCCCGGCGGGTCTCGCCGCCGCCCAGCAGCTGACCCGGGCCGGCCACACCGTCGCCGTCTACGAGCGCGCGGACCGCGTCGGAGGCCTCCTCCGGTACGGCATTCCCGAGTTCAAGATGGAGAAGCGGCACATCAACCGCCGTATCGAGCAGATGCGTGCGGAGGGCACCCGGTTCCGCACCGGTGTCGAGGTCGGCCGCGACATCAACGCCCGCGACCTGAAGAAGCGGTACGACGCGATCGTGATCGCCGCCGGCGCCACGACCGCCCGTGACCTCCCGGTCCCCGGCCGCGAACTCACGGGCATCTACCAGGCGATGGAGTACCTGCCGCTCGCCAACAAGGTGCAGGAGGGCGACTACGTCACCGCGCCGATCTCGGCCGAGGGCAAGCACGTCGTCGTCATCGGCGGCGGCGACACCGGCGCGGACTGCGTGGGCACCGCCCACCGCCAGGGCGCGGCCTCCGTCACCCAGCTGGAGATCATGCCCCGCCCGAACGACGAGCGGCACCCGACGAACCAGCCCTGGCCGACCTTCCCGATGCTCTACAAGGTCACCTCGGCGCACGAGGAGGGCGGCGAGCGGGTCTACTCCGTCTCCACGACCCACTTCGAGGGCGACGAGGACGGCAACGTCCAGTGGCTGCACCTGACCGAGGTCGAGTTCGTCGACGGCAAGCTGACCCCGAAGCCGGGCACCGAGCGCAAGATCCCGGCCCAGCTGGTCACCCTCGCCATGGGCTTCACCGGCACCGACCGGGAGAACGGCCTGGTCGAGCAGTTCGGCCTGGAGCTGGACGAGCGCGGTAACATCGCCCGCGACGCCGACTTCCAGACCAACGTGCCGGGTGTGTTCGTCGCCGGTGACGCCGGCCGCGGCCAGTCCCTCATCGTGTGGGCGATCGCGGAGGGCCGCTCGGCCGCCCGCGGTGTCGACCGCCACCTGACCGGCGCCAGCGACCTGCCGGCCCCGATCCGCCCGACGGACCGCGCGCTGGCGGTCTGACGGCTCGTCAAGGAACGTCCCGTACAAAGGCGTACGGAACACTGATGGCGCCCGCCCGAAGTCCCCGACCGGACCGGGCGGGCGCCGTCGCTTCTCCGGCGTGGCTCTTCAGCGTGAACGCGCCTTCAGCCCCTCGAACTCCACGGTCGCGTCCTCGGTGTACGCCCCCACCTTGCCGCCGGTGTACGGCCGTTCGACGTCGGTGAAGGCCACCAGACGTCTGCCGCCCACCTCGACGGTGAGGTCCGCGCCGTTCTGCTCCACCCGGACCGTGTACCAGGGGCCCACCGGGTACTTCGTCCGCCCGGTCGCCAGGAAGCGCTGGCCCCCCGGATAGGCCGGATCCCGCTTCCCCAGCTCCCAGCCGTTCGGCTTGAGGGTGATGTAGTAGAAGTGCTCCGGATCGGTGTACGCCCAGACCAGCCACGGGACTTCCCACGGGTTCGGGTTCGGGTAGCGCAGCTGCCGTACCGTCCGCATCCGCGCCTCGTACCGCACGTCCGTGTAGGAGGCGGTGCTCACCACCAGGCCCGCGTGCGTGGTACCGGGATCCTCCGCGGCCCTGGGGGAGAGCGACAGGGAGTCGTCGTCGCCCAGGTTGGTGCCGTGACCGTTGAACACCGAGAGCCAGCGGCCGTGGACCGTGCCGTCGATCCAGGGTTTGGGCGGCGGCGCGCTTTCGCCCCGGCACTGGGTCACGGTGACCGCCACGAGCGCCGCCAGCGTGAGAGCCAGTGCCAGGGTGGTGAGAAGACGGCCCCTGCGCCCCTGCGGGATCGGCGGGATCCGGCGGCGGGGGCGCAGGAGCGATGAGGTCATGCCGCAGAGTATGGCCCGGACGCGGTGAGGCCGACCGGCACTTCGGCGGCGAAGTCCTCGGCCAGTTGGGCGAGGACACGCCCGGCGGCCTGTCCGTCCCCGAACGGGTTGCCCGCGGTCGCCATCCGCCGGTACTCCACCGGATCGTCCAGCAGCCGCTCGGCCCAGGTCACGATGGCGTCCGGGTCCGTGCCGACCAGCCGGGCCGCGCCCGCCTCGACCGCCTCCGGGCGTTCGGTGGTCGTGCGCAGCACCAGCGCGGGCTTGCTCAGGCTCGGAGCCTCCTCCTGGATGCCGCCGGAGTCGGTGAGCACCAGGTCGCACTCGGCCAGCGTGGCCGCGAAGTCCAGGTAGTCGAGCGGTTCGACGAGCGAGATGCCGGGGTGACCGTCGAGTTCGGGCAGCAGCGCGTCCCGTACGGCCGGGCTCTTGTGCAGCGGCAGCACGATCTCCACGTCTCCGCGCCCGGCCAGCCGGGCGAGCGCACGGCCCATGCCGCGCATCCGCTCGCCCTGGTTCTCCCGGCGGTGCAGGGTCACCAGGACCCGTCGGGCGCCGGTGCGGAACGCGGCAGAGCCGGTGCCGAACGCGGAGGTGCCGGTGCCCTCGGCCAGCACCCACAGCAGGTTGTCGATGACGGTGTTGCCGGTGGTGAACACCTGCTCCACCGGGACGCCCTCCTCGGTCAGGTGCCGTGCCGCGCGCGGTGTCGGGGCGAAGTGCCAGCGGGCCATGCGTCCGATGAGGCTGCGGTTGAGCTCCTCCGGGAAGGGGTTGTCGATGACTCCGGTGCGCAGCCCCGCCTCGACGTGGGCGACCGGGATCTTCTCGTAGAAGGCGGCCAGGGCGCCGGCCAGCGCGGTCGTGGTGTCCCCCTGCACCACGACCAGGTCCGGCCGCTGCTCCCGCATGACCTCGCCGAGCTCGCGGACCAGGCGGGCGGTCAGGTCGGACAGCTGCTGCCGGCTGCGCATCACGTCGAGCGCGGCCCGTACGTCGACGCCGAGCAGGCCGAGCATCTGGTGGAGCATCTCGCGGTGCTGGCCGGTGGTGACGACGAGCGGCTCGAACTGTTCGCTGTCGGCCATGGCCCGCGCCACCGGCGCCAGTTTGATCGCTTCCGGCCGGGTGCCCAGCACGAGCATGGCGCGTACGGGCAGGGTTGACGGAGGTGTGGTCATGGAAGGCCCCCCTAGGGCATGCGCGATCGTCGCGGGACCGCGCAAGGGTGTGAACGGTGCGGAGATGAGAGAAGAGATGAGAGAAGAGATGCGAGACGCGCGGCGGGACGGCCGCGGGAGAGGGACGGTGGCCCTCAGGTGCGCGCGGTCTTCAGCCAGGTCTGCTTGCCGGTGAGCATTCGCCAGAACCCCCACCAGCCGGCGAAGAACCAGATGTAGCCGTAGAAGACGAAGACATGGGCGAGGAGCACACAGCGCACAAGACCGAGCTGCCGCTCACGCTTGAAGTACACGAAGCCGTACGCGTAGGCGGCCGTGAACGAGAGCAGATACGGCCCGAGCAGCCACATGGGCGACACCAGCGGATGCCCCACCTGGACGGAGGCCATGACGGTGGCACCCAGGGCGACCAGGAAGGAGACGGGCAGCAGCGAGGTGAGCAGGATCAGGACCGGGCTGGACAGGTGGTAGAGCATGTCCAGCGCGGGCCGGGTCGGTACGTCCCGGAGGATGAGCGGGACGAGACCGGCGGACTGCAGATGGCCCTGGAACCAGCGGGATCGCTGCCGGATCAGGCGCCGCAGGCTGAGCACGGCCTGCTGGGACACTGCGGCGGTGGTGCAGTGCATGTTGGTCCAGCCCTTGGCGATCAGCCGCACGCCGAGGTCGAGATCCTCGGTGAGGCTGTCGCTCCACGGGCCGTCCCCGTCGAGTGTGTTGAGCGCCGACAAGCGCATGAACTGCCCGTTGCCGCCCATGCCCACGCTGCCGATGAAGCGTCGCGCGCTCTGGAACACGTCGCCGTAGACGACGAACTCCATGTCCTGCATGCGGGCGAGCAGCCCCAGGTGCCGGTTGTACATGCGGACGCAGACCTGAACCGCGCCCGTACGCGGGTCGTCGAAGTACGGGTCGACGGACTGCACGACGTGCGGGTCGAGCCGCCCGTCCGCGTCGACCACGCACAGCACGACGTCCGCCGGGTCGTGTCCGGCGAGCAGGCCGGACTCCCTGAGGTGCCGCACCCCGTCGTTGAGCGCGGCGCCCTTGCCCCGGCGCGCGTTCGGCGGAATGCGCCGGTGCAGCCGGACCAGGTTCGGGTCCGCGGCCAGAGCGATTTCACTGGTGCGATCGTCGGAGCCGTCGTCTATGACGAGGGCCATGAAATTCCCGGCGGGCAGAGAAGTGATGCGCGCCAGGCTTTCGGAAAGAACTTTCTCCTCGTTCAGACACGCCAGCAGGAAAACGTAGAAGCGTTCTTTACGGTCTGTTCGAGAGCGGCGAATTCTGCGCCGCGAGAGAAGGAAAAGACTGGTGTTGTAGCAGCCGGCCATCACGATCAGGGTGATGCTCGACCACAGGAGCAACTCAATGATCACGGCTGCCCCCGGCGCGGGTCCGCATCCTGTGTCCCTGGCGTCGCAGGTGGATGCGGGCGAGCAGGATCAGGCACGCCGTCAGGCAGTAGAGCAGGAATCCGGCTCCGGCTATCGCCTGTAGTGCTTTGGCTAGAGGTAGGCCGGGTATCGCTTGCGGTGCGGCCATCGCGCCTGCCAGGGGCAGTAGTGTGCCCAGGGCTGGTCGTCCGTACATTGTCCCCCCATATTCGGTGCGCGTCCCCAACGCGCGGTGGTGAACTTAGCAGACCCTCCGGGGCCCAGAAGCACATTTGACAGGTCTCGCGATCGCCAGAACAATCGGGGCCTTACTGGCGCCAAATGCTTTGTCAACCATTTGGCAAAGTGGGGGGAAACAAAGTGAGACGAGTGATCCCGCCCTGGAAGCGGGCACGCACCCGAATTTCCGTCGTTCTGCTCCTTGTCGCCGCTCTGCTGAGCGGCACTTTCATGGCCACCGACGCCCAGGCCGCCGGGGGACACCACCGCGGTGGCGAGGCCGCCGGTATCCGGTCCGGACTGAACCGGGTCGACCTCAAGGGCTGGGCGAAGGCCCAGCTCACGGCCGACCGGGCACGGCACGCCCGGCCCCGTCCGAAGACCGCCCCGGCCACCCGCGCGTCCACGGCCCGCCGCACGGTCGGCGCCGCGACCGCCGGGCCGCGGCCGACGCTCCGGCGCGCCCAGGCTGACGCGGCCGCCGACGCCGGCCCGACCACCCTCGTCCTCTACGACACGGCAGGCCCCTACGGGCAGCTGGGCGAGCTGTACGCCATGGCCGCGGCCAACCTCGCCGGCCACTTCGGCACGGTGACGGCCAAGCCGGTCCAGCAGTACACCGCCGGCATGATCGACGCGTACTCGGCCGTGGTCTACATCGGCTCGACGTACTACGGCGGCACCATCCCGGACGCCGTCCCGGCCGCGTTCTACGCCGACGCGTCGGCGAGCGCCAAGCCGGTGATCTGGATGGGCGCCAACATCTGGAACCTGGCCAACTCGGTCGGCGTGGCCCCGTTCACGCAGAAGTACGGCTGGGACCCGACGACGTCGTACTACGAGGACGGCGGTTCGATCGGCAACGTCACGCAGGTGACGTATCGGGGCCAGACCCTGACCCGCACCATCCCGGCCGGGCAGGACGGCGGCGTGCTGCGCCCCAACGTCCTGACGGGCACCGGATATCCGGCCGTCACCCGGCTCGCGGAGGGCCTGGACAGCGCGAACGGGCACACCTTCGGCTGGGCGGTCCGCTCGTCCAACCTCACCTACATCGGTGAGATCCCCTTCGCCTACGTCTCCGAGACCGACCGCGTCATCGCCTTCGAGGACCTGCTCTTCGACGCCCTCGCCCCGGCCACCGCCGAACGGCACCGGGCGATGGTGCGCCTGGAGGACATCAGCCCCGACGCGGACCCCACCGAGCTGCGCGCGATGGCCGACTACCTCTACTCCCAGCACATCCCCTACGGCATCAACGTGATCCCCGTCTACACGGACCCGAACGGCACCTACAGCAACGGCGTCCCGCAGACGATCACGCTCGCCCAGCGGCCCCAGGTGGTCAGCGCGCTGAAGTACATGCTGGCCAGGGGCGCGGTCCTGATGGACCACGGCTACACCCACCAGTACGGCAACGTCGCCAACCCCTACAACGGCGTCACCGGTGACGACTTCGAGTTCTACCGGGCGCACGTCGACGCCGCGAACAACGTCGTCTACGACGGCCCGGTGGCCGAGGACTCCAGCCTCTGGGCGCAGTCCCGGGTCACCAGTGCCCTCACCCAGTTCACCCTCGCGGGCCTGCCCAGGCCGGCTCTGTGGACCACCCCGCACTACGCGGGCTCCGCGGCCGACTACAAGGTCTTCAGCTCCAACTTCTCGGCACGCCTGGAGCGTTCGCTCTACTTCGCCGGGACGCTGAGCGGAGCCCCGTCCGACCCGAACCGGTTCATCGGCCAGTTGTTCCCGTACACCGTGAAGGACGTCTACGGCACCAAGGTGCTGCCCGAGAACATCGGCAACTACGAGCCGGAGGCGTACAACAACCACCCGGCGCGCCTGCCCGCCGACCTCATCGCGTCGGCCAAGGCCAACCTGGCCGTACGGGACGGAGTGGCGAGCTTCTTCTACCACCCGTACTACCCGGTGCAGCCGCTGAAGGACACGATCGACGGCATCAAGGCACTCGGCTACACCTTCGTCAGCCCGGCGGCGCTGTGACGGCGCCCGCCCCCAGGAGGAGGACCGTCGCCGTCATGGCGGCGGTCCTCCTCGCCGTCAGCGGATGCGTGTCCACCGGCGCGGGCAAGGGGCCCGCCCACGGCGGCACGCACGCCTCCCGCCGCCTGCCGGAGGCCTCGGTCATGCGCGGCATCACCCTGCCCTCGTGGTACCGCACCGACTACGACAGCCCGGCCGCACCCCGCTATCTGCGCGGGATCAGGGCCACCGGCGCGCGCTGGGTCACCTTCACCCCGACCTGGTACCAGAAACACGCCACCGACCCGGCCATGCACACCACCGAGGAGACCGCGAGCGACGCGAGCCTGCGCGGGATCGTCGAACGCGCGCACGCGGCCGGCCTCAAGGTGATGATCAAACCGCACGTGGACCTCCCCGGCGACCTCGACCGCGCCGAGATCCGCCCCCGCGACCGGGCCGCCTGGTTCGCCGCCTACCGCCGCTTCCTCACCCACTACGCCGACATCGCCGCCGACACCGGGGCCGAACAGTTCGCCGTCGGCACCGAACTCGCCGGCGTCTCCGGCGACACCACCGCCTGGACCGAGGTGATCAGAGCCGTCCGCGACCACTACGACGGCCCGCTGACCTACGCCGCCAACTACGACGAGTACCAGCACATCCACTTCTGGGGGGCCCTCGACGTCATCGGCATCGACGCCTACTGGCCCCTCACCCGGAAACCCACCACCGACCCCGCCCTGCTGAGGCGCGCCTGGGCCCCCATCCGGCAGAAGCTCGCCGCGTACTCCGGGCGCCAGCACCGCCGGATCCTGTTCACCGAGGCCGGCTACGTCAGCCAGCGGGGCTCCACCACCGCCCCGTACTCCTGGACCGTCAGCGACCATCCGGCGTACGCCGAACAGGCCGCCGCCTACCAGGCGCTCCTCGACTCCTTCGAGGGCCGCGCGTGGTGGGCCGGCGTCTGCTGGTGGATGTGGGACGACTGGCCGGACAGTGGAGAGACACCGGCACGCCTGGCGTACACCCCGCACGGCAAACCCGCGGAGGAGGTGCTGCGCCGGACGTGGGCCCGCTGACCTACGGAATGCGGTACGGCTCTCCGTACACCCGCCACTCCAGCGGGGTGTCCAGGCCGAGATTGCCGTCGTAGAGGAACTGCCGCTGGGCCGTGTCGATGCGGGAGGTGTCGATGGTGGGCTTCTTGGCCTTCATGGCCTTGCGGCGGACGTCCAGGAAGATGTCGAGGTAGTTCTTCTCGCTGCCGCCCTCGGAGGGCAGGTCGGCCTCGTGGAGGGCGCGTTCGCGCAGCCCGTAGAAGCTGCCGGGGCCGGTGCCGGGGCCGTGGAAGACCATCGCGTCGTAGTAGACGAACTGGCCCAGCGTGCCGAGGCCGTCGAGCTTGGCGAGGCGGACGGCCGGGTCGAAGTAGACCCGGTCGCGCTCGTCGTCCTGCGCCTTGCGGAAGGCCGGGAGCTTCGCCTCCGCCTTCCAGGCCGTGGTGAAGCCCGGGCCGAGGCCCTTGTGGGAGTCCGTGCCGTCGACCTCGCGGAGGGCGGGGAGGTAGGCGGCGAGGCCGTTGCCCGGGTGGGCCTCGGTGTAGCGCTCGACGAGGGCGAGCAGGTCGTGGGTGCCGGTGCAGAAGCCGATGATGCCGGCGGTGTAGCCCTGCCCGTCGCCGATGTCCTCGATGTAGCCGTAGGCGGCGCGCCAGTCGAGCGTGGAGTTCTCCGCGCTCGCCACGATCCGCTGCGCCAGCTCCTTCTTGGCGGGCGCGGCCAGGCCCGGCGGCGCGTCGGCGATGACCTCGGCGTCCGCGGCCCGCGCCGACTCCGCCCGCGCCTTGGCCTCCTCACGGGCCCGCTGGGCGGCGGAGAGGGGCTTGCCCGCCGAGGAGCCGGACGGATCGGAGCCGGCGGCGTACAGCACGGCCGTGACGACGAACGGCACGGCCGCGAACAGCAGGATTCCGGCTCGCCTCATGCGGCAGCGCCTCCCGTGAGATCGGAGACCTTGACCCAGGCGAGGAGCAGCAGCAGCGCCAGCAGGGCCACGCACGCGCCCGCCTGGATCACGACGCGGCGATTGTCCCGGGGCGCGTACGCGTACGCCAGCGTCGCCGCCCCGCCCGCCAGCAGGCCGCCGAGGTGCCCCTGCCAGGAGGTCACCCACGCGGAGATCACCAGCCACAGCAGCAGATTGCCCATGTCCTGGTTGACCGCGCGCATGTCGTAACCGAGGCGACGGCCCATGACGTAGTACGCGGCCCCCAGCCCGAACAGCGCGCCGGAGGCGCCGACCGTGGGCGTCTCGGGGGCCAGCAGCAGCACCATGACCGAGCTGCCGAGCGCCGACAGCAGGTACAGGGCGAGATAGCGCACCCGGCCCAGCTGCGCCTCGACCACCCGGCCGACTCTCCACAGCGCCAGCATGTTCATCACGATGTGCGCGATGCCGAACATGCCCTCGGTGGGCATGAGATGCAGGAACTCGCCGGTCAGCAGCCGGTACCACTCGCCGTGGGCGACGCCCTCCGGGTAGTAGCCCGCCGGCACGGTGCCCAGCATGCCGAACCGGCGCTCGACCGACGGACGCGCCAGCTCCGCCAGGTAGGCGAGCACGTTGAGCCCGATCAGGACGTACGTCACCACCGGCACCGCGCTGATGCGGCCGCCGAAGGCCGTGCGCGCCTGCCGTACCGACCGCGCGCCCTCCTTCACGCACTCCACGCACTGGTGGCCGACGGCGGCCTCGCGCATGCAGTCCGGGCAGATGTAGCGGTCGCAGCGCGTGCAACGGACGTGCGACTCCACCTTGGGATGACGGAAGCACGTGGTCACGGCGGACTCGGCGGTCACGGCCGGCTCCTCTGGGAAGCGTGGGACAGGATGAGCCGGTGGGGACGGCGGCGAACAAAATAGCGAACTGTGGTGACGGGGCGACCGCTGGGGGCTCTTGATCCCTTAGGCTCGGCTGGCTCGGCTTTCCGCACAGCCAAGGGGGGAACCATGGCCGCGATCAGTCTGCGCAAGGTGGAGGAGACCGCGCCCGCGCTCGTGGGCGCGTACAAGGCGGCCGGGGTGTCGCTCACCAAACACGGCCTGGACGGGCTGCGTGCCGCCGTCTACCTGGTCGTCGACTACTCGGGCTCCATGAAGCCGTACTACAAGGACGGCAGCGTGCAGACGCTCGCCGACCGCGTGCTGGGGCTGTCCGCGCACCTGGACGACGACGGCCGGGTGCCGGTGGTGTTCTTCTCCACGGACATCGACGCGGTCACCGACATCGCCCTCGACGGCCACGAGGGCCGCATCGAGCGGATCGCGGCCGGGCTCGGACACATGGGCAAGACCAGCTACCACCTGGCGATGGACGCCGTCATCGACCACTACCTCGACAGCGGCGCCACGGATCCCGCCCTCGTCGTCTTCCAGACCGACGGCGGCCCGATCAACAAGCTCGCCGCCGAGCGCTACCTGTGCAAGGCGTCCGGACTCCCGCTGTTCTGGCAGTTCATCGGCTTCGGCGACCCGGGCAGCCGGCAGTTCGAGTTCCTGCGGAAACTGGACGAACTGGCCGTTCCCGGCAAGCGGATCGTGGACAACGCCGGCTTCTTCCACGCCGGACAGGATCCCCGGCGGGTCTCCGACGCCGAGCTGTACGACCGTCTCGTCGGCGAGTTCCCCCACTGGCTGGCCGCCGCACGCGCCGCGGGCATCGTGCGGCCGGCGTGAGTCGCGCCCCGGGGGACCAGAATGGGTCCGTGCCGACCAAGAAGAAGCCCCAGGTGACCGCCGCGTCCGAGCGTCGCCGCGAACTCCTCGGCACCGCCGCCGAGGTGTTCGCCGAGCAGGGCTACAACGCCACCACCGTCCGCACGATCGCGGACCACGCCGGGATGCTCGCGGGCAGCCTCTACTACCACTTCGACTCCAAGGAGTCGATGCTGGAGGAGATCCTGCGCACCTTCCTCGACGAGCTGTGGGACGGCTACGACACCGTCCTGGCCTCGGATCTCGGGCCCCGCGAGACACTCGAAGCCCTCGTCACCGAGTCCTTCCGGGAGATCGACCGGCACCGCTCCGCCGTCGCGATCTACCAGAAGGAGAGCAGGCAGCTCGCGGCGCAGGACCGGTTCGCGTTCCTCGCCGAATCGCAGCGCCGGTTCGAGAAGGCATGGCTCGGCACGCTGGAACGCGGGGTCGCCGAACGGGTCTTCCGCGCCGACCTCGACGTCCGGCTCACGTACCGCTTCGTGCGCGACACGGTCTGGGTCGCCGCGTCCTGGTACCGGCCGGGCGGACAGCACAGCCCGGAGGAGATCGCCCGGCAGTACCTGTCGATGGTGCTGGACGGGATCGCCGTACGCGCATGACGTGACGCGGGACGTGGGGCAGCGGGGTCAGTCCGTCAGGCGGGCGGCGGCCGCGCGCTGACGTTCGCTCATCACGGACAGGAAGCGGACCACGGTGTCCAGCTCGTCCGTGCCGAACTCCTCGCAGGCGTCGACGACGTCACGTGCCCAGTCCTCGAAGAAGACGGCGAGTTCGCCGATCTTCTCCTGGTTCAGTTCGACGAGCACCCGGCGCTTGTCCGTCGGGTGTTTGACCCTGCGGACGAAACCCTTGGTCTCCAGGCGGTCGAGCAGGCCGGTGACGGAGGCCGGGGCGAGCCCGGTCAGTCCGGCCAGGTCCTTGGCGGTGAGCGGACCCTGGCGCTGGAGGTAGTCGAGGGTCTTCTCCTCCGTGGCGTTCAGCCCCTGCTTCGCGGCGACCGCCGAATGGAACATGACCGTCACGGCACTGTGCTCCCGGCCGATCTCCATCAGCCGCCGCAAGGTCTCGGCCCGCTTCGCGTCTCCCTCGGTCATGGACCCAGCCTAACAAATATTTCGTTCGGCCGAACGAATGACTTGCGATCACGGCCGTCCCGGTGCAAGTCTTTCGTTAGTCCGAACGAAATAAATCCGAGTCACCGAAGTCAGGGGGAGACGTCCATGTCCACGACCCTCACCACATCGCCGCCCGCCGTGGCGGAGCCGTATCCGCGCCGTTGGGCCGCCGCCGTCGTGATGATGATCGCGGCGCTGATGGACCTGCTGGACGGCACGATCGTCAACGTGGCGGTCCCGTCCATCAGCCGCGATCTGCACGCCTCACCGAGCGACCTGCAGTGGCTCGTCTCCGCCTATCTGCTGGGCTTCGCGGCCGCCCTGATCGTCTCCGGTCACCTCGGCGACCGCATCGGCCGCCGCCCGCTCTTCCTCGTCGGCACGGCCGGCTTCGGACTGGCCAGCCTGGCCTGCGGGATCGCCCAGTCACCGGGGCAGCTGATCGCCGCGCGGGCGGTGCAGGGCGTGCTGGCGGCGGTGCTGGTGCCGCAGGTGCTCGGCTCGTTCCGCACGCTGTTCCACGGCAAGGAGCGGGGGGCCGCCTTCGGGATGTACGGCGCCGTCGCCGGGTTCGCCTCGGCGGTCGGGCTGCTGCTGGGCGGGGTGCTCACTGACGCCGATCTGTTCGGCTGGGGCTGGCGGTCGGTGTTCCTGGTGAACGTGCCCGTGGCCGTCGCGACCTTCGTGGGTGGACTGCTGCTGGTGCCGGCCACGCGCGAGCGGTCGGCGGGGCGGCCGGACGTGCTGGGCAGTGTGCTGCTGGCGGGCGGTCTGGTGGCGGTCGTGCTGCCGCTGGTGCAGGGGCGGGAGAACGGCTGGCCGCTGTGGGGCTGGCTCTGCCTCGCCGGCGGGGTGGTCGCGGTGGTCGGGCTGGGGCTGTACGAGGCCCGGCGGCACCGGCCCGGGACGGTTCCGCTGCTGCCCGCCCGCGCCTTCGGCCTGCCGGCCTTCTCGGTGGGTGTGGTGGTGCAGTTGCTGTTCTCCCTCGGTATGCAGGGATTCTTCCTCGTCTTCGCGATCTGGCTGCAGGGCGGGGAGCGCTACACACCGATGCAGGCCGGGCTGGTCACCGTGGCCTTCTCGGCCGGCGGCTTCCTCACTGCGCCGGCGGCGGACGGGCTGGCGGTGCGGTACGGGCGGACGGTGCTCGGCGCCGGGGCGCTGATGATGGCGGGCGGCTTCGGCTGGGTGTGGGCGGCGATCGACGGGGCGCCGGCCGTGCACGCGGGGGCGTGGCCGCTGGTGCCGGGGCTGCTCGTGGCCGGGGCGGGGCTCGGGTTCCTCGTGGTCCCGCTGGTGAACGTCGTGCTGTCCGCCGTGCCGGGGGAGTTGGCCGGCGGGGCGTCGGGCATCTTCTCCACGGCTCAGCAGTTCGGCGGGGCGCTGGGGGCGGCTGTCGTGGGGTCGGTGTTCTTCGGCCACGTGGGGCAAGGCCTGACCGGAGCGCTCACCGCGTCGATGCCGTGGGTCGTGGGCGGGTTCGTGGTGTGCGCAGTGCTGTGCGCCGCACTGCCCCGCCGCGCCGCAGACTGACCCCTCACCCTGCCCACTCAGTCCCAGGGGGCTCCGCCCCCTGGGACCCCGGGCACCCCTGCCCACCCACCACCCGACTCGGCATGCCGAGAAGTTGCTGGTGCCGGCCGAGGAGCATGCGCGAGGGCGGTTTAACTCGATCGTGTGGTGCTCGGCTTCCGGGCTTGCGGCGTCATGGGCCGTTCGGGCTACGGTGATCGTGCGATCTGGGACGCCGGTTACGGTGCTGGCGTGCGGGGCCCCTGCTCCACCGGAGTGATGGTTCAGGGCCTCCCCGTCGCCTCTGGCCGTACCCATCTGGCCAGGTCGTGAGGGAGCCGGCCTCCCGGGATCGGACCACGCACGGGATGCGTGTCGCCGCCCCGGGGTCGAGTACGCCGGGGACCAGTGCGCCCAAGACCGTTCGGGGCGTGCGGCTGAGTAGGCTCATTCCTGCTCAGTTCATAGGAACGGTCAGGTGTCGCAGTCCAGGACTGTTCGGCAGAGGCTGCATCTGGCGCGGACCCGGCCCCGTACCGGGACTCTGATGCGCTGGTGGCAGATGGGGCAGGGGAAGGACACGCGGAGGTGGCCGCCGCTGTCGGAGGTGAAGGCGTAGGGCGTGTCCGGGGGGATCTGGGGCGCCTGACGGCGGTCGTGGGCGTAGCGGCGGCGGCCCGCCCAGCCGGCGGCCTTCAGAGGAGGCTGCTGCTCGTCGCGGCGGGCCCGGGCCATCCCCTTGGCGTAGGCCGTGTAGGCCTGCGGGCTGGTGAACCACACGGAGGGATCCTCGTGGAAGAACAGCGAGCGCTTGGCGAGGACGTAACCGAACTCCTCCGGCGTGAGATAGCCGAGCTTCTGGGAGGTGACGCTGTCCTCGCGGTACGCGTCCAGCAGCAGCCAGCCCGCGCCGAGATAGGTCGTCACCGTGTCCGTGAGGATCTCGTTCTCCGCCGTGGTGGGGAAGGCGAGCCCCAGGCGGTGCAGATAGACGTGCGCCACCTCGTGCGCGAGCGCCGCGCCGATGTCCCTGCGGTGGGTGCGGAAGCGGTCGTTCAGCTCCACGAAGTACTCGGGCCCCGCCGTCAGTTCGACGTTCGCCGCGTGCGTCATCTCCCGGAAGCCGACGATCAGCCGGGCGTCCGGCAGCCGGAAGTGCCGCACGATCTCCCGGGCCACGCGCTGCGCGCCCAGGTGGAGATCGTCGGTGTCGCAGAAGGCCACGTCCACGGGGGCCACGCTGGTGGAGAAGGTCTGGACGGTGTCGTACGACAGCCGCCGGTACAGCGCGGTGACGGCGGCCCGCACCGTGTCCAGATGTGGGTAGCCGTGCTCGACCGGTCCACCGTTCGCCACGCCCGCACCCCCAAAGACGCCGGAACTCCTCTCCACTGTATGACTGCCCCGGCACGCCCCCGCATGCTCCGACACGCCACGGAAAGGCGCAGCCCGACGTCCGCGCCGGGTCACGGCAGGCCGAGCAGGCGCGGCGCGGGCGCCCCGGGACCGGCCTCCGCCAGCTCCAGCACCCACACCTCGTTCCGGCCCTCCCGCAGCACCGGCCCCGGCACGTACAGGGACCGCTGCGGGCCCACGGACCAGTAGCGGCCCAGATTGAAGCCGTTGATCCAGACGAAGCCCCGGGTCAGACCCGGCAGTTCGAGCCGCGCGTCCCCGGCCCCGCGCACCTCGACCGTGCCCCGGTACAGGCCCGGCGCGCCGTCCTCGGGGAGCGCCCCGAAGGGCACCCGCTCCACACCGCCCTCGAACGCGTCCAGATCGAGCCCACGCGCGCGTACCCCGTGCAGATACTGCCGCTCGTGCAGGACACCCCCCGTGATGCCCTTCGCCTCACCGGTGCGCGGCCCGTAGTTGACCCGCCCCAGGGACTCCACCCACAGTTCGACGCGCGCGGGCCCCGCGACGGGCTCCTTCAGCCGGGCCTCCTCCTCGGTGAGCACCCCGGCCCGCTCGCCGTCCACGTACACCACGGCGAGATCCCGCAGCCCGCGCACGGTCAGCGGATACGGCCGGCGCGGCCCCGGCACGCCCACCTCGTAGCGGACGACGCCCCGGGCGACACCCAGCTCCTCGAAGGAGGGCGGTACGGGCGTGACGGTCTCCGGGCCGCCCAGCGCCTCCAGCACGGCGTCCAGGGGCGACCACTCGGTCAGCACCACGTCGGTCGGGAAATCCAACTGAGCGGGCGCGGGCGGCGGTTCGGGCAGCGGGTCCTGGTGGTACGCGGCCAGCACCTCGCGGAAGCGCCGGAACTTCTCCGTCGGGCGCCCGTACTCGTCGACCGGGGCGTCGTAGTCGTAGGAGGTCACGTCCGGCTCCAGCGGCCCCTCGTGCAGCTCGCCGCCCCGGTTCGCGCCCGCCCAGCCCCCGAAGCTCGTGCCGCCGTGCGCCATGTACAGGTTCACCGACGCACCGCACTCCAGGATCTCCCGCAGCGTCCCGGCCGCCTCCCCGGGATCGCGCACGACGTGCTCGCCGCCCCAGTGGTCGAACCAGCCGCACCAGAACTCCATGCACATCAGCGGCCCCCCGGGGCGGTGCCGGCGCAGGGTCTCGAAGGCCACGCGCGCGTGGGAGCCGAAGTTCACCGTGGCGAGCACCCCCGGCAGCGAGCCCCCGGTGAGCATGTGGTCCTCGGGGCCGTCCGAGGTGAACAGCGGGACCGTGACGCCCGAGGCGCGCAGCAGACCGGCCAGCAGCTCCAGGTACTCCGCGTCCGAGCCGTGGCTGCCGTACTCGTTCTCGACCTGCACCATGATCACCGGCCCACCGCGGTCGATCTGCCGGGAGACGATCTCCGGCATCAGGTGGTGGAACCAGCCGCGCACGGGCGACAGGAACCGTTCGTCGCGGGTACGCGCGCGTGCGCCCGCCTCGGCGGTCACCCAGTGCGGCAGGCCGCCGTTCTCCCACTCGGCGCAGATGTACGGCCCCGGCCGCACGATCGCCCACATCCCGGCCGCACGGACCGCGTCCAGGAAGCGGCCGACCGCCCCCACGTCCCGCACCAGCCCCTCGCGCGGCTGGTGCAGATTCCACGGGACGTACGTCTCCACACAGTTGAGGCCCATGGCCCGCAGCATCGCCAGCCGGTGCCCCCACTGCTCCTCGTGCACCCGGAAGTAGTGCAGCGCCCCGGACAGCAGCCGCACCGGGCGCCCGTCCAGCAGGAAGCCGGATTCCCCCACCGTGAACTGGCTCATGGGCCAACCCTCGTCCCCTGGCGGTGATCGACGCCATGGACGAAGATCGGCGCTGCTTGGACAAAACGTTGGCTTGGACAAAACGTCGGCTTGGGCGAAGCGTGGCTCGGGCAGAACGCCGCCTGGATAGCACGCCGCTTGGACGGAAATCCGCCGCCGGCCCCGGGAGGAGCGCCGATGTACCACACCTGGATGCGGTTCTTCAGCCCCGGCGCCGCCCACCACCGCCTGGGCCTGGTCTGCCTCGGCGTCGGCCTCCAGTACGGCGCCCTGCCCACGGTCGGCCCGCGCACCCTCGACCACCACGTGGCCGTCGTGATCAGCACCGGCGGCGGCTGGTACCGGGGCGCCGACGGCCGCCGTACCACCGTCACCGCCCCCGCGCTGCTGTGGCTCACCCCCGGCGTACCGCACCACTACGGGCCCGACCCGGACACCGGCTGGGACGAGGGCTTCGTCGACTTCGCCGGGCCCGCCACCGCGACCTACACCGAACTCGGCTACATCGAGCCCGAGCGGCCCGTCGTCCCGCTCTCCGACGCCTCCGCGCCCCGCGCGGTCGTCGCCCGCATCGCCCGCGCCGCCCGCCGCGGCAACCCCCTGCTGGAGGTGGAGACCGGCGCCGCCGTCCACGAACTCCTCGTCGCCCTGCGCCGCGCCCGCGCCGACCTCGCCCCCGACGGCGACGAGGTGCTCCAGGCCCTCGCCCGGGACGCCTGCAAGCCGATGAGCGTCGCCGACCACGCGCGCGTGCACGGCATGACCCCCGCCGAGCTGCGCGGCGCCGTCCGCCGGGCCGCCGGCTGCAGCCCCAAGGACTACCTCCTCGGCATCCGCCTCGGCCGCGCCAAGGAGCTGCTCGCCGGCACCGAACTGCCCGTCGCGGCCGTCGCCCGCCGCGTCGGCTACGACGACCCCGCCTACTTCTCCCGCCTGTTCACCCGCCGTGTCGGCCTCGCTCCGGTCCGCTTCCGCGCCCAGCAGGGCCGCACCGTCCCCGGCGGCTGGAGCGACCGGATACCGGACCCCGACGACCCCCCGACGATCGACGGCTGACCGCATGCCGAACAGCCGGTGATCGGGACCCGCCGCTCCCTTTAGGGTGGACGCCCATGACCATCAGCAACACCGGTACCGGTGACGTCGACCCCGCGGTCCGCCAGGAGCTGGAGCGGCTGCGCGAGAGCATCGACAACATCGACGCGGCCGTCGTCCACATGCTGGCCGAGCGGTTCAAGTGCACCCAGCAGGTCGGCCGGCTCAAGGCGGTGCACCAGCTGCCGCCCGCCGACCCGGCCCGCGAGGCCCGGCAGATCGAGCGGCTGCGCAGCCTCGCCGAGAACGCCCGGCTCGATCCGGCGTTCGCCGAGAAGTTCCTGAACTTCATCGTCGCCGAGGTGATCCGCCACCACGAGCGCATCGCCGAGGACACCGCGAACGGGCAGCCCGCGCCGACCGACTGAACCCGGCGCGGACTGCGGACTGGGGACCGGCGGGGGCGACGGGAGGGGATGACGGGAGGGGGCGGCAGGGCGACGGGAGGGTGTCGGCAGGACCGGACATATGCCGTGTACCGATCCACCCCTGTGCGGTGTCGGTGCCATCAGGCAGCATGGCCTGCATGTCCGTACTCACGCGCGACGAAGCGCAGCTCCGAGCACAGTTCCTCGACGTCCACCGCTACACGGTCGAGCTCGACCTCACCACCGGGGACGAGACCTTCGACTCCCGCACCGTGATCCGGTTCACCGCACGGTCCGACGGGGACACGTTCGTCGAGCTGAAGCCCGCCGAGCTGCGCGCCGTCACGCTCGACGGACACCCCCTCGACCCGGAGTCCCTGCACGACGGCCGGCTGCCGCTGAAGAACCTCACCGCCGGTGAGCACGAACTGACCGTCGACGCGGCCATGACCTACTCGCGCACCGGCGAGGGCATGCACCGCTTCACCGACCCCTCCGACGGCGAGACGTACGTCTACACGCAGATGTTCATGGACGACGTCCAGCGTGTCTTCGCCGCCTTCGACCAGCCCGACCTGAAGGCCGTCTTCGACCTCGTCGTCACCGCCCCCGAGGGCTGGACCGTGCTGGCCAACGGCGTCACCGAGCACGTCGGCCAGGGCCGCTGGCGGGCCGCCACGACCCCGCTGATCTCCACCTACCTCGTCGCCGTCGCCGCCGGCCCCTACCACTCCGTGCGCACCGAGCACCGCGGCCTGCCCTTCGGCATCCACTGCCGCCGCTCCCTCGCGCCGTACCTCGACGCCGACGCCGAGGAGATCCTCGAGGTCACGCGCGCGTGCTTCGACCGGTACCACGAGAAGTTCGAGGAGCCCTACCCCTTCGACTCCTACGACCAGGCGTTCGTCCCCGAGTTCAACGCGGGCGCCATGGAGAACCCGGGCCTGGTCACCTTCCGCGACGACTTCGTCTACCGCTCCGCCGTCACCGACACCGAGCGGCAGACCCGCGCCATGGTCATCGCGCACGAGATGGCCCACATGTGGTTCGGCGACCTCGTCACCCTCAAGTGGTTCGACGACATCTGGCTCAACGAGTCCTTCGCCGAGTACATGGGCTACCAGACCACGCTGGAGGCCACCCGCTTCACCGAGCCCTGGGTCGAGTTCGGCGTCACCCGCAAGGCCTGGGGCTACGACGCCGACCAGCGTCCCTCCACCCACCCCGTGGCCCCGGAAGACGTCCCCGACACCGCCTCGGCCCTGCTCAACTTCGACGGCATCTCCTACGCCAAGGGCGCCTCCGCCCTGCGCCAGCTCGTCGCCTGGCTCGGCGAGAAGGACTTCCTCGCCGGCATCAACATCCACTTCAAGCGGCACCGGTTCGCCAACGCCACCCTCGCCGACTTCATCGAGTCCCTCGCCGCGGCCACCGAGCGCGACGTGCCCGCCTGGGCCGACGCCTGGCTGCGCACCACCGGCGTCGACACGCTCACCCCCGTGATCGGGTCCGACGACGGCGACCGCACCCTGACCGTCGACCGCGCCGGCGAGCGCCCGCACCGCATCACCGTCGGCCTGTACGACCGCGACCTCAGCGACGAGAGCCGCCTCGCCCTGCGCGAGCGCGTCGACCTGGACATCCCGCAGGCCGCCCCGCAGCCCCTCGGCAAGCGCCCCGCGCTGATCCTGCTCAACGACGGCGACCTGACCTACGCCAAGGTCCGCTTCGACGCCGAGTCCTTCGACGCGATCCGCACCGGACTGTCCGGGCTGCCCGACCCGCTCACCCGCGCGGTCGTCTGGAACGCCCTCAGGGACGCCGTCCGCGACGGCGAACTCCCGCCCGCCGCCTACCTGGACACGGCCCGAGCCCACCTCCCGCTGGAGACCGACCTGGCCCTCGTCCAGGGCGTCCTCGCCTTCGCCTCCGCCCACGTGGCCGACCGCTACGTCACGCCGGAGGACCGCCCGGCCGCCCTCGCCACCCTCGGCTCCCTCTGCCGCGACCTGCTGCGCCGCACCGAGGACGGGGACAACCCCGGGCTGCGCCTGATCGCCGTACGGCACTTCATCGACGTCGCCGCCCACCCCGACACCATCGCCGCCTGGCTCGCCGACGGCACGGTGCCCGGCGGCCCGGAACTCGACCCCGAGCTGCGCTGGCGCATCCTCGGCCGGCTCGCCGTGCTCGGCGCCACCGACGAGGCCGCCATCGCCGCCGAGCTGGAGCGCGACCCGTCGGCCACCGGCCAGGAGGGCGCCGCCCGCTGCCGCGCCGCCCTGCCGGACCCCGAGGCCAAGCGTGCGGCCTGGGCGGCGATGTTCGCCGGCGACGACCTCTCGAACTACCTCTTCACGGCCACCGCCCAGGGCTTCTGGCAGCCCGAACAGGCCGACCTGGTCCGGGAGTACGTGCCGCGCTACTACGAGGACGTCGTCGCGGTCGCCGCCCGCCGGGGCCCCGCCATCGCCGTCGCCGCCGGCAAGTGGGCCTTCCCGCACCACGCCGTCGACGCGGAGAACCTCGCCCTCGGCGAGGCCTGCCTGCGCGACGCCGACCCGGTCGTCGCCCTCCGCCGCAAGCTCGTCGACGAACTGGACGACCTGGCACGCGCCTTGCGGGTCCGAGGCGCATAGCCCCACCACCTCACCCACGGCCGGTCCCCGACACCCGCAAGGGGGGACCGGCCGCACTTTCTCGGGGGCGGCGGCTGGATCATCCCGGCGTCACGGGGCCCGGCACGCACACGCCCTGTCCTCAGCGCACCACCCCGCGCCGCAACTCCGCTCGCCGTACGCCCCCTTCGCGCGGTCCCGCCCGCCGGTTGCCCACCTCGGACCGCTGCGTCGCCGGAGCAGCCTCCAGGGTGAAGCCGATCCGCTCCAGGAAGCGCTCGCCGGGGCGCCAGCCGGGCGGGACCGTGGCCACGACCCGGGACGCGTCCGCGGCGCGGGCCAGCAGCGACTCCGCCAGCGCCCGGCCGAGGCCCCGCCCCCGCGCCCACGGCGCCAGCAGGAACAGGCCCACCGCCACCGTGCCCGGCTCCGGATGGTCCCGTACGACGTCCACCAGGCCCGCGACAACGCCGTCCCGCTCCAGTACCAGCAGCACCTTGTCGTCCGGGCCGGCACCCTCCGGCAGCGAGTAGAACAGGCTCTGCACGTCCCCCGGCCCCGACGGCAACCCCGTCGCCGCTATGAACCAGTCCTCGCACTCCTCGAACAGCCTCAGCAGCGGCGCCTCGTCCGCGGGGCCGGGCTCGCGCACCAGCACCCGCTCACCGGGCACGTCGATCATCCACGCGTCCACCATCCGACCGACGCTAACCGCGGGCGTTCATCGTTCCAACGTGTTTTCCCCGTACGGCAGTACCCACTTTCGAGTTCCACTCGTTGTCCCGTCCGGACACACACGCCCCTTCCCGTACAACCTGGAACCCCCCACGAGCACCACCCGCACCCGCCGACGGCGAATCCGCCCCACAAGGGCCACCCGCACCCGACGATGAAAGCCGCACGGGTGGTGCGGGTGGGAACCCAAAACACCCGCACCCGCACCCACCGCCCGGAGGAGAGCCCATGCGCAAGCCGCCCCTCGCCTCAGGCCCCGCCGGCCCCGACGCCCTGCGCCCCCTCCTGGACACCACCCTCGACGCCCTGACGACCGGCGCCCGCGCCCGCGGCGGCCCCCTGCCGGCCGGCGGGCCGGAGGCCGTCGCCGCACGCGTCACCGCCGCCCTCGGCGACGCCCTCCCGGACCAGGGCGACCCCGACGCCCTCCGCACCCTCGTGCACGCCCTCGCCGAGGGCGCCGCCGACCCCGCCGACCCCCTCTGCGCGGCCCACCTGCACTGCCCGCCGCTCGCCGTCGCCACCGCCGCCGACCTCGCCGTGAGCGTCCTCAACCCCTCCCTGGACTCCTGGGACCAGGCCCCGGCCGCCTCCGCCCTGGAGGCCGAGGTCACCCGCGCCCTCGCCCGGCAGACCGGCCTGGCCGACGCCCTGGTCACCACCGGCGGCACCGAGTCGAACCAGCTCGCCCTGCTGCTCGCCCGCGAGGCCCACGGCGGCAGCGTCCGGCTGGTCTGCGGGGCGAACGCCCACCACTCCCTGCCCCGCGCCGCCTGGCTGCTCGGGCTGCCCGACCCGGTCGTCGTCCCCGCCCCGAACGGCACGCTCGACCCCGCCGCCCTCGACCAGGCCCTCGCCGGGCTCCCCGGCCCGCTGCTGGTCGCCGCGACCGCCGGCACCACCGACGCCGGGCTCATCGACCCGCTGCCCGAGATCGCCGCCCTGTGCGCGGCCCACGGCGCCCGCCTGCACATCGACGCCGCCTACGGGGGAGGGCTGCTCTTCAGCGACCGGCACCGGGAGAAACTCGCCGGTCTCGACGCCGCCCACACCGTCACCCTCGACCTGCACAAACTCGGCTGGCAACCGGTCGCCGCCGGTCTCCTCGCGGTCGCCCGCCCGCACGAACTGGCCGCACTTCACCAGCGCGCCGACTACCTGAACGCCGACGACGACACCGAAGCCGGCTTCCCCGACCTGCTCGACCGGTCCCTGCGCACCACCCGCAGGCCCGACATCCTCAAGATCGCGGTCACCCTCAAGACCCTCGGCCGCACCGGCCTCGGCACCCTGGTCGACCAGGTCTGCGCCCACGCGCAGGAGTTCGCCGCCCTCGTGCGGGACCGACCGGGCTTCGAGCTGTACGACCGGCCCACCATCAGCACCGTCCTGTTCCGGCCCGCCGGCGCCACCGACGACGTCGTGGCCGCCGTACGCCGGGGGCTGCTGCACGAGGGCCGGGCCGTCCTCGGTCGGGCCCGGCTCGACGGCCGGCTCTGGCTCAAGGCCACCCTCCTGAACCCCCACACCCGGCCGGACGACCTGGCTCACCTGCTGAAACTCGTCGAAGGAAACACCCCCAGATGACCCTCCCCCCACGCCACGAGCCCGACACCCCGCGCGACCTGGTCGGCATCGGCATCGGCCCCTGCAATCTCTCCCTGGCCGCCCTCGCCCACCCGCTCGCCGAACTCGACGCCGTCTTCTACGAACAGCGGCCCGGCTTCGACTGGCACCCCGGCCTCCTCATCGAGGGCACGACTCTCCAGGTGCCGTTCCTCGCCGACCTGGTGACCCTCGTCGACCCCACCAGCCCCTGGAGCTTCCTCAACTACCTCAGGGCCCGCGAGCGGCTCTTCCCGTTCTACTTCGCCGAGCGCTTCCACATCCAGCGCGCCGAGTACGACGCCTACTGCCGCTGGGTCTCCCAGCACCTGCCCGGGCTGCACTTCCGGCACCAGGTCGACGCCGTCCGCTGGAACCCCGAACGCGACGTGTTCGAGGTCGACTTCACCCGGCTCGACGCCGAGGGGGAGGCCGAGACGCTGGGCCGCACCTACACCCGCAACATCGTCCTCGGCGTCGGTACCGCCCCCTATGTGCCCGACCCCCTCAGGCCCCTCGTGGACGCCCCCGGCGTGCCCGTCCTGCACGCAGCCGACTACCTCGACCACCGCGACGCCGTCCTCGCCGCCGAGCATGTCACCGTCGTCGGCTCCGGACAGTCCGGCGCCGAGGTCTTCCTGGATCTGTTGCGCCACCGCCCGGCCGGCCGCGAGCGGCTGCACTGGATCGGCCGCACCGAGGCGTTCGCGCCGATGGAGTACTCCAAGCTCGGTCTGGAACACTTCACCCCGGACTACACCCGCTACTTCCACGCCCTCGACGAGCCCGTGCGCGACCGGCTGCTCGCCGCCCAGTGGCAGTTGCACAAGGGCATCGACGCCGGCACCCTCGCCGCCATCCACGACGAGCTGTACCGGCGCACCCTGGACGGCGGCTGGCCGGACGCCGTCCTCACCCCGGGCGTCCGGGTCCGCACCGCGGGACGGATCGCCACCATGCAGGTCGAGCTCCACCTGGAGCACCTCCAGCAGGGCAGCCGCTCCCGCCTCACCACCGACGCGGTCGTCCTGGCGACCGGCTACCGCGAGCGCCCCGTCGACCGCATCCTCGACGGACTCGAACCCTGCATGCGCCGGGACCGCAGCGAACGCCCGTGCATCGACGAGGAGTTCCGGCTCGTCCTCGACCCCTCGGTGACCGGTTCGGTGTACGTCCAGAACGCCGAGCTGCACACCCACGGCGTGGGCGCCCCCGACCTCGGCCTCGCCGCCTGGCGCAGCGCCACGATCCTCAACTCCCTCACGGGCAAGGAGCCGTACCCACCGGCCACCCGGACGGCCTTCACCACCTTCGGGCTTCAGGAGGCGACGGCCAACCGGGTGCCGGGGGCCAGGCAGACGAAGCAGTTGCTCTAGAGCAACTGCTCTAGAACACCGGCGTGCCGTTGCGGGTCAGCTTCCAGTCCACGGACGCGAAGACCTTTGGGTCCAGGACACCCTTCGCGGTGACCCACTCGGCGATCCGCGTGCGGATCTCCGTGGACTCCGACCACACCTCCTTGGCCGTGGCGACGTGCGGGAAGGCGCCGCCGCCGTTGGCGCGGTAGTTGTTCACCGCGAACACGAACTGCTGGGCGTCGTCCAGCGCGGCCCCGTTGAAGGTGAGGTTCTTGATCCGCGAACCGGCCGGCTGGGCGATGTCGATGTCGTACGACAGGCCCGAGACGTAGTCGTAGTTGTAGTCGGGACGGCCGCCCGCGTTCGTCAGCTTCTCCACGTCGACGGCCGCGCCGGCGGCCGTCTGGACGTAGTAGCCCGCCGAGTACTCCAGGTACGCCCGCACCTGCGCGCCCGTCAGCAGCTTGGCGACCAGCGTGTTGTCGTACACGTACAGGCTCGACAGGTCCCGGATGGTCACGTTGCCGGCCGGGATCTCGGAGGTACGGGAGAACGGCGAGGCCTGCGCGATCACCGGCAGCGAGGCGTACTCGGTGCCCGCCAGCGCGGCCTTGACCACGTCCTCCTGGACCTTGGTGATCAGGTCGATGATCGGGGCGTCCTTGTACCGGGCCTCGACGGTCGTCAGGGTCTCGGTCGCCCGGCCCACGACCTGGTTGACGTACGTGACGACCCTGTCGTGCTCCTCCTTCAGCAGCCGCGTGATCTTCGGGTCGTCGGCGACCGCGTTGGAGTTGCGCAGCGACGCGGAGACCGACTCGACCTCCCAGCTGCCCTTGCTGAACACCAGCTCGATGTCGAAGAGGGTGAGCCGTTCGGCGTAGCACAGCGGCTCGGACAGGATGACCGTCTTGCCCGTCTGCTCGTTGACGACCTTCAGCTCCGGGATCTCCACGTGCGCGTGGCCGACCAGGATCGCGTCGATGCCGGGGACCTGACGGGCCACGTTGGCGGCCGCGTTCTCCACGTACGGGACCTGGTCGCCGTAGGAGGACGTGCCCGAGGTGCCCGAGTGCGCCGAGACGACGACCACGTCCGCGCCCATCGCCTTGAGCTTCGGCACCCACTTGGCGGCCTGCTCCTCCAGGCCCTCGAACGCCAGCTTGCCCTGGACGTAGGCCTTGTCCCAGATCGCGATGCCGGGGTTGGTCAGACCGAGCACGGCGACCTTGACGGGCCGGGCGCCCGGCACGTGGAACGTCTTGATGAAGTAGGGCGGGAAGGCCGGCTTCAGGGTCTTCGCGTCGACCGCGTTGGCGCCGAGCAGCGGGAAGTCCAGCTGCTCCTCGAACCTGCGCAGGGTCTCGATGCCGTAGTTGAACTCGTGGTTGCCGAGCGCCGCGGCGTCGTACCCGATCGCGTTCATCGCCTGCGCCATCGGGTGCACCGGGCCGCCCTGGGCGGTGATCGGGTCGACCTTGGCGTAGTAGTACGTCAGCGGGGTGCCCTGGATGGTGTCGCCCGCGTCCAGCAGCAGCGTGTTGCAGCGGCCCTTCTCCGCGCGGACCTGGTCGACCAGCGTCGAGATCCGGGCCAGGCCCATGGCGTTGCCCGCCTTGTCGGTGTACTCCGCGTCCTTGAAGTAGTCCCAGTTGAAGACGTGTCCGTGCAGGTCGGTGGTGCCCATGACGGTCAGCGAGTACCGCTTCACGGGGTGGGCGGGGTGCGCGGGCTGCGTCGCCGCGGCCTCGGCCGCCTGGGCCGCCGGAGCCGCCGCCGCACCGGCGATCGCCACTCCCGCCCCGGTGACGGCGGACTTCTTCAGGAACTTCCGGCGGTTCAAGGGCATCTCTCGTTCTCCTTCGCGCATGGTCAACGACGCGCGTAGATTCTGACCCGTCCATGACCGATGGCAACAGGTCCCCGAGGTTGCGATCCGGTGACCTGTTCGGTGAACTCCGGTTGCCGGCGCGGGAAACGGGGCGGAGGCCGCCAAGTGCGCGCGCGGAACGGACGCCTGAAAAATTTCGCTCATAGGAGCGGGGCGCCGCACAATTCAACACTTGTCAATAACCCTTAACTCAACGGTTGTTGAGTGGTCACGTCGCCCGGATTCTCTACCCGCGGGTAAGGCCTAGGCTCGAATCATGCGCCGAGCAAAGATCGTCTGTACTCTGGGGCCCGCCACCGACTCGTACGACCAGATCAAGGCACTGGTCGACGCCGGAATGGACGTCGCCCGATTCAACCTCAGCCACGGCACGCACGCCGAGCACGAGGAGCGCTACCAGCGTGTGCGCAAGGCGGCCGACGAGACCGGCCGCAGCGTCGGCATCCTCGCCGATCTTCAAGGACCGAAGATCCGGCTCGGCCGTTTCAGCGAAGGCCCCGTAATCCTTGAACGCGGCGACTCCTTCACCATCACCGTCGAGGAGGGCGTCGAGGGCGACCGCCACACCTGCGGCACCACCTACGCCGGCCTCGCCGCCGACGTCGCCCCCGGCGAGCGCATCCTCGTCGACGACGGCAAGGTCTGCCTGGAGGTCACGGCCGTCGACGGCCCCCGGGTCCGCACCCGCGTCGTCGAGGGCGGCGTGATCTCCGACCACAAGGGCCTGAACCTCCCCGGCGTCGCCGTCTCCGTCCCCGCCCTCTCCAAGAAGGACGAGGACGACCTGCGCTGGGCGCTGCGCACCGGCTTCGACGTCATCGCCCTCTCCTTCGTCCGCACCGGCAACGACATCAAGGACGTCCACCGCATCATGGACGAGGAGGGCCGCCGCCTCCCGGTGATCGCCAAGGTGGAGAAGCCGCAGGCCGTCGAGGCCATCGACGACATCGTCGCCTGCTTCGACGGCATCATGGTCGCGCGCGGCGACCTGGGCGTGGAGATGCCGCTGGAGCAGGTCCCGATCGTCCAGAAGCGCGCCATCAAGCTCGCCAGGCGCAACGCCAAGCCGGTCATCGTGGCCACCCAGATGCTGGACTCGATGATCGACAACTCCCGCCCGACCCGCGCCGAGGCCTCGGACGTGGCCAACGCGGTCATCGACGGCACGGACGCGGTGATGCTCTCCGGCGAGACCAGCGTCGGCAAGTACCCCATCGAGACCGTCCGCACGATGGCGAAGATCGTCGAAGCGGCCGAACAGGACATCCTCGCCAAGGGCCTCCCGCCCCTGACGGACCGCAACAAGCCCCGCACCCAGGGCGGCGCCGTCGCCCGGGCCGCCGCCGAGATGGGCGACTTCCTCGGCGCGAAGTTCCTGGTCGCCTTCACTCAGTCGGGAGACACCGCCCGCCGCCTCTCCCGCTACCGCTCCCCGATCCCCCTGCTCGCCTTCACCCCGGAACCGGCCACCCGCTCCCGGCTGAGCCTCACCTGGGGCGCGGAGACCTTCCTCGGCCCCCACGTCGACTCCACGGACGCGATGGTCGACCAGGTGGACGAACTCCTCCTGAAATACGGCCGCTGCCGCAAGGGCGACATCGTGGTCATCACCGCGGGCTCCCCGCCCGGCGTATCCGGCTCGACCAACATGGTCCGCGTCCACCACATCGGCGAGGACGACAGCCCGAAGTAGTGGGAGGCGGGGGTCAGTACTTGGGGCCGACGTGGGCGTCCATGAGGGCCACGGAGGCTTTGCGGGCGACGGAGATGTTGAACGGGTCGCTGCCGCGGGCGAGCGTGGTCCACTCGACGCCGACCTCGTCCAGGGCGTCCGTGAAGAGCCGCCGGATGTCGTCCGACTTGTTGGCGAAGAGGTATCGGGGGTATTCGTAGCGCTTGCGCTCGCCAGCGACCGTGCGGGTGGTCCAGTTGGTGATGCGGCAGCCGTCAGAGTGGATGAGGCCGCGGATGAACTCCCAAGGGTGGGCGTCGACGATCTCCTGCTGCCAGGGCTCCAGGGCGATCAGGCGCTCGTGCTTCTTCCCGGGACCGTGCTGAGGGAAGAGGCAGTGGAGGTGCTTTGAGTACACCTTTACGTTGCGGCAGCCAGCCTTGCGGACCCGGCAGACGGAGTTGCCGGGGAACACTGTCCGCATGGCCGCTTCGCAGTCGTCCATGAGGCCCGGCCATGACTCAGTGCAGGTGATCATAAGGTTGGGCACGCGGTGTCCGGAGTAGTGGCTGATGTGGCCGTCACCCAAGTAGAGGCCAAGCAGGTAGCTGTAGGCCGCCTCATCGAGTTCCCGCCCGTCGCATCGGGGGCACGGCGGACTGTGCCGCCCGGGACATTCGCCGCGCTTGGCCCTGTCCAGATGCTTCCAGTAGCTGATGGTTCCCAATGGCACGTCGAGTTTCCGGGCCACCACCGAGTTCTTCGCTCCACCGCGCAGCAGTGTGAGGGCCTTCTGTCGCACTTCAGTGCCATGAACATTCATGCGACCACTCTGTGTCAATGATCGTGACGGCGAGCAGCGAAAAGCGGAGAACCACGAGAACGTGATCCTCCGCTTACAGGTGCCGGGTATGGGATTCGAACCCACACGTCCTTGCGGACAGAGGTGTTTGAGACCTCCGCGTCAACCAGTTGCGCCAACCCGGCTCGGTAACCCTGGAGGAGTGTACCGGGTCACCGATGGGAGGCGCAGCTAGGTAGGCTCTTGTCAGCAGACCCCTGCCTTGAACAAGGAGCCTCCGTGACCGCGCCCGAGTCGCCCCAGCCCGTAGACGCGCCCGACGACGACAAGTCGCACGTGCCTCCGCTGACGACCCGTGTCGTCATCGCCGAGGACGAGGCCCTGATCCGGCTGGATCTCAAGGAGATGCTGGAGGAGGAGGGGTACACCGTCGTCGGCGAGGCCGGGGACGGGGAGCAGGCCGTCGAGCTGGCCCGCGAGCACCGGCCGGACCTCGTCATCCTCGACGTCAAGATGCCCAAGCTGGACGGCATCTCCGCGGCCGAGAAGATCGCCGAGGAGTCCATCGCCCCGGTGCTGATGCTGACCGCCTTCTCGCAGCGCGACCTCGTCGAGCGCGCCCGCGACGCCGGTGCCATGGCGTACCTGGTGAAGCCGTTCAGCAAGAGCGATGTCGTGCCGGCCATCGAGATGGCGGTCTCCCGGTTCACCGAGCTGAAGCAGCTGGAGCAGGAGGTCGCCGACCTCACCCAGCGGCTGGAGACCCGCAAGCTGGTCGACCGCGCGAAGTCCATCCTGCAGACGGAGTACGGCCTGACCGAGCCGGCCGCCTTCCGCTGGATCCAGAAGACGTCGATGGACCGCCGCATGTCGATGCAGCAGGTCGCCGAGGCGGTCATCGCGGACAGCGAGGAGAAGAGGGCCAAGAAGGCCTGATCCATTTCGGCGAATGTCGGCGAGCAGCGAACGCCGGCGAATGACGAGGCCCGCGCCCTGGAGAAGAGGGCGCGGGCCTTGTCGTATCCGGGCTGGTCAGTCCTCGCCGAGGTAGGCCTTGCGCACGGACTCGTCGTGCAGCAGGTCCTGGCCGGTGCCGGAGAGGACGATGTTGCCGACCTCCATGACATGGCCCTGGTCGGCGAGCGAGAGCGCCGCCTGGGCGTTCTGCTCGACCAGCAGGATCGTCGTGCCCTGGGACTTCAGCTCGGCGATCGTCGCCATGATCTTCTGCATCATGATCGGCGACAGACCCATGGAGGGCTCGTCGAGCATGAGCAGCTTCGGCTGGGACATCAGGGCGCGGCCCATCGCCAGCATCTGCTGCTCACCGCCGGAGAGGGTGCCCGCGGCCTGCTTCCTGCGCTCCCCGAGGATGGGGAAGAGGTCGTAGGCGCGCTGGATGTCCTTCTCGATGCCCGGCTTGTCGCTCCGCAGGAACGCGCCGAGGCGCAGGTTGTCCTCGATGGTCATGCGCGGGAAGATGTGCCGGCCTTCGGGCGAGTGGGCGAGGCCCAGCGAGACCACCTGGTGGGCCGGGACCTTCTTCAGCGACTTGCCGTTGAACCGGATCTGCCCGCCGACCGGCTTGAGCAGGCCGGAGAGCGTGCGCAGCGTGGTGGTCTTGCCGGCGCCGTTGGTGCCGATGAGGGTGACCACCTGGCCGGCCTCGACCTTGAAGGAGATGCCCTTGACGGCCTCGATCTTGCCGTAGGCGACCCGCAGGTCCTCTACTTCGAGCAGTGCGGTCATCGGTCGTTCTCCTTGCCGGGCGCGGCGTCCGTCGTGGCCTCGGCGTGCGCCTCGGCCGCCTCGACCTCGGCGACCTCCTCGTCGCCGGGAGCGTTCTCGAAGGGTTCGCCGAGGTATGCGGCGACGACCCGCTCGTCGCCCTGCACGGTCGCGCTGTCGCCCTCGACGAGCTTCTCGCCCTGCACCAGGACGGCGACACGGTCGCAGAGGTTGAAGATGAAGCGCATGTCGTGCTCGATGACGAGCACGGCGATGCCCTTGTCCCGGATGGCGAAGACCAGTTCCTCGGTGGCCCGGGTCTCCTGCGGGTTCATGCCGGCGGTGGGCTCGTCCAGGAGCAGCAGGCCGGGCTCGCTGGCCAGCGCCCGGGCGATCTCCAGCTTGCGCTGCTCGCCGTAGGGGAGGTTACGGGCGAGGTGTTCGGCCTTCGCCTCCAGGCCCACGAACTCCAGGAGTTCCATGGCGCGGGCGCGGGAGGCCGCCTCGGCCTTGTGGAAGCCGGGGCCGCGCAGCAGCGCGGACCACAGGCCCTCCTTGGTGCGGGTGTGGCGGCCGACGAGCACGTTCTCCAGGACCGTCATGTTGGCGAACAGACGGATGTTCTGGAAGGTGCGGGCGATGCCGGCCGCGGTGACCTTGAAGGACTTGGGCGGCAGGACCTTGCCCTTGTAGCGGACTTCGCCCTCGGTGGGGACGTACAGGCCGGTGAGGCAGTTGAAGAACGTGGTCTTGCCGGCGCCGTTGGGGCCGATCAGACCGACGATCTCGCCGCTGTTGACGGTGAAGTCGACATTGCGTACGGCCGTCAGACCGCCGAAGCGCATGGTCACGCCGCGGGCGTCGAGCACGACCTCGCCGGGTGCGGAAGCGCCGGGGGCGGCGTCCTGGGTGGTGGTGTCGGTGGTCATGGTGGTCACGCCCCTGCCTTGCTGAGGACGGCGGGCGCTTCTGCCTCTTCGTGGAATTCGAGCTGGCGGCGCCGGTTGGGGATGAGGCCCTCGGGGCGGAAGCGCATCAGGAGTACGAGCGCGACGCCGAAGGCGAAGAGCTGGTAGTCGCCCAGGAACTGGAGCTTGGCCGGGATCAGGTACAGCAGCGCGGCACCGACCAGCGGACCGGAGATGGTGCCCATGCCGCCGAGGACCACCGCGGCCAGCAGGAAGGCCGAGTTGGGCGGGACGACGTGGGCGAACTGGTACTGCTCGGGGGTCACCGTGTACGTGACGTGGGCCTGGACGGAGCCGGCGAGACCGGCCATGCAGGCGCCCAGGGCGAACGCGATGAGCTTGACCCGGAAGCCGTTGATGCCCATGGCGAGCGCGGCGGTCTCGTCCTCGCGGATGGCGATCCAGGCGCGGCCGATGCGGGAGTCGCTGCTGCGCCGGAAGACCACGACGACGATGAGCGTGATGAGCAGCATCAGCAGGAAGTAGTTCGCGAACCGGCCGACGGTGGCGCCGAGGAGCTGGTGCTCCTGGCCGAAGTCGAAGCCGAGGATGTTCAGGTTCGGGATCGACGAGATGCCGTTGGAGCCGTTGGTGACGTCCGGACCCGAGGTGCCGTCCATGTTGAGGACGGTGATGCGGAAGATCTCACCGAAGCCGAGCGTCACGATGGCGAGGTAGTCGCCGCGCAGGCGCAGCGTCGGGGCGCCGATGAGGACGCCGAACACCATGGCGACGGCCGCGCCGCACAACGCCGAGGCCCAGAACGGCCAGTGCACGTGCAGCGGCGAGGACGGCGAGCCGGAGACCAGGGCCGCGGTGTAGGCGCCGACACCGAGGAAGGCGACGTAACCGAGGTCGAGGAGGCCGGCGAGGCCGACGACGATGTTCAGGCCGAGCGCGACGGTGGCGAAGATCAGGATGTAGACGCCGATCGTCGCGTACTGGTCGTCGGACTGCGTGAAGGGGAAGGCGGCCGCGGCGACGAAGGCACCGGTCATGGTGATGTTGCGGTGGCGCGCGGTGATCGCCGAGACCCGGGCCACGAGCCCGGCCTTGGCGAGGGCTCCGAAGCCGAAGCCGGCCGTGATGAGGAAGCCGATGAACAGCTGGTCGTATTCGGTGCCGATGCCGTAGGTGAAGACGATCAGGCCGACCGCCATCGCCGCGATGATGACGAGGATCTCGACGTAGGCGGGCAGCTTGGGGGCCGGCGCCAGGGGCTTGGAGGCGAAGGCCGCCTTGAAGGTGTTCCAGTTCTGGCGGGACCGGTGGCGGAACGCCTCCAGGCCGGTGTCGTCCGGGTCGGCGGGGTCGGGGGCCGGCCGCTCGAACGGCAGGGCCAGCGCGCCGACCAGGGCCGCCAGCGTGGCGACGGCCACGACGAAGCCGCCGGCCTCCAGGTTCACGAGGCCGCCCAGCTTGGCGCTGATGGCGATGACCGTGTACCAGGCGGTGGCGAAGGCGCCGAGCGCGGACATTTTCAGCGCGCTGTCGGCGCTGCCCGGGGTCAGCCACCTCAGGCCCTTGACGCCGTAGGAGGCGAGGCCGAAGACGGTGGTGAGGAGGCCGCCGATCAGGACGAGGACCTGAAGGCCGCCCGGGTAGCCGTAGACGGTGAGGTCGCCGGGGAATTCGGCGGTCCAGGTCCAGGCGAGGAAGGTGGAGAGGATCGTCAGGACGCCGCCGCCGGTGGCGAGGGCCCGTCCCACCGGGGCGGGCAGGCCGATCAGGCCGGACGGGGCGGCCGCGGGAGTGCTCGGGGTCTCGGAGGTGGTGGTCTGTGTGGTCATCGGTGTCACGCCCTGTCCGCGACGCGCTCGCCGAGCAGACCCTGGGGCCTGAACAGCAGAACGAGGATGAGGAGTACGAAGGCCCAGACGTCGGCCCAGGACTGGCTGCCGAACTTGTCCATGCCGGGGATGTCGGCGATGTAGGCGGTGGAGAGGGCCTCGGCGACGCCGAGGACGAGGCCGCCGAGCATGGCGCCGTAGATGTTGCCGATGCCGCCGAGGACGGCCGCGGTGAACGCCTTCAGACCGAGGATGAAGCCCATACGGAAGTCGATCTGGCCGTACTTGAGGCCGTAGGCCACGGATCCGACGGCGGCGAAGGCGGCGCCGAGGGCGAACGCGATCACGATGATGCGGTCGGTGTTGACGCCCATCAGCTTCGCGGTGTCCGGGTCCTGGGCGGTGGCCTGCATGCCGCGCCCGGTACGGGTGCGCATCACGAAGTAGGCGAGGAACGCCATGCTGAGCGGCGCCGCGCAGACCAGGAAGATGTCACCCGTCTGGATGGTGACGTTGCCGATCTCGAAGGGGCCGCCGGGGATGCTCGGGAACGTGCGGGCGGACTTGGCGCCCGGGTACCAGGCCCACACCGCCTGCTGGAGGGCGAGGGAGAGGCCGATGGCGGTGATGAGCGGAGCGAGACGGGGTGCGGTGCGCAGGGGCCGGTAGGCGAACCGTTCCGCTCCGACGGCGACGGTGACGGCGACGAGGATGGCGCCGATGAGCATCAGCGGCAGGGCCACCCACATCGAGGTGCCGTCGGGAAGGATGTAGGCGTAGACCGTGAGCGCCCCGAACGCTCCGGTCATGAATATCTCGCCGTGGGCGAAGTTGATGAGCTGGACAATGCCATAGACCATCGTGTAGCCGATGGCGACCAGCCCGTACATGGATCCAAGTAGCAGGCCGTTGACCAGCTGCTGCGGCAGTTCGTTCACCGCATGTCCTCCGAGCGTTCGGAAAGTTCGACGAATGAGGCCGGATGCGAGTCCGCGCGGGGCGCCAGTGGAACAGCGCCCCGCGCGGCTCGGCAGGTGCGGGTGTGGGTCAGCTGCCGTTGAAGGTGCCGGACTCCACAGCGCTCCAGGCACCGCTCTTGACGGAGTAGACGGTGAGCTGCTTGTTGGTCGCGTCACCGTACTCGTCGAAGGAGACCTTGCCGGTCACACCGTCGAAGGAGACGTTCTGCATGGCGGCGGTGACCTTCGCGCGGGCGTCGTCCGGCAGCTTGCCGCCGTTGTCGTCGACGACCTTCTTCACGGCCTCGATGATCGCCCAGGCCGAGTCGTAGGAGTAACCGCCGTACGCCGCGTACGCCTCCTTGTAGCCCGCCGCCTTGTAGTTGGCGACGAACTCCTTGGCGGAGTCGAGCGTCTCGACCGGCGCGCCGACCGAGGTGGCCAGGTCGCCGGTGCCGGAGGCGCCGGCCAGCTTGATGAAGTCGTCGGCGTAGATGCCGTCACCGCCGACCAGCGGGATCTTGGCGCCGGCGGCCTTGATCTGCTTGCTGAGCGGGCCGGCCTGCGGGTACTCGCCGCCGTAGTAGACCACCTGGGCACCGGAGTTCTTCACCTTGGTGGCGACCGCGGAGAAGTCCTTGGTGTCGGGGTTGATGTGCTCGGTGCCGACGATCTTGCCGCCGAGCTTCTTGAACTCGTCGGTGAACGTGCCGGCGAGGCCGGCGCCGTAGGTCTTCTTGTCGTCGATGACGAAGGCCTTGGTCTTCTTGGCCTTGTTGTAGACGTACTGGGCGGCGAACGGGCCCTGGATGGCGTCCGTGGTCGCGGTGCGGAAGTACGACTTGTACTGACGCGACTTCGAGGTGCGCCAGTTGGCGCCCTGGGTCAGGTCCGGGCTGGTGTTGGCCGGGGAGACCTCGACCAGCTTCGCGTCGTCGAAGACCTTCTGCATCGACTGGGCGACGGAGGAGTTCAGCGGACCGACCACGCCGAGCACCTCCTTCTCGCCGACGAACTTGGTGGCGTTCGTCTGGCCCGAGGAGGGCTGCGCCTGGTCGTCGAGGGCCTCGACCTTGAAGGTCACACCCTTGACGTAGTTCTTCTTGTTGGCCTGCTTGGCCGCGAGGTCCACGGAGTTCCGGATGCCCAGGCCCAGGGCGGACAGGTCGCCGGTCAGCGGGGCGTCGATGCCGATGGTGACGGTGGTGCCGCCGCCGTTGCCCGAGTCCGATCCCTTGTCGCCGCTGTCGCGCGAACCGCAGGCGGTGAGGGTGAGTGCACCCGCCGCCAGGGCGGCGGTGATGGCGATGAGAGAACGTTGACGCACGATCAGTCCTTTCCGATCGACAACCGCATCCCCGTGGAAACGGTCGAGTCGCGCGCCGGGCCGAAGTGAGAATCCGACTGCGCGGTGACTGGCCGTGACTCTAGGCGCGTGTGGGGAACGTGGAGGAGTGTCTGACCAATGCTGTGACGCTCTTGTTATGACACGAGGTAATGCAGAGCGGTACACCGTGGGGGGTACGCCGGAATTCGGGTCGATTCGCCCCGTCCGCATTGTGAGAACCCGCAGGACCCACCGTGATCCGTTCAGGTGTCTCAAGGGTTTTGGTGATTACGTGCCACTGTTGCTGCAGGCGACTTTCAAGGCGCGTGAGAGGTGCTGTGCGTAGCGGGAACCAAGGATGAAACTCTGAATCTGCATTGCGCGCGTATTACGTAGAGTTACCTCCAGGAAAGGCATCCCGGCGTCCTTCGGAACCTTTCCGCATTCCGTCACATGCATGGTTATGGTGATCTTGCGGGGAGCGCCTGCCTTTGTCCGGAAGGGGGCATGTGGCGCCGCGGACACCGCGAGACCGGCGTACGGCTGGGTCACCCGGGTCACGGTGACCGGCGGTCCCGACGCCACGCTCATCAGCACCTCGAAGCTGAAGCTGCGGGCCGGAGCGCCGGGCGCGGTGGCCCGCTCGCGCACGAACGACATCGCCACCACCTGTGCGGGGTACGGCACTTGGGGTGGTGGCGGTTGCTGCGGGCGGGTCCCGTAGAGATAGCCGCCGCCCGCGAGCAGGAGCGCGGCGGCCGCGAGGGCCAGGACGGCGCGGCGGTGGCGGGCGTACAGGGCCGAGAGCAGGGCGCGTCTTCGGCCGTGGGGCGCCTGTGGTGCGGTGTCCCACGCCCGCGTGCCCTCGCCGGGCTCCAGGGGGCCGATGCCGCTCACTGCCACGGGCCTCCGCTCGGTGTTCCGTTCCGGTACCGCTCGGTGCAGGCGCTGCGGGCCTGACGGTCGATCAACTTGTCGGCGGCAGCGTCCCCTTGGCGCCGCTCGGCGGCCCGCGCCGCGTCCACGACGTCCCGCAGGATCTCGTACTGTCCGTTGGACAGCCCCATGGACTGGTAGTCGCCGTAGGTGCCGCTGTCGAGCACCTCGCGCGACCAGTAGGCGACGACTCTCTCGCACAACTCCGCGTCGGAGGCGGGTGACACGGAGACGGGCGACGCGGAGGTGGGCGGCACGGAGGCGGGCGACGCGGAGGTGCGCGACATGGAGGCGGTGGCTGAGCCGCGGGCCGGGTGCGTGGGGTCGCCGGCTCCGCCCTCGTCACCCGGCCCGGCGTGGTCCGTCCCGCCGCAGCCGGCCGTCCACAGGAGTGCCGGCAGCGCCAGGCCGAGCACCAGGAGCCTCACCCCCGGCCGGGGGTCCCCACGCCGTCCCATGTGCCGAAGCTAAGGGGAGGGGCGGCGAGGGGGCAACGGGGCGGCGGGGACAACGGCGGCGGGGACGCTTCCGAGGGCCGGTCCGCCGGACCGGCCCTCATGCCCCTGCCCCTCGAGGCGCTATGCCCGTTGAGGCGCTATGCCTGTTGAGGCACTGCCCCTCGAGGCGCTAGTTGCCCGTCGGCGCGTCCCGCAGCAGGCAGGTCAGCCGGGCGCTGCACACCCGGCGGCCGTCCTCGTCGCTGATCACGATCTCGTACGTCGCCGTCGACCGGCCTCGGTGCACGGGCGTGGCCACACCGGTGACCAGCCCGGAGCGGACCCCGCGGTGGTGCGTGCAGTTCAGGTCCACACCGACGGCGATCTTCGAGGTGCCGCCGTGCAGCATGGAGCCGACCGAGCCCAGGGTCTCGGCGAGCACGGCCGAGGCGCCGCCGTGCAACAGCCCGTACGGCTGGGTGTTGCCCTCCACCGGCATCGTCCCGACGACCCGGTCCGCCGAGGCCTCCAGTATCTGCACGCCCATCCGCGTCCCGAGGTGCCCCGCCGAGAACAGCGCGGGCAGGTCGACGCCGAGGGCGGCGTACTCGTCGATGATCTCTTGAGGGAACTTCACTTGCTGCTGCTCGCCCATGGGGCCAGGCTCCGTTCTCGTCGATCGCTGGGTCCGGCTCGCTGAGCAAACGCTCAGTCGGTCGCCGATTGTTCCAGACGGACGACAACGGACTTGCTGGTCGGGGTGTTGCTGGTATCAGCGGTGGCGTCCAGCGGCACCAGCACGTTGGTCTCGGGGTAGTACGCCGCCGCACAGCCCCGGGCCGTCGGGTAGTGCACGACGCGGAAGCCGGGCGCCCGCCGCTCCACGCCGTCCTTCCACTCGCTCACCAGATCCACGTACGACCCGTCGGCGACCCCGAGCGTCCGCGCGTCCTCGGGGTGCACGAGCACCACCCGGCGGCCGTTCGTGATGCCCCGGTAGCGGTCGTCCAGGCCGTAGATCGTGGTGTTGTACTGGTCGTGGGAGCGCAGCGTCTGCAGCAGCAGCCGGCCCTCGGGCACCTTCGGGTGCTCGACCGGCGCCGCCGTGAAGTTCGCCTTGCCGGTGGCCGTCGGGAAGCGCCGCTCGTCGCGCGGCGCGTGCGCCAGCGTGAAGCCGCCGGGGCGGGCCACGCGCGCGTTGAAGTCCTCGAAACCGGGGATCACGCGCGCGATGCGGTCACGGATCGTCCCGTAGTCCTTCTCGAACTCCTCCCACGGCACGACGCTGTCCTCGCCGAGCACCCGGCGGGCCAGCCGGCACACGATCGCCGGCTCGGACAGCAGCTGTGGGCTCGCCGGCTCCAGCCGCCCGCGCGAGGCGTGCACCATGCCCATCGAGTCCTCGACGGTCACGAACTGCTCGCCGGATCCCTGCAGATCGCGCTCGGTACGGCCCAGCGTCGGCAGGATCAGCGCACGCGCGCCCGTGACGACGTGCGAGCGGTTGAGCTTGGTCGACACGTGCACGGTCAGCCGGGCCCGCCGCATGGCCGCCTCGGTCACCTCGGTGTCGGGGGAGGCAGAGACGAAGTTCCCGCCCATCGCGACGAACACCTTCGCCCGGCCGTCGCGCAGCGCGCGGATGGCCTGGACTGTGTCGAAGCCGTGCTCGCGCGGCGGCGCGAACCCGAACTCCTTCTCCAGCGCGTCCAGGAACGCCGGGGCCGGCTTCTCATAGATGCCCATCGTGCGGTCGCCCTGCACGTTCGAGTGACCGCGCACCGGGCACACGCCCGCGCCGGGGCGGCCGATGGCGCCACGCAGGAGCAGGAAGTTGACGATCTCCCGGATGGTCACGACGGCGTGCTTGTGCTGGGTGAGCCCCATGGCCCAGCAGACGATGGTCCGCTCGGAGGCCAGGATCATCTTCAGGGCGCGCTCGATCTCCGCGCGCGTGAGGCCGGTCGCCGTGAGCGTCTCGTCCCAGTCGGCGGCACGGGCGACGTCCGCGAACTCCTCGAAACCGTGGGTGTGCTCGCGCACGAACTCCTCGTCGACGGCTCCCTCCGTCTCCAGGATGAGCTTGTTGAAGAGCCGGAACAGGGCCTGGTCGCCGCCGATGCGGATCTGCAGGAACAGGTCCGTGAGCTCGACACCGCTGAGCATCCCCTGCGGGGTCTGCGGGTTCTTGAACCGCTGCAGGCCCGCCTCGGGCAGCGGGTTCACGCTGATGATCTTCGCGCCGGCCGCCTTGGCCTTCTCCAGCGTGGTGAGCATGCGCGGGTGGTTCGTGCCCGGGTTCTGGCCCGCGATGATGATCAGGTCGGCCTTGTAGATGTCCTCGAGCAGGACGCTGCCCTTGCCGACGCCGATCGTCTCGTTCAGCGCCGATCCGGACGATTCGTGGCACATGTTCGAGCAGTCGGGCAGGTTGTTCGTGCCCAGCTCGCGCGCGAACAGCTGGTACAGGAACGCGGCCTCGTTGCTGGTGCGGCCCGAGGTGTAGAAGAGGGCCTCGTCGGGGGAGCCGAGCGCGGCGATCTCCTCGGCGATGATGTCGAAGGCCCGCTCCCAGCTGACGGGCTCGTAGTGCTCGCCGCCTTCGGGCAGGTACATGGGGTGCGTGAGCCGCCCCTGCTGCCCCAGCCAGTACCCGCTCCGCCCGGCGAGCTCGTCGACCGAGTGCGCGGCGAAGAACTCCGGGGTGACCCGGCGCAGGGTGGCCTCCTCGGCCACCGCCTTGGCGCCGTTCTCGCAGAACTCCGCCTTGTGCCGGTGGTCCGGCTCCGGCCAGGCGCAGCCCGGGCAGTCGAAGCCGTTCTTCTGGTTCACGCTCAGCAGCGTCAGCATGGTGCGCTTCACGCCCATCTGCTGCTGGGCGACGCGCAGTGTCTGCCCGATGGCCGGCAGTCCCGCCGCAGCGTGCTTCGGCCCCCCGACCTGCGGCGCGTCCTGAACCGGATCGCCCTTGGGCGGCTTCGTTGCCATCGCCCGCTCTCCTTACGACTGCATGTGTGAGCTACATCTCCGATCCTCCCACGCCCAACCGACAACCCCCGAAACCACCTACAACTCCCACCACCCCCAACCACCTCAATCACCCCACGACCCACACCCCTCAACCCCACTCGCCCACCCTCTCCATGCGCCCGCCGCGTCCCCGCCGCCCCGCCTCGACCAGCCGCCCTCTATGTCCGCCGCAACGGCGATCAGCGCGGATGGCGCGGTCCGGCGGTGCCGAGCCGGCCGGTACCCGGTCCTCGGCCGACGGCGCGCTCGGCGGGTGCCCAGCCGGCCGGAACCCAGTCGTCGGCCGATCCGCCGGAGGCACGGCGCACGCGCTGTCAGTGCCGCGTGGCAGGATCGGGGGCGTGGCAGAGACAGCATCGAAGCAGACCGACAACAACACCGGCAGCCGCCCCCGGCTGATGCTCATGGACGGGCACTCACTGGCGTACCGCGCGTTCTTCGCGCTGCCCGCGGAGAACTTCACCACCGCGACCGGCCAGCCGACGAACGCGATCTACGGCTTCGCCTCGATGCTGGCCAACACCCTGCGTGACGAGGCGCCCACGCACTTCGCGGTGGCGTTCGACGTCTCCCGCAAGACCTGGCGCTCCGAGCAGTTCACCGAGTACAAGGCGAACCGTTCGAAGACCCCGGACGAGTTCAAGGGCCAGGTCGAGCTGATCGGCGAGCTGCTCGACGCGATGCACGCCCAGCGCTTCGCGGTGGAGGGCTTCGAGGCGGACGACGTCATCGCCACCCTCGCCACCCAGGCCGAGGCCGCGGGCTTCGAGGTGCTGATCGTCACCGGCGACCGTGACTCCTTCCAGCTGGTCACCGAGCACACGACCGTGCTGTACCCGACGAAGGGCGTCTCGGAGCTGACCCGGTTCACCCCGGAGAAGGTTTTCGAGAAGTACGGATTGACGCCCGCCCAGTACCCCGACTTCGCCGCCCTGCGCGGCGACCCGTCCGACAACCTCCCCGGCATCCCCGGCGTCGGCGAGAAGACCGCCGCGAAGTGGATCAACCAGTTCGGTTCCTTCGCCGAGCTGGTCGAGCGCGTCGACGAGGTCAAGGGCAAGGCCGGGCAGAACCTCCGCGACCACCTGGAGTCGGTCAAGCTCAACCGCCGCCTCACCGAGCTGGAGCGCCAGGTCGAGCTGCAGAAGACGGTCACCGACCTGGAGCGGGCCCCGTACGACCGCAAGGCCGTCGCGATGGTCCTGGACACCCTGGAGATCCGCAACCCGTCCCTGCGCGAGCGCCTCTTCGCCGTCGACCCCGGCGCGGAGGAGGCCGAGGCCACCCCGATCACCACCGACGGCGTGGAAGTGGACGGCAAGACCCTCGGCACCGGCGAGCTGGCCCCCTGGCTGGCCGAGCACGGCACCGGCACCCTCGGCGTCGCCACCCTCGACACCTGGGCGCTGGGCACCGGCTCCGTCGCCGAGGTCGCGCTCGCCGCGGCCGGGGGAGCGGCCGCCTGGTTCGACCCCTCCGAGCTGGACGAGGCCGACGAGAAGGCGTTCGCCGCCTGGCTCGCCGACGCCGCCCGGCCCAAGGTGTTCCACAACGCCAAGGGCGCCATGCGCGTCTTCGCCGAGCACGGCTGGAGCGTCGAGGGCGTCACCATGGACACCGCTCTCGCCGCCTACCTGGTCAAGCCGGGCCGCCGCTCCTTCGACCTGGACGCGCTGTCCCTGGAGTACCTGCACCGCGAGCTGGCCCCCGCCGCCGCGGCCGACGGCCAGCTCGCCTTCGGCGCGGACGACGGCGCCGAGGCCGAGGCCCTGATGATCAAGGCCCGCGCCGTCCTCGACCTGGGCGAGGCCTTCGAGGGGCGCCTCCAGGAGGTCGGTGCCGCCGAGCTGCTCCGGGACGTCGAGCTGCCCACCTCCGCCCTGCTCGCCCGCATGGAGCGCCACGGCATCGCGGCCGACCGCGCGCACCTCGAAGCGATGGAGCAGATGTTCGCGGGCGCCGTACAGCAGGCCGTGAAGGAGGCGCACGCGGCCGCCGGCCACGAGTTCAACCTGGGCTCCCCCAAGCAGCTCCAGGAAGTTCTCTTCGGCGAGCTGGCGCTGCCCAAGACCAAGAAGACCAAGACCGGCTACACCACCGACGCGGACGCCCTGGCCTGGCTCGCCGGCCAGACCGACAACGAACTGCCCGTGATCATGCTCCGCCACCGCGAGCAGGCGAAGCTGCGCGTCACCGTCGAGGGCCTGATCAAGACCATCGCCGGCGACGGCCGTATCCACACCACCTTCAACCAGACGGTCGCCGCGACCGGCCGCCTGTCCTCCACGGACCCGAACCTGCAGAACATCCCGGTCCGCACCGACGAGGGCCGCGCGATCCGCCGCGGCTTCGTGGTCGGCGAGGGCTTCGAGTCCCTGATGACCGCCGACTACAGCCAGATCGAGCTGCGCGTCATGGCCCACCTCTCGGAGGACGAGGGCCTGATCGAGGCGTTCACCTCCGGCGAGGACCTGCACACCACCGCGGCCTCCCAGGTGTTCGCCGTCGAGCCCACCGCGGTGGACGCGGAGATGCGCCGCAAGATCAAGGCGATGTCGTACGGCCTGGCGTACGGCCTCTCCGCCTTCGGCCTCTCCCAGCAGCTGAACATCGAGGCGGCCGAGGCACGCGCCCTGATGGACGCGTACTTCGAGCGCTTCGGCGGCGTGCGGGACTACCTGCGCCGGGCGGTCGACGAGGCCCGGGCGACGGGCTACACGGCGACGCTCTTCGGTCGCCGCCGCTACCTCCCCGACCTCAACAGCGACAACCGCCAGCGCCGCGAGGCGGCCGAACGCATGGCCCTCAACGCCCCCATCCAGGGCACGGCGGCCGACATCGTCAAGATCGCCATGCTCAACGTCGACCAGGCCCTGCGCGCGGCGGACCTCAGGTCCCGCATGCTCCTCCAGGTCCACGACGAAATCGTCCTGGAGATCGCCCCCGGCGAGCGCGCGGCCGCGGAGGAGATCGTCCGCCGGGAGATGGCCAACGCCGTCACCCTCCGTGCCCCCCTGGACGTCTCCGTGGGCGTGGGCCCGGACTGGGAATCGGCCGCCCACTAGCCTCCGGCAACCGGCGGAGGGGCGTTGTCACCGCCCGACCCGACAGCACCCCTCCGCCCCACCCGACAACACCCCTCCGCCACCCCCGACCCGCACACCCCCCACCGAACCCCCAGAGGGCGTTTCACTCACGTGGCCCCCGCCAAAACGCCCCCCGCCCCCCGCACCCGCAACACTGCGAGCATGGGTATACGCATGCTCCACCGCCGGACGCCCGAGGCGCACAACGGCACGACGGCCTGGGCGGACACCGCCTCGGCCCAGGGCACGCCCGCCTCGCCGGTCCCGCCCCTCGCGGCCGACGCAAGCACCGCCCGCATCCCCGCCGACCCGGCCGCGACCGTACGCAAGGCCGCGGCGGACCTCCGGCGCCGGCTCGCCGCCCGGACCCACCACGCCCCGGACTGGCGCGCGTGGACCGACCTGGCCCGCGGCTATCTCGCGCTACTGCTCGCGGCGATCCCGAAGGCGCGCCCCCGGCGCACCCTCACGGTCTTCGTCGCGTCTCTCGCCGAGCGCCCGTCCCACCCGGATCCGTCAGGCATCCAGGTCGACCGGGACAATCCGGACGGCCGGCATCCCTGGAGCCGTCCGCAACCTCGCCCGGACAGCGCGCCCTGATCCCGGCGGCGTACGAGAGCACCAACCTCCCGAATCGGTACGAGAGACCCAACCTCCCGAATCAATACGAGAGCACAAGCCTGCTGAATCAGCGTGAGCCCCCTGAATCGGCGTGATCCCTCCCGAATCGCCGGTCCGCCGCGTCGGCGAAGTCGCCGATCCCATCCGTCCCGTACGTGTGCGAGCATCCTGAGCCGACGCAAGGCAACGTCAGTTGGCCAACCGGTGAATACGGATGCGAACGGGTCCCTGCATCCAGCAACTTGTCGTAGGGTCACCTGGGTCGCCGTTCCGGGCGCGCGCTCGCACACATGTCTCACAGAGGCAAAGGCGGAACAGGGGCAACCAGAACACTGGGTCAACCGTCACACCAGAGGCAGACGGACGGAGAAGGACGTCAAGAACGTCCACGGGAGGGTTCACTCTATGGCGGCGCATTTCGGCAGGCGGCTGCGCAAGGGGGCGGCGACCACCGCCGTGGCAGCGGCGGCGGTCGCCGCTCTGTCCGCGTCCCAGGGCCCGGGAGCGGCCGGCGCGGACCACGGCAGCCAGGCCACCGGCGCGAGCGTCCCCGCATCGGACCCGGCCGCCGAGGACAACGCCACCGGCAACTCGCCGTACTACACGGACCTGCCGCCGCTGGAGAGCCCCAACCCCAGCCCGTCGCCCACCGTCGGCACGCCCGTCGCCCAGGGGCCCGCCGAGGCCGGCATCCCCGCGACGGTCCTCGACGCCTACAAGCGGGCCGAGATCGAACTGCGCGCCTCCAAGCCGGGCTGCAACCTGCCCTGGCAACTCCTCGCCGCCATCGGCAAGGTGGAGTCCGGCCAGGCCCGCGGCGGCCGCGTCGACGCCAACGGCACCACCCTGGGCCGGATCCTCGGGCCGCAGCTCGACGGCAACGGCTTCGCGCTCATCAAGGACACCGACCACGGCGCGTACGACGGCAACAGCCAGTACGACCAGGCCGTCGGCCCGATGCAGTTCATCCCGTCCACCTGGGCCTGGGCCGGCCGCGACGGCAACGGTGACGGCAAGGCGGACCCCAACAACGTCTACGACGCCGCGCTCGCCGCCGGCCACTACCTGTGCCGCAACGACTGGGACATGTCCACCACGCCCGGTCTGCACAGCGCGATCCTCAGCTACAACAACTCGCAGGACTACCTGAACCTGGTCCTCAACTGGCTGGAGTACTACCGCAAGGGCACCCACTCCGTGCCCGACGGCACCGGACCCGTGCCCCAGCACCGCAGCGACGACAACAAGAAGCACTCCAGCCCGCCGAAGCCGAAGCAGCCCAAGCCGCACCACTCGCAGAAGCCGGGCGGCGGCGGGCAGACCCCCGACCCGAAGCCGCCCAAGCCCCCGGTCCCGCCGGTCCCGCAGACCCCCTCCGACACCGTGGACCACCTGGAGGACACCGGCACCGCGCAGCTCACCGCGAGGGTCGGCGACACCTTCGGCCAGCGGATCGGCACCCGCGCCGAGACCAAGGCGGGGAAGGCCGTCGCCAAGGTCAGGATCCGGTTCACCATCACCGGTGACACCGACGCCACCTTCGTCGGCGGCGAGACCGTGGCCACGGTCGCCACCGACGACAAGGGCGTGGCGCTCGCGCCGGCGCTCAAGGCGGGCGAGAAGGCCGGCGACTTCACCGTCACCACCGCCGTCGTCGGCCACAAGGTCAAGACCGTCGACTACCCGGCCACCGTCACCGCGCGTGCCGCCGACACCCTGGCCCGCACCAGCGACACCCCGCTGACCTGCACCCCGGGCGGCGAGTTCGCCGACCAGGTCCAGGTGAAGGCCACGTACAAGGGCGCCGTCGCCGACGGGGTCGCGGCCACCGCCACCCTGATCAAGTCGCCCGACGACCCCGCCCAGAGCGACGCGGCCGCCCCCACCGAGAACGACAAGGGCCCCTACTTCAAGGGTCCCGACGGCAAGATCCTGCGCACCCTCACCGGTCTCCAGACCGACGACAAGGGACTGCTGACGTTGCCGAAGCTGTACGCGGACGACACCACCGGCACGTTCTTGCTCCGCATCACCACCACCGGCGGCGCGACCCTCACCGTCGAACTCACGGTCGCCGCGCCCGCCTCCTCGGCCACCCCCTCGACCAGCCCCAGCCCGAGCCCCTCCGCCTCCTCCTGACGGCACGGACGACAGGGAAACACGGACGACAGGGCCGACACCGCAGGGCCACAGGGCGCCCCCTCCGCCATGGAGGGGGCGCCCTCGTCCGTGTGCGCAACCTGTTCTCATCTCGGCCGCCCGTTGCTACGGTGCCTGCCGCCACACCTGACGATCCATCAGGAACCGTGACCCGTCCGCCGGGAGGCCCGCATGCGCGCCCTGATCGCCGCCGCGACCGGTCTCGCCCTCGCGCTCGCCCTGGTCCTGGCGATGACCGCCCTGGGCACCCCGACGGGCCGGACGTCCCCCAAACCGCTGCTGTCCACGGTGCCCGCGCACCCGTAGCCGTACCCGTACTCGCACCCGCACCCGTGCCGCGCCCGTCCCGGAGGGAGGCCGCCATGCGCCGCAAGGCAAGCCTGGTCCTGCTCGCCTGCGCCGTGTTCTGCGCGGCGCTGTCCCCCCTGCTGCGCTGGTACGCCTTCCCGCGCCTGGCCAGGATCCCCGCGAACCAGTACCAGGACATGGTCCTGGAGGCCAAGGACGCCACGCTCCTCGACTACGGCACCATGCGCGCGAAGACGGTCCCCAAGGTGACCATCGTGCAGACCCTCAAGGGCGACGTGGAGGCCGCCAAGAGGATCGAGAAGACGGCGGGGCGGCCCGTCGTCGTCTGGGACAGCCTGTCCTACGTCCAGGGCCCCGACGGCAAGATGGTCTCCCGCATCCCCGAGCGCTACATCTTCGACGCCCACAGCCAGGACCCCGTGCACGCCACCGGCGAGTCGGTCGACGGCGACCCGGTGAAGCGCGACGGCATCGAGTTCAAGTGGCCCTTCCTGACCCAGAAGCGCGACTACGAGTACTTCGACGCGCAGACCCGCACCACCAACCCCATCCACTACCAGGGCACCCGGAGCTTCCGCGGCCTGACGGTCTACTACTTCGAACAGACCATCCCCTGGACCAAGGTCCCCATGCCCAAGACCATGCCGGTCCAGGGCATCACCCCCGAGTCGGTCGCCAAGACCGGCACCACGCGCTGGTACACCACGGTCCGGAAGTTCTGGGTCGAACCGGTCACCGGAGCGCCCGTCTACGGCGAGGAGATCCACAAGGAGGAGCTGCGCGGCGGCACCCTGCTCGGTGGCCGCGCCAAGGTGACCGCGTTCGCCGGGCACGTGAAGATGCGCGAGGACTACATCGCCCACACGGTCGCCCTCGTCCAGCACAACCGCACCCTGGTCCTGATGCTGACCTCGTACATCCCCTGGGGCTCCCTGACCCTCGGCCTGCTGCTCCTCGCCCTCTCCCTCTACCTGGAGGCCCGCTCCCGCCGCCCGCAGGACCCGGAGCCGAGCCCGGCGGCGGACCCCGAACCGGTCAGCGCCTGAGCCGCGCGTTGGTGTGCCGGGTGGGCTCGGCGGAGGCCGGGTCCTCGGGCCACGGATGCTTCGGATAGCGCCCGCGCAGCTCCGCGCGGACGCCGCGGTATCCGTCCCGCCAGAAGGAGGCGAGGTCGGCCGTGACGGCGGCGGGCCGGCCGGCGGGGGAGAGCAGATGGACGAGCAGCGGAACGCCCGCCACCGCCGGCGTCTCCTGCAACCCGAACATCTCCTGCAGCTTCACCGCGAGCACGGGCCGCTCCGGGTCCCCGTAGTCGATCCGGATTCTGGACCCACTCGGTACGGTGATCCGCTCGGGCGCCAACTCGTCCAGTCGGGCGGCGTCCCCGCTCGCCCAGGGCAGCAGCCGCGCCAGCGCCTGCCCGGCGTCGATCCGCCCCAGATCGGTCCGACGGCGGGCCCTGCCCAGCTCCGGCTCCAGCCACTCGTCCACGCGCGCGTGCAGCGCCTCGTCCGACACGTCCGGCCACGGCTCCCCGAGGTGCGCCCGCAGAAACGCCAGCCGCTGCCGCAGCACCTCCGCGTCCGGCGACCACCGCAACAGCCCGAACCCCTCCTGCCGGAGCCCTTCGAGCAGGGCCCCGCGTACGAGCCCGGGAGCCGCGTCCGTCAACGGCCGTACGGCCAGCTCGACCGCGCCCAGCCGTTCCACCCGCCGGGCCACCACATCCCCGTCGGCCCAGTGCACCTCGTCCCGCTCGTCGAGGAGCGCCCCCGCGGCGGCCCGCGCCACGCCCTCGGTCACGGCAGCCCCGAGCAGCACGCGCGCGTGGCCCGTACGGGAGGGCCGATCGGCGACGGCGACGACGATCCAGGGAGCGCCTCGCAGCGCGGACCCCTCCGGCAGCTCGGCGCGGGTGCCGGACGCCATGAGATACGACCCACCGTCGAGCTTGGCCACCCGCTCGGGAAAGGCGAGCGACGCGACGAGCCCGACGCGCCGGTCGTCGTCCATGCCTGATCCGGCCTGCTCGGGGCCCTGCGTCTGACGGCCACGTGCTCCTGCGGGGCCGCCTGATCCGGCCTGCTCGGAGTCCGCCCGACGGCCACGTGTTCCGGCGAGGGCGCCTGGTCCGGCCTGTTCGGAGTCCTCTGCCCGCCGGTCACGAGCGGGCGGGTGGGAGAACTCCGAAGAGACCGCGGCCCCCAGCCGCCGCACCTCCGCGGCCCACCGCGCGGCGTAGGCGTCACCCCCACGCCGGGCCCGCCGCAGAGCAGCGGCAAGATCATCCCCGTAGTCCCGCGGCACTTCTTCGGAGAGCAGAGCGACGACCTCCGCGCCCTCACCGGCCGTGTCCAGCAAGGCTCGTCCCAGCCGGGGATGCACTCCGAGCCGGGACAGCCGCACACCGACCGGCGTCGCCCGGCCGGCGGAGTCCACCGCGCCCACGGCCGACAGAACCTCCCGTGCCGCCGCCATCGCCCCACCCGGCGGAGCATCGAGCAACGCCAGTCCGCGGGCGTCCGGATCGCCCCAGCAAGCCGCCTGCAAGGCGAACGCGGTCAGGTCGGCCAGCTTGATCTCCGGCGCCGGAAAAGCCGGCAGACGGGCATCCTCGGCCTCCGACCAGCACCGGTACACCACGCCCGGCGCCTCACGCCCGGCCCGCCCCGCCCGCTGCCTCCCGGCCGCGCGCGACGCCCGTACCGTCACCAGCCCGCTCAACCCGCGCGCGTGATCCACCCGGGGCTCCCGCGCCAGCCCGGAGTCGACCACCACCCGCACCCCGGGCACCGTCAGCGACGACTCGGCGACCGACGTCGCCAGCACCACCCGGCGCCGTTCCCCGGGCGCCAGCACCGCGTCCTGCACGGCGGCCGGCGCCCTCCCGTGCACCTGGAGCACGTCCACGGCACCCAGCTCCCCGAGCTGCCCGGCCACCCGCGCGATCTCGCCCACGCCGGGCAGGAAGCACAGCACGTCCCCCTCCCGCTCGGCCAGCGCCCGCCGCACCACCGCGGTCACGTGCGCGAGCAGCGCCGGATCCACCCGCATCCCGTGCGGCGGCCGTACCGGCCGTGCCGGAGGCGCCCACACCACCTGGACGGGGTGCGCGACGCCCGTCGCCTCGACCACCGGCGCGCCGCCCAGCAGCCGCGCCCACCCCTCCGCGTCGGTGGTCGCCGACGCGGCCACCAGCCGCAGCTCCGGCCGCAGCGCCTGCCGCACGTCCCACAGGAACGCGGCCACCGTGTCGGCGTCCAGATGCCGCTCATGACACTCGTCGAGCACGACGACGTCGACGCCCGCCAGCTCCTGGTCCCGTTGCAGCCGCTGCAGCAGCACACCCGTCGTCACGACCTCCACGCGCGCGTGCCGCCCCACGACCCGCTCGCCGCGCACCGTGTAGCCGACGCTCTCGCCGGTCCGCTCGCCCAGCAGCCACGCCATCCGCCGGGCCGCCGCCCGCGCCGCGATCCGCCGCGGCTCGGCCACCACGACCCGCCGCGCGGGCCCGCCGCCGACCAGCCCCGCCAGCACCAGCGGCACCAGCGTCGTCTTGCCGGTGCCGGGCGGCGCCACCAGCACGGCGGTGCCCTCCCCGTCCAGCGCTTCGGTCAGAGCGGGCACGGCGGAGCGCACGGGCAGCGCGTCCAGGGCGTCGTAACGGATCACTCCCCCAGTGTCGTACGACAGCGAAAGCGCCCCTCACGCGCGCGTACGCGTATGTACGCGTACGTATATGCAGTCGCTTATGCAGTCGCTCAGTCCCGCTCGCACACGAAGATCGCCGTGCCGGGGATCAGGTTCCCGCGCAGCGGGGACCAGCCGCCCCACTCCGAGGTGTTCCAGACCGGCCACTCCGGCTCCACCAGGTCCACCAGCCGGAAGCCGGACGCCACGATGTCCCGGACCCGGTCGCCGAGCGTCCTGTGGTGCTCCACGTAGACCGCGCGGCCCTGGTCGTCCTGCTCGACGTAGGGCGTGCGGTCGAAGTAGGACGCCGCCACCGACAGCCCCTCGGGGCCGGGCTCGTCCGGGAACGCCCAGCGGATCGGGTGCGTCACCGAGAAGACGAACCGGCCGCCCGGCCGCAGCACCCGGCGCACCTCCCGCAGCACCAGCCGTGGATCGGCCACGAACGGGAGCGCCCCGTACGCCGAGCACGCCAGGTCGAAGGAGCCGTCCGCGAAGGGCAGCGCGCCGGCGTCGGCGCAGACGAGGGGAAACGATCCGCCGATGCGCAGGGCGTGCTGCAGCTGGCGGTGCGAGAGGTCCAGCGCGACCGGACGGGCGCCCTGGGCGGCCAGCCAGCGCGAGCACTGCGCCGCGCCCGCGCCGATCTCCAGGACCTCCTTGCCCTTCAGGTCCTCCGGCGCGCCGAGCAGCTCGGCCTCCACCTCGTCCAGGCCCTCGGGGCCCCACACGAAGCGGTCGTCGCCGAGGAACGTGCCGTGGTCGATCTGGTACTCGTCCGCGTTGCGGTCCCACCAGCCCCGGTTGGCCCGGCTGCTCTCCGCCACGCCCGCGTCACGTCGGGTTGCTTCGGGCTCGAACCCCTCAGGGTCGAGCGGTTCAGGCTCTTGGATGATCGGCTCCCTCGTCGTACTCTTCCGTCCAACCCGCCGGGCGAGTGCCCGCCGGACGAGTGCCCGCCGGACGTGTGTCACGGAAGGGGTCCCGCAGCCCTGCGTGGCCTCCTGGGACGATTCTTGTGCCGGGTATGCGGCGATCCGCCCCGGGTGTGCGGCTTCGCGCATTGACCCTGCCCGGCCGCCCCCGTATGCTACAAGTTGCGCTGCGGGCCTGCGCTCCTCAGACGTAGCAGGCTGCGCTCGCATCTGTTGTATGTCCCCTCGGTTGTCGAGGCGCCATCACCAGTTTCTGGTGAGGCGCTTCCTTGGCTGTCCGGCTTCTGCAGAGCGAAACGGGCTCCCGGCGTAAGCAGTGCCTACGACTTCAATGTCCGTACCGGAGCCCTTTCCCACATGACGAGCAGCACCGAGACCACCGCCACCACCCCGCAGGTTGCGGTCAACGACATCGGTAACGAGGAAGCCTTCCTCGCCGCGATCGACGAGACGATCAAGTACTTCAACGACGGCGACATCGTCGACGGCGTCATCGTGAAGGTCGACCGGGACGAGGTCCTGCTCGACATCGGTTACAAGACCGAAGGTGTCATCCCGAGCCGCGAGCTCTCGATCAAGCACGACGTCGACCCGAACGAGGTCGTGGCCGTCGGCGACGAGATCGAGGCCCTGGTTCTCCAGAAGGAGGACAAGGAAGGCCGCCTGATCCTCTCGAAGAAGCGCGCCCAGTACGAGCGTGCCTGGGGCACCATCGAGAAGATCAAGGAAGAGGACGGCATCGTCACCGGTACCGTCATCGAGGTCGTCAAGGGTGGTCTCATCCTCGACATCGGCCTCCGCGGCTTCCTCCCGGCCTCCCTGGTCGAGATGCGCCGCGTCCGCGACCTCCAGCCCTACGTGGGCAAGGAGCTCGAGGCCAAGATCATCGAGCTGGACAAGAACCGCAACAACGTGGTCCTGTCCCGCCGTGCCTGGCTGGAGCAGACCCAGTCCGAGGTCCGCCAGACGTTCCTCACGACCCTCCAGAAGGGTCAGGTCCGCTCCGGCGTGGTCTCCTCGATCGTCAACTTCGGTGCCTTCGTGGACCTGGGTGGCGTCGACGGTCTGGTCCACGTCTCCGAGCTGTCCTGGAAGCACATCGACCACCCGTCCGAGGTCGTCGAGGTCGGCCAGGAGGTCACCGTCGAGGTTCTCGACGTCGACATGGACCGCGAGCGCGTCTCCCTGTCGCTGAAGGCGACCCAGGAAGACCCGTGGCAGCAGTTCGCCCGCACCCACCAGATCGGCCAGGTCGTGCCCGGCAAGGTCACGAAGCTGGTTCCGTTCGGTGCGTTCGTCCGCGTGGACGAGGGCATCGAGGGCCTGGTCCACATCTCCGAGCTGGCCGAGCGCCACGTGGAGATCCCGGAGCAGGTCGTCCAGGTCAACGACGAGATCTTCGTCAAGGTCATCGACATCGACCTCGAGCGTCGTCGCATCAGCCTCTCGCTGAAGCAGGCCAACGAGTCCTTCGGTGCCCACCCGGAGGAGGTCGAGTTCGACCCGACCCTCTACGGCATGGCCGCGTCCTACGACGACCAGGGCAACTACATCTACCCCGAGGGCTTCGACCCGGAGACCAACGACTGGCTGCCGGGCTACGAGAAGCAGCGCGAGGAGTGGGAGCGCCAGTACGCCGAGGCGCAGCAGCGCTTCGAGCAGCACCAGCAGCAGGTCATCAAGTCGCGCGAGGCGGACGCTGCCGCTGCCGCCGAGGGTGGCGGCGAGGCCGCCGCTCCGGCCGCGACCGGCGGTTCGTACTCCTCCGAGGGCGCGGACACCTCCGGTGCCCTGGCCTCGGACGAGGCGCTCGCCGCGCTGCGCGAGAAGCTGGCGGGCGGCCAGAGCTGAGCGCCAGCCGCTGGGCTTAGCTGATAGCCACTGAGGGGCCGCACCTTTCGAGGTGCGGCCCCTCGGAGTTTCCGGGCACTTCTCAGGAAGTGACCGGGACGTTGGTCAGGCCCTTGCCGCCCGTCACGGTGTTGCTGCTGTAGACCGTTGTCCCGCGGCTCGTGCCGTAGTAGTTGGTCACGTCGATCGCCAGCTGGGTGGAGCCGGCGGCGCCGGTCAGAGTCGACGTGTTGTTCCGGAAGACCGTGCCGCAGCCTCAGCCGGACTGCTGGGTGTGGGTCTGGTAGCCGTCGTTGACGTCGTTGCCCTTCACGTCGACCCAGGAGTCGTCGTAGTTGGCGCCGGTCAGGCCGCTGCCGTCGAAGGTGTTGCCGATGATCCGCGCGCCGGTCGTGCCCTCCTTGATGTCGACGTTCTCGCCGCCGACGTCGGGGCCGATCGTGTACGTGAACAATGGCTGTGCATGTGAACATCGGTCCTTGCGAAGGTACGGACCAGTTGACGGGGCGTCAAGATGCGCGGAGCGAGATGCCTGATCAGCGGCGGGGCGCGGGAATGCCCATCGTCCAGAGCGCGTTGTGACCTAGGAACACGAGGAGGAGCGGTCACAGTGCTTGATCCGCAGGGTTTGTACGCATGGGAGCCGAAGGGCCTGGCCGTCGTCGACATGGCGCTCGCCCAGGAGTCGGCCGGTCTTGTCATGCTCTACCACTTCGACGGATACATCGACGCGGGGGAGACCGGCGACCAGATCGTCGAACGGCTCCTCGACTCACTGCCCCACCAGGTCGTGGCCCGTTTCGACCACGACCGGCTCGTCGACTACCGGGCCCGGCGCCCGCTGCTGACCTTCAAGCGGAACCGCTGGACCGACTACGAGGTGCCCTCCATCGAGGTCCTCCTCGTCCAGGACGCCACCGGCGCCCCCTTCCTGCTGCTGTCCGGTCCCGAACCGGACGTGGAGTGGGAGCGGTTCGCGGCGGCCGTACGGCAGATCGTGGAGCGGCTCGGCGTCCGCCTGTCCGTGAACTTCCACGGCATCCCCATGGGCGTCCCCCACACCCGCCCCGTGGGCCTCACCCCGCACGGCAACCGCACCGACCTCGTCCCGGGCCACCGCAGCCCCTTCGACGAGGCACAGGTGCCCGGCAGCGCCGAGTCGCTCGTGGAGTACCGCCTCATGGAGGCCGGCCACGACGTCCTGGGCGTCGCCGCGCACGTTCCCCACTACATCGCCCGCTCCCCGTACCCCGACGCGGCGCTGACCGTCCTGGAGGCCATGACGGCCGCCACCGGACTCGTCCTTCCGGGCGTCGCGCACTCCCTGCGCACGGAAGCGCACCGCACGCAGACCGAGATCGACCGGCAGATTCAGGAGGGCGACGAGGAGCTGACCTCGCTCGTCCAGGGCCTGGAGCACCAGTACGACGCCGCCGCCGGCGCCGAGACCCGGGGCAACATGCTCGCCGAGCCGGTCGACATCCCGTCCGCCGACGAGATCGGGCGCGAGTTCGAGCGGTTCCTGGCGGAGCGGGAGGGCGAGAACTAGGCGGTCGTCCGCCGGCTACCAGTCGGCTACCAAGGGGTGGCCCTGTCAGTGGCAGGGCCTAAGCTTCCGCTCATGTTGAAAGTGGGCCTGACCGGTGGCATCGGCGCCGGCAAGAGCGAGGTGTCCCGGCTGCTCGTGGAGCACGGGGCCGTGCTGATCGACGCGGACCGCATCGCGCGCGAGGTCGTGGCGCCCGGAACCCCCGGCCTCGCCGCCGTCGTCGAGGCCTTCGGCGAGGAGATCCTCGCCCCGGACGGGAGCCTGGACCGGCCCCGGCTCGGCTCCGTCGTCTTCGCCGACCCCGCGAAGCTCGCCGTCCTCAACTCGATCGTGCATCCCCTGGTGGGCGCCCGCTCCCGCGAACTGGAGAGCGCCGCCGCCCCCGACGCCGTCGTGGTCCACGACGTCCCGCTCCTCACCGAGAACAACCTGGCACCGCTGTACGACCTGGTGATCGTCGTCGACGCGAGCCCCGAGACCCAGCTCGACCGGCTGGTCCGGCTCCGCGGCATGACGGAGGAGGACGCACGCGCGCGCATGGCCGCGCAGGCGACCCGCGAGCAGCGCCGGCAGATCGCGGACATCGTGATCGACAACGACGTACCCCTGGACGAGCTGAAGAAGCGCGTGGCGGAGGTGTGGGACGACCTCGTACGGCAGGCGGGCGAGGCCCACGACGGCCGGGGCGCGGAATAGCAGGCCCCGTACTGGCGTTGAAATACCGCAGCGAGGGAAGGATTTCGCCGTGCCCGAGACCAGCGGTTCGACCGGACGTACTCCGGAGACGCATGTCATCGACTTTCGCGCCGCCGAGCAGCTGCTCAATGCGCGGGATCCGCGGGGCGCGGTGAAGCTGCTCGACGAAGTGATCGCCGCGCACCCCGAGAGCACCGCGGCCCGCCTGCTCCGCGCGCGTGCCTTCTTCGCGGCCGCTCAACTGCGGCCCGCCGAACTCGAGTTCACCATCGTGCTGGAGCGCGAGCCGGACAACGCGTTCGCGCACTTCGCGCTCGCCCGCACCTACGAGCGCCAGGGCAGGTCCCACCAGGCCAGGCGCCACTTCCGGCTGGCCGCCGCGCTGGACCCCAACCCGGAGTACCTGAAGGCGGCCCACTTCGACTCCTGAGCGTCGGCGGTTTCGCCAGAGGCGCCGCCGAGCCTCAGGGCAGGCGTGCCGTCCCCGTCAGGGACGGTGGTCGGCGCGCCCCCTCAGGGGTGGCGGTGCCGGGGCGTCCGGGGGTAGGGGGGTCCGGTGTCCGGCGGCGGGTACGGCGGCACGTCCCGGCCCGGCTGATAGTGCGGGCCCTGCCGGATGTGCCGCAGGATCATGGTCATGTCGATCGTGGCCACCAGCCACAGCACGCCGCACGCGGCCGCCCAGCCCGGGCGTCCGACGAGCGCGAACGCCGCCGTACCGAAGATCGCCCAGGCCAGTCCCCAGACGCTCAGCCACAACCGGGCCCGCAGCGCACTGCGCGCGGTCGCCGGTTCACTGCCCGTACGCATCGGATCTCCACTCCTCACTGCAACGTACTCTTCGTCCGGGACGTTCATCAACGACGTGCGCCGGAGGGGACACGCGGTGCTGCCGGACGCCGACGACCTGCCCGAACTGCTCCTCGACCTGGCCGTGCCGCACGAGGACATCAACGAACTGGTCGCGCTGCGGCGCACGGTCGCGGGTGATCCGGGCGTGCTGGGACTGCTCGCCGAGTGCGCCGAGGAGCTGCTGCGGGACCCGGCGGAGACGGGCCGCACGCCGGATCTCGAGGAACGGTTCGCCTCGCCGCCCGCCGCCCTGGGCGGCGCCTTCGCCGTGTTCGTCTTCCTCGCCGCGCTCCCGCACACGCTCGCTCTGCACCGGGAACGCGGCATCCCCTCCGAGATCTCCCGGCGCACGCTCGCCGACCTGGGCCGGAACATGGCGGTGCACCGCAGACGGCACGGCACGGCCGGGGTGCAGGCGCGGCGCTGGCTCGTCCGGCACTTCCGCGGCGAGCTGTACCAGCTGGGGCGGCTGCAGTTCGAGCGGGCGCGGCTGGGGCAGCGCTCAGCCTCGGCGATCCGCGCCGCCGGCCTGGACGCGGCGCCCGGCACGCCCTGCCTGAACCTGCACATCCCCGACTTCCACGGTCCGCTGACGCCCTCCGCCTGCGACCGCTCCCTGGAGCTGGCCCGGGAGTTCTTCGCCCTGCACTTCCCGGAAGAGCACCTCGTGGCCGCGCTGTGCCATTCCTGGCTGCTCGACCCGCAGTTGAAGCGGTACCTGCCGGCGGAGTCCAACATCATCCGGTTCCAGGGGCGGTTCCGGGTCGCCCGCGAGGACACCGAACCGGCCGACACCGAGCCCGTCCAGTTCGTCTTCGGGGACCCGGACCTGCCCCTCGCCGAGCTGCCGCGACGCACGTCCGTGGAGCGAGCCGTCGGCGATCATCTGCGGGCGGGCGGCCACTGGTACATCGGGCATGGCTGGTTCCCGCTCGGGATGGATGACTCCGGCTCGGGCAGAGGGTTCCCGCTCCGGGGGTGAATAGCTCGAAGTGGTGAACCGGGTCCGGGCGGGAACGGGCGTGCGGAGGCCGTCCGTTGTTCGGGCATGACGGTCGAAATGCGTGAGGGATACGAGGGAACGGGACCCGGTGCGATCACCCCGGACGGCTGCGCGGTCGAGCTGTACGCCCGGCTTCCGGTGGGAGACGAGCCGGACGTCATCGCCGCTGCCGTGCCCGCCGGGGCGCACATCCTGGAGCTGGGCAGCGGAGTGGGCCGGGTGACCCACCCCCTGCTGGAGCGCGGCTTCACGGTCACCGCGGTCGACGAGTCCGCGGAGATGCTCGGCCGCGTCCGCGGGGCGCGCACGATATGCGGTCCGATCGAGGACCTGGACCTGGGCGAGCGGTTCGACGTGGTCATGCTCGCGTCGTTCCTCGTCCACGCCGGTGACGTCGAGGTGCGCCGGGGCATGCTGCGCACCTGCGCCCGGCACGTGGCGGAGGGCGGCTGCGTGCTCATCCAGCGGGAGGGAGCGGACTATCACGCGAAGGTGCCGAGGGAGCGGGTCGACCCGAGCGGTTTCACCGTGCGGATCGTGTCGTCGGAGCCGGTCGGCGACGGGGTGAACTCGGTGCGGGCCGAGTATGTGTTCCCGGACGCGGTCTGGACGCAGACGTTCCGGAGCCGGCCGTTGACGAAGGAGCAGTTCGAGGAAGCGCTGGCGGAGGCGGGACTGGAGGTGGACACGTATCTGACCCCGGACGGGATCTGGGTGAGGGCGATTCCGGTGACGTGCGCGCGATTCCGGTGACGTGCGCGCGATGAGTTCTCGGGGCCCGGCCGGTCTATCTCGGTGACACCAACCGGGACCGCTTCACCCAGGAGAACCCCATGTCCGAGACCACCGCCCCCGTGACGTCCGCCGCGTCCTCCCCGACCACCCGCGGCCGCGTCGCCCGGATCGCCCTGCGCACGGTGCAGGTGCTGCTCGCCCTCTTCTACGCGATCGCGAGCGCGCTGCCCAAGCTCATCGCGCATCCCTCGGCCGTCGAGTCCTTCGACAAGATCGGCTGGGGCAGCGCGGGCATGTACATCATCGGCGCGCTCGAACTGGCCGGAGGGATCGCGCTGTTGGTGCCGGTCCTGCAGTCCGTCGCGGCGCTGGCGCTGAGCGCGCTCATGGTGGGAGCGTTCATCGTTCAGCTCACCGTCTTCGACGGCCAGTACGCGGCCACCCCACTGATCCTCATCGTGCCGCTCGCGCTGATCGCCTGGGCCCGGCGCGGCCACAACGCGGACCTGCTGCGACTGGTCCGCCACGGAGGACGCCGGGCGTGACCCGCGCGGAACACCGCGGGCGACGCCGACCGGGTCACGGGGGCTCGGTCGGCGTCGCCGGTGTGCGTCTGGGTTCGGTCGCCGTTGTGCGTCTGCGTTCGGTCGCCGGTATGCGGCTGTGTTGGGTCGGTGTCGCGGGTGTGCGGCTGGGTTCGGTCGGTGTCGCGGGTGTGCGGCTGGGCTGAGAGCGGCCGGCGTCACCGGCCCGCCGCCGGGAGGGGGCGCGGACGAGGGTGGCTCAGCGTCCCTTGGGGCGTTTGCTCGGCCCGCCGAAACCGCCGGGTCCGCCCAGGCTGCCGGGGGCTCCCGGGCCGCCCGCGCCGCCAGGGGTGCCCCGGCCGGCTCGGCCGCCCAGTGCGCCCGGGCCGCCCAGACCGCGCAGGCGTTCCATCTCGCGGCGGTCCCGCTTGGTGGGGCGGCCAGCACCGCGGTCGCGGAGACCGGCGGGGGCCACGGCCTCGCGGGGCGGTGGCGGAGGGGAGTTGTCGATGTAGCACTGGGCCGCGATCGGGGCGCCGACCCGCTTACGGATCAGGCGCTTGACGATCACGACCCGTTCCCGGCCGTCCTGCCGGAGGCGCACCTCGTCGCCGACGTGCACGGAGTAGGCGGGCTTCACGCGCTCGCCGTTGACCTGGACGTGTCCGCCACGGCAGGCGGTGGCGCCCAGGGAGCGGGTTTTGATCAGGCGGACGGCCCAGATCCAGCTGTCGATCCGTACCGTCTCACCCGCCGCGGGCCCGGCGGCATCGGCGGCGGCCACCGCGGCAGCGATCGCCGGGTCGGTCGGCTGGGCGTCGGGCCGGACGTCGGCGGCTCCGGAACCCTGGGCATCCGGGGTGGGAGCCGTTCCGGCCGGGCCGCCGGTGTCACGGTTCACGTTCTCGTCGCCATCGTCGGAAGCCAAAGCCATACGCCGACCCTAACGCGCCGGGGCGGTGGATCTGGACGCATTTTTCCTGACCGTTCGCTTCTCCGGTCTCCGGCCTCACCGCCGGGTTCTCCCGCCCATCAGCCCGCCCCCGCCTGAAGTCCGGCCATGCACTCGCCAGGCCGGGCATACCGTGGCCCCATGGACGACAGCAGCCCCCTGGACCGGCTCGACCGGCGTATCGCGGGCTGCAGGGCGTGCCCCCGCCTCGTCGAATGGCGGGAGGAGGTGGCCCGGACCAAGCGGGCCGCGTACGCGGACTGGACGTACTGGGGGCGGCCGGTGCCGGGCTTCGGGCCGGCCGATGCCCGACTGGTGATCATCGGGCTGGCCCCCGCCGCGCACGGCGGCAACCGCACGGGCCGCATGTTCACCGGCGACCGCTCCGGAGACGTGCTCTACCAGGCGCTCTACGACGTGGGGCTGGCGTCGGGGCCCACCTCCGTCAGCGCCGACGACGGACTGGAACTGTACGGCGTCCGGGTGACCGCGCCCGTGCACTGCGCCCCGCCCGCCAACAAGCCCACCCCGGGCGAACGCGACACCTGCCGGCCCTGGCTGGTCCAGGAACTGAAGCTGCTGCGCCCGACGCTCCGGGCCGCCGTGATCCTCGGCGCCTTCGGCTGGCAGGCGGCGCTGCCCGCGTTCGCCGAGGCGGGCTGGGTCGTGCCCCGCCCCCGTCCGGCCTTCGCCCACGGCGCCCGCGTCACCCTCGCCGACGCGGACGGCCCGAAGGGCCTCGCCGACCTGGACCTGTTCGGCTGCTTCCACGTCAGCCAGCGCAACACGTTCACCGGCCGACTGACCCCCGAGATGCTGCGCGAGGTGCTGCGCACGGCGGCACGGGCGGCAGGGGTGCCGTAGCTGCCCCCCGGGACAAGGTGGGCGGGCGCGGTGCCCTGAGGGGGGGCGCGTTGCCCTCGTGGGCGGGCGCGTTGCCCTCAGAGGATCTCGGCGTCCTCCCCGAACAGGTGCCGAACCGTCGAGCGGTAGTTGGCGCGGACGTGTTCGAGCGTGTGGGCGCGGGCGCGGTCCGGGTCGCCGGAGGCGATGGCCTCGTACAGGTCGCGGTGTTCGGTGAGGAGCTGGGGCCACTCCTCGTTCTGCCGGGTGAGCCAGCGCAGCCGGCCGTCGACCGGCTCCATGACCGAGATGAGCAGGCTGTTGCCGGCCATGGCCAGGATGCGGTCGTGGAAGCGCGTGTTGATGTCCGTGATCGCCTCGCCCTCACCCGCCTTCGTCGCCGTCGCCGCCTCGTCCAGCAGCTCCCGCAGCTCGGCCAGTGCCTCGGGAGTCGCCCGTGCTGCGGCCAGTCCGGCCGCGTACACCTCCAACGCCTCGCGCAGCTCGAAGAGTTCCTTGACGTCGGCCGGGGTCAGCCGGCGTACGACCGTACGGCGCGCCGACTCGAACAGGACGAAGCCCTCGGCGACCAGGGCGCGGATCGCCTCCCGTACCGGTACCCGGGAGACGCCGAATCGCTCGGCCAGCTCCCGCTCGACGAGCCGGTCCCCGGGGCCCAGCCGGCCCGCGATGATGTCCTGCCGCAGCGTGGCCAGGACACGCTCGCGCACCGCGCCGAGGGGTTCGGTCTTCGCCGTCGCAGAGCTGGTCGTCGTGGGGCTCATGGGGTTCATCTTCGCCGATCCTGCGGTGCTTTTACGGAGACGTCATGGCAATGACATCGGTCCGAACCCTTGACGGCGGGACCATGGCGACAGTTTGGTATACCAAATGACCTCCTCCTCCGTCCCCTCGCTCAGGGAGGCCCCCGTGTCCCTAGCCGACCGCGCCGAAGCCACCGGCGCCACCGCGTTCGTCCCCGACCCGCGCCTCACCAACGAGGACCTGGCTCCCGCTCGGGAGCGGAACTGGAAGGTCTTCGACCTGTTCGCCATGTGGATGTCCGACGTCCACAACCTCGGCAACTACACCTTCGCCGCGGGCCTGCTGGTCCTCGGCATGAACGTCTGGCAGGTCTTCACCTCCCTGCTGGCCGGCTTCGTGCTGATCTTCATCGGCATGAACTGGATGGGCCGGATCGGCCAGCGCCACGGCGTGCCCTTCCCGGTCGTCAGCCGCATCAGCTTCGGCGTCTGGGGCGCCAACATCCCGGCGCTGATCCGGGCCGTGATCGCCATCATGTGGTACGGCATCCAGACGTATCTGGCCTCCGTCGCCGTCAACGTGATGCTGCTGGCGGCCTGGCCGGGCCTGGAGTCGCTGACGCACAACTCCTTCCTCGGCCTGGACTCCCTCGGCTGGATCTCCTTCCTCTCCCTCTGGCTGATCCAGGCGCTGATCATCAGCCGGGGCATGGAGTCCGTGCGCAAGTTCCAGGACTTCTGCGGCCCCGCGATCTGGCTCGTGATGATCGCGCTGGCGCTCTGGGTCCTGGCCAAGGCCCACTGGAGCATCTCGCTCACCTCCACCCCGCACCTGGTCTCCACCGGCGAACAGTGGCGGCAGTGCTTCGGCGCGATCGGCCTGATCCTCGCCACCTACGGCACCCTGATGCTCAACTTCTGCGACTTCTCCCGCTTCGCACCCGACTACCGGACCGTCCGGCGCGGCAACTTCTGGGGCCTGCCCATCAACTCGACCGCCTTCGTCGTCGTCTCCGTCATCGTCACGGCCGGCTCGCTGAAGGTCTTCGGCAAGGCCATCACCGACCCGGCCGAGCTGGTCGCCAAGGTCGGCAACACCTGGGTGCTGGTGGTCGCCGCGCTGACGTTCGCCGTCGCCACGATGGGCGTCAACATCGTCGCCAACTTCGTCTCACCGGCGTACGACCTGGCCAACGTCTGGCCGCAGAAGATCACCTTCAAGGTCGGCGGCATGATCAGCACGGTCGCCGCGCTGGTCGTCACCCCCTGGAACCTCTTCTCCAACCCGACCGTGGTCAACTACTTCCTCGGCGGCCTCGGCGCCTTCCTGGGCCCACTGTTCGGCGTGATCATGGTCGACTACTACGCGGTCAAGCGTGGCCGGGTGAACGTGGACGAACTCTTCGACGCCACCCCGGGCGCCCGCTACCACTACCGCAAGGGCGTCAACCCCAAGGCGCTGTGGGCGTTCCTGCCCTCCGCCGCGGTCGCCGCGGTGCTGGCGCTGGTGAAGGACTTCAGCGACGTGGCGCCGTACTCCTGGTTCATCGGCACGGCGCTGGCCGCCGGCCTGTACCTGGGGCTGTGCCGGGGCGAGCGGGCGGCCGGCGCGGCTGAGACGGCCGGGGTGGAAGGCTGACGGACGTGCGGATCATCGTCACCAACTGCAACACCACGCAGGAGATGACCGAGGAGATCGTCCGAGGTGCCCGGGCCGCTGCGGCCCCGGGCACCACCGTCGCCGGGCTGACCCCCGCGTGGGGTCCCGAGTCGGCCGAGGGCTGGCTCGACAGCTACCTCTCCGCCGCCGCCGTCCTCGACACGCTGCGCACCTACGACGGACCGCCGTACGACGCCGTCGTCATGGCCGGCTTCGGCGAGCACGGGCGGGAAGGCGTACGGGAGTTGGTGGACGTACCGGTCGTCGACATCACCGAGGCCGCCGCCCACCTCGCCTGCCTCCTCGGGCGGCGCTACGGCGTCGTCACCACCCTCGACCGGTCCCGCGGCCAGATCGAGGACAGTCTGGAGACCGCGGGCGTGGCCCGTAACTGCGCCCTCGTCACCGGCACCGGCCTCGGCGTCCTCGACCTCGCCGACGACCCGGCACGCACCGAGGCCGCCTTCCTCTCCGCCGCCGAACGGGCCCGCGAGGCCGGCGCCGAGGTCCTGGTGCTGGGCTGCGCCGGGATGACCGGTCTGCAGCGGGTGGTGGGGGAGAAGCTCGGGCTTCCGGTGGTCGACGGGGTCGGAGCGGCCGTGAAGCTCGCGGAGTCACTGGTCACGCTGGGGCTCACGACGAGCCGGGTGGGCGGGTACGGGAAGCCGTTGACGAAGACGCGGAGGTGGGGGAGGCCGGGAGGGGGTGAGGCTGCCGAGGGCTGAGGCTGCCGAGGGCTGAGGTGTGCTGCTCGGCTCAGGGCCGCCACACGTACCGCACATCCGGCTCCCGCTCCTCGTTCCCGCTGCCGTCCGTGTGCTCGACGGCGATGAATCCGTGGCGCTCGTAGAACCGGTGGGCGGGCTTGTTGACCTGGAAGGTCCACAGGGTGAGCCCGCCGGGACTGCGTTCCTTGGCCAGTGCGACGAACCGGTCGCCGATGCCGCGCCCGCGCCAGTCGGGGTCGAGATACAGCTGGGACAGCAGGTCCCCGGCGAGCACCATCATGCCCACGATCCCGGCACCGCCCGCCTCCGCGACCCAGGTCTCCCGCGACGGCACCACGACGTCCCGGATGTAGTCGCGTACCTCGTCGTCGGAGCGCGCCCGGACGACGGAGGGCAGGGCGGTGGTGTACGACCGCAGCCAGACATCGGCGACGTCGGCGGCATCAGGGCCCGCCGCCCGGCGCAGCACGACCTCCGGCCCAGTACCTGCGCTCACAGACGTGCCTCCTCGGTACGACGGCAGTGGCCGTGATCTCCGTCAACTGCCCCTGATGATGGGCCCTGTCCGGCCATGACCGCATCCGAATATCACCGAGGTCACGACTCGCCGCCCCGCCTGGGGAGGGAAATGGCCTCGCGGGACGAGTGGCGCGTACGTACGCTCGCCGCGACTTCGCACCCCGAAACCTCGCACCTCACGCACACCCCGCGCACCCCGCGCCTCACGCGCACCTCGCCACCCCTGTCTGCCCCACCCGCCGGAGCCCTCATGCCGTCCGACACCGACCAGACGTTCCTGGACACCATCGCCGACCGTCTCGCCACCCTCCCCACGGTCCAGGCCGTGGCCCTCGGCGGTTCCCGAGCCCAGGGCACCCACACCCCTGACAGCGACTGGGACTGGCCGTCTACTACCGGGGCCCCTTCGACTCCGACGACCTGCGCGCCCTCGGCTGGGAGGGCGAGGTATCGAGGTCGGCGGCTGGGGTGGCGGCGTGTTCAACGGCGGGGCCTGGCTGACCGTCGACGGGCGGCGGGTCGACGTGCACTACCGGGACCTGGACGTCGTGGAGCACGAGCTGGCCGAGGCGGAACAGGGGAGGTTCAGGGTGGAGCCGCTGCTGTTCCATCTCGCCGGAATCCCGACCTACCTGATCGTGGCCGAGCTGGCCGTCAACCAGGTCCTGCGCGGACGGCTGCCCCGCCCCGCCTCCTACCCCGACGCGCTGCGCCGCACCGCCCCGGAGCGCTGGTACGGCACCGCCCGCGCGACGCTCGGCTACGCCAAGGCCAACCACGCCCCGCACGCCCGCCTCACCGAGGTCGCCGGCGCCCTTGCCACCGCCGCCGTACAGGCCGGCCACGCCGTGCTCGCGGCACGCGGGGAGTGGGTGACGAACGAGAAGCGGTTGCTGGAGCGCGCCGGGCTGCGTCAGATCGACGAGGTGGTGAGCGCGTTGCGGCCCGAGCCGAAGGCCCTGGTGCGTGCCGTGGAGGAGGCCGCGGAGGTGCTGGGCCTGCCGCCGGACCGATGAGTCGGCGAGCCGATGAATGACGAGCCGATGGACAGGGCCTGTTGCGCGACCGCGCGTTGCCGGCCCTCGATGTCCCCGCCGTCGCCGCCGAGTTGGAGCGGCGCGGACTCGGAACCTGAACGCAGGCTCCGAGCCGTGAAAAATTCTCGGCGCGCGGCGATGAGTTTCGCTCACCCCGACGGTCAGCACCCAGAACGGACCGTAGGACAGGAGGGCCCATGTCGCTTCCGGAGATCGTCTCGCGTGAGCAGTGGCGGGCGGCGCGCGAGAAGTTGTTGCGCAAGGAGGAGGCGGTCAGCAGGGCGCGCGAGGTGCTCAACGCCGAGCGGCGGCAGCTGCCGATGGTCGAGGCCGACCCGGAGTACGTCTTCGAGGGCGGCGACGGCAAGGCCACCCTCCTCGACCTGTTCGAGGGCCGGGCCCAGCTGATCGTCCATCACTTCATGTTCGCGCCGGGGTGGGAGGCCGGCTGCCCCTGCTGCTCGGCCTTCCTCGACCAGATCGGCCACCTCGCCCATCTGCGCGCCCGCAACACCGCCTTCGCGGCCGTCTCCCAGGCGCCGTTCACCCGGATCCTGCCGTTCAAGGCGCGGATGGGCTGGACGGTGCCGTGGTACTCCTCGTGCCACAGCGACTTCAACCGCGACTTCGAGGCGACCGTGGAACGGGACGGGGAGCTGGTCGAGCGCCCCGGACTCAGCTGCTTCCTGCGGGATCGCGACCGGGTCTTCCACACCTACTCGGTGTACGACGACGGGCTGGACGGCCTCGGCACCGTCGGCGGGCTGCTCGACCTGACCGCCCTCGGCCGCCGCCCGTACGGCAGCGACCGGCTCCGGTTCCACGACGAGTACGAGAACTGACACGAATCGTGCCGACCGGGTCGCCGTACGTGCGGTCTGTGTCGCAACGTGAACGGGTCCTCACGGTCCGCTGTGAACGGGTGTCAACTACGTCTCAGTCGGGTCACTGAGCGAGGCGTCACCCCTCCCCAGGGCGTTAACTCCAATAAGTACGACGCCTTGTGGAGGTGCGAGATGGTGAACGGGCGAACCGTGCTCGAGCGCTTTCCCGCCGGTGGACCGCGCGGATCGTGGCCCGCGGAGGAGTTCGCCCATGCGCGGCGGCTCGAAGGCCTGCCCGCCGAGGTCGTGATGGACCTTGCCACGGACACGTTTCTGGTGATCGTGCGCGGACGTGACGCCGTCGAGTGAGGCGGCTGTGAGGGTGGGGCGGCTCAGGCTGGTTCCGAAGCCGGTGCCGGTTCCGAAGCCGGTACCGGTTCCGGTTCCGACGTCGGGGTCGGGGGCCGGGTCGGTGTGCCTGCCGGTGTCGTCGTCGTGAACTGCTCCGCCTGCAGCGCGTACAGCTCCGCGTAGACACCACCCTTGGCCAGGAGTTCCTCCGGGGTCCCGGACTCCACCAGCCGCCCCTGCTCCAGCACATGGACCAGGTCGGCGTGGCGGACCGAGGCCAGCCGGTGGGTGATGAGCACCACGGTCTGGCCGCTGCCGGCCAGTGCCCGGATCTTCTCGAACACCTCCAGTTCCGCCCGCGCGTCCAGCGCCGCCGTCGGCTCGTCCACGATCAGGATCTGCCCGCGCCGGTAGGCGGCCCGGGCGATGCCGAGGCGCTGCCACTGGCCGCCGGACAGCTCGTGCCCGCCGCTGAAGTTCCGGGCCAGCAGGGTGTCCAGGCCACGCGGCAGGTCCGCGACCACCTCTTCGGCTCCCGCCTCCGCGACCGCCGTGGCCAGCCGCTCCTCGGTGAGCGGCGCGGAGGAACGGCCGACTGCCACGTTCACCCGTGCGGTGAACGGCCACCGCTTGAAGTCCTGGGCCACCATCGCGACGCGCTCGGCGAGCATCCGCCGGTCGGCGGTCGCCGCGTCGACGCCGTCCCAGAGGATCCGGCCCCGGTCCGGTGTGTACAGGCCGGCGAGCAGCTTGACCAGGGTGGTCTTGCCCGAACCGTTCTCACCGACGAGCGCGATGATCCGGCCGAGGGGCAGAGTGAGGGTCACATCGTCCAGCGCGGGACGGGCCGCGGGACCGGTCACGTCACCCGAGTACGAGTCACCCGAATATGAATCATCCGAAGGTGCCGCATCCGAACATGCGTCACCCAAATCCGTGGCACCGGGCCACGCATCGCCCGGATAGCTGAACGTGACCCGCTCGAACCGGATCTCCTTCGGGTGCTCGGGCAGCGGCTCCCCGCCCACCGGGATCGCCCGCTCGGCCGCCTCCACGTACAGCCGTTGCAGGTCCCCGACGAACAGAGCCTCCTCGTGCAGCGCGTTGACCTCCAGTACGAGCGTGTCGAGGCTCGCCGACCCGGTGCGGATCGCGATGACCGCCGTACCGGCCACCGACAGGGCCATCGCGCCGGCCAGCAGCAACGCGCCCAGCGTGGCGTACGTGGCGAGGGTCGCCAGGCCGGTCCAGGTGGCGGCGATCAGACCGGTCCGCGCGGCCAGCCGGGACAGCCGGGCCTGCTCCGCCTCCGCGGTCTCCGACATGGCCCGGAAATGCCGCAGCAGGAAGGGGCCGACCCCGTGCACCCGGATCTCCGGGGCGGCAGCCGGCTCGGTGAGCAGACCGGCGATCAGATGGCCGGCCCGGGCGTGCTGCACCCAGGTGTGGAAGGACTCGTAGCGGCGCCGGGCGTTGGTCAGGGCGCTCCAGGCACTGGGAAGCGTCATGGTGACCAGCAGCGGCAGCAGCGCGGGGTGCAGCACCGTCAGCACGCCGGCCGCCGCGATCAGCGAGATCATCGCGTTGATCACGCGGGCGCTGTACGAGATCATGCGGCGCGCGGACGAGGCGCCGTACTGCGCGGTGTCCAGCAGCTTGTGGAAGGCGTGGTCCTCGATCGCGGCCAGCTCCACGTTGGCCGCCCGCTCCAGGTACAGCTCGGTCGCCACCCGCTCCACCTTGGGTTCGAGCCGCCCGGTGGCGTAGGTGGAGGCGGCCCGCAGGAGCGCCGCGACCAGCAGGACGGCGGCCATGACGACCAGGGCGGGGGCGGCGGCACGGAGCCGCTGTCCGACGTCCGGACCGGCGAGCAGCCTGCCGAGCGCGCTGTTCACGGCCAGCAGGCTCACCGCCTGGGCCAGACCCCGGCCCACCTCGGCGGCCAGCACGGTCCGCGCGGCCCGCGGGTCGGCCTGCAGGGCCAGCCGGAGACTGGAGGCCAGCATGCCGGGCAGCCGTGCCACCATCGCCCGGAAGCTCAGCTCCAGGAACGCGTCGGCATGCTCGTTCCACCCCATGTCGTACCGCAGCGGCCCCCCGAACAGCAGCCGCTCCGACTCCGAGACCTCGGGCCCACCCGCGCCCCGCCTCTTCCGCACAGCGAACCTCCCCCGCGCCCTGACCGAACGGCCACTATTCCGGGCGGGACCGCAACGGGGCAGGGCGCGCGAGGGGGTACTGGGGGCGTGCGGGGGGTGCCCGGTCTCCACCCGGCGTCCACCGCTCACGGTCGGGCGAGCGCAGCGATGACGCCGAGCCGAGCGCAGCGGTCAGCCGAGCCGAGCGAACCAGTCACTCCGGGCCGAGCACAGCGATCAGTCGAGCCGAACGAACCCCGGTCACTCCGAGCCGAGCGCAGCGGTCGCGCGGCGGTCGCGAGCGATCACGCCGAGATGGAGCGGGACCAGTCCGGGGTCGTACCCGTCACCCGGCACAGAGCCAGATACAGCGGGATCGGCGGGGTGTAGGGGACCGTGCCCTCCGAGCGGTGGATCAGGCGGGCGGCGCGGGGGACCAGGGCGCCGGGGGCGTAGTGGGCGGGGGCCGGCCAGGAGAGGGCGTAGTCGGAGTCCGACGGAACGATCCACCACCAGCGCGAGCCGTCGGCGTATACACAGCCCATCCGGGGCAGACGCGGCACGATCTGCTGTCCGATCAGGTCCGGCACGGCCACGGCGTCACAGCCGAGCGGGGCCGTCATGCCCTCGGGCACGGGTAGCCGGAGAGGCGTCGGGCCCGGTGCGTGCCGTCGGCGCCCGAGGCGCACCAGGGTGTTCAGGCCCAGCGAGTCTCCGAAACCGTCGGCGCCGCTCACGTCCGTCCCCACCCGTGGTCGCGCGCGACAGGGACCGTCGGGGCGGCCGGGACCGCCGGAACCACCGGGGTCGCTGGAGCCGCCCCGTGCCAGGCCTTCGTCGGCTCGCCCTCGCCCGGGCCGCGCGAGGAGTCCGGCTTGGGGCGCGCGCCCCAGCCGAGGTCGTTGCGCGGCTCCGCGGTGTCGTGGGCCGCGTCGGTCTGCCGGGGCAGTTCGGCCCAGACCAGCAGGCCCGGCCCGTGCTCCTGGGCCCCCCAGGCCCGGCACAGCGTGTCGACGAGAAGCAATCCCCTCCCGTGCTCCTCATCGGGCCGCTGAGCGGACGGGTGGGGTTCACCCGGAGCGCAGCCCTCGTCGCGCACGGCTATGCGCACCGTGTCGTCGTGATCGTGCAGCTCGCACACCACGCGGCTGCTCGCGGTGTGCACGATCGCGTTGGTGACCAGCTCGGATATGACCAGGGCCGCGTCGTCACAGATGTCGGCGCACACCGACCAGCCGGCGAGCCGGGCACGCGTCAGGCGTCTCGCCTGTGCGGGGGAACCCGAATGTGCGGCCAGCTCGAAGCGGAACCGGCGCTCGGCAGCGCCCCCACCAGGGGATTCTGCCGGTGCGGCACCGAGACCGGAACGGTCTGCGGCGGCCTCTGTGCCTAAGGGCGCGGACGGAATCACGCTTGCCACTATCTCCCCGCCGTGAACACTTGGCAAGTGTCACTCTGAAAAGTGCAGAGTGCTGTGTGACTCGGTCAAGGACCGTGGCACACTGCTCGCAACAGCACGTCGAGCGGCGCCAATTGGGACCGTCGTCGATCCGGACCGGATCGGCGGACGAGTCTTCGAACGGCGCCGCAGGGCTGTCGGGATTCTTTTGCCGGAGCGGGACTTTCAGTGGGAGGTGGGACGTGAGCGAACCGCGGTCCGCGCCGACCGTGGGTCAGGTGGTCCTCGGCCGCCGCCTGCTGGACCTGCGGGAACGCGCCGGGCTGAAGCGCGAGGAAGCCGCTCACGTCCTCCGTGTGGCCCCGGCCACCATCCGCCGCATGGAGACCGCCGAGGTCGCCCTCAAGATCCCGTACCTGCAACTGCTGCTGAGGGCCTACGGCGTACCCGACGACGAGGCCGACGTCTTCGTACAACTGGCCGAGGAGGCCAACAAGCCCGGCTGGTGGCAGCGGTTCCACGACATCCTGCCGGGCTGGTTCTCGATGTACGTCAGCCTGGAGGGCGCCGCCTCCCTCATCCGCTCCTACGAGCCGCACTTCGTCCCCGGCCTGCTGCAGACCGAGGACTACGCGCGTGGCGTGCTCAGGTCCGGCGCCATCGGCCAGACGAGCCCCGACGAGATCGAGCGTCATGTCGCCCTGCGCATGCAGCGACAGGAACTGCTCACCCGTCCCGACGCGCCCCGTTTCTGGGTGGTGATGGACGAGACCGCGCTGCGCCGCCCGATCGGCGGCCCGGAGGTGATGCGCGCGCAGATCGACAGACTGCTCGAGGCCACGAAGCTGCCCCATGTGACGCTCCAGGTCGCGCCGTTCGCCAACGGGCCGCACCCGGGGACGTACGGGCCCTTCGTGCTCTTCCGATTCGCCATGTCGGAACTGCCGGACATGGTCTACAGCGAGTACCTGACCGGCGCCGTCTATCTGGACGCGCGCTCCGAGGTGGCGACCCACCTGGAGGTCATGGACCGCATGGCGGCGCAGGCCGCTACGGCACAACGCACGAAGGAGATCCTGCGGGACCTCCGCAAGGAGCTGTGAATGGATCGCATCACGCCACGCTGTCGCGTCTACAACGGCATGCCCGCACGGGAGTTGGGCAGCGAGGGCTGGCACAAGCCCTGGAGCGGCGGCAACGGCGGCAACTGCCTGGAGGCGATGAAGCTGGCCGACGGACGGATCGCCGTGCGCCAGTCCACCGACCCGGACGGCCCGGCGCTGATCTACACCACGGACGAGATGACCGCCTTCATCGAGGGCGCGAAGGCGGGGGAGGCGGACTTCCTGCTCTCCTGACCGGCTCGACCTGTGCTTGCTTCTTGCTCGACTTCCTTATTTTGTTGCTGACTTGACATCAATTGACTCGACCTGGCCTTGCCTGACGTGACCTGACCTTCCGTCGGCTCCGTGGGTTCCGTGGGTTTCGTGGGTTCCGCCCACGCCCTCAGGAGAAGCGACCCGAGACGTCACCCCGGCGGCAGCACCCCGCACAGCGCCTCCAAGGCGGCTCCGTAGGCGTGCTCCGGCGGGGTGGCGTACCCCACCACCAGCCCGTCGGTCGCCCGCATGTCCGTCTCCGGGTGCCGGAAGGCGGCGAGGCCGTCCAGGGCGATGCCCTGCCAGTCGGCCGCCTTCACCGCGGACCGCTCGGTGCCGGGCGGCAGCCTCAGCACCGCGTGCAGCCCGGCCGCGATGCCGGTGACCTCGATGTGCGGCGCGTGTGCGGCGAGCGCCGCGACCAGCCGGTCACGGCGGCGCCGGTAGTGCTGCCGCATCCGCCGCACATGACGGTCGTACGACCCCGAGACCACGAAGTCCGCCAGCGCCAGCTGATCCAGGGCGCTCGCCCACCCCTCCCGCTCGCCCTTGACCGCGAGCACGGGTGCGACATATCGCTCCGGCAGGACCATCCAGCCCAGCCGTAGCGCGGGCGACAGGCTCTTGCTGACCGAGCCGATGTGGATCACCCGCTCGGGGTCCAGACCCTGCAGCGCGCCGACGGGCTTGCGGTCGTACCGGAACTCGCCGTCGTAGTCGTCCTCCAGGACCACCTCCCCACGCGCGCGTGCCCAGTCGATCACCGCGGACCGCCGCTCCGGGTGCAGCGGACCCCCGGTCGGGAACTGGTGCGCCGGCGTGAGCAGTACGGCCCGTTCACGCCCCAGCTCCGCCACGCGCGCCCCGTGCTCGTCCAGCGGAAGCGGTACGGTCCGTACGCCCGCGGCCGCGAGCAGCTCGCGGTGGAAACCCAGCCCGTACGCCTCCACGGCCAGCGGCCCACGCAACACACCCCCGCCGCCCTGCCCACCCGGACTGCCCTGCGTGAACAGCAGCCGCAGCGCGTGCGCGAAGCCGGAGCAGATGACGATCCGGTCGGGCGTGGTGCGCACGCCACGCGCGCGTGCGAGGTACTCGGTGAGCGCCTCGCGCAGCTCGCGCCGACCAGCGGGATCCCCCGGCCCGAACGCCTCGTTCGGCGCCGCCTGCAGCGCCCGGCGGTACGCGGCCGACCAGGCCGCGCGCGGGAAGGCCGACGTGTCCGGCGTGCCCTGCCTCAGGTCGTGCCGTGGCCCACGCGCGCGGGGAGGCGACTTCTTGGGTACCCGTTCGGCGGGCCGCAGCGGCTGAGTACGGTCCGCGACCCGGGTGCCCGAGCCCTGACGGGCGGTCAGCCAACCCTCCGCGACCAGTTCCGCGTACGCGTCGGCGACCGTGTTGCGGGCCACGCCCAGATCGGCGGCGAGCGAACGGTACGGCGGCAGCCGGGTACCGGGCGCCAACCGGCCGCCGCGCACGGCCTCCCGCAACGCGCGGATCAACGCGGCCCGACGACCGCCCGGCCCCGACAGCTCCAGATGCAGATCGGCACCGATCCGCTCGGCCGAATTGACCCACGAATCCACCATGGAAATGCACCCTACCGCCGGTCTTTCGGGCCCGTAGGTTGAAGCACATGACGACGAACACGATGCACGCGACGGACACCACGAACACAACGGACACCACGACCACGACCGACTCCGCGAACATCACGCCCGCCGCCGGTACCGCCGTCGCGATCGCCGCGGCCGAGTCGGCCCGCACCCGCCTGGACTTCGGGAAGTCCGCGCCGAAGGTCTTCCGCGCCCTCATCGGCTTCGACGCCGCCGCCCGCACGGGCCTCGACCCCGCACTCGTCGAGCTGATCCAGATCCGCGCCTCGCACCTCAACCACTGCGCCTACTGCCTCCACATGCACACCAACGACGCCCGCAAGGCCGGCGAGAGCGAGGACCGGCTGCACATGGTCGCCGTCTGGCGCGAGGCCCGGCACTTCTTCACCCTGAAGGAGCAGGCGGCCCTCGCCCTGACCGAGGCGGTCACCCTCGTCGCCGACGCGGGCGTGCCCGACGACGTCTACGCCCAGGCCGCCGCCCAGTTCGACGAGCAGGAACTCGCCCACGTCCTCGCCCTGATCCTCACGATCAACACCTGGAACCGGGTAGCCCTCGCCACAGGCAAGATCGCGGGCACCGACGAGCGGAAGAACTGACCCTCGGGTAACCGTCCGGCCTCGTCCGGCCAGGCCGGGCCAACCCTGCTCCCCCCGCTCCTTCTCCGGCCCCCCACGACCCTCGCTACACGGCCATCGGCCGGTCGTACGGTGATATCGGTGCCGGCAGCCACGAACGGCCCGTCAGATAGTGGTCGACGGCCGCCGCCACCGCCCGCCCCTCCGCGATGGCCCACACGATGAGCGACTGCCCACGTGCCGCGTCACCGGCGGCGAACACCCCCGGCACGTTCGTCGCGAAGCCACCGTCCCGCGCGATCGTGCCACGAGGCTGCAGCGCCAGCCCCAGTTGGTCGATGAGTCCGTCCTCGCGATCGGGCCCGGAGAAGCCGAGCGCGAGCAGGACGAGGTCGGCGGGCAGTTCCCGGCCGCTGCCCGCCACCGGCTGACGCCGCTCGTCGACCTCGACCAGATGCAGCGACCGAACGTGCCCCCTCTCGTCCCCGTCGAAGCGGAGCGTGGACGCCGCGAACAACCGTGCGTCCGCGTCCGCCGCCGGAGCCGTGCGCAGGTCCCGCGCCTCCTCGTGCGCGGCCGACAGCCGGTAGATCTTCGGGTACGTCGGCCACGGCTCAGCCGCCTCGTCCCGCTCGGAACCCGGCTGCGCGTAGATGTCCAACTGGGTCACGGACGCGGCCTGCTCCCGCACCGCGGTCCCCAGGCAGTCCGCCCCGGTGTCCCCACCCCCCACGATCACCACATGCTTGCCCGCCGCAGACAACGGCGAGATCTCCAGATCCCCCTCACACACCCGGTTGGCCAGCGGCAGATACTCCATCGCCTGGTGTATCCCGTTCAACTCTCGACCCGGTACCGGAAGTTCCCGCCACGCCGTCGCACCCGTGGCGATCACCACGGCGTCGTACCGGGTCCGCAGTTCCGCCGCCGGGACATCCCGCCCGACCACCGTCGACGTTCGGAACCTCGTCCCCTCCGCCCGCATCTGCTCCAGCCGGCGCTCCAGATGCCGCTTCTCCATCTTGAATTCGGGGATGCCGTACCGCATCAGCCCCCCGATCCGGTCGTCCCTCTCGTACACGGCCACGGTGTGCCCGGCCCGCGTCAGCTGCTGCGCGGCGGCGAGCCCCGTCGGCCCCGAGCCGATCACGGCGACGGTCTTTCCGGTCAGCCGGTCCGGAGGCCGTGGCGGGGCGAAGCCCTCCTCCCAGGCCCGGTCGGCGATCGCGCACTCGACGTTCTTGATGGTGACAGCAGGCTGGTTGATCGCGAGCACGCACCCCGCCTCGCACGGCGCCGGACACAGCCGTCCCGTGAACTCCGGGAAGTTGTTCGTGGCGTGCAGCCGGTCACTCGCCGCCCGCCAGTCCTCCCGCGACACCAGGTCGTTCCACTCGGGGATCAGATTTCCCAGCGGGCAGGCGTCGTGGCAGAACGGAATGCCGCAGTCCATACAGCGGTCGGCCTGCTTGCTGATGATGGGCAGCAGCGCTCGCGGGACGTAGACCTCGTCCCAGTCCTGGACCCGTTCCTCGACGGGCCGCCGTGGCCATTCCTGGCGCGGCGTGTTCATGAACCCCTTGGGATCGGCCATGGTCGGCTACCTCCCGTACACCTACCGGGGTACTGCGCTGCTTACGCCGTGCGGCGCTCTCATCCAGCACTTTTACGCCACTCTCGCGGCACTCTTCCGGCCACGATACGTCGCCGCCGCCACCTGCGCAGAGCGGCGGACAGCGCTCTTCCCGGAGCTGCCCTCGGCGCGCGGCGGACCGGCTCCCCGAAGCCGCTCAGGAGGGAAAGGTGCGGCTCAGGGGGGATCAGGCCACGGCGAGCACATACGTGAGGGCGGCTGCGGCGGAGGCGGCGGTCCGGACGTGGTTCCAGAAGGTCCACTCGCGTATGTAGGCCGGCCAGAACTCGGCCGCCTCCGCGGTGCCCGGCGTCATCCGGGCCAGTCTGTCGTTGCGGGGCACGTTCGCGACCATGGTCACCCCGAAGGATCCGAGGAGATACAGCGCGCTGCCCAGCAGCAACTCCACCTTCCCGTCGGTGGGCCACACCACGAACGTCACCACCGCGATCATCACGCACAGCACCGCCGAACCGGCGAACACCAGCATGAAGGGGGGCGTCACCGCGGCCACGTTGATCGCCTGCATCGCCGCCACACCCTGCGCGGGCGGCAACGAGGCAAGGCCCCGCATTACGAACGTCGAGAACCCACAGAAGACACCCGCCACCACCCCGGCCCCCAGCACCCCCAGCACAGCCAACACGAAGAACGGCCCCTCAACCATCTCCACACCCCACTTCCGCATCCCCCGACCGACCACCCGACGTCCCCTCACTCCGAGTGAACGCCCACCTCCGGCCCCCGCCCATGCCCGAGAGCCGCCGGAACATACGCCGTCGTCCACCGCACGCCACCTCCAAGGCACCGCCCGCGTGGAAACCCCTCGAAGAACCCCCTGCCCCCGGCCCAGGGCCCCGCGACCTTCCGCGCCCCCGGCGACCCCCGCCCCCCGCGATCTCCGCAGCCCCCTCGCGACCTCCGCAGCCCCGGCGGTGCCGTTCGTGCCGCCAGCCCCAGCTCCCGCCCCGGCCTCGCCCCGCCGACAGCCCCACCCCACCTCCTCACCCGGCGTCGGCCACCACCTCCCACCCCCGCAGCACGCCCTCCACGATCCCCGCGATCCGCCGCCGCGCCTCATACCTCGGCACACCGCTCATCAGCAGCTCGTCGTACGGCGTGTCCACGTGCCGCACGGCGGCCACGACCGCCGAGATCACCGCCCCCTCCGACAGCGCCCGCCCCGCCGCGCTGCGCCCGACCCGCCCGCTGCCCCGCGCGGACGCGTGTGCCGCGATGTCCCGGGCCCGCTCTTCCGGGCACCCGGGAAGCAGCCGCCGGATCTCGGCCGCGAACGCGGCGGCGAACCGCTCGTCCTCCGCGTCCCGGCGCCTCGCGTCCCGCGCCCGCCGCCGGCGCCGTGCCTCGGCGTCCGCCAGGCACCGCGACTCGGCCCGGGCCAGGGCGTCCTCCTCCACGAGCACGCCCTGCCGTTCGTACCGGCTCTTGCGCCGGTTGTACCGCACCACCACCGCCGACAAGGTGCTCTCCTCCCGCGACCTCCGCGTCAGCGCGGTGTCGCCGCGCGGCAGGAACACCAGGTGTCCCAGATCGGTGCAGTCGAGGCAGCGCGGTACCCCGTCCTCCAGCATCAGCAGCGACAGCGGCCCACGCCGGCACCCGGCACAACGCTTGTGCCGCAGAGGCTGGACGACGACAAGTCCGCCCGGGGAGAGGGAAGTTGCGGGGCGTTCCATACGCGGTTCATTCCCCGTCCGCACCCACCGCTCCCACCCCGGTCCGCCCCATCTCCCACCCCCGGCCCTTGTCCGTCTTCCACCCCCGATCTCTGTCCGTCTCCGCCCCGGCCCTGTCCGTTTCCGCTCTCGGTCCCTGCCCACCTCCCACTCCGGCCCCTGGCCACGTCCCACCCTCGGTCTCTGCCCGTCTCCCACTCTGCGGTCCCTGTCCGCCCGCTGCGCCGGCCTTCGGTCCCACCCGGCATGATGGGCCCGTGCGACTCGAAGCGATCACCTGGGACCGGCTCGCCGAGCTGCTCGCCGACCGGCTCGTCGGCCTGGAACCGGCGGACGGGAGCGCCTGGTCGCGCGTGGGCTTCGACGGGGCGCCCGCTGCCCGCCCGGGAGACCTCGCCGAGCGCGTCGCCGAGGCGCTGCGCGTGCGCGGTCGGCCGTCGCTGGTCGTCGGCGCGGAGGGCTTCCTGCGGCCCGCCTCACTGCGCCTGGAGCACGGACGGCGGGACGTGGAGTCGTACTACAGCGGTTGGTTCGACACGAACGCCCTCTGGCGTGAAGTCTTCGGGCCGCTGGACCCCGGAGGCGACGGCCGCGTCCTGCCCGATCTGTGGGACCCGGCCACCGATCGCGCCACCCGCAGCTCCTACGTCCAACTCCCGCCCGGCGGAATCCTGCTGCTGCACGGTCCCCTCCTCCTGCGTCACTGGTTCCCCTTCGACCTGACCGTTCACCTCCTCCTCTCTCCGGGCGCCCTGCGCCGCCGTACTCCCGAGGCAGACCACTGGACGCTCCCCGCCTTCGAGCGCTACGAGGCCGAGACGGACCCGGCCGCCACGGCCGACGTGCTCGTACGCGCCGACGACCCACGGCATCCCGCCTGGAACGGCTGACCCGCGCGGCCCGGGCACCCCGCTGGGTACCCCGACCACCCCGCCGGGCACCCCGTCCGTACGAACTGTCGGCGGGCTCGGCGTGACGGTGTCAGAGCCAGCCGTTGCGCCGGAAGCCCCGGTACAGTGCGGCGCAGGCGAGCGCCATCACGCCCATGACGAGCGGGTAGCCGAACCGCCAGTGCAGCTCCGGCATGTGGTCGAAGTTCATGCCGTAGACCCCGCACACCATCGTCGGTACGGCGATCACCGCGGCCCAGGCGGTGATCTTGCGCATGTCCTCGTTCTGCGCGACCGTCACCTGCGCGAGGTGCGCCTGCAGGATGGAGTTGAGCAGTTCGTCGAACGCGGCGATCTGTTCCTTGGCCCGCATCAGATGGTCCAGCACGTCCCGGAAGTAGGCCTGTATCTCCGGGTCGACCACCCGTATCGGCCGGGTGGCCAGATCCTCCACGGGTCGCCCGAGCGGCACCACGGCCCGCTTCAGCTCCAGGAGTTCACGCTTCATCTGGTAGATGCGTCCCGGGTCGGCCCGCCCGCCGGTGTCCGAGAACACGTCCGCCTCGACCTGGTCGATGTCGGCCTGGACCGCGTCCGTGACGTTCAGATACTCGTCGACGACATGGTCGGCGATCGCGTGCAGCACCGCCGCCGGCCCCTTCGCGAGCTGTTGTGGATCCGCCTCCAGCTCCTCGCGCAGCGGGCCCAGTGAGCCATGCCGCCCGTGCCGCACCGTGATGACGAAGTCCTCGCCGACGAACACCATGATCTCGCCGGTGTTGACCACCTCGCTCGTCGCCGTCAGCTGTTCGTGCTCCACGTAGCAGACGGTCTTGAACACCGCGAAGAGCGTCTCCCCGTACCGCTCCAGCTTCGGGCGCTGATGGGCCTCGACGGCGTCCTCCACCGCCAGGGGGTGCAGGTCGAACAGCTCGGCGATACCCGCGAACTCACGGTCCGTCGGCTCGTGCAGCCCCAGCCAGACGAACCCCTCACCGCTCTTGCGCACCATCTTCACGGCGTCCACCAGGTCCGCGCACGCCGGCACCCGGACGCCGTCCTGATACGTCACGCAGTTCACCACCGAGGAACCCAGCGGTGACCTGGCGGGATGGCTCAGGTCCACGCGCGGCCGCCGCCGGGTCAGCCGCGCCACCTTGCGCAGGCCGCCGACCCTGCCCAGCCCCGTGACCTTCCGCAGATTCCCTGCCATGGACATCTGGATCTCCTCGCCTGGATCTCCTCGCTCAACGCTTTCGCGCCTTGCCCGGCAAGTCTGCCAGCCCGGAGCAAGGGGCGGGTAAGCCTGTGGGAACAGGCCGTTCCGCTTTGTTCCCGCCTGTGGACGGAGCGTCGGCTCCTGCGGACAATGCGGGCGACTGGGATGATCGCGGCATGACGCGATCCAACGGGTACCTCCTGGACAACCAGCAGACGGAGGCGGGACAGCGCTTCGACGCCTTCGCATCCCTCTTCGATCCCACGACGTTCCGGCACCTCGCGGGCTTCGGACTCGGCCCTGGCTGGCGCTGCTGGGAGGTGGGGGCCGGCGGCACTTCCGTGGTGTCCTGGCTCGCCAAGCAGGTCGGCCCCACCGGCAAGGTCGTCGCCACCGACATCGACACCACGCGGCTGGCCGCCGTGGCCCGGCACCCGGTGGAGGTACGGGTCCACGACGTGGGCGCGGAGGAGCCCCCGGGCGAGGGCTTCGACCTGGTGCACGCCCGGCTGGTGCTCGTTCATGTCCCGGACCGGGAAAGGGCGTTGCGGTCCATGATCAAGGCGCTGCGGCCGGGTGGACGCCTGCTGATCGAGGACGCCGACCCCGCCCTGCAGCCCTTCATCTGCCCCGACGAGTACGGCCCCGAGCAGCAACTCGCCAACCGGCTGCGACACGGCTTCCGCAAGCTCCTCGCCGGCCGGGGCGCAGACCTGGCGTACGGCCGCAAGCTCCCGCGCCTGCTCCGCGAGGCCGGGCTGCGCGGCGTGCAGGCAGACGCGTACTTCCCCATGACCTCACCCGCCTGCGCCGCCCTGGAATCCGCCACGGTCCGCCAGATCCGCGACCGGCTCGTCGCCGCGGGCCTGGCCACCGACGAGGAGATCGACCGCCACCTGGCCAACGTGGAAGCGGGAGACATGGACCTGGCGACGGCTCCGATGATCTCTGCGTGGGGCCGCAAGGGCTAGGTGATCACGAGGCAGGGCGCCGCCAGGGCCGGCAGGGCGCGCTACGGGCGTGACGCCTGGCCGCCGGTGCCCGGGTGCGCCGGTCTGCCGCCCACTCGCTCCACCGCCTGCGCGCCCGCCCTGCATCCGTCCACCGCCGCTTCCTCGGGATCCGCGCCCGCGACCAGGGCGGCGAGGAACGCGCCGGTGAAGGCGTCACCGGCGCCCGTCGTGTCCCGGGGCGTAGCCGGCGCGGCCGGAACGCGGGCGAGCACGCTCCCGGACCGGGCCACCAGCGCCCCGTCCGCACCCGACTTCGCCACCACCAGCGGGACGAGACGGCTCAGCTTGGCCGCCGCGTCCGCCCAGTCGGACAGCCCCGTCAGCAGACACGCCTCGTCGCGGCTGGGCAGCAGTACGTCCAGCCCCTCCGCGAACGCCAGGAAACGGTCCAGCCCCAGCTCCACGAGGAAGCCGGCCGACGCCGGATCCAGACTCACCGGCACCCCACGCGCGCGTGCCGCCGTGAGCGCCACCTCCGCGAGCGCCCGGCTGGGCTCCGAGAACAGCAGGTAGCCCGACAGATGGAGCCGGGCGACCCCGTCGAGCAGCGCGTCCGACCAGTCGGCGGGCTCGAGCCGCAGCGAGGCGCCACTGTCCGTGAGGAACGTGCGCTCGGCCGACGCGCCCGTGTCGACGAGGCAGATCACCGTTCCGGTCGTCGCCTCCGGATCGACAACCAGCCGGGGCCGCACCCCGGCCGCGACCAGCTCCCGCTCGTGCCACAGTGCCCCATCCGCACCGACCCGCCCCAGCAGCCGTACGTCGGCGCAGCCCGCGTCGGCGGCCCAGCAGGCCACATTGGCGCCCGCGCCGCCCGGCAGCGTCCGGACCACGGCCGCCGTGTCCGTGCCCCCGGCCAGCGGACCCCGGTGCCGGGCGACGACGTCGGTGACGACGTCCCCGACGACCAGCAGCGCCCCGGCCCGGCCTGTGGTCACCTCCCGGCCCACGCCGTGGCGATCCGCGCCGCCAGCCGTACGTTGCCGCGCACCGCCGCCAGATTGGCGCTCAGTGAGGCCCCGTCCGTGTGCCGGACCAGGTAGTCGAGCAGGAACGGTGTGACGGCCTGCCCGGTGATCCCCTCCTCGTCGCAGGCACGCAGCGCGTCGGCCAGCACGCGCGCGTGGAGGGCGGGATCGAGCTGCTCCTCCTGCGGGACGGGATTGGCGACGATCAGCGCCGACTCGTGTGCGCCGAGCGCGTCCTGCGCCCGCATGACCTCCGCGACCTGCTCCGGGCTGTGCAGCGTCCAGTCCACCGGATGACCCGAGTCGGACAGGTAGAAGCCGGGGAACCGCTCGGTGCGATACCCGGCGACGGCCACGCCCAGCGTCTCCAGGCGCTGCAGGGTCGCCGGCACGTCCAGGATCGACTTCACGCCCGCGCACACCACGGTGATCCGGGTCCGCGCCAGCAGCCCCAGGTCGGCGGACTCGTCCTGCGTCACCGTCCACTGCCGGTGCACACCGCCCAGCCCGCCCGTGGCGAACACCCGGACGCCCGCCAGCGCCGCCAGCCGGGCCGTCGCCGACACCGTGGTCGCCCCGCTCGCGCCCGCGGCCACCGCCAGCGGCAGATCGCGGTGGCCCAGCTTGCGGATGCCGTCCTCGTTGGCGACCCGCTCCAGCTGTTCCTTGTCCAGGCCGACGTGCGGGCGCCCGTCCAGCACGGCGATGGTCGCGGGGACCGCACCCTCCCGCCGCACCACGTCCTCCAGCTCCAGCGCCACCTGCAGATTGCGCGGACGCGGCAGCCCGTGCGCGATGATCGTGGACTCCAGGGCCACCACGGGCCGCCGTGCGCCGATCGCCTCCCGGACTTCTTCCGACATCACCAGCACCACGTGCCCGCCTCCTGTCCGTCGGTCCTTCCTCATCTCTGGCGGCCCGTACGCCCGCCTAAACACTTGCGGGCCGTGGCGGCCGACATCAGCCTGGGCCCTATGACGAACCACACCACGCGTCTCGACCACGTCGTCCTGTGGGTGTCCGACCCGGTCGCAGCGGCACGCTTCTACGAGAACACCGTCGGCCTGGAACCCCTGAGGGTCGCCGAGTTCACCGAAGGAAAGGTGTCCTTCCCCTCCGTCCGCGTCAACGACGAGACCATCCTCGACCTCGCCCCGCGGACGCTGGCCGAGCGCATGAACATGCTTCCCGGCTCCGCCGACAGCGCGGGCCACCCCGTCAACCACGTCTGCCTGTCCCTGACGGCCGACGGCTTCGACGCGCTGCGCCGACGCCTGGACGAGCACGGCGCCCCCACGAGCGACATCGGGCACGACTCCTACGGCGCCCGGGGACCGGCCACGCGCAACTTCTACTTCCGCGACCCCGACGGCAACATCGTCGAGGCCCGGCACTACGCGTGACCGCACCCGGCACGTGCGGCCGCGCCGCCGTCAGAACAGCGGCTCGGGCAGCACACCCTCCAGGGCGAGCAGCTTCCGCTTGGTCTCCAGACCGCCCCCGAAGCCCCCGATGCCGCCGTCGCTCTCCACCACGCGGTGGCACGGCACGACGACCGGCAGCGGATTGGCGCCCATCGCCGCCCCCACCGCCTGCGCCCCGCCCGGTTGTCCGACCCGCCCGGCCAGATCGCCGTAGCCCACCACCGTGCCGTACGGGACGCCGCGGGCCAGCTCGCGCAGCACCTGCCGGTTGAAGCCCGAGATCAGCGACCAGTCCAGGGGCAGGTCGAAGTCGTGGCGCTCGCCCGCGAAGTACGCCTCGACCTGGCGTATCGCCTCGGCCAGCAGCGGCGAGGCCGGATCCTCGACGGGCTCGGTCCCCAGCCGTGCGGCGAGCCGCTCCACTGCCCGCTCGCGCACGGCGTCCGTGGCGTGGAAGACGACGTTGACCAGACCGGCGTGCGTCGCCGCCAGCAGCAGCGGGCCGATGCCGGTGCCCACGACGGCCCACACGACCCGCTGTTCGTCCTGCCCGTGGCTGTCCATGCGCCCACCGTACGACCCGCCACTGACAACGCCCCCGACCAGGGACGACGGCTCAGTCCGCGTGCAGCGCCGCCCGCACCACGTCGGGCTTGTTCGTGATGATCCCGTCGACGCGGTAGCCCGCGACCTTCCAGGCGGTGACCGCGTCGTCCACCGTCCAGGCGAACACCCCGAGCCGCCCGCCGTGCGGTCCGGTGTGGGTGTGCACGGCGGAGACGTAGTCGGCGGAGATCGACCCGTACGAGGGATTGATCAGATCGGTGAAGCGCGCGTACTCGTTCAGCCGCGTCACCGGCGGCTTGCCCAGGAAGGCGGTGGTGAGAGCCGGCTTCAGCGCGTGCACGGTCCGCACGCTGTCCGCGCTGAAGCTCTGCACGATCAGCCGGCCGAGGTGCTGCCGGTCCAGCCAGCCCTCGTTCGCGAGGAGCTTCACCGTCTCCTGCTCGATGCCGGGATACAGCTCGGGGTTCTTGATCTCCAGGAGGAGCTTCTCGTGGTTGTGCTCGACCCGGCGCATGTACTGCTCCAGCGTCGGCACGCGCGCGCCCGCGTAGGCGGGGGAGTACCAGCTGCCCGCGTCCAGCCGGGCGATCTCGGCCGCGGTGAAGTCCTTCACCTTCCAGGGCGCCCGGCCGGGGAAGACCTGCTCGACGTTCGTGGTGCGCGCCAGGCTGTCGTCGTGGATGACGACCAGCCGGCCGTCCCTGGTGCGCTGGACGTCGTTCTCCACCCAGGTGAAGCCGAGCTTCGCCGCCTTGTCGATGGAGGCGAGGGTGTTCTCGGGAGCGTAGGCGGAGGCGCCGCGGTGGGCGACCACCGTGGCCCGGCCGGACTCGCCCGCCCGTGCGTCCGAGGAGGGGCTCGGCAGGGCCGCCGTTCCCACGAACGCCGCCGTGGCGGCAACAGCGCACGCGTGCACGTGCATACGCACTCCTCGCGTCGAGCGAACACCGACACCACAAGATTCCCAGCAGAGCACCGACGGCACACGCGCGCAGGACGGCCACACGATGAATACAGCCGTTCGAGTCCGCTCACGAGTGCCGCACAACTGGGGCAGGGGCGTGTTTCTTTGCCGGAAAATCGTTCGACCATTCCGGTGGGAGTCATACTCTCTGCGTCACCCTGACCGCCGCCGCGGTCCTGGGACGGGGGCACATTTCAGGTATTCCGGGACGCAAGAAGGCGGAAGGGCAGCCGCGCATGCAAGGCACGGTCGACGGATTCAGTTACGGGGTCGTCACCCCGCTGGTCGCCTATCTGATGGCGTGCCTCGGCGGCGCCCTCGGCCTGCGCTGCACGACCCGGTCCCTGCTGGTCAGCCACTCCTGGCGGCCCGCCTGGCTGGCCCTGGGCGCGGCCGCGATCGGCTCCGGCATATGGACCATGCACTTCGTCGCCATGATGGGCTTCACCATCAAGGACACACCGATCCACTACGACAAGTCGATGACCTACGCGAGTCTCGGCCTCGCCGTCGTCATGGTGGGGGTCGGGATCTTCATCGTCGGTTACCGGGGCGCCACCGGCACCCCCCTGTTCACCGGCGGCACGATCACCGGTCTGGGCGTCGCCTCGATGCACTACCTCGGCATGGCCGGAATGCATTTCAACGGGCGGTTCACGTACAACACCCTCACCGTGTCCGCGTCCGTCGTCATAGCGGTCGTGGCCGCCACCGCCGCCCTGTGGGCCGCCGGACGCGTCCAGGGCTTCCTGTGGAGCGTGGGAGCCAGCCTCGTCATGGGCCTGGCCGTCAGCGGGATGCACTACACCGGCATGGCCGCCCTCAGCGTCCACCTCCACGCCGCCTCCGGCGCCGCCACCGGCCCGTCGCCGACCTCGGTGCTCGCGCTGATGCTGATCGGCCCGCTCGCCTTCCTGCTCCTCGCCGGCGTCGTCGTGATCTTCGACCCGATGATGGTCCTCGGCAGGCCGGCCCAGCCCCCGGTCGAGGTCAAACCGGGTGTCCCGGCCGCCACCGTCGCCTCCCACCAGGACCGGCACCCGCCGCTCCGCCACGTCGGGTCCCACGGCTCCCGCACCCCGCAGAACCGCTGACCGGAACCCGTTGTCAGTGCGTCGTCGTACGGTTGATTCCATGCGGCCCGTTTCCCACATCGAACGCACGGTGGCGCCCTTCGAGGTCGTCAGCTCCTACCAGCCCAGCGGCGACCAGCCGACGGCCATCGCCGACCTGGCCAAGCGCATCCAGGCCGGTGAGAAGGACGTCGTCCTGCTCGGCGCGACCGGCACCGGCAAGTCCGCCACCACCGCGTGGATGATCGAGCAGCTCCAGCGCCCCACCCTGGTGATGGCGCCGAACAAGACGCTGGCCGCCCAGCTGGCCAACGAGTTCCGCGAGCTCCTGCCGAACAACGCGGTCGAGTACTTCGTCTCCTACTACGACTACTACCAGCCCGAGGCCTACGTCCCGCAGTCGGACACCTACATCGAGAAGGACTCCTCGATCAACGAGGAGGTCGAGCGCCTGCGCCACTCGGCGACGAACTCACTGCTCACCCGCCGTGACGTCGTCGTGGTCGCCTCGGTGTCCTGCATCTACGGCCTCGGTACCCCGCAGGAGTACGTGGACCGCATGGTCCCCCTCAGAGTGGGCGACGAGATCGACCGCGACGAGCTGCTGCGCCGCTTCGTCGACATCCAGTACACGCGCAACGACATGGCCTTCAGCCGCGGCACCTTCCGCGTGCGCGGCGACACCATCGAGATCTTCCCGGTCTACGAGGAGCTGGCCGTCCGCATCGAGATGTTCGGCGACGAGATCGAGGCGCTGTCCACGCTCCACCCGCTCACCGGCGAGATCATCAGCGACGACCAGCAGCTGTACGTCTTCCCCGCCTCCCACTACGTCGCCGGCCCCGAGCGCATGGAGCGGGCGGTCAACGACATCGAGAAGGAGCTGGGGGAGCGCCTGGCCGAGCTGGAGAAGCAGGGCAAGCTCCTGGAGGCCCAGCGCCTGCGGATGCGCACCACGTACGACATCGAGATGCTCCGCCAGATCGGCACCTGCTCCGGCGTGGAGAACTACTCGATGCACTTCGACGGCCGCTCGCCCGGCTCCCCGCCCAACACGCTGCTGGACTACTTCCCGGACGACTTCCTGCTCGTCATCGACGAGTCGCACGTCACCGTCCCGCAGATCGGCGCCATGTACGAGGGCGACGCCTCCCGCAAGCGCACCCTCGTCGAACACGGCTTCCGGCTGCCCTCCGCGCTCGACAACCGCCCCCTGAAGTGGGAGGAGTTCCAGGAGCGCATCGGTCAGACGGTCTACCTGTCGGCGACCCCGGGCACCTACGAGCTGTCGCGCGGGGACGGCGTCGTCGAGCAGATCATCCGCCCGACCGGCCTGATCGACCCGGAGGTCGTGGTCAAGCCCACCGAGGGGCAGATCGACGACCTGGTGCACGAGATCCGCAAGCGCACCGAGAAGGACGAGCGCGTCCTGGTCACCACGCTGACCAAGAAGATGGCCGAGGACCTCACCGACTACTTCCTGGAACTCGGCATCCAGGTGCGCTATCTGCACAGCGACGTCGACACCCTGCGCCGCGTGGAACTGCTGCGCGAGCTGCGCTCCGGCGAGTTCGATGTCCTGGTCGGCATCAACCTGCTCCGTGAGGGCCTCGACCTGCCCGAGGTGTCCCTGGTCGCGATCCTCGACGCCGACAAGGAGGGCTTCCTGCGCTCCGGGACCTCGCTGATCCAGACCATCGGCCGCGCGGCGCGCAACGTCTCCGGCCAGGTCCACATGTACGCCGACAAGATCACCCCGGCGATGGAGAAAGCCATCGAGGAGACCAACCGGCGCCGGGAGAAGCAGGTCGCCTACAACAAGGCCAACGGCATCGACCCGCAGCCTCTGCGCAAGAAGATCAACGACATCGTCGCGCAGATCGCCCGCGAGGAGGTCGACACCGAACAGCTCCTCGGTTCCGGCTATCGCAAGCTGAAGGACGGCAAGGGTGCCAAGGCGCCCGTTCCGTCGCTCGGCGACAAGGCGGCCAAGGGAGCCAAGGCAGGGAAGGCCGCCAAGTCCGCCAAGGGCAAGGCGGCGGCCGCGGTGCCCACAGATCGTCCGGCGGCCGAACTCGCCGAGCAGATCGAGGAGATGACGGAACGCATGCGTGCCGCGGCCGCCGAGCTGCAGTTCGAGATCGCGGCCCGGCTGCGTGACGAGGTCTCCGAGATGAAGAAGGAACTGCGCCAGATGCGGGAGGCGGGCCTCGCCTGAGCCCGCACCGCCGTGCCGGACCTCGGCATATGCGCGCAGTGTTGCAACACCGACACAAAGCGCGGGCCGGGGTTCGGCACTGTCAGTGTCCCTGCGTAGGGTTCTCGACAACCGCACCTTGTGCGGCAACAGGGGAACACCGAGAGGGGAAGCAGCCGTGACCGTCAACTTGACCAAGGGTCAGGCCATCAGCCTGGAGAAGAAGGACGGCGCCAGCCTGACCGCGGTCCGCATGGGTCTCGGCTGGCAGGCGGCCAAGCGGCGCGGCCTGTTCGGCTCACGCACGCGCGAGATCGACCTGGACGCCTCGGCCGTGCTGTTCGCCGACAAGCAGCCGGTCGACGTCGTCTTCTTCCGGCACCTGGTGAGCGACGACGGCTCCGTGCGTCACACCGGCGACAACCTGGTCGGTGGCGTCGGCCAGGGCGGTGACGACGAGGCCATCCTCGTGGACCTGCAGCGCATCCCGGTGCACATCGACCAGATCGTCTTCACGGTCAACTCCTTCACGGGACAGACCTTCCAGGAGGTGCAGAACGCGTTCTGCCGCCTGGTGGACGAGACCAACGGCCAGGAGCTGGCCCGCTACACGCTGGCCGGCGGCGGCGAGTACACCGCCCAGATCATGGCCAAGGTGCACCGCGTGGGCTCCGGTTGGACGATGACGGCCCTCGGCACTCCGGCCAACGGCCGCACCTTCCAGGACCTGATGCCGGCGATCCTCCCGCACCTGTAGGACGGCCCACGGACGCGGCCCGGCGCGCACGACATCACGACACAGGGGGGCGACGGCGATGACGGCCGAGCTGGTGCGGGGGCAGAACCACCCGCTGTCCCAGGCCCGGTTGGAGATCCGGATCTCGGCCGGGGTACCGGTCCTGGCGGGGGTCACCCTCGGCGACGAGCACGGCCGCGTGCACGGCGCCCAGTGGGTGGCCCACCCCGGCGCTCCCACACTGCCCGGGATCGAGGTCTCCGCGCAGGCGGCCGCCGACCATCGGCTGGCCGTCGATCTGGCCGCCGTGCCCGAGGCCGTCCACCGCGTCACCGTGCTGCTGGCCCTGCCCGCACAGCCGGGAGCGGCGCTCCGCTTCGGCGTGGTCGCCGCTCCACGGACGGCGGTCACCGCCCTCGACGGCACCGAGATCGTCCGCTTCACCCTCGCCGGCCTGGACGCCGAGTCGGCCGTCGTCGCCCTGGAGCTGTACCGCAGGCAGGACGCCTGGAAGGTACGCGCGATCGGCCAGGGCTACGCGGGCGGCCTCGCCGCGCTCCTCGCCGACCAGGGGGTGCCCGGACCCGCCGAACTCGCGGCCGAGATCCAGGAAGCGGTGGCCCGAAGCCTCGCCCGCGCGATCCCGGTGCCGCCGACCCAGGACGCGCACGGGACGGGGACACCGGGCGGCCCGATCGACTACACGCACCCCGGACGGCGACGTACGCCCGTCGCCCCACCCACGCCCGCGCCCACGGCCTCCGCGGACCCGGGCGGGCAGCCCGAGCCGCCCGTCGCCGGCGACGCGGTGGGCTGGTCCATGGAGGAGCGGCTGTACAACCAGGTCTGGGGCATGTTCGAGGACCTGGCCCGCACCACGGCCGCGTTCCGCAGCGCCGTCGACTTCGCCGACTCGCGCCTGGACAAGGAACTCGACCAGCTCCTCGCCGACCCCCGCAGCAGACTCGGCGGCGCGGGCGACGCCGGGCGCGAGGCGGCCCACGCCCGGCACACCCAGCTGGTCGACCAGGCGCGGGCGGCCTTCGACCGCGACCTCGCCCAGCTCACCGCCGAGTCCGAGGTGGTCGAGCCCGCACTCCCGCCGGCGTACGCCCGCTGGGACAACCCGGTCTGGCACGGCTATCAGGTGCCGGCCGAGCCGCCCATGGCCGTCCGGCTCGGCGACCTGCATCTCCCGGAGAGCACCTCGCTGCGGATTCCGATGCTGGTCCGACTGCCGTTGGAACGGGGCCTGTGGATCGACAGCGGCCCTGTGGCAGGATCCGACGGCATCCTCGCGGACTCCGCCGAGCCGCGCAGGCTCGCGCTGGAGACGGCGGTCGCGCTCGCTGCCCGGCTGCTCGCCATCCACCCGGTGGGCGACTTCGCGGTGCAGGTGATCGACCCGGCCGGTGCCGGGGCCCGGGCGCTTCAGCCGCTGACCCTGGCGGGGGTCCTGGCCGCACCGCCCGGAACCGGCGCGGCCGGCGTGGCGGACGTGCTGGGGCGGCTCACCCGGCGGGTCGACCTGGTGCAGATGGCGGTCCGCGGCGGCGCGGCCGAGTCGCTGCCGGCCGATCTCGACACCGCCCGGCAGCTGCTGATCGTCAACGACTTCCCGCACGGCTTCGACGACCGGGCCGTGACCCAGCTGCGCTATCTCGCGGACGAGGGTCCGGCCGTCGGCGTCCACCTGCTCATGGTCGCCGACCGCGAGGACGCCGCCGCGTACGGCCCGTTGCTCGACCCCTTGTGGCGTTCGCTCATGCGACTCACCCCCGTACCCGACGACCACCTCGCCGACCCGTGGGTCGGCCACGCCTGGACATACGAGCCCTCGCTCGTGCCGACGGGCAGCGCGATCCTCCAGCAGGTGCTCACCGAGGTGTCGAGAGCCCGGACCAAGTACAGGTAAAGATGCTCTGAACTGGGAGTTTGGATCCTTCTTTACTTTTGACTTTACCTTTCCTTGGTGATCGGGGTATTGTCTTCCGTACGGAGGGGAGTACTCCTCGCTGCGGCGCACCCGTCAATACGGATCGATGTGGATCCCGGGGCGCCGGCCCGTACCGGGTGGAAGAGACCTCCGGCAGTGACAACGCTGATGTGTTTGCCGTTTCGACATGCCGGAGGTGCAGTGGACGTCTCCCCGACCCTGTGGGTGCTGACGATCGCGGGTCTCGCCGCCCTGATCGCCGTGGACTTCTTCATCGGTCGCAAGCCCCATGACGTGTCCGTCAAGGAAGCGGGCATCTGGACCGTCGTCTGGATCGGCCTGGCCGGGCTCTTCGGTCTCGGTCTGCTCGTCTTCGGCGGTGGTCAGCCGGCCGGAGAGTTCTTCGTGGGCTTCATCACCGAGAAGTCGCTGAGCGTCGACAACCTCTTCGTCTTCGTGCTGATCATGGCGAAGTTCGCGGTGCCCACGCAGTATCAGCAGCGGGTTCTGCTCGTCGGTGTCCTCATAGCCCTGGTCCTGCGGGCCGTGTTCATCGCCGCGGGGGCCGCGATCCTCGCCAGTTTCTCCTGGGTGTTCTACCTCTTCGGCGCCTTCCTGATCTGGACCGCCTGGAAGCTCATCCAGGAGGCCCGCGCCGAAGAGCAGGACGAGGAGTACGAGGAGAGCAAGCTGCTGAAGGCCGTGGAGCGCAGGTTCGGCGTCGCCGACCGGTATCACGGCACCAAGCTGTGGATCCAGCGGAACGGCAAGCGGGTCATGACCCCGATGCTGGTCGTGATGCTCGCCATCGGTACGACCGACATACTCTTCGCCCTGGACTCCATCCCCGCGATCTTCGGCCTGACCCAGGACCCGTACATCGTCTTCACGGCCAACGCCTTCGCGCTGATGGGGCTGCGCCAGCTGTACTTTCTCATCGGCGGCCTGCTGAAGAAGCTGGTCCACCTGTCGTACGGCCTGTCGGTCATCCTCGGCTTCATCGGCGTCAAGCTGGTGCTGCACGCGCTGCACGAGTCCGGCGTCCACGTACCCGAGATCAGCATTCCGGTCTCCCTCGGAGTGATCTGCGCGGTCCTGGCCGTCACCACCGTCACCAGCCTGATCGCATCCCGGAAGCAGGCGGTCCGCGAGCGCGCCGTAGAGGAGGCGCACTCGCCCGGCGAAGGCGCTCCGAAGGACAGCGTCGACGCCTGACCGCGCCGGACGTAGAAAGAACCACCCCAGGGAGCGGGGCGGTGCTCATTGCCCACCACCCCTCCCGATGCTTCGGTGGGTGCTGTGCGTGTCCCCGGCCGGGGACACCACCCGGCCCGGTGGAGGCAACGATGAAGTTCACCCAGATCATCGACTTCGAGACCGACCGCATCGACGACATGCGCGCGCTCTCCGAGGACATGGAGAAGCGCTTCGGGGGCCGCGAGAACGGCCCCACCCGCCGCATGATCCTCAAGGACCGCAACCAACCGGGCCGCTACCTCGCGGTGATCGAGTTCAACTCCTACGAGGAGGCCATGCAGAACAGCGCCGACCCCGAGACGACCAAGTTCGCCGAGCAGATGGCGGGCCTGTGTACCCGGCCGCCGGTCTTCACCGACTGCGACGTCATCGAAGTGAGCGACATCGGCTAGCCGCGCTCCGGAGTCCCGGACCAGGGGCCCCGTCGCCGCCGGCGGCAGGGCCCCGCACCGGACCTCCACGCCCCACCGCGCACCGGAAAGGATGAGAAGGGATCCAGAAAGAGCAGAAGGAACAGAGAGCGATCCAGACAGTCCGTGAAGCACGGAATGCGAACCATGTACGCGTCTGCAACCATCGCCCCATGATCACTCGGCTCAGGTCGCTCACCAGGCAGTGGACGCTCCTCGTGCCAGTGCTCGCGGTCGTCCTCCTCGCCTTCACCTGGGGCCGTGACCTGCCCGGCGCGGTCGTCACGCTCGTGACCCTGGTCCTCGCGGGGTCCGTCCTCGCGGCGGTGCACCACGCCGAAGTGATCGCCCATCGCGTCGGCGAGCCCTTCGGCTCCCTGGTGCTGGCCGTCGCCGTCACGGTCATCGAGGTGGCCCTGATCGTCACCCTCATGGCAGACGGAGGCGACAAGAGCGCCACCCTGGCCCGCGACACCGTCTTCGCCGCCGTGATGATCACCTGCAACGGCGTCGTCGGGCTCTGCCTGCTTGTCGCGTCCCTGCGCCACGGCATCGCGGTGTTCAACCCGGAGGGCACCGGAGCCGCGCTGGCGACCGTGGCGACCCTGGCCACGCTCAGCCTGGTGCTGCCGACGTTCACCACCAGCAAGCCCGGCCCCCAGTTCTCCGCCGTCCAACTGACGTTCGCGGCGCTGTCCTCACTGCTGCTGTACGGCCTGTTCGTGGCCACCCAGACGGTGAGGCACCGCGACTACTTCCTGCCGATCACCCGGCAGGGCGAGGTCATCACCGCCGAGGCCCATGCCAAGCCCCCGTCCGCGCGTACCGCCTGGACCAGCCTCGGGCTGCTCGGCCTCGCGCTGATCGGCGTGGTCGGGCTGGCCAAGGGCGTGTCGCCCACCATCGAGTCCGGCGTGGCCGCGGCGGGCCTGAACCAGGCGGTCGTCGGTGTGATCATCGCGCTGCTCGTGCTGCTGCCCGAGACGATCGCCGCCGTGCGGGCTGCCCGCCGTGACCGCGTGCAGACCAGCCTCAACCTCGCGCTCGGCTCGGCGATGGCCAGCATCGGCCTGACCATCCCGGCCGTCGCCCTGGCCTCGGTCTGGCTGTCCGGGCCGCTCATCCTCGGCCTCGGCGCGACGCACATGCTGCTGCTCGCGCTCACCGTGGTGGTCAGCTCCCTGACTGTGGTGCCGGGCCGGGCGACACTCCTCCAGGGCGGGGTCCACCTGGTGCTGTTCGCCGCCTATCTGGAGCTGGCGATCAACCCGTAGGACGGCCCGCCCGGTCAGCTCGCGACCGGCTCCACCGCCGGCGCGGGCACCGGCCGGGTCTCCGGCAGCAGCGCGAAGCAGGCCAGGCTCAGCAGCGCGATGCCCGTCAGATATACGCCCACGCCCCACGGAACGCGCCCGCCGTGCTCGGCCAGCGCCGTCGCGACGATCGGGGTGAGGGCGCCGCCGAGCACCCCGCCGAGGTTGTAGCCCACGGCGGCCCCCGTGCAGCGCACCCTTGCCTCGTACAGCTCCGGCAGATATGCGGCGATCACCGCGAACATGGTGATGAAGGCGACCAGCGCGCCCAGGATGCCGAGGAACATCAGCAGCGGCTCACCGGTCGCCAGCAGCGCGACCATAGGCAGCATCCACAGCGCGCACGCCGTGCACCCGACCAGACACAGGGGCCGGCGCCCGTACCGGTCGCCGAGCAGCGCCATGAGCGGCGTGAGCGCTCCCTTCACCACCACAGCGGCCATGATGCAGGCCAACATGACGGTGCGGCTCACCCCGAGCCGCTCCGTCGCATACGCCAGCGACCACGTCGTCACGGCGTAGAACACCGCGTACCCGACGGCCAGCGCTCCGGCCGTCAGCAGCACCAGCCGCCCGTGGTGCCGTACGACCTCCAGGAGCGGCACGCGCGCGTGGTCGTCGATCTCCAGGAACCGGGGGCTCTCGGCGAGTGACGAGCGCAGCCACAGCCCGGCCAGCGCCAGCGCACCGGCGGCCCAGAAGGGCACCCGCCAGCCCCACTGTGCGAACTGCGCGTCGGACAGGGACGCCGACAGCGCGAGCATCACTCCGTTGGCGAGCAGGAAGCCCAGCGCGGGCCCCACTTGGGGGAAGCTCGACCACAGAGCCCGCCGCCCCGGGGGCGCGTGCTCGGCGGTCAGCAACACCGCCCCGCCCCATTCCCCGCCGAGCCCCAGCCCCTGCAGGAAGCGCAGCACCAGCAGCAGTACGGGCGCGGCGACGCCGATCGCGCCGTACGTCGGCACGCACCCCACGGCGACCGTGGAGGCACCGGTCAGCAGGAGCGAGGCGACGAGTACCGGCCGCCGCCCGCGCCGGTCGCCGAGATGCCCGAACAGCACCGAGCCCAGCGGCCGGGCCACGAACCCCACCCCGAACGTCCCGAACGCCGCCAGTGTCCCCGCGACCGGCGAGAACGTCGGGAAGAACAGCGGCCCCAGGACGAGGGCGGCCGCCGTGCCGTAGACGAAGAAGTCGTAGAACTCGATCGCGGTCCCGGCGAGCGAGGCGGCCGCGAGGCGCGGCATGGAAGGGGTTCTTACGGTGCGTACACGCTGCATGCTGCGTCAACTACCCACAGTGACCGAGGGTTACGGGGGCGCACAGGAGTGATGACGGAGGCCGCGGTGCACGCCGAGGCGACCGGCGCACGCGGCCCCGTCACACGCTCCGCGCACCGTGATAGACCGGGTCAGAACAGCGGTCGCAACGCACCGCCCCGAACGGACCGGAGGAACCGTGCCCCGCACCCTGGCCAACGCCCCGATCATGATCCTCAATGGGCCCAACCTGAACCTCCTCGGCCAGCGCCAGCCCGAGATCTACGGCAAGGACACCCTTGCCGACGTCGAGGCGATGTGCGCCAAGGCGGCGGCCGCGCACGGCGGCACGGTGGACCTCCGGCAGTCCAACCACGAGGGCGAACTGGTCGACTGGATCCACGAGGCGCGGCTGAACCACTGCGGGATCGTCATCAACCCCGGCGCCTACTCCCACACGTCGGTCGCGATTCTGGACGCACTCAACACCTGCGACGGCATGCCCGTGCTGGAGGTGCACATCTCCAACATCCACCAGCGCGAGTCGTTCCGGCATCACTCGTACGTCTCGCTCCGCGCCGACGGCGTGATCGCGGGCTGCGGAGTGCAGGGGTACGTGTTCGGCGTCGAGCGGATCGCCGCCCTGTTGGGGGCGGCGCAGGCGGACGCGTAGACGGCGACCCTCAGCCTCAACGCCGGCTGCCAGATGGCCGCCCCGGCCTGGGCCGCCGGCCGAGGGCGGGGTGTTGGAGACCGGCGGCCCGATACCGCGCAGGAGCCGTCATCCTGGGCGGGCTGCCATCAGTTGACCGCGTGACAACCGCTCTCCGGGAGCGCGCACGCACTCCAGGCGCGTGCGAACCGTTCACACGGGGCGCGTGGTGATCCGCGCCCGGTGCGGCGACGCCCACCTGGCAGCCGCCCGGCCGATCACCACCCGCGCGCGTGCCAGGCCGGCAACTGCGGCCGCTCGGCGCCCAGCGTGGTGTCGTTCCCGTGTCCGGGGTAGACCCACGTCTCGTCCGGCAGCACGTCGAAGATCTTCGTCTCGACGTCATGGATCAGGCTGGCGAACGCCTTCGGGTTCTTGTGCGTGTTGCCGACTCCGCCCGGGAAGAGACAGTCCCCGGTGAAGACGTGCGGGTGGCCGTGCGGGTCGTCGTAGACCAGCGCGATGGAGCCCGGCGTGTGCCCGACGAGGTGGCGCGCGGTGAGTTCCACGTGCCCCACCCGGATGACGTCGCCGTCGTCGACGAGGACGTCGGTGGGCACCGGGATGCCGGGGGCGTCCTCCCGGCCGGCGTAGGTCCGGGCGCCCGTGGCCGCGACGACCTCGGCGAGCGCCTGCCAGTGGTCCCCGTGCCGGTGGGTGGTGACGACGGACGCGATGCCGTCGTCACCGATCATGGACAGGAGCGTCCGCGCCTCGTTGGCCGCGTCGATCAACAGCTGCTCGTCGGTGGCCCGGCAGCGCAGCAGATAGGCGTTGTTGTCCATCGGGCCGACCGCGATCTTGCTGATCATCAGGTCTTTCAGCTCGTGCACGTCCGCCGGTCCGCCGACCCGGACCTCTCCGCTGTACGTCATGTCGATCAGCCTATAGCGGGGGAGTGCTCGGCGGGCCGTCCTCGGGCTACAGCGGGGGAAGCGTCGGCAGTGCTCCGCCCTTCGTCTCCAGTGCGGCCCCCTTGCGGCGCCCGGCGAGCCAGCCCAGCAGGTCGGCGGGCGCCCCGCTGACCGTGACCTCGGGCTCGGACGCCTCGCGTCCCGTGCTCCACGCGCGCGTGCCGTCCGTGACGCGGATCGCCGGGACGTCGGGGTGCCCGGAGAAGCGCCGCGTCAGGAAGTCGATCTCCCGCTCCGTGAACTCCGCCGGAAGGTCCTCCAGCTCGTAGCCGATCCCGAGGTCCACATGGTGCAGCTCGACCTCGACCCAACGGCGGAAGGGCACGCGGGACGCCGAGTCGGTGACGCCGTTGCGCAGCTCCACGGTGCGCGTCCAGTCCGCCGGCGCGGCTCCCGTCTCCTGGAAACGGGCCGCGCTCTCGCGAACGTCGGCGATCTGGGCCTCCAGGGGGCGCGGGGCGCCCTGCTCGATGTCGGCGTCGCGCGCCTCGGCGCTCGCGTACATGGGGCGGCCCTCGAGCACGTTCACGAGCGCGTCGGCGTTGCGGGCGAGGTGGGCCAGGACGTGCCCGCGGGTCCAGCCGGGGAGCCGTGACGGCTCGGCGGGCGACGCGTTGTCCAGTTTGGCGACAGCGGTGAGAAGCCGTTCCGTCGCGTCACGTACACATGCCAGGTCATGAGCGTGATCAATCATGGGGCTGACCCTAGCCCGGCCACACCTTCGGGTGAAGGTGGTGGACCTCGCCCCCAATTCGAAAGCACGTGCTATATCGTCGGGGGCGGCGTCGGGCATGCTGGATGGCCGGGGATTGTTATGGAACCGGGAATCCGACCGGCGTTGTCAGTGGCTCCCCCTAGTCTCGAAGAAGCACGGGGGCCCCGCCCCTGTCACTTCTCTCAAGAAAGGTGCGGACCGGCGTGGCCGACCGTCTCATCGTCCGTGGCGCGCGCGAGCACAATCTGAAGAATGTCTCGCTCGACCTGCCGCGCGACTCGCTCATCGTCTTCACGGGCCTGTCTGGGTCGGGCAAGTCCTCGCTGGCCTTCGACACCATCTTCGCCGAGGGGCAGCGGCGCTACGTGGAGTCGCTCTCCTCGTACGCCCGCCAGTTCCTCGGCCAGATGGACAAGCCGGACGTCGACTTCATCGAGGGCCTGTCGCCCGCGGTGTCCATCGACCAGAAGTCGACCTCGCGCAACCCGCGCTCGACGGTCGGCACCATCACCGAGGTCTACGACTACCTGCGCCTCCTGTTCGCGCGCATCGGCAAGCCGCACTGTCCCGAGTGCGGCCGCCCGATCTCGCGCCAGTCGCCGCAGGCCATCGTCGACAGGGTCCTGGAGCTGCCGGAGGGGAGCCGCTTCCAGGTGCTGTCGCCGCTGGTGCGCGAGCGCAAGGGCGAGTTCGTCGACCTCTTCTCCGACCTGCAGACCAAGGGTTACTCACGCGCGCGCGTGGACGGCCAGACCATCCAGCTGTCCGAGCCGCCGACCCTGAAGAAGCAGGAGAAGCACACCATCGAGGTGGTCGTGGACCGCCTCACGGTGAAGGACTCCGCCAAGCGCCGTCTCACCGACTCCGTGGAGACCGCCCTCGGCCTGTCCGGCGGCATGGTCGTGCTCGACTTCGTCGACCTCCCCGAGGACGACCCCGAGCGCGAGCGCATGTACTCGGAGCACCTGTACTGCCCGTACGACGACCTGTCCTTCGAGGAGCTGGAGCCGCGCTCCTTCTCCTTCAACTCGCCCTTCGGCGCCTGCCCCGAGTGCACCGGCATCGGTACGCGCATGGAGGTCGACCCCGAGCTGATCGTCCCGGACGAGGAGAAGTCCCTCGACGAGGGCGCCATCCACCCCTGGTCGCACGGGCACACCAAGGACTACTTCGGCCGGCTGATCGGCGCCCTCGCGGACGCGCTCGGCTTCCGTACCGACATCCCCTTCGCGGGCCTGCCGCAGCGCGCCAAGAAGGCCCTGCTCCACGGCCACAAGACCCAGATCGAGGTCCGCTACCGCAACCGGTACGGCCGCGAGCGCGTGTACACCACGCCCTTCGAGGGTGCGGTGCCCTTCGTGAAGCGCCGGCACAGCGAGGCCGAGAGCGACGCCAGCCGCGAGCGCTTCGAGGGCTACATGCGCGAGGTGCCCTGCCCCACCTGTGAGGGCACGCGCCTGAAGCCGATCGTCCTCGCGGTCACGATCATGGAGAAGTCGATCGCCGAGGTCTCCGCCATGTCGATCAGCGACTGCGCGGACTTCCTGGGCCGGCTGACGCTGAACGCCCGCGACAAGAAGATCGCCGAGCGGGTGCTGAAGGAGGTCAACGAGCGGCTGCGGTTCCTGGTCGACGTCGGCCTGGACTACCTCTCCCTCAACCGCGCGGCCGGCACCCTCTCCGGCGGCGAGGCCCAGCGCATCCGCCTGGCCACCCAGATCGGCTCCGGTCTCGTCGGCGTCCTGTACGTGCTGGACGAGCCGTCCATCGGCCTGCACCAGCGCGACAACCACCGGCTGATCGAGACCCTCGTCCGGCTCCGCGACATGGGCAACACGCTCATCGTGGTCGAGCACGACGAGGACACCATCAAGGTCGCCGACTGGATCGTGGACATCGGCCCCGGCGCCGGTGAGCACGGCGGCAAGGTCGTGCACAGCGGCGACCTCAAGGAACTGCTCGCCAACACCGAGTCGCAGACCGGCCAGTACCTCTCCGGCCGCAAGTCGATCCCGGTCCCGGACCTGCGACGCCCCCGCGATCCCTCCCGGCGGCTGACCGTGCACGGCGCCCGCGAGAACAACCTGCGGGACATCGACGTGTCCTTCCCGCTGGGCCTCTTCACGGCCGTCACGGGCGTGTCCGGCTCCGGCAAGTCGACGCTGGTCAACGACATCCTCTACACGCACCTGGCCCGCGAGCTGAACGGCGCGAGGAACGTTCCGGGCCGGCACACCCGCGTGGACGGCGACGACCTCGTCGACAAGGTCGTGCACGTCGACCAGTCGCCCATCGGCCGCACCCCGCGGTCCAACCCGGCGACCTACACCGGCGTCTTCGACCACATCCGCAAGCTGTTCGCCGAGACCACCGAGGCGAAGGTCCGCGGCTACCTGCCCGGACGCTTCTCCTTCAACGTCAAGGGCGGCCGCTGCGAGAACTGCGCGGGCGACGGCACGATCAAGATCGAGATGAACTTCCTCCCGGACGTCTACGTCCCGTGCGAGGTCTGCCACGGCGCCCGGTACAACCGGGAGACCCTGGAGGTCCACTACAAGGGCAAGTCCATCGCCGACGTGCTGAACATGCCGATCGAGGAGGCCACGGACTTCTTCGAGGCCGTTCCCGCGATCTCCCGGCACCTGCGGACCCTGAAGGACGTCGGCCTCGGCTACGTCCGGCTCGGCCAGTCCGCGACCACCCTGTCCGGTGGTGAGGCGCAGCGTGTGAAGCTCGCCAGCGAGTTGCAGAAGCGCTCCACCGGACGCACGGTCTACGTCCTGGACGAGCCCACCACCGGCCTGCACTTCGAGGACATCAGCAAGCTGCTGAAGGTCCTCTCCGGGCTGGTCGACAAGGGCAACACGGTCATCGTCATCGAGCACAACCTCGATGTGATCAAGACCGCCGACTGGGTCGTCGACATGGGCCCCGAGGGCGGCGCAGGCGGCGGTCTCGTGGTCGCCGAGGGCACGCCCGAGGAGGTCGCCGGCGTTCCGGCCAGCCACACCGGCAAGTTCCTGCGCGAGATCCTCGGCGCCGACCGGATCAGCGACGCGGAAACGGTGAAGGTGCCGCGCCCAGCGACGGCCAGGAAGACGGTCGCGGCCAAGTCGACGGCGAAGAAGACGGTGACGGCCAAGGCCAACAACACGGCGATCAAGAAGGCCGCCGCGGCCACGAAGAAGACGGCACCCGCGAAGAAGACGACGCGAGCCCGCAAGGCCTGACGGCCAGTCCAGCCCGAGGGTCGTGACTTAGACCTGAGGGTGGCGAGTCAGACTTTGCCCTGACACAACATCAAAAAACCGGCGCCCCGCGGGAACTCCCCGCGGGGCGCCGCTCGTTCCACCATCAGCCACTCCGGTCCTGCGGTTCAACAGGTCCCCGCGCCGCAGGCCCGGCCGCACCTTGACAACACCACAGCGGAAACAGACCGCTCACAACTCGCCCAGCTCGCCCAGTTCAGCCGCGTACGGCGGCTCCGCCCCCGCCCGCGAGCAGGTGATCGCCGCCGCGCGCGCCGCGTACCGCAGCAGCCTCGTCCAGCCGTCCCCGCCCAGGGCGGCGAGCGCTGCCGGGGACAGCGCGTCCTGCGTGGACAGCCCGTGCAGCAGGGCCGCGTTCACCGTGTCACCGGCGCCGATGGTGTCCACGACCTCGACCTTCTCTCCCGGCACGGAATACTTCCCGCCGTCCCGGGTGAAGACGGTCAGGCCGTCGCCGCCCCGCGTGACCACCACGGCCGACGGTCCCGCGGCCAGCCACTCGCGTGGGGTGCCGCCCAGCCACGCGGCGTCCTCCGCGGACAGCTTCAGCAGCGTCACCGAGGGCAGCCAGCTCCGGAAACGCGCCCGGTAGGCGTCCGCGTCCGGGATCAGTCCCGCCCGGATGTTGGGGTCGAGCGCGGTGAACAGGCCCTGGCCGGCGGCGATCCGCATCAGTTCCTCGTAGGCGCTCGCCCCCGGCTCCAGGACGAGCGAGCAGGTGCCGAAGGACACCGCCCGCGTCCCGGCGGGCAGACCGGGCGGGGCGGTGAACAGGCGGTCGGCCGTGCCGTCGACGTAGAAGGAGTAGGCGGCCGAGCCGCCGGCGTCGAGGGTGGCGACCGCGAGCGTGGTCGGCTCCGCGCCGCGCTGCACGCCGGACACGTCCACGCCCGCCCTCCGCAGCCCGTCGAGCAGGGCTTCGCCGAAGGCGTCGTACGACGTACGGGAGCAGAAGGCGGTGGCCGAGCCGAGGCGGCCGAGGGCCACGGCGGTGTTGTACGGGCCGCCGCCGAGCGCCGGCTTCAGGTCCGCCAGGGCGCCCGGGCCCTGCGGTACCAGGTCGATCAGTGCCTCACCGGCGACGACGATCACGAGGCGGTTCCCTTCTCGGACAGCGCTGATGGTTCGGTTCGTCCCCCGGCCTCGGCCGGCGAAGGGCCTTCGGCTCCGCCCGCCTCCTCCGGGCACCCGCAGGAGGAGCGGTGGACGAAGGCGCAGGGCAGCCGTAGGGTCCGGGCGGGCCGGTCCGGCGCGGCCAGACGGTCCAGGAGCACCCGGACGGCCTCGGCGCCGATCTCCCTGCTGGGCTGGGCGATGGCGGTGAGCCGGGGGGAGAACAGGTCGGCCCAGGCGAAGTCGTCGAAGCAGCACAGGGCGATGTCGTCCGGCACGGTCAGGCCCAGCCGGCGCAGGGCCCGCAGGGCGCCGATGGTCATCGCGTTGTTGGCGGTGACGAGAGCCGTGGGCGGATCGGCGCGGGAGAGCAGGTCGGCCGTGGCCCGCTCGGCGCCTGCCGACTCGGAGCTGCCGGAGACCACGAGGTCGTGGGTGTGGCCGAGACCGGCGGCGGTGAGGCCCTGGTGGTAGCCGCTGATCCGCTCACTGGTGGTGCTGAGCCCGGGCAGGCCGGCGACCAGGCCGATGCGGCGGTGTCCCAGCCCGGCGAGATGGGTGACCAGACGGGCCACGGGGTCCGCGTTCTCGGCGCAGACCTGATCGAAACCGCCCTGCGCGGCGTCGCCACCGGTCGTGACCACCCGGTCCAGGAGCACGGTCGGCACGCCATGGCGGCCCAGGTAGGCCACGAGGTCGTGGGGCTGGGCGGAGGGGGCGACGATCACGCCGTCGACCCGGCGCTCGTGCAGGAGCTGGACAGCCTTCAATTCGTGCTCGGGATCGTCGTGCGGGTCGGCGATGAGCAGGCTGTAGCCCGCGTCCAGGGCGGCGGCCTCGACGCCCTGGAGGATCTCCGTGAAGTACGGGTTGCTGATCGCCGACACTGCGAGGCCGATGGAGCGGGTGCGTGCGGTCACCAGGGAGCGGGCGAGGGTGTTCGGCGTGTAGCCGAGCGCGTCGACGGCGTCCAGCACGGCCTGGCGGGTGTGGGGGAGCACCGGACGCGTGCCGTTGAGTACGTGGGAGACGGTCGCCACGGAGACTCCGGCGCTCCGGGCGACGTCGGCCATGGTGGGCATCGCGTTCCCCCCTTCCTGGGTTGTCGGGTCGGTGGCCCGCTGCGAGGCCGCTCGGCTGAGCCGGTATGCCGCGCCCGGCGTTTTCGCCCTTCCCGGCCGGCCGCCGGGACCCTTCGGGCGGGAAGGTATCCCATCCACCGGCTCGACGTAAACGCTTACGCAAGCGTTTACGCGCCCGGCTCGGCCCTCCGCGCAGGCACCGCCCCCGCCCCCGGCTCGGTCGTTCTGCCCGGGTATCGTCGGCCTGCACGCCCCCTGACCAGTGGAGACACAGATGCCCGCCCGACCGTCCGCGAGCCGCCGTACCGTCCTTCGAGGAGCCGCCGTGGCTCCGGTCGCCGGACTGGGACTGGCCGCCTGCTCCGCCCCCGGCAAGGGCACCGCCGAGGCGACCCCGACCGCGCCCGTCGACCTCGGTGCCGAGAACGAGGTCGCGAAGGGCGGCGCGAAGCTCTACCGGGACCACAACGTGGTGGTCAGCAGGGACGAGAAGGGCGCCCTCAAGGCGTACAGCACGATCTGCACGCACGCGGGGTGCCCCATCAACAAGCTCCGGGGGACGACCCTGATCTGCCCCTGCCACGGCAGCGAGTTCGACGCCGTGACGGGCAAGGTGGTCCAGACGCCGGCCACCGTGCCCTTGACCGAGCTGCCCGTGAAGACGGAGAAGGGCAGGATCATCGCCGGTCCGGGAGCCTGACCTGCCCGTGCGGCCGGTCGGCGATCAAGCGGGGTTCAGGCGGTCACTCCCACTCCCAGCCGATGCCGACCATGCCGGGCCGGATCCGGGGTTCGACCAGGTGGACGCTGTGGTGCGGGCGGCTGAAGGGGAGTTCCTGGCGGCCGCCGCGCGGGGCCGCGGGCGCGTGCTGGGTGAAGCGGTGGCAGCGGGCCGGCAGGGCGGCCGCGTCGAAACGGACCTGGAGCGCGTACTGGCCGCCGGGAGTGCCGAACCGGTGGACGTACTCGCGAGAGACCCCGGCGGTGCCGTCGACGACGCCGTACCGGAAGAGGAAGGTGTCGCCGGCGCGCAGCCGGGAGCCGAAGAGGAGCTCGGCCACCAGCACACCGGTGTCCTGGTCCACGCGGACGCGTCCCGTGCGGCAGTTCTCCAGGGCATGGACGGTCATGTCACGCGGGCTGCAGCCGGGGTCACCGTGGTGGACGGCGAGGAAGCGGTCCACGCCGTCGCGGTGGGCCCGCACGATGTGCTGGGACTCGCGCCCGGCGAGTTCGCGGCGGGCGCCGATGCGGACGTGTTCGTGATGGCCGAGGGTGTGCAGTCCACCGTCGAGGGACCAGCCCAGTTCGGCCTGGAGCCGGTTCAGGACGTCGGAGGCCTCGATAAGGGAACGGTAGGAGCGGAGCGCCGGACGGCCGGCCGCCGTGCGCTCGTCGGCCTCGGCGAGCAGCCGGATCAGGGATTCCTCCGGCAGCCGGAGGATCTCCTCCAACGCGCGTACGGCGCGCAGCGACTCGGGGCGCTGCGGGCGGCGGGCGCCCTGCTGCCAGTAACTCAGGCTGGTCACCCCGACCTTGACCCCGTGGCGCGACAGATGGTGCTGCACGCGCTGGAGCGGCAGTCCGCGGGCGGCGATCGCGGCGCGCAGCGCCACGTGGAAGGGGCCGCCCCGCAGGGCCGTGTCCAGTTCCGTGGGGGCGAGGTCCGCGTGCTCTGTGGCATGCCGCATGCACAGAAGCCTTTCTGTGAGGTGTCACTACGGCTGGTCAGACCGTTGGTGCAGGATTCCGGGGCCACCCCGTGGGCGCGGGAGCGCCCGTACGCGGGTACGCCGCACGCGCACTCCGGTGTGCACGGCCCCGAGTTCCCCCGCATTGAAGCGTGTTGACCAGACCCCGACAACACCTTGGGCGCCGTCCCGGCCCACACTGGCCGAGCAGTGCCCCTTCGCCGTCCGTTCGGGCCACCCACACCCGTCACGGCGCGCGCACGGAAGATCACCGCACGGCCGGGGATCGGAAGATCACCACGCCGAGAGTCGGAAGATCGTCGCGAGGCCGGGGATCATGGGTGCGGGGGTGTCCACAGGCCCGACGCGGTGTCGGTGCTCGCCAGTAGGGTGTGAGACATGGCCGACCCCTCCAGCTACCGCCCCAGGCCGGGTGAGATCCCGGACTCTCCCGGGGTGTACAGGTTCCGTGACGAGCACCGCCGGGTGATCTACGTCGGAAAGGCGAAGAGCCTGCGCCAGCGCCTGGCGAACTACTTCCAGGACCTGGCGAACCTGCACCCGCGCACCCGGACGATGGTGACCACTGCCGCGTCCGTGGAGTGGACGGTCGTGTCCACGGAGGTCGAGGCCCTGCAGCTGGAGTACTCCTGGATCAAGGAGTACGACCCCCGGTTCAACGTCAAGTACCGCGACGACAAGAGCTACCCGTACCTCGCGGTGACGATGAACGAGGAGTTCCCGCGCGTGCAGGTGATGCGCGGTCACAAGAAGAAGGGCGTCAGGTACTTCGGCCCGTACGGCCACGCCTGGGCCATCCGGGACACCGTCGACCTGCTGCTGCGCGTCTTTCCGGTGCGCACCTGCTCCGCCGGCGTCTTCAAGAACGCCGCCCGCACCGGCCGCCCCTGCCTGCTCGGCTACATCGACAAATGCTCCGCCCCCTGCGTCGGCCGCATCACCGCCGAGGACCACCGGGAGCTGGCCGAGGAGTTCTGCGACTTCATGGCCGGCCGCACCGGCACCTACCTCCGCCGTCTGGAGCAGCAGATGATGGAGGCGGCCGAGGAGATGGAGTACGAGCGGGCCGCCCGGCTGCGCGACGACATCGAGGCCCTGAAGAAGGCCATGGAGAAGAACGCGGTCGTGCTCGCCGACGCGACCGACGCCGACCTCATCGCCGTGGCCGAGGACGAGCTGGAGGCGGCCGTCCAGATCTTCCACGTGCGCGGCGGACGGGTGCGGGGACAGCGCGGCTGGGTCACCGACAAGGTCGAGGAGGTCACCACCGGCGCCCTCGTCGAGCACGCCCTGCAGCAGCTCTACGGCGAGGAGACCGGGGACGCCGTTCCCAAGGAGGTCCTGGTCCCGGCCCTGCCGGAGCCGGTCGAACCGGTCCAGGAGTGGCTGACCGGCCGCCGCGGGTCGAACGTCTCGCTGCGCATCCCGCAGCGCGGCGACAAGAAGGCGCTCATGGAGACCGTGCAGCGCAACGCCCAGCAGGCCCTCGCCCTGCACAAGACCAAGCGCGCCTCCGACCTGACCACGCGTTCCCGGGCGCTGGAGGAGATCGCCGACGCCCTCGACCTGGACAGCGCCCCGCTGCGCATCGAGTGCTACGACATCTCGCACCTCCAGGGCGACGACGTCGTCGCCTCCATGGTCGTCTTCGAGGACGGGCTTCAGCGCAAGAGCGAGTACCGCCGCTTCCAGATCAAGGGCTTCGCCGGCCAGGACGACGTCCGCTCCATGCACGAGGTGATCACCCGCCGCTTCCGGCGCTACCTCGCCGAGAAGGAGAAGACGGGGGAGTGGGCCGACGGGGAGGACACGCCTACCGACGGCGAGGGCACGCCCACCGACGGCGGGACCGCCCTCATCGACGGTGACGCCCTCGGCACCTCCCTCAAGGACGACGACGGCCGCCCCAAGAAGTTCGCCTACCCGCCCCAGCTCGTCGTGGTCGACGGCGGGCAGCCGCAGGTCGCGGCGGCCCGGCGCGCCCTGGACGAACTGGGCATCGACGACATCGCCGTGTGCGGCCTCGCCAAGCGCCTGGAGGAGGTCTGGGTGCCCGGCGACGACGACCCGGTGGTCCTGCCCCGCACCAGCGAGGGCCTCTACCTCCTCCAGCGCGTACGCGACGAGGCCCACCGCTTCGCGATCACCTACCAGCGCACCAGGCGGGCCAAGCGCTTCCGCGCCAGCCCCCTGGACGAGGTGCCGGGCCTCGGCGACACCCGCAAACAGGCGCTCATCAAGCATTTCGGCTCGGTGAAGAAGCTTCGGTCCGCCACAATCGAGCAGATCCAGGAGGTGCCCGGGATAGGCCGCAAGACGGCCGAGACCATCGCCGCGGCCCTCGCCCGGGCGGTTCCGGCCGCCCCCGCCGTGAACACGGCGACAGGAGAGATCATTGAGGACGAGGAACCCGACACGACGGGGGGTTCCTCGGGGGAGCCCGCGACCGCGGGCGCCCCGGACGGACGACGGGGGCAGGACACATGACCGAGCACGACGCACAGCCCACACCGGAGCGAGAACAGGCGGCCGGTGAACCGCAGCAGGCGGTTCAGGGAAACGGAGCACAGGTGAGTACGGACGTCACACCGGCCGGGGCCCCCGAAGCGGCCATCCCCGAGCTGGTGATCATCTCCGGCATGTCCGGAGCGGGCCGCTCGACCGCGGCGAAGTGCCTGGAGGACCTCGGCTGGTTCGTCGTGGACAACCTGCCGCCCGCCCTGATCCCCACCATGGTGGAGCTGGGCGCCCGCTCCCAGGGCAACGTGGCACGGATCGCGGTCGTCGTCGACGTGCGCGGCCGGCGCTTTTTCGACAACCTGCGCGAGTCCCTCGCCGACCTCGACACCCGGAACGTGACCCGGCGGATCGTCTTCCTGGAGTCGTCCGACGAGGCCCTGGTCCGCCGCTTCGAGTCGGTGCGCCGCCCGCACCCCCTCCAGGGCGACGGCCGCATCGTCGACGGCATCGCCGCCGAGCGCGAGCTGCTGCGCGAGCTGCGCGGCGACGCCGACCTGGTGATCGACACCTCCAGCCTCAACGTGCACGAGCTGCGCGCCAAGATGGACGCCCAGTTCGCCGGCGAGGAGGAGCCCGAGCTGCGGGCCACCGTGATGTCCTTCGGCTTCAAGTACGGCCTCCCGGTCGACGCGGACCTGGTCGCGGACATGCGGTTCCTGCCCAACCCGCACTGGGTCCCGGAGCTGCGCCCGTTCACCGGCCTCAACGAGGAGGTCGCCGCCTACGTCTTCAACCAGCCCGGCGCCAAGGAGTTCCTCGACCGGTACGCCGAGCTGCTGCGCCTCATCGCGGCCGGCTACCGGCGCGAGGGCAAGCGGTACGTGACCATCGCCATCGGCTGTACCGGCGGCAAGCACCGCTCGGTGGCGATGTCGGAGAAGCTCGCCGCGCGTCTCGCGGCCGAGGGCGTGGAGACGGTGGTCGTACACCGGGACATGGGACGGGAATGACGCGACGCACACCGCGGCTGAGCAGGCTGCGCCGGATGGTGCCGGAGAGCCGCTCGAGCCGCACCACGGCCGAGGCCAGGGCTGAGGCCAGAGCCGAGGCGAGGGCCGCCCGGCCCGCCGAGGCCCGCGGCGGGCGGGCCCGCCGGCGCGGCGCCCAGCCCAAGGTGGTCGCCCTCGGCGGCGGCAGGGGCCTGTCCGCCTCGCTGGCCGCGCTGCGCCGGATCACCGGCGACCTCACCGCCGTGGTCACCGTGGCCGACGACGGCGGCTCCAGCGGGCGCCTGCGCGACGAGCTGGGCGTGCTGCCGCCCGGCGACCTGCGCAAGGCGCTGGCCGCGCTGTGCGGCGACGACGACTGGGGCCAGACCTGGGCCCGGGTCATCCAGCACCGCTTCACCTCCCAGGGCGACCTGCACGACCACGCGGTGGGCAACCTGCTGATCGTCGCCCTCTGGGAGCAGCTCGGCGACCACGTCCAGGCCCTGGACCTGGTCGGCAGGCTGCTCGGCGCGCACGGGCGCGTGCTGCCCATGTCGGCCGTGCCGCTGGAGCTGCAGGCCCTGGTCAAGGGGCACGACCCGGAGCGGCCGGAGGACGTGGACACCGTCCGCGGGCAGGCCACCGTGGCCCTCACCCCGGGCGAGGTGCAGTCGGTGCACCTCGTGCCGAACGACCCGCCGGCCGTCCCCGAGGCCGTGGCCGCCGTGCTGGACGCGGACTGGGTGGTGCTCGGCCCCGGTTCCTGGTTCTCCTCGGTCATCCCGCACCTGCTCGTCCCCGAGCTGCTGGACGCGCTCACCCAGACCAAGGCGCGCAAGGTTCTCTCGCTGAACCTCGCCCCGCAGCCGGGAGAAACCGAGGGCTTCTCCCCGCAGCGTCATTTGGAGGTTTTGGGGCGACACGCCCCTAAACTCGCCCTGGACGTGGTGCTGGCCGACGAGGCCGCCGTGCCCGACCGCGACTCGCTCACCGAGGCCGCCAAGCGGCTCGGAGCCGCGGTCGAGCTGGCCCCGGTGGCCCGGACCGACGGAAGCCCCCGGCACGACCCGGAGCTGTTGGCCGCCGCGTACGACCGTATTTTTCGGATGCATGGAAGGATCGGCCCATGGCGATGACGGCAGCGGTGAAGGACGAGATCTCCCGGCTTCCCGTCACCCGGACCTGCTGCAGGAAGGCGGAGGTCTCCGCCATTCTGCGGTTCGCCGGCGGCCTCCACCTGGTGAGCGGGCGCATCGTGATCGAGGCCGAGCTGGACACCGCGATGGCGGCCCGGCGCCTCAAGCGGGACATCCTGGAGATCTTCGGCCACAGCTCCGAACTGATCGTGATGGCGCCCGGCGGGCTGCGCCGCGGCTCGCGGTACGTCGTGCGCGTGGTCGCCGGCGGTGACCAGCTCGCCCGCCAGACCGGTCTGGTCGACGGCCGGGGACGCCCGATCCGCGGGCTCCCCCCGCAGGTGGTCTCCGGGGCCACCTGTGACGCGGAGGCGGCCTGGCGAGGGGCCTTCCTGGCGCACGGTTCGCTGACCGAGCCCGGCCGCTCCTCCTCCCTGGAGGTGACCTGCCCGGGCCCCGAGGCCGCGCTCGCGCTGGTCGGCGCCGCCCGCAGGCTGTCCATCGCCGCCAAGGCCCGTGAGGTCCGGGGGGTCGACCGGGTCGTCGTACGCGACGGTGACGCCATCGGCGCCCTGCTCACCCGGCTCGGCGCGCACGAGTCCGTGCTGGCCTGGGAGGAGCGCCGGATGCGGCGCGAGGTGCGGGCCACCGCCAACCGGCTCGCCAACTTCGACGACGCCAACCTGCGCCGCTCGGCCCGTGCCGCCGTGGCCGCCGGTGCCCGGGTCCAGCGGGCCCTGGAGATCCTCGGCGACGAGGTCCCCGAGCACCTCGCCGCCGCCGGCCGGCTGCGCATGGAGCACAAGCAGGCCTCCCTGGAGGAGCTGGGCGCGCTCGCCGACCCGCCGCTGACCAAGGACGCGGTCGCCGGCCGGATCCGCCGGCTGCTGGCGATGGCCGACAAGCGCGCGGCCGACCTCGGCATCCCGGGCACGGAGGCCAACCTCACCGAGGAGCTGGCGGAGAACCTGGCCGGCTGACCGACGCCGCGTCAACTCGCCGGTGCCGACGCCCTGTTCGGGCGGTCGGCACCGGCGTTTGCGTGTCCGTGAGGCGCTCTTGACTCGATCATGAACTGACATGAGCCTGGCAACCTGTTCGCCGCTGTGGCGGACCACCGCTAGGGGGGTTCATGAGACACAGAGCGAGATCGATCCTCGCTGTCGGCGCACTTCTCGTCGGCGGAGCCGGCTTCGCACCCGTCGCCCAGGCGCAGACCGCCGGTCCACCCCGACCCGGCCCCGACGAGGTCAAGGTCTTCCGCGCCGACGTGACCCGCACGCAGATACCCCTGCTGCTCAAGGCCGGGCAGGACGGCCACGAACTCGGCGAGCGGGTCACCGGGAACGGCAGGACCACCGTCGAGGTCTACCTCACCGAACGGCAGGCCCAGAAGCTCGAGAAGCAGGGCGTCCACCTCACCGAGCACACCCTCTCCGCCCGGGCCGAGGCACGCCTCCAGGACGCCTCCCAGGGCGTGTTCCGGCCCTACGGCGGCAGCGGCGGACTCAAGGAGGAGATCCTCCGGACCGCGGGGGCCCACCCCGGCCTCACCAAGGTCGAGTCCATCGGCAAGACCATCAACGGCCAGGACATCCTCGCGCTCAAACTGACCAAGAACGCGAGAAAATCGCACGACGGCTCGAAACCCGCCGTGCTGTACATGTCCAACCAGCACGCGCGCGAGTGGATCACGCCGGAGATGACCCGCCGCCTGATGCACTACTACCTGGACCACTACCGAACCGACAAGCGCGTCAAGAGGCTCGTCGACTCGACCGAACTCTGGTTCGTCCTCTCGGCCAACCCCGACGGCTACGACTACACCTTCAAGAACGACGGCACCCGCCTGTGGCGCAAGAACCTGCGGGACGTCAACGGCGACGGCGTCATCAGCACGGGTGACGGCGTCGACCTCAACCGCAACTTCCCCTACAAGTGGGGCTACGACGACGAGGGTTCGTCCCCGAACCCCACCAGCCAGACCTACCGCGGCGCGAGCCCCGAGTCCGAGCCGGAGACCAAGGCCCTCGACGCCTTCGAGAAGCGCGTCGGCTTCACCTACGGCATCAACTATCACTCCGCCGCCGAACTCCTGCTCTACGGCGTCGGCTGGCAGGTCGCCACCCCCACCCCCGACGACGTCCTCTACAAGGCGCTCGCCGGCACCCCCGACAACCCGGCCATCCCCGGCTACCGTTCCCAGGTCTCCTCGGAGCTGTACACCACCAACGGCGAGGCGGACGGCCACGCCGGGAACGTCAACGGCATGGCGATGTTCACCCCCGAGATGTCGACCTGCGCGACCGCGTCGAACATCGACCCGAACGACGCCTGGAAGCCGGACGACTGCCAGTCCGTCTTCAACTTCCCCGACGACGAGAAGCTGATCCAGCAGGAGTTCGAGAAGAACGTCCCGTTCGCGCTGTCCGTCGCCGAGACCGCCGCCCACCCCGACCGGCCGGTCTCCTCGGTCGGCCTGAGCGCCGCCGACTTCACCCCGGCCGCGTTCTCCACCTCGTACTCCCGGGGCGCCGACCAGGACGTCTCCGTCGTCGTCCGCAAGGCGATCCGGGGCAAGGAGCTCAAGTACCGCGTCAACGGCGGCCGTACCCTCGACCGGGCGCTGCGGCCCTGGACGGGCGGCGAGACGTACGGCGGCGCCGACAACCTCTACTTCGACGAGTACCGGGCCACGGTGCGGGACGGCGAACCGGGCGACCGGGTCGAGGTCTGGTTCACCGGCAGGACGAGGAGCGGGAAGAAGGTCTCCAGCTCGCACTTCACCTACACCGTCGCCGAACGGCCGCGGGCCGACACCCTCGTCGTCGCCGAGGAGGGCGCGGCCGCCACGCAGGCGCGGACGTACGTCGACGCGCTGAAGGCGGCCGGACGGCGGGCGATCGTGTGGGACGTCGCCACCCAGGGCGCCCCGGACGCGCTCGGTGTGCTGGGGCACTTCAGGACCGTCGTGCACTACTCGGGCACGAACGGACCGGGCAACGCCACCCAGCTCCAGCTGCGCGCCTACCTCAACGAGGGCGGCTCGCTGATCGAGGCCGGTGAACTGGCCGGCGGCACCGTCGACCTCGGCGACGGCACCCTGTCCGACGACTTCAGCCAGTACTACCTGGGCGCCTACAGCCGCACCTCGACCAAGGGAGCCACCGCCTTCACCGGCTCCGGCGGCCTCGACGGCTACACCAGCGCCCTCGGTGACGCGCCCGGCAACGCGCTCGACAAGGCCGGCACCTACGCCATCACCTCCGACTCGCTGACTCCGGACACGTACCCGCAGTTCAGGAGCGCGGGCGCGGGCAGGTTCGCCGGGGCCGTCAACCCGTACGGGCCCTACACCGGCTCCGGGATGGCCGCCGCCATGCACACCGACGACGGCTACAAGCGCCTCACCCGCACCATCGACCTCACCGGTGTCACTGCCGCCGACAAGCCGGCCCTGAGCACCCGGCTGCTGTGGGACACCGAGCCCGGCTACGACCACGCGGTCGTCGAGATCCACACCGTGGGCGCCGACGACTGGACGACCCTGCCGGAGGCGGGCGGGGCCACGAGGACGGCCGTACCGGCCGAGTGCGGGGCCGGGTTCCTGATCGGCGAGCACCCGTGGCTCAGGCACTACCTGACGCTCGCGGACCGGGCCTGCACCGCGACCGGCACCACCGGCTCGTGGAACAGCCTCACCGGCAGCTCCGCCGGCTGGCAGCAGGTGGCGTTCGACCTGAGCGCGTACGCGGGCAAGGCCGTCGAGGTGTCGATCGCCTACATCACCGACCCGGGCAGCGGCGGGCACGGCGTCCTCGCCGACGACGCCTCGCTCGTCGTCGGCGGAACGGCCAAGGAGACGGAGGGCTTCGAGGCGTCCCTGGGCGCCTGGAAGGCCGCCGGACCGCCCGCGGGCAGCCCGGCGGTGCTGAAGGACTGGACCCGCACCGGCACCCTCTTCCAGACCTACGGAGCGGTCACCACGGACGACACCGTGCTGCTCGGTTTCGGCCTGGAACAGGTCCCGTCGGCGGCCGACCGGACGGCACTTCTGAAGAAGGCTCTGGCATCACTCGACAGGTGAGCGGAGCCCCCTCTCAACAGTGCGCGCGGACGCCCCTCATCAGGTGAGCCGACCCGCTCACGAACGAGTGAAAAGACCGTCAGGACGCACCGTCACTCCCTAACAAATGGGAGTGAAACGACCATCGATCCGGGGGGTCCGTACCCCTACTGGTGGGTACGGACCGCCTGCCCGTGTATGCGGCATCTCGATGTCACCTCGGGGGCCCCAGAGCGGTAGGGTCGGGGGTGGTCGGGGACATCCCAAAAACAGCTCGCCGGCACCGCATGGCCGGCGTACCAACGAGGAGATCGGTTCGTGACGATCCGCGTAGGCATCAACGGCTTCGGCCGCATCGGTCGTAACTACTTCCGCGCGCTCCTGCAGCAGGGCGCGGACATCGAGGTTGTGGCTGTCAACGACCTGGGTGACACCGCTACCACTGCTCACCTGCTCAAGTACGACACGATTCTGGGCCGCCTCAAGCAGGAGGTCACGCACACCGCCGACACGATCACCGTCGACGGCCACACCATCAAGGTGCTCTCCGAGCGCAACCCCTCGGACATCCCGTGGGGCGAGCTGGGCGTCGACATCGTCATCGAGTCGACCGGCATCTTCACCAAGCGCGAGGACGCCGCCAAGCACCTCGAGGGCGGCGCCAAGAAGGTCCTCATCTCGGCTCCGGCCAAGGACGAGGACATCACCATCGTGATGGGCGTCAACCAGGACAAGTACGACCCGGCGAAGGACCACGTCATCTCCAACGCCTCCTGCACCACCAACTGCGTGGCGCCGATGGCGAAGGTCCTGGACGAGAACTTCGGCATCGTCAGCGGCCTGATGACCACGGTGCACGCCTACACCAACGACCAGCGCATCCTGGACTTCCCGCACAAGGACCTGCGCCGCGCCCGTGCCGCCGCGGAGAACATCATCCCGACCACCACCGGTGCCGCCAAGGCCACCGCCCTGGTGCTGCCGCAGCTCAAGGGCAAGCTGGACGGCATCGCCATGCGCGTCCCGGTCCCGACCGGCTCGGCCACCGACCTGGTCGTGGAGCTGCAGCGCGAGGTCACCAAGGACGAGGTCAACGCCGCGTTCAAGAAGGCCTCCGAGGACGGCGCGCTCAAGGGCTTCCTGGCCTACACCGAGGACGAGATCGTCTCCTCCGACATCGTCGGCGACCCGGCCTCCTGCACCTTCGACTCGTCCCTGACCATGGTCCAGGACGGCAACACGGTGAAGGTCCTGGGCTGGTACGACAACGAGTGGGGCTACTCCAACCGCCTCGTGGACCTCACGGTCTTCGTCGGCGGCCAGCTCTGATCGCCGGCTCCGACAGCCGTAGCAGGACCTTGAAGTGAGAGCAGGGCTCGGGCAGCGCACCGCCGCGCTGTCCGGGCCCTGTCCTGCACCCGGACCACGTCCTTTTACGATCAGGGGCATCACGTGCCCTCATCAGGAGTCCACTCAATGAAGACGATCGACGAACTTCTCGCCGACGGCGTGAGCGGAAAGCGGGTTTTCGTCCGCGCCGACCTCAACGTGCCGCTCGCCGACGGGACCATCACCGACGACGGCCGCATCCGCGCCGTCCTGCCCACCGTGAAGGCCCTCGCGGACGCGGGCGCCAAGGTGGTCGTCGCCTCGCACCTGGGCCGCCCCAAGGGCGCCCCGGACCCCGCCTTCTCGCTGCTGCCCGCCGCCGAGCGCCTCGGCGAACTCCTCGGGGCCCCGGTCGCCTTCGCCCAGGACACCGTCGGTCCCGCCGCCCACGCCGCCGTCGACGGCCTGGAGCCCGGTCAGATCGCGGTCATCGAGAACCTGCGCTTCAACCCCGGCGAGACCGCCAAGGACGACGGCGAGCGCGGCGCGTTCGCCGACCAGCTGGCCGCCCTCGCCGACGTCTACGTCGGTGACGGCTTCGGCGCGGTGCATCGGGGGCACGCCTCCGTGTACGACCTGCCGAAGAAGCTGCCGCACTACGCCGGCTACCTCATCGCCGGCGAGGTCGCCGTCCTCAAGAAGCTCACCGAGGACGTCAAGCGCCCCTACGTCGTCGTGCTCGGCGGCGCCAAGGTCTCCGACAAGCTCGCCGTCATCGACGAGCTGCTCAAGAAGGCCGACCGCCTGCTCGTCGGCGGCGGCATGGCCTACACCTTCCTGAAGGCCAAGGGCTACGAGGTCGGCATCTCCCTCCTCCAGGAGGACCAGATCCCGGCCGTCACGGAGTACATGGAGCGCGCCGAGAAGCTCGGCGTGGAACTGGTGCTCCCCGTGGACGTCGTGGTCTCCCGGACCTTCCCGGACCTGAAGACCAAGGCTCCCACCGAGAACACCGTGGTCGACGCGGACAAGATCCCCGCCGACCAGGAGGGCCTGGACATCGGCCCGAAGACGCGAGAGCTGTACGCCTCGCAGCTCGCCGACGCCGCGACCGTCTTCTGGAACGGTCCCATGGGCGTCTTCGAGCACCCCGACTACGCCGAGGGCACCAAGGCGGTCGCCCAGGCCCTCGTCGACTCGGACGGCTTCACCGTCGTCGGCGGCGGTGACTCCGCCGCGGCCGTGCGTACGCTCGGCTTCGACGAGAACGCATTCGGCCACATCTCGACCGGTGGCGGCGCCTCCCTCGAATACCTCGAGGGCAAGACGCTCCCCGGCCTCGCCGCACTGGAGGACTGACCTCAATGACCACCCGCACGCCGCTGATGGCGGGCAACTGGAAGATGAACCTCAACCACCTCGAGGCCATCGCGCACGTCCAGAAGCTCGCCTTCGCGCTGGCCGACAAGGACTACGAGGCCGTCGAGGTCGCCGTCCTGCCGCCCTTCACCGACCTGCGCTCCGTGCAGACCCTGGTCGACGGCGACAAGCTCAAGATCAAGTACGGTGCCCAGGACATCTCGCAGCACGACACCGGCGCCTACACCGGCGAGATCTCCGGCCCGATGCTGGCCAAGCTGAAGTGCACCTACGTGGTGATCGGCCACTCCGAGCGCCGGCAGTACCACAACGAGACCGACGAGCTGGTCAACGCCAAGGTCAAGGCCGCCTTCAAGCACGGCCTGACCCCGATCCTGTGCATCGGTGAGGAGCTGGAGGTCCGCGAGGCGGGCGACCACGTCACCCACACCCTCGCGCAGCTCGAGGGCGGTCTGAAGGGCGTCCCGGCCGAGCAGGCCGAGTCCATCGTGATCGCCTACGAGCCCGTCTGGGCCATCGGAACCGGCAAGGTCTGCGGCTCCGACGACGCCCAGGAGGTCTGCGGCGCCATCCGCACCAGGCTCGTCGAGCTGTACTCCCCGGAGGTGGCCGACAAGATCCGCATCCAGTACGGCGGCTCCGTCAAGGCGAGCAACGTCGCCGAGATCATGGCGCGGCCCGACATCGACGGCGCCCTGGTCGGCGGGGCCTCGCTGGACGCGGACGAGTTCGTCAAGATCGTCCGCTTCCGCGATCAGTAGTCCGACCGGTGAGTAGGCGGTAGCGGCGATACGTCGTACCCTTGCGGGGGCACAGCCGTGGTGCTGTGCCCCCGTCGTCCATCCGAATCCGAGGAAGTTGGTCCAGCCGTGGTTTTGGGGTTCTCGATCGCCCTGATCGTCTTCAGCCTGCTGCTGATGCTGCTGGTGCTGATGCACAAGGGGAAGGGCGGCGGCCTCTCCGACATGTTCGGCGGTGGCATGCAGTCCTCCGTCGGCGGCTCCTCGGTCGCCGAGCGCAACCTCGACCGCATCACGATCGTGATCGGTGTCCTGTGGTTCGCGTGCGTCATCGTCCTCGGCATGCTGATGAAGTCCAACGGCTGAGACAGCCGCCCGGGACGAAGAGCCGATCAGCGTCTCACAAACACATACGTTCCGTACGTAAGGCCCCATGTTCGGTACGCGCTCCTGGGCGCGGCCTATCATGGGGCTTGCGTCCAGATGTGGGGGCTGTAACTCCAATCACTGGACGCGCGTTGGGCCTTACGTAGACTGAGGCGCTCGCGGCGAAGCGAAACGCCGACTCGCTTCGCGGCACCATCACGCAGGGAGTTACGACCGTGGCAAGTGGCAACGCGATCCGAGGAAGCCGGGTCGGGGCGGGGCCGATGGGCGAGGCCGAGCGCGGCGAGGCCGCGCCGCGTCTGCGCATCTCCTTCTGGTGCTCCAACGGGCATGAGACGCAGCCGAGCTTCGCCAGCGACGCGCAGGTCCCCGACACCTGGGACTGCCCGCGCTGCGGCTTCCCGGCCGGTCAGGACCGGGACAACCCGCCGGACCCGCCGCGCACCGAGCCGTACAAGACGCACCTCGCGTACGTACGGGAGCGGCGCAGCGACGCGGACGGCGAGGCGATCCTCGCCGAGGCGCTCGCCAAACTGCGCGGCGAAATCTAGGAGTTCTCACCGGCCGGGTGCCCACGGGCGCCTGGCCGGAGCCGTTTCGCCCCGCCGCGCACGGCCCGTTGTCAGTGGTGCCCTTTACGGTGTGTGCATCGACGCATCGTGAGGGGGAAGCGTGACAGGGGCGGAGACGGCGGGCGGGAGCGCACCCGCGTGGCGCGGGGGATTCGGGCGGCTGTGGACGGCCGCCGTGGTCTCCCGCTTCGGAGACGCGTTGCGTACGGCCGCCCTCCCGCTGCTCGCCGTGCGGCTGACCGACGAGCCGCTCGTCGTCGCCTCCGTCACCGCCTGCGGGTACGTGCCGTGGCTGCTGTTCGGGCTGTTCGGCGGGGCCCTGGCCGACCGGGTGGACCAGCGGCGGGCGATGTGGGCCGTGGACACGGTACGAGGTCTGCTCGTCGCCGCCTTCGCCCTCGCCGTGGGCCTGGGGCACGCCTCGATCCCCCTGCTGCTCGCCCTCGCCTTCGCGCTCACCACCCTCCAGACGCTCTTCGACAACGCCTCCACCGCCCTGCTGCCCGCCCTCGTGGAGCCCGAGGCCCTGGGCGGTGCCAATGCCCGTCTGATGACCGGTCAGCAGCTGGCGGGCGGGCTGCTCGCGGGCCCGTTCGTGCCGCTGCTGCTGACCGCCGGGGCGTTCATGCCGTTCGCGGCGGACGCCGGCACCTATCTGGTGGCGGCCGCACTCGTGGCGTCCTTGCGGATACGTCCGCCCGAGCGGGAGCCCCGCGCGGCGGGCAGCACCCTGCGCACCGAGATCGGCGAGGGCCTGCGCGCCCTGTGGCACGACCGGGCGCTGCGCGCGGTCTGCGTGGCCACCCTGCTGTGCAACATCGGCATGGGCGCCCTGATCGCCACCCTGGTCCTGCACGTGACCCGCTGGCTGCACGCGGGCAACGCCGGATACGTGGCCGCGATGACCGCCTACTCGGCCGGCAGCCTCGCCGGGGGCTTCCTCGCCCAGCGCATCGCGCGTCGCACCGGGCGGGTCGGGGCCCTGCTGCTCGGCGGCACCGTCCAGACCGGATCGCTGCTGCTCATGGGCTGCGTACGGCACCTGGCCGCGCTCGTCGCCGGGATGCTGCTGCTCGGCGCGATGGGCATGGTGTGGAACGTCAACCAGGTCACGCTGATGCAGCAGCGCGGCCCCGAGTCCATGCTCGGCCGCATCGCGTCCGCCTTCCGTACCGCCTCGACGTCCGGCGCCCCGCTCGGCGCCCTCCTGGGCGGAGCCGTGGCCCGGCTCGCCGGCCTCAACGCGCCCGCCCTGCTCGCGGCCGTCCTCTTCGCCCTGGCGGTCACCTCGCTGATACCGGCGCGCAAGCCGGACGTACCTGTTGTTGCCCCGCGGGACGGCGTCACCACCGCTCGTCCCACGGGCTGATCAACTAGGTTAAGAACCGGCAGCGGGGCAAGGGACGCAAGCGGACAGGCAGGAAAGAAGGCTGAAGTCGGATATGAACGCAGACGGCCGTACGAGGCTCAACCAGACGCCCGAGTGGACCGCTCTCGCCAAGCACCGCGAGGAACTGGCCGACACCCATCTGCGGGACCTGTTCGCCGCCGATCCGGGGCGCGGCGACGGGTACACGCTGAGGGTCGGTGACCTGTACATCGACTACTCCAAGCACCTGGTCACCGACGAGACCCTGCGGCTGCTGCGGGAGCTGGCGGCCGCCACCGACGTCTTCGGCCTCCGGGACGCCATGTTCCGCGGCGAGAAGATCAACACGACCGAGAACCGGGCCGTGCTGCACACCGCGCTGCGCGCCCCGCGTGACGCCGTCGTCGAGGTCGACGGGGAGAACGTCGTCCCGGCCGTGCACGCCGTCCTCGACAAGATGAGCGACTTCGCCGAGCGGGTCCGCTCCGGCGCCTGGACCGGCCACACCGGCAAGCGCATCCGGAACGTGATCAACGTCGGCATCGGCGGCTCCGACCTCGGCCCCGCCATGGCCCACGAGGTGCTGCGCAGCTTCACCGACCGCGACCTCACCGTCCGCTTCGTCTCCAACGTGGACGGCGCCGACCTGCACGAGGCGACCCGGGACCTGGACCCGGAGGAGACGCTGTTCATCATCGCCTCCAAGACCTTCACCACCATCGAGACGATCACCAACGCCACCTCCGCGCGGAAGTGGCTGCTGGACGCGCTCGGCGACACGTCGGCGGTCGCGAAGCACTTCGTGGCCCTGTCGACCAACGCCGAGAAGGTCGCCGAGTTCGGCATCGACACGGCCAACATGTTCGAGTTCTGGGACTGGGTCGGCGGACGGTACTCCTACGACTCCGCGATCGGCCTCTCCCTGATGATCGCCATCGGCCCGGACCGCTTCCGGGAGATGCTGGACGGCTTCCGCCTGGTCGACGACCACTTCCGCACCGCCCCCGCCGAGGCCAACGTCCCGCTGCTGCTGGGCCTGTTGGGCATCTGGTACGGCAACTTCCACGACGCCCAGTCGCACGCGGTGCTGCCGTACAGCCACTACCTCTCCCGGTTCACCGCGTACCTGCAGCAGCTGGACATGGAGTCCAACGGCAAGCACGTGGCGCGGGACGGCAGGCAGGTGGAGTGGCAGACCGGCCCGGTCGTCTGGGGCACGCCGGGCACCAACGGGCAGCACGCCTACTACCAGTTGATCCACCAGGGCACCAAGCTCATCCCGGCCGACTTCATCGGCTTCGCCGAGCCGGTCGCCGAGCTGAGCGGGGAACTCAAGGCCCAGCACGACCTGTTGATGGCCAACTTCTTCGCCCAGACCCAGGCGCTGGCCTTCGGCAAGACGGCCGAGGAGGTCCGTGCCGAGGGGGTGCCGGAGGAGCTGGTCCCGCACAAGACCTTCCACGGCAACCGGCCGACGACCACGATCCTCGCCCGCGAGCTGACCCCGTCCGTCCTCGGCCAGCTGATCGCCCTCTACGAACACAAGGTGTTCGTCCAGGGCGCCGTGTGGAACATCGACTCCTTCGACCAGTGGGGCGTGGAGCTGGGCAAGGTCCTCGCCAAGCGCGTCGAGCCCGCCCTCACCGAGGGCGCCGAGGTCCCCGGCCTGGACGCCTCCACGAAGGCGCTCGTCGCCCAGTACCGGCAGCTGCGCGGCCGCGGCTGACCCGGGTGCCTGGAACGACGTCTCGTTCCGGGCGCCCGGAAGGACGTCTCGTTCCGGGCGGCGTCACGCCACCGCGCTGAGCGTGTCCGCGAGCCGCCGTCGTGCCGCGCGTGCCGCGGGCAGCGCGGCCAGGGCGGCGGCTCCCAGGACGGCGCCCGCGCCCATGAGGAGCAGCAGCCCGGGCGAGGGGGACCGGGCGATGCCGGCGCCGATGCCGCTGGAGCTGCCCTGCGCGTCGATCAGCCGGTGGGCCAGCGGCAGCCCCAGCGCCGTGGCGGCGACCGCCGCCAGCAGGGCCGTACAGGTCGTCGCCGTGACGGTGATCGCGGTGATCTGGCGCGGGGACATGCCGATCGCCCGCAGGGCGAGCATGTCCCGCTCGCCCTCGCGGACGGCTCCGCCGATGGCGGTGAGCAGTTCGACGAGGCCGATGAGGGCGAGCACCGCGATCAGCCCGGCGACGACGCCGCGCAGCGGTGACAGGCCGTCGGCCGGGTTGGTCACCGGGTGCACGTCCAGGTGTCCGTGGCCGGCCGCGGCGAGGCCGGAGGCGACCCGCCGGGGGTCGGCGCCCGGGGCCAGACGGAGCTGGTAGAACGCGGGGGACAGCCGGGGGTCGTTCGCGCGGAGGGTGTCCAGCGAGGTCGTCACGACCCGTCCGGCGTTCTGCGGCTCGATGCTGCGGCCGACGATGTGCAGGATCTGCGGCTGCTCGCCCACCGTCATCCGCACCCAGTCGCCGACCCGCACGTGCAGCAGGTCCAGCAGGCCCTGACCGGCCACCGCCTCGTCCGGACCGCGCGCGGCCCTGCCCTCGGCGAGCGCGTACGGGTAGGGGCGGGTGCGGGTGCCCAGGCCGCGCAGGGCGATGGTGCCGGTCTGGCCGGGTACCAGGGCGGCCACTTCGACGCCCGGATAGGCCTCGGCGATCCGGGGTTCGCCCGCCAGCAGGGCCCGTACCTCCCCGTCGTCCAGGCCGCCGTCCGAGCGGACCGTGAGCGCGGCCGGCAGCCCCACCCGCTCCGGGCTGCTGTGGAACCGGTCGATGGTGGTCCACGCGCTGAGCGCCACCACGATCAGCAGCAGCGGAAGCGTCAGCCGGGCCAGCGTGGCCAGCGACCGGCCGCGCCCCGCGAACGCCTTGTGGCAGCCCAGCACCAGCGCGGCCGGCAGCCGCAGTCCCAGCGCCCGCCGGGCCAGACCGGTCAGGCCCCCGCCCGCCGGAGCCGCGGGGCGCGCCACCGGAACCGGGGGCACCCGGCCGGCCCGCCAGGCCGCCAGCCCCGTCGTCAGGGCGATGAACAGCACCGTGCCGGCGGACACCGCGCCCAGCGCCACGGTGTGTCCGGGCAGCCCCTGCCACAGGCCCACCGCGTCGCCGAGCCGGCCCGGGATCCGGCCGCCGAGCCCCTCGATGAGCGCGCCCGCGGCCACCGCCCCGAGCACGGCGTACGCGAGGTGCTGGAGCAGGAAGATCCGCACGACCTGGGCGGGCGTGAAGCCGATCGCCTTCAGCACCGAGATGTCCCGCAGGTGTCCCCGGATGCGGGTGCCGATCGCCCCGTGCACCGCGAATCCCGCGGCGACCAGGGCGCCGAGCCCGAACAGGCCGAGCACCTGGCCCAGCAGCCGGTTGTCGCCCTGTGCCTCGGCCCGCGCCTGCAGCCATGTGGAGACCTCGCCGACCGTGCCCGCGCCCAGCACGGTCACGGCACGCTGCACCGCGTAGTCCGTGTCGGCCGGATCGGCGAGGCGCAGCCCGGTCACCTGGCCGCCGGGGGCGCGCACGGCCGAGGGCAGCGCCCAGATCAGCCCCGGCTGCTCGCCCGGTCGGTAGCGGGGTTCGGCGCTGTCGGCGATGCCCTCGACGGTCAGCGTCCGGGCCGTGCCCGGCAGGGTGAGGGTGTCCCCGGGCTCGGCCAGCAGGGCCCGGGCGAGCCCGCTCTCCAGGACCACGCCGTCGGGGTCCGCCGGGTCCAGCCAGTGCCCTGCGGTGAGCAGCGGCCGCCCGACGGAGGGCAGGCCCGGGGTGCCGCGCAGCTCCACCGAGGCGCGGGTGCCGCGGGAGGAGACGGTGGCGGACTCGGTCGGGTAGGGGCCGGCGACGGCCTGCACGCCGTCCAGCCGGGCGAGCCGGCGGGCGTCGGCGGAGGGCAGCGTGTGGATCCACACATGGGCACCGCGCGCCTGGGTGAAGGTCCGCTGCCAGGGGTTGGTGGCGTAGCCGAAGAGGGCGGCGGCCAGCAGCAGCGAGGCGACGATGCCGGCGGTGGCGAGGGTGAGGAACAGCGCCTCGCCGCGGTGCGTGCGCAGATCGGAGTGGGCCCAGCGGAGGGTGGCTCGCACGGTTCAGTCCCCGGTCCCGGAAGGTCGCCGCGCCATCAGTCCCTCAGCTCCAGCACACCCGAGGTCCCGGCCCTGCGGGACGGCGTGCCGTCCAGCGCGGCGTCGTCGGCTATCCGGCCGTCGAAGAAGCTGATCACCCGGTCGGCGGCGCTCGCCAGCCGGGCGTCGTGCGTGACCAGCACGATGCTCTGCCCGCGCCCGTGGAAACGGGTCAGCAGCCGCATCACCTCGCGGGTGCCCTTGCTGTCGAGGCTGCCGGCGGGCTCGTCCGCGAGCAGCAGCGGCGGATGGTTGACCAGGGCCCGGGCCAGGGCGACCCGCTGCTGCTCGCCGCCGGACAGCTCGCCCGGCATGCTGCGCTCCTTGCCCTCCAGGCCCAGCTCGGAAAGGAGCGCCTCGCGCTCGGAGCGGGCCTGCTTCGGCGGGACGCCGGCGAGCAGCGCGGGCAGCTCGACGTTGTCGGCGACGGACAGGTTCGACACCAGGTTGAAGAATTGGAAGACGATGCCGATGGCCTTCCTGCGCTCCACCGCCCAGCGCGCCTCGCTGAAGGAGTCCGTGCACCGGCCGTCGAGCCAGACGCTGCCCTCGTCGGGCCGCTGCAGCCCGCCGAGCAGGTGCAGCAGCGTCGACTTGCCGGCTCCGGACGGGCCGGTGATCGCCACGAACTCGCCCCGCGCCACGCTCAGATCGACCCCGCGCACGGCACGCGCGGGCGCGCCCTCGCCGTGGTGGGTCTTCACCAGGCCCTCGGCGCGCAGCACCGGGGGACGTTCCCGCTCAGGAGGCCGGCTCCCGCTCACTCCAGCTCCTCCAGTTCCTCCTGGCACCGCTCCAGCCAGTCGAGGTCGGCCTGCAGGTGCAGCATCGCGCCCTCGATGAGCAGATGGGCTATTCGGTTGTCCCGGTCCTCGGCCGCGGCCAGCTTCGACAGGTTGCGCATGGTGTTGAGGTACTGGCGCCGCTGTTTGTTGATGAGGGCGATCTGGTCGGCGAGACCGGTCTGCGGGGCGAGCGCCAGTTTCATGAAGAACTCGTCCCGGACCCGCGGCTCGTCCTCGGGCTCGTCGAACCAGGCGCGCAGCGCGTCCCGCCCGGTGTCGGTGAGGTGGTAGATCTTCTTGTTCGGCCGGCTGCTCTGCTCGACCTCCTCGCCCTCGATCAGCCCCTGCTTCTCCAGGCGGCCGAGGGTGACGTAGATCTGGCCGACGTTCGGCTGAGGGTACGCGGAGCCCAGCAGTTGCTCAAGGTCCTGCTTCAGCTCGTAGCCGTGGGCCGGGCCGCGTGCCAGGAGTGCCAGGAGGGCTTGGCGCACTCGTCCTGTCCTCCCGTCCGGCGTCCGGCCAATGTGCTCCAGGCCCTAGTATCGCTCATACCTAACAGGTATACATGGCCTCTGACTCCGGGCGAGGGTGCCCGGCGCCGGTGTGCAAGGAGGAACCTATGCGGTGGATGCGCGCCGCCGGTAGGGGCCTCCTCGTCCTCGCTGTCGTCCTGACCGGTTACGTGGCCTCCGGCGCCCGCGCCGAAGAGGGCGGCGCGGGCGGTCGCGGACCGCTCACCCTGGCCACCGCCGGGGACCTCACCGGCTATCTCGGCCGGCTCCTGGAGGGCTGGAACCGCACCCACCCCGCCGAGAAGGTCACCCTCGTCGAGCTGCCGGACTCCGCCGACGAGACCCATGCGCAGATGACCACCGACCTGCGCGGCGGCGACCGGGGCCGGTTCGACGTCCTCAACATCGACGTCAACTGGACCTCCGAGTTCGCGGCGGCCGGCTGGATCCGTCCGCTGCCGCCGGACCGCTTCCCGCTGAAGACCTTCCTGCCCCCGGTCGTGGACACGGCCACCTACGACGGGCGGCTGTACGCCGTCCCGTACGTCACCAACGCCGGACTGCTCCTCTACCGCAAGGACGTCCTCGCCAAGGAGGGCGTGGCGCCGCCGCGCACCTGGGCCGAGCTGGAGCACGACGCGAAGACCGTCGCGCCCAAGTACGGCCTGGGCGGCTACGCGGGCCAGCTGCTGCCCTACGAGGGCCTGACCGTCAACGCGGCCGAGGCCGTGTACTCGGCGGGCGGCACGATCCTCGGCGACGAGGGCGCCCGCGTCACGGTCGACTCGGACGCCGCCCGCGAGGGCATCGGCTTCCTGGCCCGCGGCGTCCGCGAGGGCTGGATCCCCAGGGAGGCCCTGACGTACAAGGAGGAGGAGTCCAAACAGGCCTTCCAGGACGGCCGTCTGCTCTTCCTGCGCAACTGGCCCTACGCCTACGTCGGCGCCTCCGCCAAGGGCTCCAAGGTCGCCGGCCGGATCGGCGCGGTACCGCTGCCCGGACCGTACGGGCCGGGGACGAGCGTCCTCGGCGGCTCCAACCTGGCCGTCAACACGCATGCCCGGCACCCCGATTCGGCGGCGCGGCTGATCGCCTACCTCACCAGCGAGCGCGTCCAGCGCGAGGTGCTCACGCGGGGCGCGCTGCCTCCCGTGCGCGCCGCGCTCTACGAAGACCCCGCGCTCGTACGGCGGTTCCCCTATCTGCCGACCCTGCGCACCGCCGTCCTCACGGCCGCCCCGCGCCCCAAGAGCCCGCACTACGACCAGGTCAGCCTGGTGGTGCAGGCGGTCGTGCACGACGCGCTGACCGGGCAGGAGACGCCCGAGGCGGCGGTACGGCGACTGGCCCGGGAGCTGGCGGCCGTCTCCGGCCGCTAGGCGTCGCCGCCTACGGTCTGTCTTCCCCCCTCTAGTTACATGTTAGGTAACGCGGACATCTCATCTGCTGCGAGACCGCCCCGATAAGTCCGTATTTGTTGCCCCAACTCCCCAGTAGCCTGCGTTCTTTTCATTGACACCCTCGCGATACACCTACATAACATGCATGCATGTTGAGTAAGCACCACTGGTGGCGCGACGCCGTCATCTACCAGGTGTACGTCCGCAGCTTCCTGGACAGCACCGGTGACGGCATCGGGGATCTGGCCGGCGTCCGGGCCGGACTGCCGTACCTGAAGAAACTGGGCGTCGACGGGATCTGGCTGAGCCCCTTCTACCCCTCGCCCCAGCACGACCACGGCTACGACGTCGCCGACTACTGCGACGTCGACCCCCTCTTCGGCGACCTCGCCGAGTTCGACCTGCTGATGGCGGCCGCCCGGCGGCTCGGCATCAAGGTGCTGCTCGACATCGTCCCCAACCACTGCTCCAGCGAGCACCCGTGGTTCCGCGAGGCACTGAACGGCGCACCCGGCAGCCCGGCCCGCGCCCGCTTCCACTTCGCCGACGGACGCGGCCCGGACGGCAGCGAGCCGCCCAACAACTGGCACGCCATGTTCGGCGGCCCCGCCTGGACCCGTGTCACGGAGGCGGACGGCCGCCCCGGCCAGTGGTACCTGCACATGTTCACGCCCGAACAGCCCGACTGGAACTGGCGCGACCCCGAGATACCCGCCGAGTTCGAGCGCGTCCTGCGCTTCTGGCTCGACCGGGGCGTCGACGGCTTCCGCATCGACGTCGCCGCCGGCCTCTACAAGCACCCCGGACTCCCCGACTCCGACGACCCCGAGGCCGACGCCCGCACCCGCGACTCCGTCAACCCGCTCGCCTGGAACCAGCCCGAGGTGCACGACGTCTGGCGGCGCTGGCGCGCGGTGTGCGAGGAGTACACGGCTCGTGACGGCCGCGAACGCCTGCTGGTCGGCGAGGTCTCCGTGCCCACCGCCCGCGAACACGCCCGCTACGTCCGCGCCGACGAACTCCACCAGGCCTTCTTCTTCGACCTGCTCGGCGCCCCCTGGGACGCCGACGCCTTCCGCAAGGTCATCTCCGAGGCCATGCAGGACATCGCCGGCACCGGCTCCACGGTCACCTGGGTCCTCAACAACCACGACCAGGTCCGCACCGTCACCCGCTACGGCGAACCCGCCCCCGGCGGCAGCGGCCTCGGCGCCGTCCGCGCCCGCGCCGCCGCGCTGCTGATGCTGGCGCTGCCCGGGGCCGCGTACATCTACCAGGGCGAGGAGCTGGGCCTGCCCGAGGTCGTCGACCTGCCCGACGACGTGCTCACCGACCCGATCTTCCACCGCACCGGAAGCCGCGCCCGTATTCGCGACGGCTGCCGCGTGCCGCTGCCCTGGTCCGGGCAGGCCTCCCCGTTCGGCTTCACCTCCGGCGCGGAGGGCGCCAAGCCCTGGCTGCCGCAGCCGTCGTACTTCGCCGAGTACGCCACCGACCGCGCCCTCGCCGACACCCGCTCCTTCTGGCACCTGTACCGCGACGGCCTCCAACTGCGGTCATCCCTGCCCCAGTTGGGCGAGGGCACGCTGCGCTGGCTGGACACCCCGCCGGGCGTCCTCGCCTTCGTCCGCGGCGACGGCCTGGTCTGCGCCGTCAACTTCACCACCGCCCCCACACCCGCGCCGGTCTCCGGCACCCCTCTGCTGTCCAGCGGGCCCTGCCCGGCCGGGGTGCTGCCCGGCTCGACGGCGGCCTGGTGGCTGAGCGACACCCACCTCTGAATCCCCGTCAACTCCCACCCCGGAACCACCCCGGCATCCCCGGTATCCCCGCCATCCCCGGCATCTCCAGCATCTCCTGAAGGGACATCAACGATGATGCGACGCCGTACGACCCTGCTCACGAGTTGCACCGCCCTCGCCCTCACCCTCGGCGCGACCGCCTGCGGCGGCGGCCCGGTGAGCGCGGGCGGTGGTGACAAGGAACTCAGCGGCCAGACGGTCACCGTGGCCGGTGTCTGGTCCGGCAGCGAGCAGAAGAACTTCCAGAAGGTGCTGGACGCGTTCACCGCGAAGACCGGCGCCAAGACCCAGTTCGTGTCCACCGGCGACAACGTCTCCACGGTCGTCGGCAGCAAGATCGAGGGCGGCAACGCGCCCGACGTCGTGATGGTCCCGCAGGTCGGCGTGCTCCAGCAGTTCGCGAAGCAGGGCTGGCTCAAGCCCCTGTCCGCCACCGCCCAGCAGACCATCACCGCCGACTACGCCCCCGTCTGGAAGACGTACGGCAGTGTCGACGGCACCCTCTACGGCCTCTACTTCAAGGCCGCCCACAAGTCGACCGTCTGGTACAGCCCCGACGCCCTCGCCCAGGCCGGCGTCAAGCCGCCCACGACGTACGACGAGATGCTCAAGGCGGGGCACACCGTCTCCGACTCCGGCCTCGCCGCCTTCGCCGTCGCCGGGCAGGACGGCTGGACCCTCACCGACTGGTTCGAGAACATCTACCTCTCCCAGGCCGGCCCCGAGAAGTACGACGCCCTCGCCGCCCACAAGCTGAAGTGGACGGACCCCTCGGTCGTCACGGCGCTCACCACCCTCGGCAAGCTGTTCAAGGACAAGCAGCTGATCGCGGGCGGCCAGAAGGAGGCCCTCAACACCGACTTCCCGGGCTCGGTGGAGAAGGTCTTCGGGCCCAAGCCCAAGGCCGGCATGGTGTACGAGGGCGACTTCGTCGCCGGTGTCGCCCACGACCAGTTCCAGAAGACCATCGGCAAGGACGCGAACTTCTTCCCGTTCCCGGCGGTCGGCGGCGGCACGGCACCGGTGGTCAGCGGCGGCGACGCGGCCGTCGTCCTCAAGGACGGCAAGAACGCCAAGGCCGGCATGAAGCTCCTGGAGTACCTGGCCACCCCGGAGGCGGCCGCCGTGTGGGCGAAGGCGGGCGGCTTCCTGTCCCCGAACAAGAAGCTCGACCTCGCCTCCTACGGCGACGACGTCACCCGCGCCACCGCGAAGTCCCTCGTCTCCGCCGGGGACGCGAACTCGGTCCGCTTCGACATGTCCGACCAGGCACCGGCGGCCTTCGGCGGCACCAAGGGCGCCGGCGAGTGGAAGCTCCTGCAGGACTTCCTGCGCGACCCGTCCGACCCGAAGGGCACAGCGGCGAAGCTGGAGTCCGCGGCGGCCAAGGCCTACCAGGGCTGAGCGGAACCATGACCGCCACGCTCGCACACAAAGAGGCGAACCCGCGGGCCGCAGGCGCGGCCCGCGGGCGCCGCGGCCGGCGGCGCGCCCGGACCGTCGCGCTGCTCTTCGTCTTCCCCGCCCTGCTCCTGCTCGGCGCCCTCGTCGTCTACCCGGTGCTGTTCTCCGTCGGCCGCAGCTTCTTCGACGCCTCCGGCACCCGGTTCGTCGGCGGCGACAACTACACCGAGATGTTCCGCGACCCCGCGACGCTGAAGGCCATCCGGAACACCACCATCTGGGTGGTCGTGGCCCCGGCCCTGCTGACCGGGCTCGGCCTGATCCTGGCCGTCCTGGTGGAGAAGGTCCGCTGGGCCACCGCCTTCAAGCTGCTGCTGTTCATGCCGATGGCGGTGTCCTTCCTCGCCGCCGGCATCATCTTCCGGCTCGCCTACGACGAGGACCCGGACAAGGGCGTCCTCAACGCGGCCGTGGTCTCCGTCCACGACGCGTTCAGCGGCACGTCGTCGTACCCGACCGCACGCGGCCGCGCGGGCCTGCTGGCTCAGGACCGGGACGGCTCGTACCGTACGACTGCCTCCGTCGGCCACTCGGTGGCGCTTCCGATCGTCGGCGTCCTGCCCAAGGACCTTCCGGCGGGAGCCCGGCCCGCCTACGGCGCGGCCTCCCGCACGGCGCCCGCGGGCGAGGTGCGCGGTGTCGTCTACCTGGACTTCACCCCGGGCGGGGGAGGGAAGCAGGGGGTGGTCGACCCGAAGGAGAGCGGCCTGCCCGGCATGAAGGTCCAGGCCCTGCGCGACGGCCGGACCGTTGCGAGCACGACCACCGCGTCCGACGGCTCCTTCCGCTTCCCCGGGCTGTCCGCCGGCTCGTACACCGTGAAGCTGCCCGCGTCGAACTTCGCCCCGCCCTACCAGGGCGTCTCCTGGCTCGGCCCGACGCTCGTCACCCCGGCGATCATCGGCGCGTACCTGTGGATCTGGACGGGCTTCGCGATGGTGCTGATCGGCGCGGGCCTCGCGACCCTGCCCCGGGACGCGCTGGAGGCGGCCCGGATGGACGGGGCGAACGAGTGGCAGATCTTCCGCCGCATCACGGTCCCGCTGCTGGCCCCCGTCCTCACGGTCGTCTTCGTGACCCTCGTGATCAACGTGATGAAGGTCTTCGACCTCGTCTACATCATCGCGCCGGGGCCCGTGCAGGAGGACGCCACCGTCCTGGCCACCCAGATGTGGCTGGTGTCCTTCGGCGGCGGCAACAACCAGGGGCTCGGCAGTGCGCTGGGCGTGCTGCTCCTGCTCCTGGTGATCCCCGCGATGGTCTTCAACGTCCGCCGTTTCCGAAGGAGCCAGCGATGAACGTGCTCAGGCGCGGGTTGGGCAACGGCCTGGTGCAGGCCTTCCTGGTGGTGGTCGGCCTGGTCTGGCTGACTCCGCTGGCGGGGCTGTTCCTCTCCTCGATGCGGTCGGCGCAGGACACCGCGAAGGGCGGCTGGTGGACGGTGTTCGCCAGCCCCGGCCAGCTGTCCTTCGACAACTACACGGCGCTGCTGAAGAACGCCGGGATCACCCAGGCCTTCTGGAACACCGTGCTGATCTCCGTCCCGGCCACCACCCTGGTCGTCGTCATCGCGGCCCTCGCCGGGTACGCCTTCGCGTGGCTGGACTTCCCCGGCCGCGAGCCGCTCTTCCTGCTGGTGGTGGCCCTGCTGGTGGTGCCGGTCCAGATCGGCCTGCTCCCGGTGGCCAAACTCTTCGGGCAGCTCGGCCTGTTCGGCACGATCCCCGGTGTCGTCCTCTTCCACGTCGCCTACGGCCTGCCGTTCGCGGTGTTCCTGCTGCGGAACTACTTCGCCGAGATGCCGAAGGAGATGCTGGAGGCCGCGCGGATGGACGGCGGCAGCGAGTGGCGCATCTTCACCCGCCTCGTCCTGCCGGTGGGCCGGCCCGCCATCGCCAGCCTCGCCATCTTCCAGTTCCTGTGGGTCTGGAACGACATGCTGGTCGCCCTGCTCTTCGCGGACAGCTCATCCCAGCCGCTGACCGTCGAACTCCAGTCCCAGATCCGCCAGTTCGGCAGCAACATCGACGTCCTTGCGCCGGGTGCGTTCCTGTCGCTGATCGTGCCGGTCGTGGTGTTCTTCGCCTTCCAGCGGCACTTCGTGCAGGGGGTGATGGCTGGCTCGGTCAAGTAGGGAGCCGTGGGGGCGAGCACCGTGAGGTCTTACGCCCCCCGCCGCCCCCGCCCTTCCCGCCGGGACGGCTCGGCGTCAGCCGTGGAAGGTGATGTAACCGTTGCCGTCACGGTCGTCGTGGGACTTGGTGTAGGCGTGGGTGTCCGCGTGGGCCCCGGACGGCTTGTACAGGTAGATGGTGTCCTTGTCGTTGTTCCACATGAAGTTGCAGTTCTGGCGGTAGACGACGTTGTCGGCGTCCGAGTCGGTGCCGTGGCCGCCGCGCAGCTTCACGTAGTCGCCGGGCTGGAGGTAGTGGTTCGACGGGAAGGCGAACCGGTTGCCGGCGGCGTCCTTGACGACGTAGCCCTTCAGGTTCACGGTCGTGCTGTGCGAGTAGTTCTTGATCGTCAGGTACTCGTCGCGGGTGTTGCCCGTACGGCAGTTGTTGGAGTCCCGCCCCGGCGCGTCGTACTGGGCGCCCTTGATCTTCAGGGCGGAGGAGTACTCGGTGGCCTGGGCCGGGGCCGCGACGACGACGGCGAGCGTTCCGGCCGTGACAGCGGTGGCGAGCGCGAAACGTATACGCATGAGGTCCCCCCTCGGTGGTGCGGATGCAGCGCCAGGAGCTTACACAGAAGTTGAGCGTTGCACGGATTTTTCGTGCAGAAACTGTGAAGCTCCGTCGGGGGGACCTCAGTGGTTTCTCAGTGGTACCTCAGCGGTTCACGGCGAAGCCGGCGGGTACAGCGAGCGCGGCAGGTCCGCGGCCGCGGCCGAGTCCAGCAGCCACAGGGTGCGCCGGCGGCCGTACGCGCCCGCTGCCGGAGCCTGGACCTCGCCCGCGCCCGAGAGGGCGATGGCCGCGGCCCGGGCCTTGTCCTCGCCGGCCGCGAGGAGCCAGACCTCACGGGCCGAGCGGATCGCAGGCAGGGTGAGGGAGACCCGGGTCGGCGGGGGCTTGGGGGCGCCGTGGACGCCGACCACCGTGCGCTCCGTCTCACGGACCGCCGGCAGCTCCGGGAAGAGCGAGGCCACGTGGGTGTCCGGGCCGACGCCCAGCAGCAGCACGTCGAAGGACGGCACGCTGCTGTGGTTCTCCGGCCCGGCCGCCTTGGCCAGCTCCGCCGCGTACGCCTCCGCCGCCGCGTCCACGTCCGCACCGTACGGCCCGTCCGACGCGGGCATCGGATGCACGCGTGCCGGGTCCAGCGGTACGGCGTCCAGCAGGGCCGCGCGGGCCTGCGTGTCGTTGCGCTCCGGGTCGCCCTCGGGGAGGTAGCGCTCGTCGCCCCACCACAGCTCCAGGCGGCTCCAGTCGACGGCGTCCCGGGCGGGGGACGCCGCCAGCGCGGCCAGCAGGCCGTTGCCGTTGCGGCCGCCGGTGAGGACCACGGACGCATGGCCCCGGGAGGCCTGCGCGTCCACGATCTTCGTGATCAGCCGGGCCGCGGCGGCCTGCGCCATCAGCTCCTTGTCGCGGTGCACGACCAGCTGGGGAGTGCTCACTTCGTCGTCGCCTTCTTCGCCGGGGCCTTCCTGGCCGCCGTCTTCTTCGCGGGCGCCTTCGCGGCCTTCGCCGCCGGTTCAGCCCCTGCGGACCCGGCGGCCGGTTCCGCGGCAGCCGCCTCCGGGACCGTGGCCAGCCGTTCCACGCCGTAGCGCAGTGCCGAGGCGTAGGTGTCGTCCGGGTCGAGCCGGCGCAGCTCCTCCGCGATCAGCTCGGCGGTGTCCCGCCGCTTGAGCGCCACCGCGCGGGCCGGCTGGCCCTCGATGGACAGGGTGGCCAGCGAGCCGTCCGCCCGGTCCAGGGCGATCGGGCCACAGCTGGTGTCCATGCGGACGGCCGTCAGACCCGGGCCCGAGGACAGGGTGCGCCGCACGGGCACGTCCAGCCGGTCCGCGAGCCACATCGCCAGCAGCTCGCAGCTCGGGTTGAACTCCTCGCCCTCCACCTCGACGGTCCGCACCTCGCAGACCACCTGGTCCAGGGCCGCCGCCAGCATCGAGCGCCACGGCGTGATCCGGGTCCAGGACAGGTCGGTGTCACCGGGCGTGTAGGCCGCCGCGCGGGCCGACAGCTCCCGCACCGGCTGCTCGGCGGCATAGGTGTCGGTGACCCGGCGCTGGGCCAGCGCGCCCAGCGGGTCCTGGGCCGGGTCCAGCGGGGCGTTCACCGGCCACCACACCACGACCGGGGCGTCCGGCAGCAGCAGCGGCAGCGCGACCGAGTCGGCGTGGTCGGCGACCTCGCCGTACAGCCGCAGGATGGCCGTCTCGCCGGTGCCCGCGTCCGCGCCCACCCGCACCTCGGCGTCCAGCCGCGAGGAGGTGCGGTCGCGCGGGGAGCGGGAGACGCGCTTGATGACCACGAGCGTGCGCGAGGGGTGCTCGCGCGACGCGTCGTTGGCGGCCTTCAGGGCGTCGTAGGCGTTCTCCTCGTCGGTGACGATGACGAGGGTGAGGACCATGCCGACGGCCGGGGTGCCGATGGCACGCCGGCCCTGCACGAGCGCCTTGTTGATCTCGCCGGCGGTGGTGTCGGTCAGGTCTATCTTCATGGCCGGCGCCAGCTCCGTCCGTCTCGTGCGAGCATCTCGTCCGCCTCGGCAGGGCCCCAGGTGCCCGACTTGTACTGCGCGGGTCTGCCGTGCCGGTCCCAGTACTCCTCGATCGGGTCGAGGATCTCCCAGGACAGCTCGACCTCCTCGGTGCGCGGGAACAGGTTGGCGTCGCCCAGCAGCACGTCCAGGATCAGCCGCTCGTACGCCTCCGGGCTCGACTCCGTGAACGACTCGCCGTAGGCGAAGTCCATGGACACGTCCCGGATCTCCATCGAGGTGCCCGGCACCTTGGAGCCGAAGCGGACCGTGATGCCCTCGTCGGGCTGGACGCGGATGACGATCGCGTTCTGGCCCAGCTCCTCCGTCGCCGTGTGGTCGAAGGGGGAGTGCGGCGCGCGCTGGAAGACGACCGCGATCTCGGTCACGCGGCGGCCCAGCCGCTTGCCGGTGCGCAGATAGAAGGGGACGCCCGCCCAGCGGCGGTTGTCGATCTCCAGCTTGATCGCGGCGTACGTGTCGGTCTTCGACTTCGGGTCGATGCCCTCCTCTTCGAGGTAGCCGGTGACCTTCTCGCCGCCCTGCCAGCCCGCCGCGTACTGGCCGCGTACAGTGCTGCGGCCCAGGTCCTTCGGCAGCCGGACGGCACCGAGCACCTTGGTCTTCTCCGCGGCCAGCGCATCCGCGTCGAAGGAGGCCGGTTCCTCCATCGCGGTCAGCGCGAGGAGCTGGAGCAGGTGGTTCTGGATGACGTCACGGGCGGCGCCGATGCCGTCGTAGTAGCCGGCGCGGCCGCCGATGCCGATGTCCTCGGCCATGGTGATCTGGACGTGGTCCACGAAGGACCGGTTCCAGACCGGCTCGAACATCGTGTTGGCGAAGCGCAGCGCCAGGATGTTCTGGACCGTCTCCTTGCCGAGGTAGTGGTCGATCCGGAACACCTGGTCCGGGGTGAACACCTCGTGCACGACCTTGTTCAGCTCCTCGGCCGACTCCAGGTCGTGGCCGAACGGCTTCTCGATGACCGCGCGCCGCCAGGAACCCCCGGTCTGCTCGGCCAGGCCGTGCTTCTTCAGCTGCTGGATGACGACGGGGAACGAGCGCGGCGGCACCGACAGGTAGAAGGCGAAGTTGCCGCCCGTGCCCTGGGCCTTGTCCAGCTCCTCGATGGTGGCGCGCAGCCGCTCGAACGCGTCGTCGTCGTCGAAGGTGCCCTGGACGAAGCGCATCCCCTGGATGAGCTGCTGCCAGACCTCCTCACGGAACGGCGTACGGGCGTGCGCCTTGACGGCGTCGTGGACCTCGGCGGCGAAGTCCTCGTTCTCCCACTCACGGCGGGCGAAGCCCACCAGCGAGAAGCCCGGCGGGAGCAGACCCCGGTTGGCGAGGTCGTACACCGCGGGCATCAGCTTCTTGCGGGACAGGTCGCCCGTGACGCCGAAGATCACCAGGCCCGACGGCCCCGCGATGCGCGGGAGCCGTCGGTCGGCGGGGTCACGAAGCGGGTTCGCTCCGGAACCGGAAAGCGGTGACAAGTCAGTCCTCCGCGGGCACGAGGCGCTTGAGCTCCGCCTCGGTGGACTTCAGCAGGTCGATCCAGGACGCCTCGAACTTCTCGACGCCCTCGTCCTCCAGCACCTGGACGACGTCGTCGTAGGAGATCCCGAGCTTCTCGAGCGCGTCGAGGTCGGCACGGGCCTGCTCGTAGGTGCCGGCGACGGTGTCACCGGTGATCTGGCCGTGGTCGTCGGTGGCCTCGAGGGTGGCCTCCGGCATGGTGTTGACCGTGTTCGGCGCGACCAGCTCGGTGACGTACATGGTGTCGGGGTAGGCCGGGTCCTTGACACCGGTCGACGCCCACAGCGGACGCTGCTTGTTGGCGCCCGCCTTGTCCAGCGCCTGCCAGCGGTCGGAGGAGAAGACCTCCTCGTACGCCTGGTAGGCGAGGCGCGCGTTGGCGACGGCGGCCTTGCCGCGCAGCGCCTTGGCCTCGTCGGTGCCGAGGGCGTCCAGACGCTTGTCGATCTCGGTGTCCACGCGGGACACGAAGAAGGACGCGACGGAGCGGATCAGCGAGAGGTCCAGGCCGCGCTCCTTGGCCTTCTCCAGGCCGGAGAGGTAGGCGTCCATGACCGCGCGGTAGCGCTCCAGCGAGAAGATCAGCGTGACGTTGACGCTGATGCCGAGGCCGATCACCTCGGTGATGGCCGGCAGACCCGCCTTGGTGGCCGGGATCTTGATCAGGGTGTTCGGGCGGTCCACCAGCCAGGCCAGCTGCTTGGCCTCGGCGACGGTGGCCCGGGTGTTGTGGGCCAGGCGCGGGTCGACCTCGATGGAGACCCGGCCGTCCTGGCCGCCGGTCGCGTCGAAGACGGGACGCAGGATGTCGGCGGCGTCGCGGACGTCCGCCGTGGTGATCATGCGGATGGCCTCGTCCACGGTGACCTTGCGGGCGGCGAGGTCGGCGAGCTGCTGCTCGTAGCCGTCACCGCTGCTGATCGCCTTCTGGAAGATCGTCGGGTTGGTGGTGACGCCCACGACGTGCTGCTGGTCGATCAGTTCGGCGAGGTTGCCGGACGTGATCCGCTTGCGCGACAGGTCGTCCAGCCAGATCGCGACGCCTTCTTCGGAGAGGCGCTTGAGTGCGTCTGTCATGGAATTACATCTCCTACGTGTCGTATATGAGCGTCAGCGCTGGGCGGCGGCGAGGGATTCCCGGGCCTGGGCCGCCACGTTCTCGGCGGTGAAGCCGTACTCGCGGAAGAGGACCTTGCCGTCGGCGGAGGCACCGAAGTGCTCCAGGGAGACGATGCGGCCGGCGTCCCCGACGTACTTGTGCCAGGTCAGGCCGATGCCCGCCTCCACGGCGACCCGGGCCCTGACCGACGGCGGCAGCACGGAGTCCCGGTACCCCTGGTCCTGCTGCTCGAACCACTCCACGGACGGCATGGACACCACCCGCGTGGGCACGCCCTCGGCCTGCAGCTGCTCGCGCGCCTCGACGGCCACGTGCACCTCGGAACCGGTGGCGATCAGGATGACCTGCGCGTCGCCGCCCTCCGCCTCGGCCAGCACGTAACCACCGCGCGCGGCGTCGTCGTTGGGCTCGTACGTGGGCACGCCCTGGCGGGTCAGCACCAGGCCGTGCGGCTGGCCCTTGCCGAACTCCTTCGTCCAGCGCTTGAGGATCTCGCGCCAGGCGATGGCGGTCTCGTTGGCGTCGGCCGGGCGCACGATGTTCAGACCGGGGATCGCGCGCAGCGAGGCCAGGTGCTCGACCGGCTGGTGCGTCGGGCCGTCCTCGCCGAGGCCGATCGAGTCGTGCGTCCACACGTACGTCGTCGGCACGTGCATCAGGGCCGACAGGCGCACCGCGTTGCGCATGTAGTCGGAGAAGACGAGGAAGGTGCCGCCGTACACCCGGGTGTTGCCGTGCAGGGTGATGCCGTTCATCTCCGCGGCCATCGCGAACTCGCGGATGCCGAAGTGGATGGTGCGGCCGTACGGGTTGGCCTCGGGCAGCGGGTTGCCCTCCGGCAGGAAGGAGCTGTCCTTGTCGATGGTCGTGTTGTTCGACCCCGCGAGGTCGGCGGAGCCGCCCCACAGCTCGGGGATGACCGCGCCGAGCGCCTGCAGCACCTTGCCGGAGGCGGCACGGGTCGCGATGCCCTTGCCCGTCTCGAAGACCGGGATCTTCTCCTCCCAGCCGGTGGGCAGCTCCTCCTTGCTGATGCGGTCGAACTCGGCGGCGCGCTCCGGGTTGTTGTCCCGCCACTCCTGGAAGGACTTCTCCCACTCCGCCTTGGCCTCGCGGCCGCGCTCCAGGGCCCCGCGGGTGTGGGCGAGCACCTCGTCCTCGACCGCGAAGGACTTCGTGTCGTCGAAGCCGAGGACGCGCTTGGTCGCGGCGACCTCGTCGTCGCCGAGCGCCGAGCCGTGCGCGGCCTCGGTGTTCTGGGCGTTCGGGGCGGGCCAGGCGATGATCGAGCGCATCGCGATGAAGGACGGCCGGTCGGTGACCGCCTTGGCCTTCTGGATGGCCGCGTAGATCGCCTCGGGGTCCAGGTCGCCGGTCGGCTTGGCCTCGACGCGCTGCACGTGCCAGCCGTAGGCCTCGTACCGCTTGCACGTGTCCTCGGAGACGGCCGTCTCGGTGTCGCCCTCGATCGAGATGTGGTTGTCGTCCCACAGCATGATCAGGTTGCCGAGCTTCTGGTGACCGGCCAGCGAGGACGCCTCGGCGGAGATGCCCTCCTGCAGGCAGCCGTCACCGGCGATGCAGTAGATGTAGTGGTCGAACGGGGACGTGCCCTCGGGGGCGTCCGGGTCGAACAGACCACGCTCGAAACGTGAGGCCATCGCCATGCCCACCGCGTTGGCCACACCCTGGCCCAGCGGGCCGGTGGTGGTCTCGACGCCCTTGGTGTGCCCGTACTCCGGGTGGCCCGGCGTCTTCGAGCCCCACGTGCGGAAGGACTCCAGGTCCTCCAGCTCCAGGCCGAAGCCGGCCAGGTAGAGCTGCGTGTAGAGCGTCAGCGACGAGTGTCCGGCGGACAGGACGAAGCGGTCACGGCCCACCCACTCCGGGTCGGCCGGGTCGTGGCGCATCACCTTCTGGAAGAGGGTGTAGGCGGCCGGGGCCAGGCTCATCGCCGTACCGGGATGGCCGTTGCCGACCTTCTGTACGGCGTCGGCGGCCAGGACACGGGCGGTGTCCACGGCCCGCTGGTCGAGCTCGGTCCAGTCAAGGTCTGTGGTGGTCGGCTTGGTGCTCACCCTGGTTCAGGGCTCCTCTCCACATGTCGGTCGCCGGTCGTCGGGGCATACGCCCACCCGGCCGCCGGTGCACTTCTGCCCACCGGCCGGGTTGAGCCTACCCCCGTCAGGACGTGCGTTTTTTCGAGTCATTCCAGACTGCCGGGCATCCGTGCGATCCGCCTCCCGACTGGCCGACAACGCATTCGGCACATGAATACGGAGCCGCTCATCTGACCGCTCAATCGAGCTCCAGGACCCCTCTTATGCGACGTCCGCCAACACGACCCCACCCCCGCGAAGGCCGGGGTATGGGCAACGTCTAAAGTGGCGTGGTACGCGCGAGCCTTTACCGGGTCTTCATACGGGGAGGCTTGCTGGGATGTCTCTGTCAGGGGTGTACGTGACGGCCGTCGAATCCCGTCCAGTGGGCTCGCTCGATGGTGCGAGCCAGGGCCCGGTTCACCGGCCGTTCGGGGCCCGTGTCAAGGCCTTCGTGGCGCTGACCAAGCCGCGGATCATCGAGCTGCTGCTCATCACCACCGTTCCGGTGATGTTCCTGGCGCAGCAGGGTGTGCCCGACCTGGGGCTGGTCCTGCTGACCTGCGTCGGCGGCTACCTCTCCGCGGGCGGCGCCAACGCGCTGAACATGTACATCGACCGGGACATCGACGCCCTGATGGACCGCACCTCGCAGCGGCCGCTGGTGACCGGCATGGTCAGCCCGCGCGAGTGCCTGGCCTTCGGTATCACGCTGGCGGTCGTCTCGACGCTGCTGTTCGGATTCACCGTCAACTGGCTGAGCGCCTGGCTGTCACTCGGAGCGCTCCTTTTCTACGTCGTCGTCTACACGATGATTCTCAAGCGGCGTACGTCGCAGAACATCGTGTGGGGCGGCATCGCCGGCTGCCTCCCGGTGCTGATCGGCTGGTCCTCCGTCACGAACTCGATGTCGTGGGCGCCGATCGTCCTCTTCCTCGTCATGTTCTTCTGGACGCCGCCGCACTACTGGCCGCTGTCCATGAAGGTCAAGGAGGACTACGCGCGCGTGGGCGTGCCGATGCTCCCGGTCATCGCCTCCAACAAGGTGGTCGCCCGGCAGATCGTCATCTACAGCTGGGTGATGGTCGCCGTCTCCCTGCTGCTCACGCCGCTGGGATACACCGGCTGGTTCTACACGGTGGTCGCGCTCGCGGCCGGCGGCTTCTGGCTCTGGGAGGCGCACGGGCTGCAGAACCGGGCGAAGGCCGAGGTGACCGGGGCCAAGCTCAAGGAGATGCGCCTCTTCCACTGGTCGATCACCTATGTGTCGATCCTCTTCCTCGCGGTCGCGGTGGACCCGTTCCTGCGCTGAGCGGACATCGAGGACGTCGGCGGACGTCGACGGACATCGGCGGGAGGGGTGCGTGGTCAAGGCCACGCACCCCTCCCGTCGCCGTTTGATCTACCGCTGAGTAGCATCCTGGCCATGGCAGACACGCAGCAGGTTGACCCGAAGGCCGAGCGCAAGGCGGCCAAGCTCGCCCACCAGATCAGCACCTTCGCGAAGGCGCACGGCGGCGCCGAGGGCCAGGTGGCCTACATCGGCGAGCGCGGCGCCCGGATCGCCCTGGTCGGCGAGGACGGTGAGTGGGGCAACCTGGTGGCCCCCACCATGGAGATCGCCGAGCAGGCGGTCAAGAAGTCCGGCATCACCGTCCACGAGTCCTTCGACGGCGAGTTCGCGGCGAAGGTGAAGACGGGGCGCTACGAGTGGAAGCGGATGGCCGGTATCCAGATCGGCGGCTGAACGGCCGACCGCGACCTCACACCCGGTTCACCCGTTAGGAGACGTGTCAGGCAGCAGCGTCCTCACGGGGAGCCCGGATGATCGAAACGCCGTCCCTCGTGGACCAGTACTGCCATGGCGTACTGCGGACGGAGCTGGGCCTCGGCACCTTCGAGGCCCAGCTGGCACGGACCGAGGGACCGCCCGCACCGGGCACCACCCTCTTCGACACGCAGACCGGCTTCGCCGTGCGGCGCTGGTGCCCGCCCCTCCTCGGCCTGGAACCGCACTGCGCGCCCGCCCGCTATCTGGCCCGGCGCCGCGAACTGGGCGTCCTGGAAGCGGGCCGCCGGCTGCTGCGGGGCAGCGGCATCACCACCTACCTGGTCGACACGGGCCTGCCCGGTGACCTCACCGGCCCCGCCGAGATGGCCTCCGCCGGGGACGCCGAGGCCCGCGAGATCGTCCGGCTGGAACTCCTCGCCGAGCAGGTCGCCGACACCTCCGGCACCGTCGAGTCCTTCCTCGCCAACCTCGCCGAATCCGTGCACGGGGCTGCCGGGCAGGCGGTCGCCTTCACCTCCGTGGCCGGGCTCCGCAACGGCCTGGCTCTCGCGCCCGAGCCGCCGGGACCGGGCGAGGTGCGGGGCGCGGCCGGCCGCTGGCTGGCCGGGCGGCGGGTCGGCGGCGCACTGTCCGACCCCGTGCTGCTGCGGCACCTGCTGTGGATCGCGGTCGCCTCCGGGCTGCCCCTCCAACTGCACGCCGGGCTGGGCGAGCCGGGCTCCCGCATCGACCGCACGGACCCGGTGCTGCTCAGCGACTTCGTGCGGGCCACCGCGGGCCTCGGCACGGACCTGATCCTGCTGCACGGCTACCCGTACCACCGCCACGCCGCCCACCTGGCCGGTGTCTTCCCGCACGTGTACGCCGACTCGGGGGCGGCCCTCGTCCGCACCGGCGCCGGCGCGGCCACCGTCCTCGCCGAGATCTTGGAGCTGGCCCCCTTCGGCAAGATCCTCTTCTCCAGCGGCGCCCACGGCCTGCCCGAGCTGCACGTCGTCGGCGCCCGCCTGTTCCGCGAGGCGCTGGGCCGGGTGCTGGGCACCTGGGTCGCCGAGGGCGCGTGGTCCCTGACGGACGCCCAGCGGGTGGCCCGCATGGTCGCGTCGGACAACGCACGGCGGGTGTACGGCCTGCGGTGACGCACGGACGAGGGGATGTACGGCAGGGCGGCCGGTGTCCAAGACTGGGGCGATGCCGACCGACGCGCTCCTCGACCGCTTCCTGCACGGCCTCGCGCCGTTACGACCGCTCGCCGTCTGGGCCCACGGCTCCCTGGCCGGCGGGGACTACCAGGAGGGCCGCAGCGACCTGGACCTCATCGCGGTGCTGCCCGACGCCATCGGCGTCGGAACCGTGCGGCGGACGGTGACGCTGCACCGCCGGCTGCGCACCGAACCGCTCGCCGCGAAGCTGCACTGCAGCTATCTCACCCCGGCCACGCTCGCCGACCCGGGCCGCGCGCACCTGACCTGGGCGCACGGACACGTGATGCGCCGCCCGGTCACCCCCGTCACCCGGCGCGAGCTGCACGACTTCGGCCGGGTGCTGCACGGCGAGGCGCCGGGCGCCCTGCTTCCGGAGGTGCCGGACGCGCAGCTCCACGGCTTCGTCGTACAGGACCAGCGCGACTTCTGGCGGCCCGCGGTCGACAAGGCGCGGCTTTGGCGGCAGGACGTCTGGGTCGACCTGGGGCTGCTGACCTTCGCCCGGGCCACCGTCACCCTGCGCGAGGGGCGGCTGATCTCCAAACGGGAGGCCCTGGACGAGCTGACCCGGCTGGATGCCCCCGCAGACGTCGTCGAGGACATACGGCACAGGCGGTACGGGCGTCCCGCGCCGTCGGCCGACTGCTGGCTCGTCCGCCGTGCCGGGCTGACCCGGGGCTACCTGGGCCCGGCGATCGACGAACTCGTGGCGGCGTACGCCTGATCCGGCAGCGGGACCTCCAGCGCCGGCCGTTCCCGGAGCGACAGCAGGACGCGCAGGACGCCGATCCACACCAGGCAGGAGCCGAACATGTGGAGGCCGACGAGGAGCTCGGGCAGGTGCGTGAAGTACTGGACGTAGCCGATGACGCCCTGGCCGAGCAGGATCAGGAAGAGTTCGCGGGTGCGGTCGAGGGGGCCCTTGGGGGCGTCGACCGCCTTCAGCACGAACCAGAGCGCGAACGTCAGCGTGACCACGATCCAGGCGAGCACCGCGTGCAGCTTGGAGACGGTCTCCCAGTCGATGTGGATCCGGTCCACCTCGCTGGAGTCGCCCGCGTGCGGGCCGGCCCCGGTCACCACCGTGCCGACCGCGATGAGCAGCACGGACGCGGCCACCAGGAACCACACCAGCTGCTGCACGGCCTTGCCGACCAGCGGCCGCGGCGCCCCGTCGCCCTCCCGGGCGCGCTGCCACGTCAGCGTGGCGACGGCGATCAGCGCCGAGGAGAGCAGGAAGTGCGCGGCGACCGTGTACGGGTTCAGGCCGACCAGGACGACGATGCCGCCGAGCACCGCGTTGCCCATGACCACCCAGAACTGCGCCCAGCCCAGCCGGGTCAGGCTCCGCCGCCAGGGCTTCTCGGAGCGCGCGGCGATGATGGCCCAGCCGACGGCCGCGCACAGCACGTAGGTCAGCATGCGGTTGCCGAACTCGATGACCCCGTGGAAGCCCATGGCCTCGGTGGTGGTCAGTGAGTCGTCGGTGCAGGTCGGCCAGGTCGGGCAGCCGAGGCCCGAGCCGGTCAGGCGGACGGCGCCACCGGTGATCACGATGATCACCGACATGACGAGCGCGGCGAGGGCCGCCCGGCGGACGGTCCGGGGTTCCGGGGTCCAGCGTTCGGCGATGAAGGCGAGCGGGTTGCGCAGGGCCGCTACGGCGTCGGCGCGGGTCAGCTTTGGCACGTGCACCATCGTAGGCCGCCGCTTGTGCACGCTTTCACGAGGGGCCCGTTCCGGGCGCGCTCCAGGCCTGCTCCGGGCGGGCTCCAGGCGTGCTCCGGTCCGCTCCGCGCGTGCTCCCGGCTACTCCCAGCGGAAGAACTTCCCCGCCGCGGCCAGCCCCACGACCGCCCAGGCGGCCAGGATCCCCAGGTCGCCCCACGGCGTCCCGGCCCCGTGCTGGAGCACGTCCCGCAGACCGTCCGACAGCGCGGAGATCGGCAGCAGACCGAGCGCGTCCTGCGCGGCCGGCGGGAACTTGTCCAGCGGCACGATCACCCCGCCGCCGACGAGCAGCAGCAGGAAGACCAGGTTTGCGGCGGCCAGCGTGGCCTCGGCCTTCAGGGTGCCCGCCATCAGCAGTCCGAGCCCGGAGAAGGCGGCCGTGCCGAGGACCAGCAGGAGCACGACGGAGACGGGACCGCCCTGCGGGGACCAGCCCAGCGCGAGGGCGATCACGGTCAGCAGGATCACCTGGAGGATCTCCGTGACCAGGACGGACGCCGTCTTCGCGGTCATCAGGCCCCAGCGGGGCAGCGGGGAGGAGGCGAGCCGCTTCAGCACGCCGTAGCGGCGCTCGAAGCCGGTCGCGATGGCCTGCCCGGTGAACGCCGTCGACATCACGGCGAGGGCCAGGATGCCCGGGGCGAGGAAGTCGACCGCCTTGCCGGCGCCGGTGTCGACGATGTCCACGGAGCTGAAGAGCACCAGCAGCAGCGTCGGGATCACGACGGTCAGCAGCAGCTGCTCGCCGTTGCGCAGCAGCATCCTGGTCTCCAGCGCCGCCTGCGCCGCGATCATGCGGAAGAGCGGGGCGGCGCCCGGCTTGGGGGCGTAGGTACCCGTCGCGGTGGTCACGAGCGCAGCTCCTTGCCGGTCAGCTCGAGGAAGACGTCTTCGAGAGTGTGCCGTTCCACTGAGATCCGGTCCGGCATCACCCCGTGCTGGGCGCACCACGAGGTCACCGTGGCCAGCAGCTGGGGGTCGACCTTGCCGACGACCCGGTAGCTGCCCGGGGTCAGCTCGGCGGCCGTGCAGTCGGCCGGGAGCGCCTTGAGCAGGGAGCCGACGTCGAGGCCGGGGCGGCCGGTGAAGCGCAGGGTGTTCTCGGCGCCGCCCTTGCACAGCTCCTCGGGGGAGCCCTGGGCGATGACCCGGCCGCCGTCGATGATCGCGACGTCGTCGGCGAGCTGCTCGGCCTCCTCCATGTAGTGCGTGGTGAGGATCACCGAGACGCCGTCCGCGCGCAGGTCCCTGATCAGGTCCCAGGTGGCCCGGCGGGCCTGCGGGTCGAGGCCGGCGGTCGGCTCGTCCAGGAACACCAGCTCCGGGCGGCCGACGACGGCCATGGCGAGCGCGAGCCGCTGCTGCTGGCCGCCGGACAGCCGCCGGTAGCCGGTCCGGCCGCAGGAGCCGAGCCCGAGGCGCTCGATGAGCGCGTCCACGTCCAGCGGGTGCGCGTGCAGCCTCGCGACATGGCGGAGCATCTCGTCCGCGCGGGCGCCGGAGTAGACGCCGCCGGACTGGAGCATCACGCCGATGCGGGGGCGCAGCTCGCCGGACTGCCGTACCGGGTCGAGGCCCAGGACGCGCACCGTGCCGGCGTCCGGCCTCCGGTACCCCTCGCAGGTCTCGACCGTGGTCGTCTTCCCGGCACCGTTGGGGCCGAGTACGGCGGTCACTCCCGCCTGGGCCACCAGGTCGAGGCCGTTCACCGCGGTCTTCGTGCCGTACCGCTTCACCAGGGCCTGGACCTGGACCACGGGCTCACTTCGCATGGCTCAAGAGTCTAGGTAGGCCGCGCGGTGCTCAGGCGCCGGGGTGCGGGATCTCCTCCTCACGGGGTCGGTGCACGGCCAGCCACCGCTCGGCGTAGGCCACGGCGTCCGCCACCGGGAACAGCCGTGCGTCCGCGGCGCCGACCTTGCCGCGCACGACGGGCCGGTCCCGCTCGAAGTCGTGCCCCAGCTCGTCGAACCGGTCCGACGTGATCGACACCTCGGTCACCGTCTCCCATCCCCCGCCCGGCGCGGGTCGGCCGACGCGCACCCGAGGCGACGGTATGCGGTACTCGGCGAGGTGGAAGCTGGTGCAGGCGTCGTAGCCCGCGCCGAGCAGCAGGACCCGGGCGCCGAGCTTCTCCAGCCGGGCCAGCGGGCTGCGCTCGCCGAGCCGGCAGTCGGGGGCGTGGCCCTCGGTGATCTCCGCGGCGCGCGGGCCGAGCGCCGCGAAGGAGGTCTGCGGGTGCGCGCTGCGCAGGGCGCCCGGCCAGGTCCGCACGGTCTCCGGGATCACGCCGACCCCGCGGGTGGGGGTGATCCGGGTGTCGTAGGCGGGCATCGTGGCCCGGATCCGGTCCCACCACTCCTCGGGCACCGGAGGGTTCCCCCACACCGCCGGGTCGGAGAGGTCGCCGGACTGGGCGGGGACGACGAGCGTGCCGTCCGCGCCGAGGGCGTCGAGGAGTCCCTGGACGACGGCGACGGCGCCTCCGTTGACCCAGCCGAGGGCGCTGAGGGAGGAGTGCACCAGGAGGATCTCGCCGGTTTCCACACCCAGCTGCCGCAGCTGGACGGCGAGCGAGTCGCGGGTGACGAGGGGGCCGGAAGGAGGGGGCGTCGGCATGGGGTGGAGTCTGGTCGACGGGGGTGCCCGGCGCCAGCGAATTGCCTGGTGACGGGTGCTGAAATGATCGATCAGAAGATCGTTTCCGCAGGTCGGATTAGGTATGCCTAAGTGATGCAGGGCACCGTTCGATGATCCGGACGGCGCTTGTCAGGCCCTGAGGAATTACGCAACAATGGCGTTGTGAAAAACGTCGGCGAGGCTCGGGAGACCCCGGTGGGGACCCCCCAGGAGGAACTCGCGACCGGGGAGCGCTCGACGCGCAACCGGGTCGCGCGGTCCATCCTGGACCACGGCCCGTCGACCGTCGCCGAGCTGGCCGGCCGGCTGGGACTCACCCAGGCCGCCGTACGACGGCATCTGGACGCCCTGGTCGCCGACGACGTCGTGGAGGCACGCGAGCAGCGGGTGTACGGCACGCGCACGCGAGGCCGTCCCGCCAAGGTCTTCGCACTGACCGACTGCGGCCGGGACGCCTTCGACCAGTCCTACGACAAGCTCGCCGCGGACGCCATGCGCTGGATCGCCGAGCACGAGGGCGGAGCCGAGGCGGTCGCCGCCTTCGCCCGCGCGCGGATCGCCGCCCAGGCGGGCGTGTACCGCGAGGCGATCGCGAGCGCCGGGCCCGAGCAGCGCACCGAAGCCCTCGCCAAGGCCCTGAGCGCCGACGGGTACGCTGCTACGGCGCGCAGCGCACCGGTCGGCGAGCAGCTGTGCCAGCACCACTGCCCGGTCGCCCACGTGGCGGAACAGTTCCCGCAGCTGTGCGAGGCGGAGACGGAGATCTTCGCCGAACTGCTCGGGACCCACGTCCAGCGACTGGCGACGATCGCGCACGGCGACGGCGTCTGCACGACGTTCATCCCCAAGATTTCCAAGACCAGCGACAACGCATCTGCAAGCACGGCCGGGAGGAACCCCGCATGACTCTCCCCACGGAGACTGCTCACCCCGAACTCGAGGGCCTGGGCAAGTACGAATACGGCTGGGCCGACTCCGACGTGGCCGGTGCCGCAGCGAAGCGTGGCCTGAACGAGGACGTCGTCCGTGACATCTCGGCGAAGAAGTCCGAGCCGGAGTGGATGACGAAGCTGCGCCTCAAGGGCCTGAAGCTGTTCGAGAAGAAGCCCATGCCCAACTGGGGCTCGGACCTCTCGGGCATCGACTTCGACAACATCAAGTACTTCGTGCGCTCCACGGAGAAGCAGGCGGAGTCCTGGGAGGACCTGCCCGAGGACATCAAGAACACCTACGACAAGCTGGGCATCCCGGAGGCCGAGAAGCAGCGCCTCGTCGCCGGTGTCGCCGCCCAGTACGAGTCGGAGGTCGTCTACCACCAGATCCGCGAGGACCTGGAGGAGCAGGGCGTCATCTTCCTCGACACCGACACCGCGCTGAAGGAGCACCCGGAGCTCTTCAAGGAGTACTTCGGCACCGTCATCCCGGCCGGTGACAACAAGTTCGCCTCGCTGAACACCGCCGTGTGGTCCGGTGGCTCCTTCATCTACGTCCCGCCGGGCGTCCACGTGGAGATCCCGCTCCAGGCCTACTTCCGCATCAACACGGAGAACATGGGCCAGTTCGAGCGGACCCTGATCATCGTCGACGAGGGTGCCTACGTGCACTACGTCGAGGGCTGCACCGCCCCGATCTACAAGTCGGACTCCCTGCACAGCGCGGTCGTCGAGATCATCGTCAAGAAGAACGCCCGCTGCCGCTACACGACCATCCAGAACTGGTCGAACAACGTCTACAACCTGGTCACAAAGCGCGCCGTGGCCTACGAGGGCGCGACCATGGAGTGGATCGACGGCAACATCGGCTCCAAGGTGACGATGAAGTACCCGGCCGTCTACCTGATGGGCGAGCACGCCAAGGGCGAGACCCTCTCCATCGCCTTCGCGGGCGAGGGCCAGCACCAGGACGCCGGCGCCAAGATGGTCCACATGGCGCCGAACACGTCGTCCAACATCGTCTCCAAGTCGGTCGCGCGCGGTGGCGGCCGTACGTCCTACCGCGGTCTGATCGAGATCGGCGAGGGCGCCGCCGGATCGAAGTCGAACGTGCTGTGCGACGCGCTGCTCGTCGACACCGTCTCCCGGTCCGACACGTACCCGTACGTCGACGTCCGCGAGGACGACGTGTCCATGGGTCACGAGGCCACCGTCTCCAAGGTCTCCGAGGACCAGCTCTTCTACCTGATGAGCCGCGGTCTGTCCGAGGACGAGGCGATGGCGATGATCGTGCGCGGCTTCGTCGAGCCGATCGCGAAGGAACTCCCCATGGAGTACGCGCTGGAGCTCAACCGGCTGATCGAGCTGCAGATGGAGGGCGCGGTCGGCTGACCGCCGCACCGCCTTCCCCATCAAGCCACTGACCTGAGAAAGCGAGCAATACGACAGCCATGGCTGAGGCCCAGAACATCCCGGTGGGTTCCACCACCGCCGGCTCGATCGCGGTCGCCGCGGAGTCGACCGTCGTGTCGCGCATGAGCGCGCCCCCGTCCTTCGACGTCGCGGACTTCCCGGTCCCGCACGGCCGCGAGGAGGAGTGGCGGTTCACCCCGCTGGAGCGCCTGCGCGGTCTGCACGACGGCACCGCGGCCGCCGGCGGCTCGATCAAGGCCGAGTTCTCCGTGCCGGACGGCGTCACCGTCGAGACCGTCGGCCGCGACGACGCCCGGCTCGGCAAGGCCGGCAAGCCGGTGGACCGGGTCGCGGCCCAGGCGTACTCCTCCTTCGAGAAGGCCACGGTCGTCACCGTGCCCAAGGAGACCGTGCTGGCCGAGCCGGTGCGCGTCGCCCTGCACGGCGAGGGCGGCGTGACCTACGGGCACACCGTCTTCGAGCTCGGCGCCTTCGCCGAGGCCACCGTCGTCATCGACCACACCGGCGACACCATCCGCGCCGCCAACGTGGAGTACCACCTCGGCGACGGCGCGAAGCTCACCGTGGTCACCATCGTGGACTGGGACGACACCGCCGTGCACGTGGCCCAGCAGGGCGCACTGATCGGCCGGGACGCGAGCTTCAAGCACGTCGTCGTCACCTTCGGCGGCGACCTGGTGCGCATCCACCCGCGCGTCACGTACGCCGGCACCGGCGGCGAGGCCGAGCTGTACGGCCTGTACTTCACCGACGCCGGCCAGCACCACGAGCACCGCCTGCTGGTCACCCACAACACCCCGCACTGCAAGTCGAACGTCGCCTACAAGGGCGCGCTCCAGGGCGACGACGCGCACGCGGTCTGGATCGGCGACGTGCTCATCGAGGCCTCGGCCGAGGGCACGGACACCTACGAGATGAACCGCAACCTCGTCCTCACGGACGGCGCGCGCGTCGACTCGGTGCCGAACCTGGAGATCGAGACCGGCGAGATCGTCGGCGCCGGCCACGCCTCCGCCACCGGCCGCTTCGACGACGAGCAGCTCTTCTACCTGATGGCCCGCGGCATCCCGGAGCACGAGGCCCGCCGCCTCGTGGTCCGCGGCTTCTTCGCCGAACTGGTCCAGCAGATCGGTGTCGCCGACATCGAGGAGCGCCTGCTCGCCAAGATCGAGGAGGAGCTGGAGGCTTCGGTCGCATGACCTTCGTACGCGCCTGTGGGCTGAGCGAGCTGGAGGAGGACACCCCGAAGCGGGTGGAGATCGACGGCACGCCGGTCTCGGTCGTGAAGACCGAGGGCGAGGTGTTCGCGATCTACGACATCTGCTCCCACGCGAACGTCTCCCTCTCCGAGGGAGAGGTGGAGGACTGCCAGATCGAGTGCTGGCTGCACGGCTCCTCCTTCGACCTCCGCACCGGCAAGCCGTCCGGCCTCCCCGCGACGCGCCCCGTCCCCGTATACCCCGTAAAGATCGAAGGGGACGACGTGCTCGTCTCCCTCACCCAGGAGTCCTGAGGCACCCATGGCAACGCTTGAAATCCGAGACCTGCACGTCACCGTCGAGGCCGACAACGCCACGAAGGAGATCCTCAAGGGCGTCGACCTCACCGTGAAGCAGGGCGAGACGCACGCCATCATGGGCCCCAACGGCTCCGGCAAGTCGACCCTCGCCTACTCCCTCGCGGGTCACCCGAAGTACACCATCACCGACGGCACCGTCACCCTCGACGGCGAGGACGTCCTCGCGATGTCCGTCGACGAGCGCGCCCGCGCCGGCCTGTTCCTGGCCATGCAGTACCCGGTCGAGGTCCCCGGCGTCTCGGTCTCCAACTTCCTGCGCACCTCCGCCACCGCGATCCGCGGCGAGGCCCCCAAGCTGCGCACCTGGGTGAAGGAGGTCAAGGAGGCCATGGAGCGCCTCAACATGGACCCGTCCTTCGCCGAGCGCAACGTCAACGAGGGCTTCTCCGGCGGTGAGAAGAAGCGGCACGAGATCCTCCAGCTCGAGCTGCTCAAGCCGCAGATCGCGATCCTCGACGAGACCGACTCCGGTCTGGACGTCGACGCGCTCCGCATCGTCTCCGAGGGCGTCAACCGCGTCCGCGAGACCGGCGAGGTCGGCACCCTGCTGATCACGCACTACACGCGCATCCTGCGCTACATCAAGCCCGACTTCGTCCACGTCTTCTCCGCCGGCCGGATCGTCGAGTCCGGCGGCGCGGAGCTCGCCGACAAGCTGGAGGACGAGGGCTACGAGGCATACACGAAGGGTGGCGTATCCGCGTGACACAGCTGCCGGGCCTCCTCGACACAGAGGCGATCCGCAAGGACTTCCCCGTCCTGGACCGGCTGGTCCACGACGGCAAGAAGCTCGTGTACCTGGACAACGCCGCGACCTCGCAGAAGCCGCGCCAGGTGCTGGACGTCCTGAGCGAGTACTACGAGCGCTACAACGCCAACGTCCACCGCGGTGTGCATGTGCTCGCCGAGGAGGCCACGGCGCTGTACGAGGGCGCGCGCGACAAGGTCGCCGAGTTCATCAACGCGCCCAGCCGCGACGAGGTGATCTTCACCAAGAACGCCTCCGAGTCGCTGAACCTCGTGGCGAACATGCTGGGCTGGGCCGACGAGCCCTACCGGGTGGACCACGAGACCGAGATCGTCATCACGGAGATGGAGCACCACTCCAACATCGTGCCGTGGCAGCTGCTCGCGCAGCGCACGGGCGCGAAGCTGAAGTGGTTCGGCCTCACCGACGACGGCCGCCTCGACCTGTCCAACATCGACGAGATCATCACGGAGAAGACGAAGATCGTCTCCTTCGTGCTGGTGTCCAACATCCTGGGCACGGTCAACCCGGTCGAGGCGATCGTGCGCCGCGCCCAGGAGGTCGGCGCGCTCGTCTGCGTCGACGCCTCCCAGGCCGCTCCCCACATGCCGCTGGACGTGCAGGCCCTGCAGGCCGACTTCGTGGCCTTCACCGGCCACAAGATGTGCGGCCCGACCGGCATCGGCGTCCTCTGGGGCCGCCAGGAGCTGCTGGAGGACCTGCCTCCGTTCCTCGGCGGCGGCGAGATGATCGAGACGGTCTCGATGCACTCCTCGACGTACGCCCCCGCGCCGCACAAGTTCGAGGCGGGCACGCCGCCGATCGCCCAGGCGGTCGGGCTCGGCGCCGCGATCGACTACCTGAACTCGATCGGCATGGACAAGATCCTCGCCCACGAGCACGCGCTGACCGAGTACGCGGTGAAGAGGCTCGCCGAGGTGCCGGACCTGAGGATCATCGGCCCGACCACGGCCGAGGACCGCGGGGCCGCGATCTCCTTCACGCTGGGCGACATCCACCCGCACGACGTGGGCCAGGTGCTCGACGAGCAGGGCATCGCCGTCCGCGTCGGCCACCACTGCGCGCGCCCCGTCTGCCTGCGGTACGGAATTCCCGCGACCACGCGAGCGTCGTTCTATCTGTACTCCACGCCGGCCGAGATCGATGCTCTGGTCGACGGCCTGGAGCACGTACGGAACTTCTTCGGCTGAGAGGCGTGTCGACACCGTGAAGCTGGACTCCATGTACCAGGAAGTCATCCTGGACCACTACAAGAACCCGCACGGGCGTGGTCTTAGGGATGGCGACGCCGAGGTGCACCATGTGAACCCGACGTGCGGCGACGAGATCACTCTTCGCGTGAAGTACGCCGGCACGCAGATCGAGGACGTCTCCTACGAGGGCCAGGGCTGCTCCATCAGCCAGGCGTCCGCCTCCGTGCTGAACGAGCTGCTGGTCGGCAAGGAGCTGGCCGACGCGCAGAAGATCCAGGAGACCTTCCTGGAACTGATGCAGTCCAAGGGCCGGATCGAGCCCGACGACGCCATGGAGGACGTCCTGGAGGACGCGGTCGCGTTCGCCGGTGTCTCCAAGTACCCCGCGCGGGTCAAGTGCGCCCTCCTGAGCTGGATGGCGTGGAAGGACGCGACGGCCCAGGCGCTGGGTGGCGCCGACGCCGAAAGGAAGACGGCATGACCGACACCGCTGAGATGAAGCCGGCATCGGAGGAGGAACTCCGCGAGGCCCTGATGGACGTCGTCGACCCCGAGCTGGGCATCGACGTCGTCAACCTCGGCCTGATCTACGGCATCCACATCGACGACTCCAACATCGCCACCGTGGACATGACCCTGACCTCCGCGGCCTGCCCGCTGACGGACGTCATCGAGGACCAGGCCAAGTCCGCCACCGACGGCATCGTCAACGAGCTGCGCATCAACTGGGTCTGGATGCCGCCGTGGGGCCCCGACAAGATCACCGACGACGGCCGGGAGCAGCTCCGGGCGCTCGGCTTCAACGTCTGAGGCTCTTTGTGCGTGAGTGAGGCGGCGGCACCCGCGGGGTGCCGCCGCCTCATGTCATGTCAGCGCCTTCAGGGCGTGATGCGCGCGACCTGCGGGTCGTGGTCGCTGGTCTGGTCGGAGAACTCGCTGTTGATGTGCACGATGTCGTAGTCGACGTTGGTGATCGACGCGCTGACCAGGGTGTGGTCGAGCACCTGGGAGTTGCCGTCGTAGACGTACGTGTACTGCTGCGCGGCGGCCAGGGTGTCCACCAGGTCGGTCAGCACACCGCCCTCGAGGTTGGCGACCGCGGTGGAGAACGGGAAGTCGTTCAGGTCACCGAGCGCGATCACGTGCGCGTCCGGCTGCGCGGCCAGGATGGAGTCCACGAAGGAGTTCTCCACCGACCCCTGGCTGTTCCGCTGCGTCTCCGAGGAGCGGGCCGGCGGCTGGTACTGGCTGTGCAGCGGCTGGTCGCCGCCCTTGGAGACGAAGTGGTTGGCGATCACGAAGTACTTCTGCCCGCCGAAGGTGAACTCCGCGGCGAGCGGCTTCCGGCTGGACGACCAGGCCGAGTCGGCGGGCGCGATCCGGCCCGGGTTGTACGTCAGCTGGGCGACCCCGCCGACGCTGGTCACCGAGTTCGCGGTGGTGGCGGTGGCGTTGCCGCGCGCGGTGAAGCCGACCCGCGCGGGGTTGTACAGGAAGACCTGGCGGATGTTGCCGCCGGGCTCACCGCCGTCCGTGTCGTTCTGCGGGTTGATCTGCGTGTACGAGTACGCCGGACCGCCCGCGGTCCGGATCGCCGAGATCAGCGTGGACATGGTCGTGGTCGCGGAGACCGTGCCGTTGTCCGCGGGGCCGTCGTTGTCCTGCACCTCCTCCAGCGCCACGATGTCGGGCGCCTGGAGGTTGTTCACGATGCCCTGGGCGAGCGCCGTGAACTTCGCGGCGGGGTCGGTCGGGTCGAGGTTCTCCACGTTGTACGTCGCCACCGACAGCTGCCCCGGGGACTGCGCCGCCGTCGTCTCCTTGGCGACACCGCCCGGGGTGAGCGCGCCCAGCGAGGTCGCGGCGAGGGTGTAGCCGCCGAACTCGCTGTAGTCCAGGACACCCGTGGCGCTCGCGAAGGTGTCGCCGACGGTGGCCTTGGGGAAGGCCGTCGACAGCAGCGAGGTGATCTCCAGCCGGCCGGAGTTCTGGCTGCCGTACGAGGAGTACAGCGAGCCGCCGCGGGCCGAGTTCACCTGCGCGGGCTTCAGGTTGACCCAGGTCTCGTCGTACGTGTTCGTCGGGGCGATCACCGGCGTGCTGCCGATGGCGACCCGCATGCCCTCCAGGGACTCGTAGTAGTCCAGGGCGTACGTCGCCGGGTCCAGCGGGAACGAGTTGATCGAACCGCCGTTGTTGGTGCGGGTGTAGGCGGCGGGGACCGTCGCGTCGCTGATCGTCGCGGGTGAAGGCAGCGCGTTCCCGGTCGAGTTGGTGGTCCAGGACGCGCTGGTCAGCTCGGTGAGGGACTGGGTGCCGCCCGCGGAGTCCGGGTAGTACTCGGAGACCCGACCGGTGACGGTCACCTTGTTGCCGACCGCGGTGTTGATCGAGCCGGTGCCCCGGTAGACGAAGATCGCGTCACTGGTGGCCGCGTTGCCGTCGCCGGTCACGCTCTGGATCCAGAAGCCGCGCGAGGAACCGGTGGAGCGGATGGCGGTGACGATGCCGGTGGTGGTGACGGTCGAGCCGTTGTAGGGCGAGATCCGGGTCGTGCCCTGGATCTCGGAGATCGTGTGGGTCGCCGCGTGCGCGACGGTCGGCAGGGCGATCAGCGTGGCCGAGGCGAGCAGCCCGGCAGCCGTCGCGCGGGCACCGAGCCCGAGCTTTCTGTCCATGTGCGTCCCTTCAACAGTTGCCTGGACGGGAGGAGTTGGAGCTTGGACGTACATGAGCGACTGGTCGCGGAGATTTCTATGCGCCGAGAGTTACGTGGCGATGTACGGAGCGTGTTGCATGCATGGCATCTACGCGCGTCGAGAGGGTGGCGCGGCGTGAGGCGAGCTGCCGGCGCGCGTGTACCCGTCCCGGCCGCCGTTATGTACGCTCGTACACATGGGATACGTCACGCTCGCCGGCGCGATAGCCGCCGAGGTCGCCGCCACGACGGCGATGAAGTACAGCCACGGCTTCAGCAGGCTCTGGCCCTCACTGGTGACCGCGCTGGGCTACGTCGTCTCCTTCCTTCTGCTCGCCCAGACGCTGAAGACGGTGTCCATCGGCACGGCGTACGCGATCTGGTCCGGCGTCGGCACCGCGACGATCGCCGTGCTCGGCCTGATGCTCTTCGGCGAGGGCCTGACGGTCACGAAGGTGGCCGGGATCCTGCTCATCGTCGGGGGAGTGGTGGTGCTCAACCTGGGCGGCGCGCACTGATGCCCCGCCGGTACGACCCCGAGCGGCGGCAGCGGATCATCGATGCGGCGATCCGGGTCGTCGGGCGCAAGGGCATCGCCGGCCTCAGCCACCGCACCGTCGCCGCCGAGGCGGACGTGCCGCTCGGCTCCACGACGTACCACTTCGCGACCCTCGACGAACTGCTGGTCGCCGCGCTGCGGCAGATCAACGAGCGCTTCGCGGCGATGCTGGCCGAGCGGCTGCCCGCGGACGACGGCCCGGGCGACCTCGCCGCGGACCTGGCGCGGGTGATGGGGGAGTGGCTGGCCGGGGACCGCACGGGCGTGGAACTGGAGTACGAGCTGTATCTGGCGGCACTGCGGCGCCCCGCGCTGCGGCCCGTCGCCGCCGAGTGGACCGAGGAGGCGGCCGCGTGTCTGACCCGGCGCACCGACCCGGCCACCGCCCGGGCCCTGCTCGCCGTGATGGACGGCATCTGCCTCCAGGCGCTGCTGACGGGCGGTTCGTACGACGAGGAGTACGCGCGCGGTGTGCTGGCTCGGCTGATCCCATGAATCCCGCGCCCGGTACCTGAGACGCCGCCCGCACCGGTTAGCCCCCGCGACCTCCCCCACGTTAGGTTTCCTACATGACCGACACTGCTTCTCGTACCACCGGCGCCGTCGCCGCCGGCCTCGCCACCCTCGCCTCCGACGGCACCGTTCTCGACACCTGGTTCCCGGCCCCCGAGCTGGTCGCGGAGCCCGGCCCCTCCGGCACCGAGCGGCTCTCCGCCGAGCGGGCCGTGGAGCTGCTCGGTGAAGGCGCCGCGAAGGCGGTCGGCCCGGACGCCCGCCGGGGCGTCGAGGTGGTCGCGGTCCGCACGGTCATCGCCTCGCTGGACGAGAAGCCGATCGACACGCACGACGTCTACCTCCGTCTCCACCTGCTCTCCCACCGCCTGGTCAAGCCGCACGGCCAGAGCCTGGACGGCGTCTTCGGCCTCCTCGCCAACGTCGCCTGGACCTCGCTCGGCCCGGTCGCCGTCGACGACGTGGAGAAGGTGCGGCTGAACGCCCGCGCCGAGGGCCTGCACCTCCAGGTGACCTCGATCGACAAGTTCCCGCGCATGACCGACTACGTCGCGCCCGCCGGCGTCCGCATCGCCGACGCCGACCGCGTCCGCCTCGGCGCCCACCTCGCCGCCGGCACCACCGTCATGCACGAGGGCTTCGTCAACTTCAACGCCGGCACGCTCGGCACGTCGATGGTCGAGGGCCGCATCTCCGCGGGCGTGGTCGTGGGCGACGGCTCCGACATCGGCGGCGGCGCCTCCACCATGGGCACCCTGTCCGGCGGCGGCAACGTCATCATCTCCATCGGCGAGCGCTGCCTGATCGGCGCCGAGGCGGGCGTCGGCATCGCGCTGGGCGACGAGTGCGTCGTCGAGGCCGGCCTCTACGTCACCGCCGGCACCCGAGTGACCATGCCCGACGGCCAGATCGTCAAGGCCCGCGACCTCAACGGCGCCTCCAACATCCTCTTCCGCCGCAACTCCGTCACCGGCGCCGTCGAGGCCCGCCCGAACAACGCGGTCTGGGGCGGCCTGAACGACATCCTGCACAGCCACAACTGATCACCGGCGGCGTGACCTGCGGCCGCCTCCTCGTTCAACGTCCTGACCTGCTGTTGGCTGTTGTCGGCGTTGGTCACCATTGAGCGCCCTTCCACGGCCCGAGAACGGCCCGGGAGGGCGCTCGTGCGTCAGAGGTGAAGCGTGGGCTGACACCGGCTTGAGGAGTTCGATCCGAGCAGCCGGTGCGGATTGCTTTTGCTCAGCCGGGTGACTCCCAGCGGAGGGTTCGACTGCGCCACGGGCTCCGGGTCGGCAGAGGGGGGTGGCAACAACTCCCCCATCCTCGTCAAGCTCCACCCCAGGTTCTCGTGTAAGTCGCACTGACAATCCCGCCTGGATCGTCTGGGCATCGCCGCTGTGCAGATCACCCGGATGATCACGTGTAGTCGCCGCTATCTGCACGTCTCCCTGGCTGACAATTGGGCTAGGTCGCTTCTGACGCAGGGTCAGATGTCGCCCTTGATCCCCAGGAGACTTGCCATGCGCAGCTTCAACCTTGGCCTGAGTACGGCCGCCGCTGTGAGTGCTCTTTTGTGCTGTGCCCCGCCGGCCTCGGCCGCACCGGCCGGCAACGGCACGTATACGGTGACCGTGGTGGCACGGAACACCGAGCAGTCGGTCGTTGGGGACGGTACCAGTCAGGGCAGCGAGATCACGGTCGCCCAAGACCTGTACCGCGACAACCAACTGGTCGGCCGAAACGTCGCGAACTGCAGGATCGCCCGCACCGTCACCGCGGACAACTCCCGCGACATGCAGTGCCTGGGCACCTTTGTCCTGGCCGACGGTGACATCACCGGACAGGGGAGAATCACCTTTACCCAGGCCCCCACTGACTTCGATCTCGCGATCACCGGAGGCACCGGGAGATACCGCAACGCCAGCGGCTGGATCCACGGCCACGTCCTCAACGACACGGACACCCAGCTCACCTTCTACGTCTTCCGCTGACGCAACCAAGGTCGTTGGAGCGATTTTGGCCGGGAGCTGCTTTGGCGCGAGTGATCCTGGCCCCAGGGGCGCGTCGTGGCTGGGGCGGTCGGCCAAGAGCGCGTTCGACTCGGAGGCCGAGCCGTCGCTCTGCTGGACGCAGTACACCGGCCACGGCCCCGGCGTCGAACTGCTGGGCGCCCCGAGTCCGTGCTGGAGATTGGCTGCGGTACCGGGCGCGCCCTCGCCAGCCGAGGGCGCAGCCCACGCCACACCTCCAACACTCCTCGGGCGGCCTGTTGCGGAGGCGCTTGGGCGTCGCAGCCCTGGCCGAGTGGCCTGGCTGGTCGCGCCCGCCCGGCGAAGCTAGAACGGCCGGAACGCCTCGTGCGTCCATCCGTCTGGAAGCTTGTTCGTGAAGTACGCGTAGATCGGCCCGTGAGCGGACTCGGTGACGAGGTTCTCCCACTGATCCAGTTCGTAGTGCAGGTAACGTCGCAGCAGATTGGCGAACTGCTGAAACTCTTCGTCCGACAGCGGGCCCGTCTGGTCCTGGGTAGCGTCCATGCGGCAAAAGGTATCCGGGGGGCAGGAGCACGGCGTTAGGGGAGAGCCCCAGTTCGGAAGATCGCGAATTGCGTCCAGCGAGGGGCCTACGGGCTCGTATCCGTTGAGCTCTGCGGTGAGCCCCCATGGCGAAACTCCGAGCGCCCTTCCATGGCCTGAGGGCGGCCTGGGAGGGCGCTCGTGTGTGGGTGGCTGAGGGGCGAAGAGCGGACTAGAAAACGATGATCACGAAGCCTCCGCGGTTGAAGAAGAAGCCGTGGTGATCGAAGCGGTGGTCGAAGCGGTGGTCGAAGCGGTGGTCGAAGCGGAACCTGTGGTGGCTGAAGCCGTGGTCGAAGCAGCCTCCGCCCCAGTCATCGCGGTCGCCGCACCAGTTGGTGGTCACATGGGTGTGCGCAGTGGGGGCTGCTGCGGCCGGGCCCGCTGTGCCGATCGCAGCGCCGCCCGCCATCAGAACGGCGGTCGCGGACACCGCGGCGAGACGCCTCGCGCGTTGTGCTCGCATGACGGATGCACCTTTCCTTCCCTCGTCTCGTGCGACTCCCAGCGGCACGAGATGACGAGCCGCGGCCGCGAGGAAGCGCAGGTCGTCGCCTCGTGCGGACGAGGGGCGCGCCCCAGCGGATCCCAGCTCTTCTTTGGATACGGTGACGGCGGCCGTCGGGATTGCGCTTCGGCAAGGAAGAATGCCGCTGATCAGCGGCCGGATGATCGTGTCAGTCGCCGGTCGGCGCCGCGAACTCCGCCAGTGCCGCGAAGTCCGGCTCGCGCAGGCCGATCCTCGGGTTGACGTGGTGCAGCAGCGCGGGTCCGGGGTGGTGGGCGGCCACATAGGCGGTGTCCGGCGGGCCCTGCTCGTCGTCCACCCAGGCGAAGGGGCGGCCCGCGGCGTACGCGACGATCGTCTCCGTCTTCCAGTGCACCCCGTCCGGCCGCTCCGCGAACAGGCGGTCCCCGAAGTCGACGTACGGCAGCGCGGGCAGGCCGACGGTCGGCGCGATCCAGCGGTTGGCCTCCGCCATCCATGTCGAGGCCCAGCACAGGTCGTACCCGAGCGACAGCAGCGCGGGGCCGTGGGACTGATTCAGCCAGACCCGCAGGGGCCGGCCGGGGCGTACGGCCGCCCTGATCGTCGTATAGCCCTCGGGACGACGCTCCGGCTGGGCGGCATACGGATTGAGGGGGCCGTCGACGTCCAGGAACAGCAGGGGGCGGCTCACGGGGTCACCGTACGGCAGAGGGGTCCCGCGATGCGCGGGCATTTTCGCCGCGCGGACAGGGTGGTGAGGGCGGTGCGGGTGGTGCCGGTGGTGGGTGGTACCCGTGGTGGTCAGGGGGTCGTGAGTTCCTCGTACAGGGCCAGCAGTCCGTCGGTCGTCCTGCGGTCGGCGGGGAGCAGGGGGGAGCGGACCGGGCCTGCGGGGAGGTGGAGTTCGGCCAGGAGGGCCTTGGCGGTGACCGTGCCGGGCAGGCCCGCGCCCATCATGGCCTCGATCAACGGCGTGGCCCGCAGCTGGAGTTCGGTGGCGCGGGCCGTGTCGTCGGCGTCGAACGCGTCGAGGATCGCGGCGATGTGGGACGGTACGGCGTTGGCGACCGTGCTCACGCAGCCCGCCGCGCCGACCGCGTACAGGGCGAGGACGTGCTCGTCGCAGCCCGCGTAGTAGGCCAACTCCGTGCGCGCGAGGACCTTCTGGGTGCCGAGGAAGTCGTACGAGCAGTCCTTGACGGCCACGATCCGTGGATGCTCGGCGAGGCGGATCATCGTCTCCGGCTCGATCCGGGTGCCGGTGCGGCCGGGGATGTCATAGAGCATCACCGGCAGGCCGCTCGCGTCGGCAACCTGCCGGAAGTGCGCCTCCACCGCCTCCTGCTGCGGCTTGCTGTAGTACGGCGACACCACGAGCACCCCGTCGGCCCCGGCCTTCTCGGCCGCGAGGGTCAGCTCGATCGTGTGCCGGGTGTCGGCGGTGCCGACGCCCGCGACCAGCGAGGCGCTGTCGCCCACCGCCTCCCGGACGGCCGCGATCAGCTCCGCCTTCTCGGCGTCCGTGGTGGTCGGGGACTCGCCCGTGGTGCCGTTCAGGACCAGGCCGTCGCACCCCTCGGCCACCAGCCGGGCGGCCAGCCGCCGCGCCCCCGCCACGTCGAGCGTGCCCGCCTCCGTGAACGGGGTGATCATCGCGCAGAGCGTCCGGCCGAAGGGTGTGCGTCGATTCGTCATGTACGTAGTCTCGGCACGGCAATGGTGAAGCTCTACTTAATTCTTCTACGATGTGTTGATTAGTGTTTCTGATGGGTGGCGTGGACGGCTGAAGGCCCTGTGTCCAACTCGGCCCCTCATGGGTCACTATGGGCCAGGACGGTCATCGACGTCGGTCATGGGAGGCACCATGAAGCTCGGCAAGGCACTGGCCACCGGAATCGCCGAGGAGCAGCCCTCGGTCCACCGGGACGAAGCGGAACGTCCCGAGGAGAACACCCTCGCCGCACCGGCCGAGCCGGCCCGCGAAGAGGTCCCGGCGGCCCGATGAGGCTCCGGCTCCTGGCGGAACGCCCGACGGAACCGCCGACCGGATACAAGATCGCCCACCCGGTGCTGTCCCAGGACGGCACCCGGGCCGGGTTCACCGGCGTGTCCCTCGGCGGCGCGCTCCCCTACGGCGTCCTCGCCGACGCCTCCTGCGTCTACGGCCGCAGACACCGCTCACCGGCGCGCCTGTGCGACTGCGGCTTCCACTGCGTGCACGACCGCACGGCCGCCGAGGCCCTGCTGTGCATGGCCGAGCACCGGGCCGCCGCGCTGCTCGAAGTCTCCGTGCTCGGCGCCTACATCCGCTTCGAGCGCGGATTCCGCTACGCCCGCCAACGCGTGCGCACCGCGACCGTCGGCCCCTGCTCCTGCGGCGCCACCGCGGCCGTGCTCGCCGACGCCGGCTGGGGCAGACCCGGCTGGCGGGCCCTCGCCCCGGCTTGCGCGGGCTGCGGAAGCGGGCGTACGGCGGTCTCGCTCGCGGGCTTCGCCCGGCTGGCCGGGGAGGGGCTACGGGTGGTCGCGGAAGCCGGTGCCTCGGCGGTCCCGTCCGCCGGGCCGGCCGATGGAGCCGGGCTGGGCGTACCCGAACTCGTCGCGGAGGCGGCCCTGTTGCAGGCTCGCCTGGACTGGTTCCAGACCCAGCTCGCCCGCCTCGGCGAGCGCGGGGGCGGGGGCGGGGGAGGAAGTGAAGGAGGGGGGTGGTGAACAGGGCTGATGCCCGGTGGCGGGGGTACCCGGATGGTGGAGCCGGCCGCACCCGAGGAGGCGATCGACGGCGGGGCGGACGCCGGCGCGATCAGGAAAGGGCACGACGATGACCCACAGGACTCCGCACGGCTCGGGGGCCAAGGGCCCCGACGAACTGCGGCAACAGCTGGAGCGCACCAGGCACCGACTCGGCGACACGGTCTCGCAGTTGATGGGCAAGACGGACATGTCCGACCGGGCGCTCACCCGCGCCGCCGACCTCCGGGACAAGGCCGGCGCCATGACCGTGCAGCTGCGCGAGAGCGCCGGCCACGCCGTGCACGCGGTGCAGGACGCCGGGCACGCCGTCGAGCGGCACACCCCGGAGCCCGTACGGTCCCTCGCCCGCTCCGCCAAGCGTCACACGGGCTCTCTGCTGGCGGCGGGCGCCGGCGCCGCCCTGGCCGCGGCGGGCGTACTGCGCCGCCGGCAGCACCACTGACCCCACCTGGGCTCCTGTTCCACCTGGGCTGAGACGTGCCCGGGTGTCGACGGCGCCTGCTTCGATCTTCGATCGGCCGGGTCCCGGCTCCCCCGACCTCGGCCTGCTCCGGCCGACCTCGGTTCCGCCTGCGACCTCGGCCTGCTCCGGCCGACCTCGGTTCCGCCTGCGACCTCGGCCTGCTCCGGCCGACCTCGGTTCCGCCTGCGACCTCGGCCTGCTCCGGC